>DASZJG010000023.1:0-46699 GCA_035948315.1 Pseudonocardiaceae bacterium | reverse complement strand
TCCGCGATCACGTCCATCTTCTCTTCTGCCGAGACGAACAGCAGGTGGTGGTCCATGGTGTCCACGCTCGCACTGGCGGGCGCGACGGAGTGGGTCACCGGGTTGGTCAGGTACTTGCGCACCAGGGTGTTCACGTCGCCGTCGAGGGTCGCGGAGAACAGCAGCCGCTGACCGTTCGGGTCGGTGAGGTCGAGGATTTCCCGCACCTGCGGCAGGAAGCCCATGTCGGCCATCTGGTCGGCCTCGTCGAGGGCGACGAACTTCACGTCGGACAGCACGCAGGTGCCCTGGCGGACGTGGTCGGACAGCCGGCCGGGGGTGGCGATGAGCAGATCGACCCCGCGGCGCAGCGCGTCGACCTGGCGCGAGAACGAGGTGCCACCGACGACCGTGCGGCACCACAGGTTCAGCGACCGCGCGTACGGGCTGAGCGCGTCGGTGACCTGCATGGCCAGCTCACGGGTGGGTACCAGCACCACGGCACGCGGCCGCTTCGGCGCCGCCGTGCCACCGTTGAGGCGGGAGAGCAGGGCCAGGCCGAAGGCCAGGGTCTTGCCGGAGCCGGTGGCCGCGCGACCGAGCACGTCGCGGCCGGCCAGCGCGTCCGGCAGGGTCGCTGCCTGGATCGGGAAGGGAGTCTCCAGGCCGGCCTCGGTCAGTGCGCGCAGCACCGGAGTGGGCAGGCCGAGTTCGGCGAACGTGGGCATCGGGCCGGTCTGGACCTCGATGACGTCCTCGACCTCGGGCATGGGGGAGTTGTTGGGGACCGTCCGGTTGTGCACCGGGTGGTCGGACCCGCCACCGTTGCCGGTCGGCCGACGGCGCGGCTTGCGCCGGGCGTACTCCGGGCGGATGGATGCGGGCACGGGCATGCGAAACCTCCGAAACGTGGCACGTCTCGGGGATGCTCCACACGGGTGCGGCGCTGATCACAAGGACGAGCCCGGCGCGCTGGGGCGCCGAAATGGACTGGCGGGTTACATCGGCGCCGAGCTTGGCGGCGGTCACAACTGAACCGGTTCGACCGGGTGCTGATCTCGATGCGTAATCGAGTCTAGCGGACGGCCGGTCGCGGCCTGGCACGGTGGGCCCCCGCGGCGCCCCCGACGACGCCGCGGGGTGGCCCTCCTCAGCCACCGGTCAGGCCGGCCTCGGCCAACAACATGCTGGTCACCGCGTCGGGATCGACCCGGTCACGGGGCAGACCGCAGCGGATGAACCAGTCGGTGATGTTGCGCACGTCGCGCCGCAGCATGCCCACACCCTGCGGATTCGCCGCGAGGTCGACCAGCTGTGGCAGGTCGATCAGCACCGGCTCGCCCTCGTGCAGGAGGACGTTGTAGGCGGAGAGGTCACCGTGCGTGTACCCCTGGGCGGCAAGCGCGGCCAACGCGGTCAGCAACTCGTGCCAGACCGACTCCAGCTCGTCGAAGTCCAGTCGGGTGTCGACAAGGCGCGGTGCCGCGCTGCCGTCGGCGGAGCCGAAGAACTCCAGCAGGATCTCGGTGCCGTCGCGCTGCACCGGGTACGGCACCGGCAGGCCGGCCGACCAGAGGTGGCCGAGCGCGGCGAACTCCGCGACCGCCCACTGTTCGGCGATGAGATTGCGACCGAAGGAGGTCCGACCCGCGATGGCGCGGTTCTCGCGGGACCGGCGCATCCGGCGGCCCTCCAGGTACTGCGCGTCCCGGTGGAACTGGCGGTGGTCGCTGCTGCGGTACCGCTTGGCCGCGAGCAGGGTGGACCGCTGCGTCCCCGGCACCTCGCGGCTGATCAGGTGGACGTCGGCTTCCTTGCCGGTCTTGAGCACGCCGAGTTCGGTGTCCTCGGCGACCAGATCGGTGATCACCCAGTCCGGCCTCGGCTCGGGGCCGTGCTCGGCCCGTTCCCAGCTCGACCAGCGGTCGCCGACGGTCGGGCCGTGTGCCGCGCTCTGGTCCTCCTCGCGGAGCAGGGCGATCCGGTCGCGTTCGGCCTCGGTGAGCCTGCCGCGCCGGTCCGGGGCGGCCTCGCCGTCCCCCTTGCGGATGCGGGCACGGGTGACCATCGCGTAGTCGGCGTACGCGTCGTCGAGATAGCTGTCGGTGTCGTCGTGGGTATCGACGTTGAGACGGAACTTGCGGTGCTGCTTGCGCACTGGTGGTGTGCTCCTCGGTTCAGGCGGTGATCGCCCGACCCGGGAGCGCGCGAATCAGCGCGACAGACCACCGAGAGGGGCGAGTGGACGGGTGCGAACCGCGTCCAGGGCAATGACGTGTGCCATCACTGACCCCTCCTTCCCAGTCCTCAACGGGGCAACCTGCCCGCGAAGAATGCCAACCGCCGCCCGCGGCCTGCAACCGATTTATTCGGTGACGAGTTCCAGTTGGCGCTCGCCGGTCTGTTCCAGCCGGATACCGGCCTTGTTGGCGACGGTGAGCAGCCTGCGCACCGAGTCCGGCGCGGTGGGCGCGGTGGCGAGCACGCGGGCCAGCCTGCCCTTGGCCGCCTTGTTGAAGTGGCTCACGGTCAGCCGCTTGCCGCCCGGTCCCTCGGTGACGACCTTGACGATGATCGCGCCGGGCAGTTTGGCCAGCGCCACGTAGCTGCCGGAGCGGAGGTCGACGATCAGCTCGTCGACCTCCTGCAACACGGGCTCCATGGCCGGCCGCCAGATCGCGGGCAGCGGACCGAGCGCGGGCAGAGTGCTGCCGCCCGAGCAGCGGTAGGCCGGGATCGGGTCGGTCGCGCGGACCAGGCCGAACAGCGCGGACACCACGGCCAGCCGCTCGGCGGCGCGCTGCCAGCGGGCCCGGGTGAGCGAGGCGACGTCGAGGTTGTCGTAGAGCACGCCGGTGTAGCGGCGCAGCGCCGGCATGGTCGGCGAGGTGTGCAGCGCGCGGTTGCGGGCGACCTCGGCCTCCTGCCGCACGGACAGGCCGAGCGCGGCGAGGCTGGCCGGCACGTCGTTGGCCAGCTCCACGAGCGCGTCGGCGACCTTGGCGCGGACCGGCGTCAGCTCGGGGAAGGACAGCGCGGCCAGTTCCAGCGGCGCGCCGTCGCCGCCTTCTGCCTTGGTCTCCGAGGGAGGCAACAACACCAGCACGCCGACGAGGTTAATCGGCCGGGGCTAACCCGTTCGAGCTGGTCATCTCCTGGTGGCTACCCTTTCGCTAGTGCTTTCCGGGCCAAGGAGCGATTTGCCGTGATCACCAGGATGTCGTCGCTGTTCCTGCGCACCCTGCGCGAGGACCCGGCCGACGCGGAGGTTCCCAGCCACAAGCTGCTGGTCCGCGCCGGTTATGTCCGTCGCGTCGCGCCCGGCGGGTTCTCCTGGCTGCCGCTCGGCCTGCGCGTGCTGCGAAACGTCGAGCGCGTCGTGCGCGAGGAGATGGACGCGATCGGCGCGCAGGAGATCCAGTTCCCCGCGCTACTGCCCCGCGAGCCCTACGAGGCGACCGGTCGCTGGACCGAGTACGGCCCGAACCTGTTCCGGCTCAAGGACCGCAAGGGCGCCGACTACCTGCTCGGCCCGACCCACGAGGAACTGTTCGCGCTCATGGTGAAGGGCGAGTACAGCTCCTACAAGGACTTCCCGGTCATCCTCTACCAGGTGCAGACCAAGTACCGCGACGAGGCGCGGCCGCGCGCGGGCATCCTGCGCGGGCGCGAGTTCCTGATGAAGGACTCCTACTCCTTCGACCTCGACGACGAGGGCCTGGCCACCTCCTACCGGGCGCACCGCGACGCCTACATCAAGATCTTCGACCGGCTCGGCCTGGACTACGTGATCGTCTCGGCGATGTCCGGCGCGATGGGCGGGTCCGCGTCCGAGGAGTTCCTGGCCGTCGCCGAGCACGGCGAGGACACCTTCGTGCGCAGCACCGAGTCCGACTACGCGGCGAACGTGGAAGCGGTCCTCACCCCGGCGCCCGCCGCTCTGTCCACTTCGGACAAGCCGGACGCCTCGGTGCACCACACGCCGAACACGCCGACCATCGAGAGCCTGGTCGCCTTCCTGAACAACGCCGATCTCGGCCGGACGTTCACCGCGGCCGACACGCTGAAGAACGTGCTGCTCAAGACGCGCGCGCCCGGCGAGAAGGACTGGACGCCGCTGGCCGTGGGCGTGCCGGGTGACCGCGAGGTCGACATGAAGCGGCTGGAGGCGGCGCTGGAGCCGGCCGAGGTCGCGCTGCTGGAGGAGGCGGACTTCGCCGCCAACAGCTTCCTGGTCAAGGGCTACATCGGGCCGAGCGCGCTGGCCGCGAACGGCGTGCGCTACCTGGTCGACCCGCGCGTGGTCACCGGCACCGCCTGGGTGACCGGCGCGGACAAGGCCGACCACCATGTCGTCGACCTGGTCGTCGGCCGCGACTTCACCCCGGACGGCACGATCGAGGCCGCCGAGGTACGCGAGGGCGACGCGTCGCCGGACGGCAAGGGCACGCTGTACCTGGCGCGCGGCATCGAGATCGGGCACATCTTCCAGCTGGGCCGCAAGTACACCAACGCGTTCAACGTGGACGCGCTCGGTCCGGACAGCAAGCCGATCCGGATCACCATGGGCTCCTACGGCGTCGGCGTGTCCCGCCTCGTCGCCGTGCTCGCCGAGCAGTCCAACGACGACCGCGGCCTGATCTGGCCGCGCGCGGTCGCGCCTGCCGACGTGCACCTGGTGATCGCCGGCAAGGACGACGCGGTGCGCTCGGGGGCCGAGGAGATCGCGGCCGAACTGGACGCGGCGGGCGTCACGGTGCTGCTCGACGACCGCACGGTCAGCCCCGGCGTGAAGTTCGCGGACGCGGAGCTGATCGGCGTGCCGACCATCGTCGTGGTCGGGCGTGGCCTGGCCAATGGCGTCGTCGAGGTGAAGGACCGGGCCAGTGGCGAGCGCGCGGACGTGCCGCGTGAGCAGGTCGTCGCGCACCTGGTGGCGCTGGTCAACTCCTGAGCAGGGCGAGCACCGCTTCGGTGTCGGCGAGGTCGGGCAGCACGGTGTGCGCACCGGCCTCGCGCAGCTCCTCCTCGCCGTACCGGCCGGTGGCCACCGCGATCGCGCGGGCCTTGTGCGCGAGGGCCGCGTCGACGTCGTGCGGGGTGTCGCCGATGACGAACACCGAGTCCGGCGCGAACTCGCCGTACTTCGCGGTCGCCTTGGCCAGCGCGTCACCGAGCAGGTCGGCGCGCACCTCGGACACCTCGCCGTAGCCGCCGACGGCCAGGTCGAGGTACGCGTCAAGGCCGAACGCGGCGACCTTGTACTCGGCGATCGGCGCGAGGTTCCCGGTGACCAGGCTCTGCGCCACGTCCGGCAGGTCCGCGATCGCGCGCAGCGCGGCACTCACACCCGGCAGTTCCACGCCGACCTCGGCGATCTCGGCTCGGTGCTCGGCCGCGATGTCGAGCACGGCCAGCTGCACGCGCTGGATCTCGGCGTCCGTCGCGTCCCGGCCGATCCGACGCAGCATCTCCGCGGTGATCCAGCGATCGGTGCGGCCGGCGAAGGACGGGATCTCCACGTCCTGCGCGCCGGTCACCTCGGCCAGTGCGGCGCGGAACCAGCTCGCGCCGATCCGGCGCAGGTCGAGGAGCGTGAGGTCGATGTCCCAGAAGACGAGTGCGCGGATCGCGTTGTCGGCCACGCGCCCATCCTGGCAGCCCTCACAGATCGGTCGGCATGGCTGTGTCGAGGATCGCCTGGAGCGCGTCGGTGGTGGCAGGCGGTGGTGTGGCCGGGCCGCCCTGGGTGTCGCCGTCGACCACCAGCACGGCGTCCCGGTCGGCCAACGCGAGCACCAGGACCAGCACCTCACCCTGACCGGCAAGGCACGGATCGGCCTGCTGGTTCGCGATCGCCTCCACCTGCACGCCGCTCACCGAGGAGCCGTTGGCCAGGGTGCGCTGCACGGGTTCCGGTCCGCCCACGGTGATCATCGGCTCGGTGGTGCTGCCCGGCGGCGTGTAGTAGTTCGCCGCGGCCAGCCGGGCCAGGTCGGTGGCCAGCAGGGTCGGGTCGGTGCGCGGCGCCGAGCCGCTGCCGAGCTGGCCGCGCTGGTAGATCCTGGCGGGCGAGCCGCAGGTGTAGGCGGTGAGGTAGGCGCCCTCGCGCAGCTGCACCTGGCCGACGTTGCCGCCGGCCGCGTTCTCCGGCCGCCAGCCGGTCGGCGGGATCTGGTAGGTCAGCTTGCTGGCCGGGTTGATCAGCGTGGTCCAGTCGGGATGCGGGCCGAGCGCGGGCGGCTGGCCGACCACCGGTTGGCCCGCGATCGACTGGTTGCCGACGTGTCGCAGCACCAGTGACGCGGTGCCGGCGAGAAAACCCAGCAGCGCGACCACGAGCAGGGCGATGCCGAGCCTTCGCCTGCCGGACGAGGGCAGCGAATGCTCGTCGGGCTCGGTCGGATAGTCGCCGCTCGGCGTCGCGGGCGAGCCGATGGATGGCAGCCGGGCCACGGATCAGGTGCCGGTCAACAGCTCGTGGAACCTGCGCGCGAACAGATACGCGTCGCCGGGCCAGCGCGCGGAGAGGTAGTTGCCGTCCAGCACGGTGAACGCGTGCGTGTCGTCGGTCGCGGTGCCACGGGTGAGGGTGCGCGTGCCGCGTTCGAACCGCGCCGGATCGGTGAGCGCCGCGCGCACCTCATCCTCCACATAGGACGGATAGGTGCGGTAGTAGCGGCCGCGCCGCCAGGCGGTCGCGTAGTACGCGCCGCGCTCCAGGTATTTGGGCAGGCAGGTGGTGCGCCGATCGTGCAGAACGCTCTTACCGGTCACCGGATCGACGGTCCTGGCCAACACGAGCACGCCATGACAGATCGCGGCGACCGGCCGGTCGAGCCGCCAGAAGGCTGCAACCTGATGGCGCAGTTGCGCCGAACCGAGGTACTGGCGCATGCCCGGCGCGTGCCCGCCGGGCAGCAGCAGACCGTCGTAGTCCGCGGGTTCGATGTCGGCCCAGGCGATCGGCTTGCCGAACTCGGCCGAGGAGGTGAGCTGCCGGTAGTCGGCGATCGCGGGCGGTTCCGCGCCGAGTTGGCCGAACAGCACGCCGGAGAGCAGCAGCGGATCGCAGGCGGGCGCCGTGCCCCCGTGCTCGGTGGCGAACACGATCTCGTGGCCGAGATCGGTCAGCAGGCGCCAGGGCACCGCGACTTCGGTCGTGTCGAAGTCCCGATCGGGCACCGGAACGAGAATCTTCACCCTCAACCCGCCAGGTAGCTCAGTCGGACGCGGCGCACCGCGTTGTCCACATTGGTGTCGACAAGGCAGATCGACTGCCAGGTGCCGAGCGCGAGCACGCCGCCGAGCACCGGGACGGTGGCATAGGGCGGTAGCAGCGCGGGCAGCACGTGATCGCGGCCGTGGCCGGGCGACCCGTGCCGGTGCTGCCAGTGGCCCTCCGGTGGCAGCAGTTCGCGCAGCGCGGCCAGCAGGTCCTCGTCGCTGCCCGCGCCGGTCTCCAGGATGGCCAGGCCCGCGGTCGCGTGCGGAACCCACACGTGCAGCAGGCCCTCGGCGTTGTCGATCGAGTCGACGAAACGCTGGCACTGGCCGGTCAGGTCGTGGACGACCTCGACCGAGCCGGTGCGGATCTGGATCTCCTCGCTGTGCACGCGCTCACCGTACTCAGTGCCGCGGTCTACCGGCTGTGGTCAGGCCGGGCATGACCAGCGTGAGCCAGCGCGCCCGCGCCTGCGGCGGACCGTCCAGCGGGACCGTGGCCAGCAGCATGATGAAGTCGTCGATGGTCACGTCCGGGTGGAGTTCGCCGCCTGCCTTGGCCGCCTCGATCAGCCTGCGCAACGCGGCCTCGGCGCGTTGCTCGCCCGCCATGCCCGCGAAGTCCGCGCCGAAGCGCTGGGCGGCGGCCTTCACCGCGGCGTCGCGCGCGGCCTGCTCGATCACCGCGTAGATCAGGCCACGCAGTTCGGCCATGGCGTCCGCGCCCGCCGCGACCCGGGCGTCGGCCTCCTCGGTGAAGGCGGCGAGTTGGCCCATGTTCTCGGCGAGCACGGCGCCGACCAGCGCGGTCTTGTCCGGGTAGTGCCGGTAGAGGGTGCCGACCGCGACGCCCGCGGCCTCCGCGATGGCGTCCATGGACACCTCGGGCCCGTGCCGGGTGATCTGCCCTCGGGCCGCGTCCAGGATCTTCGCGCGGTTGCGCACGGCATCGGCGCGCAGCGGTCGTTCGTCGGCCATCGCCCCTCCTCCGACCAAATTGAAGCATGGTTCACATTGCATGAAGATGAACCATGGTTCATGATGATAGTGAACGCAGGTTCATCTTACTTCGAGGAGGCTGGACCATGTCCACCAGTAACAAGGTCGCCCTGGTCACGGGCGCGTCGTCGGGAATCGGCGAAGCAGGCGCGCGCAAGCTCAACGAACTCGGCTACACCGTCTACGGCGCGGCCCGGCGGGTCGAGCGGATGAAGGGGCTGGCCGACGCGGGCGTGCACGTGCTCGCTATGGACGTCACCGACGCCGAGTCGATGACCGAGGGCGTCAAACGGATCATCGACGAGAACGGCCGGATCGACGTGCTGGTCAACAACGCGGGCTACGGCTCCTACGGTGCGGTCGAGGACGTGCCGCTGGACGAGGCGCGGGCCCAGTTCGAGGTCAACGTCTTCGGCGCCGCCCAGCTCATCCAGCTGGTCACGCCGCACATGCGGGCCCAGGGCAGCGGCCGGATCATCAACATCACCTCGATGGGCGGCAAGATCTACACGCCATTCGGCGGCTGGTACCACGGCACCAAGTTCGCGCTGGAGGCGTTGAGCGACTCGCTGCGCAACGAGCTGCGGCCCTTCGGCGTCGACGTGGTGGTGATCGAGCCGGGCGGCATCCGCACCGAGTGGGGCGGCATCGCCGCGGACAACCTGCGCCAGACCTCCGGCGAGGGCGCCTACGCCAAGCCCGTGGCGCGGATGGCCACCATGATGGGCCGGGACGGGTTGGGATCAGACCCCAAGGTCATCGCCAACGCGATCGCCCGAGCGGCCACCGCGCGCAGGCCCAGGACCCGCTACGCGGTCGGCATGGGCGCCAAACCGGCCATCTTCCTGCGCTGGCTGCTGCCGGACCGCGCCTTCGACGGACTGATTCGGCTGGGGTTGGGCTGAGGTCAAAGGGTGAGCTGGCGGTGCGTGCGCCACGTTCACCCGTTACGGTGGTTCGTTGTGGCCGAGCAGTATGACCGGCGGGCTCCCATGCCACCGCAGGGGCGCAGACCGCAGGGCACGTCGTTGATGCCGATGCAGGCGCTGGGGGCACCACCACCGGACCTGCAGTCGGGTGGCTTTCCCGCGCAGCCAGGACCCCCGCCAGGACTCCAGCCCCCGCCCGAGCGGGGCGGCCGGTCCAAGGCGATGGACTACACCCTCAAGGGCCTCGGCCTGCTGGGCGTCGCCGTGGTGTCCGGGTTCCTCTGGTGGCTCACCCACAACCAGCCGCCGGTGTCCACCGAGGGCACCGCGCCGCCTGCGCAGCCGACCGGCAAGTACAGCTTCACGCCCTACTTCTCCAAGGCCACCGTCAACGACTGCGCCAACCACGCGACCAACGAGGTCGGGTCCTACCTGCAGGGCACCCAGTGCGTCTCGATGACCCGGTCGCTGTGGACGGCCACGCTGCCCGACGGCGACAAGGTGCTCACCTCGATCGCCGTGGTGAAGATGCCCAATGCGGCCCAGGCCGCCAAGCTCGACCAGATCAGCGACGCCAGCGGCAGTGGGCACGTGCGCGACCAGGTCGAGGAGGGCTACCCGGTGCCCAACGGCCCGACGTCGCTGCAGAACGGCGGCTACGCGTCCAAGGCCATCGGCTCCGACGACGTGATCGTGATGACCGAGTTCTTCAACGGCAACGAGGACAAGAACCTGGGCAGCAACCAGGCCGCCAAGAACGAGCTGTACGCGGTCAGCCAGGACGCCCTCAACCAGCACCTCGGCCGCTGACTCGGCTCGCGCTGACTCGGCTCGGCCGGCCAGCCCAGCGACTCGCGCTCAGTCAGCTTGGCTGGCCGGGCATGGCCACCGACGCGGGCGTGAGGCCGGCCAGGTGACGCCAGGCGGTCTGCCACAGCGCCGAGCCCGCCAGCCCGGCATAGCCGACCCAGCGGATCGTCTTGTCATCGGTGTTCTCGGTGACCGCGCGCCAGGCCACTTCCACGTCCTGCTCGGCGGCGGCCAACGCGGTCAGCGCCGAGGCCGTGTCTGCGATCGGCTGCGGGGTTCGGTACGCGGCCTGCGACTGCTGCGGGGTGGCCCCGGTGCCGCCGAGGATCTGCTCGGTGGTGTCCCGGCGCACCTGGTGCGCCACGGTCGCCGCGTTGACCGCGCTGCCCGCCGTCCCGGACAGGAACGTGTTGGCGGTGCCGCACACCCAGAACGCTGCGTGCTCGGCGGCCAGCGCCTTCTGCAGCGCGGCGGTGGTGTCGGCGTCGAGCGTGCTCGGCGCGGTCATGCCGGTCATCAGCAGCGCGTCGGTCTGGGCCGCGCTCGGCACCGGTGAGCCGTTGAGCGCCATGGCCAGGCTCGCGCAGCCGCCGCAGATCGAGGCGACGAGTCCGGCCCGGTAGCGCGGCACGGTCTGCACCATCGACGCCATCCCGGCCGCGTGGTTGAGCGAGTCGACCAGCGTGCTCAGCGCGCTGGTCTCGTCGCTGCCGAGGTTGACCGGGCTGGTCGGCGGCGTGCTTGGGGCCGCGGTGGTCGCGGCGGCGCGGCTGATCTCGTGCGCCAGCGCGGTCGCGTGCGCCTGGCGGACCTGGGCCATCACCTGGAAGGTCGGCGCGTCACTCGGGAAGGTGCGCGCGGCGAGGTTGGCGGCTGCCACGTCGGCGAGGGCCGCGGCGTAGAGCGGGGTCAGCAGGTCGACGCCGTTGGGCGCGGTGTTCTGCTGGGGGCCGCAGGCGGACAGCAGCGGGGGAGCCAGCAGGGCGAGCGCGCCGATCCGCAGCACGCCGCGCCGGGACAGTCGCCTCGCCTGTTCGTCCACCCGACCATCCTGCCAGCGTCCGTACCCTGCCGAATCGGCAGGACGCGATACGCTGGGCGACCACGGCCGGCGACGGAGTTCTCGTCGGTCGGTGTCGTCGTGCGTGGCCAGCACGAGACGCGACGCAGGCGGCCTTGTCAGCAGTGAGGAGAGATCACGTGTCCAGCCAGCAGCACGGCGGCGAAAGCGCCGGAGCGCGCGAGGACATCATGGGCCGGCTCGTGCCTGTTGTCGCCGAAGCCGTCGGCACGCTCGGATTCGACCTGGAGACCCTGGACGTCACCGTGGCGGGCCGGCGCAGGCTGGTGAAGGTCGTGGTGGATGCCGACGACGGCGTCGAACTCGACCTGCTCTCCGAGGCCAGCCGGGTGGTCTCCGCCGCGCTGGACGCCAACGAGGACATCCTGGCCGGCGCGTACACCCTTGAGGTCACCTCGCCCGGGGTCGACCGGCCGCTCACCAAGGCCAGGCACTGGCGACGCGCCAAACTGCGGCTGGTCAAGGTGAAAAGGCGCGACGGGGTCGAGTTCACCGGCCGGGTCGGCACCGCCGACGACGACGGCGTCGACCTGTTGGTCGACGGATCGCTGCGCCGGGTGGACTATGCCAGCGTGGCCAAAGCCGCGGTGGAGATCGAGTTCCGCCAGCCACCGAGCGCGGAACTGCTGCTGCTGGAGCGCGGCAGTGCTCAGGACACAACCGACGCTGAGGCGAGTAGTGCCGATGCGACGAAGGAGGGGTCGCTGTGAACGTCGACATCGCCGCGCTGCGCGCGATCGAACGGGACAAGGACATCCCCTTCGAAACAGTCATCGAGGCCATCGAGACGGCCCTGCTGACCGCCTACCGGCACACCGAGGGCCACCAGCCGCACGCCCGCATCGACGTGGACCGCAAGACCGGCTCGGTGCGCGTGCTCGCGCAGGAGGTCGGGCCCGAGGGCGAGGTGCTGCAGGAGTGGGACGACACGCCGGAGGGCTTCGGCCGGATCGCCGCCACCACCGCGCGCCAGGTCATCCTGCAGCGGCTGCGCGACGCCGAGCACGAGCGCACCTTCGGCGAGTTCGCCGCCAAGGAGGGCGAGCTGATCGCCGGTGTCGTGCAGCGGGACGCGCGGGCCAACCAGCGCGGCATGGTCGTGGTGCAGGTCGGCGGGATCGAGGGCATCCTGCCGCAGGCCGAGCAGGTGCCCGGCGAGAACTACGAGCACGGCACCCGGCTCAAGTGCTACGTCGTGACCGTGTCCCGAGGAATGCGCGGGACCCAGATCACGTTGTCCCGTACGCACCCGAATCTGGTGCGCAGGCTGTTCGCGCTGGAAGTGCCCGAGATCGCCGACGGCACCGTGGAGATCGCCGCGGTCGCCAGGGAGGCGGGGCACCGGTCCAAGATCGCGGTTCGCTCCACCGTCTCGGGGGTCAACGCCAAGGGCGCGTGCATCGGCCCGATGGGGGCCCGGGTGCGCAACGTGATGAGCGAACTGGCCGGCGAGAAGATCGACATCATCGACTTCGACGAGGACTCGGCGACGTTCGTCGGCAACGCGCTCTCGCCGGCGAAGGTCATCTCGGTCACAGTCGTGGACGAGCGGGCCAAGACCGCGCGGGTCGTCGTGCCCGACTTCCAGCTCTCCCTGGCCATCGGCAAGGAGGGCCAGAACGCCCGGTTGGCCGCCCGGCTGACCGGGTGGCGTATCGACATCCGCAGCGACGCGGCCAGCGGCGATGTCACCGATCCGGTTGAAGCGGGTGCAGCCGGTTATCACGAGGAACCGCCGAGGGATGTCTCGTCCGTCTGAGAACACCGGCCGAGGTCCGGTTCCACAACAGTTGGGCACCGCTGCCTGCCCCGAAGGTCCCCTCCAAGGCCCGGGGGAGATAGACTCAGTATCGGTTCGACGTCCAGGACCGGCTTCCGCACCCCTCGGCCCAGTCCGAACATGTGTCGGCTGCCGCGCCCGGACGTCTGCTGATGAGCTGTTGCGAGTGATTGCGGTGGACGGTGCCGTGGTACCCGACCCGCGGCGCAGGCTGGCCGGCCGAGGTGCGTGGTTGCACCGAAGCGAGGACTGTCTGCGGCTGGCCGAGCGACGGAAGGCGTTTCCGAGGGCGCTGCGCGTCCAGGGGCCGCTTACCGTTGAGCAGCTGGCCGATCACCTGGCACAGGTCGTCGGTGGGAAGAACGCCGTGGGACGTACCCGCGGCGAGCAGGAACAAGGAAGCAGGTCGACCCGTCATGAGTCAGCCGTGAAGCTGAAGCCATGAACGCGCGACGATAAGACGAGGTCAGCGGGCTGCCGCCGACCTCTCAGTGAGGAGAGTAGTGGCAGGCAAGGCCCGTGTGCACGAGCTCGCCAAAGAGCTCGGTGTCACCAGCAAAGACGTACTCGCCAAGCTCAAGGATCTGGGCGAGTTTGTGAAGTCCGCGTCCTCCACCGTGGAGGCGCCGGTCGCCCGCAGGTTGCGGGATTCCTTCTCCGCTCCGGAGACCAGCAAGCCGGCTCGACCGTCCGGCCCGCGCCCGGGTTCGGGTCCGCGGCCGCCCGCGCCGAGCAGCAACGGCAACGCCAACGGTGCCAGCAGCGCGAACGGTGCGGCAGCCGCCGCGCCCGCTCCGTCGGCCCGGCCGAACCCGGCTCCCGGCCCGTCGGCCCGCCCCAGCGCGGTGCCCGGTCCCAAGCCGGCCGCTCGGCCGAACACGCCCGCGGCGCCCGCTCCGGCCGCCGCGGCCGCTTCGGCGACCGCGCCGACCACGCCGGCTGCGCCGCGTCAGCAGCCCAGGCCCGCTCAGGCCCAGCCCCCGGCCAGCAGTCCGGCTGCCGCGCAGGGTGGCCAGGGCCCGGCGGTCGTGCCGCCGCGTCGGCAGTCTCCGAAGCCCGGTCCGCGCTCGCCGCGGCCCGGCAACAACCCGTTCGGTGTCGGTGGTGGCACGCCCGCGCCCAACCCGCCCAGGCCGCCGGCCCAGCAGCCGACGCGTCCCGGCGACTCGCGCCCGCCGCGTCCCGGCGACTCCCGTCCCGGCAACTCGCCGCGCGGTGACCGTCCGGCGCCCGGTGGGGACCGCGGTCCTCGGCCGAACCCCGGCAACATGCCGCCCAGGCCGAACCCGGGCATGATGCCGCCCCGGCCGCAGCGCTCCGGGCCCGGTGGTGGCGGCGGTGGTCGTCCCGGTGGTCCCGGTGGCGGCGGTGGTCGTCCCGGTGGTCCCGGTGGCGGCGGCGGTCGTCCTGGTGGCGGCGGTGGCGGCGGTGGCTTCCGCGGCGGTCCCGGTGGGGGCGGCGGCGGTGGCGGTGGCGGCTTCCGCGGTGGTAGCGGTGGCGGTGGCGGTGGCTTCCGTCCCGGCGGCGGTGGCGGCGGTGCCGCGACCGGCGGTGGCGGCGGTGGCGGCGGCGGTTTCCGTCCCGGCGGTGGCGGTGGCGGCGGTGGTCGTCCCGGCAGCGGTGGCGGTCGCGGCGGCGCGGCCGGCGCGTTCGGCCGTCCCGGTGGCGCGCCCCGGCGTGGTCGCAAGTCCAAGCGCCAGAAGCGCCAGGAATACGACAACATGCAGGCGCCCAGCGTCGGCGGTGTCCGGCTGCCCAAGGGCACCGGCGAGACCATCCGGCTCCCACGCGGTGCCTCGCTGACCGACTTCGCCGAGAAGATCAACGCCAACCCGGCCGCGCTGGTGCAGGCGCTGTTCAACAACGGCGAGATGGTCACCGCGACCCAGTCCGTGTCCGAGGAACTGCTGCAGATCCTCGGCCAGGAGATGAACTACGACATCCAGGTCGTCAGCCCGGAGGAAGAAGACCGGGAACTGCTGGAGTCCTTCGACATCAGCTACGGCCAGAGCACCGGTGGCGAGGCCGCGCTGCAGTCCCGTCCGCCGGTCGTGACCGTCATGGGTCACGTCGACCACGGTAAGACCCGACTGCTGGACACGATCCGTAACGCCAACGTGCACCAGCACGAGGCGGGCGGCATCACCCAGCACATCGGTGCCTACCAGGTCGTCACGAACCTGGAGGGCAACGAGCGGCCGATCACCTTCATCGACACCCCGGGTCACGAGGCGTTCACCGCCATGCGTGCTCGTGGTGCGCTGGCCACGGACATCGCGGTCATCGTGGTCGCGGCCGACGACGGTGTCATGCCGCAGACGGTCGAGGCGATCAACCACGCCCAGGCGGCCGGAGTGCCGATCGTGGTCGCGGTGAACAAGATCGACAAGGAAGGCGCGAACCCGCAGAAGATCCGCCAGCAGATGAGCGAATACGGTGTCATGCCCGAGGAGTACGGCGGCGACACCATGTTCGTGGACATCTCGGCCAAGCAGGGCACGAACATCGACGGGTTGCTCGAAGCGATCCTGCTGACCGCGGACGCGGCGCTGGATCTGCGGGCCAACCCGACCATGGAAGCCCAGGGTGTGGCGATCGAGGCGCACCTGGACCGCGGTCGCGGTCCGGTGGCCACGGTGCTGGTGCAGCGCGGCACGCTGCACGTCGGCGACGCGATCGTCGCTGGCGATGCCTACGGCCGCGTGCGTCGGATGCTGGACGAGTTCGGCGAGGACATCCACGCCGCGCTGCCGTCCCGCCCGGTGCAGGTCGTCGGGTTCACCTCGGTGCCCGGTGCCGGTGACAAGTTCCTCGTCGTGGACGAGGACCGGGTCGCCCGGCAGATCGCCGAGCGCCGCTCGGCTCGCAACCGCAACGCGCTCAACGCGTCGCGGGCCAAGCGGGTCAGCCTGGAGGACCTGGATGCCGCGCTCAAGGAACACAGCCAGCTGAACCTGATCATCAAGGGCGACAACTCGGGCACCGTGGAGGCTCTCGAGGACGCGCTGATGAAGATCGACGTTGGCGAGGAGGTCATCCTCCGGGTGATCGACCGCGGTGTCGGTGGCATCACCAAGGCCAACGTGGACCTGGCGATCGCGTCCAACGCGATCATCATCGGGTTCAACGTCCGCGCCGAGGGCAAGGTCGCCGAGCAGGCGAACCGCGAAGGCATCGACGTCCGCTACTACTCGGTCATCTACCAGGCCATCGACGAGGTCGAGCAGGCTCTCAAGGGCATGCTCAAGCCGGAGTTCGAGGAGGTGCAGCTCGGTCGGGCCGAGGTTCGCGAGCTGTTCCGGTCCTCGAAGGTCGGCACCATCGCGGGTTGCCTGGTGATGTCGGGCGACATCCGGCGCAACTCCAAGGCCCGGGTGCTGCGCGACAACATGGTCGTTATCGACAACCTGTCGATCAGCTCGCTGCGTCGGTTCAAGGACGACGCGACCGAGGTGCGGGAGGGGTTCGAGTGCGGTATCACTCTGAACAACTACAACGACCTGCGCATGGGTGACGTCATCGAGACCTTCGAGATGCGCGAGAAGCCGAGGACCTGACCGTTCTCGCTTCACGGCCCGCCTGAGAAAAAGGCACAGCGTGCCGGGACCGGCAACCCCGTCCGGTCCCGGCAACGCCGCCCGACCACGGGGAATGACAACGTGTACGTGGGTGCGTTGGAACTGGACGTCCTGCTCGGGGACGTCCATTCACTCAAGCAGAAGCGCTCCGTGGTCCGGCCGATCGTGGCCGAGCTCCGGCGCAAGTACGAGGTCGCGGTGGCCGAGGCAGGTCATCTCGACCTGCATCGCAGAGCGCTGATCGGGGTCGCCGCGGTGGCTCCCGACGCGGCACATGTGCAGGAGCTGCTCAACTCCTGCGAACGACTGGTGACCGGACGGCCGGAGTTGCAGTTGCTCACGGCCCGGCACCGGATCGTCGGTCCGCACGACGAGTAAGTGCTCTGCCGCGCCCGCGTTGAAACGAGATAGGAGAAGGCGTCGTGGCTGACGCTCCCCGTGCCCGCCGGCTCGCCAAGCGGATCGCGAAGATTGTCGCGTCCGCGATCGAGCACGAGGTCAAGGACCCCCGGCTGGCGAAAGTGACCATCACCGACGCGAAGGTCACCGCTGACCTGCACGACGCGACGGTGTACTACACCGTGCTCCCGGACCGGTTGGAGGACCGGCCGGACAGTGAAGGAGCGGCAGCGGCGCTGGAGTCCGCGCGCGGCGTGCTGCGCACCATGGTCGGCCAGGGCACCGGCGTGCGGTTCACGCCGACCCTGTCCTTCATCGCGGACACCGTGCCGGAGGACGCGAAGCGCATCGAGGAACTGCTGGACAAGGCGCGCGTGGCTGACGCCGAGGTGGCTCGACTGGCCAACGGCGCCCAGCCGGCCGGCGAGGCCGACCCGTACCGGCAGCCGCGCGAGGCCGATGACGACGAACTCGACGAACAGGACTGAACTGGCTTGATGATCACCGGAGGAACATCCCCCGACGATGCTCCTCCGGTGACAGCCAGGAGACCTGCTGGCCCGCCGGCTATGACGCCGATCACCGGAAAAACTTTCAGGCCGGTTTCCGCGCGACCAGCACGTCGCGGTTGATGGCCTGGTCGACGCGGTGTGCGAAGCCGAGATACGCCTCGCCCTCCAGCACGTCCAGGCCCGCATCGGTGACCAGCCGGGTGAGGTCGGCGCGGTCGAGCACCAGCTCGTTCCAGGAGATGCCGATCGCGCCGCCCGCGCGGAGCAGCGTCGCCCAGCCGGGTAGCGCCTCGGTGAGCAGACGGCGCGGGTCGCGGGAGAGGTCGCCCGCACGCTGCTGGCGGTTGGGTGCGCCCGCGCCGGAGCGGCTGCCGTGCTGCACGCCGTACGGGGCATCGGTGACGATCAGGTCGAACGAGCCCGCGCGGAAGAACTCGGTGGCGCGCAGCGTGTCCGCGTTGACGTAGCCGACCTGGAGGGCCTCGCCCGACTTGTAGGACTCCTTGCTGACGCCGACGCTGATGTCCAGCCTGCGACCGAGGTGTTCGTGGTTGCGGCGGATCGGCGCGGTGTCGGCCTGGTGCTTGAGCCGCTTGTTCTTCAGCCAGGTCTTGATGAACCGGGTGTACTCGTCGAAGTCCTTGGCGTCGAGGTCGAGGCCGGTCGCGTCGTAGCCGTACATCATGGCGTGGTTGAGCGTGGTGCCCCGGCCGCACATCGGGTCGAGCACGCGCAGCCGGTCGCGCACCATCCGGGCCGGATCGTCCAGGGCGAGCGCGGTGACGTTGAGCAGCAGCTTGGTGAACAGCTCATTGGTCTTGCCGGCGTATTTCTGGATGGTCAGCAGGTCGCTGTCGAACTTGTCCAGGCGCCGCACGGTGATCGGGCGCAGCAGCGCACCCTCCACCTCGAACAGTGCGTACAGGGTGGACACATTGGACAGCAGCTCGATGTCCAGTTCGGACAGTTCGGCCGCGCTGAAGGTGACGTAGCCGACCCCGCCGATGGCGGTCTCCGCGATCTCGCCGAGCCGGTTGCCCAGCGCCCGTTCGTCGAACGCGCGCAGCTCACTGACGAGCAGCCGGATCGAGCTCTCCGCGTAGACCCGGTTGGCCGCCGGGTAGTGCATCACCGCATAGTCGTTCATCGGGTGCGAAAACTACCCAGGTCGCCTGGGACGTAGCCTGCCGGGGTGAGTAAATACAGCGAGCAGGAGCTGCGTTCCGCCGTCGAGCTGCTGGTAGGCGCCCGCGACGTGACCGTGCTCGGGCACCTGAACCCGGACCCGGACGCGTTCGGCAGCATGGTCGCGCTCGGCCTCGCGCTGCGGCAGCGGGGCGCCACCGTGCGGGTGTCGTTCGGCTCGCCGGACGCGCTGCCGCCCTCGCTGGCCGTGCTCGACCCGGGCGAGATCTACCTGCCCGCCTCGCAACTGCCCGCCGAGGCTCCCGGCCTGCTGGTGACGGTCGACTGCGCGAGCCTCGGCCGCCTCGACGGCCTCGCCGAGCTGCCGAATGCCACGGTCGCGGCCGGGGGAGCGGTGCTGGTCGTCGACCATCACGTGTCCAACACCCGGTTCGGCACGCACCACCTGGTCGACGTGAGCGCGGAGTCGACGACGGTCATCGTGCTGCGGCTGATCGACGCGCTGGACGTCGAGCTGACCGAACCGATGGCCCGCGCGGTCTACGCCGGCCTGCTCACCGACACGAGTTCGTTCCGGCGCGCCAAGCCGGTGACGCACGAGATCGCGGCCCGGCTGATCGCGGCGGGCGTCGACCCGGACGCGACCGGTCGCGCGCTGATCGGCACCCACCCGTTCGCCCGGCTGCGCATGCTGGCCGCGGTGCTCGGCCGCGCCATGCTCGACCGCGACGCCGCGCACGGGCTCGGCGTGGTGTTCACCTCCGTCCAGCTCGACGACCTGGCCGGCCTGCCCGCCGAGGAGGCCGAGTCCGTGATCGACATCGTGCGGAGCACCGGCGAGGCCGAGGTGGCCGCGGTGCTCAAGCAGGTCGAGCCGACGGTCTGGACCGGTTCGATGCGTGCGGTCGGGCACGTCGACGTGAACGCGGTCGCGGCCACGTTCGGCGGCGGCGGGCACCGCTTCGCCGCCGGATTCACCGCGACCGGCAGCCTGGACGAGGTCCGCGACCGGCTGTTCGCGGCACTGGCGCAGGCTCCGCTGGTATGAGCGCGGTGTGAGCACGCGGCAGGAGGCCCCGGTTCGGCGGTTGCTGAGCCTGAGCGTGCCCGCGCTCGGCGTGCTCGCCGCCGAACCGCTCTACGTCCTGGTGGACACCGCGGTCGTCGGGCATGTCGGCGCGCTCGCGCTGGCCGGTCTCGCGCTCGGCGGCGTGGTGCTCTCCCAGGTGTCCAGCCAGCTGACCTTCCTCTCCTACGGCACTACCGCGCGCTCGGCCCGGCTGCACGGCGCGGGCCGGCGCGGCGACGCGGTGGGCGAGGGCGTGCAGGCCACCTATCTCGGGCTGCTCGTCGGCCTGGTCATCCTGGTGCTCGGCGAACTGCTGGCGGCGCCGGTCGCGTCCGCGCTGGCCGGCAACGCGACCGTGGCCGCGCAGGCCGTGCACTGGCTGCGGATCGCGCTGTTCGGCGCGCCGCTGATCCTGGTGACCATGGCCGGCAACGGCTGGCTGCGCGGCGTGCAGGACACCCGGCGTCCGCTGCGCTATGTGTTGCTGGGCAACGGTTTCTCCGCGATCCTGGTCGTGGTGCTGGTGCGCGTCGTCGGTCTCGGGCTGATCGGTTCGGCGGTCGCGAACGTGGTCGCGCAGGTGCTCACCGCGAGCCTGTTCCTGCGCGCGCTGCTGCACGAGCGCAGGGTGAACGCGGTGTCCCTGCGACCGGATCCGAAGCAGATCCGCGCCCAGTTGGGCCTCGGCCGTGACCTGGTGCTGCGCAGCCTCGCCTTCCAGGCGTGCTTCGTCTCGGCGGCCGCCGTTGCCGCGCGCACCTCCGCCGCCGCGGTCGGCGCGCATCAGATCGTGCTGCAACTGTGGACGTTCCTGTCGCTGGTGCTCGACTCGCTGGCCATCGCCGCGCAGTCGCTGATCGGCGCCGCGCTCGGCGGTGGCGAGGTCGAGCAGGCGCGCGGCCTCGCTCGCCGGGTCGGCCGGTACGGGCTGTGGTTCGGCGTGCTGACCGGTGTGTTGTTCGCCGCACTGGCCACCGTCCTGCCGCGGCTGTTCACCTCGGATTCGGCTGTGCTGAGCCAGATTCCGCACGCCTGGTGGTTCTTCGTCGGCCTGCAACCGGTGGCGGGCGTGGTTTTCGCGTTGGACGGCGTGCTGCTCGGCGCGGGCGACGCCGCCTTCCTGCGCACCGCGACGCTGCTCTGCGCGGTCATCGGTTTCCTGCCGTTGGTGTGGATTTCGCTTGTGCTGCACTGGGGATTGGTCGGCGTGTGGAGCGGGTTGGCCGCGTTCATGCTGCTGCGCCTGGTCGCGGTGGTGGCGCGGACCGCATCCGGTCGCTGGGCCAGGGCGGGAACGCACTGAGATTCTCGTTGTGGCGCAACACACGATGCGAAACTGTTACGTCCGGCCGGGCCGATGCGATGCAATGGGCGGTGCCGTGATCCGGCTGCCACCGTCGGGGAAACAACTGCTCGTGAAGGAAACGCCCGTGTCTCGCCAGGCTCGGCAGGCGTGGATCGCCTGGGCCATTGCCATCGTCGTCTACGTCACGTCCGTCTTCCATCGCAGCGTGCTCGGCGTCGCGGGCCTGGAGGCCGCGCACCGCTTCGGCGTCGGCCCGGCCGCGCTGTCCACGTTCACCGTCCTGCAGGTCGCCGTCTACGCGAGCATGCAGATCCCGACCGGACTGCTCGTCGACCGGTTCGGCCCACGCTTCACGCTTACCTGCGCCGCCATCCTGCTCGGCATCGGCGAGGCCGGGTTCGGTCTCGCGCACAGCTACCCGCTGGCGCTGGTCGCCAGGGCGGTCCTCGGCGTCGGTGACGCCATGACCTGGGTGAGCGTGCTGCGGGTCGCCGCGGCCAAGTTCCCGGCCCGCAGCTATCCGCTCGTGGTCGCGCTGTCCTCGATGCTCGGCGGGTTCGGCAACCTCGCCGCGACCGTGCCGCTGACCCTGCTGCTCGGCGCGGCGGGCTGGCTCAAGACCTTCGCCATCGCCGGCCTGGTCACCGCGGCCTACGCGGCGGTCGTCGCGACGACCCTGCGGGTCAAGCCGCAGCACCTGACCGACGGCCCAGCCGCGCCCATCGGCCTGCGCGACGTGCTGCGCGGCGTGCGCACCTCGTGGCGGGTGCCCGGCACTCGGCTCGGCTTCTGGGTGCACTTCGCGACCATGGTCAGCCCGACCACGCTCGGCCTGCTCTGGGGCTTCCCGTACCTGGTCAACACCCAGCACCTGACCACCATCGAAGCTGACGACGTGCTGGCCGGGCTGGTCATCACCGGCCTGGTCGCCAACCCGATCATCGGCGCGGTGACCAGCAGGCGCCGCGAGGCCCGGGTGCCGATCGTGGCCGCCGGGCTGATCGCGGCGTTGCTCACCTGGGCCGTGCTGCTTGGCGATCCGCACCGGCTGCCCTTCGGCGTGCTCCTCGTCGCGTTCGGCCTGTTCGCGGTCGGCGGCCCGATCTCCGCGATCGGCTTCGCACTGGCCAGGGACTACAACCCGATGCACCGGGTGGGCACCGCGACCGGCGTGGTCAACGTCGGCGGGTTCGTCGCGACGACCGTCGCCGCACTCGGCGTCGGCCTGCTGGTCAACCTGTTCGGACCGGCGCAGCAGGCGCTGGGCTACCGGGTCGGCATGCTCGCCGTGGTGCTCGTGCTGCTGGTCGGCAGCTGGCGGGTCGCGGTCTGGTGGCGGCGGGCGCGGGCCGAGGTGTTCGCGGCCGCGCACCGCGGCGAGGAGGTGCCGGTGCGGATCCGACGGCGCCGTTGGGACAGTGACCCGGTCGCGGAACTCGTCTGAGCGCGGCGGCGTGGCAGGATTACCGTTCGTGCCAACCCAGCCCGCCGTCGCTCCCGGCCTCGTCATCGTCGACAAGCCGGCCGGACTCACCTCACACGACGTGGTCGCCCGGCTGCGCAAGATCTTCCGCACCCGCAAGGTCGGCCATGCCGGCACGTTGGACCCGATGGCGACCGGTGTGCTCGTGGTCGGCATCGAGCGCGCCACGAAGCTGCTCGGCTACCTCGCCCTGGAACGCAAGGCATATCTGGCCACGATCCGGCTCGGCGACTCGACCACGACCGACGACGCCGAGGGCGAGGTCGTCGCGGAGCACGACGGATCCGCGGTGCCCGAGGACGGGATCCGGGCCGGCGTCGCGAAGCTGACCGGCCCGATCCAGCAGGTGCCGAGCGCGGTCAGCGCGGTCAAGATCGACGGCAAGCGCGCCTACCAACGCATCCGCGACGGCGAGACCGTCGAGCTGCCGCCGCGACCGGTTGTGGTGCACCGCTTCGACCTGCTGGCGCTGCGCCGCGACGAGCGGTGCACCGAACTCGACGTGCTGGTGGACTGCTCGTCCGGCACGTACGTGCGCGCGCTGGCCCGCGATCTCGGCGCCGGGCTCGGCGTCGGCGGGCACCTGCGCGCGCTGTGCCGCACCCAGGTCGGCCCGTTCGGTCTCGCGCTGGCCAGGAGCATCGACGCGCTGCGCGAGGACCCGACGCTCTCGCTCGACCTCGACGCGGCGGTCGCGCTGGCCTTCCCGCGCCGCGACGTGACCGAGGCCGAGGCGGCCGCGTTCGCCAACGGCCAGCGGCTGGGCGGGGTCGGCATCGAGGGCACCTACGGCGTGTTCGACCCGGCCGGCAGGGCCATCGCGCTGGCGACCGAGCAGGACGACGCGGCGCGCGGCGTGGCCCGCTCCGTGCTCATGCTCTCGGTCGGCTGACCGGCCTGCTCGACGACGGATAGGCTGATCGTCGTGCGACGCTGGCGAGGACTTGACCATCTGCCCGGTAGCTGGGGCCGCTGCGTGCTGACCATCGGCGTGTTCGACGGAGTCCACCGTGGACACCAGGCGTTGATCGGCCGGGCCGTGCAACTCGCGGCCGAACGCGGCCTGCCCAGCGTGGTGCTCACCTTCGACCCGCATCCCTCCGAGGTGGTGCGGCCGGGCAGCCATCCCGCGCAGCTGACCACGTTGCGGCGCAAGGCCGAACTCGTCGAAGGGCTCGGCGTGGACACGTTCTGCGTGCTGCCCTTCACCCCGGAACTGGCCAGGGTGCCCGCCGACCAGTTCGTGCACGAGGTACTGGTGGAGCGGTTGCACGTGGCCGCCGTGGTGGTCGGCGAGAACTTCACCTTCGGCTACCGCGCCGCGGGCGACGTGCCCATGCTGCGCACGCTGGGCCAGCGCTTCGGCTTCACCGTCGAGGACGCGAACCTGATCACCATCGGCAGGGGCGGCGATCCGGAGACCGCGATGGCCGAGGCCGGCACGGTCTTCTCCTCCACCTACATCCGCTCCTGCATCGACGCGGGCGACGTGGTGGCTGCGGCTGCCGCGCTCGGCAGGCCGCACCGGTTGGAGGGCATCGTGGTGCGTGGCGACGGCCGTGGCCGCGAACTCGGCTATCCGACCGCGAACCTGTCGCTGCCGCGCTACGCGGCCGTGCCCGCGGACGGGATCTACGCCTGCTGGTTCATCCGGTCCGGCGCGGACGGCGAACAACGGCGCCAGGCCGCGGTGTCGGTCGGCACCAATCCGACGTTCTCCGGCCGGGAACGGCGGGTCGAGGCGTTCGTGTTGGACATCGACGAGGATCTCTACGGCCAGCGGGTGAGTTTGGACTTCGTGCGCCGCCTGCGGGACATGGAGAAGTTCGACTCGGCGGAGGCGCTCGTCGAGCAGGTGCACAAGGATGTCGCGCAGACCAGGGACATTCTCGGCGCGGACGGCGGCGTGAACGGTGGCGTGAACAGGGCCTGAGCTGCCCTGTTCACCCATTCTCCGGGCAGCGCGCATCCGCAACTGGCAAGATAATCGACGCCGGTCAGTGTCGACGGGCGTGTTCGGCGGCATTTCGGGGAGGACGAAGGTGGAGGATCCCAAGATCGTCCAACGCAATCTGGCGCTACAGCGCCAGTGGTATGGCGAACCTCTTGGGGATCGGGTCCGGCGGCTGGTGCGCGCGTTCAACGTGTCCCAGGCAAACCTGGCGGACACACTCGGGATCAGCGCGCCCATGCTCAGTCAGGTGATGAGCGGCCGCAGGGCCAAGATCGGCAACCCGTCGGTGCTGGCCAGGCTGTTCATGTTGGAACGCAAGGTACTCATCCCGGACGTGGCGGCCGGCAAACCCGAGGCGATTAAGCAGGCGCTGGACGATGTCCGCGACTCCAAGCCGACGGTCGGCCGCGACCTGCTGCGGGTGGACGGCAGCCCGGACGCGAGCGCGGCCGTCGCGGCGCTGCGCAACATCCTCTCCGCCGACGACCTGTCCTCGGCCGCCGAACTCGTCGACGAGGAGTTCCCGGAGCTGGCGGACCTGCTCCGCCAGGCCAGCGAGCCACTGCTGATGCCACAGTCCGGGCAGCTGCCCTCCGCCTGATGCCGCGTCTGTTCACCGCGTTCCGCCCGCCCGAGACCGCACTCGACGAACTCGACGCGCGCGTCGCCGGGGTGGCCGGCATCGCCGAGGCGATCGTGCCGGACCTGCGCTGGACCCCGCGCGAGAACTGGCACATCACCCTGTGCTTCCACGGCGAGGACGACATCGACGCCCGCTGGTCCGCGCTGCTGCCGAGGCTGACCGGCCTGCTCGCTCCCCGGCTTCGGCTGGCAGGCGGCGGCATCTTCGGCGGCGCGCTCTGGGTGGGTGTTCGAGGAGCCGAACCGGCCGACGTGACCGCGCTCGCCGATCTCGCCGAGGCGGCCGGCGCCGATCCGGCCGAGTTCACCGCGCACCTGACCGTGGCCCGCAGGCGATCCCGGAACCGGATCAACACGCGCGAGCTGACCGGGCTGTTCGCGGACTACACTGGAGAGTGGTTCGCGCCAGGGGAGGTAGCGCTGATGCGCAGCGAACCGGGTCCGAGGGGGCCGAAATACCACGTCGAGCAGCGGGTCGAGCTGCCGCATCGGTACTGAGTCTTATATTGGCCTGCCCTGCGGGGGTGCGCCCTGACCGGCGCCCCCCGATGGCTGCCTGTTATCCTCGGTGTTTGGGTCTGGCTGCGGTCCGTGGCGGCCGACCTTCCCTTCTGGGAATCCCCCGCACGGCACATATGAACAGGAGTACGTGAGTGGCGCTGTCCACCGAACAGAAGAAGTCGATTCTCACCGACTACGGTGTGCACGAATCGGACACCGGCTCGCCGGAGGCCCAGGTCGCCATGCTGACCAAGCGGATCTCCGACCTGACCGAGCACCTCAAGGTGCACAAGCACGATCACCACTCGCGTCGTGGCCTGCTGCTGATGGTCGGCCGTCGCCGCCGTCTGCTCAACTACCTGACCAAGGTGGACATCGAGCGTTACCGGTCGCTGATCCAGCGGCTCGGCATCCGTCGATGACGGAGTCCGATGGGGAGTGAGTTCGAGGGGCAGTCCCTCCAACTCGCTCCCCATCGGCGCACGCACAACAAAACAAGGATGAAACTGGGTCCGCCCATCCGCACGGGGACGCGTTAGCCGGTCCTCGGTAGTGGTCTCCGGGATGTCACACCCCGGGGACTTCGATCGAAGACCGGCCTCGTTGCAGTCCATTCGATGGACGGACCAGACAACGAGGAGTTTGTAACTTCATGACCGATTTGAGTAATCCCGCGGTGCACGAAGCCACCGCGACCATCGACAACGGGCGCTTCGGCACCCGGACCGTCCGGTTCGAGACCGGCAGGCTGGCCCGTCAGGCCGCCGGCAGCGCCGTCGCCTACCTGGACGACGAGACCATGCTGCTCTCCGCGACGACCGCGTCCAAGCACCCGAAGGAGCAGTTCGACTTCTTCCCGCTGACCGTCGACGTCGAGGAGCGCATGTACGCGGCGGGCCGGATCCCCGGCTCGTACTTCCGGCGCGAGGGCCGTCCGGGCACCGAGGCGATCCTGACCTGCCGGCTCATCGACCGTCCGCTTCGGCCGTCCTTTGTGGATGGTCTGCGGAACGAGATCCAGATCGTCGTGACCGTCCTGTCGCTGAACCCACAGGACGTCTACGACGCGGTCGCGATCAACGCGGCCTCCATGTCCACCCAGCTGGCCGGGCTGCCGTTCTCCGGCCCGATCGGCGGCGTGCGGATCGCCCTCATCGAGGGCCAGTGGGTCGCCTTCCCGACCCGCGAGCAGCTCACCAAGGCCGTCTTCGACATCGCCGTCGCCGGTCGCGTCGTCGACAACGACGTGGCGATCATGATGGTCGAGGCCGAGGGCACCGAGCACATGACCGACCTCATCGCGGCCGGCGCGCAGGCGCCGACCGAAGAGGTCGTCGCGCAGGGCCTGGAAGCCGCCAAGCCGTTCATCAAGGTGCTCTGCGAGGCGCAGGTCGAACTGGCCAACGCCGCCGCCAAGGAGACCGGCGAATTCCCGACCTACCCGGCCTACGAGGCCGACGCGCTGGAGGCCGTCACCGCGGCCGTCAGCGACGAGCTGGCCCAGGCGCTGACCATCGCCGGCAAGCAGGAGCGCGAAGGTCGCATCGACGAGGTCAAGGCGCTGTGCATCGAGCGGGTCACCGCCGACGGCGCGTTCGACGGCCGCGAGAAGGAGGTCGGCGGTGCGTTCCGCGCGCTGACCAAGAAGCTGGTCCGCCAGCGCATCCTGCGCGACAAGATCCGCATCGACGGTCGGGGCATCACCGACATCCGGTCGCTCTCGGCCGAGGTCGCCGTTGTTCCCCGGGCGCACGGTTCCGCGCTGTTCGAGCGGGGCGAGACCCAGATCATGGGCGTCACCACGCTGAACATGCTGCGCATGGAGCAGACGCTGGACACGCTCTCCCCGGAGACCACCAAGCGCTACCTGCACCACTACAACTTCCCGCCCTACTCGACCGGTGAGACCGGTCGGGTCGGTTCGCCGAAGCGTCGCGAGATCGGGCACGGCATGCTCGCCGAGCGCGCCCTCGTGCCGGTGCTGCCCAAGCGGGACGAGTTCCCGTACGCGATCCGCCAGGTGTCCGAGGCGTTGGGCTCCAACGGCTCGACCTCGATGGGCTCGGTTTGCGCGTCCACCATGTCGCTGCTCAACGCCGGTGTGCCGCTGAAGGCGCCGGTGTCCGGCATCGCCATGGGCCTGGTCTCCGACACGGTCGACGGCCAGACCCAGTACGTCGCGATCACCGACATCCTGGGCGCCGAGGACGCTTTCGGCGACATGGACTTCAAGGTCGCCGGCACCAAGGAGTTCGTGACCGCGCTCCAGCTGGACACCAAGCTCAAGGGCATCCCGTCCGAGGTGCTCGGCCAGGCGCTCAAGCAGGCCCGCGACGCGCGCCTGACCATCCTGGAGGTGATGGCCGAGGCCATCGAGGCGCCGGACGAGATGAGCCCGTACGCGCCGCGCGTGACCTCGATCCACATCCCGGTCGACAAGATCGGCGAGGTGATCGGGCCGAAGGGCAAGATGATCAAGTCGATCACCGAGGAAACCGGTGCTGACGTCTCCATCGAGGACGACGGCACGATCTACGTCGGCGCGAACGACGGCCCGGCGGCGGAGGCCGCGATCGGCATGATCAACGCGATCGCCAACCCGCAGCTGCCCAAGGTCGGCGAGCGCTTCCTGGGCACGGTCGTGAAGACCGCCGCCTACGGCGCGTTCGTGTCCCTGCTTCCCGGCAAGGACGGCCTGGTGCACATCTCCAAGCTGGGCAACGGCAAGCGCATCGGCAAGGTCGAGGACGTGGTCAACGTGGGCGACAAGCTCCGCGTCGAGATCGCCGACATCGACCAGCGCGGCAAGATCAGCCTGATCGTCGTCAACGACGACAACGGTGCCGAGAAGCCCGCCGAGCAGCCGACCGAGAACAGCGCGACCCCGGAGCCGGCGGTTCAGTGAGTTCCAAGCACACCGGTACGGCCGCGAGCGCTTCGAGCGTTCGCGGCCGTGCTCGTCAACAAGACGGGGATAGAGCGCTGCGGGCAGCGGTGACGCAACGGACGAGCGGCAGCAAGGTCCTCGATCGCGGGCCGGACGGACATCTGGTCCGGCGCACCGTGCTGCCCAGCGGCCTGCGAGTGATCACCGAGCAGGTGCCGGGCGTGCGCTCGGCCGCGGTCGGCATCTGGGTCGGCGTCGGCTCGCGCGACGAGACCCCGTCGGTAGCCGGTGCCGCGCACTACCTGGAACACCTGCTGTTCAAGGGAACCAAGCGGCGCACGGCGGCGCAGATCGCCGAGGAGATCGACGCCGTCGGCGGCGAACTCAACGCGTTCACGGCGAAGGAGCACACCTGCTACTACGTCCACGCGCTTGACGACGACCTGCCGCTGGCCATCGACCTGCTCACCGACGTGGTGTTCGCGGCGACGCTGGCGGACAAGGACATCGAGCTGGAACGCGGTGTCGTCCTGGAAGAGATCGCCATGCGCGACGACGACCCGGAAGACCTGCTGCACGAAGCGTTCTGCACGGCGCTGCTCGGTGAACACATCCTCGGCCGGTCCGTGCTGGGCACCGAGGACTCGATCACCACGATGAAGCCCGCCGCGGTGCGCGGCTTCTACAGGCGCCGCTACACACCGTCCAAAATGGTCCTCGCGGTAGCCGGCAACATCGAGCACGGCCAGGTGCTCCGGTTGGCGCGCAAGGCATTGGCGGACAAGCTCGGTGGCACCGACACCCCGACGACGCCACGGGTCGGCACCCTGCGCGGGCTCGCCAAGCCGGGGCTGGAACTGCGCACCGACGACACCGAGCAGGCGCACCTCATGGTCGGCGTGCGCGCGCTGGACCGGCACGACGACCGCAGGTTCACCCTCGGCGTGCTGAACGCGGCGCTCGGCGGCGGCATGAGTTCCCGGCTGTTCCAGGAGATCCGCGAACGGCGTGGCCTGGCCTACCAGGTGTACTCGTCGGTCGCGTCCTATGCGGACACCGGCATGCTCTCCGTCTACGCGGGCGCTCATCCGGACCGGTTGGCCGCGCTGTCCGGCGTGCTGCGCACCGTGCTCGCCGACGTCGCGGACAACGGCCTGACCCAGGCCGAGGTCGCGCGCGGCATCGGCCAGTTGCGCGGTGGGCTCGTGCTCGGCCTTGAGGATTCGGGTTCGCGGATGTCGCGGATCGGCAAGGGCGAGCTGAACTACTCGGACTACCTCAGCGTCGAGGAGACGTTGCGGCGGATCCAGGCGGTCACCGTCGAGGATGTGGCGATTCTCGCGCGCGAGCTGCTGCGTCGTCCCTTCGCCGCCGCGGTCGTCGGCCCGTACGCTCACGTCGAGGATCTTCCGGCGGAACTGCGTGAGGTAATCGCATGATCAAGGTTGGCGTGCTGGGTGCTCGCGGCCGGATGGGTTCCGAGGTCTGCCGCGCCGTCGAGGGCGCGGCAGACCTGGACCTCGTGGTGACCGGCGACGAGGGCGACTGGTCGGCCGAGTTCGAGGCCGCGCGGCCGCAGGTCGTCGTCGACTTCACCCACCCGGACGCGGTGCTGGGCAACCTGCGCTGGCTGCTCGAACACGACATCAACGTCGTGGTCGGCACCAGCGGTTTCGACGAGGCCAAACTGGCTGCCGTGCGCGAACTGCTGGCCGGCAGGCCGGAACTCGGCGTGCTGATCGCGCCGAACTTCGCCATCGGCGCGGTGCTGGCGATGAAGTTCGCCGAGACCGCGGCGCGCTACTACGAGTCGGCCGAGATCATCGAACTGCACCACGCGCGCAAGGCGGACGCCCCGTCCGGCACGGCCGCGCACACCGCGCGGCTGATCGGGCAGGCCCGCCGGGACGCCAAGCTCGGCCCGGCGCCGGACGCGACCACCCAGGAACTCCAGGGTGCGCGCGGTGCCACCGTCGACGACGTGCGGGTGCACTCGGTGCGGCTGGCCGGCCTGGTGGCGCACCAGGAGGTGCTGTTCGGCACCGAGGGCGAGACGCTGACCATCCGGCACGACTCGCTGGACCGCACCTCGTTCATGCCCGGCGTGCTGCTCGGCGTGCGGTCCATTGTGGACCGTCCGGGCCTGACCGTCGGCCTGGACGCGGTCATGGACCTGTAGCAAGGCAATGAAGGCCCGAACCACCGCGCTGCTGCTGACGGCCGTACTGGTCGTCTACTTCGTCCTGCTCGCGCAGCGCGCGGTGCTGCTCATCCAGACCGGCACGGCCGCCGGCATCGGCCTCGGTGTCGGTGTGCTGATCCTGCCGCTGATCGGCGCGTGGATCGCCGTGGTAAACCTGCGTTTCGGCATGCGCGTGGAGAAGCTGGCGCGGAAACTGGCCGACGACGGCCTGCTGCCGGACGTCTCCGAACTGCCGCGCAGGCCATCCGGCCGGATCGACCGCGACGCGGCGGACGCCTGGTTCGACGAGCGCAGGGCCGAGGTCGAGTCGGCGCCGCGGGACTGGCGCGCCTGGTACCGGTTGGCCTACGGCTACGACATCGCCGGCGACCGCCGTCGCGCACGGGAAACCATGCGGCACGCGCTGAAACTCGCTAGTGACTGAGGAACGGCAGGTGCACGTGCAGCACGTGCAACCAATGCCAATGCAGGTGCAGGTGCTTCACCATCGTCGGTGACGCGGCGATCAGGCTGAACCTGATGTACCGGCCCGGAATGACGCCGAGGGCGAAGGCGCGCAGCGACAGTCCGGCGAGGCCGGCGAGCACGCAGGTCGCGGCGAAGGGCGGCAGGCCGATCAGCGAACTGCACGCGGTCGCGCCGAACATCACATACGGGTGCTTGTGACACTTGTCGCGCAGCCAGGTCCAGGCCGCGACGACCCAGGCGACCATTCGGTGCCAGTAGCGGCGCCAGTCGGTCGGCGGCGGGCGCGGCGGGCCGTCCGCGGTGGCCGCCTTGGCTCCTCGGTGCAGGAACTGGGGCAGCCGGATCTGGCCCCGGCCCGCGTAGAAGTAGACGAGTTTGCCCAGGAACTGACCGAGTGTGATGACCCCGGCCAGCAGCCACCACGGGATCTCGGGTTGCTTGAGGATCAGGCCGATCGTGAACAGCTCGACCGACAACGGCGGGATCAGCGCCGCGGCGGTGGCGACGCCGAGCGTCACCAACAGCCACATGAACACGTAATCCCCCAGCAGTTCGCGGATCGCAGGCCCGACACTACCCAGGAAATTCGTCCGGAGCGTTCAGGTTTGTCAGCTTTGGCGCTAATCCTTGAGCACCAACTCAAGGGTGCCTGACATCCGCAGTTCGCGCAGGGGTTTACCGCCCGCATCGAGTGTTCGTGCGGTTCCATCGGGTGACCAACCGGCCCTTGCGTAAAAGGACCGTGACGCCGAGTCACGCTCGGGCACCCACACGATGCCGCGCGTTGCCCCTTCCGCGCGCAATGCCGCCGCCGCGGTGCCCAGCAGCCGTCCACCGTGGCCGCGCCTGCCCCAGCGCGGCTCGACCAGCAGCGTGCCGATCAGCGCGGTCGTGGCCGCGTCCGGCGGCAGCGTGCCGTCCGCGTGCGCGACCTCGCTGTCCGGCGCCGGACCGGCCGTGCAGAACCCGACCGTCCAGGCTCCCTCGGTGGCCACGAACAGCCGCGCGGCGCCATCGCGCCACGCCGAGTGCCACTCCGCTTCGGCGTCGGCCGCGTCCAGACCGGCCAGCACGGTCGGCGGGAGCAGCTCGGCATATGCGGTCAGCCAGGTTTCCCGTTGGATACGGGCGATCTCCGGGATGTCATCTTCCAGCGCCGGATGTACGGCGGCGACGGCCATGGCCGCAACCTACCGAATTCGTCGGTGGGGCATGTCATGGTGTTCGAGTGAGCAGCACGACGACGAACACGATGAGCGCGGACACGGCCCGGCGCGCGGCCATCGCCGCCCAGGGACTGGCCGACCCGCGCCCGACGAGCCAACCCGGCCGCCGGCACCTGAGCAAGGTGCTCGGCAGAACGCAGCTGCTCCAGCTCGACTCGGTCAACGTCGCGGTGCGCGCGCACTACATGCCGCTGTTCTCCCGGCTCGGTCCGTACCCGGCCACGCTGCTGGAGGAGGCCGCCTGGTCGGACACGGCGCGCAGGCCACGGATGCTGGTCGAGTACTGGGCGCACGTGGCCAGCCTGATCCCGGTGCAGGACTGGCCGCTGTTCCGCGAACGCATGCAGCGCTACTCGGCGGGCTCGCAGGCCTACTACGAGTCGGTCCGGCACAACACCGCGCTGATCGAGGACGTGCTGGCCGTGGTCAAGCAGCTCGGTCCGATCAGCGCAGGCCCGATCGAGGACGAACTCGGCGGTGGCAGCCGTCCGGCGCGGACCAAGGGTGGCTGGTGGAACCGCAGCGACGTCAAGCGCACCTGTGAGTTCCTGTTCGCCACCGGCGAGCTGACCACCGGAACCCGGCGCGGCTTCGAACGCCTCTACGACCTGTCCGAACGCGTGCTGCCGCCGGAGGTGCACTCCCGCCGTGTCGCCCCGGACGAAGCGCACCGGGCGCTCACCGAGCGCGCCGCCGTCGCGCTCGGCGTCGCGACCGAGCCCGACCTGCGCGACTACTACCGGCTCGCGCCCAAGGACAGCCAACAGGCCGTCGCCGAACTCGTCGAGCAGGGCGTGCTCGAACCGGTGACCGTGCAGGGTTGGCGCGCGCCCGCCTATCGGCACGCGAACGCCAAGATGCCGCGCTCGGTCACCGCGCGGGCGCTGCTCGCCCCGTTCGATCCGCTGATCTGGCGCCGAGAACGCACTGAGCGACTGTTCGATTTCCACTACCGCATCGAGATCTACGTGCCCGAGCCGGCGCGCAAGTTCGGCTACTACGTCTACCCGTTCCTGTTGGACGACCAACTCGTCGCCCGGGTCGACCTCAAGGCCGACCGCGTGGCGGGCGTGCTGCGGGTGCCGGGCGCGTTCGCCGAACCGGGCGTGGACAAGGCACGCGTCGTCGCCGAACTCGCGGCCGAGCTGACCTCGATGGCGCACTGGCTCGGCCTGGACGGTGTCGTCGTCGCGAGCAAGGGCGATCTGGCTGCCCCGCTGCGCAAGGCGATCGGCCGCTGACCCCGCGCCAAACTCGGCCCCCGCTGACGCGGCGCCAAACCTGGCCGCCGCTGACGCGGCGCCAAACCTGGCCCCCGCTGACGCGGCGCCAAACTCGGCCCCCACTGACCCCGCGCCAAACTCGGCCCCCACTGACCCCGCGCCAAACTCGGCCCCCGCTGACCCCGCGCCAAACTCGGCCCCCGCTGACCCCGCGCCAAACCTGCCCCCCGCTGACGCGGCGCCGAGCATCGAAGAGGGGGCGGGGTCGCGCTGACCGGAGTGCTCACCTCCGTCGCTGCGTACCCCGCCCCCTCGCATGGGCCGGCGGCGGCCGTGCTTCCCCTGTGTCGCCGGCGGGTCCCCCTCGATCAGCCGATGGCGGAGGTGACCACCGCGTTGCCGGACGACGTGCGCCCGCGCAACCGGATCTTCGGCGCGCCCGCGCGCGGCGGCTCGGACACGTCCAGTTCGCTGCGGGCCTGGCCGGAGCGGGAGATCAGGTCGATCAGCGCGCTCGTGCCGGACCGGACGCCGACCCGGATCTCGCCGGAGCCGGTGGTCAGGTCGATGTCACCGCTGGCAGCGTCGGCGACGGTCAGGTCGCCGGTGCCGGTCTTGGCGGTCACGTTGTCCTGCACCGCGCCGAACCACACGTCGCCGCTGCCGGTGGACACCGTGGTCGGGCCGCCGACCGAGGACACCTCGATCTCGCCGCTGCCGCTGCGCGCGTTCAGGCCGCCCAGCATCGGGCCGAGGCGCAGCGCGCCGGACCCGGTCGCGACCGACGCGTAGCCGTCCGCGCGGTCGATGGCGACCTCGCCGGAACCGGTCTCGATGGTGCACCGGCCCGCCGCGCCGGTCACGGTGACGTCGGCCGAGCCGCTGCGCACGATGACCTGCGAACCGGCCGGGGCGCGCACGGTGACCGCGAGCGGAACCATCCGCAGCCGGCCACGCGGGCCGTTGACCGCGAGGCGCTGGCCGGTCAGGCTGATCCGGCTCTCCTCGACGGCGGCCTTGGCGGCCTCGTCGGTCGCGGTGCGCACGTCGCCGAAGCGGTCGTTGACCCATTCCATGATGCTGCTCAGGCTCTGCAGCCACGGGTTCTCGCTGCCGGGCTGGTGCACCACCTCGACGCCGGCCAGCGGCTCGTCGACGAGGTGCACGGTGACCCGGCCGGACGTGATCGACACGTCGATGTCCAGCGGTCCGCCTGCCGCGAAGTTCTCCCGGCGGCCGGGCCGGTCGTCATGCAGCTCGGACTGGGCGGCGTCCTCGAAGGACGGTCCCGCGCTCGTTTCCGCTTCGGCTTCGGCTTCGATGATCACTTCTGGCTCCTCGTCGGGAGGTTGGGTGGCTTCGGGTTCCGGGTTCTGCTCGGTCATGGCTCAGCCTTCGACCCAGCCACGCACCCGCGATGACTTGCCCTGGCCGCCGCGCGGCTCCTCGTCGTTGCCCCTGGCGCGGCCCTGCTGACGGCGCCTGCCGGCCTCCCACGGGTTGCCGCCCTGGCCCCATGGCCCACCGGCACCCCACGGTCCACCGCCGCCACCGGGCCAGCCACCGCCCCTGTTGTAGAGCGCGCCCTGAACCGCCTGGGAGACAAAGGAGTTCAGCGACATGCCCTGCGACGCCGCGGCCTCCTCGGCCTTGCCCTTGAGCTGCTCCAGCAGTCGCACGGTGATCCGGCTGATGTCGCCGTCCGCGTCGAACATGGGCGGCGGCTCGGCGGGCGGTTCCTCGGGCTCCTCGGTCGCCGTATTGGTCACGACCACCCGCACATCCTGACCGTCGAGTCGGACGTCGACGATGCGGTCATCGAGGCTCGCGGTGACCTCCGCGGCGAGGTCGGCCAGCGCGTTCATGATGGCCAGCCGCGCGGCGGGCTCGAGCGCGGCGGACAGCATGCCGGCGGTGCGCCTCGTCTGCTCGTCACCGGCGGACGCGGCCGCGGTGAGGGTTTCCCGCAGGGTCGAGATGTACTGGTTGAGTTCCATGACACCAGCATGATGTCACTTATGACGTCAGTCAAGGAGAACTTTGATGTCAGTTAGCTGTCTTGGTGCTGTCGCGCGTGGCGTCAAGGCGATCTGCCGCCCTTCCCGGTTACGCTGACCGGCGTTGAGAGCTGGGTTGATGGAGGGGTGTTGGCATGGCCGAGACGGTGTCGCCGAACGTCGTGTTGATCGCCAAAACGGAGTTCTTCCCGCCGGAGGATGTGCCGTGGACGACCGACGCGGGCGGCGGTGAGGCGCTCGCCGAGTTCGCCGGCCGGGCCTGCTACCAGTCGTGGAAGAAGCCGAACCCGGTCACCGCGACCAACGCCGGCTACCTGCGGCACATCCTGGAGGTCGGCCACCTCTCCGTGCTCGAACACGGCTCGGTCAGCTTCTACATCACCGGCATCTCCCGCTCGCTGACCCACGAGCTGATCCGGCACCGGCACTTCTCCTACTCGCAGCTGTCCCAGCGCTACTTCCCCGAGAAGAACGCGGCCATGGTCGAGCCGGAGGTGATCGCGTCCGACCCCGAGCTGCACGCCAAGTTCCTCCAGATCGCCGAAGCCAGCGTCGCCGCCTACACCGACCTGCTGGCCGGCCTGGAGAAGCGCTTCGCCGACGAGCCGAACGCGACCCTGCGCCGCAAGCAGGCCCGCCAGGCCGCACGCGCCGTCCTGCCCAACGCGACCGAGACCCGCATCGTGGTCACCGGCAACTACCGCGCCTGGCGGCACTTCATCGCCATGCGTGCCAGCGAGCACGCGGACGTGGAGATCCGCGCGCTGGCCGTGGAATGTCTGCGCCAGCTGCACAAGGCCGCGCCGAACGCGTTCTCCGACTTCGTCATCTCGCAGCTGCCGGACGGCACCGAGGTCGCCGCCAGCCCGTTCGTGACCGAAGGCTGACCGCGCACCCATGCGCAAACTGGTGATCGACGTCCGGCCCGACGAGTACACCGTGCTCCGGCTGGACCCGGCGACGCCGGTCCCGGCCGAGCTGTTCGACTCGGCCGGGATGATCTCGGTGATCCGCACCGAGACGGAACTGTCCGTGGTGTGCCACTCCGGTCCCGCGCAGCGGCTGGACGCGCAGCGGGCCGAGACGGGCTGGCGGCTGCTGACCGTGCGCGGCCCGCTGGAGTTCAGCCTGACCGGGATCATGGCGATGCTCGCCGGCACGCTGGCCGCGGCCGGGGTGGGGCTGTTCGCGCTGTCCAGCTTCGACACCGACCACGTGCTGGTGAAGGCGACCGACCTCGATCGCGCGATGAACGCGTTCCGTGAGGCCGGCCACGAGGTCAACCCCGCTACCGGCGAGTAATCTCAGGCTCATGGGCCTCGCCACCGATGAACGCCGTGCACTGTCCGAGCTGTTCGATCAGGTGGGGCCGGACGCGCCCACGCTGTGCGAGGGCTGGCAGACCAAGGATCTCGCCGCCCACCTGGTGCTGCGCGACCGCAGGCCGGACGCGGCAGGCGGCATCCTGATCCCGGCGCTCGCCGCGCGCACCCAGCGCGTGCAGGACTCCTACGCGGCCAAGCCGTGGGCCGAGCTCGTCGAGCTGGTGCGCACCGGGCCGCCGGTCTGGTCGCCGTTCGGCATTCCCGGGCTGAGTGACCTGGTCAACGGCGGTGAATACTTCATCCACCACGAGGACGTGCGGCGCGGTGGCGACGACTGGGAGCCACGCCCGGCGGACGCCGAGCGGGACGCCGCGCTCTGGCGCACCGCGAGCATGGCCGGTCGGATGGCCTACCGGCGCAGCCCGGTCGGTGTCACGCTGCGGCGCCCCGACGGCGCGACCGCGCCACTGCACCGAGGGCCGTCCACTGTGGTCATTTCGGGTGAACCGGGTGAGTTGCTGCTGACCGTGTTCGGCCGCGGCGCCGCCCGGGTCGAGTTCGAGGGCGAGGAGAAGGCCGTGCAGACCGTGCGCGGCCTGGAACGATCCTTCTAAGGTGCACCCGTCGGCACCAGGTAGCGTTTCCGTCATGAACGGATGCCCAACCGCAGCGCCGGGCCGGCCGTTCGGCCGGGTACTCACCGCCATGGTCACCCCGTTCGACGCCGACGGAGCGCTGGATCTCGATGCCGCCAGTGAACTGGCCAACCACCTTGTCGAACTGGGCAACGACGGTCTCGTGGTGAACGGCACGACCGGCGAGGGCCCGACCACCTCCGACGAAGAGAAGGCCGAACTGGTCCGCGCGGTGCTCGCCGCGGTCGGCGACCGGGCGACCGTGGTGGCCGCCGCCGGCACCTATGACACCGCGCACAGCGTGCACCTGGCCAAGACCATGGCCGCGGCCGGCGCGCACGGCCTGCTCGTGGTCACCCCCTACTACTCGCGACCGCCCCAGGCCGGTCTGCTCGCGCACTTCAGCACCGTCGCGGACGCGACCGAACTGCCGGTGATGCTCTACGACATCCCGCCGCGCGCGATCGTGCCGATCGAAGTGGACACGCTGTTCCGGCTGGCCGAGCACCCGCGCATCCTCGCGGTGAAGGACGCCAAGGGCGACCTGCTCGCCGGCTCCCAGGTGATCGCCAACACCGACCTCGCCTACTACTCCGGCGACGACGCGCTGAACCTGCCGTGGCTCTCGGTCGGCGCCATCGGCTGCGTCAGCGTGGTCGGCCACGTGGTCGCCGGCCGCATCCGCGCCATGATCGACGCCTACGAGCAGGGCGACACCTCCACCGCGCGCACCATCCACCGCGGCCAGCTCCCGGTGTACCGGGCGATGAGCCGGGTCGGTGGAGTGATCTTCGCCAAGGCCGCGCTCGCGCTGCGCGGCCACAACGCCGGCAACCCGCGGCTGCCGCTGCCGGCCGCCACCGACGAGCAGCTCGCGGCGATCGCGGGCGACCTCACCGAGGCCGGCGTGCCGCTGGCCACCGCGGCCAACGGCGACTACGGCAGCGCCCGGGTCGCGGCGGCGGACGCCGCGGCCGCCTACATCCGCACGACGACACACACCAGCACCACGTGAGCACAGGGACGGTAACCGCAGTGACCCAACCGACCTCGGCGACCTCGGCAGCACGCCCGTCGCCCGGCCCCAGCACGCCACCACCCGCCCTGCCAGACGGCGGGCTGCGCGTGGTCGCGCTCGGCGGGATCGGCGAGGTCGGTCGGAACATGACCGTGTTCGAGTACGAGGGCAGACTGCTCATCGTCGACTGCGGCGTGCTGTTCCCCGAGGACAACCAGCCCGGCGTCGACCTGATCCTGCCGGACTTCCGCGCCATCGAGGACCGGCTCGACATGGTCGACGCGCTGGTGCTCACGCACGGCCACGAGGACCACATCGGCGCGGTGCCCTTCCTGCTCCGGATGCGGCCGGAGATCCAGGTGATCGGCTCCCGGTTCACCCTCGCCCTGGTCGCGGCCAAGTGCAAGGAACACCGGCTCACCCCGCACCTGCTCGAGGTCGCGGAGGGCCAGCATCACTCGTTCGGCGCGTTCGACCTGGAGTTCTTCGCGGTCAACCACTCCATCCCGGACGCGCTCGCGGTCGCCATCCGCACCCCGGCCGGACTGGTCCTGCACACCGGCGACATCAAGCTGGACCAGCTCCCGCTGGACGGCAGGCTCACCGACCTGGCCGGGTTCTCCCGGCTCGGCGACGAGGGTGTCGACCTGTTCTGCGTGGACTCGACCAACGCCGAGGTGCCCGGGTTCGTCGCGCCCGAGCGGGACATCGGCCCGGTGCTGGACAACGTGATCGGCCGCGCCACCCAGCGGGTGATCGTGGCCTGCTTCGCCAGCCACGTGCACCGCGTCCAGCAGGTGCTCGACGTGGCCGCCGTGCACCACCGGCAGGTCGCCATGGTCGGCCGGTCGATGGTGCGCAACATGGGCATCGCCGCCGACCTCGGCCTGCTCAACGTGCCCGAGGGCCTGCTGATCGACATCGACGAGGCGCTCGCGCTGCCGGATTCGGCGACCCTGTTCGTGTCCACCGGATCGCAGGGCGAGCCGCTGTCCGCGCTGTCCCGGATGGCGCGCGGCGAGCACCGGCAGATCGACATCCGCCCCGGCGACACGATCGTGCTCGCCTCCTCGCTGATTCCCGGCAACGAGACCTCGGTGTTCAACGTGGTCAACGGCCTGGCCCGGCTCGGCGCGAACGTGGTGCACCAGGGCACCGCGCGAGTGCACGTGTCCGGCCACTCGCCGGCAGGCGAACTGCTGTTCCTCTACAACGCGGTGCGACCCAGCAATGTCATGCCGGTGCACGGCGAATGGCGCCACCTGCGCGCCAACGCCGAACTGGCGATCCGCACCGGTGTCGCCCGCGACCGGGTCGTGCTGGCGGAGGACGGGGTGGTCGTCGACATGATCGACGGCGTCGCGTCCATCACCGGCCGGGTCGAGGTCGGGCACGTCTACGTGGACGGCCTGTCCGTCGGCGACGTCGGCGAGTCCACGCTGTCCGACCGGCTGATCCTCGGCGAGGGCGGGTTCATCGCGATCAGCGTCGCGGTCGACTCGACCACCGGCCGCGCGGTGACCCCGCCGACCGTGTCCGGCCGCGGCTTCTCCGACGACCCGAAGGCGCTCGAGTCCGTGGTGCCGCTGGTCGAGATGGAGCTGTCCCGCACCGAGGCGGAGGGCATCACCGACACGCACCGCATCGCTCAGGCCGTGCGGCGGGTCGTCGGCCGCTGGGTCGCGCAGGAGTACCGGCGTAGGCCGATGATCGTGCCCACGGTCATCCCGGTCTGACCGGAGTCAGTTCGGGCGCTGGAGTCTCGGGCGGCGCGCGCGAGTTCAACCGCACCAGCAGCGCGCCGCCGAGCACCACCGGACCGACCGGTCAGCGCAGCGCGACCCGCTCCCGCAGCCTGCGCACCACCCCCGGACCCAGCGGCGCGCCGAGCCGGGCGAGCAGCCGCGAGCCCGGCACGCGCAGTCCGCCGAAGAACGCGAAGCGGGTCTGCTCGCCCTCCGCGACCGCGGCCATCCCGCCCACCGCGCGACCGCTCTCCATCACGCACCAGCCGGGCCGCAGGACGATGTCGAACCGGTCGCGCAGGCCGAAATAGCCGACCGCCTCGGCGACAAGCCGCTCCCCGTCCGCGTCGACGACGCGCATCGACCGGACATTGCGTACCAGCTTGGGAAACTCGTGCTCCAGGTCCGCGGCGACCGCCCAGACGAGGTCGAACGGCGCGTCCAGCAGGCCCTCGGCGAGCACCGCGCCACCGGGCACGGTCGTGGCGAGCACCCGCAGCCTGCGCACGGGATCCAGGTCGGCCACCGGCCAGTCTCGATTCATCGGACCCACGCCTTTCGGAAACTCGTGCGGGCGCGGAACAGCCGCGACTTGACGGTGCCGGTTGGCACGGCGAGCACCGCGCCGACCGTGCGCTCGTCCAGTCCTTCCAGATCGCGCAGCACCAGCACGGCGCGATGCTCCGGGGAGAGCCGGTCCAGCACGTCGCGGATGTCGCTGGCCAGCAACGGATCCCCGACCGCCGGCACGTCCTCCAGCGGCGCCGCGACGCCCTGCCGCGACGCAGCTCTGGCCACCCGGACCGCGGCGCGCACCGCGATCGTGCGGGCCCAACCGAACACCGCCGCCGGTTCGGTCAGCCTGCCGAGATTGCGGAAGATCGCGATCAGCGCCTCCTGCGTCGCGTCCGGCCCGTCCTGCAAGGCGATCGGCCCGCACAGCTTGCCGACATAGGGCGTGAGCAGGCCAAGCAGTTCCTGCATGGCCAGCGCGTCACCGCGCTGCGCCGCGGTCACCAGGTCGACGAGGTCTGGATCGGACATGTCCCTCCCCTCGATGGAAAGAGCACCGCCGCGGCCGGAACGTTCCTGCGACCTGGATCACATTGTTCGTGCGGAACGTCCGCGCGCTCGCGGCTCCTCCTGCCAGATGTACCGACCACGAAGGAGCCACCATGTCGAACCGTCCCTTTCCCGATCTCTATGGCGTGACCCATCGTTTCGTAACCGTCGACGACGGCATCCGGCTGCACGTCGCCGAGGCTGGCGTGGGGGAGCCCGTCCTCCTGCTGCACAGCTTCCCCGAACACTGGTTCGCCTGGCGCGGTGTGATCGAACTGCTCGCCGACCGGTTCCACCTGATCTGCCCCGACTTCCGCGGTGCGGGCTGGTCCGACGCCCCGGCGCGCGGATACGACACCGACACCAGAGTGGCCGACCTGATCGGTGTGCTCGACGCGCTCGGCATCGACAAGGTGCGGCTGGTGTCGCACGGCTGGGGCGCCTGGGCCGGCTTCCGGCTGTGCCTGGCCGCGCCGGAGCGGGTCCGTTCGCACCTCGCCGTCAACATGATCCATCCGTGGCCGGACCAGCGTCGGCTGGGCGCACAGGCCTGGCGGTTCTGGTACACGGCCTGCTGGGAGTACCCGCTGCTCGGCCGGACCGTGCTGCGGCGCTGGCCCGCGCTGACGCGGTTCCTGCTCCGGCACTGGGCGGGCGGGCCGGACGTGTTGGCCGAATCGACGATCGCCGACTACGTCGAGTGCAGCCGCGAACCCGCGATCGCCCGTGCTGGCGAGGCGATGAACTGGCAGTTCGTTCTGCGCGACATCCCGAGGATGCTGCTGCGCAGCGACCGCGACGCGCGCGTCACGGTGCCCACCCGGATCCTGCTCGGCGAGCGGGACGTGCTCATCCGGCCCGGTTTTCTGCCCGCGCACCAGCAACACCTGGCCGATCTCGACGTGGTGGTGGCGCCTGACTGCGGCCATCTCATCCCGGAGCAGCGCCCGGACCTCGTCGCGGCACACCTCGACTGAAACCGGCTCAGCCGATCGCGCTGTCCACCTGGTCGCCGGTCGGCTTCGGCAGCAGCGGATCCGGGCCGGCCTGCGGCGTTCGACTGGTCAGCTGGACCAGCGCGGCCCCGCCGAGCAGCACGACCGCGCCCACGATCTGCGCCGCGTTCAGCGTCTGGCCCAGCAGCAGCCACGCGGTGACCAGCGCCATCAGCGGCTCGATCAGGCCGAGCACGCTGGCCACGGTCGAGGACACCCACTTCAGTGCGAGCATGCCGACCAGGTAGGCCAGCACCGTGCTCACCACCGCGACCAGCACGATCAGCAGCCACACCCGAGGATGCGCGCCGCCGATCGTGGTCGGCGCGTCGAGCAGGTGGAACGGCAGTGTCCACGGTGGACTGATCAGGCTGATCAGCACCGCGCCGACCACCATCGACCACACGGTCAGCCCGACCGGATCGTGTTTGGCCGCACCACGTTCCGCGATCAGGTAGTAGCCGGCGGTGCAGATCGCCGAACCGATCCCGGCGATGAAACCGATCGTGTCGAGCCGCATTCCCTGCCACAGCTGGGCGATCATGGCCAGGCCGAGCACCGCCAGCGCGATGCCCAGCCATACCGTCCTGCGCAACCGCGTCCTGCGCACCGTCCGAATCCACAGCGCGACCAGCACCGGCGCGACGTACTCCAGCACCATCGCGATGCCGACCGAAACCCGGGACACCGCGATGAAGTAGCACAGTTGCGCGCCGATCACGCCGAACAGGCCCATCGCGACGACCAGCGGCACGTCGTGCCCGCGCAACCGCAGCGCGCGCCTGCGCACCAGCGCGATCGCCGGCACCAGGATCAGCGCGGCCAGCACGATCCGCGCGCTGGCCACCTCGGCGGGCCCCCAACCCACCGCCATCACCGCGGCCGCCAGCGTCCCCGATGTGCTGAACAGCAGCGCGGAGGAGATGGTCAGGGTCGTGCCGAGGCCGGTTCGGGTTGCCACGCCGGCCAGTCTGCAACGCGCCCCCGACAACGGGCGAACGACTTATTTCACCGGTTGGGAACGGGTGCCGTCCCCAACCGGTGAAACAAGATCGGGCGCTCAGTGCTTGACTGGCTCCAGGCACAGCAGGGTGCCGTCGGAGTTGTTGCCGGAGTTGTCCTGCGAGTACTCCTCGAACGCGGTGTCGAAACCCGGGAAGGCGCCGCAGTCCTTCTGCACCTTGGCGTCGTCGTTGATCTCGTTGCCGGTCGAGTCCTTGACCACGCCGACGACCTTGTACTGCGCGCTCGGGTCGGTGCAGTCGATCTTCTTGGCGTTGTTCGCGTCGACCGCGGTGGTCGAGTCGGCGCTGGGCAGGTTGCCGATGCAGTCGCCGACCGCCGCGTTGCCCGCGTCGGTTTGCGAGGCGATCACCGCGAAGACGACGATGACGACGGCGACGACCGCGATGATGATCAACCGGATCATCCTGATCTTGCGGCTGGCCCGGCCCCAGCGGCCGCCCCGCACCCGACCGGGCGGCATGGCCGGCCCGAAGCCGCCCCCGCCCGGGTTGTCCGCCGGGCCGAACGTGGACTGCTGGCCCTGCTGCGGGAAGGCCGGTCCCTGGCCTGCGGCCGGGAACGCGGTGCCCTGGCCCGCGGCGGGCTGGCCGAACTGGCCCTGCTGCGTCTGCTGACCCGGTCCGAACTGACCAGGCTGGCCCTGCTGGCCGAACTGACCGGGCTGGCCCTGCTGCGGGCCGGGCTGGCCAAACTGACCGGACTGACCGGGCTGGCCGAACTGACCGGGCTGCGCGAACTGGCCCGGCTGCCCGAACTGGCCCTGCTGCCCACCCCCGTACGGGGCTTGGCCTAACGGACCGTCTCCCGGCCGTTGGCCGGGCTGCTGCGGCGTGGTCACGCTTCCTCCTGCTTTTACATACACATGCCTGCGTTGCTCGCGCAGCCGCCACTGCGACAGTCGCGGACAGCTGCGAAGGCCCGATAGTGGGTGGTTCATCCCGCACTGGGGCGGGAAGCGCACATTAACCGTTGCGGCCGACACTTATCTCGGAATTCGCGAAGATGAGATCGGACCCGGATCGTCGGTCGCCGCTCGGTGTCAGGGCCGCCACGGACTGTTGCCGTCGGTCGGTCTGGTGGGGTCGTTGAAGCGTGGTTCGTCTGGTTCGTCCCGGCGCAGCGGAATCAGTCCGTCGGTGATCGAGCGCATGATCCGGTCCCGCGCCCGCACCGCGTCGCCTGGCCGGGTCGCCGACAGTCCACTGAGGTCCACCGGCGGACCGAAGTGGACTCGGAACGTCGGCCTACGCACCACGCCGCGCAGGAACGACGTGGCGACCGGCTGGAAATCCGCCCAGCCGTGCACGGTTTCGGTGCCCCAGTAGGCGGCCTCGTGCGCGCCCCACTGGCTGATCGGTATCACCGGCACGTCGGCCGCGAGCGCCAGTCGGGCCACGCCGCTCTTGCCGCGCTCCGGCCAGAGTCCCGGCTCGTGGCTGATCCGACCCTCCGGATAGACCAGGATCGGGTCATTGCTGGCGCGCAACGCCCGCACCGCCCGGTCGAACGCCTCGATCACCGTCGAGCGGCCCCGGTCCACCCGCAGATGCCCGGACGCGCGCAGCGCGGGCCCGACCACCGGCGCGTCCAGAATGCCGCCCGCGATCAGGAACCTGGGCTCGATGCCGAACTTGTGACAGGCCGCGATCAATACGAACGCGTCGAAAACGCCGATGTGGTTGGCGGCGAGCAGCATCGGCCTGCCACGCAGTTCGCGCGGGAGCGACCCGGTCACCGACAGTCGCCCGCTGAGTGCAACGACCGCGCTGTCCAGCGTGGTCAGGACCTGCCAGAGCAGGGGAGTCGAATCCGAGCCGGTACGGCGTGTCGGCTCGTCCGCGGGCATCGTCAGCGCGACCATGGCTGAGCAGCATGGCACGACCGGGTGATGCCCCTCGTGCGGGCCTTGTCCCGGCTTGCCCGTTTCACGTTTGATGCTGGTGGGGCGCATGAGATGCGTGTGAGGGGCTACCGTGTGGGGTATGGCGAGCCGGACTCCGACCTCGAAGCGCTCGACCGGTGGCAGCACGCGAAGCAGGAGCGGCGCGGCAAAGCCCAGGTCGACCGGTAAATCCCCGGCCCGTTCCGCGTCGCGCGCCGGTTCCTCCACACGTAGCTCGTCCTCCGCCCGCTCGCGTGGCAAGGCGCCCGCCCGCAAGCCCTCCGGTGGGGGCGGCCTGGCAAAAACCTGGAACCTGCTCGCCAAGGGCGTCGGCAGCATCGCCCGCGCCGTCGGCCGGGGCAAGGAACTCGACCCCGCGCACCGCAGGGACGGCGTCGCGCTCGTCCTGATCGCGCTCGCGCTGATCAGCGCGGCCGGCGTCTGGTGGCGCGCGGCAGGCCCGATCGGCCACTGGATCGACACCGGCGTCCGCAGCGCCATCGGCCTCGGCGCGGTCGCGCTGCCGGTCGTGCTGCTGATCACCGGCGTCGTGCTGATGCGCACCGAGCCGCGCAAGGAAGCCCGGCCGCGTCTGGTCATCGGCTTCCTGCTGTTCTGGCTGGCCGTGCTCGGCCTGCTGCACCTGTTCGGCCACCAGCCCGACACCAACGCCGGCTGGATGAGCGCAGGCGGCGCCATCGGCTACGTGGCGGGCGGACTGCTCGCCCAGGGCGTCACCGCCTGGGTCGCCGCGCCAGTGCTGATCCTGGTTGTGCTGTACGGAGTTCTCGTGTTCACCGGCACGCCGGTCCGGGAGGTCCCGCACCGCCTGCGCTCCATCGGCCACCCCGCCGAGCCAGCGACCGAACCGGAGACCGGCGGCCCCACCGACCCGATCGCCGACACGGAGCCCGGCCTGGAACCGCTGCGCCGCCCCTCCCGCCGTCGCCAGGCCAAATCCCCGGCCGCCGATGCCGAAACCGAGCCTGAACCCGTTGCGCGGCAACCAGAACTGCCCCTCGACGAACCCGCGCCCAAGCCGGCCCGTCCGGTCAAGGCCGCAACACCGCCCGCCGCGCGCTCCGGCGAACCGGTCGTCGCGCGCGCCGTCGATGGCGACTACCGGCTGCCCCCGCCCGACCTGCTGGTCGACGGCGACCCGCCCAAGGCCCGCAGCCGCGCCAACGACACCATGATCGAGGCGATCACCGGCGTCCTCGAACAGTTCTCCATCGACGCCCAGGTCACCGGCTTCACGCGCGGCCCGACAGTTACCCGCTACGAGGTCGAGCTCGGGCCCGGCGTGAAGGTCGAGAAGATCACCGCGCTGACCAAGAACATCGCCTACGCGGTCGCCACCGACAACGTCCGGCTGCTCGCGCCCATCCCCGGCAAATCCGCCGTCGGCATCGAGGTGCCCAACTCCGACCGCGAGATGGTCCGGCTCGGCGATGTGCTCAAGGCCAGCACCACGATCGCGGACGCGCACCCGATGGTGATCGGCCTGGGCAAGGACATCGAAGGCAACTACGTCAACGCGAACCTGACGAAGATGCCGCACCTGCTGGTCGCCGGCTCGACCGGATCGGGCAAG
>DASZJG010000022.1:0-14132 GCA_035948315.1 Pseudonocardiaceae bacterium | reverse complement strand
CGGGGATCGGCACCTGCGCGCCGGTGGCGCGCCGCACGATCTCCTCGGTCTCCGTCTCATCGAGCAGCGGCAACCGGCTGACCGGCAGGTCCGCGCTGGCCACGGCGGTGCGCAGCAACTGCTCGTAGTGCGAGCCGAGCCGGTCCATCGTGGACTGGTCGAACAGCGCCGAGTCGTATTCCATGACGCCGAGCAGCCCGCCGTCGTCGAGTTCGAGCCAGTTCATGGACAGGTCGAACTTGGAGGTCTGCGACGACAGTTCGACCGGCGTGCTGTCAAGGCCCGGCAGGCTCAACCGCCTCGGTGCGAAGTTCTGGAGCACGAACATGATCTGGAACAACGGGTTGCGGCTCAGATCCCGGCCGGGCGCGACCTTGTCCACGACGGTCTCGAAGGGAACGTCCTGGTTGTCGAACGCGCCGAGCACGACCTCACGCGCCCGGTCGAGCGCGTCGCTCCAGGTCGGATCGTCGGCAAGGTCCATGCGCAGCACGACGTTGTTGATGAAGAAGCCGAAGATCGACTCGAACTCGACCCGCCCGCGTCCGGCCAGCGACGTGCCGATCACGATGTCGTGCTGTCCGCTCCACCTGCGCAGCAGCGCCGCGAAGGTGGTGTACAGCAGGACGAACAGGGTCAGATTGCGCTGCGCGCCGAACGCTTTCAGCTCGGCGACCACCTCGCGGGGCACCGAGATCAGGTGTACCCCGCCCGCGAAGGACTGGACATCCGGGCGCGGCCGGTCCAGCGGCAGATCGACCCCGTTGGGAGCCTTGCGCAGGGTGTCGGCCCAATAGTCGAGCTGACCGGACAGGGCGGGGCCATCCACCGCGTCCCGTTGCCACGCCGCGAAATCGGCGTACCCGATCGCGGGAGGAACCGGCTCGGGCCGCCCACCGCGGATCAGTTCGGCATAGGCTCCCACGAGATCGTCGACCAGGATGCCGAACGACACGCCGTCCGTTGCGATGTGGTGCACGGCAACGCCCACCATGGCTTCGTCCGGTCCGATCCTCACCACGATCGCCCGGAGCATCGGCCCCGTGCCCAGGTCGAACGGGCGGCGCAGCCAGTCCGACAGGATCTCCTTCTCCTCGTTCGCACCGGCGTCCACGACTTCCAGCAGCGATTCCCCGCCCTGGGCGGGCAATACCTGCTGCATCGGCACGCCGTCCACGACGTCGAACACCGTGCGCAGCGTCTCGTGCCGAGCGAAGACGAACGCGAGCGCGCCGCGCAGCGCGGACAGATCAAGTTCGCCGCGCACCAGGGCGCAGTCGGCGATCACGTAGGCGGAGTGGTCCGTGGTGATCTGGTCGATGAACCACAGCCGCTGCTGCCCCAGCGAGACCGGTAGCGGCTGCGACCGGTCCACCACCGGAATCGTGCTGGCCTGCTGTCGTATCCGGCCGGTGCGCAGGGCGGCGAGCAGCCGGGCGCGATCCTGCGCCTGCCGTGTCGCGATCCCGGAGGTCTCAACCATGGTCCGTGACTCCATCCAGACGACTGAGCAACGCGGCGACCTCGTCGGGGTCCAGTTGACTCACCAGTGTTTCGAGTTGGTCGTTCACCAGGTCCTCCGCGCCGCTGACCGTGGGGTCGCGCAGGAAGTCCTTTGCGGACAGTTCGACCCCGTACTGTTCGTGTATCCGGGACAGGACGCGCGTCGCCATCAGGGAGTCGCCGCCCAGTTCGAGAAGGCTGTCCGTGATCCCGATGCCCGCGACGCCCAGTACGGCCTCGAACATGGCAACCAGGCTCGCCTGGACCCCGGCTTCCGGAGCCCGGAACGGCGTTGCCAGGTCTGGCCGGGTCCTGGTGGACGACGCCGAGGGCACGTCGGCAGCCAGGGTGTAGCTGCGTCGCTGAAAGGGGTAACCCGGCAGACGCGCTCGCCTGCGGCCTTCGCCGGAGCGGAGCTCCGACCAGTTCACGCCGACCCCGGCCACCCACAACCGGCCGGCCGTTTCCAGGTGCGGCGCGGTGGACAGCGCAGGCGAGAGCGCGGGCACTCCGACGGGCAGCTCCCGGTCGGGGTCGCAGCGGAGGGTTCTGATCAGCTCGTCCCCCATGTCGAGCATGACCTGCACCGGCTGGGCCAGCACTCGCTCGACGAGCGTCTCCTGGCTGACCTGCTCCCGCGCAAGGGCAGCCCAGTGCCCGGAATCGGCAGGCCGGTCCCCGGTGATCCACTCGCCGGTCGCGCCGGAGAGGTAGTCGATCTCGGGCGGCCTGGTCTCGAAGCGACCCATGAACTCGCCGAATTCGGCCGGTTCCGTCCTGGACCCGGCCAGCGACTGTCCATATCGGACGGCTGCGGTGGCCGCGTCGGCCACCGACAGCACACCCGCGACGGCAGCGGCCGTGATCTCGCCGATCCCGGACCCCACCAGGTATGCCGGGCGCACCCCGCACGCCTGCCACATCCGGGCGAGCGCGAACTGCATCGCGAACGAGGCAGGCTGTTCCCACCCTGGTCCGTCCTGAGCATGGCCCAGCACATCCGGTCCGCCCACGGCACCGATCGCGTCGGCGCACTCGGCCAGCGTGGCGGCGAACCGCGGTTGCCCGCGCAACGCATCCACGATGCGGAGATCACACCGCGCGGAGAACACGACGGCGACGTCAGGCTCGGTGTTGGCACCGCCCCGGCGCCTGCCGTAGACGACCCGCACGGTGTCACCGGTGGACAGACTCTCTTCCGCGTCGGCGACGTCCCTGCCCAGGACGACCAGACGGTGTTCCAGTTCGCGCCGCCCGGTCTGCAGGGTGAATGCCACATCTGCCAGGGACAGGCCCGGATCACCGCGCAGCCGGGCGGCGAGATCGGCGGCCGACTTCTCCAGAGCGTCCGGGGTCGCCGCCGACAACGGCAGCAACTCCCACGAGTCGCTGGGCGTTGCCGGCTCGACCGGGAACTCCTGGATGATCGCGTGTGCGTTGGTGCCGCCGACCCCGAACGAGCTGATCCCGACTCGGCGCGGCCCCGGCCGTGGCGGCAGGGTCGTGAGCTCACCCACCACCTCCAGGTGGGTCTCGCCGAGCGACGCGTGCGGATTGGGCGTGCGGAAGTTCAGGCTCGGCGGCACGATGCCGCTCTCGGCGACCAGCACCGCCTTGATGAAGCCCGCGATGCCGGCCGCCGCGTCCAGATGCCCGATGTTCGGCTTCACCGAGCCGATCCGCAGCGGGTCGTCGGCCGGGCGCGCACCGTATGCGGCGGCCAGCGCTTCCATTTCGATGGGATCGCCCAGCACGGTGCCGGTGCCGTGGGTCTCCACGTAGTCGACGCGTGACGGCGACACCCCGGCCGCCCGCATTGCCTTGCGGATCACGTCGCGCTGTCCGCGCACACCGGGCGCGGTGAAGCCGACCTTGACCGAGCCGTCATTGTTGATCGCCGAGCCGAGTACGACAGCCCTGATGTTGTCGCCATCCCGCAACGCCGTCCGCAGCGGTTTGAGGATGACCGCGCCGCAACCGTTGCCGCTGACCGTGCCGTCGGCGTCCGCGTCGAACGCGCGACACCGGCCATCGGAGGAACCGATGGAGCCCGGCGTGCGCAGGTAACCGATCGTCTCGGGGAAGTTGATGCTGGCCGCGCCTGCGACCGCGACCGCGCATTCCCCGTCGAGGATGCTCTGGCAGGCATAGTGGATCGCGACCAGACCGGTCGAGCACGCGGTCTGCACCGACACGCTCGGTCCGGAGAGGTTCAGCTTGTAGGAGGTCCTGGTCGCCAGGAAACCGAGCTCGTTGCCGATCGCGACCTGCATCTCGTCGAGTCCCAGTTCCTCCTGACGGCCCAGGACCAACGACAGGTAGGTGGACGCGGACGCGCCCGCGAACACGCCGACCGGGACGCGCAGCCGCCGAGAGTCGTAGCCAGCGTCAGCGAACGCGACCTCGGCGCATTCCAGGAACAGCCGCTGCTGCGGATCGGTCACCTCGGCCTCGCGCGGAGTGAACCCGAAGTACTCCGCGTCGAACAGGTCCGCATCGCCGAGGATCCCCCTGGCGGGCACGTAGCGCGGATCCCGCGTCATGCCCGCGGAGATGCCGCTGCGCCGGAGTTCGTCGGGGCCGAACCGGCTGATGCTCGTCGTGCCCGCCTGCAGGTTGTGCCAGTACTCGTCCACGTTGGCCGCACCGGGAAACCGCGCCGCCATGCCGATCACCGCGATGGCCTCGGCGAGTTCGTCGTCAGGCTTCATGGCCGCCCTCCTGCTCCTGCTTACGCGCGATCCGCCGACGCCTCGGCAGGTACTCGCTGTCGTTGGCGTCCTCGCCGACGTCATCGGGCTCGTCGCCGATTCCCGCCTGCCGTTTGAGCACCAGCTCCCCCTGGGTGAAAACGGTCGGGTTGGCGAACAGTTCGACCAGGCCGACAGTGATCCCGGTCGCGGTGCCCAGCCGCTGCGCCAACGTGGTCAGCAGCACCGAATTGCCCCCGGCGTCGAAGAAGTTCTGGTCGAACCCGAACTCGTCGCTGCCCAGGACGGATCGCCAGATGCCGGCAACCAACTCGTCGACGGCCCGGTCTGCCCTCCTCGGCGCGGGCGGTGCGGTCGGCAGTGGCGCTCGCCGCGCCAGCGCGAGCAGATCGACCTTGCCGCGATCGGTCAGCGGGAACGCGGACCAGGTGGTGAAGCGGGCCGGGATCATGTAATCGGGCAGCCGCTCGCGCAGGTGGTCGCGCACCGAGGACGCGGTCAGCGCGCCGTGCGGCAGCTGGAGGTGTCCCACCAGCTCACGGCCGCGCTCGGCCCGGTCGTGCGGGCGCACCATCGCATCGGTGATCAGTGGGTGGGCACGCAGGGCAGCCTCGATCTCGCCGGGCTCGACCCGGAAACCGCGGATCTTCACCTGGTGGTCGAGCCTGCCGAGGAAGTCGAGTTCGCCGGTGGCGAGCAGCCGGACCGAGTCGCCCGAGTCGTACATCACCGAACCGGCCGGTCCGAACGGATCGGGGATGAACCGCTGTGCGGTGAGCGCCGGATCGCCGAGATACCCTCGGCCGACGCCGATCCCGCCGACGTAGAGCCGGCCGGGCGCGCCGATCGGCCGTAGCCGCAGGTCCTCGTCGAGTACGTATGTCCGGACGTTGTCGAGCGGCACGCCGACCGGTGGCACCTCGCGGCTGCCGTCGGCAGGCCCGGTCGGCGCCCAGGTGACGGCGACCGACGTCTCCGAGGGCCCGTAGCTGTTGTATACCGTCCACGGGTGCTGCCCGACCGGCCACTGGAGCCGGTCGCCGCCGGTGAGCACGGCGCGCAGTGCCGTACCCGCCGGCCAGTCCAGTTCGGACACCGAGCGCACCAGCGGGCTGGGCACATAGCTGCGGGTGATCCGCTCGGCGAGCAGGAAACCCCGGAACAGCTCCGGGCTCATCCTGGTCGTGTCGTCGACGACGTGCAGGCTGGCCCCACAGGTCAGATTGGTCCACACCTCGACGACCTGCGCGTCGAAGGACACTGCCGACAGCATGGCCACCCGGTCGTGCTCGTCCTGCGCCAAGGCGCGCCTGGAGAAATCGCACAGGTTGGCGAGGCCGAGATGATGGTTCATCGCACCCTTGGGTTCACCGGTCGACCCGGATGTGAAGATCACGTAGGCGAGTGAGTCACCGCGCACAGTCACCTCCGGCCCGTGCGCGCTGGTCGTGTCGTCGACGAACAGCACCGGGCAGGGCAGGTCGGCAGGAAGCCGATCCGCCAGTTCCGGCACGGTCACCACCGCAGCGGGCAGGGCCTGTCGCATGATCCGTTCCAGCCGCTGCGCCGGTGACGCGGGATCGACCGGGGTGTAGGCGGCACCGGCCTTGAGCACGCCGAGCAGCGACACCACCAGTTCGATACCGCGCGGCAGCACGACGGCCACCAGGCAGTCCGGCCGCACACCGAGCGCGATCAGCTGCCGCGCCACGTGGTTCGCCCGGCCGTCGAGTTCGCCGTAGCCGATGGTGCGCTCGCCGTCGCGCACGGCGAGCGCACCGGGATCGCGGCGCGCATGAGCGGCGATCTGCTCGTGCACCCATTCGGGCGGGGGTGCGTTGCCGGGGCCGGTGCCAGCCGCCAGGACCTCGTCCCGTTCCCGGCCGGACAGCAGCCCGAGCGACCGCAACGGAGTCATGGGGTTCGCGGTGGCCGAGGACAGCAGGGTCGCGCAATGCTCGCCGAACCGGGCGATGGTCGCCGCGTCGAACAGCTCCGGGTTGTAGTGGATGGCGCACGCCAAGCCGGCCTCGCCCTCGTCCTGCCAGGTGATCGACAGGTCGAACTGGGTCTGCTCCGGGCCCAGATCCACCGGTTCGGCAGGCATCCCGGCCAGATCGAGGACCGTCGATGGCGCGTCGCGCACAACGAACAGCACCTGGAACAACGGGTTGCGGCTCAGCTCACGCTCAGGGGCCAGGCGCTCGACCAGCATCTCGAACGGCACATCCTGATGGGTGAACGCGTCGATCACACCGTCGCGAACCCGGTCCACCATGGCGCCGAAACCGGCATCGAGGTCGACCTCGTTGCGCAGCACCACCGTGTTCGCGAACAGGCCGACGATCGACTCCCATTCGATCCGTTCGCGCCCGGCGACCGGGGTGCCGACCACGACGTCGTTCTGTCCGCTCCACCTGGCGAGCACCGTGGCGCAGGCCGCCAGCAAAACCATGAACAGCGTGGCCTGGTGGGTGTTCGCCAGGGCGCGCACGGCTGCGGCCAGTTCCGGATCGATCCGCGTCCAGTGCATTCCGCCCGCCGAACCCAGCACGGCCGGGCGCGGCCGGTCCCACGGCAGTTCGAGCAGTGCCGGCGCACCGGCGAGCCGATCCTCCCAGTACCGCAGGCTCCCGGCCAGTTCGTCGGCGGTGCGCCGCTGCCGCTGCCACACCGCGAAATCCGCGTAGTCCAGCGATCCCGGCGGCAGGTTCGCCTCGACACCGGCGACCAGCGCGGCATAGGCCCGCGAGAGATCGGCGAGCAGGATCCCCATCGACCACCCGTCGGCGGCGATGTGGTGCGCGGCAAGGCAGAACACCGAGTCCCCGCCGGTCTCGCGGGCCAGCACCGCCCTGACGGCCGGCCCGGCCGCCAGGTCGAAGGTTCGCGCCACGACATCGCGCGCCACCTCGGCACCATCGGTCGCGTCCACGATCTCCAGCGGATCCACGCTGTAGCTGCTCCGCACGACCTGCACTGGTTCGCCGTCGACGACGTCATAGACCGTTCGCAGGGCCTCGTGCCGACCGATCACGGTGGTCAGCGCTTGCCGCAGCGCGGCAACATCGGGCACGCCGGAAAGGCGCACGCACTCGAACAGCACATGCCTGCTGGTGTCAGGCAGCAGCTGTTGCGTGAACAGCATTCCTCGCTGCCCGAACGACACCGGCAGCGGCCGGTCCCGGCTCACCCGGGCGATGCCGCCCTCGTACGCACCAGCGGCCCGCTGCTGCTGCTGCGCGGCAATGGCCTCGGCCAGCCGGGCGATGGTCGGATTCTCGAAGAACGTCTGCACCGACACGGTGACGTCGAACAAGGCCCGGATCCTGGACAGCAGCTTCACCACCAGAATGGAGTTACCGCCCGCCCCGAAGAAGCTCTGGGTCCTGCCGATGTCGGCGGTACCGAGCAGGTCACCGACCAGCCCCGCCAGCGCGGCCTCGATCGGCGACCGAGGCCCCTCGGTCGGGTGCGCCGCCGGTGCCGGCTTCTCGGCCAACCCGGCGAGCGCCGACCGATCGATCTTGCCGTTGCGGGTGATGGGCCAGCAGGACACGGCCGTCAGCGAAGCCGGAATCATGTAGTCGGGCAGGCTGGTCGCCAGATAGTCGCCGATCTCCGCGCGCCACGGCAATTCCACGACCCGGCAGATCCCGTCCGTCGCCGCGGGCCCACCGGCGGGCAGCACGAAACCCGACAACGACTGGCCGTTCGCGTCGAGAACAACGGTCGCATCCTCGATCAGCGGATGCGCTCGCAGCGCGGATTCGATCTCGCCGAGTTCCACCCGGAACCCGCGGATTTTCACCTGATGGTCGAGCCTGCCGAGATACTCGATGTTCCCGTCGGGCAGCAGGCGGCCCTTGTCTCCGGTCTGGTAGAGCACGGCCCCGTCGGCGCCGAAGGGATCCGGCACGAAGCGTTCCGCGGTAAGCCCCGGCTCGTCGATGTAGCCCCGGCCGACCGCGACACCGCCGATGTACACCTCACCGGGCAACCCGATCGGTTGTGGTCGCAGGTCGCCGCCGAGCACGTAGACCTGGGTGTTGTCGATCGGCCTGCCAAGCGGCACGGTCGCGCGCCGGGCTCCGTCCGCCTGCGGCCCGGCCGGATACCAGGTGACGTCGATGGCCGCCTCGGTCGGGCCGTACAAGTTGTACACCGGCACCGACAACGAACTCTCCGCGAGGTCCCGCATCGGGGCAGGCAGGGCCTCACCGCTACAGACCACCGCGCTCAGGTCCGGGAACGCCGGTATCGGTTCCTGTTCGAGAAAAACGCCCAGCATCGCCGGTACGAAGTGGACCAGCGTGACCCGCTCGGCCGACATGACCTTGGCGATCTCGACCGGGTCACGGTGAGCGCGCGGGGCCGCGAAAACCAGCCTGCCGCCTGCCATCAACGGCATGAGCAGTTCCCACACCGAGACGTCGAATCCGATCGAGGTCTTCTGCAGGACGCGATCCCCCGGACCGACCTCCAGCGCGTGCATCATCCAGCGGATCCGGTTCACCGCAGCGCGGTGGTGCACCATCGCGCCCTTGGGGTTGCCGGTCGAACCGGACGTGAAGATCACGTAGGCCAGACCGTCCGGCCGCATTTCGACGTTGGGTCGCTCCGTCGGCAACCCCTCGGCCGGGACCTCGTCGACCCGCACCACCTCGCGGTCGAACTCGTTGTCCCGGACGTCGATGTCCGCCGTAGCCGCAGCGGTCAGCACCACCGTGACCCCGGCTTTGTCCAACACATAACGCATCCGATCGACCGGGTTGTCCGGGTCGACCGGCACGTAGGCCGCGCCGGCCTTGAGCACCGCGAGAATCGACACGATCAACTCGAAGCCCCGCTCGATCACGACACCGACCGCGGCACCGGGACGCACACCCATGCCGATCAGGTGGTGCGCGAGCGTGTTCGCCTTGCGGTCCAGCTCCCGATAGGTCAACGAACGGCCACCGGACCGGACCGCGATGTCGTCGGGGCGCGCGGCAACCTGCTCCTCGATCAGTTCGTGCAGGCACTGGTGCGGGATCTCCCGCCGCGGCCCCGCGGCCAGGCTCAGCTGGGCCTCCCGCGCCCGAGGGCTCACCAGACTGATCTCGCGCAACGCGACAGCGCTGTCGCCAGCCACAGCGGACAGCACGGCAAGGTAGTGCTCGGCGAACCTCTCGATGGTGCCCCGATCGAACAACGCGGGATCGTATTCGAAACGTCCCGTGAGCCCTGCCGCGCCGTCGTCCTCCCAGCTCACCGAGAGATCGAACTTCGAGCTGCCGGTGGTCATCCGCACCGGCTCGGCCGAAAGGCCTGCGAGGTCGACGCCACCACCTGGCGAGTTCTGCATCGCGAACAACACCTGGAACAGCGGATTGTGGCTGGGTTCCCGCTCCGGGGCCAGTTGCTGGACCAGCATCTCGAAGGGCACGTCCTGGTGCGCGAGTGCGCCGAGGGTGACTTCCCGGACCCGAGCCAGCAACGCGGCGAAGCCGGCATCGAGATCGACGTCGGTGCGCAATACCAGCGTATTCACGAAGTACCCGACCACCTGCTCCAGGTCGACGCGGCTACGACCGGCGGTCGGCGTACCCACCAGCACATCGCCCTGGCCGCTCCACCGCGCCAGTACCACCTTGAACGCCGCCAGCAGGACCATGAACAACGTTGCCCCGTTGGCCAGACCGAGCCCGCGGACCAATCCGGCCAGCGCCGGCCGGATCCGCACCCAGTGCACCTCACCGGCATGAACGGCCACCGCAGGTCGCGGCCGATCCCACGGCAGCTCCAGCAAAGCCGGTGCGCCGGCCAGCGCCGCTGCCCAGTAGGTCAACTGTTGCGCGACGGCCGGTCCGGTCAGCCACGTGCGCTGCCACACCGCGAAATCCGCATAGTCGACCGAAACCGGCGGCAGATCCACCTCGACCCCGGCCACCACCGCCGAATAACATCGGGAAATCTCTCCCAGCACGATCCCCAGCGACCAGCCGTCCACCGCGATGTGGTGCACGGCAAGGCAGAACAGTGCCTCGTCTGCTCCGGTTCGCGCGACGATCGCCCGGACCATCGGCGCCTGCGCCAGATCGAACGGTCTGCGCACCCATTCCGACACCACGTCATACCCGGATGCGCCGCCGACCTCGACCACATCGAGCCGCGGTTTCACCGTGTCCGCCGGCAGGACCCGTTGCACGGGTTCGCCATCGACAACGTCGTACACAGTCCGCAGCGCTTCGTGCCGCCGAACCACCGCGGCCAACGCGCTTTCCAGCGCGCCGAGGTCGAGCGAGCCGGACAGTCGCACGCAGTCATAGACGATGTAACTGCGGTGGTTGGAGTTCAACTGGTCGATCAGCCACAACTGCCGCTGGCCGAACGACAACGGCAACGCACGAGCGCGGTCAGCGTATGACTCAAGAACGACCGAGTCGTCGGCCACATCGGAAACGTCCTCGGATGTCGAGTCAACGGCATCAGATCGCGACTTGTCGAGATCCACGAGCCCTCCAAGTTGGCATCAGGATGCGTTGCGAGTTCACTACCGGCGATGCGTGGCAGGCATCGGCCGCATACACCTGAAGTGACTTCATGGTGTCTTCGCGGAATCATTGTCGGCATCGACGGTGTCGAAGACCGGAATGTTTCGCGCCGCGTCGAGATACGGTGTGCCCTCCGTGTATCCGGTGCCCGGTGTGGACCCGAGCATCCGAACCGCCAGACGATAGTGCGTCTGGCGCCAGCGCAGCAGAGCCTGTGCGAACGCTTTCATCGCCTCGCCGAGCAGCGTCAGGTCCTCCGGTGAGAAATCACCGGCTTCGCACGCATCGTGATAGGCATCGTCGAGCGTGTACTGCCCTGCCAGTACCCGGATTCGTACCTCGGGCACCGAATGGTAGGCGCTCGACCCGACCCGGCTCGGCTCGGGCAATCGACACAGCGACTCGACGAGCTTGTAATTGTCCGACTGGATCGCACTGGCACCATCGGTGAACTGGCGAAACGTCCGGAAGGATTCGACCTGCATGGTCGCGAGCATCGAGAACAGTGGTGCCGACTCCCGCAGTGCCGCCTCCGAGCTACGCAGGAAGTGTGTCGCACGATCGATCTCCTTGTCGAGCAAGGCCCGGATCACACCGCGCAATTGCACGACAAGCAGAGCGAACGTGGTTTCGAACGTCTGGAGTATCCTCAGAAACAGGTATTCATCATGCACGGTGTCGACTGGCAGCATGCTCAGATCCATGGCCCGGGCTTCAGCGAACGACATGTCTGCCTGCACCGCCGCACACGCTTGCCGGGCGAGATCGGCAGCGTCGTCGGAAGCCAGCCCGACATCCAGCGACATCCGCGCCAAAGCCGGACGTATCGCGCGCATGCCATGTTTGCATCTCTTGGTCACGAGATCCACGGGAGGCCGCATCTTGGGCAGCAACGCGGTTCGGCCGTCGACCGCGGAGAGTTCGAAGGCCAACGCGTCCGCCAGAAGCGCAACGGTGAGCCGGTCACACCGGGACCGGGCGAACGGAGCCTGCTCGATCGGATCGTCCGGACCAGGCAGTCGCAAAAGCGATAGAGCGAGATAAGTCGAATAGTCGTACCGGTTTTCCAGTTTATCCAGCGCGGAGTCCAGGAACGATACGAGCGTGTGAACACGCGGCCAGGGGCCGCGCATCGTGGGCAACATCGAACGCGCGCTCACCAGCAGGTCAAGCAGTTCCCTGGAGACGAAGTGCTTGCCGACACCATGGAACTCACGAAGCACTGCCGCGTAAGGGAACTTCATGAGGTCGGGCTGACGATGCCAGGACCTTAACTCAGCGGTCGACACAAGACCTGCACCTCGACTCGTGCTCGCTTCCGCGCCGACACGTTCTCGGGCGTTGCCGTGGTAGTCATCTATTGATGCCTTCGGCGTCCGTGACAACATCCGCACCTAATTTGCTCGGCGCGGAGCCGGGCGCCTGGCGGCAGATCTCCTCAAACGTCGCAAAACCTGCCGTTTCGGTCATCCGAGTACTACCTCCGCAGCGAGAACTTGTTGGTATACAACGATGATCCTCGTGCGGGGCCGTCACTGACGCGTCACTGTCACGTCATTTCTCGCTGAGCGGACCGAGAAAACGCTGATCCAGCGGGCGAAAGCGGACCAGCTAGGCCCGCTCGGGACGATCGCCAGCACGATCAACTCGGCCTGCTGGGCACATGCTCCGGGGTAGTGCGACCAGAACGCATGGTTCCCGCGCTGGCACGCCCGCGCGTTCTCGTTCAGGCCCGGGGATGCCGGCGCAAATGGTTCCAGCGTCAATCAGGAGGTGGGCTGAGGCTTTCCGGTCGGCCAGACGCACGGTGAGCTCGACATCAGGAACAGGCCGCCGTTGTCGTTGGACTGCACCGCCATCTGGAAGCCGTCTTTGTTGTTCTCCACCGAGAGGAACAGCGATGTCGCGCCGAGGTGTTTGTCGTCCACGATTCGGAAATCGTGTGCTGTCCACCAGTTGCGCAGCTGGTCGAACACGTGTGGATACTGCGCTGGATCGAGGTTGTGGACCTGGTACGTGGAGCCCGCCGTCACCAGCCCGGTCCGGACCGGGTCGGTGGGGTCCACGCACGTTGCCGGAGATCCGATTGAATCGATCGAATTCGTTGTCGATGACAACTCGCAAGCGATCGAACCAGTCCACCCACGAGGACACCACTGACCATTGACCCCGGCGTTGAGGCTCAATCGAACCGGGTGAGGACGCTGCGATGCGCTACAGCGCTGGCTGGCCGTGGATCAACGGGGGCTGTGCCCGGATTCCCCGCAGGGTGTTCCTCAGTGAGCTCTTCTAGAGCCGAGCGGTGATGGCGCTGGGTAAAATTGGTCCTGTCGCTGATTGCGTGATCAACATCGTGAGACGGACGCGACTGCCACAAAGGTCCACATTGTCTGGATGTCCGGCTGGAGCTATCAGTTCAGATCTGTTCAGCGGCTCGCCGTGCGCGCTCACGAACCTCGTGGGCTTCCAGCGGTAAGTTCTGATCGTTGAAGACCGTGGCCGCTTCTTCCCAGCAGGCAATCGACCAGCGGTCGCTGGCCGTATGCATGCTCGGGCCACGGGAGTCGCCATGGGATTCGGCATTAACTTCGGGCCTTTCCGTATCTGGATCTCCGCGCTCCACCGTCAACGAGCCGCTGCGCGGACTCATCCCGGCTGCCATATCCAGCACCGGACACGAGCGGCAGCCAACCAGTGCGCCAGCCAAGCCCGTACCCTCCACGTGGCCGTCTCCGCAGCGTCGACCGGTGACGCGCCAATCCGGCCGCGTAACGCAGCCCGACAAGCTGGATCTGACGCTCGGTTCGATCAGCCCGACCCAATCCGAGACCGGGCCGCGGGTCAGCTCGGCAAGACGGCCACGCTCAGGCCGGTACCAGCCGTGGCGCCGGCCACCCTCGACGGCGACTACCGGCTGCCCCCGCCCGACCTGCTGGTCGACGGCGACCCACCCAAGGCCCGCAGCCGCGCCAACGACACCATGATCGAGGCGATCACCGGCGTCCTCGAACAGTTCTCCATCGACGCCCAGGTCACCGGCTTCACCCGAGGCCCGACAGTCACCCGCTACGAGGTCGAGCTCGGGCCCGGCGTGAAGGTCGAGAAGATCACCGCGCTGACCAAGAACATCGCCTACGCCGTCGCCACCGACAACGTCCGGCTGCTCGCGCCCATCCCCGGCAAATCCGCCGTCGGCATCGAGGTGCCCAACTCCGACCGCGAGATGGTCCGGCTCGGCGACGTGCTCAAGGCCAGCACCACGATCGCGGACGCGCACCCGATGGTGATCGGCCTGGGCAAGGACATCGAAGGCAACTACGTCAACGCGAACCTGACGAAGATGCCGCACCTGCTGGTCGCCGGCTCGACCGGATCGGGCAAG
>DASZJG010000021.1:0-2924 GCA_035948315.1 Pseudonocardiaceae bacterium | reverse complement strand
CTGCTCCGCGCGCTGACCACCGCTCAGGCGGAGGGCAAGCTGCCGGCCGACCTGGTCTGGAAGATCTCGGCAAGCATGTCGCCGACCAACCCGGTAACCCTCACGATCTTGCAAGAACTCGGCGCGTCCACGATCAACGTTCCGTCCGACGTGACGCTCGCCGAGCTAGCCGAGATGCGCGCCGCCACCGCGCTTCCGCTCGACCTCTACGTGGAGTCCTCCGACGGGCTCGGCGGCGTGGTCCGCGGCCAGGAGCTCGGCGACCTGGTCCGGGCCGGGTCGCCGTTGTACGCCAAGTTCGGCTTGCGGAACGCGCAGCCGGTCTATCCGAGCGGCCACCATCTCGAACCGGTGGCCCGCGCGAACGCCGTAGCGAAGGTGCACCGCGCCGCCGCCGCGCTGGAATGGCTCGACCGCCTCTCCCCCGGCCTGGCGCAGTCCAAGCCCGGCGCCGACGGTCTCGGGGTGCCCGTTCTATGACCAAGCTTGCCCGGGTCCGCGCCTGGCTGGACCAGGCGGGCTTCGACGGCGCGCTGTTCCGCACCCAGCCGGAGGTGGCCTGGGTGACCGACGGCCTCACCGACCCGGTCGTCCGCAACGAGGAACCGGGCCTGGTCTGGGCGCTGGTCACCCGCACCGAGGCGGTGCTGATCACCACCAACATCGAGGAGCCCAGGCTGCGCGCCGAAGAGAACACAGCCGGCTTCGAGTTGCATACGGTGCCCTGGCACAGCCCCGGCGGGCTGGCCCAGGCGGTGACCGGCCGGGCAGGAAGCCTGCGGCTGGCGTCCGATCCGGACGAACTCGCCGTTCTCCGCATGCCGCTAACAACCTTTGAGGCAGAACGGCACGGCAAACTCGGCCTCGACACCGCATCGGCGCTGGAGGCGGCGTTGCATTCCTGGCATCCCTCGGAGCGCGAGTGCGACGTGGCCGCGCGGATCGCCGCGGCGCTGGAGGAGCGGCTGATCTTCCCGTCGGTCCTGCTTGTCGGCGGGGCGGAGCGGCGGCTGGCGTTCCGCCATCCGGTCACCAGCACGGCCGTCACCGGCCGCAACGTACTCGCGGTCGTGGTCGGGGTGCGCAACGGGCTGAACGTCGCCTGTTCGCGGACCGTCGCGGCGGGCCAGCCCGACGCCGAACTGGCGGCGCGGCATCTGGCCGCGTGCGCGGTCGAGACCGCGATGATAGACGCGACACGACCGGGGGCGACCTGGGAGTCCGCCGTCGCGGCCGGGATGGCGGCGTACGCGAGGGAAGGCTTCCCCGACGAGTGGCGCTCGCACGTGCAGGGTGGCCCGATCGGCTACCTGTCCCGCGAGTTCGACGTCGTACCGGGCAGCGCCCGCGCACAGACCACAATCGGGCTTGGCGACGCGTTCGCCTGGAACCCGACGGTGCGCGGCGCCAAGTCCGAGGACACGTTCGTGGTCGGCGCCGACGGGCCCGTCCCGATCACGAACACCGCTAACTGGCCCACGGTCGCTGGGGGGCGGCCGGGCATTCTAATTATCTAGGAGGGTCCGTATATGAGCGAGGGAACTGGGCTCAGAGAGAAGTCCGTCGGACTTCGCGGCGACTGGGTCGCGTCGATTACCAATGTGGCGCCGACCGCCGCCACCACGCTCACCATGGCCGCGCTGATCGGTGCGTCCGGCCTGGCGTCGCCGCTCGCGTTGCTGATCGCCGGTGCCGCGATGCTGTGCTGCGCGGTCGCCTATCACCGGTTGAACTCCTGGCAGGCCTCGTCCGCCGCGCCAGTGCACTGGGTGGCCCGCGGGCTGTCGCCGATCGTCGGGTTCGCGGTCGGCATCTTGATCTTGATGACGGCGCTGACCTCCAACATCGGCAACATCACGCTGATCGGCTCGACAGTGCTCAACCTGATCGCACCGTCGCAGGCCTCGAACAAGCCGCTCACCTGGGTGGTCGCGACGATCATCTGCCTGCTCGTGGTCGCGATCGCGGTCGTCGGGGTGAAGGTGACGATCAGGTTCGAGGGCTGGGTGATCCTGGGTGAATACCTGATCATCGGCGTGCTCGCGATCTGGGGTCTGGTGCACGAGATCAGCTCGCACGCGGCCGGAGTGACGCATCCGTCCTGGGCCTGGTTCTCGACGTCGCACGCACCCAGCGGGTCGACCGGGCTGATCGCGGGCGTGGTGATCGCGACGTTCCTGCTCGGCGGCTGGGACTCGCCGATCTACCTGGGCGACGAGCAGCAACGGCAGAAGGACCCGGGCCGCTCGGTGCTGATCTCGATCACGTTCTGCACGCTGTGGGTGGTATTCCTGTTCGTCTGCCTCCAGGGGCTGGCGTCGCCGGCGGACATCACGAACAACGGCAGCAACGTGCTCCCGTTCCTGGCGGGCCACCTGGGCGACAAGGCATTCTCCGACCTGGTCGCGATCGCGGTGATCGCGTCGTTCGCCACCACGATCCAGTCGCAGATCGTGGACGGCAGCCGGATCATGTTCGGCATGGGCCGGGACCGGACCGTGCCTTCCGGTCTTGGGCGGGTCAATCCGCGGTTCCGGACGCCGGTGGCCGGGCTCGTCGTGATGGGCGTGATCCCCATTGTCGCCCTGGTGCTGTACCTGGCCAGCAACTCGCTGCAGAAGACGATCGTCTACATCGACTCGACCGGCGGGCTGCTGTTCGCGAGCTACTACGTGGTGATCTCGCTGTACAGCATCTGGTACTACCGTACTGTGCTGCTGCGGAATGTGCGGGAGTTCGTGCTGGGGCTGCTGCTGCCGCTGGTCGGTGCGGGGACGCTGGTATACGTGATCGTCAAGTCGCTGCCCGGCACGCCAACCCCGGTGAAGATCATCGCGCTGGTGCTGTTCCTGGTCGGGATCCCGCTGGCCTGGCTGTCCAAGGCGATCACGCACGCGCCGTTCTTCACCACGCGGCGGGAGCGG
>DASZJG010000020.1:0-11641 GCA_035948315.1 Pseudonocardiaceae bacterium | reverse complement strand
CCACGTACACACCCAGGACCGACGAGATCGCCCGCCAAGCCTGCCTTGAGCTAGCCGTGGCAGACCTGTTGGAGATGGGAGCGCATCGGCTGGTCATCGACTCACGCGCCGAACGCGACAGGCTCGACGGCAAGACCATCCGAAACCTGGTGCCGCCTGATCACCCAGATCACTGGAACTTCAGCTACGAGCACAGCGACTCGAAATCGGAGCCACTGTGCTGGATCGCCGACGCGGCCGGATGGTGCTTCGGCGCGAGCGGAGAGTGGAGGAGGCGAATCATGCCGATCATCGACGATGTGATCGTCCTCTAGAAAGCGCGAAACCCGTGACGTGACCGTCCGGACACCCCACGGGTTCACTTCTCAGCCTTAGAAGGCTTCGCTGCGAATAGTATGCAGGGAACCGGTCAGCGGTGTCAAATCGGGCCTAGAAAGCGCGAAACCCGCGAGACTGTCGTCCGGCAGCGTCGCGGGTTCACTTCTCGGCCCAGCGGGCCTTGCATGATCAGCATGTGGCAAATCGCCTAGCGGAGTCAAATCGACTTCGGAAAGCGCGAAACCCGTGACGTGACCGTCCGGACACCCCACGGGTTCACTTCTCGGCCTCAACAGGCTTCGCGTGATCATAATCGCGCGCCTTGGCCGATCGCGCAACGTGATTACAGGGAGCTGATCAGGCGTTCGACTCGTTCGTCGACGGCGCGGAAGGGGTCCTTGCAGAGCACGGTGCGCTGGGCCTGGTCGTTGAGCTTGAGGTGCACCCAGTCGACGGTGAAGTCGCGGCCGGCCTGCTGGGCGGCGGCGATGAAGTCGCCGCGCAGCTTGGCGCGGGTGGTCTGCGGTGGGAGGTCCTTGGCGGCCTCGATGGCGGCGTCGTCGGTGACTCGCTCGACGAGGCCCCTGCGCTGGAGGAGGTCGAAGATGCCTCGGCCGCGGCGGATGTCGTGGTAGGCGAGGTCCATCTGGGCGATGCGCGGGCTGGACAGTTCGAGGCCGTGCTTGGCGCGGTACTGCTCGACCAGCCGGTACTTGATGGCCCAGTCGATCTCGCGGTCGATCTTGGACAGCTCCTGGCCGTCGACCGCGTCGAGCGTCCGGCCCCACAGTTCGATGACGCGGTCGGCGGTCGGGTCGGAGCCGCGGCGGGCGACGTGCTCGGCGGCTTTGGCGTGGTATTCGCGCTGGATGTCCAGGGCAGACGCTTCGCGGCCGCCGGCGAGCCGGACGGGGCGCTTGCCGGTGAGGTCGTGGCTGATCTCGCGGATGGCCCTGATCGGGTTGTCCAGGCTGAAGTCGCGGAACTGGACGCCCTGCTCGATCATTTCCAGCACCAGGTTGGCGCTGCCGACCTTGAGCAGGGTGGTCACCTCGGACATGTTCGAGTCACCGACGATGACGTGCAGCCGACGGTAACGTTCCGCGTCCGCGTGCGGCTCGTCGCGGGTGTTGATGATCGGGCGGGACCTCGTCGTCGCGCTGGAGACGCCTTCCCAGATGTGCTCGGCGCGCTGCGAGAGGCAGTAGACGGCGCCGCGCGGCGTCTGGAGGACCTTGCCGGCGCCGCAGATGAGCTGCCGGGTGACCAGGAACGGCAGCAGGATGTCCGCGATCCGGGAGAACTCGCCTGCCCGGCCGACGAGGTAGTTCTCGTGGCAGCCGTAGGAGTTGCCGGCAGAGTCGGTGTTGTTCTTGAACAGGAAGATGTCGCCGCCGATGCCCTCGTCGGCGAGCCTGCGCTCGGCGTCGACGAGCAGGTCCTCGAGGATCCGCTCGCCCGCCTTGTCGTGCGTGACGAGTTGGGCGAGGTCGTCACATTCGGCGGTGGCGTACTCGGGGTGGGAGCCCACGTCGAGGTACAGCCGTGAGCCGTTGCGCAGGAACACGTTCGACGAACGTCCCCACGACACCACCCGCCGGAACAGATAGCGGGCCACCTCGTCCGGGGACAGTCGACGCTGCCCGTGGAACGTGCAGGTGACCCCGAACTCAGTCTCGATACCGAAGATCCGCCGCTGCATCCTTCTACCCTAGGCGTTCCGGGGCGTTTCCATGGTGCGCCGTTCGGGGGTGACTGCTCGTGTCGGGCCGATATCCGGGCATTTTCCGCCAGGCGGAAACCACTGCCGCCCCTTTCGACGCCGTCCGGTTACCGGTCCGCGATCAGATCGCGCAGCTGTCGTCGGTGCACGCCTCGCCGCCACCATCTGGAACGGTCGGCGTCGCCTTGGTCTGCTCGGCGACCTGTTCCAGGACTTGCAGGAAGGTCGACGTGGGCTGGGCGCCCTGCACCGCCCATTTGCCCTCGAAAACGAAGGTGGGCACGGAGTTGATGCCGAGTTCGTGCGCGTGGTTCAGTTCGGTCTTGACCTCGTCGACGCCTTCGTCGCTGGTCAGCCAGGTGCGGGCGGTGTCCCCGTCGACGCCGACCTCCTCGGCGAGCCGCACCAGCGTGTCGGTGTCGTTGACGTTGCCGCCGTCGCTGAAGTAGGACCGCATCAGGGCCGCCTTGAGGTCGCGCTGGGTCTGCGCCCCGTAGTGCTTCTCGACCAGGGTGAGCAGCCGGTGCGCGGTGAAGGTGTTCACCGCGAGTGCCCGGTCCAGGTGAAAGTCCAGGCCCTCCTCGGCGGCGATGTCGCTGACCCGGGTGTGGTTGTCGCGGAAGCCGGGGCCGAAGCGCTCGTCGTAGTACTCGTAGAGCGACTGGGCCTGCTCGGACTGGGCCGGGTTGAGCTGGAACGGCCGGAAGGCCACCTCAACGTCGCCGGCCTGGGGAAACGCGCTCAGCGCGCGCTCGAACCGCACCTTGCCGACGTAGCACCAGGGACAGGCCACGTCGGAGTAGATCTCCACCTTCATCGCACGCTCCAAGTAGTTAAACGCTGAACTACCTGGAGCAACACGAGGAAGGTTCGGCTTGTTCCGCAGACCGGACCGGGGTCAGCTTTCCTCGGACTTGCCTTCGCCCTCGGCCGGTTCGGCGGGCTTGGCGTCCTCGGCCGGCTCGGCCTCGGCGGCCGGCTTGGGCAGCAGTTCGGCCAGCGCGGCACCGGCGATGCGGCGGAACGCCCGGCGCGGCCGGGCCCGCTCCAGCACCGCGACCTCCAGCCGGTCCACGTCCAGCTTCGGCTTGTCCGCGCCGTTGGCGGTGGAGCTGCTCAGCGCCTTGACGGCGACGTCGAGCGCCTTGGCCAGCTCCATGCCCTCCTCGTAGGTGTTCTTCAACTCCGAGGAGATCGTGTCGGCCTGGCCGCCCATGACGATGAACTGCGGCTCGTCGCCGATGGAACCGTCGAAGGTCAGCCGGAACAGCTGGTCCTCGCCCGGGTTCGCGCCCACCTCGGCGACGCAGATCTCGACCTCGTAGGGCTTGAGCTGGTCGGTGAAGATGCTGCCCAGCGTCTGCGCGTAGACGTTGGCGAGCTGCCGCGCGGACACGTCGCGCCGGTCGTAGGAGTAGCCGCGCATGTCGACGTACTGGATGCCGGCACGGCGCAGGCTCTCGAACTCGCTGTACCGGCCGGCGGCCGCGAAGCCGATCCGATCGTAGATCTCGGAGACCTTGTGCAGCGTGCTCTTGGCCGGGATCTCGGCGACGAACAGCACCCCACCGGTGTAGGTGAGCACCACGACGCTGCGACCCCGAGCGATGCCCTTGCGGGCCAGTTCGGAGCGCTCGCGCATGAGCTGCTCTGGTGAGGCGTACAGCGGCATCGTCACGGTGCGGGCTCCTGCTCAGTCGTCGTCACGCGTCATCACGGCAAACCGGGCGTCTCGTCGGCCGAGACACCAGAAGAAAGTGAGCCGGGCAGGCCCCGGCTCATCGGGAAAACATACCGGGCCTACTGGCCGCCCTTCTGCACGTAGGCACGGACGAAGTCCTCGGCGTTCTCCTCGAGCACGTCGTCGATCTCGTCCAGGATCGAGTCCACGTCCTCGTTGAGCTGTTCACGTCGTTCCTGGCCCGCTGCGACACCGCCGTCGAGATCGTCGTCCCCGTCGCCGCCGCCTTGGCGCTGAACCTGTTCCTGGGCCATTTTGCCTCCCGTTGTCGAGGTTTGGCCTTACCGCAAGATTACCCAGCATCTCCGACATCGGGCGAACACCGGGCGGTTACTTCGCCCTGGTTACACCCGATTGCCGGCAGATTCGATCATCCCCTGGTGAGGGCGTCAACCAGTTCCTCGGCCGTGTTGGCCGCCTCCAGCAGGGCCCCGACGTGCGCTTTGGTGCCGCGCAACGGTTCCAGGGTCGGGATCCGCACCAGCGACTCGCGGCCGAGGTCGAAAATGACCGAATCCCACGATGCGGCCGCGATCGCGCTGGGGTACCGCTCCAGGCAGCGACCCCGGAAGTAGGCCCTGGTGTCCTCCGGTGGCTTCGTCACCGCGTCCAGCACCTCCTCCTCGCTGACCAGGCGTTTCATCGAGCCACGCGAGACGAGGCGGTTGTAGAGGCCCTTGTCCAGCCGCACGTCCGAGTACTGCAGGTCGACCAGCTGCAACCGGGAAGATCCCCAGGCCAGGCCGTCGCGCTGGCGGTAGCCCTCCAGCAGGCGCAGCTTGGCCGGCCAGTCCAGCCGGTCGGCGCACTCCATCGGGTCGCGGGCCAGCGCGTCCAGGATCTCGCCCCAGGTCCGCAGCACGTCCATGGCGACCCGGTCCACGCCCTCCTTCTCGGCGTAGGCGCTGGCCAGCTCGTGGTACGCGAACTGGATGTCGAGGCCGGTGAACTTCTTGCCGCCGGCCAGTTCGACGGTGGCCTTGAGGGTCGGGTCGTGGCTGATCACGTGCACGGACCGGACCGGGTCGGCCAGCCGAAGGTGGTCGAAGCGCTGGCCGGACTCGATCATGTCCAGCACCAGCGCGGCCGTGCCGACCTTGAGGTAGGTGGACGTCTCGGCCAGGTTCGCGTCGCCGATGATGACGTGCAGCCGCCGGTACTTGTCCGCGTCCGAGTGCGGCTCGTCGCGGGTGTTGATGATGCCGCGCTTGAGGGTGGTCTCCAGGCCGACCTCGACCTCGATGTAGTCGGCACGCTGGGAGAGCTGGAAACCGGCCTTGTCGCCGGTCGCGCCCAACCCGACCCGACCGGCCCCGGTCATCACCTGGCGGGAGGTGAAGAACGGGGTCAGGCCGGAGATGACCGAGGTGAACGGGGTGGAGCGGGCCATCAGGTAGTTCTCGTGGGTGCCGTAGCTGGCACCCTTGCCGTCGACGTTGTTCTTGTACAGCTGCAGGCGCTGCTGGCCGGGCACGGTGGCGGCCTTGATCGCGGCCTGCTCCATCACCCGCTCCCCCGCCTTGTCCCAGATGACCGCGTCGCGCGCGTTGGTCACTTCGGGCGCGGAGTACTCGGGGTGGGCGTGGTCGACATAGAGCCGGGCGCCGTTGGTCAGGATGACGTTGGCCGCGCCGAGGTCGTCCACGTCGGGCTCGCCCTGCGACACACCGGGTGCGCCGAGGTCGAAGCCGCGGGCGTCGCGCAGCGGCGACTCCACCTCGTAGTCCCACCTGGCCCGCCGCGCGCGGGGCACCTCGGCCGCCGCCGCATAGGCGAGCACAACCTGAGTGGATGTGAGCACCGGATTGGCCGTGGCATCCCCCGGCACCGCAATCCCGTACTCGACCTCGGTTCCCATGATCCGCCGCATTCCCCAAGCCTACGGGGCGGGGGTCACGGTCGGGTCTGCGACCATGTGACGGTGGGCACGGGCGAGGAAATGATCGACGAGTACGACGCGGCCGGCGCCGTCGTCGGCACCGTGTCCAGGGCTCGGATGCGCGCCGAGGGACGCTGGCACGCGGCCACCGCGATCCTGGTCCGGTCCGGGGACGGACAGCGCGTCTACGTGCACCGTCGGCATCCGGGCAAGGACGTCTACCCCGGCCTGCACGACTGCTGGGCGGGCGGCGTGGTCGGCGCGGGCGAGACGCCGCAGGCGTGCGCGGAGCGCGAACTGGCCGAGGAACTCGGCATCTCCGGAGAACCGGTGCGGCCGCTGTTCACCTTCCGGTTCGAGCAGCCGCCGGTCCGGTATCACGCGTTCGCCTACGAGGTGACCTGGGACGGCCCGGTCGTCCACCAGCCGGAGGAGGTCGTGGCCGGTTGGTGGATGCCGCTGACCGAGCTGCGCGCCAGGCTGGCCGATCCGGCCTGGCCCTTCGTGCCGGACGGCCGCGCCGGCATCGAACTCTGGTTCAGTCGCCACCCGGCGATTCGATGAGCTGGCCGACAAAGACCGAAGCGGCCAGCGCGTCGGGGTTTCCGGTCCGCTCGTAGACGTCCACCGCGGTGTCGGCGAACTTGATGACGTGTTCGTCGCGGTGTTGCGCCGCGCGGTGCAGCGCGTCGGCGGCGGGATCGCCGCGGTCCAACGGCGTCAGCGGCCGGTCCGGCCCGATCGGGTCGGCGGGTGCGTAGGTCGCGGTGATGGCCGCGCACGCCGCCCAGGCCGCGGTGAAGCTGGGCAGCCACTGGTCCTTGGGCAGCACCGGCAGGATGTGCCGCACCGCATTGGGCGCGGTCGCCACGTGCACCAGCAGGACCGGCGCGGCGCGGCCGTGGGTGAGGTAGCGCAGCACGCCTGCCCGGATCAGCTCGTCCAACCGCTTCGGCACGGCGTCCGCGTCGGCGGGCGGGCGCAGTGCGGCCAGCGACGCCGACCAGCCGGGCAGAGTGGCGAGCCTGCCGATCCGGTGCGCGATCAAACCGCTCTGCTCGGCCAGTCGTGGCACCGCGGCCAGCGCCTCCGGCGTGGACAGTCGCCCCTCGGGCGCGGCGAGGCCGGGCAGGGCGAGACCGGGTAGGGCCAGGCCGGGCAGGGCGAGACCGGGCAGGGCGCGGGAGCGGGCCGCCCAGAACGCCAGGCCGTTGGCGAGTTCGCGCAGCGCGGGCGCGCTGGTGTCGCCCGAGGTCAAGGTGCGCACGGCGTGGCCGACCCGGATGACGCCGTGCGTGGACCCGGCGACGATGCCGGGCAGCAGGCGCGGCCACCAGGTGGCGAGCACCGACGTCCAGGGCGCTTCGGCGAGTAGCCGGTCGAAGTAGTCGGTCCAGTCGCCGACGCGTCTCGGGTCGCCGAGCGCCTGCGACCAGTTCGTCGCGGTGATCGGCCGGTTCGGCACCGGCAGGTCGGTCAGCCGGTTCAGGTAGCCGTCGAGCCAGCGGTGTATGTCGAGATCCATGCCGCGCCGCACCATCACCTCGACGGCCATCGGGCCGTGGTTGGTCAGCCCGTGGTTGCCTTCCTCGTCGCCGCCGAACTCCGGCCCCTTGCCGTGCAACCGCTGGTATGCCTCGTCGAGACTGCTCATACGCCCAGCCTGACCGGCCCGGCCGGGCGTGGTCGACGATTAGGTTCTGGCCTAATCTGACGCGGGTGATCCATCTGCGGTTCGGCGTGGCGGACCTGGGACTGGTCCGGTTCGCGTTCTGTCCGGCCTGGGAGGCCGTGATCAGCCTGCGCACGCTCGCCACCGCGTCGCCCACCGGCCTCTATGGTCCGTGGCTGCGTCAGGTCCGGCCGAAACTGGCCGACATCGAGGACCTGGAGCTGCTCCAGGCCCTGATTCGACCCCTCGGCTACCTCCCGGACTTCCTGCAACCGATCCCGACCCGCCAGGTGACGAGTTTCGAGGCCGGTATCGCGTCCGTGGCGTCCGCCGACCCCGCGGTGGTGGCCACCGAACTGGCCCACCTCGCGCAGCACCGGATCGCCCAGCAGGGGCCTGGAAAGGCCCATCGCCAGGCGCTGCTCACCGAACTGGCCGCGAACCCGGAGGCCGCGCTGGTGCGGATCACGGCCGCGCTGCGCGGGTACTGGCGGGTCGCGATCGCCCCGCACTGGCCGAGGCTGCGCGCGGTGCTCGACGCCGACCTCGCCCACCGACTGACCGCGCTCGCCACCGGCGGCGTGCGGGAACTGTTCCGCACGCTGCATCCCGCGGTCGGCTTCGACGGGGACACCCTGCACGTGGTCAAGTACTACGAAGGCACCGCCGAGCTGGGCGATCGCGGCCTGCTGCTGATCCCGTGCGTGTTCGCCTGGCCGGACGTGATCGTGCGCACCGCAGACCCGCAACCCGTGGTCAGCTACACCCCGCGTGGCGTCGGCAGGCTGTGGGAGAGCCGAACCACCGAACCAGACGGATCACCGTTGGCGGGCGTACTCGGCAACACCCGAGCGGCCATCCTGGTCCAGCTCGACCTGCCGATGTCCACAACGCACCTGGCCAGCCAGCTCGAACTGGCCGCGCCAACGGTCAACGTGCACCTCAAGGCGTTGCACCGGGCCGGGATCGTGTCGTCGCGCCGAGACGGTCGCAGTGTCGTCTACGAACGGACCCGGCTCGGCGACCTCCTGTTGACCGGCCATGCATCTTGACTTTTCGTGGGGTTCATGTGAGCACTTCATACTGTTCGCTGGTGACACGCATCGGGTCCCGCCCACCGAGGGGGTGAGCGGGACCCGATTTCTTTCGTGCGCTGAGAGTTACAGGTACTGACCGGTGTTCGTACTCGTGTCGATCGCCCGGCCGGTCTCCTGGTTCTTGCCGGTGACCAGGGTGCGGATGTAGACGATCCGCTCGCCCTTCTTGCCCGAGATCCGCGCCCAGTCGTCCGGGTTGGTGGTGTTGGGCAGGTCCTCGTTCTCGGCGAACTCGTCCACGATCGCGTTGAGCAGGTGCGCCACCCGCAGACCCGGCTGCTTGGTCTCCAACACGGCCTTGATGGCCGACTTCTTCGCCCGGTCCACGATGTTCTGGATCATCGCGCCGGAGTTGAAGTCGCGGAAGTACAGGACTTCCTTGTCCCCGTTGGCGTAGGTGACCTCCAGGAAGCGGTTCTCCTCGCTCTCCGCGTACATCCGCTCGACCGTGTGCTGGATCATCGCGTCCACACACACCTGCCGCGCGCCACCGAACTCCGCGAGGTCGTCGGCGTGGATCGGCAGATCCGCCGTGAGGTACTTGGCGAAGATGTCCTGCGCCGCCTCGGCGTCCGGCCGCTCGATCTTGATCTTCACGTCGAGTCGGCCTGGTCGCAGAATGGCCGGGTCGATCATGTCCTCGCGGTTGGAGGCGCCGATCACGATGACGTTCTCCAGCCCCTCCACACCATCGATCTCGGACAGCAGCTGCGGCACGATCGTGGTCTCCACGTCGGAGGAGACACCGCTGCCACGGGTGCGGAAGATCGAGTCCATCTCGTCGAAGAACACGATCACCGGCGTGCCCTCGGACGCCTTCTCCCGAGCCCGCTGGAAGATCAGCCGGATGTGCCGCTCGGTCTCGCCGACGAACTTGTTCAGCAGCTCAGGGCCCTTGATGTTGAGGAAGTAGGACTTGGCCTGGCCGTCCTCGTCACCCCGAGCCAGCGCGACCTGCTTGGCCAGCGAGTTCGCCACCGCCTTGGCGATCAGCGTCTTGCCGCAACCGGGCGGGCCGTAGAGCAGCACGCCCTTGGGCGGGCGCAGCTTGTACTCATTGAACAGTTCGGCGTGCAGGAACGGCAGCTCCACGGCGTCGCGGATCTGCTCGATCTGCCGGAACAGACCACCGATGTCCTCGTAGCGGATGTCCGGCACCTCTTCGAGCACGAGGTCCTCGACCTCGGCCTTGGGCACCCGCTCGTAGGCGTAGCCGGCCTTGCCGTCCACCAGCACCGAGTCACCCGGCTTGAGTGGGGCCGTCGACAACGGTTCGGCCAGCCACACCACGCGCTCCTCGTCGGCATGGCCGACGACAAGTGCCCGTGCGGGACCACCGTCGCGGTCGGGAGCAAGCACTTCTCGCAGTGTGCTCACCTCGCCGATCCGCTCGAACGAACAGCCCTCCACCACGGTGAGTGCCTCGTTGAGCCGGACCGACTGCCCCATCTGCAGGGTTTCGCCCTCAACCGCCGGGGAAACAGCGACGCGCATCCTCCTGCCCGAGGTGAACACGTCGACCGTGCCGTCCTCGTGCCTGGTCAGGAACACGCCGTACCCGCTGGGTGGTTGGGCTAGTCGGTCGACTTCCTCGCGCAGCGCGAGTAGTTGCCCGCGCGCCTCACGGAGCGTCTCAACGAGCTTGGTGTTGCGCTCGGTAAGTTGACTTACCCGTTCGGACGCCTCGGCGAGGCGCTGCTCCAGCAACCTCGTGTGCCTGGGCGATTCATTGGCTTTCCTACGCAGTAACGCTACTTCGTCTTCCAAGAAACGGATCTGCGCGGAAAGTTCGACATTGCTCTGGCCGATCCTGCTTTGGTCGATACCGTGCTCGCCACCCTCATCTTCGGGCTGGCTGCTGGGACGGTCGTGCTGCATGTCGGCACCCTCCTCCAGCGGTCGTCAACTTCTACGATACTGGCGATCACCGACAATCGGGGGGAAGTGTCCATCACCTGGGCATGGCGGAAGTCGCCGAACCTTCGCTCACCGGGATGAACTACTCCATACCGGTGTCCGAGGGAACCATCGGGCCGCTACGGTGCGTCGGAGCACTAGTCCAACCGCGCAGACGCCCGTGATCCGCGTCACAGCGCACCCGTCATGAGCAAGGGGCCACCGTGACCTACCCACCTCAGCCACCGGGACCGTACGGGCCGCAGCAGCCCGGTGGTTACGGACAACAGCCTGGTCAGAACCCTCCGCCTGGCGGCTATCCACAGCAACCAGGCGGTTTTCCGCAGACCGGCGGCCAGCCCCAGCAGCCCGGTGGCTACCCGCAGCAGCCCGGCGGTTACCCGCAGGGCGCGCCGCAGCAGCCCGGCGGATACCCGCAGACCGGGGGCTTCCCCCAGCAGCCGGGCGGTTACCCACAGACCGGAGGGTTCGGCCAGCCGGGCGCATATGGCCAGCAACCAGGTGGTTTCCCGCCCGGATACCCGGCCGGCGGTGGCGCCGGCAAGAGCAAGACCCCGATCATCCTGGCCGGCGTCGGGGTCGTCGTGGTGCTCGTGGTGATCTTCGTCGGCGGTTTCGTCTGGCCCGGTTTCTTCACCGGTAGCAGCACCGCCAGCCCGACCGACGTGGCCAACTCGTTCATCAACGCGGCCAAGGCCGACGACCTCAACGCGGCGAACGCCCTGCTCTGCACCAAGCTGACCACGGCGCAGATCCAGCAGCAGCAGAAGCTCGACCAGCAGGACCCGAGCCAGGTCACCGCGGCCAGCATCGTGGGCAGCCCCACCATCTCCGGCACCACGGCCAAGGTCACGATCAGCCTCACCCAGATCAGCAAGGCAGCGGGCAGCAGCGGAAAGCCGGAGACCGGCAACCTGACGCTGAGCATGCAGCAGGTCAACGGCAACTGGTGCATCTCCAACCACCTCGGCCAGGGCTCGACCCAGCCGAGCCAGCCTGCCCAACCGTCGATGCCCTCGGACTTCCCGACCACCGGCTCGGACTCCGGTTCGGACTCCAGCGGCAACGGGTTCAGCGACTCGGGCCAGCCCTCCGAGCCCACCTTCCCGTCTTCGCTGCCCGGTAACGGCAGCGGCGGCTGACCAGCGATTTCGTGCACGGCACCCCGCGCGACCGACGCCTCCCGGCTCCGCTGGTCCTCAGCGGAGCCGGGCTCGTCCTGGTGCTCGCCGTCGTGCTGATCGGTGGCTTCGCGTGGCCCGGTTTCTTCCGATCAGCCGACGACGGCAACACG
>DASZJG010000019.1:0-70269 GCA_035948315.1 Pseudonocardiaceae bacterium | reverse complement strand
CTGGAAGCGGTGCATCAGGTTCTGGAAGGCGGTGGCGGCGACACCCGACCACGTGCCCTGGATCTGCTCGCAGTCGCTGGCGAGACGGGAGAGGTTGGACATCAACTGCTGGTTGCTGTCCTCCATCTGCTGTCCGGCCTTCTGGAGTTCTGCCGCGCCTGTCTGGAAACCAGCCATGGGTATGGCCCCCTTCAAAGTTTCGGAACGGGATGTCCACGTTCTTGTTCGTACATCCCCTGCGACGACGACAGTGCCACGTTCGGTTCCACCTTGTCGCGCTTTCTTCGAAGGTAGTTGCTTGCGTTAACGTTCGCAGCCGCGAATTGAATCAAAACATGATTCGCTCTTGCGAAAAGTCCTCGTCATCGTCATCCGGATAGGGGTTCCTGCGGCCCGGAGGGGTCGTCCTCGATGCACTCGGGGTGACCGGCGCAGGTGTCTGTTGCACGAGCAACTCGTGACCGGAGGGCAACGACTCCACCGGAAGACCATTGTCGGCGCGGAATCCGGACGCCGCGCGGCGCAGGTGCTCGGCCGTCAGGTCCGTTTCGGACTTCGGCCGCACCTCACCCGCACGGGTGCGATCCGCGAGTTGCCGGGTTTCCCTGCGGAATTTCGCGCTGGTCTCGCGTGACTCAGCGGCCACTCTGCGCGCACGCGCCACCGCGGCATCCAGTTCCGCACCGAACCCAGCCATCGGGTCGTACCCCGTTCCCGTCATCGGACCTCCCCAGTCCATCCGTGCTCAGCCGCTGATGACCATGCCGCCAACCACCTGCCGGCACGCCGCGTCGATGGCGGCGGCCGCGCCGTTCGGGTACTGACAGCCCACGCTCACCTGGACCCGGCCCTGGAACAGGACGTACCAGTCCACCGTGGAGCCGCTGTCCAATTCTCGATAGTAAACGACGCTCCGACTGGCATAGTTCATTTGCGAATTGAAATCCTGGTACCCCTTGTCGGTGACCAACTGTCGCATTTGATCGACCGCGAGCGAACGATTCGCGGTGCTGTCGAAGTTCAGCCGGAATTCCGCGACATAGATGGATTGTGGCGAGTTCGGCGACCCGCCCGGCGCGACCTGAACCTTGAGCTGGGTGTCGTCGCCGCCGGACTGGGCCCAGCCGGTCGGCGCGGTGAACCGGTAGTCGTACTCGGCGATGACCTTGCCGGCCGGCGGTGCCGGCGTCGGCGTCGACGACCAGGGATGCGTGAACACCAGCACGCCCGCGGCCGCGACGGCGACCAGGGCCAGCGCGCCGATGGTCAGGTACCGGCCGCGCCTGCCACGCTTGATCGTATTAGGCGGCGTGGCCAGCACGGGCGGACCGGGTTGGCGGTAGACCGGCGGGGCCTGTGGTCGGGGCGGGGCCGGGCGCTGCGGCTGGGCCGGGCGCTGCTGTGGTGAGAAGGGGGCAGGTCGGGGGGTGGGTCCGGTGCGCAGCGGATCGAGGAACACCGCGCGCAGCGCGCCCCGGCAGACCACCGTCTCGGGGGCGTCCAGGGTGGTCGGCAGCACACCGGTGCGTTCCCGGACCAGCCGGGCGATCAGCGGGATGCGACTGGACCCACCAACCAGGAAGACCGCGGCCAGCGCCTCGGGTCGCAGCCCGGCGGCCGCGATGGTGTCCGCGGTGAGGCCGGCCGCCCGCCCGAGCGGTTCGGCGACGAGTTTCTCCAGGTCGGCGCGGGTGACATGGGCGTCAGGGAAGGGCGGGGGGAGCGGCACGTCGGTGTAGGTGTGCCGGGACAGGGTCTCCTTGGCGCCGCGCACGTCCTGCCGGAGCATCCGGCGCCGGCGCCGGTCGGCCATGTCCTGGCCGCTCATCAGCGCGTGCCAGTCGGCCTGCTCCTGGCCGGTGAACGTGGACCCGATGTGGTCGAGCAGCAACTGGTCGATGTCGGCGCCGCCGAAGTTGGGCTCACCGTGCGTGGCGAGCACGCGAAAACCGCTCGCCTCCTTGCGCACCACGCTCACGTCGACCGTGCCGCCGCCGACGTCGAGCACGGCGATGGCCGCACCGTCGGCAAGGCCGTGCCGCGCAGCGTGGAACACGGCCGCGGCCACGGGTTCGCCGACCAGCACGAGGTCGGTGCCCAGACCGTTGCCGGCCTGGCGCAGCACGCGCGTGCGCACCGCGCCCCAGTCCGCGGGATGGGTGAGCACGAGCAGGTCGACCGGGGCACCGCCGGCCACCCGACGGGCCTCGCCGACCGCACGCTGCAACACCGCGCGGACCACGTCCACCACGCTCAGCACGCTGTTACCGAGCAGCAGCTCGCCCTCGTCGATGCGCCGTTTCGGGTTCGGCTCGTAGCGGGCCGGGTCGATCGCGGCCTGCCGCTCCGCCTCCTGGCCGACGAACAGCGTGCCGTCGGCGGCGGCGAACACCGCTGAGGGCATCACCGGGCTGCCGCCCTCGACCATCACGACCTGCGGTTCGCCGCCGTCGACGGACACCACGACGCAGGTGCTCGTGGTGCCGAAGTCGACGGCGACCCGCAGTGTCAAGATGTTGCCCCAGCTTGAAGAACTACCTACTAGTCAGGCTGCACCCAGGCCGCCTGCATGCGCTGCTGGCCCAGCTTACGGCTGATGATCACACCTCGACCCGGCGGCTGGGCGCTCGGCTTGACCGTGCCCCACAGCACGCCCTCGTCCTTGCTGCCACTGCCGATGAAGCCGGGGCTGGAGATCTCCTTCATCTTGCCGATGATCGGGTCGAAGGTGGCCCGCGACGCACCACCGGTGCGGCGCGCGGTGATCATGTGCAGGCCGACGTCCTTCGCCTGGGCCAGGAACTCCGACAGCGGTTGCAGCGGGTTGCCGGCCTGGGTGGCGACCAGGTCGTAGTCGTCGACGATGACGAACAGCTCCGGGCCCTTCCACCAGGACCGGTTGCGCAGCTGTTCCTGGGTGACGTCCGGACCGGGGAGCCTGCCCTCCATCGACCCGCGCACGTCCTTGACCATGCCGGTCAGCTGGTTGCCGGACACGGCGTAGGAGAGCAGGTGGTCGGTGTTGATGAAGCCGAGCATCGTGCGCCGGTAGTCGACCAGCAGGATGACGGCTTCCTTGGGCGTGTAGTTGGTCACGATGCCGCGCACGATCTCGCGCAGCATGTTCGTCTTGCCGGACTCGCCGTCGGCGAAGATCGCGAAGTGGGCCTCGGCGTCGAAGTCCAGGCACACGGTCGCCAGCTCGTCCTCGTTGACGCCGATCGGGATCAGGCTCTTGGACGGCGCCTGGCGCAGCGGCGGCAGCTGCTCGTAGGCCAGCAGGTCGGGCAGCAGGCGGACCTGCGGCGCGGTCCGGCCGCGCCAGGCACCGCGGATCTTGCCCGCCGCGTCCTGGATACCGGCACCCACCGACTCGGCGTCGGTGGAGGCGTCGATGCGCGGCAGGCCGACCAGGAAGTGCAGCTTGTCCCTGGTGATACCGCGACCGGGCCGGCCGGCCGGCACGTTCACCGCGACCCGACGGTCCACATCGGATTCGGTCGGGTCACCGAGGCGCAGCTCGAACCGGGTGCCGAGCAGGTCCTTGAGCGCGGGCCGGATCTCCGCCCACCGGTTGGCCGAGACGATCACGTGCACGCCGTAGGACAGGCCCTGCGCGGCCAGCGCGGTGACCTGCGGTTCCAGCGCCTCGAACTCCTGGCGGAAGTTGAGCCAGCCGTCGACCAGCACGAACACGTCGCCGTACGGGTCGTCCTTGATCTCGCCGCGCCGCTTGCGGTTGCGGAACTCGATCATCGAGTCGATGCCCTGGTCGCGGAAGCGCTGCTCGCGCTCGGCGATCAGGGTGGCCATCTCGGCCACCATCCGTCGGGCCAGGTCCGGGTCGAGCCTGCCGGCCACGCCGCCGACGTGCGGCAGGCCGGTCATCGTGGCCATGGTGCCGCCACCGAGGTCGAGGCAGTAGAACTGCACTTCCTCCGGCGTGTGCGTGAGCGCCATGGACATGATCAACGTACGCAGCATCATCGACTTGCCGGACTGCGGACCGCCGACGACCGCGCCGTGCCCGGCCGCGCCGGACAGGTCGGCCCAGAGCAGGTCGCGCCGCTGCTCGAACGGCTTGTCCACCATGCCCAGCGGCACCTGGAGCCGGGAGTTGCCGAAGAAGCCCGCCGGCGAGAGGCCGCGGTCCTCGGTCGGCGCGACCGGGGGCAGCAGCTGGTCCAGCGACGGCGGTTCGTTCAGCGGCGGCAGCCAGACCTCGTGCGCGGGTGGGCCCTGGCCCTGCAACCGGCCGACGATGATCTCCAGCTGGCTGGGCTCGTTCTTCTCCTCCTGCGGCTTCGGAACGTCCTTCGGCTTCTCCGGCTCCTTCGGGATCTCGATGAAGTCGGGCACGAAGTACTTGGGCCGCCGGTCGCTGGTGATGCCCGCGGACGGGCCGGCGACCTGCATGCCGGAGGGCCGGTACGGGCCGGAGACGTAGGCCGCCTTGAACCGGATCATCGGCTCGCCCTGGATGGCCAGGTAGCCCGAACCGGGGATGGGCGGCAGTTCGAACGCGTCCGGCACGCCGATGGCCGCGCGCGACTCGGACGCGGAGAAGGTCTTCAGACCGATCCGGTAGGACAGGTAGGTGTCCAGACCGCGCAGCTTGCCCTCTTCAAGGCGCTGCGAGGCGAGCAGCATGTGCATCTGCAGCGACCGGCCGACTCGGCCGATCTGCAGGAAGATGTCGATGAAGTCGGGCTTGGCCACCAGCATTTCGGAGAACTCGTCGATGCAGATGAACAGTGCGGGCAGCGGGTCGAGATCGGCGCCGTTCTCGCGCATCTTCTCGTAGTCCCACACGTTCTTGGCGTTGGCGGCGGACAGCAACTCCTGCCGCCGGTTGACCTCACCGGCGATGGCGTCCTTCATCCGGTCGACCTGGGTCAGGTCCCCGGCCAGGTTGGTGATGTTCGCGGCGACGTGCGGCGCGGGGTCGAAGCCCTGGAACGTCGCACCACCCTTGAAGTCGACCAGGATCATGTTCAGCGCCGAACTGGAGTGCATCGACAGCAGGGCCAGCACCAGGGTGCGCAGGAACTCGGACTTACCGGAACCGGTCGCGCCGACGCACAGGCCGTGCGGGCCCATGCCCTCCATGGCCGCTTCCTTGATGTCCAGTTCGACCAGCTGGCCCTGCTCACCGATGCCGAAGGGCACCCGGTAGCGGTCCCGCACCGGGCGCGGGCGCCAGGCGTTCTGCACGTCGAAGGTCATCGGGTCGCCCGGAATGCCCAACAGTTCCAGCATGCCCGGGTTGGACATCAGCGGTTCCTCGTCGCCCGAGTCCTGCTGCGCGCCCATCCGGTACGGGGACAGCCGCCGTGCCAGCGCCTCGGCCTCGACGATGGTCAGTCCGTCCGGGGCGCCGAACCACTCGACGCCGCCCGCGCTGCGCGCGCCGAGCCGGTCGGGTTCGATGACCATGCGCAGGCCGCGCCGCTGGGTCAGGTTGCCCAGCGAGTCGGACAGGTCGAGCAGGGTGACGCCGACCAGGCCCTCCTCCAGGATGATGTTCTCCTCAAGAGTGACGTCACCGTCGTCGATCACGATCACGATGTGCGGCTGGTCACTCGGCGGCGTCGCGTTGCGGGTGAACCGCTGCCTGTCACGCAGGAACTCGTCGAGCCAGTGCTCGACCTGGCCGAGCGAGCCGCCGATCATCCGGAGTGGACCGATACCGTCCACAATGGTCGGATGCTGGCTGTGCGGCAGCCACTTCGTCCACTCCCACTGCTGCTTGGCGCGACCCGCGGTCACCACCGCGATCAGCAGGTCGTCCGGGGAGTGGAAGGCGGTCATCTGGGCGATCGCGGCGCGGGCCAGCGAACGCACCTGCTCCTGGTCGCCCTGCAGGCCGACGGCGGCAAAGCTGCGCAGTGCGATGGACACCGGCAGGTCGGGCACGATCGAGTGGGCGCGCACGAAGCGGCGCAGCGCCAGCGTGGCGATCGGCTCCAGTTCCTCGACCGGACCGGTCTGCGGCGGCACGAGGCGGGTGTCCAGCCGCTGGGAACCGCGGCCGACGCGCAGGTGCAGGAAGTCACTGTCGGCGGAGCGCCGCTCCCACATCCGGCGGCTGGTCGCGATCGACCACAGCGACTGCGGATCCGGGTGTACCCACTCGCGCTCGTCGCGCTGCTCCAGCGTTGCCTCGCGGGCGCGCTCACGCATCTGGCCGAGGTAGCGCAGGTAGTCCTTGCGGTCCTCGTTCATCTCGGCCTTCTTGGCGCCGCCACCACGACCGCCGCCACCGCCGGCCAGCATGGTGACCGAGCCCATGAGCATCATGCCGCCGGTGATGATGCCGGTCGTCGCCTGGCCCGCCTTGACCATGAACAGCACCATGATGGCGGACACACCGATCATCAGGAACGGCATGATCTTCATGAACACGCCGCCCGGGATGACCCGGGGTACCTCGGGCGGCGGCTCCAGGTGGACCTCGCCACCAGGACGCCGTGGCGCGGCCAGTCGCGGCATCCGCTTGAACTGCAGCGTGCTCACCGAAGAAGTACCTCTCGCCTGGGGATACGCACAGGTCCAACAGGCCGCCACCGCACACGGCGAGTGCCCGGTATCGACCCTCCTGGAACCTTCCTACCGCCTCCGGCGCTGGTGACCAAGTCAGGGCGCGACCCGCCGGTCGTTCATGAAACGAACGAGAAACGAATCCGACGTGTTCGCCCGAACCGACCATCCGGCCGTATCCGGTACCGCCATACTAGGGGCGCTCACCGCCGCCGCGGGCCGGTTTCGACAAGCCCGACCGGGCTATGGTGTCCGTCGCCACGGTTGCCGGTGCGGCCGTGCTATGCACTGATGACCAGGATCGACCAAGGATTGACGCAGACTGAAGGGGGCGCTGGTGGCGACCGGAACAACGGTGTTCAGCCGGGTGACGGTGGTGGCACCGCGGACGCGCATCGACGTCGCACTGCCCGCCGACGTGGCAGTTGCCGACTTGCTGCCGATGCTGCTGGAGATGGCCAAGGAGGTCACTCCGGACGGTGGGGCGCGACACGGCGGCTGGTGCGTCGCCCGACTCGGTGAGGCGCCGCTGGAGCCGAGCAGAACCCTCGCCTCGCTCGGCGTCGTCGACGGCGACCTGCTGCAGTTGCGGCGCCGCTCGGAGAACCCGCCGCCCCCGCTCTACGACGACGTCGTCGACGCGATCGCGGAGTCCACTCCGGACAGTTACCGGCCGTGGACCAAGGAGATCGCGCAGCGCTTCGGTCACGTGACCGCCGCACTCGCGCTGATCGCCGCCGCGATCGCGGCGCTGATGTCCGGCCCGGTATCGGATCCGACCAGCAACGGTATTGCCGCGGCCATCGCGGCGGGCGCGATCGCGATCATCTCGGTGATCGTCGGCGCGACAATCACCCGATCGTATGGCGCGAGCAAAACAGGTGTGATCATCGCCGCGGCAGGCGGCATGCCGATGGCCCTGGTCTCCGGCCTCTACGTGGTGCCGCACGGCGTGCACGCCGCGAACTACCTGCTGGCCTGCGTGTTCCTGCTGCTCGTCTCGCTCGCCTCGATCATGGTCATGGGTTCCGGCGTCACCGTGTTCGTGGCAGGCGCCACCGCGGGTCTGCTCGGCGCGCTCACGTTCACCGCGGGCGTGTTCCTGAACTCCCCGCCGTGGGGCGTCGCGGGCGTCGCCGCCGCGATCGCGCTCGCCGCGCTGTCCGTGCTGCCCAGGCTGACCATCTGGATGGCCAAGCTGCCGCTGCCGCACGTGCCCGGCAACGCCGAGGACCTCAAGGAGGACTCGGGCTTCTCCGACTACACCGAGATCGAGCGGCGGGCCGGCCGGGCGCATGAGTTCATGACCGGCATGATCATCGGCTGCGGCGTCACCTCGGCGGTCGGCGCCGTGATCGCTGCGACGGACCCGGCGATCTGGGGCGTGATCGAAGGCGCGGCCATCGCGGTGGTGCTGATGCTGCGCGGCCGGACCTACGCCAACGGCAGCCAGGCCGTCGCGCTGCTGTCCACCGGCATCCTGACCGCGGCCGGACTGCTGCTGGGCTGGCTGTTCGAGGCCACCCCGACCAACCGCCTGATGATGGTGTTCGGCGTGCTGATCGTGCTGGCCATCGCCGGCCTGGTCATCGGCATCGTCTTCCCGGATCAGCGGTTCTCCCCGGTGATGCGGCGCACCGTCGACACCATCGAGATGATCCTGATCGCCTCGGTGCTGCCGCTCGCGCTCGCCGTGCTCAACCTCTACTCGACCTTCCGGCACCTGCACTTCGGTGGCTGAGGGAACGGGAGAAACCGACTGATGTCCCGCACAATGCGAGTTCCGTACCGGATCGCCGCGACGTCGCTGGCCGCCCTGGTGGTGCTGCTCGGCCCGGCGGCGTGGCCCGCCTACGCCGACGGGTCCACTCCGGTCGGTAATCCGCCGGTCGGCCCGTCGGTCTGGGAGCCACCGCCGCTGCCGGCCAACGCGCCGCTGCCGAACAACGTCGGCCAGGCCGGTTCGCCGGACAACCCCTACACGCTGGGTCAGAACGCGGCCTGCATCAAGTCCGGCGTCACTGAGCCACTGATCCAGGAACCGCCCGCGCAGGACATGCTCAACATCGCGGACGCGCAGAAGATCTCCACCGGCAAGGGCGTCACCGTCGCGGTGATCGACACCGGTGTCTACAAGCACCCGATGTTCGGCGACCGGTTGATCAACGGCGGCGACTACATCCAGGGCGACGGCAACGCGCTGCAGGACTGCGACGGCCACGGCACGATCGTGGCCGGCATCATCGCCGCGGACACCAGAGGCACGCCGTACAAGTTCATCGGCGTCGCGCCGGACGCGAAGATCCTGGCCATCCGCCAGACGGACGGCAACTTCCAGTTCCAGAACCCGTCCACCAACCAGACCCTCGCCGCGGGTGACCTCAAGACGCTGGGCGAGGCGATCGTCTACGCGGCCAGCCAGCCGGACGTCAAGGTCATCACCATGTCGGTGGACAACTGCAACCCGCTCGCGGACGCGCTGATTCCGGAGTCCACTGCGGACGGTCAGGCGCTGCAGGCGGCGATCCGCTGGGCGGTCGACGTCAAGGACAAGGTGGTCGTCGCCGCGGCCGGCAACATCCCGAACGGCAACACCTCCGACAAGAGCAGCACCGGCCAGGGCGGCGGCGCGGCCAGCCAGTCCAGCGACCCGTGCTCGGCGGTGCCGCAGAACGACAACCCGGACCCGAACGCGGTCAAGCAGGTCGAGATCCCGCCCGCCTACGCGGACAACGTGCTCTCGGTGGCCTCGGTCAACCCGACGACCGGCAACATCTCCCCGTTCTCCGAGTGGGGCCCGTGGGTCAGCGTCGCGGCGCCCGGCGAGCAGATCATCTCGGTCGACCCCGCGGTCGGCGCGACCATGCTGACCAGCCAGACGGTGCAGAACAACCAGGTGACCACGTTGCAGGGCACCAGTTTCGCCGCACCCTACGTGGCCGGGCTGGCCGCGTTGATCCGGGCGAAGTACCCGAACCTGTCCGCGCGCCAGGTGATGTACCGGATCGAGGCGACCGCGCAGCACCCGTCCGGCCCGGAAGGCCGCAACAACCAGGTCGGCTACGGCATCATCAACCCGGTCGCGGCGCTGACCGCGTTGATCCCCGGCCAGAACGGCGTGCCCGAGGCGACGACCACCTCGATCAGGGCGCAGGTGCCCAACGGCGGCGCGGACGACGCGCTGCCCATGCGGGTCGCGCTGATCGGCATCGGCGGCGCCGCGCTGGTGCTGTTGGCCATCTACTTCGTGGTGCGCACCAGTCGGGACGGCCGCAAACAGGGATCGAGCTGACTCGTTCGTCCGTTGTGGAGCGTGATGTTCAGGGCCGATGGTAGGGCGGCGGGCGTGGTCGCCGCCCTGCTGCTGGCCCTGAGTTCCGCCCCGCCCACCGCCGCCGCTTCCGGGCAGACCGGTGGCCGGATCTGGTATCCGTCGATCGCCCAGTCCGACCTGCCGGACGACTCGCCCGGCCAGCCGCCGACGAACGGCGCGGCCTGGCGGCCGCCACCGGTGGACATGAGCCTGCTGCCGCCGGACGGCCCGCCCGCCGCGCCCGGCCCGGTGCGGCAGCAGTACCAGTGCCTGCGCTCGGGCACCAACGGCGCGGTGCTGACCGAGGTGCCGCCCGCGCAGGCCATGCTGAACATCCGCGCGGCACAACAGTTCTCCACCGGCAGGAACGTGACGGTCGCGGTGATCGACACCGGCGTGAACAAGCACCGGTTCCTCACCGATGGCGGCAGGCTGCTCGGCGGCGGCGACTACGTCGCGCCCTCCGCGCGCAACGACGGCACCGTGGACTGCGACGGCCACGGCACCATCACCGCCGGCATCGTGGCCGCGAACACCACCGGCGCCGGGCTCGGCTTCACCGGCGTCGCGCCGGACGCGACCATCCTCGCCATCCGGCAGTCCTCGCAGGCATACCTGACCACCGGGGCGAACCCGATGAACGCGGGCACCACGGCCAGCCTCGCGCAGGCCGTCGTGCACGCGGTCGACCTCGGTGCCAAGGTGATCACCACCTCGGTCGACGAGTGCGAGCCCCTGCCCAACCCGGCCGACGCGCCCCAGCTCAACCTCGGCGACCGCCAGTTGCAGGCCGCCGTGCACTACGCCGTGCTGCACGACGTCGTCGTGATCAACTCGGCCGGCAACATCGGCAACTGCAAGAACACGCCGCAGAACGCCGACCCGGACCCGAACAAGGTCAACCAGATCGAGATCCCGGCCGTGTTCGCCGACGACGTGCTCTCCGTCGCCTCGGTCGACCCGGCGAGCGGTGACGTGTCCGCGTTCTCGGTGTGGGGGCCGTGGGTCAGCGTCGCCGCGCCCGGCGAGGGCATCGTCTCGCTCGACCCGGCGCCCGGCGCGACCGGCCTCGCCAACCTCTACAGCGAACCCGGGTCCACCACGCCCAACGCGATCCAGGGCACCAGTTTCGCCGCACCCTACGTGGCCGGCCTCGCCGCGCTGCTGCGCGCGAAGTACCCGAACCTCTCCGCGCGCGAGATCATGTACCGGATCGAGGCGACCGCCCAGCACCCGTCCGGCCGCGACGGTCGCGACAACCGCGTCGGCTACGGCGTCATCGATCCGGTCGCCGCGCTGACCGCGCTGATCCCCGGCCAGAACGGCATGCCCGGGCCGACGCCGACCGCCGTGCACGCCACCGCGCCGAAAGCACCGGAACAAAACCCGACCGCGCTGTGGGTCGCACTGCTCGGCTCGGCGGGCGCGGCAGCCGCACTGCTGGTGCTGTGGTTCGTCCTGCGCGCCCGGAAGTCCACAGTGTCCACAGTGGAGGACCGGATCAGTCCTCGCCGATGACCGGCGGCGCGGTCTGCTCGACCTTGCCGAACAGCTCGCTGGTACTGCTGTTCAGCCGAATCTTCGACTTGTGCTCGTAGTCGCCGCCACCCTGGCCGCCGCGCATGCCACCCATGCCGCCGCCCATCATCCCCGAGCCGCCCGAACCGCCCTCGCCGGCGGCAGCCCCACCTGCCCCGGCCGCGCCCATGCTGCCGTGCGCGGCGCTGGACGTGTCCGGCGCGGACACCGAGGACGCCCCGGACATCTGCGGGGTGCCCGCCGCGTGCTGGGCCGCCGCGGCACTGGCCGTGTCGGCGATCGGCGGCGACATGCCGCCCATGTGCGCGGTCCCCATCGCGGCCGCGTGCCGCCCGGCACCGGACGCGGCGGCCGCCAGCGTGGCAGTGGACCCGGGCCCGGCCTGCGCCGCCGCCGAAGCCGCTGCCGGAGCCGCCTGCGGCGTGGGCTGTGCGGGTGTTGGCGTGGGCTGAGCCGGGGTTGGCTGAGCCGGTGAGGTCGGCTGGCCGGGTTGGGGCTGGCCGGGCCACACCGGCTGGCTGCCGCGCGGCGTACTCTGCGCGGTCGGGTCGGTCCAGTTCCGCGCCGGCACCGGGTGCGCGAGCTTCATGCTCGAACCCTGCGCGCCGTCGCACATCCGCACGAACGCGGACAGCACGTCGCGCACGGACTCGTAAAGCTGGCTGGTCGGCTGGTTCACCTCGGACAGGAACTGCCGCGCCCGGTCCTCGCCGCCGACCGGCACGCTCATCGCGTGCGACGCCTGCTCGGCCGTGTCCGAGAGCACGCCGAGCATCTCGTTGACGATCTGGCGCAGCCCGTCCGCGGTCTTGTCCAGCGCGTCGGCCATGGCGTGCATGGCGTCGGCGAGGTCGTTGCCGGCCAGGCCGACGTTCTGCATGTAGTCCACAAAGGAATCGGCGGCCGGCCCCTGCCAGGCGGCGTCGAGGCCGCCGAGGGGCTTGGTGAGCGTCTGGGTGACGGCGGTCGCGGTGCTCGCCGCGGTGCGCCAGCGGGTCGCCTCGGCGTGCAGGTCGCTCCAGCGGCCGACGACCGGGGTCAGGTACGACTCCACCGGATCGGTCACGCCCAACTGGCGGCTGAGCTGCGAGACGTAGTCGAGGTGGCCGTTGACCGGCTGGGTGAGCTGGTGCCCGTCGGGCCCGCTCGAACTCGGCTGCGGCGTCGAGGGCGGCGCGGACGGCCAGGCTGGCTGGGTCGGTCGCAGCTGGCCGGACTGACCGGGATACATCGCAAGCCTCTCTTCGGTGGTCAGGACGGGCCGACGGCGCGGAACGCCGCCGCCTGTTGCGCGTCCGCCTCGGCGTGCGCGGTCGTGACCGTGCGCAGGTTGGTCGCGGCGGCCTGGAGCGCGGCGGCTGCCCGGGACAGTTGCTGCTCCAGCGTCTGCGCGACCTGGTTGTAGGCGCTACCGGCGTGTACCTCGTTGCCGATCGAGCCAAACGAAGCAGAGGTCAACGGCGTGGCCTGGAGCGGCTGCGACGCCTTGGCCAGCTCGTCCGCGGCCTGTGCCACCGTGTTCGCGTAGTTGGTGAGCCAACCGTGATCGACCGAGATTCCCGTCACGACGCCCCCTTCTCGATACCAACCCCAGGCCAGCATAGGCGTCGGCCCCCCAACCTCAGTTTCGACGTGGCGGGCCGACCCGGGGTTCCGTCCTGTTGGGATCTTCTCCGGCTAGCCGCCGCTCGGCGCGTTCTGCTGCGAACTGGGCGTGATGTAGTAGCCGGCGTTCTGCTGCACCGGCACGGCGTCGTAGGTGTGCATCACGTTCTCCGTGCTCAGCGTCTGCGCGCTGGAGGGCAGCAGCGACAGGATCGACTCGGGCGCCGCGGCCAGACCGTCCGAGGTGCCGCCGCTGTTCGCGATACCGAGGCCCTGCGCCGTGGTCAGGTCGGCGACGCTGTACTTCACGCCCCGGCCGGACACGATGTAGATCGGCCCGGCCTTGAACTCGGCCGGGTTGGTGGCCGCGTGCACCGCGAGCGACTGGTGGCCAGGGTTCATGAAGAACGAGTCGATCTTCTCACCGCTCGGGCCGGGCTGGCCGACCGGCACGGGCAGCATGGTCGAACTCGGGTTGTTCGGGTTGCTCGGCAGCTCCAGCTTCACGTCCACGGTGACCCTGGTGCGCACCAACGGCTTGAGCGGGTTGGACGTGTCCGCGCTCCAGCCAAGGCAGGTCACCGGGTGCAGCGAGGAGTCGACGATGGTGCCCGGCACGTTCACCGGGTAGCTGTCCACGTCGAGCTCCTTGACCACCTTGATGTTGGCGATCTGGGTGTCCGCCACCCTCGGGAAGTTGATCTGGCCGTGCTGCTCGTACTGCACGATCTGCGCGACCGTCGAGGTGACCGACTGCAGGCCGTCCGGCAGCGCGACGAAGTAGCTGTCCGGGCCGCTGGAGTTCTGCACCGCGAAGCTCTGCCCCACCTGGATGTTGTCCGGCAGGCTGTAGCCCGATGGCTGCCCCTGCCCGGAGTAGGGGGCGACCGGGTTCTTGATCTCGGCGACCTGCGGGATCGCGCCCAGCAGCGCGGCACTGATCAGCCGGGGCTGGATGTTCTGCAGGTGGAACGCGTTCACGATGTGCGAGTCGGTGGCGTCGATCGGCGCCGCCACCGCGCTGTCGTCCTCGGCGTTGTTGGCGTTGGACTGCTTGTCGTAGATCAGGTATTCCTGATTGTTGTTCGGCGCCTGGACGAGCAGACCCTCGTCCGGCCCGAGGTTCTGGCCGATGTTGGTCATGCCGGCCAGCACGGTCGTGGTCGGCTGCACCGGGCCGGTCCCACCCACCGCGGCGGGCTGGTTGATCTGGTCGCACACGGCCCAGTCGCTGGTTCCGGTGCCGGGCGCGGGAAGTTCCTGCGGACCGTCCGGAATGCCGGTCAACCGTCCCATCGGGATACTGGTCAACTGGTCGTCGTTGACCGTGCTCGGCGCGGCGATCTGCGGCAGGGTCGCCGACTGGCCGTTGGGGCTGGGCACGATCGGGGCGCCGTGGTTGGCCTCGACCATCAGCAGCAGCCGCGCGGACGCGACGTTGAACACAGGGATCAGCTGATACGGGTCCTGGCTGACGACATAGACCTGGCCGGACTGCGCGCCGATCACGATGCCGCTGGCCGGCACCGAGCTTGACGGGCTGAACAACCCGAATATGGCGAATCCGATCAGGCCGACAGCGCCGAGGATCACACTGACGACGGTGGCACGCTTGTGTGAGCGCATGGGGTCATGCAGCATCACCGGGTCCTTGCGGACCAGCGCGGACTCCATCCGGCGAATGACGAATCGATACGCCTGGACCTGTGACTTGGTGGTAGGTGTTGACGCCATTCTCGTCCTGTTGCTCTCCCGGTCGCGGTACGGTTCGGAACAATAGTCCGCCGAGTTCGGACTCGTGGCGGGTTCGGTGATACTCCGGCCGGACGAATCGTCGCGGGCCCATACTTTGCGCAGATCGCAGCATGGCACTACCGAGGAGAAGGTACCGAGGGGATGTCCGTAACCACTCCACCACGACCGGGACCGCCGGGACCTCCGCCGCCGCGTCCAGGCATGGCTGGCCCGGCCGGCCCCCCACCGAACCCTCCTCGCCCTCCCGCGGCGCCGATCACGGCGCGTCGGCGCAATGTGGGTGTGACGCTCGGCGCACTGCCGGTGTCGAACCTGGTGTTGATCGAGGTCGGCCTGGCCATCGGCCTGATCCTGCTGGCGATCGACCAGAAGCTGCTCTACGAGGCAGGCGGCGTGCTGCTGCTCGCGATCATCTTCGCGTTCCTGCGCTGGAGCGGCCGCTGGTTCACCCAATGGGTTGGTTTGACGCTGCAATACACGTTCCGGTCACACACCAAGGTGGCGAACCCGCTGCCGCCGACCGCGGACGAGCAGGTCGGCGTCGAGGAGGCCACCGTGCTGGGGCCGGACGACCCCAGGGTGAACCTGCTCCGCCTGGTCGTGCCCGACCTGATCGTCGCGCACGGCACCGACCACGAACGCCGGCAGGTCGGCCTCGCCTGGCACGAGGGCGCGTGGACCGCCGTGCTGCTGGTCGACCCGGCGCCGAACCTGATCACGCCGCTCGGCGCGACGCCGAGCCTGCCGCTCGGCGCGCTCGCCCCCTGTCTTGAGGACCGCGGTGTGGTGCTGGACGCCATCCAGGTGATCTGGCACGCCTACCCCGGCAGCGCCGCGCTGCCGATGTCCTCGCCCGCGCTTGCCTCCTACCTGGAGGTGCTCGGCCCGCTGCCGGCCGCCGCGCGCCGCACCACCTGGGTCGCGGTTCGGCTGGACCCGAGGCGCTGCCCGGCCGCGATCGCCGAACGTGGCGGTGGCGTCGTCGGTTCGCACCGCGCGCTGATCGGCGCCCTGTCCCGCGTGCGCAGCGCGCTGGAGGCCCGTGGCGTGCCGACCCGCCCGCTGAACCCGGACGAGTTGCTGCGGTCGGGCGTGTCCGCGGCCGAACTGGTCGGTGGCATGCGCTCGAACAGCCGCGTCGCCCTCAACGAGAGCTGGACCGGTGTGACCGCGGCCGGCATCGGCCACGCCAGCTACGCGATCACCCGCTGGCCGCAGGGTCGCAATGTGACCAACATCAACGCGCTGACCGGCGTGCGCGCGCTGTCCACCACGGTCGCCATGTCGGTCTCGCCCAGCGGCGAGGACGGCCAGGTCGGCCTGCGCGGTCTGGTCCGGGTCAGCGCCCGCACCCCGGGCGAACTGTCCGAGGCGAACCAGCGGCTGCACGACATGGCGCAGCGGCTCAACGTGTCCCTCACGCCCCTGCGCGGCCTACAGGCTTCCGGGCTCGCCGCGACGCTGCCGCTCGGAGGTGCCGCATGAGCCGGAGCCGACTGCTCGACGCACAGAGCCAGAGCGGGATCGCCCCGGAATTCCTGGTCACACCGACCATGTTGGACGCGGTCAGCCCGTCCGGCGACCGTGGCGGCATGGTGCTCGGGTCGGGCCTGAAGAACGAGCCGCTGACCGCCTCGGTGCTGCGGCCCGCGCCGACCAGGATCGTCTGCGTCGGCGGCCTGTACCTGGCGCGCCAGGTGGCGTTGCGGGCCATGGCGACCGGTGCCTGGGTGGTCGTCGCGACCGCGCGACCGGCGGCCTGGCAGGTGCTGGCGCGCGCCGCGGGCGAAGGCCCGGACGGCAGGCCCGCGCCGCTGGTGCAGATCCGCAGGCTCAACCCGGTCGAGCTGCCGCGCGCGACCGAGGACGGTCCGCTGCTGGTGATCCACGACGGTGGCTCGACACCGCAGGAGCTGTTCCCGCCGCGCTCGGCCTGGCAGACCACCGTCTACGTGCTGCCCTACCTGCACCCGCAGGCGACCGCGACGGCGAACGCGGCGGATCTGGTGCTGCTGCAACGGCAACCGGTCGGCCAGGCGCAGTTGGCCGCGCGGATCTGGCGGCTGCCACCGCATCTGGTGCAGCAGCTGACCACGCTCAAGGACGACCAGGTGGTCGCGCTCGGCCGGAACCTGTGGCGGCCGCTGCGGCTGATCACCACGCCACGGGAGAAGCAGATCCTCGGCCCGGTCCGCCGCGGCGACTGATCGGCCAGGCCCCGTTCGGGCGAACGGGGCCCGGCCGCCGTGCGTCTATCGTTCCCGGACGGCGTAGGTCAGGTGCGTCACCCGAGGCGAGTGCTCCACGCGGACCTGCTCCAGGGCCACGCGGCCCGCGTCGATGCCCTCGAACAGGCGGATTCCGGCGCCGAACAGCACGGGCGAGAGCGCGATCGTGAACTCGTCGACCAGGCCGGCGTTCACGTACTCCAAGATCGTCGCGCCGCCGCCCGCGATGCGGACGTCACGGTCGCCGGCAGCCTCGCGGGCCTGCTTGAGCGCGGCCTCGATGCCGTCGTTGACGAAGTGGAACGTGGTCCCACCGAGCCGCTCCCAGGGGTCGCGCTGCTGGTTTGTCACCACGAAGACCGGCGTGTGGAACGGCGGGTCCGCCGGCCACGCCCGCTCGCCCCCGTCGAACATGCGCTTGCCCATCACGCTGGCGCCGGTGCGCTCGAACGTCTCCCGGGCGATGTCGTTGTCGCGCCCCTCCTCGCCCCCCTCGCCGAGCTTCAGGTTCTCCCGGAAGAACCGCAGCGGGAAGATCCACTGCTGGAGTTCCATCCACTGCTGCCCCATCAACTCCCTCAGGGACTGAGGGGCGATGAACCCGTCCAGCGACATCGACACGCTGAAGAACACCTTGCCGGCCATCAGCTCTCCGCTCCCTTCGCGACGATCTCGGCGACGTAGGCAGCCAGGTTGTCCATGGTCTGCTGGCCGGCCTCGATCGCGTGGTACTTCTCGACTGCCTCGTCACGCAGTTCCCTGGTGGGGAACACCGTGTGCATCTCGATACGGGTCGCCGCACCGTCGGCCGCGAACGTCAGGACCGACGCGAAGGCGTTCGCGTCGTCGCGGGACTCACCGTGCCGCAGCGCGATCCGTGCCGGCGGGTCGATCTCGGTCCAGGAGATCCACTCCTGATAGTCCGTCCCGTCCGGTCCGTGCATCACGAAGTCCCACTCCCCACCGACGCGGAACTCGAACGCCCGCGTGGTCGTGGTGAACCCGTTCGGTCCCCACCACCGCGACAGGTGCCGGACCTCGGTGAACGCCTCGAACACCAGCGCTCGCGGGGCGTCGATGACCCGGGAGATGACGATCTCGCGGTCGGCCGTCGCGGACTGCGCCTGCGCGCCTTGTCCCGTCATGCTCATCAGCTACTCCTCCTGCCTTTCCTGCTTGAGTTCCCGCACGACCGCGTCCAGCCGGTCGAAGCTCTCGTTCCAGAACCGCTCGAATCCGCCGGTGAACTCGTGGACCGGCCGCAGTCCGCGGGCGTCGAGGCCGTACAGGCGCTGCTTGCCCGCCTTGCGGTCCCGCACCAGCCCGACCTCCCGGAGCACCCGCAGGTGCTTGGAGGCGCGCGGCTGGGTCATGCCCAACTCCTGGGCCAGGTGGGTCACCGGCCACTCACCGGCCCGCAGCAGCAGGAGGATCTCCCGGCGCTGCGGCTCGGCGATCGCGTTGAAGACGTCCGACGTCGTCGCTGCCCGTGCCATGGCCGCCATCGTATGCCTATATCGGCATGCGTCAAGTCGACGCCTACTGCGTTCGGCCCACTGGCGGGGTAGAGCCAAACGCAATGCGCCGGCCGGCACGCGTCCGTCACACTGGGCTGCGGCGAGCGGAGGGGAGAGGCTCAGAATGGCGTTCACCAGCGACAACACGCGCACTGGTTGGCGCCGCACGTTGGTCGCGCTGGGCCGCTGTCTCACCCTGCTCGCACTGCTCCCGCTGCACCTGGCCGTACTGACCATGGAGGCGGCGGTCGGAGTTCTGTTGCTGTGCGGCCAGCTCTACCTGTTCCCGGCCGTCGTGGTGAACATCCGCTGGCTGCCCACGCTGCACCGCAGGCTCGCCAGCGCATGGTCCGGCACCGCGATGTCCGCGATGTCCGCGATGTCCATGCCGTACCTGCCGGAGCCACCCCCGCCACAACGCGGCCCGGACGGCTTCTACCGCACCGAGCGCCGCCGCAAGCTCTACGACAACGACCGGCTCCCGCGCTGGCAGAGCCGCTGCCGCTGGGTCTGGACCGACCCGGCCACCTGGCGCGACCTGTGCTGGCTGGTGCTCGAACCGGTCATCGGCACGGCCATTGCCGCGCTCCCGGTCGCGCTGATCGGCTACGGCCTGGTCAGCACGGTCCGGTCGCCGATTCCCGGGCTCGGCCTGTTCGCCGTTCCGATCGGTCTGGTGCTCACGCTGGCCGGGTGGCTGGCCGCGACGCCCTCGGTCGCGCTGCACGGGCGGTGGAGCGCGCTGCTGCTGGCCCGCCGGCATGGTCCCGCGCCTGCCGCCGATCGGCGCTGGATCGGCGATCTCATCGTCGACCTGCTGAACAGCCTTCGGCTGATCGGCCTGAGCCTCGGCGCCGGCGTGCTGTTCGTCGGCGAGGTGGTCGCGCTCGCCTGCACCGGCCCGCTGCTCGGCATGCCACTGGTGAGACACGGGCGCGCCCTGCCGATGTCCATGCGCTGCCTGCTCGGCGAATGGCAGGGTGTCCGGGTCAAAGCGCCGTACCGGCCCGAGCCGGTACTGGAACGGGCCGAGGGCGGGTATCCGCCGCTGTGGGCCGGGTTCCGGGCTCGCTGGATGTGGCTCGTGACCGATCCGGCGACCTGGCGTGACCTGCTCTGGCTGGGCGCCCAACCGCTCGTCGGCGTGGCGCTGGCACTGCTGCCGCTGCTGATGTTCGCCTACGGCTGGTGGGGCCTTGCCCTGCCTGGCGTGGAAGGGATGACCGGGCTCAGCGCGGGGCCGATCCCCTGGTACGGGCTGGTCGCCGGGTCGCATCTGCTCGCGTTCGCGCTCGGCATCGTCGGCATGGTGCTCGGCGCGGTGCTGCTGCCGGTGTTCCTCGGCTGGCACTCGCGCTGGGCGACACTGCTGCTCGCGCCGACCGGCCGGGCCCGGCTGCTGATCGAGCGCGACCAGCTCAGCGAACGGGTCGCCACGCTGACCGAGAGCCGATCGGTGGTGATGGACACGCAGGCCAACGAGGTGCGCCGGATCGAACGCGACCTGCACGACGGCGCGCAGGCGCGGCTGGTCGCGATGGGCATGACGCTGGGCGCGGTCGAGGCGCTGATGGACCACGACCCGGCCGCGGCCAAGCGGCTGCTCGCCCAGGCCAGGGAGGCGTCCAGGACGGCCCTGCGCGAACTGCGCGACCTGGTCCGCGGCATCCATCCGCCGGTGTTGGCCGAACGCGGCCTCGCGGACGCGATCCGCGCGCTCGCCCTGGACAACCCGATGACCGTCGTCGTGCAGGCGAACCTGCCCGGCCGGGCGGACGCGCCGGTCGAGTCGGCGGTCTACTTCGCGGTGGCCGAGGCGCTGGCCAACGCGACCAAGCACGCGCACGCCGAACGGGTCTGGATCGACGCGCGGCACGAGGACGGCGTGCTGCGGATCAGCGTGCTCGACGACGGCTGTGGCGGCGCGGACGCGGCGCGCGGCAGCGGCCTGCGTGGCATCGAGCGCCGGCTCGGTACGTTCGACGGGACCTTCACGCTCAGCAGCCCGCTGGGCGGCCCGACGATGGTCGCGATGGAGGTGCCATGCGTGTTGTCCTGGCCGAGGACCTCTACCTCCTCCGGGACGGACTGACGCTGTTGTTGTCCGCCAACGGATTCGACATCGTGGCCGCCGTCGAGTCCGGGCCGGAGTTGCGCAGGGCGCTGCGCGAGCCGGACGTCGACGTGGCCGTTGTGGACGTTCGGCTGCCGCCGACGTTCACCGACGAGGGGCTACAGGAGGCGTTGGCCGCGCGCCGGGACCGTCCCGGCCTGCCGGTGCTGATCCTGTCCCAGCACGTCGAACAGCTCTACGCGCGGGAGTTGCTCGCGGACGGTTCCGGCGCGGTCGGCTACCTGTTGAAGGACCGGGTTTTCAACGCCGAACAGTTCGTCGACGCGGTGCGCCGGGTCGCGGCGGGCGGGACGGCGATGGATCCCGAGGTGATCGCCCGGCTGCTGGCCAGCAACGAGCGGGACGAGCCGCTGGCCGCGTTGACCCCGCGCGAACGCGAGGTGTTGGCGTTGATGGCGGAGGGCTGTTCGAACGCGGCCGTCGCGGCCGGCCTGCTCATCAGCGAGGGCGCGGTGGGCAAGCACACCGCGAGCATCTTCACCAAGCTCGGCCTCGCCCAGTCGGACGACACGAATCGCCGAGTGCTCGCGGTCCTCGCCTACCTCAACGGCACTCGGCACTAGCTACGCGGTCGGCACCCAGTACCGGCGCAGGCCGTCGGCCTCGGCCTCCAGCACGCCACCGTTGGCCTCGATCACCTTGCGGGAGGCGACGTTGTCCGCGTCGCAGGTCAGCATCGCTGCCGGTTCCACGCCCTCGGCCAGCGCCAACGGCAGCACCTCGCGCAGCATGGCGGTGGCGTACCCGCGTCGGCGCGCGGCCGGCCGCACGTCGTAGCCGATGTGCCCGCCGTGTGCCCGCAGCCGTTCGGTCAGCGTGTGCCGCAGCGCGATCCGGCCGAGGTACTCCTCGCCCTGAGCCCACCACCAGGTGGTGCACTGGACATAGCCCTCGCGACGATCACCGTTCGGATCGGCCTCGTTGCGCAGCTCGGCGAGGTAGTCGGCGAAACCGGCCACGCTGTCCCAGTCGCCCCAGCGCGCACGCAGGTCCGCGCCGATCGAGGAGTTGTCGTCCTCGGCTCCTCGGCCCTCGGCCCGGAACTCGGCCATGGCCGCCAGGAAGGACCGGTGATAGCGCTCATCGGGCAGTACGAGGCTTGGCATGCACCCGATGACAGCACGCCCGCCACGGGCCGACAAAACGAATTACGAGGACGCGGTGCGCAGGTTCCTGGTCACCGAGGCGCGCGCGGCCAACTCCTCGTCCGGCGGATAGTCCACGCCGATCAGGCTCAGTCCGTGCGCGGGTGCGACCGCGATCGTGCTCGGCCGCTCGGTCGCTCTCAGCAGCGACGCGGGCCAGTCCACCGGCATCCGCCCCTCGCCGACCGCGAGCAGCGCGCCGACCAGGCTGCGCACCATCGAATGGCAGAACGCGTCCGCGCTGACGTAGCAGGCCAGCACGCCGTCGATGTCGCGCTGCCAGTGCAACCGCTGGAGTTCGCGGATGGTCGTCGCGCCCTCGCGCCTGCGGCAGAACGCGACGAAGTCGTGCTCGCCGAGCAGCCGCGTGGCCGCCTCACCGAGCCGCTCGACGTCCAACGGCTTGAACGCCTCCAGGGTGTCGCGGCGGCGCAGCGGATGCACGCCCATCGGCGAGTCGGAGATCCGGTAGACGTAATGCCGGCGCAGCGCGGAAAACCGCGCGTCGAATTCGGGATGCGCCACGCGCGCGCCGAAGATCCGCACGTCCGGGGGCAGCATCCGGTTCCACCGGTAGATCATGCGACCGAGGTTGGTCAGATGTGGACCGTTGGCCTCGTCGTTATGGGGCTCGACGTCGACGTGCACGACCTGACCGGCCGCGTGCACGCCGGCGTCCGTGCGACCGGCCACCACGATCTTGTCCGGCGGCGTGCGGCCCGGCGAGTGCCGGAACAGCACCTCCTCCAGTACACCTTGGACGGTGCGCCTGCCGGGCTGCTTGGCCCAGCCGGAGAAGTCCGTGCCGTCGTAGCCGAGATCGAGCCGAACACGGGCGAGCCCGCCGCTCCCAGTGGGAACGACGGGCTCGACCTCTGCCGGGAACCGGGACGTCAGGACTCGTCCTTGGCGTCTTCGGTCTCGGCGGTGTCCTCGCTGGTGTCGGCGGCCTCTTCGGTGACCTCGGCCTCGGCGGCCGGCGTCTCCTCGATGGTCTCGTCAACCTCGGCCGGAGCCTCGGTCGCGGTCTCCGCCTTGGCCTCGGTGGCGCGGTTGGCGCTGCGACGCGCGGCCTCCGCCTCGGAGGTCACGGTCTTCTCGGACACCAGCGCGATGACGGCCATGGCGGCGTTGTCGCCCTTGCGCGGCATCGTCTTGGTGATCCGGGTGTAGCCACCGTCGCGGTCCGCGAAGAACGGGCCGATCTCCGCGAACAGCTTGTGCAGGACATCCTTGTTGCGGATGGTCTTCAGCACCTCACGGCGGTTGTGCAGGTCGCCGCGCTTGGCCTTGCTGATCAGGCGCTCGGCGAAGGGACGCAGCCGCTTCGCCTTGGCCTCGGTCGTGGTGATCCGGCCGTGCTCGAACAGCGACGTGGCCAGGTTGGCCAGGATCAGCCGCTCGTGGGCAGGCGACCCGCCGAGACGGGCGCCTTTGGTCGGGGTCGGCATGTCATGCTCCTAGTTGCGATCACCCTGATCATGACCGTCCGCTATGGACAGTCAGTGGATCAGAGCTGCTCCGTCTCTGCGTAGTCCTGGCCGTCGTCGTGGCCGGTGTCGACCGGGGTGTCCGCGCCCCAACCATCGGACGGGTAGTCCGCGGCAGCGGCCGACGGGTCGAATCCGGGCGGGCTGTCCTTGAGCGCCAGGCCCAGGCCGACGAGCTTCATCTTGACCTCGTCGATGGACTTGGCACCGAAGTTGCGGATGTCCAGCAGGTCGGCCTCGCTGCGCGAAACCAGCTCGCCGACCGTGTGGATGCCCTCCCGCTTGAGGCAGTTGTACGAACGCACCGTCAGGTCGAGGTCCTCGATCGGCATGGCGAACGCCGCGATGGTGTCCGCTTCGGCCGGCGAAGGCCCGATCTCGATGCCTTCCGCGTCGATGTTCAGCTCGCGAGCGAGACCGAACAGCTCGACCAGCGTCTTGCCGGAGGACGCGACCGCGTCCCTCGGGGTGATCGACGGCTTGGTCTCCACGTCCAGGATCAGCTTGTCGAAGTCGGTGCGCTGCTCGACACGGGTGGCCTCGACCTTGTAGGTCACCTTCATCACCGGCGAGTAGATCGAGTCGACCGGGATCCGGCCGATCTCGGCACCGGCCTGCTTGTTCTGTACAGCGGGCACGTAGCCGCGGCCGCGCTCGACAACCAGCTCGATCTCCAGCTTGCCCTTGCCGTTGAGGGTCGCGATGTGCAGATCCGGGTTGTGCACGGTGACACCGGCCGGCGGCACGATGTCGCCCGCGGTCACCACACCGGGGCCCTGCTTGCGCAGGTACATGGTCACCGGCTCGTCCTCTTCGGAGCTGACCACCAGTTCCTTGAGGTTCAGGATGACGTCGGTGACGTCTTCCTTCACACCCGGGACGGTGGTGAACTCGTGCAGCACGCCGTCGATGCGGATGCTGGTGACGGCCGCGCCCGGGATGGACGACAGCAGCGTGCGACGCAGGGAGTTGCCCAGCGTGTAGCCGAAACCGGGCTCCAGCGGCTCGATGACGAATCGGGACCGGGTCTCGCCGACGGGCTCCTCGGCGAGGGTGGGGCGCTGTGAAATAAGCACTTCTTCATTCCTTTCTCAACGGCATCCGCCATATGACGCCGTGGAGGTGAAGCAGCGCGCCGGCGTGTCCTGAACGCCTGCGCGTGTCCCCCCGGGGTGCCCGCGAACGGGCACCCCGGGAGAAGCATCAACGCGAGTAGTACTCGACGATCAGCTGTTCCTGAACGGGCGTGTCGATCTGCGCGCGCATCGGCACGTCGTGCACGAGCACCCGCAGGTTCGACCCGACGACCTGCAGCCAGGCCGGGATCGGCCGGTCGCCGAAGCTGGCCCGAGCCGCCTCGAAGGGCAGCATCGGCATCGACTTGGGCCGCACGTCGATGATGTCCCACTTGCTCACCTGGAAGCTGGGGATGTTCACCTTGTGGCCGTTGACGATGAAGTGGCCGTGGGTGACCAGCTGGCGAGCCTGCCGACGGGTGCGGGCCAGGCCGGCGCGGTAGATCACGTTGTCCAGCCGGGACTCCAGCAGCTGAAGCAGGTTGTCGCCGGTCTTGCCCTGGCGACGAGCCGCTTCGTCGTAGTAGCCGCGGAACTGACGCTCGAGCACGCCGTAGGTGAAGCGGGCCTTCTGCTTCTCCTGGAGCTGCAGCAGGTATTCGCTCTCCTTGACCCGGCCACGGCCGTGCTGGCCGGGCGGGTACGGGCGACGTTCGAAGGCCTGGTCGCCGCCGACGAGGTCGACCTTGAGGCGACGGGACTTTCGGGTGACGGGTCCGGTGTAACGAGCCATGATTCTCTGTTTTTCCTTCCCCGCCTCAGACCCGGCGCCGCTTGGGCGGGCGGCAACCGTTGTGCGGCTGCGGGGTCACGTCCTGGATGTTGCCGACCTCGAGACCGGCGGCCGAAAGCGACCGGATGGCGGTCTCACGACCGGAACCCGGGCCCTTCACGAACACGTCGACCTTCTTCATGCCGTGCTCCGCCGCCTTGCGGGCGGCGTTCTCGGCGGCCATCTGCGCGGCGAACGGCGTGGACTTACGAGAGCCCTTGAAGCCGACGTGGCCGGCCGAAGCCCAGCTGATCACCGCACCCTGCGGGTCGGTGATCGACACGATGGTGTTGTTGAACGTGCTCTTGATGTGCGCGTGGCCGTGGGCCACGTTCTTCTTCTCCTTGCGCCGGACCTTCTTGGCTCCGGCGCCGGTACGGCTCTTCGGGGGCATGTGGTGGCTGTACTCCTAGCTCTGCGAGGCGCGAGTGACCGACGGGGCCGAGCGACGGATGCGGGATCCGGCGTCGAGATACAACTCCCGCAGCGCGGCGGGACGGGCGTTCGTGGCACCCACAGCGCTGGCCGAGAGGCCGGCACGGGTGCGACGACGCTGAACGACGACCGAGACGGTCCTGCCGCTTGGCTGGCTCACTTCTTGCCAGCCTTCTTCTTGCCGGCGACCGTCTTCTTCGGACCCTTGCGGGTACGGGCGTTCGTCTTGGTCCGCTGGCCGCGCACGGGGAGGTTGCGGCGGTGCCGCAGACCCTCGTAGCAGCCGATCTCGATCTTGCGGCGGATGTCGGCGTTCACCTCACGGCGAAGGTCACCCTCGACCTTGAAGTGCTCGTCGATGTAGTCGCGCAGCGCGACGAGGTGCTCGTCGGTCAGGTCCTTGCTACGCAGGTCGTAACTGATCCCGGTAGCGGTCAGAGCCTCTTTCGAGCGAGTACGGCCGATGCCGTAGATGTAGGTCAGCGCGATCTCCATCCGCTTGTCGCGGGGAAGATCGACGCCAGCGAGTCGTGCCATTCGGCGATGTCTCCTCTAGTTGGCTTCAGGTTTGCTCCCCGACCACCCCTGGCGCCCTGTTCACCGACTCGGTGGCGAAGCAGTTGACCAAGGCCCCGGCCTGAAGTCCGGGGGTGTGACCGGATCGCGTGTGATCCGGCAGGTCTGGGGAGTTCATTTTCAGTTACTCGTACGGCGTCAAGGCCGCGAGTAGTGCGGGGAGCCGCTCAGCCCTGGCGCTGCTTGTGGCGCAGGTTCTCGCAGATCACCATGACCCGGCCGTGACGGCGGATCACCTTGCACTTGTCGCAGATCTTCTTGACGCTCGGCTGGACCTTCACGCCTGTCGCTCTCCTGCTCGAACGTCGCGTGCGTCACTTGTAGCGGTAGACGATGCGGCCTCGGGACAGGTCGTAGGGCGAGAGCTCCACGACGACCCGGTCCTCCGGCAGAATGCGGATGTAGTGCTGCCGCATCTTGCCGCTGATGTGTGCCAGGACCTTGTGACCGTTTTCCAACTCGACGCGGAACATCGCGTTGGGAAGCGGCTCGACTACGCGACCCTCTACCTCTATGGCCCCGTCTTTCTTGCCCATGTCCTCCGCGTTTCGTGACGGCGATGTGTTGTCAGAACATCTTCGTTGTCATGCCCGACCAGTGATTTCACCGGCCTGACACTGCCCCGCTAGCGCGGGACCCGGGCACGCGCCGACCCATCTCCGACGCCGAAAACTCTTTCGAACGCGTGGCCGGGGCATGGCCGGGCATCAGACCCGGGGCTGCCGAGGGAACGCGGGCACGACGGAACGGGTGCGACGAAGTGCACCGTTGTATGAGTGTACGCACGTCAAGGCCGGACCCCAAATCCGGGGCCCCGCGTGACCGGCGATAACACCCCACCCAACGCCTCATGTCAACGCGCCACGCGCCGAAGATATTTCGAGTTAGTTCACCCAGTCGGATTATTTCGTGCCCGAATCGTTACGCCGGCCGCCACTCATGCTCAGCCAGATCACCCCGAGCACCACCCCCGACGGCCCGGCCACCCAGACGAACCACGGGTACTGGATGTGCAGATCGGTGATCGACACGAGCAACCAGATCACGAAGTTCAGCGCGCTGATCGAGGCCCAGATCGTGGTGAGCACCCGCATCGCCGTCCGCCCACCACTGCGCCGCCGCGCCGGCGGGGCTGGCTGTGTCACCGGCTCGACCTGCGCCGATATCAGTGGCGCTGATGGATTCGCCACCGTCGGCAGGTCCATGGTGAGGACGGCGAGGTCACCCCGCGTCTTCGCCTGCCACACCGCGACCAGCCGGGCATCGAGTTCGCCCAGGTCCAGCTGACCGTCGGCATGCGCGCGGTTCAGCCGCTGCTCGACGATCTTCCGCTCGACATCTGAGGCGCGGAACTGCTCAGGCGGTAAATGTTCGACCACGTGAGCAGTCTGCCTGCCGCGTGCGCCCCGGTGAAGGGAGTAAACCCCCCAATCCAGCGTTCGCTCACAGCGAACATTTCCGAGGGTGCCTACTCGCTCAGATCGACCTCGGGCGCGGGCTCGGTCGGCCGGTGGATAACGAGCATGTCGAAGTCTGGACCGCACAGCAGGAACTGCTTGATGTCCGGCCGGCCGGCTGGGCGCTCAGGCGTCGGCGGGGGCAGTGAGGATCCAGGGGCCGTTGTCGGTGATGGCGACCGAGTGCTCCCAGTGCGCGGCGCGGGAGCCGTCCTGGGTCACGACCGTCCAGCCGTCGTCGAGTTCGAGGGTCTGCTCGGTGCCGAGGGTGAGCATCGGCTCGACCGCGATGGCCATGCCGGTGCGCAGCCTGGGGCCGCGGCCGGGCTTGCCGTAGTTGGGCAGGAACGGCTCCATGTGCATCGAGGTGCCGATGCCGTGGCCACCGTAGTCGGGCACGATGCCGTACTCGACGCCGTTCGCTTCCTCGATCTCGTGCACCCTCGACTCGATGGCGAAGGAGATGTCGGTGAGCTTGCCGCCGGGCGACATCACCGCGATGCCGGCGAGCATGGCTTCGCGGGTGGCGTCGGAGAGCGCGAGGTCCTCGGCCGAGACCCTGCCGACCGGCAGGGTGATCGCGGAGTCGCCGTGCCAGCCGTCCAGGATCGCGCCGCAGTCGACGGAGATCAGGTCGCCGTCGGCGAGGATCTGCGTCTTGGCCGGGATGCCGTGCACGACCTGCTCGTTCACGGACGCGCAGATGCTGGCCGGGAAGCCGTGGTAGCCCTTGAACGACGGGACGGCGCCCGCGTCGCGGATGGTCGTCTCGGCGATCTCGTCGAGTTCGGCCGTGGTGACGCCGGGCTTGACCGCTTCCGCGATCAGGGCGAGCGCACGGGCGACGACGATGCCGGCCGCGCGCATGGCCTCGAGTTCGCCGTGGCTCTTGATCTCGATCACGCGCCCGCGCTTGAGCATCAGTCCAGGCCGCCGAGTGCCTCGATGGCCCGCGCGGTGATCTCCTCGACCTCGCCGAGGGCATCCACGGTCACCACGATGTCGTGGTAGTACTCCAGCAGCGGCGCGGTTTCCGACCGGTAGATCTCCTGGCGGTGCCGGATGACGTCCTCAGTGTCGTCGGTGCGACCCCTGGCGAGCAGGCGCTTGACCACGACCTCCTCGTCGACGCGGAATTCGAGCACCGCGTCGAGCTTGTGGCCGTCCAGGCCGAGGATCTTGTCCAGCACTTCGGCCTGTGCGTTGTTACGCGGGAAGCCGTCGAGCAGGAAACCCTTGGCCGCGTCCGGCTCGGCGAGCCGCTCGCGAACCATCTCGTTGGTCACCTCGTCCGGGACGAGCTTGCCGGAGTCGATGTAGCGCTGCACCTGGACGCCGAGTTCGGTGCGCTGGCTGATGTGGGCCCGGAACAGGTCTCCGGTGGAGATGTGCGGCACCCCGAGCTTGCGGGACAGCACAGTCGCCTGAGTACCTTTGCCCGCGCCTGGCGGGCCGACAAGGACGAGTCTCACTACCGCAGGAACCCTTCGTAGTTGCGCTGCATCAGCTGGCTCTCGATCTGCTTCACGGTGTCCAGCCCGACCCCGACCATGATCAGTACCGAAGTACCGCCGAAGGGGAAGTTCTGGTTGTTGCCCTGGCCGGTGAGGCCGAGGAAGAAGTTCGGGAGCACGGCGATGATGCCGAGGTACAGCGAGCCGGGAAGAGTGATGCGGTTGAGCACGAAGCGCAGGTACTCGGAAGTGGGGCGGCCGGGCCGGATGCCGGGGATGAAGCCGCCGAACTTCCGCATCTCGTCAGCACGTTCGTCGACGTTGAACGTGATGGTGATGTAGAAGTACGTGAAGAAGATGATCAGCAGGAAGTAGACGATGATGTAGACCCAGTTGGACTGGTTCTCCAGGTACGTCGAGACGAACTGCTGCCAGCCCTGGTTCGAGGCGCCGACCAGGTTGGCGATCAGGTTGGGCAGGTAGAGCAGGGACGACGCGAAGATCACCGGGATGACACCGGCCTGGTTGACCTTCAGCGGCAGGTAGGTCGTGGTGCCGCCGTACATGCGGCGGCCGATCATGCGCTTCGCGTACTGGACCGGGATGCGGCGCTGGCCCTGCTCCATGAACACGACGCTGGCGATGATGGCCAGACCGAACACGCAGATGACGGTGAACACCAGCGCGTGGCCGTTGGACATGATGTTCGAGCCCTCGGAGGGAATCCGGGAGGCGATGTTGGCGAACATCAGGATCGACATGCCGTTGCCGACGCCGCGCTCGGTGATCATCTCGCCCAGCCACATGATGACGCCGGTGCCGGCGGTCATGGTGATGACGATGACCGCGAGGGCGAAGACCGTCTGGTCCGGGATGACCGGGTCCTGGCAGTTGCCGAACAGCTGGCCGCGCACGGCCAGGGCGATGATGCCGGTGGACTGCAGGATGGCCAGCGCGATGGTCAGGTAGCGGGTGTACTGGGTGAGCTTGTTCTGGCCGGACTGGCCCTCCTTCTTCAGCTGCTCGAACCGGGGAATGACCACGGTGAGCAGCTGGATGATGATGCTCGCGGTGATGTAGGGCATGATGCCCAGCGCGAACACGGAGAGCTTGAGCAGTGCGCCGCCGCTGAAGAGGTTGATCAGCGCGTAGACGTTGTTCGAGTTGGTCTGGGCGTTGCAGGCACTGACGGCCGAGTACGACACGCCCGGTGCCGGCAGCGTGGCGCCGATCCGGTAGACCGCGATGATCCCCAGGGTGAAGAGGATCTTCTTGCGCAGGTCCGGCGTTGCAAGAGCCGAGCGGAAGGCGCTGAGCACGCGAGACCTCCTGGGCGGCACCGACGCACTGGTGCCGGTGGTCGTCGTGGCCGGTCGGTGACCGGCGGGGACACTGCTGGGTGAACAAGCCACACACGCGTCGCGCTCTGGTGGGCGTGAAGCGTGCAGTCGACTCTAACAGGCCCCTGTTGAGCGATGGTGCCCCCGTCACCAATCCACAACGCACAAAATCTTCATCGTTGCCACTGGTATGACGATCGGCGTAGCGGCCTGCTACTGAGAGTTGGTACGGCTCGGGGCGTTGGTACAACTCGGGCCGGCGGGGAGAGTTCCCAGCCGGCCCGAGTCGGTCACGGTGAAGATCTACAGCTTGGTGACGCTGCCGCCCGCGGCGGTGATCTTCTCGCTGGCGCTGCCGGAGAACGCGTTCGCGGTGACGTCCAGCTTGACGCCGTCGACCTCGCCGTTGCCCAGCACCTTCACCAGCTTGCCCTTGCGGACCAGGCCGTTCGCGACCAGCTCGTCGACGCCGATGGTGCCGCCGTCCGGGAAGACCCGGGCGATGTCACCGACGTTGACGGGCTGGAACTCAACGCGGAAGCGGTTCTTGAAGCCACGCAGCTTCGGCAGCCGCATGTGGATGGGCATCTGCCCACCCTCGAAACCGATGCGCACGGTGTTGCGGGCCTTGGTGCCCTTGGTACCACGACCGGCGGTCTTGCCCTTGGAGCCTTCACCGCGACCGACACGCATCTTCTCGGTCTTGGCGCCCGGGGCGGGCCGCAGGTGGTGCAGCTTGATGGTCATCAGATCTCCTCGACGGTCACCAGGTGCCGCACGGTGTGAATCAGACCGCGGACCTGGGGGCTGTCCTCACGAACGACCGACTGGCTGATCTTGTGCAGGCCGAGCGTCCGCAGCGACTCGCGGTGGTTGCGCTTGGTGCCGATCTTGCTCCGGACCTGGGTCACCTTGAGCTGACTCATGCTCACGCCCCCTGTCCGGCCCTGGTCCGCAGCATGGCGGCCGGGGCGACGTCTTCGAGCGGAAGGCCACGGCGTGCGGCGACCTCTTCGGGCCGTTGCAGGCCCTTGAGCGCGGCCACGGTCGCGTGCACCACGTTGATGGCGTTGTCGCTGCCCAGCGACTTGCTCAGCACGTCGTGCACGCCCGCGCACTCCAGCACGGCACGCACCGGGCCACCGGCGATGACACCGGTACCGGCACTGGCCGGACGAAGCATCACGACACCGGCAGCGGCCTCACCCTGGATCGGGTGCGGGATGGTGCCACCGATGCGCGGGACGCGGAAGAAGCTCTTCTTGGCTTCCTCGACGCCCTTGGCGATGGCGGCGGGAACTTCCTTGGCCTTGCCGTAGCCGACGCCGACCATGCCGTCACCGTCGCCGACGACGACCAGCGCGGTGAAGCTGAAGCGCCGACCACCCTTGACGACCTTGGCGACGCGGTTGATCGCGACGACCTTCTCCAGGTGCGGGGTCTTTTCCTGGGCCGCCCCGCCGCGGCTGTTGTCGCGGCGATCCCGACGGTCCCGGCGCTCACCGCGCTCGTTGTTGCCCTGACCGCCCTGGCCGCCGCCGAACTGCCGTGTACGTCCCGGCATCAGGCGTCCCTCTCGTTCCTGTTGATGTGCTGCATAAGAATCAGAACTCCAGCCCGGCCTCGCGGGCCGCGTCGGCGAGCGCCGCGATCCGACCGTGGTAGTCGTAGCCACCCCGGTCGAAGACGACCTTGGCGATGCCGGCGTCCTTGGCCCGAGCAGCGACGAGGGCACCGACCTTGGCGGCCCTGGCCTTCTTGTCGCCGGACTCGGCGCGGACGTCCGCCTCAAGGCTGGACGCCGTGGCCAGCGTCCGGCCGGCCAGGTCGTCCACGATCTGCGCGACGATGTGCCGCGAGGACCGGTTCACGACCAGGCGGGGACGCTCCGGGGAGCCGCTGATCTTCTTGCGAAGCCGGAAGTGCCGACGGGCGCGGGCGATCCGACGAGTCGTCGACACGTCCTTGCCAACGCGCTTCTTCTTGGCAGTAGTCGTCTCAGCCATGATCACTTACCCGTCTTTCCGACCTTGCGGCGGATCTTCTCACCCGAGTAGCGCACGCCCTTGCCCTTGTACGGGTCGGGCTTGCGCAGCTTGCGGATGTTGGCGGCGACCTCGCCGACCTGCTGCTTGTCGATGCCGGCCACGCTGAAGCGGGTCGGGGTCTCGACGGCGAAGGAGATGCCCTCCGGGGCGGGAACCGGCACCGAGTGGCTGTAACCAAGAGCGAACTCGAGGTCGCGGCCCTTGGCGATCACGCGGTAACCGACGCCGTGGATTTCCATCTTCTTCTCGTAGCCCTGCGTCACGCCGATGATCATGTTGTTGACCAGGGTGCGCGAGAGGCCGTGCAGCGAACGGCTGCGGCGCTCGTCGTTGGGACGGAGCACGGCGAGGGTGCCGTCCTCCTGCCGCTCGATGGTGATCGGGTCGGCGAGGGTGTGCGAGAGGGTGCCCTTGGGGCCCTTCACGCTCACCAGGGAGCCTTCGATCGTCACGTCGACCCCGGAGGGGACAGTGATCGGCAGCTTTCCGATACGCGACATAGCTAGTCCTCCTCCTTTCTCACCAGACGTAGGCGAGGACTTCCCCGCCCACACCCTGCTTGTTAGCCTGCCGGTCGGTCACCAGACCACCGGACGTCGAAATGATCGCGACACCGAGTCCACCGAGCACCTTGGGCAGGTTGGTGGACTTCGCGTACACCCGCAGGCCGGGCTTGGACACCCGGCGCAGGCCCGCGATGCTGCGCTCACGGTTCGGGCCGTACTTGAGCTCGACGATCAGGTTCTTGCCCTTCTCGCCCTGCTCGGCACGGAAGCCGGAGATGTAGCCCTCACGCTTGAGGATCTCGGCGATGTGCGACTTCAGCTTCGAGTGCGGCATCACCACCTCGTCGTGATAGGCGGAATTGCCGTTGCGCAGACGCGTCAGCATGTCTGCGATCGGATCGGTCATCGTCATGGTGACCTTGTCAACCTTTCTCGCCGCGGTTCCCTTGTCAGATCGGGCCTACGGCGAAGTGGAAGTTCTGGTGCTTACCAGCTGGACTTGCTCACACCGGGCAGCTCGCCCCGGTGTGCCATCTCGCGAAGGCACACGCGGCACAGGCCGAACTTGCGGTACACGGCGTGCGGACGCCCGCAGCGCTGGCAGCGGGTGTAGCCGCGCACCTTGAACTTGGGCTTGGACGCAGCCTTGATGACCAGGGCCTTCTTCGCCATTCTCAGTTCTCCTTGAACGGGAAGCCGAGCGCCTTGAGCAGCGCCCGCCCCTCGTCGTCTGTGGTCGCGGAGGTGACAACGGTGATGTCCATGCCCCTCGGCCGATCGATGGAGTCAGGGTCGATCTCGTGGAACATCGACTGCTCGTTGAGACCGAACGTGTAGTTGCCGTTGCCGTCGAACTGCTTGGGCGACAGGCCGCGGAAGTCGCGGATACGCGGCAGTGCGATGGTCAGCAGGCGGTCGAGGAACTCCCACATCCGGTCGCCGCGCAGGGTCGCCCGCGCACCGATCGGCATGCCCTCGCGCAGCTTGAACTGGGCGATGGACTTGCGGGCCTTGCGCACCTCCGGCCGCTGGCCGGTGATGGTGGACAGGTCGCGAACCGCGCCCTCGATCAGCTTGCCGTCGCGGGCGGCGTCGCCGACGCCCATGTTCACGACGACCTTGACCACGCCCGGGATCTGCATGACGTTGGCGTAGTTGAACTGCTTACGCAGGTCGCCAGCGATCTCCGCGCGGTAGCGGGCCTTGAGGCGGGGAGCTTCTGTAGTAGTCGTCATGGCTCAGATGTCCTTGCCGTTGCGCTTGGAGACGCGCACGCGCTTCCCCTCATCGTTCTCCCGGTAGCCGACGCGGGTCGGCTTGCCGTCGGAGTCGACCACCATCACGTTGCTCACGTGGATGGACGCCTCCTGGGTCACGATGCCGCCGGTCTGGGCGCCGCGCTGGGTCTGGCTGATCTTGGTGTGCTTCTTGATCCGGTTCACGCCCTCGACGAGGACCCGCTGGCTGTCCGGGTAGGCCTGAATGACCTTGCCCTTGGCGCCCTTGTCCTTGCCCGAGATGACGACGACCGTGTCGCCCTTCTTGACCTTCATGCTCACAGCACCTCCGGAGCGAGCGAGATGATCTTCATGAACTTCTTCTCGCGCAGCTCGCGGCCGACCGGCCCGAAGATGCGGGTGCCACGCGGCTCGTTGTCGTTCTTGATGAGCACCGCGGCGTTCTCGTCGAAGCGGATGTAGGAGCCGTCCGGACGACGCCGCTCCTTGACCGTACGAACGATGACGGCCTTGACCACGTCGCCCTTTTTGACGCCCGCGCCGGGGATGGCGTCCTTCACCGTGGCGACGATGATGTCGCCGATACCGGCGTAGCGCCGCGCGGAACCGCCGAGCACCCGGATGCAAAGGATTTCCTTCGCACCGGTGTTGTCGGCGACACGCAGTCGCGACTCCTGCTGAATCACTGCTAACTCCTGACCCTTACGGCCCGCCAGATTTCCGACCTGAACGGGCTCGGTCCTTGTTGCTTACTTGGCCTTCTCGAGGATCTCCACCAGCCGCCAGCGCTTGGTCGCCGACAGCGGACGGGTCTCCATGATCTGCACCCGGTCGCCGACACCCGCGGTGTTGGCCTCGTCGTGCGCCTTCACCTTGGTGGTGGAGCGCAGGACCTTGCCGTAGAGCGGGTGCTTCTTGCGGTCCTCGAGTTCGACCACGATGGTCTTGTTCATCTTGTCCGAGACGACGTAGCCCACGCGCACCTTGCGGTTGTTGCGGGTCTCCTGCTCGGTCGCTTCCGTTACTTCGCTCATGCCGCGCCCTCACCACTGGCCTCAACGGCCGCTTCGTCCGGGGAAACCGAGAGACCCAGCTCCCGCTCCCGCATCACGGTGTAGATCCGTGCGATGTCGTGCCGCACGGTACGCAGCCGGCGGTTGTTCTCCAGCTGGCCGGTGGCCATCTGGAAACGGAGGTTGAACAGCTCCTCCTTGGCCTCGCGCAGACGCAGCACCAGCTCGTCGTCCTGCAGCTGGCGCAGGTCCGCCGCGGCGGAAGTCGCACTCGCAGCCATCAGAAGTCACCACCCTCTCGCGTGACGATGCGGCACTTCATCGGCAGCTTGTGGATCGCGCGGCGGAGGGCCTCGCGAGCCACGGTCTCGTTCGGGAAGGTCATCTCGAACAGCACCCGACCCGGCTTGACGTTGGCGATCCAGTACTCGGGCGAACCCTTACCGGAACCCATGCGGGTTTCCGCCGGCTTCTTGGTCAGCGGACGGTCCGGGAAGATGTTGATCCAGACCTTGCCGCCACGACGGATGTGCCGGTTGATCGCGATACGAGCCGACTCGATCTGCCGGTTGGTCACGTAGGCCGGCTCCAGCGCCTGGATGCCGTACTCGCCGAAGGTGACCCTGGTGCCGCCCTTGGCAGCGCCCGACCGGCTCGGGTGGTGCTGCTTGCGGTGCTTGACCTTGCGTGGGATCAGCACTTCTCAGCCCTCCCCGTTTTCCGTCTTGGGCGTGGTGGCCTCGGGGTTGGTCTCCACCGCGGCAGCGGCCTCGGCAGCCGCTGCGCGGCCGGCCTCGGTGCTGGTCGGGGTGGTACCGGACGCACCGGAGCGACGCGGCCTGCTCGGCCGGTCACCGCGGTCACCGCGGCCGCCGCCCTCGCGACCCGGGCGAGACTGCTGGTTGCGCTGCTCGGCAGCCGCGTCCCGCTCGCGCCGGGCGCTGATGCCGCCGACGACCTCGCCCTTGTAGATCCAGACCTTCACGCCGATGCGGCCGAAGGTGGTGCGAGCCTCGAAGAAGCCGTAGTCGATGTCCGCGCGCAGCGTGTGCAGCGGCACCCGGCCCTCGTGGTACTGCTCGGAGCGCGACATCTCGGCACCGCCGAGACGACCGCCGCACTGCACCTTGATCCCCTTCACCTGCGGGGAGCGCATCGAGGACTGGATGGCCTTGCGCATGGCGCGACGGAACGCGACCCGGTTGGACAGCTGCTCGGCCACGCTCTGCGCGACGAGCTGGGCGTCCGACTCGGGGTTGCGCACCTCAAGGATGTTGAGCTGCACCTGCTTGTTGGTGAGCTTCTCCAGCTCACCGCGGATGCGGTCGGCCTCGGCGCCACGGCGACCGATGACGATGCCCGGACGCGCGGTGTGGATGTCGACGCGAACCCGCTCGCGGGTGCGCTCGATCTCCACCTTGGAGATGCCGGCACGCTCCATGCCCTTGGAGAGCAGCTTGCGGATCTTGACATCCTCGGCCACGTACTCCGCGTACTGCTTGTCCGCGTACCAGCGCGACTTCCAGTCGGTGGTGATTCCCAGTCGGAACCCGTGCGGGCTGATTTTCTGACCCACTACTGGGCCCCTTCCTGGCTCTCGCCGGCCGTACTGGCCGCGCTGGCACTGGCATTCTTGTTGCCCTGCGCCTTGGCCTTGCTGCCCTTGCTCCTGGGCGCCGTGCTGACCTTGGGCCGGGACTCAACCTCGACGGTGATGTGGCTGGTGCGCTTGCGGATCCGGTAGGTGCGTCCCTGCGCACGCGGCCGGAAACGCTTCAGCGTCGGGCCCTCGTCGACATAGGCCGCGGAGATCCACAGGGTCTCCGGGTCCAGCTTGAGGTTGTTCTCGGCATTGGCCACCGCACTGGCGAGCACCTTCGCCACCGGACCGCTTGCGGCCTGCGGCGCGAACTGGAGCACGGCCAGGGCGTCCTGGGCGTTGCGGCCCCGGATCAGGTCGACCACGCGACGCGACTTCATCGGCGTCATGTGGACGTAGCGGGCCCGTGCCACGGCGCGCGGCAGTTCCTCCGCGCTGGCGGCTTCGTTACCCATCTCTGCTACCCCTTGCTCGTTACTGGTTAGTTCGTGTCAGACCGCTTCTCAGCGGCGGCGGGACTTCCGGTCGTCCTTGATGTGACCCTTGAAGGTGCGGGTCGGGGCGAACTCGCCCAGCTTGTGACCGACCATGGCCTCGGAGATGAACACCGGGACGTGCTTGCGGCCGTCGTGCACCGCGATCGTGTGACCCAGCATGTCCGGGATGATCGTGGACCGGCGGGACCAGGTCTTGATCACCGTCTTCTTGTTGGCGTCGTTGAGGGCGTCCACCTTCTTGAGCAGGTGGTCGTCGACAAACGGGCCCTTCTTCAGGCTACGTGGCATTCCTTGTCACTCCCTTCCTGCTCAGCGCTTGTTCTTACCGGCGCGACGCCGACGGACGATCATCCGGTCGGATTCCTTCTTGCGGCTACGGGTGCGGCCCTCGGGCTTGCCCTTCGGGTTCACCGGGTGGCGACCACCGGAGGTCTTGCCCTCACCACCACCGTGCGGGTGGTCGACCGGGTTCATGGCGACACCACGGACGGTCGGGCGCTTGCCCTTCCACCGCATCCGGCCTGCCTTGCCCCAGTTGATGTTGCTGTGGTCGGAGTTGCCGACCGCGCCGATGGTGGCGCGGCAGCGCACGTCCACGTTGCGCACCTCACCCGAGGGGAGGCGCAGCTGCGCGTACGGACCGTCCTTGGCGACCAGCTGCACGCTGGCACCGGCCGAGCGGCCCATCTTGGCGCCGCCGCCGGGCCGCAGCTCGATGGCGTGCACCACGGTGCCGACCGGGATGTTGCGCAGCGGCAGGTTGTTACCCGGCTTGATGTCGGCACGGGGGCCGTTCTCGATCCGGTCGCCCTGGCGCAGCTTCTCCGGCGCGATGATGTAGCGCTTCTCGCCGTCGACGTAGTGCAGCAGCGCGATGCGCGCGGTGCGGTTGGGGTCGTACTCGATGTGCGCGACCTTGGCCGGCACGCCGTCCTTGTCCGCCCGACGGAAGTCGATGAGGCGGTAGGCGCGCTTGTGGCCGCCACCCTTGTGCCGGGTGGTCACCTTGCCGTGCACGTTGCGGCCACCGTGGCCGTGCAGCGGACGCAGCAGCGACTTCTCCGGCGTCGACCGAGTGATCTCGGCGAAGTCGGAGACGGACGAGCCACGCCGTCCCGGCGTAGTCGGCTTGTACTTGCGGATACCCATGTCTGCTTTCCAGTCCCTTACGCGGCCGGGCCGCCGAAGATCTCGATCGGCTTGCTTTCGGCGGACAAGGTCACGATCGCGCGCTTGGTGTTCTTGCGCTTGGCGAAGCCGGCGCGAGTGCGCTTGCGCTTGCCCTGGCGGTTGATGGTGTTGACACTGACAACCTTGACGCCGAACACCTTCTCGACCGCGATCTTGATCTCGGTCTTGTTGGCCTGCGGTGCCACCAGGAACGTGTACTTGCTCTCCTCGAGAAGCCCGTAGGACTTCTCGGAGACCACTGGCGCGATGAGGATGTCGCGCGGGTCGGGGATCATTCGCCTGCCTCCAGCTCAACCTCGGTGGAGCTCGCGACGCCCTTGCCGGAGCGACCGCGGGCCGGACCGGCCAGCAGCGCGTCGAACGCGTCCTTGGTGAACACCACGTGGTCGTTGAGGAGCACGTCGTAGGTGTTGAGCTGGTCCACGGTGAGCACGTGTGCCCCGGCGAGGTTGCGCACCGAGAGCAGGCCGAGCTCGTCCGCGTGGGTCAGCACGACCAGGGACTTCTGCGTCTCCGACACCAGCTTCAGCACCTCGCGGGCTGACTTGGTGGAGGGCTTCTCGCCCTCGACGAGACCGGTGAAGATGTGGATCCGCTCGTTGCGGGCCCGGTCGGAGAGGGCGCCACGCAGGGCGGCGGCCTTCATCTTCTTGGGCGTCCGCTGGCTGTAGTCGCGCGGCTGGGGGCCATGCACGACGCCACCGCCGACGAACTGCGGTGCGCGGGTCGAACCCTGGCGGGCGCGGCCGGTGCCCTTCTGCCGGTAGGGCTTCTTGCCACCACCGGAGACGTTGCCGCGGGTCTTGGTCGCGTGCGTGCCCTGGCGGGCCGCGGCCTGCTGGGCGATGACGACCTGGTGCATCAGCGGGATGTTCGCCTGCACGTCGAAGAGGTCGGCCGGCAGGTCGACCTGCCCGGTGACCTCGCCGCTGGGCGTACGCACATCCACCGAGCGAACGGTGGTCCCGTACTCAGGAGCTTCGGTTTCGGTCGTCGGCATCACGCACCGCCCTTCGCGGCCGTGCGCACGAACACGAGGCCGCCCTTGGGACCGGGCACCGCACCCTTGATCAGCAGCAGGCCGGACTCGGCGTCCACCCGGTGCACGGTCAGGTTCTGCGTGGTGACGCGGGCGTGGCCCATCCGGCCAGCCATGCGAACACCCTTGAACACGCGGGCCGGGGTGGCGCACGCGCCGATCGAACCCGGCGAACGGTGCTTGCGCTGCACGCCGTGCCCGGCGCCGAGGCCGTGGAAGCCGTGGCGCTTCATGACACCCGCGGTGCCGTGGCCCTTGGTGGTGCCGGTGACGTCCACAACGGACCCACCCTCGAACACCTCAGCGGTGATCTCCTGGCCAACGGTGTACTCGCCGGCGTCGGTCGTCCGCAGCTCGGCGACGTGCCGGCGCGGAGTCACCCCCGCCTTGGCGAAGTGGCCGGTTTCCGGCTTGTTCACCTTGCGCGGGTCGATCGCGCCGAACGCGAGCTGAACGGCCTGGTAGCCATCCTTCTCATCGGTCCGTACCTGGGTCACCACGCACGGGCCGGCCTTGACGACGGTCACCGGAACGATCCGGTTCGACTCGTCGAAGACCTGGGTCATCCCGAGCTTGGTGCCCAGAATTCCCTTCATCTGCCTGTCAGACATGAGTCTCTTACTCTCCGCTGCCCTGTGCGCTTACTGGATGTTGACGTCGACGCTGGCCGGAAGGTCGATGCGCATGAGCGCGTCAACCGTCTTCGGCGTCGGGTCGAGGATGTCGATCAAGCGCTTGTGCGTACGCATCTCGAAGTGCTCGCGCGAGTCCTTGTACTTGTGCGGCGAGCGGATGACGCAGTACACGTTCTTCTCGGTCGGTAGCGGTACCGGACCGACAACCCGAGCCCCGGTACGCGTCACCGTCTCGACGATCTTCCGCGCCGACGCATCAATCGCCTCATGGTCGTATGCCTTGAGCCGAATGCGGATCTTCTGTCCCGCCATGGTGGCTGCTCGTTCCTCCCGCGTCGCCCGCGCCCCGGAAAACCTCTCCTGGACGTCGCTTCGCTCGCCTATTCACAGGTCAATTGTTCGATGGAGCCTGTCTCCGGTCCACGCGGTCGGGCGTGTCACGCTCGACGCGCATACCGGTGCGCATGACTCCGGTCGCTTCTGGGTGTGGGCCTTGCGGCCCGCGCGCCCTCATATCAGGGCAACGCCTGCCCGCATGCCGGGGCGGCCGAATTCGCGTCTTGCGACGCGGCGCATCGGCCGCCCCAGCTACGAGCAACCTGATAAGGATGCCACATGCGGTAATGGCGTTCCAAACCGGCCCCTGATTAGGAGTCCAGGGTCACTCTTTCGGTGCCGTACTTACTTGATGATCTTGGTGACCTGGCCGGCGCCGACGGTCCGACCACCCTCACGGATGGCCAGGCGCAGACCCTCGTCCATGGCGATCGGCTGGATCAGCTCGACCTTCATGTCCGTGTTGTCACCCGGCATGACCATCTCGGTGCCCTCGGGGAGGGTAACGACACCGGTCACGTCGGTCGTCCGGAAGTAGAACTGCGGACGGTAGTTGTTGAAGAACGGCGTGTGACGGCCGCCCTCCTCCTTGGAGAGGATGTAGACCCGCGCCTCGAAGTTGGTGTGCGGGGTGGTGGTACCCGGCTTGACCACGACCATGCCGCGCTCGACCTGCTCGCGCTTGATGCCACGCAGCAGCAGAGCGGCGTTGTCGCCGGCCCGACCCTCGTCGAGGAACTTGTTGAACATTTCGATCGAGGTCACGGTGGTCTTCATCGACTGCTCCTTGATGCCGACGATCTCCACCTCCTTGTTGACCTCGATGATGCCGCGCTCGATACGACCGGTCACCACGGTGCCACGACCGGTGATCGTGAAGACGTCCTCGATCGGCATGAGGAACGCCTTCTCGATCTCACGGACCGGCTCCGGGATGCTCTCGTCGACCGCGTCCATCAGCTCCATGAGCTTGTCGCCCCACTCGGCGTCGCCTTCCAGCGCCTTCAGCGCGGAAACGCGAATGACCGGCAGGTCGTCGCCCGGGTAGTCCTGAGCCGAGAGCAGCTCGCGGACCTCGAGCTCGACGAGCTCCATGATCTCCTCATCGTCGACCATGTCGGCCTTGTTCAGCGCGACGACGATGTAGGGGACGCCGACCTGCTTGGCCAGCAGCACGTGCTCACGGGTCTGCGGCATCGGACCGTCGGTCGCCGCGACCACCAGGATCGCGCCGTCCATCTGCGCCGCACCGGTGATCATGTTCTTGATGTAGTCGGCGTGACCGGGGCAGTCGACGTGCGCGTAGTGGCGCTTCTCGGTCTGGTACTCGATGTGCGCGATGGAGATGGTGATACCGCGCTGACGCTCTTCCGGGGCCTTGTCGATCTGGTCGAACGCGAACGACTTGTTCAGGTCCGGGAACTTGTCGTGCAGAACCTTGGAGATCGCCGCAGTCAGGGTGGTCTTGCCGTGGTCAATGTGACCAATGGTCCCGATGTTGACGTGCGGCTTGGTCCGCTCGAACTTCGCCTTCGCCACTGGATTGTCCTCCTGGACTTCTTTTGCTTGCGTCGTCTTGGACTTCGTTTGTCCAATGACGACGTTTGTCGTCAGGGTCTGGTGTGCGGACCCCGGGGGAATGACCCCGGAGAGGCCGCACTTCGGCGCCGGCGCCCCTCAGTCGAGGGACGCCACCACCGTTGCGGTGCTCCGGTTCCGGGACCTTCCCCGTCGCCTTTGCCGAACCGACTGCTTGCCCGCAGCCGAATGACGCATCGTCACTCGCCCGTGGCCTTCGCGATGATCTCCTTCGCGACGTTCACCGGAACCTCCGCGTAGGAGTCGAACTGCATCGAGTAGTTAGCCCGGCCCTGGGTCCGCGACCGGAGGTCGCCGACGTAGCCGAACATCTCGGACAGCGGCACCAGCGCCTTCACGATGCGGGAACCGCTGCGCTCCTCCATGGCCTGGATCTGGCCGCGGCGGGAGTTCAGGTCACCGATGACGTCACCCATGTAGTCCTCGGGCGTGGTCACCTCGACCGCCATCATCGGCTCGAGCAGTGCCGGGTCGGCCTTCCTCGCGGCTTCCTTGAACGCGATCGAACCCGCGATCTTGAAGGCCATTTCCGAGGAGTCGACCTCGTGGTAGGCACCGTCGGTCAAGGTCACCTTGACACCCACGAGCGGGTAACCGGCCAACACGCCGTACTGCATGGCGTCCTGACAGCCCGCGTCCACCGACGGGATGTACTCCCGGGGGATGCGGCCACCGGAGACCTTGTTCACGAACTCGTACAGCGCGCCCTCGTCGTTCTTGGGCAGCGGTTCGAGATCGAAGATGATCTTGGCGAACTGACCGGAACCACCGGTCTGCTTCTTGTGCGTGTAGCTGTACTTCTCCACCTTGCGGCGGATCGTCTCACGGTAGGCGACCTGAGGCTTGCCGATGTTGGCCTCGACCTTGAAGTCGCTCTTCATCCGGTTGACCAGCACCTCGAGGTGCAGCTCACCCATACCGGAGATGATCGTCTGGCCCGTCTCCTCGTCCAGCTTCACCTGGAACGTCGGGTCCTCTTCGGCCAGACGCTGGATCGCGGTGCCCAGCTTCTCCTGGTCGCTCTTGGTCTTCGGTTCGACCGCCACCTCGATGACCGGTGCCGGGAACGTCATCGACTCGAGGATGATCGGGTGCGCCTTGTCGCACAGGGTGTCACCCGTGGTCGTCTGCTTCAGACCGATCACCGCGTAGATGTGACCGACCAGCGCCTCGTCGACCGGGTTCTCCTTGTTGGCGTGCATCTGGAAGATCTTCCCGATGCGCTCCGAACGGTCCTTGGTCGAGTTGCTGACCGGAGAACCGGCCGGCAGCCTGCCCGAGTAGACCCGGATGTAGGTCAGCTTGCCGAAGAACGGGTGCGTCATGATCTTGAACGCGAGCGCCGAGAACGGCTCGTCCGCACTGGGCTTACGAGTCTCGACCGTGACACCGTCCGGCAGCGTGCCTTCGACCGGCGGCACGTCCAGCGGCGAGGGCAGGTAATCGATGACCGCGTCGAGCATGGGCTGCACGCCCTTGTTCTTGAACGCGGAACCGCACAACACCGGGAAGGCGGAGCGGTCGACCACGATCTTGCGGATGCCCGCCTTGATCTGGTCGATCGTCAGCTCCTCGCCGCCCAGGTAGAGCTCCATCAGCTCGTCGTCAGTCTCGGCGACGGCCTCCAGCAGCTTCTCCCGGTACTCGGCAGCCTTCTCGCGGAGGTCCTCGGGGATCTCCTCGATGGTGTAGTCGGCGCCCTTCTGCACCTCACCGTGCCAGGTCAGCGCCCGCATCTCGACCAGGTCGACCATGCCGGTGAAGTCCGACTCGGCACCGATCGGCAGCTGGATCACCAGCGGCTTGGAACCGAGACGGTCGGAGATCGTCTGCACGGTGAAGTAGAAGTCCGCGCCGATCTTGTCCATCTTGTTGACGAAGCAGATCCGCGGCACGTCGTACTTGTCGGCCTGGCGCCACACCTGCTCGGACTGGGGCTCGACGCCTTCCTTGCCATCGAAAACGGCAACGGCACCGTCGAGCACCCGGAGGTTGCGCTCCACCTCAACGGTGAAGTCGACGTGGCCAGGAGTGTCGATGATGTTGATCTGGTGGTCGTTCCAGAACGTGGTGGTGGCGGCAGAGGTGATGGTGATACCCCGCTTCTGCTCCTCCTCCATCCAGTCCATCGTCGCGGCACCGTCGTGCACCTCACCGATCTTGTAGTTGATCCCCGTGTAGAAAAGGATCCGCTCGGTGGTGGTGGTCTTGCCCGCGTCGATGTGAGCCATGATCCCGATGTTGCGGACCATGGACAGGTCGGTCAGCACGTCGCGTGCCACGAGTCTTCCCCTGTCTTGAGCAGCGTGTTCGCGCTCACTTGGGCCGGTGTGCGGCTGGCCTGGTAAGCCAGCCGCGGACATCACCAGCGGTAGTGGGCAAAAGCCTTGTTCGACTCGGCCATCTTGTGAGTGTCCTCACGACGCTTGACGCTGGCGCCGAGTCCGTTGCTCGCGTCGAGCAGTTCGTTCATGAGGCGTTCGATCATGGTCTTCTCCCGGCGAGCCTGGGAGAAGCTGACCAGCCAACGCAGGGCCAGCGTGGTGGCCCGACCGGGCTTGACCTCGATCGGCACCTGGTACGTGGCGCCACCGACGCGGCGGCTCTTGACCTCCAGCGTCGGCTTGACGTTGTCCAGCGCGCGCTTGAGGGTGATCACCGGGTCGGTGCCGGACTTGTCCCGGGCGCCTTCCAGCGCGCCGTAGACGATCCGCTCGGCGACCGAGCGCTTGCCGTCCTTGAGCACCTTGTTGACCAGCTGGGTGACCAGCGGCGAGCCGTACACCGGGTCGGAGATCAGCGGCCGCTTCGGGGCCGGTCCCTTGCGAGGCATGTCAGCCCTTCTCCTTCTTCGCGCCGTAGCGACTACGCGCCTGCTTGCGGTTCTTCACACCCTGGGTGTCCAGCGAACCGCGAATGATCTTGTAGCGAACGCCAGGCAGGTCCTTCACCCGGCCGCCACGCACGAGCACCATCGAGTGCTCCTGCAGGTTGTGACCCTCACCGGGGATGTAAGCCGTGACCTCGATGCCACTGGTCAGCTTGACGCGGGCGACCTTGCGCAGCGCCGAGTTCGGCTTCTTCGGGGTCGTGGTGTAGACGCGGGTACACACGCCACGCCGCTGCGGGCTCCCCTTGAGCGCCGCAGTCTTCTGCTTGGCGACCTTGTCCTCGCGGCCCTTGCGGACCAGCTGTTGGATCGTGGGCATTGACCGGCTTTCTCCTGCGTTGGCGTCCGCGAGCGTCAGTTGCGCTGCGTGGACATCTTGTAGTTCCTGGTCCCTCCGTGTCCCGAGGTCGGGCGTGTCGCCCCAACCTTGGACCCATGAGGTACCGCTACAGTCCCTGATGGGCTTCGGGAGGACTCCCGCCGCCTGCCGTAGCCGCCAGGACGCCGAGGCGTCCATCCGGCCCGCAGGCACGCGGAGCGGCCCGACATGGGTCGGGCACGAGTACCAAAGATACCTGGCCCGGCACCGGTAGGCAAAATCGGGGGTCGACCACCCCGGTAAACCCAAAACCGCTGACGGGCGGGCGTGGCCCGCGCCACCATGGTGACCGGCCTTCGAGTAGTCATATCTCTGAACGCGAGCGGCGCCTCGCCTATTCCGGTGGAATGGGGGAGGAACCCAGGGCACCAAGGAGTGGGCGTGAGCCAGAGCACCGAAGAGCGTCTTGCGCACTATGCGGAGATGAAGGAGGAGATCAGCGCGGTCCGGGCCACGGTGAGCTCCAGTGACCGCGCGATCACCGTCGTGGCCGGCGCGGGTGGATCCGTGATGGACATCCAGGTCGCCGACCAGGCACTGCGCGGCGCGAACGCGCAGACCCTCGGCCGGACGATCATGAGCACCATCCAGTTGGCACTCGCCAAGGCCGCCAAGGCACAGGCCGAGGTCGTACAACGATATGTCGGCGATCGGATGAACATTCTCGATCGGGTGAACGCCGTCCAGCAGGAGTTCTTCGACAAGGCGAAGGAGGAGGCCGCGCGGGAGGGCCAGCAACTCGGCCAGCGCTCCGCCCCACCGGCTCCCCCCGCGCACGCCGCCCCGCCGGCCCCGCAGCGGCAGGAATTCCAGCCGCCGGCCCGACCGGGCCGCCCCGCGCCCCGTCGTCGTCCCCAGGACGATTTCGTCGACGACAATGACGGATTCCAGGGCCTGGGCAAGAGAGACCAATGGTGAGTCGCGCCTTCCGCTGATTCATTCGCTTTCCCGTCCGTGGAAATACGGAACCGATCGAGGACAGGCACCGTCTACTTCGGCAAGTGAGCCGGGATGAGAACGACGCCAGCCGCGAACGGTCGGGTCCTGGTCGGGGAGTGCGGAAGGTGCCAGAATGCCCGTTGTCGACAACGGCTTGACCAGGCCCGGAGCGGGGAGAACGAGGCACGGTGCCCTCGGCAGGCGTTACCGCCGCCCGCGGCCGGCAAAAAATCTCAAACCAGACAAAGGTTGCGCAACGATGGATCCGAATCCGCAGGCCGGGAAGCCAGTTGACGCTCTCGTCGAGCGCTACGCCGGGATGAAGGAGGAGATCACGGAGATCCGCGCGAAGGCGTCCTCTTCGGATCGCTCCGTGACCGTCGTGGCCGGCCCCGGGGGTTCCGTGCTCGACGTGCAACTGACCGAGCAGGCCCTGCGGACCGGATCCGGTCGGGTACTGAGCAGTTCGATCATGTCCGCGCTGCGCATCGCCGTCGCCGACGCGGCCAAGCAGCAGGCCACCATCGTGGCGCGCTACGCGGGCAACTCGAACGTGGTCGCCAAGGTCATGGCGGCCCAGCAGGAAATTCTCGGCGACAAGATCGCGGCGGGCGAGCAGGAACAGGAGCGCCTCGGCGGCCAGCAGCAGGGCGGCGGCGACTACCTCCGCCTCTACGGAAGTGGTGAGTGATGGGCGACGGATTCGCGGTAAACCACGCCGAGGTCCAGACCGCGGGCGAGCAGACCGGGACCAAGGCGGCCGAGGCCGAGGGCATCAAGGGCAAGGTCGCCGCGGCGAACGGCAAGGTTCCGAGCCAAGCCTGGGGGCTGCTCGGCCAGATGGGCCCGTACGAGATCTACCAGGCCTTCTACAGCTCGTTCTCCGACCACGTGAACACCATGGTGTCCGACCTGCAGACCCTCTCAGACAACCTGAAGAAGACCGCGGACCAGTACAAGCAGAACGAAGACGCCATCAACGACAAGCTCAAGGACGTCATGAAGGACCTTGACGGCGGGGCGAAACCACCGGAGACCGCAGGCGGCTCCGGCGGCGGGAAGGGATAAGCCATGGCGGACGAGGGCTACCAGCCATACAGCAGTTCCAACGCGACCGACGTCGCCAAGACCACCGCCGAGGATCTTCCCGGTGTCGGCCCCCTGGTCAAGGGCGGCTTCGACGCGGCAAGCGGCAAGATCGGGTCGGTCGGCTCGGACATCGCCAGCTTCGCCAGCGGTGCCGCCGGCATTGTCGAGGACCCGCTGAATGCTCTGATCAGCGCCGGCCTTGGCTTCCTGATGGACGTCATCACGCCGCTGAAGACCGAACTGCAGAAGGTCACCGGCAATCCGGACGCGTTGGACAAGGGCAGCGAGGCCTTTACCGAAATCGGTAAGGACATCTCGAAGATGGCCAACGAGCTGACCGACATCACGTCCAAGGGCATCGCCAACTGGACCGGTGACGCGAAGAACGCGGCGGCCAAGCAGATCAACGACTTCATCACGCAGGTCGACGAGACCGCGGGCATCGCCGGCAACGTCTCGATGTGCCTGCAGCTGTCCGGCACGCTGATGGACGCCGCCTACAACTTCGTGCTCGGCATCATCTCGCAGTGCATCGAGTGGCTGATCGTGACCTGGCTGGCCGCCCAGGCCGCCGCGCTGTTCACGTTCGGCGCGTCCGAGGCCGCGGCCGGTGCCGCGACCGCGGTCGAGGTCAGCACCGAGTCCGCCAACGCGGCCGACAAGGTCGAAGAGGCGACCACGCTGGTCGAGAAGATCGTCAACATCATCAAGCAGCTCTGGTCGAAGATCCAGAACATGGTGAAGTACGTCGGCAAGATGAAGGACGCTGACAAGGCTGCGGAGGACGCGGCCAAGGACGGCACCAAGGTCGCCGGCGACGCCAGCAAGGCCGCCAGCGAAGCCGACAAGGCAGCCGGGGACGCGGGCAAGGCCGCCAGCGAGGGTGACAAGGCTGCGGGCGATGCCGGTAAGGCCGACAAGAACTACCTGCAGAACAAGGTGGACGAGACCAAAGAGAACTGGAACAACAAGACCAACCCGACCATCGATCCCAATACCGGGGTGGCCAAGGGTGGTCAGGGCTTCGGCGACTACATGAAGGACAAGGCCGTCGACCAGGCCAAGGACGCCGGCAAGGACGTCCTGATCAACGGTTCCGGCAACGTGGTCAACAGCATGCAGTACGGGGCGCAGACCAGCGCGCCCGCGCCGCTCCCGGACGGCCAGAACCAGAACCAGGACGACCCGAGTATGAGCGGCAACCTCTACGAGTGAGCTGACCGCACGACGCACTGGGGCCCATCCGCTTTCGGATGGGCCCCAGACGTTTGTTCAGACCGGCAGTTGACCGGGTGGCAGCGCGGCCGCGATCTTGCGTCGCTTGGTCGGCGATCCGTGGAAGACGTTGAACACCAACAACAACAGGCTCCAGATCGCCTGCACGATCACCGCCGTCGAGATGCCGGCAAAGGCAACCGCGTCCGGCCAGTGCTGCGCGACGCCTTGATCGGCCAACAACCGGGCGTACGCGGGCGGCATGACGAACGTGTGTGTCGAACCGACCGGGAATGCGCCGGTGGCTTGTCGGGCTGACGTGGTGCCGTCCGGCCAGTGCACGTTGGCGTAGCAGGTGGTGACGTTGCCTCGGTGGATGACGTCCTGCGTCTCGCAGTGGGTGATGGTGCCGGGCGCGTGCATGCCGATGAGGTTGAGCGACGGCGCCGCCTGGACGAAGAAGACCAGACCGGCGGCCAACGCGATGATGCTGAGGAGCAGGCGCTTTCCTGCCGACCATTCGCGGTCGTAGGGCCGGAACTGCCAGATCGCCCCGAAACCGTAGCCGGCGACCAAGACGATGCCGACGATCCAGGAATAGCTCCACGCCGTGACGAACGAGTAGACCAGGCCGATCCCGATCAGCGCGAGGCCGAACGCGATCATGATCAGATTGCGTACCAGCCTGCTGAACTTGATCCACCGCTGAACCCGCTCGCTGTACAGCGGCGGCTGCTCGGTTGTGGTCACTTATAGGTTCCTGGCTGGAACTGGGCCATGGTCTGTTCGATGACCGCGGCCATCTGGGACAGCCGGTTCAGCCTGTCCTGCAACAGTTCGGCGGACGGCGGCGGCGTGCCTTCCGTGGCGACGTCGATCCGGACCAGGTCGACCTGGTGGCTGCCGGCCTTGCCGCCATCGATCTTCCACGGGTAGGGAGCCTCGCTGAGCAGCATCGGCGCGATCGCGTTCAGGATCGCGGTCGGCTTGTCGACGGACGGCGCTCGCACCACCCAGGCTCCGTTGGTGTCGCCCGGCACCGGGAGCTGGCCGAATCGTTCGGCGATGGCAGGAATGATCCAGTTGGCCGTCTCGTAGGTGACGTGCTCGTTGACCGTGTGCGGCGCCGAGGGCGCCGCCACCATGAACGGCTCCGCACCGGCGGTGAAACCGACCGAGGTCACCAGCAACGTGCCTTCCGACCAGAGCGTCGTGTGCCGCACGTTCGACAGGGTGAAGAAGACATTGTTGTCGTCGGTCTGGCCACCGAACGGCCGGATGCCCGTTGCCGACGCCCTGCGGCCCTGCCAGGTGCCGTTGACGCAGCCATGGGCGTACACCATCAGATGGCCGTACTCGGAGACGAGCGGGGCGAACTGCCAGATGTTCGCTACCTGCTTCTTGAAATTGGCAGATGCGAGGCCGAGCGCCTGGCCCGCGGCTGCGAACTGCTTGTCCCAGGCATCCATCCGGCACCCTCCCCTGTCTGTGGCGAACAACAGGCAGGCTAACAGGAACGCGAGAGGGGCTCCTGCTGTTCATCTGTCGCTGGGTCGAGACACATCGCCAGTAGTTCCTGCTTGCCGATCTCGACGGCTTCCTCGCCACCGGCACGCTCAACGTGCGCCGCGCGGATGTCCTTCCAGCGCTGGTAGCTGGTCATGATCTGCCCTCCTCGACGCGAAGGGCCCCGGCACGATTTTCGTGCCGGGGCCCTTCGCTATCGACTGTCAGCTAATTCAGCGGAAGTCGCGACCGAAGTCGTAGTCGTCCAGCGGGACGGCCGCGCCGGTGCCGGTGCCGAAGACATCCGGGGTGTAGTAGCCGTCGTCGTAGGACGGGATCGCGTAGGCCGCGGCCCGTGCCTCCTCGGTCGGCTGCACCTGGATGTTGCGGTACCGGTTGATGCCCGTACCGGCCGGGATCAGCTTGCCGATGATCACGTTCTCCTTCAGGCCGATCAGCTTGTCGCTGCGGCCCTGGATCGCGTTGTCGGTCAGCACCCGGGTGGTCTCCTGGAAGGAGGCCGCGGACAGCCACGAGTCGGTGGCCAGCGACGCCTTGGTGATACCCATCAGCACCGGGCGGCCGGAGGCCGGCTCGCCGCCTTCGGCGACGACGCGGCGGTTCTCCGCCTCGAAGTCGGACCGCTCGGTCAGCGAACCCGGCAGGAACTCCGTGGAGCCCGAGTCGATGATGGTCACCCGGCGCAGCATCTGCCGGATGATCACCTCGATGTGCTTGTCGTGGATGGACACACCCTGCGCCCGGTACACCTTCTGGACCTCGTCCACCAGGTGCAGCTGAGCCTCGCGCGGACCCATGACCCGCAGCACCTCGTGCGGGTCGGGGGTGCCTTCGAGCAGCTGCTGGCCGACGGTCACGTGGTCACCGTCGGACAGCGGGCCGGTCGGAGTCGCCGCGAGCCGCTGCCGCTTGGACAGCTTGTCGAAGACGATCTCGTCGCCGCCGTCGTCCGGCGTCAGCGTGATCTTCCAGAACCGCTCGCCGTCCTCGATCCGGATCCGACCGTCCACATCGGCGATCGGCGCCTTGCCCTTGGGCACGCGAGCCTCGAACAGCTCGGTGACACGGGGCAGACCGGTCGTGATGTCGTCACCGGCGACACCACCCTGGTGGAAGGTACGCATGGTCAGCTGGGTACCCGGCTCACCGATCGACTGGGCGGCCACGATGCCGACCGCCTCGCCGATGTCCACCAGCTTGCCGGTGGCCATCGAGCGGCCGTAGCAGGTCGCGCAGACACCGACGGCGGCTTCACAGGTGAGCACGGAGCGCACCTTGACCCGGCGGATGCCGGAGCTGATCAGCCGGTCGATCACCGGGTCGCCGAGGTCGTCGCCGCGGTTGACCACGATGTTGCCATCGGAGTCCGACGCGTCGTCGGCCAGCGTCCGGGCGTAGACGGCGGTTTCCACGTGCTGGTGGCGAACGGTGGTGCCGTCCGGACCATCCGCGCCGACCGGCATGTTGATGCCGCGGGTGGTGCCACAGTCGGTTTCCCGAACGATGACGTCCTGCGACACGTCGACCAGACGACGGGTCAGGTAACCGGAGTCGGCGGTACGCAGCGCGGTGTCGGCCAGACCCTTGCGGGCGCCGTGCGTGGCGATGAAGTACTCCAGGACGGACAAGCCCTCACGGAAGTTGGACTTGATCGGCCGCGGGATGTACTCACCCTTCGGGTTGGACACCAGACCACGCATACCGGCCAGCGACCGGACCTGGGTCATGTTGCCCGCCGCGCCCGACTTCACGATCGTGGGGATCGGGTTGTCGTCGGGGAAGGCGGCCTCCATGGCCTTGGCCACGTCTTCCGTCGCCTGGTTCCAGACCTTGACCAGTTCGTTGTTGCGCTCGGAGTGCGAGAGCTGACCGCGCTGGTAGCGCTTTTCGACCGCGTCCGCCTTGGCCTCGTACGAGTCCAGGATCTCCTGCTTGTTCGGCGGGACGATGACGTCGGAGATCGAGATGGTCAACCCGGACCGGGTCGCCCAGTAGAAACCGGCGTCCTTCAGCTTGTCCAGCGTCTGCGCCACCACGGTCATCGAGTACCGCTCGGCCAGGTCGTTGACGATCGCGGCCTGACGCTTCTTGGGAAGCGGCTCGTTGATGAACGGGTAGTCGGCGGGCAGCAGTTCGTTGAACAGCACCCGGCCCAGCGTGGTCTCGGCACGCCACGGCAGGCCCGGCTCCCAGCCCTCCGGCTCCGCGCCCCGGGTGGGGGTGCGGTCGAACAGCCGGATCTTGACCGGGGCCTGCAGTTCCAGCGCCTTGCGGTCGTAGGCCATGATCGCTTCGGCCGTCGACGAGTAGGCGTTGCCGGCACCGATGGCGTTGTCCTTGGGCCTGGTCAGGAAGTACAGACCGGAGACCATGTCCAGACGCGGCATGGCCAGCGGCTTGCCCGAGGCCGGGGAGAGGATGTTGTTCGACGACAGCATCAGGATCCGCGCCTCGGCCTGGGCCTCGGCGGACAGCGGCAGGTGCACCGCCATCTGGTCACCGTCGAAGTCGGCGTTGAACGCCTCACACACCAGCGGGTGCAGCTGGATGGCCTTGCCCTCGACCAGCTGCGGCTCGAAGGCCTGGATGCCCAGCCGGTGCAGGGTCGGCGCGCGGTTGAGCAGCACCGGGTGACCGGAGATGACCTCTTCCAGCACGTCCCACACCTGCGGGCGGGTCCGCTCGACCATCCGCTTGGCGCTCTTGATGTTCTGCGCGTGGTTGAGATCGACAAGACGCTTCATCACGAACGGCTTGAACAGTTCGAGCGCCATCGCCTTGGGCAGGCCGCACTGGTGCAGCTTGAGCTGCGGGCCGACCACGATGACCGAACGGCCGGAGTAGTCGACGCGCTTGCCGAGCAGGTTCTGGCGGAACCGGCCCTGCTTGCCCTTGAGCAGGTCGGACAGCGACTTGAGCGGGCGGTTGCCCGGACCGGTCACCGGCCGGCCGCGGCGGCCGTTGTCGAACAGCGCGTCGACGGCCTCCTGCAGCATGCGCTTCTCGTTGTTCACGATGATCTCGGGCGCGCCGAGGTCGATCAGCCGCTTCAACCGGTTGTTCCGGTTGATCACACGACGGTAGAGGTCGTTGAGGTCGGACGTGGCGAAGCGGCCACCGTCGAGCTGCACCATCGGGCGCAGGTCCGGCGGGATGACCGGGACGCAGTCCAGCACCATGCCGCGCGGCGAGTTGCCGGTGGCCTGGAACGCGGCGACGACCTTCAACCGCTTGAGGGCGCGGAGCTTCTTCTGCCCCTTGCCGTCGCGGATGGTCTCGCGCAGGCTGATGCCTTCGGCACCCGTGTCGAAGTCGATCAGCAGCTTCTGGATGGCCTCGGCGCCCATGTGGCCGACGAAGTACTCGCCGTAGCGGTCGACCAGCTCGCGGTAGAGCTGCTCGTCCGCGATGAGCTGCTTGGGCTCCAGCTTGGTGAAGGTGCTCCAGACCTCGTCGAGCCGGTCCAGCTCACGCTGGGCGCGGTCGCGGAGCTGGCGCATCTCCCGCTCGCCGCCCTCCTTGACCTTGCGGCGCACGTCGCTCTTGGCGCCCTCGGCCTCGAGTTCGGCCAGGTCCGCCTCGAGCTTCTGGGCCCTGGTCTCGATGTCGGCGTCGCGCTTGTTCTCGGCGCGCTTGCGCTCGACCTGCATCTCGTTCTCGAGGGTGGGCAGGTCGTTGTGGCGCAGCTCGGTGTTCACCGCGGTGATCACGTAGGCCGCGAAGTAGATGATCTTTTCCAGGTCCTTCGGAGCCAGGTCGAGCAGGTAACCCAACCGGCTCGGCACGCCCTTGAAGTACCAGATGTGGGTGACCGGCGCGGCCAGCTCGATGTGGCCCATGCGCTCACGACGCACCTTGGACCGGGTCACCTCGACGCCGCAGCGCTCACAGATGATGCCCTTGAACCGGACACGCTTGTACTTGCCGCAGTAGCACTCCCAGTCGCGAGTCGGTCCGAAGATCTTCTCGCAGAACAGGCCATCCTTCTCCGGCTTCAGGGTGCGGTAGTTGATCGTTTCGGGCTTCTTGACCTCGCCGAAGGACCACTGGCGGATGTCATCGGCGGTGGCGAGACCAATACGGAGCTCGTCGAAGAAGTTGACGTCAAGCACGTCTGCTCTTCTCTCCTAGCGTTTGGTGCGGATCAGGAGGCTCTGGCCGGGGCCGGGCAGTCCGAAGTGGACCGCCCGGCCCCGCCTGGCGAGGTCAGTTCACTACGTCGTCGACCGAGGGGGACTCGTTGCGGGAGAGGTTGATGCCCAGGTTCGCCGCGGCCCGTTCCAGGTCCTCGTCGTCGGTGTCGCGCATCTCGATGGCGGCTCCGTCGCTGGAGAGCACCTCGACGTTCAGGCACAGCGACTGGAGTTCCTTGAGCAACACCTTGAAGGACTCGGGAATGCCCGGCTCCGGGATGTTCTCGCCCTTGACGATCGCCTCGTACACCTTCACGCGGCCGATCACGTCGTCGGACTTGATCGTCAGCAGTTCCTGCAGCGTGTATGCCGCGCCGTAGGCCTGCATCGCCCAGCACTCCATCTCACCGAAGCGCTGGCCACCGAACTGCGCCTTACCACCCAGCGGCTGCTGGGTGATCATCGAGTAGGGGCCGGTGGAGCGGGCGTGGATCTTGTCGTCGACAAGGTGGTGCAGCTTGAGGATGTACATGTAGCCGACCGAGACCGGGAACGGGTAGGGCTCGCCGGAGCGACCGTCGAACAGGTTCGCCTTGCCGTTCTGCTTGACCATGCGCACACCGTCGCGGTTGGGCAGGGTCGAGCCGAGCAGGCCGGTGATCTCCGATTCCTGCGCACCGTCGAACACCGGCGTCGCGGTGATCGTGCCGGGGGCCACGTCCTGGAGATCCTCGTTGAGGTTGGCCGCCCATTCCGGGGTGCCCTCGATCTTCCAGCCCTGTGAGGCCAGCCAGCCAAGGTGCAGTTCGAGGATCTGGCCGATGTTCATCCGTCGCGGCACACCGTGCGTGTTCAGGATGATGTCGACCGGGGTGCCGTCCTCCATGAACGGCATGTCCTCGACCGGCAGGATCTTGCCGATGACGCCCTTGTTGCCGTGTCGGCCCGCGAGCTTGTCACCGTGCTGGATCTTGCGCTTCTGGGCGACGTAGACCCGGACCAGTTCGTTGACGCCCGGGGGCAGCTCGTCGTCGTCCTCGCGGGAGAACACCCGGATGCCGATGACCTTGCCGGTCTCGCCGTGCGGCACCTTCAGCGAGGTGTCGCGGACTTCGCGGGCCTTCTCACCGAAGATGGCACGCAGCAGGCGCTCCTCCGGGGTCAGCTCGGTCTCGCCCTTCGGGGTGACCTTGCCGACCAGGATGTCGCCGTCGCGAACCTCCGCGCCGATCCGGATGATGCCGCGCTCGTCGAGGTCGGCGAGGACCTCTTCGGACACGTTCGGGATGTCGCGGGTGATCTCCTCGGCGCCGAGCTTGGTGTCCCGCGCGTCGATCTCGTGCTCCTCGATGTGGATCGAGGTGAGCACGTCGTCCTGCACGAGACGCTCGGAGAGGATGATCGCGTCCTCGTAGTTGTGGCCCTCCCACGGCATGACCGCCACGAGCAGGTTCTTGCCGAGCGCGATCTCACCGTTCTCAGTGGACGGACCGTCCGCGATGACCTGGCCGACCTCGATCCGGTCGCCCTCGCTGACGATCGGCTTCTGGTTGTTGCAGGTGCCCTGGTTGGACCGGCGGAACTTGTGCAGCCCGTAGGTGTTGCGGGTGCCGTCGTCGGCCATGATCGTGATGAAGTCGGCCGAGAGTTCCTCGACCACACCGGCCTTCTTGGCGACGACCACGTCACCGGCGTCGACCGCGGCACGCAACTCGGTGCCGGTGCCGACCAGCGGCGACTGCGCCCGCAGCAGCGGCACGGCCTGACGCTGCATGTTCGCGCCCATCAGCGCGCGGTTCGCGTCGTCGTGCTCGAGGAACGGGATCATCGCGGTGGCGACGGAGACCATCTGCCGGGGCGAGACGTCCATGTAGTCGACGCCGTCCGGGGCGATGAACTCCAGCTCGCCGCCCTTGCGGTGGACGAGCACGCGCTCCTCGATGAAGTGGCCCTCGGTGTCGAGCATCGCGTTGCCCTGCGCGATGACGTGCCGGTCCTCCTCGTCCGCGGTCAGGTAGTCGACGTCGTCGGTGACCCGACCCTCGATGACCTTGCGGTACGGCGTCTCGATGAAGCCGAACGGGTTGACCCGCGCGTAGGAGGACAGCGAGCCGATCAGACCGATGTTCGGGCCTTCCGGCGTCTCGATCGGACACATGCGGCCGTAGTGCGACGGGTGGACGTCGCGGACCTCCATGCCGGCGCGCTCACGGGACAGACCACCCGGGCCCAGCGCCGAGAGGCGACGCTTGTGGGTCAGGCCGTCGAGCGGGTTGGTCTGCTGCATGAACTGCGAGAGTTGCGAGGTGCCGAAGAACTCCTTGATCGCGGCCACCACCGGGCGGATGTTGATCAGGGTCTGCGGCGTGATCGCCTCGACGTCCTGGGTCGTCATCCGCTCGCGCACCACGCGCTCCATGCGGGAGAGGCCGACCCGGATCTGGTTCTGGATCAGCTCGCCGACGGTGCGCAGGCGGCGGTTGCCGAAGTGGTCGATGTCGTCGGTCTCGACCGGGACCTCGATGCCGTGCGGGGCCATCATGGTCTCACCCGCGTGCAGGCGCACGAGGTACTCGATCGTCGTGACGATGTCTTCCTCGGTGAGCACACCCACGTTGTAGGGGGTGGTCATGCCGAGCTTCTTGTTGACCTTGTACCGGCCCACCTTGGCCAGGTCGTAGCGCTTCTCCTTGAAGAACAGGTTCTCCAGCAGGGTCTGCGCGCTCTCCTTGGTCGGCGGCTCGCCGGGGCGCAGCTTGCGGTAGATGTCGAGCAGCGCCTCATCGGTGCCGGCGGTGTGGTCCTTCTCCAGGGTCGCCAACAGCGTCTCGGAGAACGAGAAGCGCTCACGGATCTGCTCGGTGCTCCAGCCGAGCGCCTTGAGCAGCACGGTGACCGGCTGCCGGCGCTTGCGGTCGATGCGCACACCGACGGTGTCGCGCTTGTCGACGTCGAACTCCAGCCAGGCACCCCGGCTCGGGATGATCCGGACGCTGAACACGTCCTTGTCCGTGGTCTTGTCGATATTGGCGTCGAAGTAGACGCCGGGGGACCGGACCAACTGCGACACCACGACACGCTCGGTGCCGTTGATGACGAAGGTGCCCTTGTCCGTCATCATCGGGAAGTCACCCATGAACACCGTCTGGCTCTTGATCTCGCCAGTGGTGTGGTTGGTGAACTCCGCGGTGACGAACAGCGGCACTGCGTACGTCATGTCCTTGTCCGTGCACTCCTCGACGGAGGCCTTGACCTCGTCGAAGCGCGGGTCGGAGAAGGACAGGGACATCGAGCCGGAGAAGTCTTCGATCGGGGAGATCTCGTTGAGGACCTCCTCGAGGCCACCCACCGGGCTCTCTTCACCTTCGTCGATGCGGCGTTGGAACCACGCCTCGCTGCCGGTGAGCCATTCGAACGACTGGATCTGCAGGCCGAGCAGATTGGGAACACCCAGCGGTTCACGAATTTTCGCGAACGAGATCCGCTTCGGTGCCCCAGGAATCCCCGTACTGTTCACAGTGGAGTTGGTCGCAGCAGTGGCCTGGGTCGCGCGGGAGACTGCCAAGATGCGTCCTTCCAGGACTCTTTGAGCTATCCCGTCAGGTTGCGTGAAGCAGCCGAACAGTATAGCTGTCAAGGGTGCGGTGGCGCCCAAGATCCTAGCTCTACGCGGAGGGCATGCGGAAAGAGGGCCGCGCAAATTAGCAGTCTAGCCGTGCAGACGACGACTGTCGAGGGGGTCAACCTCCCGGCCGTCCTCCTGCTCACCGACAGAGTGACCCCGCCCGCGCCCACAGTCAAGATGTGACAGCCCGATCACTCGGTCGGAGCACTGCTTCTTAACCTTCAGTAGCCCTCCTGAGCAGCCAGAACGTCAACGGGATGTCACCAGTAGGTCAACTGAGCCGATCAATCGCCGGTCAGCACACGGTCCGTTGATCAGCCAAATGAGTGACGCAGATCTCACTCAACACGCCGTTTCGGAGGTTGACACCGCCCGATTCACGGCCTGAATCATCAACGTAGCGTATTTATGGAATACCTGCCAGTAACCGGGCCAATCGCGGTGTTCGCCAGCCCGTTATTGGCTCTTAATCCACTTGCTCCAGTTGGCTAGCGTCGAGCCCGTGACCATGGAGATGGAGTGCGTCGACGGCGCGACGGTGGCCAACGAGAACGCGGCGGCCTGGTGGGACGCGCTGGCGAGCGCCCGGGGCAACGCCATGATCCGCAAGCGCGGCTGGTTCTGGGTGCCCGGCTCGCTGCGCAGCGGCCTGCGGATCATGATACTGCGCCCCGACCTCGGCCCCGACGCCCTGGCCGAGATCACCGAACTGGCCGGCTCGTGGCCCCGGACCAGCCGGATCACCGTCGAGGACCCGCACAACGTCGTCGACCTGACCGGCCTCGGCCTGTCCCCGAATAGCCTCCCGATCATGCTCCGCGAACCCGGCCCGGTCACCGGCACGCCTCGGCTGGCCGCCTCCGTCGTCACCGACCCCGCCGAGATCGCACTGGTCGAACGGGTCGTCGTCGACGGTTTCCCGCTTCGCCAGTTCCAGCAGCCCTACACGGTCGGCGAGGCCCTCCCGCTCGCCTTGACCGACCACCCCGGCGTCGCCTTCTACCTGGCCCGCCGCGACGGCGAGCCGGTCGGCGCGTGCATGACCATGTACGACGGCGTCGCGGGCGGCATCTACTGGGTCGGCACGCTGCCCGAACACCGCTCCCAGGGCGTCGGCCGGGCCGTCATGACCGCGGCGCTGCACCACCTCGGCAAGGTCCCAGCCACCCTCACCGCGACCGCGGCGGGCCGGCCGCTCTACGAGTCGATGGGCTTCCGCACGGTCGCCGAGGCGACCTGGTGGTGGCGCACCACCGACTGACCCAGAATGTGCTTGGGCTAGTAGCGCGTTCGCGCCGAGGGGTATCCGTACTCGACACTGGCGTCGTGTTGTTCGCAGAGATGGTGCCAGAAGCCGGCGGTTGGTCCGTGTTCATCCCTGGTCTGCCGGTCGCGGCCGACGGCCGAACTCTCGACGTGGCGCTGGCCGAGATGGTCGACGCACTGAACCGCCAGCATCGCGACCTGGTCGAGTTGATCAACATGAGCGACGACGCCCAGCTCCGCGAACTGCTGCTCGGCGAATGACTACTTGCAGTTGGCGGGGTTCTTGCCGGCGCCGAAGGTGCTGATGTTGTCGACCTTCCAGTTGTCGCCCTGCTTGATGGCGCCGACCTCGAGCACACCCTCGGAGGTGGCCTGTTGGCCGTTCGAGCCTCGGGTGGACTCCTGGTAGACCATGAGCAGCAGGCGCGCCTGGTCGCCCTGGATCATCTCGACGCCGCTGTTCTTCGGGTCGATCGACGCGGTCACGGTGATCTTCTGCGCCGGGGCTTGGGCGCGGACCGTCTGGTACAGCTCGTTGAACTGGCACTGCGCGGTGCCGGTGAGCAGGTTCTGGGCGTCCTGCGCGGTCTGGTTCGGGTTGGCGTAGGTGTAGGTGAGCACCTTCTGCATCGCGTCGACCACGTCGTTGACAACGGCGGCGGTGGTGCCGGTGTCGACGTAGGCGGTGTTGGACGCGGTCGGGTTGCTGATGGTGTTGTGCCATTCCAGGCCGGCGAACGCGCCGACGCAGGCGAGCAGGACGGCGGCGATGCCGAGCACCAGGATCTTGGTGGAGTCGGCCATGCCGCGCGCGCCGCTGCCGATGGCGGACACCCAGCGCGGGGCGCCCTTGTTCGAGTCGGTCGGCTCGGCCTTCTTCTCCGCCTTGGGCTCCGGTTCGGACGACGCCGTCGCGGTGACCGTGCGGTCGGCGGTGCGGCGGGCGCGGCGGGCGGCGAGGGACTCCTCGGCGCCCGAGGTGGTGGTCGAGCCGTCCGCGTGGCGGGCCTTGGGCGCGGGAGGCGCGGCGGAGGTGACCGGGATGATCTGGGTGGGGCTCTCGTCGTCCTCGGGGGTCGGCGAGGCGGCGTCCGGCTTGCGGATGCCGGCGACGCGCGGGCGGCGCGCCGGGGGCTGCTGGGCGGCCGGGGGACGGCGGCGGGACGGTGGCATGGGAGCGATCCTCACTTCCCGCTCGTGCTGGTGGGCGGCGTGCTCGTGCTGCTCGGCGCCGGGCTGCCGCTGGCGCTGGACGAGCCGGTGAACGGGTTGTTCGGCTCACCGATCTTGTTGATCTTCCAGCCGTTCGGGGTGAGCACCAGGCCGCAGGCGATGGGCAGGTAGGTCGGATTCTGCGGGGAGGTGCCGAACTTGCCGGTGACCAGCACGTACACCAGCGCGGTCGCGGTGGTCGGCTGGAGGTCGGTGACGGTGGCCGCCTGGACCTGGCCGGTGAGCACGATCTTGTCCTGCTTGAGGATCTGCTCGTACTGCTGGAGCGTCTTGCCCTGGGTGAACTCGTTGGCGAGGTCGCCGGTGCTGGATGCCTGCCAGTTCGCCAGGCCCTGCGCGGCGTTGTTGTAGTCGAGCGAGGTGAAGTTGATGACGCCCTGCTTGGCCGCGTCGAGCACCGCCTCGCGTTCCTGGGCGGTGTGCACGCTGTCGCTGCGTGCGGCGAAGAACCACAGTCCGCCGAAGAGCAGGGCGCAGATGAGCATGAACGTTGCCGCGATCCACGCCCAGCCGAGTTTCGGGTTGGCGAAGCGGGGCAGTCGGGTCGAGCCCTGCTCGGGCTCGTCGGCCGGCGTGACACCGTCGTCATGGGTCTCGACGGTGTCGTCGAGCTGGTCGGTGTCGGCGTTCATCGATCCTCTCCTGATCGCACTACGGACAGCCACGGATCAGACGCCCAACAGCTGGGCGAGGCTGATCGGGGGCACGCTCTGGCCGGTCGCCACGAGGCCGCTGCCGCTGGTGTTGGTGCTCGACGGCGTCTGCTGGCCGGCTCCGCCGCTGCTCACCGCGCTGCCCGGATTTCCACCATAGGGCGCGTTCTGCGCACCGCGCACGTCGATGGGGCTGTTCGGCCCCTCGTTGCAGTAGGCGTTGAGGTTCAGCGTGGCCGGCGAGGTGTCGTTGGCCGGTCGGTGCTGGGTGCCCTGGTAGCCGTTGGTGCACGGCGGCGGGTCGAACAGGTTGAGCGCCAGGCCGAGCTTGGCCTTGCCGTCCGAGGTGATCACCGTGCCGGCCGCGCCCGCGAGCACTGGGTAGGCGACCATCGCCTCCTCAAGGCCCGAGGTGCGGGTGACCAGCACGTTGGCGGTGGTGAGCAGGTTGGCCAGCAGCGAGCCGAGCTGCGGGCCGGTCTCGGTGAGCAGGTCGGTGATCTGCTGACCGGCCAGCGGCGCGTTGCTGATCAGGTTGCGGATGTCCGGGTCGGACGTCTTGAGCTGCTGGGAAAGCTGGTTCAGCGAGGTGCTGAAGCTCTCGATCGCGCCGGACTCGCTGACCTGGGTATCCAGCACGACCTTGCCGGAGTCGAGCAGCTGCGTGGTCTCGGGCAGCTGGCTCTGCGCGGTCTTGGTGAAGTCGGAGACGGTGTCCAGCAGCTTCTGCAGGTCCGGGCCGGTGCCGCTGAAGCCGTTGTCCAGCTCGTTGACCACGGTCTGCAGCGAACCGACCGGCACCGAGTTGGCCAGGCCGTTGAGGTTGGTGAGCAGGTCGTTGGTGGGCAGCGGCAGCACGGTGTTCCGCTGCTCGATGGTGGACCCGTCGGCCAGGAACGGGCCGCTGTCCGTGTTGGGCACCAGGTCGACGTACTGCTCACCGACGGCCGAGCGGTCGGCGACCGACGCGGTGAGGTCCGCCGGGATCTGCGGGGCCGAGTCGTTGATGTGCATGTCGACCTCGAGCCCGGTGCGGGTCAGCTGCATGCTGGTGACCTTGCCGACGGTCACGCCCCGGTAGGTGACCTCGGAGTTGGTGAAGATACCGCCGCCGGAGGCCAGGTCGAGTTTGACGTCGTAGCCGGGATTGATGATCGAGGAGCCGATGCCGCCATAGCGCATGGCGGTGTAGCCGACCGCGAGCACGCCGACGACCGCGAAGACCAGGACCTGGATCAGAACTTTCCTGGTGATCATCAGGAGCCGCCTCCCAGCAGCAGGCCGAGGATGCCGCCCAAACCACCGGAGCCGGACGTGGCGCCGCCGCTCGTGGAGCTGCCGGGGATCGGCAGCGGGGGTGGTTGGTTGGCCTGGGTGCCCGGCGTGCCGCCGGTGATGCCCTGCAACGCGGTGATGGAGGAGAGCGGGTTCTGCCTGGACCGGCCCAGGTTCTCCAGCACGGTTTGCAGGTTCAGGTCGATGGTGCCGAACAGGTTGGCGTAGTCGCCCCGCATGCCCTGCACCGCCTGGTCGCCGAAGGGGAAGGTGAGCAGGATCTGTAGTGCGTTGGGCAGGTTCGACCCGGCCGCGGAGAGCTGTTGCAGCGTCGGCTCCAGCGACTTGAGGTCGGCGATCAGGTCGTCCTGGCTCTTGTTGACCGTGTCGACCGCGACCCCGGACAGCGCGCTGAACGCCTGCAACAGGCCCACCAGCTGGTCCTTCTGCGCATTGAGGGTGTCAAGGCCGGGGCCGATGTTGGTGATCACGTTGGCGATCTGGGCCTGCTGGCCGTTCAGCGTCGCGGAGAGCCGGTTGACCGCGTCGAGCGCGTTGGTGATGTCGGAGACGTGCGCGTTCAGGTCGCCGCTGAGCTTGTTCACGTTGGACAGCAGTTGGCGGATCTGCGGCTCGTTGCCGGTGGTGGCGCTGTTGAGTTCCTTGGCGATGGTCTGGATCTGCTGCACGCCGCCGCCGTTGAGGACCAGGGACAGCGCGCCGAGGACCTCTTCGACCTCGACGTTGCGGTTGGTCCGGTTGAGCGGGATGGTCGTGTCGGCGGTCAGTTTGCCCTGGGCCTGGCCGGCCGGGGGCGCGACGAGTTCGACGTACTTCTCGCCGAGCAGGCTGGACTGTTGCAGGTTGGCGCCCGCGTTGGCCGGCAGCGACACGTCGCCGTTGACCTCCATGGTCACGTCGGCGGTCCAGTTGGCCTTGTTCAGCGAGATCGAGTCGACCCGGCCGACGAGCACGTTGTTGACCCGAACCGACGCCTCGGGCACCAGGTCGAGCACGTCGCTGAACTCGGCGTGCACCGTGTAGGGGTGGTCGCCGAGGTCGGCGCCGCCGGGCAGCGGCACGCCGTAGAGGCCGTCGAAGTTGCAGCCGGTCAGGGCGAGCAGCCCGGTGGCCACCAGCACGGCGACGCCGACCTTGCGGACACGGCGGGGGGCGATCACTTGCCACCTCCGGACGTTGAGCCGGTAGTACTCGGCGACGCGTACAGGACGCCCGCGATGGGTAGGGGCAGCGGCGGGATCTTGCCGGACTGGAGGTCCTCGATGATGTTCGCCGGTGTCGGCAACGCCACCAGACCCTGCAACACCGGTGCGATGACGTCGCAGGCCGCCTTGATCGCGGCCGGGATGTTGCCCGGCGCGAGCTGCTGGAGCAGGTGGCAGACCTCGACGGCGGGCGGGTTGCTCAGGTCGTTGAGGTCGGCGCGGGCGTCGAGCGAGCCGGAGGCCGCGTTGTAGGAGTCGACCAGGTTGGTCAGCGCCAGCGGCGCGTCGTCCAGGGTTTCGGCGAGCGCGGAGCGTTCCTGGACGAGTACCTGGGTCACCTGGGTCAGGTTGTCCACATTGGACTTGATCGCGTTCCGGTTGTTGTTGATGAAGCCCTGGATCTGGCCGAGCGCGGTGGCCAGCTGTTGCACGGCCGCGCCCAGGTTGCCGCGTTCGCCTGCCAGGAAGCCGGTCACGTCGGAGAGCTGCTGGCTGACCTTGCGGACGGTGGCGTCGCTGTTGGCCAGCATGGTGGTGAACTGCGCCAGGTTGTCCACGGTGGCGAACAGGTTGGCCTTGTTGCTGTCCAGGGTCTGCGACAGGTCCGAGAGCTGGGTGATCGTGTCGTGCAGGTTCTGCCCGTTGCCGTTGAGGTTCGCGGCCGCCGTGTTGAGCAGGTTGGACAGCGCCCCGTTCTGGTTGGCGCCGTTCGGGCCCAGCGACGTGGACAGCTTGTTCAGGCTGCTGTAGAGCTGGTCGAGTTCGACCGGGGTCGCGGTGCGGTTGCGCGGGATGGTCGCGGCGTCGCCCATGGTCGGGCCGCCCGCGTAGACCGGGGCGAGCTGGATGTAGCGGTCGGACACCACGGAGGGCGCCACCACCACCGCCTGCGCGTTGGCCGGGATCTGCACGCTCCGGTCGACGGACATGTCGACCTTGACCTGCGTGCCGACCGGCGTAACGTCGTCGATGGTGCCGACCTGCACGCCGAGCACGCGCACGGTCGAGCCCGGGTAGACGCCGACGGTCTGGTCGAAGTAGGCGGTGATCTTGCGGGTGTTCGCGCCCTGCGCGATCCACCACAGCACGACCGCGACCACCAGCGCGAACACGCAGATGATCGAGATCGTCCTGGCCAGGTTCTGGCCCGCCCTGGTGGCGAGGGTCGTCACTGCAGGCACCCCATCTGGTTGATCGGACCGATGGACGGCGGCAGCAGGCCGCAGATGTAGTTGTCGAACCAGCGCCCGTTGCCGATGGTGTTGGCGAACAACCGGGCGAACGGGCCGAGCAGCTGGATGCCGTTGGCCAGGCTGGTCTGGTTCTGCTGGAGCATGGTGGTGAACTGGTTCAGTTCGGTGAGCACCGGGTTGAGCTGCGCCTGGTTGTCGTTGACCAGGCCGGAGAGCTGGGTGGCCAGGCTCTGCGTACCGGTCAGCAACGTGTCGATGGCCTGCTTGCGCGACTGGAGCATGCCCAGCAGCAGGGTGCCGTCGGAGAGCAGCTTCTGCACCTGCGAGTCGCGCGAGGCCAGCGTCTGGCTGATCTGCCCGGTGTTGGACAGCAGCTGGGCGAGCTGCTGGTCCCGCGAGGAGATCGTGTTGGACAGTGCCGACAGGCCGTTGAGCGCGTTGCGCACGTCGGTCGGCGAGTTCGCGAAGGTCTGCGAGAGCACCTGGAAGCTCTGCGCCAACTGGTCGGTGTTGAGCTGATCGACCGTCTGGGACAGGCCGTTGAACGCGTCCAGCACGTCGTAGGGGGACGTGGTGCGGCTGGTCGGGATCGCCGCGTTCGGGTCGAGCGGCTGCGATCCCTGCGGGGTCAGCTCGATGTACTTCGAGCCGAGCAACGTCTTGATCTTGATGTCCGCCGTGGTCTGGTCACCCAGCCAGGCGTTCTTGACCTTGAAGTCGACCTTGACGTGCTGGCCCTGCAGGCTGACCGCGGTCACCTTGCCGACGTTCACGCCCGCGACGGTCACATCGTCGCTGGGGATCAGGCCCGCGTCCTCGGTGAAGTCCGCGGTGTAGGTGGTGCCGCCGCCGATGATCGGCAGGTCGTCGGAGTAGAAGGCGGTGAGCACCAGCAGCACGATCACGGTCAGGCTGACCGCGCCGATGATGTAGGGATTGCGTTCCCGGAACGGCTTCATCGATTATTTGCACCTCGCCTGGGTCACCGGGAGCACTGGCAGGTTGATCGGATTGTTGATCACCGGCGGCAGCGCGACCGAGGTGTCCGCCTCGCAGAGGAAGAAGTTGAACCAGGAGCCGTAGCTGGCGGTCGGGATGATCGCCTTGAGCTTGGTGGGCAGGAACTGGATGAAGTGCTGCACCGTGCTCTGGTTGTCGTCCAGGTTCTTGCTCAACGTGCCGAGGCCGGCGATGTCCGCCTTCAGCGGCGCCCGGCCCTGATCGAGCAGGCCGGCCGTGGTGTTGGCCAGGTTGCCCAGCGCGCCGATCGCGTCGCTGATCGGCTGCCGGTCCTGCGCGAGGCCGGAGACCAGCTGTTGCAGCGTGACGATCAGGTTGGACAACTGCGTGGTGTGCGCGTTGACCGTGGTCAGCACGCTGTCCAGGTTGTCGATGACCTGGCCGATCACCTGGTCCTTGTTGGCAATGGTCGAGGTCAGCGAAGCCGTGTTGGACAGCAGCGAGTCGACCGTCGAGCCTTCGCCCTGGAAGACCTGGATGATCTCGTAGGAGAGCTGGTTGACGTCGTTCGGCGAGAGCGCCTGGAACAGCGGCTTGAAGCCGTTGAACAGCTCGGTCAGGTCCAGCGCGGGCTGGGTGCGGTCCATCGGGATGGTCGTACCCGGCGAGAGCGTGCCGGTCATCGACCCGGGACCGCGGTCCAACTCGATGTAGCGCTGGCCGACCAGGTTGCGGAACCGGATCACTGCGGTGACCGTGGCCGGCAGCGTGATCCCGTTGTCCACGCTGAACCCGACCTGCGCCTGTTGCCGGTCGACGACGTCGATGGTGTCCACCTGGCCGACCTTGACGCCCGCGATCCGCACGTCGTCGCCGATGTTGAGCGAGGTGACGTCGCTGAACCGGGCCGAGTAGTCGGCCGATCCGCCGATGTTCACGTTGGCGATGGTCAGGCCGAGCATGGCCGTCGCGCCGACCGTGATCACCACGAAGATCAGCAGCTTGGTCAGGGCGGGAGCGATGCTTTTCACTGCACGCTCACCTCCGCCCCTCGGAACAGCGGCCCGACCAGGAAGCTGGACCAGTTCGGGATGTCCTGGGTGTCGCCGCCGTTCTGGGCGGCCAGGATGCCGGCGATGAAGTTCTCCTCGGACGGCGTGTTGGCCAGGCCGGTCTTGCCGACGGTGGCGGACTGCGGAGTGGTGTTACCCATCGCGGTCTGCGCGTTGGTCGGCGGGAGCAGCCCACTGTCGGCAGTGTTCGCGGCGGGCGGCGAGGTCGACCCGTCCTTGATCGGACCGTCCGGCGGGTACTCGGGGAACGGGTTCGGCGGTGGGTTGAAGTCGTAGCAGCGCGGCCCGCGATTGTCCAAATAGGCCGGAGCGTCCTGGCCGGGCTGGTACGGGCCGCGGTTGATGGTGATCTCGATCTGCGCGTGCAGGCCGGGCTGGTCGGTGCCGGCGCCGAACGCCTTGTTCACCTTGGGCACCAGGTCGGCCATGCCCTTGAGGAAGCACGGGAACTCGGGCGCGTAGCGGGCCAGCACCTTCAGCGTCGGCAGCGTCTGGGTGGACACGCCGATGATGTTGTTCTCGTTGGCCGCCAGGAAGCCCTGCAGGTTGTCCGAGGCGGTGGTCAGCGTCGAGTACAGCGTCTCGAGGTTGTTCTTCTCGCTGGCGACGGTCTCCGACGTGCCGGTCAGGTTGTTCAGCGCGTTGAGCAGGTCCGGCGCCGCCTTGTTGTAGGTGTCGGACACCTTGGCCAGTTGGGACAGGTCGTGCTCCAGCGTGGGCAGCTGCGGGTCGAGCTGGCCGACGTAGGTGCTGAGCTGGTCCAGGGTCTGGCCGAGTTCCGGGCCGCGGCCCTGCAACGCGGTGGCCACCGCGGTCAGCGTCGCCGAGAGCTTCTGCGGCTGGACCGCCTTGAGCACCGGGAGCAGGTTGTTGAGCACGTCCTCGATCTGCACGCCGGTGCTGGAGCGGTCCTGGCCGATCGTGGTGCCGCCGGCCAAATGGTCCGGCGACGGGTTGTCCGGGACGACGAGGTCCACATAGGTCTCACCGAACAGCGTCTTGGGCAGCAGCTCCGCGGTCACGTTCGCCGGGATCGTGTTGATCTTGTCGGGATCCATGGCCAACTGGAGCACGGCACCGTCGCCGCTGGAGCTGACCGACTGGACACTCCCGACGATCTCGCCGCGAACCTCGACATCGGAGTTGATGTCCAGCTGGTTGCCCGCGCTGTCCGCGTTCAGTGTGATCGGCACGGTCGAGGTGAATGTCTTGTTGTAGAACAGGATCGTCACCGCGAAGAAGGCGGCGACCAGTGCGATCAGTGCCACCCCGAGCAGCCTGCGGCGCACCGTTGACAGCGCTCCCCGGCTCATAACGCGATCTCCTTGCCGCTCATCCAGTGATCCTGACGGTGGTCGTGGTGCCCCAGATGGCGAGGCTGAGGAAGAAGTCAACCAGGGTCACCGCGACGATCGCGGTGCGCACGGCTCTACCGACCGCGACGCCGACACCGGCCGGGCCGCCGCTGGCGCGATAGCCGAAGTAGCAGTGCGTCATGATGATCACCACGCTGAACACCAGCACCTTGCCGAAAGACCACAACACGTCGACCGGCGGCAGGAACAGGTTGAAGTAGTGGTCGTAGGTGCCCGGCGACTGGCCGTTGAAGTAGACGGTGATCTCCCGCGACGCCACGTAGGAAGTCAACAGGCCCAACACGTACAGCGGGATGACGGCGATGAAACCCGCGATGACGCGCGTGGTCACCAGGTAGGGCAGCGATGGGATGCCCATCACCTCAAGGGCGTCCACCTCCTCGGAGATCCGCATGGCGCCCAGCTGTGCGGTGAAACCGGCGCCGACGGTGGCCGAGAGCGCGAGGCCGGCGACGAGCGGCGCGATCTCGCGGGTGTTGAAGTAGGCCGAGATGAAACCGGTGAACGCGGCGGTGCCGATCTCGTTCAGCGCGGTGTAGCCCTGGATACCGACGACGACACCGGTGAACAGGGTCAGGCCGGCCATCACGCCGATGGTGCCGCCGATCACGGCCAATGCGCCGCTGCCGAAGCTGACCTCGGCGAGCAGCCGCAGGATCTCCTTGAAGTAGCGGCGAAGCGCGCGCGGCACCCAGGCGATGGTGCGCACGTAGAAGCTCATCTGGTCGCCGAGCGAGTCCAACGTCTGCAAAGGACGGTTGGCGACCTGGCGAGCCCGCTGCGATACGGAAGTCATGTGCCTCAGCCGATCTTCGACGGGACGAGCTGCAGGTAGATGACGGTGAGCACGAAGTTCACCAGGAACAGCAGCAGGAACGTGATGACGACGGACTGGTTGACCGCCTCACCGACGCCCTTCGGGCCCGGCGCCGGGTGCAGACCCCGGTAGGCCGCGACGACGCCGGCGATGAAGCCGAAGATCACCGCCTTGATCTCGCCGATCCACAGGTCGGGAAGTTGGGCGAGGGCGGAGAAACTGGACAGGTACGCGCCGGGCGTGCCGTGCTGCAGGATCACGTTGAAGAAGTAGCCGCCGAGCACGCCGACCACCGAGACCATGCCGTTGAGCAGCAGCGCGATCAGCATGGCGGCGAGCACGCGGGGCACGACCAGCCGCTGGATCGGGGAGACGCCGAGTACCTCCATGGCGTCGATCTCCTCGCGGATGGTCCGCGCGCCGATGTCCGCGCAGATCGCCGAACCGCCCGCGCCGGCCACCAGCAGCGCGGTCACCAGCGGGCTGGCCTGCTGGATGATCGCCAGCACGCTGGCCGCACCGGTGAACGACTGGGCGCCCAGCTGCTGGGTCAGCGAACCCAACTGAAGCGCGATGACCGCGCCGAACGGGATCGCGACCAGTGCCGTCGGCAGGATCGTCACGCTCGCCACGAACCAGCACTGCTGGATGAATTCCCTGGTCTGGAACGGGCGGCGGAAGATGTTGACGGCGACGTCGAGCCCGAGAGCGAACAGCCTGCCGGTCTCGCGCAGTGCGCCGGCGCCGGGGAAGGTCGCCGGTTGCGTACTACTGCTCAAGACCCCTCCTGCCCACGGGAGTCATGCCAGTCGGAGTCGGGCAGATCGGCGACGTGCCCGCCGTGCAGGTCACCGCTGAAGCCGTCCGGGTCGGGGATGTCCATCCGGAACTGCTGGGTGGCGTCCGCGCCGCGCGGGTGCGGGCTCGGCCGGAACTCGGTAGTCATCGCGCTCGTGGCGCCGACCCCGACACCGACCTGGTAGCGGGCGCGTTCCTCGGGGGTGAGGCTGGCGATGATCGCGTCCTGGGCCCGAGTCGGCAGCGTGTGCAGGATCCGCATCACCCGGTCCTGGCGACGGTGTGCGCCCATCCGCTCCGGCATCCCCGGCGTCGGCTGCAACTGCGGCACGATCCCGGAGATGTCCTGATCCACCCCACCGTCGGTGTGCCCCGCATCGATGTCGGCCTGCTCCCGCGCCATCGTGGCCGCGTCCTTCTCCTCCGACATCCCGATCGGACCAATCCGCCGACCATTCAAAAACTGATCCACCACCGGCTCATCCGAGGTCAACAACACCTCACGCGGCCCGAACATCACCAAC
>DASZJG010000018.1:0-62374 GCA_035948315.1 Pseudonocardiaceae bacterium | reverse complement strand
AGGTGGTCGACCTGGTGGCCAATCCGGCCGGCACGGAATTCCTGGCCAGGGACGTCCGCAACATCGCCAACTGGTTCGCCGCCCGAGGGCTGGTGGTCGATCCGGCGGCGGTGACCGCCGAGTTGCTGGCCGCCGCGGGTTTGTACTGATCACCCGAACGGACGAAGCCGGTGTACGAGAGGTTGCAGTTTGGGATCGCCGGCCAACTGGTCGAAACACTCCCGCAGGCTGCTCTCGTACACCGGCAGGGCGTCCCGCAGCACCTTGACACCGACCTCGGTGATACCGGTGTAGACGCCCCGCCGGTCCTGCTCGCACAGCCGGCGTTCAGTCAGTCCGGCCCGTTCCAATCGGACCGCCAGCCGGCTGACCGAGCTCTGGTTGAGCAACGTCACGTCGGTGAGTTCCAGCAGGCGCAGCTCACCGTCCGGGGCGTCGGCCAGCGCGATCAACGCGTGCAGTTCCGCGATGCCGATGCCGAACCTGCGTTGCAGCACGCGTTCCACCGGCCCGTTGATCCTTGCGTACACGGCGGCCAGTTGGGACCACAGCGCCGTGTCCCGCGAAACGTGCCGATCGATACTGATCGCCATAAGGTCTCACTCCCACAGGGGACGAACTGGCGAGATCACGATGAGCACAACAAGCGTCCGAGCTTGCCGGGTACCGCTCGCGGGCACCAGCCGCCAGACCGGTCACGTCCCATCCACCGAACGCACCATAGCCCGGTAACTCCCCGCGACAAGGCCAGCCCGGCATCCGGTACACTTGGTTTCGGTACCGAGACCGGCCAGCCTGCCTGTAATGAGATCTCGCTGGCGCCGGTGCCGAAACCATCAGTCCCAATGGCGCGGTAGCGCCTGGCTCGTCCTTGTGATCAGCACCGCGTCACCCGCGGGGCCTCCCCGAGACGTGCCCCGTCTCGGAGGTTCTTCTGTTGCCTGCTGTCCTGTCTCGCCCCGACCACGCGCCCGTCGCCGATGACATGTCGCTGCCGTCGTTCGCCGAACTCGGTCTGCCCACGCCGCTGCTGCGCGCGCTGGCCGACGCCGGCCTGACCCACCCCTTCGCCATCCAGGCCGCCACCATGCCCGACGCGCTGGCCGGCCGTGACGTACTCGGCCGGGCCGCCACCGGCTCCGGCAAGACCCTGGCGTTCGGCCTGCCGATGCTGGCCCGCCTCGCCCAAGGGGGCACCGCCAAGCCCAAGCGGCCGCGCGGCCTCGTGCTGGTACCCACCCGTGAACTCGCGCAGCAGATCAGCGACGCCCTGATGCCCTACGCCCGCTCGTTGGGCCTGTGGTGCCGGGTCGTCGTCGGCGGCGCGTCGTTCTCCCGTCAGGAGGACGCGCTGCGCCGTGGCGTCGACCTGCTGATCGCCACACCCGGCCGCCTCTCCGACCACGTCCGCCAGGGCACGTGCGTGCTCGACGAGGTGATCATGACCGCGTTGGACGAGGCCGACCAGATGGCCGACATGGGCTTCCTGCCCCAGGTCCGGGAGATCCTCGACCTGACCGACCCGAACGGCCAGCGGCTGCTGTTCTCGGCCACCCTCGACGGTGACGTGAACACGCTGGTCCGCCAGTACCTGACCAACCCGGTGACGCACTCGGTCGCACCGGTCGGCGCCAGCGTCGACACCATGGACCACCACCTCCTGTTCGTCTCCGCCGAGGAGAAGATGGACGTCGTGGCCGAGGTGGCCGCCCGCGAGGGTCGCACGATCATGTTCGTGCGCACCAAGCACCACGTGGACAAGCTGGCCAAGAAGCTGAACTCGATCGGCGTGCGCGCCGGTGCGCTGCACGGCGGCAAGGCGCAGGGCGCCCGGACCCGCATCCTCGGTGACTTCCGCGAGGGCACCACGCCCGTGCTGGTCGCCACGGACGTCGCCGCGCGCGGCATCCACGTCGAGGACGTCAGCCTGGTCGTGCACGTCGACCCGCCTGCCGACCCCAAGGACTACCTGCACCGCGCCGGTCGCACCGCGCGCGCCGGCCAGACCGGCACCGTGGTCACCCTGGCCACCAACGCGCAGCGGCGGCTGGTGCAGAACCTGACCGCCAAGGCCGGTGTCCGCCCGACGTCGACCAGGGTCAGCCCGGGTGACACCGAGCTGATCAAGATCACCGGTGCGCAGAAGCCCAGCGGCGAGCCGGTGCCGGAGATCGTGGAGCGTCCGCGCCGCGGCAACGGCCCGCGCCCCTACGGCGACCGCGGCCAGGGCGGCCAGGGTGGCCGTCCGCGTCGCAACTTCGATCGGGACCGGGGCGGCAGTGGAAACTTCCACGGCCGCAGGCCGCGCCGCGAGCAGCGCGCGGGCTGATCAGGCTCCACTCAGCTCGACACAAAGCGCCACGCCAACACTGCTAAGTTGTTGGCGTGGCGTTTGTGCATCCAGGGCGGCCGGGCTTCGGCGCGGACGCCGGCCTGCCGCTCTACGGCGAAGACCACGAACGGGGCGACCTGGCGGAGTAGCGAGTCCACTGTGGACCCGTCAGCCCGTCATCCGTTCGTCTCGAAAGGTCTTTGCCATGTCTGACATCTCGCCCTTCATCACGGCCCTGCCCAAGACCGAGTTGCACCTGCACCTGGTCGGCTCGGCGTCGCCGGAAACCGTGCTCGAACTCTCCCGCAGCCACCCGGAGGCGGGCCTGCCGACCGAGCTGGACACGCTCGTCGAGTTCTACACGTTCCGCGACTTCCCGCACTTCATCGAGATCTACAAGCAGGTCGACTCGATGGTGCGCACCGCGCAGGACGTGCACACCCTGATCATCGGCCTGGCCAAGGATGCGGCCGCGAGCAACGTGCGCTACGCGGAGGTCACCGTGACCGCGGGCGCGAACCTGGACAAGGAGATGTCCTCGGCCGACCTCGCCGCCGCGCTGGAGAGCAGCCGCGCCGCGGCGCTGGCCGAGTTCGGCGTGGCGCTCAACTGGATCTACGACATCCCGGCCGGCCTGCCCGACCAGATGCGCGTCGACACCGTCGACTTCGCGCTGACGCGCCGTCCACTCGGGTCGGTCGCGCTCGGACTCGCCGGTCTGGAGGTCGGTTTCCGCCGCCGCGACTACGTCGCCGACTTCGACAAGGCGGTCGAGGCCGGCCTGCACCGGGTCGTGCACGCGGGCGAGACGACCGGGCCGGAGGAGGTCTGGGACGCGATCCGCATCCTGCACGCCGAACGCATCGGCCACGGCGTCGGCGCGGCACGCGACCCGGAACTGCTGGCCTACCTGCGGGACAACAACATCACCGTGGAGATGTGCCCGACCTCGAACATCTGCACGCGCGCCGTGGACACGATCGCCGATCACCCGCTGCCGACCCTGATCGAGCACGGCGCCCCGGTCACCCTCAGCACCGACGACCCGGGCATGTTCAACACGTACCTGAACAAGGAGTACCAGCTCGTCGCCGACACCTTCGGTCTGACCAACGCCCAGCTCGCCGAGCTGGCCAGGGCCGGTGTGCGCGGCGCCTACTGCGACGAGACCCTGCGCGCCGAACTGCTCTCCGACATCGACAAGGTCGTCGCCGAGTTCGACTGAGGGGCATGATGAGCGCGTGAAGGCGATCATCTTCGGCGCGACCGGCATGGTCGGCCAGGGCGTGCTCCGCGAATGCCTGCGCGACGAGCGAGTGGACGAGGTGCTCACCGTCGGCCGGACCTCGGTCGGCGGTGCGAGCCCGAAGCTGCGCGAGAAGGTCGCCGACCTCTGGCACCTCGACCCGGCCGAGTTCGCCGACGCCGACGCCTGCCTGTTCTGCCTCGGTGTCTCCTCGGCCGGGCTGAGCGAGGAGGACTACCGCCAGATCACCTACGACCTGACGATGGCGGTCGCCGACGTCTTCCCGGCCACCACCAGGTTCTGCTACGTCTCCGGTGCCGGCACCGACTCCTCCGAGCAGGGCCGGATCAGGTGGGCGCGGATCAAGGGCCGCACCGAGAACGCCCTGCTGGCCAAGCCCTTTGACGCGTTCATGTTCCGCCCGGGGTTCATCCAGCCGTTGCACGGCATCGAGTCGAAAACCCCGATGTACCGCACCATCTACCGGCTCACCGGCCCGCTGCTGCCGATCCTGCGCCGCGCCTTCCCGCGCCTGGTCACCACCACCGAGCAGCTCGGCCGCGCCATGGTCAACGTCGCCGTCGACGGCTGGCCCGCGCACATCCTGGAAACCACCGACATCAACGCGGCCGCCGCGACGTAACGAGCACTCACAGCGGGCGATACCAGATGCGCAAGGGGTAACTGATCTGGCGAACGTCTTCGCTGTAGGGGGAAAGAATGCTCAGACGCGGAATCGCGCTGTCCGTCGGCGCGCTCCTGTCGTTATCCGTGCTCGCACCGGCCATCGCCAACGCGGCGAGCACGGCGGACACGCTCTACGTCAACAACACCAGCGGATCGAACTGCTCCGCCTCGGGCGGAGGGACCCAAGCGGCACCATTCTGCACGATCCAGGCCGCGGCCAACGTGGTGAATCCCGGCCAGACGGTCCAGATCGTCGGCATTTACACCGAAGCGGTCACCATTTCGCGCTCCGGCACGGCGACCGCGCCCATCACGTTCGTCGGCTCGGGGACCAACAACAACCAGCCGACGTGGATCTACCCGCCGAGCTCGACCTCCGCACCGGCGATCGCGGTGACCGGCGCGAGCAACGTGGTGATCAGCAAGATCGGCCTGGGCGGGACCGCGACCAGTAAGGCCTTGGTCATCAGCGGCTCAACGCAGATCACCGCGGACAGCGACAGCCTGAGCGAGAATCCGAGTTCGGCCGGCTACGTGGAGATCACCGGCGACTCCAGCTCGGTGACGTTGCGCCGCAACATCTATGGCGGCTACGGCGCGACGCTCGGCACCCAGCCCGCCGTGCAGGTGGACGCGGGCAGCAAGAACGACACGATCACCACCAACGACATGCAGGGCAGCGGCGGCATCCAGGTCGCGAGCGCGACCGGCATCGCGGTGACCTCGAACACCCTGCACGACGCGTGCGGCGTGGGCATCGCCGTCACCGGCTCCTCGACCGGCGTCACGGTGGAGAACAACGTGATCGACAACACCGTCGACGTGAACGCCAGTGAGGGCATCTGCCCCTCCTCGACCGCGACCGGCCTCCTGGTCGACGCGACATCGGCGCCCGGCGTGACCGCGGACTACAACCTGGTGCAGCCGCTTCGCCCGACCGACGCCGACTACAGCTGGGCCGGCACGACCTACGCCTCCGCCGCCGCGCTGACCTCGGCGACCGGGCAGGGCGGGCACGACATCAACGCGGATCCGAAGTTCTGGCAGGAAGTGGACTTCCTGCAGGAGGGATCGCCCGCGATCGACTCGGCCAACGCGGACGCGCCGGGCGAGCTGAGCACCGACCTCGCCGGCAACCCGCGCCTTGACGACCCGCTGACGCCCAACACCGGCGTCGGCACGCGGAACTTCGACGACCGGGGCGCGTACGAGGCGCAGGACCAGGTGGTTTCGGACAGCCTCAACGTGAACGCGACCCAGGCACCGGTCGGCGGCAACGTGCACCTCACCGGTTCGATCACCGACACCTGGTCCGAGCCGGTCACCTGCACCGTCGACTTCGGCGACGGCACCATCGTGCCCAACGCCGACTGCTCCTCCGCCGGCCATACCTACACCGCGACCGGCACGTACCCGATCACCGTGACCCCGACGACCATCGGGAACCTCCAGGCGTCGCTGTTGACCTCGCAGGTCACCATCGTGCCGCCGGGCGGTCCGCTGAACCCGACGCTGGAGATGACCCCCTCCGGCGCGCTCGGGCTCACGCTCAGCGTCGACAGCGGCGGCGACCCGTGGAACCTGACCGGTGAAACCGTCGACTTCGGCACCGGTCCGATCCAGCTGACCGGCTACGTGCCCAATTTCTACTACGGCTTCTCCACACCGGGCCCGCACGCGGTCAAAGCAACGATCACGGACGCGAACGGCGCGACGGCGACTGTGAAGGCCTTGTTCACACCGGTCGGCACGGACTACACGCCCTACGGCCCGATCCAGTTGACGAGCACGAAGGTTCCGGCCGGCGCGTTCGCCCGGGTCAGGGTCGGCGGCAACAGCGGCGTTCCGCTCGGCATCACCGCCGCCGCGCTGAACCTGACCGTGCACAACGCGGCCGCCGCGGGCCAACTCGTCGTCTACCCGGACTTCAGCCGCAGGCCCGCAACGGCCAACCTGACCTTCGCCCCGGGCTCGGCGGTCAGCGGCCTGGCGATCACCACCGTCGCCCAGAACGGATTCGTCGACGTCTACAACGGCAGCGCGGGCGTCATCGACCTCACCGCCGACCTGGCGGGGTTCTTCCAGACCTCGCTCGCCAACGGCCACACCACGCTGATCCAGGCCCGGCTGCGGGACGGCACGATCAGCGGCGGGAACACGGCGGCCGTACCGATCGCGGGCGCGGACCAGGGCGCGCTGCCCTCGACCGGGATCGCGGCCGTCGTGGTCAACGTGACCGCGATCAACCCTTCCGCCAACGGTTTCATCACCGCCTATGCCGACGGCTCCGCGCAGCCCACCGACGAGAGCCTTGACTACTCGGCGGGCCGAACCACGTCGAACACGATGATCGTCCCGGTCGGGGCGGACGGCGGGATCGTCCTGTACACCAGCCAGACCACGGAACTCGCGGTGGACGTAGCCGGCTACTTCAGCCCGAACAGCCAGGAGACCTACGTTCCGGTGGCGCCGGTCCGGGAGGGCACCACGCAACTGGCGCCCACGACGACAACCGACGCACCGATCGCCGACGGCATCGCCAATCCGTCCGAATGGACCACGACGCTGGTCCTGACCACGACCGTGACCGGCACGACCGGCGCGGGCTCGTTGTCGATCTACCGGCCGGACGGCAGCGGGGCGATCCCGTCCGCGACCGAGTCATGGGCAGCGGGACAGACCGTGTCGAACGTGTCGATGCCCCAGATCCCGAACGGGCTCAACGGCGTCGGCTGGGAAGGCTTCTACAACTCGGGCAGCACGCCGGCCAACCTGACCGTCGACCTGACCGGCTATTTCGCCGACACCTACTCGATCCAGTAGGTCAGGAGCCGTCGGTCCGGTCGTCGCCCACCGCGACGACCGGGCCGATGACCACGACGGCGGGTGGCCGGATGCCCTTGTCCGCAACGGCATCGGCCACTCCGTCCAAAGTAGAGCGAACGGCCTGCTCGGTACGCATGGTGCCGTCCGCGACCACCAGGACCGGCGTGTTCGCGGGCCGGCCGCCGGCGATCAGCGCCTTGGCGAACGCCTCGATCCGCTGCAACCCCATCAGCAGCACGATCGTGCCGCGCAGGCTGGCCAGCGCGTTCCAGTCGACCAGCGAACGCTCGTCGTCCGGGCCGACGTGCCCGGACACCACGACGACCTCGTGCGCGACGCCGCGATGCGTCACCGGCACGCCTGCCACGGCGGGCACGGCGAACGCGCTGGTCACGCCGGGCACCACGGTCACCGGCACGCCGGCTTCCGCGCAGGCGAGCAGTTCCTCGTAGCCGCGGCCGAACACGTAGGAGTCGCCGCCCTTGAGCCGGACCACGAACTTGCCGGCCTTGGCGTGCTCGATCAGGGTCGCGTTGATGACTTCCTGGCTGGCCGCCCGACCGTAGGGGATCTTGGCCGCGTCCACGACCTCAACGTGCGGCGGTAGTTCGTCGAGCAGTTCGCGCGGCGCCAGCCGGTCCACGACGACCACGTCGGCACGCGCCAGCAACCGCCTGCCGCGCACCGTGATCAGCTCCGGATCGCCCGGCCCACCGCCGACCAGTGCGACACCGGGCACCTTGGCCGCCTGCTCGTCGGTGACGGTGCCCTCGCGCAGCGCGTCCAGCAGTCCGTCGCGCACCGCCGCTGAACGCCTCGGCTGACCGCCCGCCAACACGCCGACCAGCAGGCCGTCGTGCTCGCCGACCGCGGGCGTGACCGCGCTGCCCCTCGCGCCCGCGTCCGCGCGCACGCAGAACACCCTGCACCGCTGCGCCTCGGCCGCGACGGCCGCGTTCACCTCGTGGTCGCTGGCGCAGGCCAGCGCGTACCAGGCGCCGTCGAGGTCGCCGTCCGCGTAGGGCCGCTGCTGCCAGCCGATCTCGCCCGCCTCGACCATGCTCTGCACGCCCGGCGTGACATGCGGCGAGATCACTTCGATGGACGCGCCCGCGTTCACCAGCCGGGGCAGCCTGCGCTGCGCGACCGTGCCGCCGCCCACCACGACCACCCGCTTGCCGGCCAGATCGAGCCCGGCCAGGTAGTGCTGTGTTGTCGCCGACCCCCTGCCGGGGGCCCGCCCCCTCCGGTCGCTCATCGTCTCACCTCAACGTGTCCGTGACCGTGACCATGCGTGGGGTCGTCCGGGTGGTGGTGCGGGGTCTGCGGCGCGCCCAGCTTGTCCTCGAAGCCGGGCAGCAGGACCCGGTACGCGCAGGTGTCGCAGTTCATCCTGATGTCGCCGTGCAGGGTTTCGTGATAGCGCTCGACGACCAGGTCGGCAAGTTGGGCGCAGTCACCGAGATACCCGGCGACGCGCACGTCCAGGTCCGGATTCGACTGTCCGAACGCGACGGACTGCTGAACGACGCGCTGCGGCAGCACGCCGTCGAACAGGAAGTAGGGCGCGACGACGACCCGATTCGCGCCGAGCAGCTTCGCGCGGTGCAGCCCGTCGGCCACGTTCGGCACGGCCAGCGACACGAACGCGGTCTCCACGAACGCGAACCCGCGCGTTTCCTGGAGCAGTCGGGCCATCTTGCAGATCTCGGCGTTCGCGTCCGGATCGGTCGAGCCGCGCCCGACCAGCACCACGGCCGTGTCCGCGAACTCCTCGGTCGGCACAACGGCGCCGATGCGTTCGGCGAGCAGGTCGAGCAGGATCGGATGCGGCCCGAGCGGTCGGCCGAACGCGAAGGACGAACCGGGCTGCCGCCGCACCTCGCGTTGCAGCGCGGCCGGCATGTCTCCCTTGGCGTGCCCGGCCGCGACCAGCACCAGCGGCACCGCCGTCAACCGCTGGTGTCCCCGCTCGACGAGGTACTGCCACGCCTCGGCAACTGCGGGTGCGGACAGCTCGATGAACCCGCCCGCCACGTCGATCCGCTCCGGCGCCAGCTTCGCCCGCATCCGCTCGACGAACGCGGTGAACTCGCCGACCCCGGCCGGATCGACCGTGCCGTGCCCCACGATGAGCAGCGGCTCCCGACTCATGCGTCCCCCTCCGCGTACAACAGCGCGTTGATCGCGGCACCGGCAATGGCCGCGCCGCCCCGTTCCGATGCGTTGCTGAGCGCGTTCAGTCCGCTGGCGCGCAACGCCGACTTGGCCGCCACGGAGCCGACGAACCCGACTGGCAGGCCGATCACCAACGCGGGCCGCACCTCGCCGTCCTCGGCGAGCCGGAGCAGTTCGGCCAGCGCGGTCGGCGCGTTCCCGATCGCCCACACCGCCCCGTCCGGAAAGCGGGCCGCCGCCGCGCGAATGCCGGCGGCCGAGCGGGTCAGGCCCTCGATCGGGCCGGCCAGATCAAGGCACACCGTGCACTCACGCGCGGTGACCGCGGCCGCGACCATCCGCACGTCGGCCAGCAGCGGCGCGCCGGCCAGCAACGCGGCGCGGCCCTGCGCAAGCGCTTGCTCGGTGGTGATCAGCTCGCCGACCCAGCTCGGATCCGCGGTCGTGTGCACGATGCGTTCGGTGACCGCCCGGGTCAGCGGCGACAGGTGCGCGGTGTCCACGCGCTCCCGCAGGATGCGATAGGACTCGACCTCGATCGGATGGATGACGCGCTGCACCGTCGGATCCTGACCGGTCCGAACGGCCCTGGTCAAACCGTGCCAGGATCGACGAGCGTGATCGCGTCCGCCGGGCAGATCTCCACGCACTCGCCGCACCGCGTGCAATCGTCGGTCACCGCGGGCCGGCCGGGCGCGGGTCGCAGCGCGTGTTCCGGGCAGGTGAGCAGACAGGCGCCGCATGCCGTGCACGCCGAGCTGATGACCAGCGGAATCCCGTCAGTTCTGCCAGGTGTAGCCACGCGGCGTGACCATCCTGCCGTTCACCAGGTTCGTCTGCGAGGAGCCGACGACGACCGTGGTGAACATGTCGACCTCGGTCGGATCGAACTCCGCCAGTGGCGCACACCACACGTGTTGTCCATCGCGACTGGCCTGCCGCACCGCGCCGACCGGTGTGCTCGCCGGCCGGTGTTCGCGCAGGATGTCCAGGGCGGCGGCGAGTTGCCAGTGCCGCTCGCGCGAGCGCGGGTTGTAGAAGCAGACCACGAAATCGCCCTGTGCGGCCGCGGCCACCCGGCGCTGGATGATCTCCCACGGCGTGTGCAGGTCGGACAGGCTGATCAGCGCGTGATCGTGCCCCAGCGGCGCGCCGAGGAGCGCGGACGCGGCCAGCGCGGCCGTCACCCCCGGCACCCCGACCACCTCGACCTCGACCGGACACTGCTGTAGGGCCGGGCTCGCCATCGCGTACACGCCCGCGTCGCCCGAGCCGATCAGCGCGACCGCCCGCCCGCTCGCCGCCAACTCGACGGCCTCGCGGGCCCTGGCCTCCTCGGCGCCCAACGCGCTCGCCCGGACCTCGGTCCCGGCGCGCAGCAGGTGCCGCACCTGATCGACGTACGAGTCCAGCCCGACCACGATGGCCGCCCGGCGCAGCTCAGCCTCGGCCCTCGGCGTGCGCAGGTCGCCCGCGCCCGGCCCGAGCCCGACCACGGCCAGCCTGCCGCGCGGCCGGATCCGCGCGACCGCGATGGTCACCCGATGCGCTGTCTCGGCCGTGCCACCGGACTTCGTCTTGCGCACCACCAGGTCGACCGGCGCGCCCGGCACCAACTCCCGCGCGGCATGCAGCGCGGCCGCCTCGGCGACGCTGGCCGTGCCCACCGCGGACAGCACCGCGTCACTCGGATTCGGAACATCCACTGTGGACAGCGTGTCGGCCGGATAGGCCAGCAGCGTCAGGTTGTCCTGCCAGTGCCAGAACGAGAAATCGGCGATCGCGCCGAGAATCCCCGGCTCGTCGGTCTTGATGTCGACCGTCGCGAACGCCCGCACCGCACGGGGATCGAAGCCGTGCACATGGTCGAGCTGCGCGAGCGCGGCCTTCACCGTGTCCGCCGGCACGTCCCGGGCCGACCCGATGCCGACCACCAGCGTCGGCGGAATCAGCCGCAGCGTCGGTATTTCCGGCTCCTCGGTCGGCGCCCGGTCGTCGATCAACACTATCCACTCAGGACTGTCAACGGCCGGCCCGATGTTCGGTGGCAGCGCGGGCAGCGGGAACCCCAACGGGTTCACCAGCTTGATCGGCGCGCCGTCCAGCAGAGCGACGCCGCAGGAGGCGAGGTCGCCGTCCACGGTCGCGTCGATCAGCCCGACCAGTTCGTCCAGCGGCGTGGTGCCGGTCGCGTCGGACGCGGTGGTGATCACCGGGGTCGCGCCGAGCAGCTCGGCGACGCGTTCGGTCAACTCGTTGGCACCGCCGCCGTGCCCGCCCGCGACCGACACCGCGAACGTGCGCGCCTCGTCGACGCAGACAATGCCGGGGTCGGTGTGCTTGTCCGCCAACAACGGCGCGATCAGCCGCACGGTCGCGCCGGTGGCCAGGAAGAACACGGCCGCGTCCAGCCGGGGCCACAACTGCTCCAGCGACGATCGCAGCGGCCCCTCGACGACCACCGCGTCCGAGCCGAGCCCGGCGGCCAGTTCGGTGGCCGCCCGCCTGCCGGCCGCGGTCACCGCGAACAAACCGATCATTGCTTGGTACCCCACACCAACAGGACCGGGTTGGTCGCCTCCAGCCTGCTCGCGCCACCCGGCAGGTCCACCAGGCGCGACGCGCTGATCTGCGCACCGTCGACCTCGTAACCGGCCCAGCGCAGGTTGTCCCTGGCCGGCGCCATCCGGTCGATGGCCGCCAGCGCGACCACGATCCGCTTCGCGCCCGCCTCGGCGCACGAGCGCACCACGTTCGGCCCGCCACCGCCGACGAAGATCGCGTCCGGCTGCGGCAGTCCGATCAGCGCCTGCGGCGCACCGCCGTCGACGAGCCGCACGTCCACGCCGTACCGCGCGGCGTTCGCCACGATCCGTACGCCCTGGCCCGCGTCCCGCTCGACCGCGATCACGGCCGCGCCCAGCCGCGCGCACTCCACCGCGACCGCGCCGGAACCGGCGCCGACATCCCAGATCAGCGTGCCCGGCCGGGGCGCGAGCCGGGCCAGCGCGAGCGCGCGCACCTCGGCCTTGGTCACCATGCCGTCCCGGTGCGCGAACGCCTCCTCGCCCAGCGCCCAGCCGCCGACCGGCACCGTCCCGCCGCCCCCGTACCAGCCGCGATCCGGCACCTCGCCCGCGTCGGCAAGGCAGAGCAGCACGTTCGGCTCGCGCCACTGGCGGGTCGCGGCCTGCGCGGCGTCGATCATGGTCAGCTTCTCGTCCGGCCCGCCGAGGTCCTCAGCAATGGCCAGCGTGCGTCGCCAGCCGGCCAGTCCGGCGCCGAGCTCGGCAGGTCCGCTGCCCGGCCCGGTCAGCACCGCGACCGCGGGCCGCGCCCGGCACACGTTGAGCGCCGGCCCTAATTCGCGTCCGTGCGCGCTGACCACCGCCATGTCGTCCCAGGGCCGACCGACCATCGCGGCCAACCGCTGCACGCTGGACAGCGCGGGTCGCACGATGACTTCCAGACCGGATTCGCGCAGCGCGCGCAACACGCCGAAATACCCGGGATCACCCGAGGCCAGCACCACCGCGCTGCCACCGGCATGCGCACGCAGTTCGGCGAGCGCGCCCTCCAGCGGACCGAGTTCGATGGTGCGCACCGCGTTGGGGGCATGTGCGGCCAGGTGCCGGCGCGCGCCGACCACCAGACTGGCTCGCTGCAGCGCCTCGCCGCTGCCCGGCGGCAGACTCGCGCCGTCGACCCCGATCACGGTGACCGTCATCCGTATTTCGCCTCCGATATAGATCAGCCGGGCGCGCCCAACGTAACCCACTCGGGTTCGGTCGCGGCGACCACCGCGTCGGCGGTGAAGTCGACCATGGCAACGCGTGCTGGCAGCGCTACCCCCTGTTCGCCCGCGAATCGGGACAGTACATCGGCCACGCGGCGGCACAGGTCGTCGCCACACTCGCGCAGCATGCCGGCCTGCTCCCACACCTCGTAGGCGCGCCGCGCCGTCGGCGAACCCTCCACTTCGGACACATCGGCCGCGCTGCGGCCATGCTCGGCGGTGATCGCGCCGAGCAGCGCGGTGTCCACCTTCGACCGGGTGTAGTGCGTCATCAGCACCCCGGAGGCGAGCTTGGTCAGCTTGCCGATCATGCCGACGAACACCACGTCCCGAATGCCCTGCTCCACCGCTCTGCGCAGCGCCGCCCCGGTGAAATCGCCGACCTCCACGAACGCGACCTCCGGAAAATCCGGAAACAGCCGCATCGCCGCGCGCTCGGTCCGTCCGCCGGTCGCCAGCACCAGCACCCGCCAGTCCTGCGCCGCCATCACCGAAACGGCCTGCTCGACGCTGGCCCGCCAGGACGCCGTCGAGAACGGCCGCACGATCCCGGTCGTGCCCAGGATCGAGATGCCACCGATGATGCCCAGCCGCCGGTTGGTCGTCTTGTAGGCGATCTTCTCCCCGCCCGGCACGCTGATCGTGACATCGACCCCGCGTCCGGCAACCGCCTCGCGAACAGCCTCGGTGATCATCGTGCGCGGCACCGGATTGATCGCGGGCCCGCCGACCGGCAGCCCCAGCCCGGCCTTGGTCACCGTGCCGACGCCCTCGCCGCCGTGCAGTTCGATGGCGTCGTCGGTGCGCCAGCGGACGGTGGCCGTGAGGTGCGCGCCGTGCGTCACATCCGGATCGTCCCCGGCGTCCTTGACGATCACCGCGGTCGCCTGATCAGCGTCGATCCGACACTCCGCCACGGTGAACCGATGCCGCGTCCCCGCCGGAAACGAGATCTCCACCTCGGCGGGCGCGGCCCCGGTCAGCAACGCGACACACGCCGCCTTCGCCGCCGCCGCCGAACACGCACCCGTGGTGAACCCGGTGCGCAGCGCCGTCGGCCGCACCTTGGCCGTGCGCGGCAGATCCGGCTCGCGCAGTTCGGGCGGTTCTTCGCTCACTTGCCTGAAGTGCCACCGGAGTTGCGCCGGGGCTGCGAGCCCTTGCCGGCCGGCTTCCGCCCGGTCTGCTTGCGCGGCGCCGCCCGCCCGGTCGGCTTGGCGCGGTTCCGCGGCTTGGGTGCCGGCTCAGTTGCCGGCCTGGCTTCGGGCTTGGGTTCCGGTGCGGCTTCGACAACTGGCTCAGCCTCAACCGGCGCAACATCAGCCGGCTCAACCGCCTCAACCGGCTCGGTCTCTATCGGCGCTGCCGCCACCGCTGGCTCGGCGAGTTTCGCAGCGACGTCCGGCGCGATGACCTCCGGTGCGGTGACTTCCGGCTCCTCGTCCAACGCGAGCGTGCCCTGGTCCGGCGCCGGCTTCGCCTCCTGCTTGACCCGAGCCCCGGGCCGACCGGCCGACCGTGCGGTCTCCTGCCAGCCGCGCACCGCCGACCATGCGGCCACCGATGCGGGCTGGGCCTGCTCGTCGTCGGACTTGGTGCGCTGGGTCGGGCTCCAGCCGTTCGCGATCCGCGCGGCCACCCAACCGCTGCGGCTGGTGTGCAGCGGCCAGCCCGCGCGACTCTTCTGCGCCGATTCGCCCTCACCGCCTTCGCCGCCCTCGCCGGGCTCGCCCGCCTTGCTGGCCCGCAGCGCGCGCCGGGCCGCCGGGTCGGCCTTGCGGTAGGTGTGGAAGTGGCCCGCGTTGTACAGGTGCGACCGCGTGCCACCGGCCCGCAGCGCCCGCCCGACCAGGAACAGCGTGTGCCGCCAGAGCTTGTGCTGCTTCACCTGCTCGACGAGTTCGCCGATGGTCGTGTGCAGAATCAGCTCGTCCGGCCAGGTCGCCTTGTACGCGACCACCACCGGGGTGTCCTCCGCGTAGCCGCCGGCCAGCAGCTCCTCGACCAGCTGGCCGCTGCGCGCGGCGGACAGGAAGATCGCCATCGTGGTGCCGTGCCGGGCGAACTCGCGGATCTGCTCACCGTCCGGCATGGGCGTCTTGCCGCCCTCCAACCGGGTCAGGATGACCGACTGGGCTACCTCGGGGAGAGTCAGCTCGCGGCCGACCACCGCGGCCGCCGCGGAGAACGCTGACACGCCCGGCACGATCTCGACCTCGATGCCCAGCCGCTGGCAGGCGTCGTACTGCTCCTGCACCGCGCCCCACAGCGCCGGGTCGCCGGAGTGCACCCTGGCCACCCGCTTGTGGTCGCGCAGCGCCCGCCGGTAGACCTCGATGACGTCCTCGTGCGTGATCAACGACGAGTCGATCAGCTCCGCGTCCTCGCGCGCGTGCTCCCTGATGCACTCGGGGTCGACCAGGCTGGCCGCCCAGACGATGATGTCCGCCTCGGCGAGTCGCCGCGCCCCGCGCACCGTGATCAGGTCGGCCGCCCCAGGTCCCGCGCCGACGAACGAAACCCGTCCCTGGCTGCTCACAGCTGCTCTCCTCTCCCACCGCGAGGTGGAAGTACGACCACGGTCGACAGATACGGCGCATCGGCTCCGGTTGCGGAATCCGGCTCCGCGATGTCTACTTCGGACAGTGGCAGCACTCGCGCGTCCCGCGTGCCGAGATGCTCGGCGTACACCGCGCGGTCCAGTGCCCCGGATCGCGTGATCACGTCGCGCAACGCCGAAAGCCTGCGCCCGCCCTTGTAGACGACGACCGTACCGCCTGCCTCGATCCGGTCCGCCACGGCGGTGACGTTGCGCGTCACTGGCAGCACCGTCAGTGGCTCGGCGCCTTCTACCAGCGTTATTCCGGCCGCGCTGGCCGCTGCCTGCATCGCGGTGATCCCCGGAATCGTGCGAATTTCCACATCCGACAGCAGCGATCGGACGGTCGCGGCCAGATAACCGAACGTGGAATACACGGATGGGTCACCGATCGTGGCGAAGGCCGCCGAGCCACCGCCCGAGCCCAGGTACTCGACGATCCGCTGTGCTGCCGCGTCCCAGTGCCGGTGACGCCGCTGCTGTGCGCCGTCGACCGGGTCGGCGAGGGCGAAGGTGAGCCGCTCGATCACCGACTCGTCCGCGACGTGCGCGCGGACCACGGCCTCGGCCCTGCCCTGGTTGTCACTGTCGCGCTCGTCCGGGGCCAGGACCGGCACGAACACCCGGCCGGCCGCGCGCAGTTCACGTTGCCCGGCAAGCGTGAGCAGTTCGGGATCGCCCGGCCCGACCCCGATACCGATCAGTCGCACCATCAGTTCCGTCCCTCCGAAGCGGCCGCCACCAGCCGCATGATCGCCTGCGGTTGGGCAGCCGGGTGGGTGTGCAGATACGACGCATGCACCCGATCGAGCGAAAATCCCTCGGTCACCGGGCGACCGTCCGCGCCGCGCCAGTGCCAGGCGGGCGTCGCACCACGCATCGGGGTGAGCACCGTGCGGTGGAACTCGTGCCCGGTCAGCCGTTCACCGGCCCGATAGGACACCGAATCGCCCGCTGCCACCGCGTCCCGGTAGCCAAGGCTCAGCCTCGGTCCCATCGCGCCGACCGCGTCCAGCACGCCGCACATCGGCTGCCCGTCGACCTCCCGCGCCAGGTACAGCAGGCCACCGCATTCCGCGGTCACGATCCCACCCGATCGGGCGAAGTTCGCGATCTCCTTGCGCAGCAACACATTCGCGGACAGTGCGGGCCCGTGCTGCTCGGGAAAACCGCCCGGCAGCACCACGGCCGACGTCTCCTCCGGCAGCGCGGTGTCGGTCAGCGGATCGAACACGACGACCTCGGCGCCTGCCGCGCGCAGCAACTCGGCATGTTCGGCATAGCCGAACGTGAACGCCGCACCGCCGGCGAACGCGACGACGGGATGGCCGACCACGTCCAACGCGGGCGACCAGAGCGCGTGACCGCGCAGCGGCCCGGCCGACTCAGCGAGCCGCACAATGCCGTCAAGATCAACCGATCGGGTGATGAGATCGGCCATCGCCTCGACCGCGCGCACCGCGGCCGTCCCGTGTTCGGCGGCTGGCACCAGGCCGAGATGGCGCGAGGGCAGCGCGACCTCGGCGCCGCGCCGTACCGCGCCGAACACCGGGAGGCCGACCTCGTCGCAGGCCGCGCGCAGCACCTCCTCGTGCCGATCCGAACCGACCTGGTTCAGCAGCACGCCGGCCAGCAGCACCTCGGGGTCGTAGGAACGGAAGCCGGACAGCAGCGCGGCGAGACTGCGCCCCTGCCCGCGTGCGTCGACCACCAGCAGCACCGGCGCGCCGAGCAGGGTGGCCACGTGCGCGGTCGAGCCGAACCCGCCCGCGCCGACCTTCCCGTCGAACAGGCCCATCACGCCCTCGATCACCGCGATGTCCGCGTCCCGCGCGCCGTGGGCGAACAACGGGGCGATCAGATCCTCGCCGACGAGCACCGGATCGAGATTGCGACCCGGCCGGCCGGCGGCCAGCGCGTGATAGCCGGGGTCGATGTAGTCCGGGCCGACCTTGACCGGCGCGACCGTGTTTCCCCTGGCGCGCAGGGCCGCCATCAGTCCGGTCGCGATCGTGGTCTTGCCCGCGCCGGACGCGGGTGCGGCGATGACGAGGCGAGCTACCACTCGATGCCCCGCTGGCCCTTCTGGCCCGCGTCCATCGGGTGCTTCACCTTCGTGGTCCGCATGACCAGGTCGGCCGCGTCGATCAGGGCGTCCGGCGCGTGCCGGCCGGTGATCACCACGTGCTGGTGGCCGGGTCGGTCGCGCAGGGTGTCGACCACCTCGTCCACGTCGACCCAGCCCCAGTGCATTGGGTAGGTGAACTCGTCGAGCACGTACAGGTCGTGGCGCTGCTCAGCGATGCGTCGAGCGATCTCCTGCCAGCCCTCGAACGCGGCTTCGGCGTGCTCCTCCTCCGTGCCCTGCTTCCTCGTCCAGGACCAGCCTTCGCCCATCTTGTGCCACTCGACCGGGCCGCCCGTGCCGGTCTGCTCGTGCACCTGGTTCAGCGCGGCGAACGCGGACTCCTCGCCGACCTTCCACTTCGCCGACTTCACAAACTGGAACACCGCGATCGACCAGCCCTGGTTCCAGCCGCGCAGGGCGAGGCCGAACGCGGCGGTCGACTTCCCCTTCATCTCGCCGGTGTGCACGATCAGCAGCGGCCGGTTGCGACGCTGCCGGGTGGTGAGGCCGTCGGCCGGCACCTCGGTCGGGGTTCCCATCGGCATGCGGGCTCCTAGGCTGCTCTCGCGGCGCGGACCACGCCGGTCACGTGTTCCGCGGACAGTTCGGGCAGCGTGAGACAGGCGCCGCCGAGCGCGTCGGCCAACCGCGCGGCGAGGCCGAGCCGGACCGGCCCGTGTTCACAGTCGACGGTCACCGAGGCGATCCGATCGGCCGCCAGCAACGCCGCCGCGCGCAGGGCGTCGGGCACCGGATCACGGCCGGAGGTCGCGCGGCCGTCGGTGAGCACCACCAGCAGCGGGCGACGCAGCGGATCGCGCAACCGTTGCACGGCAAGGACTTTCCGTGCCCGCAGCAGCCCTTCGGCCAACGGCGTACGACCGCCGGTGCGCAGCTTGGCGAGCCTGCGCACGGCCGCGTCGATCGACGAGGTCGGCGGCAACGCGACCTCGGCCTCCGCCCCCCGGAAGGTGATCACGCCGACCTGGTCGCGGCGCTGGTAGGCGTCGCGGAGCAGGGACAGCACCGCTCCGGTCACCGCGGACATGCGCTGCTTGGCCGCCATCGAGCCGGAGGTGTCCACCGCGAACAGAACCAGGTTGCTCTCCCGGCCCTCGTGTACGGCCGAGCGCAGATCCTCGGCCCGCAGGCGTAGCCCCGGCCCGGTGCGGCCACGGGCCAACTGGTGCGGCGCGGCGGCGGCGAGCGTGCCGAGCAGGTGCAGGCCGGAGCCGGCGGTCGGGCCGGTGTCCGCGACCCGCACCACCCGGCCGGACTGCGTACGCGACCGCGACCGACGACCGGGCGCGCCCTCGCCGAGGCCGGGCAGCTCGATGAGCCGGGCACGGAAGGACGGAGCGGGTTGCGGCGTCTGCTGTTCGCCGCCGCGAGGTTGGCCCTGGCTCGGTTCAGGCTGGCCCTGGGTTGGTTCGGACTGGCTCGGCTGGGGCTGGTCCTGTTCGGGCTGGGGCTCTGGCTGGGGCTGGCCGGTGCCGGGGCCATCCGGGTCGTCGTCGGGTTCCGGGGCGTCCTCTGGTTCCGGGGCGTCCTCTGGTTCCGGGGGGTCCTCGGGTTCCGGGGCGGACTCGGCCTGTTCGGCGGCGTCCGCAAGGGCCTTGCTCAGCTGGTCCTCGTCGAGGCCGGGCTCGTCGAAGGGGTCACGCCTGCGGCGGTGCGGCAGGGCGAGCCGGACCGCGATCTCCACGTCGTCCGCGTTGACCTCGTCGGCGCCGCGCCAGGCGGCGTGCGCGATCGCGGTGCGGGCCACGACCAGGTCGGCGCGCATGCCGTCGACCTCGAACGCGGCGCAGATCGCGGCGATCCGGCGCAGCTCGGTGTCGGTCAGCCGGACCGAGGGCAGTGCGGCCCGCGCGGTCGCGATGCGGTCGGCCAACTGCTTGTCCTCGTCGGCCCAGCGGGCGGCGAAACCGTCCGGGTCGGCCTCGAAGGCGAGCCTGCGCCGGATCACCTCGGTCCGCATCGACACCTCCCGGGCCGCGGTCACGTGCACGGTCAGGCCGAACCGGTCGAGCAGCTGCGGGCGCAGCTCGCCCTCCTCCGGGTTCATGGTGCCGACCAGCAGGAACGACGAGGCATGCGAGACCGAGACGCCCTCCCGCTCGACGTGCGCGCGGCCCATCGCCGCCGCGTCCAGCAGCAGGTCGACCAGGTGGTCGTGCAGCAGGTTGACCTCGTCGACGTAGAGCACGCCGCGATGCGCGGCGGCCAGCAGACCGGGCTGGTAGGCACGGACGCCCTCGGTGAGGGCCCGTTCCAGGTCGAGCGAGCCGACCAGCCGGTCCTCGGTGGCGCCGATCGGCAACTCGACCAGCCGCGCGGGTCGGCGGCGCGTCTCGGGGTCGATGTGCGGACCGTCGGGGCAGCTCGGGTCCGCCTTGGCCGGGTCGCAGCCGAAGCGGCAGTCCGCGACCACCGCCAACTCGGGCAGCAGCGCGGCGAGCGCGCGGACCACCGTCGACTTGGCCGTGCCCTTCTCGCCGCGGACCAGCACCCCGCCGATGGCCGGATGCACCGCGTTGAGCAGCAGGGCGAGTCGCAGGTCGTCGTGGCCGACAACGGCGGAGAACGGGAAGCCTGCGGTCGTGCGCGAGCCACCGGGGGTCATGCCCACGATTCCTTCCTCGGGTGTCCACGCCCGGGTCAAGGCTGGCGGGTGCGGCGAACCGCACCCCTGCGGAGCGGGAATGTCCTGGCTCCCGGATCGTCGGGTGTGCTCCGGCCTTCCCAGGACGTCTGCCCTGGTGGCCATGCGTGGAGCCACCCTCCCCGGTCACAGTGGCGGGACCGCGCCGGATTCACACCGGCTTCCTCGCTCGCCTCCGCTTGGGTCGCTGGCATCGTCGCATTCGCATCACTCCGACACCAAGTCGGCGTGATCACCGCCCCATCTGTGCTGTCATGGAGTCAGGGACCAGGGAGGGAGTGCCATGCACGGAGGCGACGGCGGGGGCGGGTTCAGCGGAGGGCACCACGGCGGGCACGACGGCGGCGGCGGGTTCGGTGGCCATCATCACCATCACGACGCCTCGAACGGCGACAACTACTTCGTCGGCGGCCAACCGTCGCGGCGGGTGTCGAACGGTCGGCTCCCGGCGAACGCCATCGTGTTCATCGTGATCCTCGCGTTGGCCGTCATCGGCGCGATGATCGTTCATTGACGGCCCGCACCGGACTCAAGGCGTAGGTGCGAAACTGGCCGGCGTGAGTTCCTCAGTCGCGCCGACCGCAGCCCGCCTCGCCCCGGAGCACGTCTTCGACTGGGTCGACGACTACGCCGAGGAGCGCAAGCGCGCCGGGCTCCGGCGCCACCTGCGACCGAGGGCTGCCAACGAGAGCACGCTCGACCTGGCCGGCAACGACTACCTGGGCCTGACCAGGGACAAGCGGGTCGCGGGCGCGGCGGCCGCGGCCGCGCTGCGCTGGGGCGCGGGTTCGACCGGTTCGCGGCTGGTGACCGGAACGACCGAGCTGCACAGCGAACTGGAACAGGAACTCGCGTCGTTCTGCGGCGCGCAGGCCGCGCTGGTCTTCTCCTCCGGCTTTCTGGCCAACATGGCGGCCACCATCACGCTGTCCGGCCCGGACGCGGCGATCGTGGCGGACCGCTACATCCACGCGTCGCTGATCGACGGCACGAGGCTGGCCAAGGCCGCGGTGTCCGTCGCCGACCACGCCGACCCGGCCGCGATCGAGCGCGCGCTGGCCACCCGTGACCGGCAGCGGGCGCTGGTCATCACCGACTCGGTGTTCTCGGTGGACGGCGACCTCGCGCCGCTGGCCGAACTCGCCGCGGTCTGCCGGCGGCAGGGGGCCGGGCTGCTGGTCGACGACGCGCACGGGTTCGGCGTGTTGGGCGACGGTGGCCGGGGCGCGGTCGCCGAAGCGGGTCTGCAGGGCGCGCCGGACGTGGTCACGACGGTCACGCTGTCCAAGTCGCTGGGCGCCCAGGGCGGCGCGGTGCTCGGACCGCGCCGGGTCATCCAGCACCTGGTCAACACGGCGCGCACGTTCATCTTCGACACCGGCCTCGCTCCCTCCTCGACCGCTGCCGCGCTGACCGCGCTGCGGGTGCTCAAGGAGGAGCCGGGGCGCCCGGACCGGGTGCGCGCCAACGCGATGGACCTGTCGACGCGGCTGTCCTCGGCCGGGTTCGCGGCATGCGTGCCGAGTGCCGCGGTGATCTCCGTGCGGGCGCCGTCGCCGGAGGCCGCGGTCGAGTGGGCGCAGCGGTGCCGGGACGAGGGCGTGATCGTCGGCTGCTTCCGGCCGCCGTCGGTGCCGGACAAGGTGTCCCGGCTGCGGCTGACCGTGCGGGCCGACCTGACCGAGGCCGACCTGGACCGGGCCGAGCGCACGATCACCGAGACCGCGCCTGCGAACGCCCGGCGTTGATCAGCGGGCGGGCCTGCGCATGGTGATGTGCGGGATGTCGTCCTCCAGGTAGGGCTCACCCTCCGGCACGAAACCGAAGGCCGCATAAACGCCCTGGGCATACACCTGCGCCTCCAGCACACACGCCGACTTGCCGACCTCGGCCAGCGCGGCCTGCATCAGCCTGCGGGACAGGCCCCGGCCGCGCCGCTCGCCCAGCGTGCACACCCGGCCGATACGGAACCCGTCCGCGTCCTCCAGCAGCCGCAGGCAGGCGACGGGTTTACCGTCGGACTCCAGCCAGAAATGGCGGGTGGTGTCCAGCAGATCCAGCCCGTCCAGTTCCTGGTAGGTGCAGTTCTGCTCGATCACGAATACCGAGATCCGCAACCGGAGCAGCGCGTACAGGCCGGCCGGGCTGAGGTCGGCGGCCCACGCCCTGCGCAGGGTCGCTGACTGCTGATGCACGCTCATCAGGGGTAGATATCACATCGATCGATCGTGGGACACCGCCTCGATTGCGCAACCAGCCGGGCCATGTCACGTCCAGATGAACGTGGAGGGTGACGTGCGGAGACGGAAACGGGCGCGCGGGCCGCTGGCCGCGGCGATCGCGCTGTTCGGCATCGGCACCGCGCTGGTCGGCTGCTCGGCCACGACACCGACGCCGACCGCGGCTCCTCGGCCCGCGGCCGCTCCGGCCTTCTCGAACTGGCACGTCGGCGCGAATCCGCTGCCGCTGCAACCGGACGGCTACGGCCAGATCGAGGCGACCCCGGCGGCGCTGGTGGATCGCAGGCTGCCCACCACGGATTTCCTGCCCCCGCCCACCGACGGCCGCTTCCACTCGACCATCGCGCCGGTGCCGGCCGCGGTGCTGGCGCGCAGCACCTGGACGTCCGGTTGTCCGGTCGCCAGCGCCGACCTGCGCTACCTGACCATGTCGTTCTGGGGTTTCGACGGCAAGCCGCACACCGGCGAGATGATGGTCAACGCGCGGGTCGCGTCGGCGGTGCCGAGCGTGTTCGCGCAGCTGTACGCGGCGCGCTTCCCGATCGAGGAGATGCGGGTGGCCAGTGTGGCCGAGGTCACCGCGCATCCGACCGGGGACGGCAACAACACGACCGCCTACGTCTGCCGCCCCGCCGTCGGCGAGACCAGCTGGTCGGCGCACGCGTACGGGCTGGCCATCGACGTGAACCCGTTCTGCAACCCGTACCGGGAGGGCAGCCTGGTCGTGCCGGAACTCGCGTCGGCCTACCTGGACCGGTCGAACGCGCGCCCCGGCATGGTGGCGCCCGGCGACGCGACCGTGCGCGCGTTCACCTCGGTCGGCTGGACCTGGGGTGGTTCGTGGACCTCACCCAAGGACCTCATGCACTTCAGTTCAAATGGACACTGAAGTTCGAATGGACACTGAAGTGCGAATGGTCACTGATCGGTCGGTTCGGATTCCGAGGAGCTGCCGGGGCTGAACCGGCGCCAGACGTTGCCGGCCGCGCCGGAGATGGCACCGCCGACCTCGTTGAGCACCTTGGCCAGCGGATCGGTCGACACGGAGAAGGAGTCCTTGTAGGACTTTGCCGCGTCCTTCACGTCCTGGGTCCAGGTGGTGTGCGGCTGGGTGCCCCGGCGCGGGTAGTCGCCGGCCAGGATGGCGCGGTACTCCTCGCCGGCCGCCCAGCGCTGGAGTTCGGCCGCGCGGACGACGGCCAGCGGATGCGTGAGGTCCAGGGTGTTGAGCAGTTTCAGCACGCTGTCCCGGACGTCGCCGTCGGACTCGTACTCCTTGGCCTGGTTGAGGAACTCGGCGGTGTCCACGTCACCGGGGCCGCTCGCGCCGGCGAGCAGCACGTGCCCCTGCAACGCCGCCTTCGGGTCCTGGCCACACAGCAGACCCGCGCGGTCGGCGGACAGCTCCGCCTTGCGGTACCACTCCATCAGCGCGGCGACGATCGCACGCAGGCCCCAGTAGCCGACCGGCAGCCAGGACATGCCGCTCATCATCCGCAGCAGGCGCAGCAGCATGGTGCGGTAGAGAGCATGGCCGGACAGGGCGTGGCCCATCTCGTGGCCGATCGCCCAGCGCAGGCTGTCGGTGTCCAGCAGCTCGACCAGGCCGGTGGTGAGCACGATGAACGGGGCGTCCAGGCCGATGGTCATGGCGTTGGCAACCGGGTCTCGGGTGACGAACATCTCGGGCACCGGGTCGACGTCGAGGATGCTCGCGCAGTCCAGGCGCAGCTGGTCGATCCTCGGATACTGCTTGGGGCCGACCCGGATCGACGAGGACAGCGACAGCAGCCGCTCGCCGCGTTCGGTGAACGCGCCGGACACGACCTTGAGCATGGCCGCGAACTCGGGGACGGTGCGCAGGGTGGCCAGCGCGCCCCGGTCGGCCGGGTGTTCGTAGGCCCTCGGGTCGATCTGCGGCAGGCGGATTCGGCCGTCCGACCGCTCGATCTCGGTCCCGGGCGAGGAGTTCGTGTCCACGATGTGAGGGTATGGGTGACTCCCGACACAAGGTGCCCGAATTACGCAATTGAGAACGGACACCACTGCCGGTAACCGATGAACCAGCTGAAGGGTCCCTGAAAAGTCGTTAAAAGGGGTACTCCGGATGGTGCCATTCAGGTGACCATGTGGTCATCTGGAAGGGGAGCCGCCCGACATAATGATCATGTGCGGACCGAGGGAAGGGAGCAGCAGGTGCGTCGTCGAACCCTCGTGCTGATCCCGATCTTCGCCGCGGTGCTGCTCGGCGCGACCGCGAGCGTGGCGTCGCCGTGGAACATCACCTCCACGATCAGCGGCATCCGCCCGGTGTCCCAGCAGGAGAACTCGGCCGCCACCCAGTACTGGGCCAAGCACCCGCTGCCCAAGCAGGCCCCCAAGGGGACGCCGAGCACGGCGACCACCGGCAGCGCCACGCAGACCGACAACCCGCCCCCGACCTCGTCCTCCCCGTCGGTGCCCACCCAGCAGCCGCCGGCGACCCAGGCGCAGCAGCTGACCGCGGTCAACACCAACGGCATCCCCGCGGTCGGCGCCCTGTTCGCCACCGACGACCAGGGCGACAACGGCCACTTCTGCTCGGCGAGCGTGGTGGCCAGCCCGCACGGTGACATGGTGATCACCGCGGCGCACTGCATCTACGACCCGACCCAGGGCGACTACGACACCGACATCGTGTTCATCCCGGACTACCACGACGGCCAGGAACCCTATGGCGTGTGGACGCCGAGCCAGCTGATCGTGGACCCGAGGTGGATCAGCGACTCCGATCAGGACCTCGACTTCGGTTTCCTGATCGTGCACCAGGCCGGCAACGACCGGACCATCCAGAGCGAGACCGGCGCCAACCAGCTCGGCACCAGCCTGGGTTTCAACCTCCAGGTCCAGGTGACCGGTTATCCGGACGGCGCGTCCGCGCCGGTGACCTGCGCGACCACGACGACCCAGGCGGACACCTACCAGATGCGGTTCGACTGCGACGGTTTCCCGAACGGCACCAGCGGTAGTCCCTGGGTGACCGACGTGAATCCGGCGACCGGGCTCGGCACGGTGGTCGGCGTGATCGGCGGGTACGAGGAGGGCGGCGACACGCCCCAGGTGTCCTATTCGAGCTATTTCGACCAGGACATCATGGACCTCTACAACACCTCGGTCGACCAGAGTTAACGCGAGTCCAGTAACTCCCTGCGGGTGTCGTAGAGCGCGTGCGTCAACGCCTCCGCCGAACCCGCCGCCGCGGTCAGCCACGGCTCGCCGCCGTGCCTACTGCTGAAGTGCAGCATCCAGCGACCCGCTTCGGTGTCCAGGTAGTAGATCGGCCGCGCGGACTTGCGCCGCCGCCCGGCCCGGTCGCGCAGCGCCACGAACAGCTGGGCGCGACCCCGGTCGGGCTCGGCGACCAGCGCGCGCAGCCGATTGACGGCCGAGTCGCGGCTCTCCGGGATGCTGTCCGCCAGCACGCCGCGCGCCGCCTCGAAATCCGAGTGCCGGCGGGCCGGTTCGGTCGGGGCGGTGAACTTGTCGGCGGGCACCGTGATCGACTTCGCCGTCACCGGTCGTCCCCGTGGCGCGATGCCGATCAGCGCCTGGGCGGGCGTGGTCGGCGCGACCGGCGCGACCCACGCTCTGCCGTTGTCCAGGATCGCGATCGCCGCCCTGCGCTGGTGCACGCCGACCAGGCCGGAGAACGCCGAGCCGTCGGCGCGCACGAACCAGCCGTAGAACTCGTCGGTCGGCCGGGCCAGCAGCCGGAACAGCGCGGCGACCTCCTCGTCCAGGTCGTCGCGCCCGACCAGCAGGTCCTGTTCGGCCAGCTCGTCGATGGCCGCTCGGCCCGCCGCCTGCCGGTCGGCGACGGTCGCGCCCTTCGGCGGCACGTACAGCGCGGTCGGCATCTCACCGAGCCGCAGGTACTGCCAGATCAATTCGAATGTGGCCGCGGATAACCGCACCCCGCCCTGCGCCATGACTATCCCCCGAGATCAATCCAGAACTGGTGTGTCAGCCGCCGATCACCGGCGGCACGGTCTTCTGGTCGGTGCCGAAGATCGCCTCCGGGTCGTTCTCCTGGAGGTATCCGGCGGTCTTGTGTTCCTTGTCCGTCGCTCGCCTGCCGCCGCCCAGCCGCGGCGAGCCCATCCCGCGCGAACCGGCCGCGCCGGCATCCATGCCACCGGTCGGGCCCGCACTCGCGCCGCTGCCGGTGGGTCCGTAGCCGAAGCCACCCATGCCCCCACCCGACGGGCTGCCGCCGGACGGGCCGAACCCGCCGGAGGGCCGCGCGCTGGGTGCGGTCGCGACGCTCGGCGCGGCATAGCCCTGCGCGCTCGTGCCGCCGTTGCCGAGCCCGTTCGCGTTGTGCTGGCCGAGACCGGGCCAGTTCGGGTTGGCGCCGCTGCCGGGACGCATTCCGTTGGCGCCCGGGTAGTTCCCCGACCGGTTCGGCAGCTGCCCGTAGCCCTGACCGCCGTGCGCGCCCGGCGCGTTTCCGCTCAACCGCACCTGGTTCCCGGACGGCGGTGCGGTCACTGGCGGGTTGTTCGACGGCGGCTTCTTCTGGCTGCCGCCCTGCGGCAGGCCGGCCGACTGGGTGTTGGTCGGCCCCTGGTAGCCCTGGTACGCCTGCTGATTGCCGTGCGCGTCGCTCTGGTAGTCGGCGACGGAAACGTCCGCCGACACCACGCCCGCGGCCCCCATCGGCGTGGCCATGCCGACATAGTCGGCCAGACCGGGCCCGGCGGGCGGCGTGGTCGGCACGTTGACGACCTTGCCCTTGGTGTCGTTGAACTGGCTGATCTGCGCGGTCAGGTGGGTGTGCAGGCCCTCGGCATGCGTGGCGACGGACTGCGCCGAGGTGTTCATCGGTGCGAACGACTGCTGCGCCGCGTCGGCGGCCGGACCGGACCAGCCCGCCGAGAGCGCCTGCTGCGCCTGGTTCAGGTAGTTCCGGTAGTTCTTCATGCTGCCGACCGCGGGCTGCAACGTGGATGCCGCGTTCTGGTAGGAGCCGGTGCCCGCGCCGTGGTGGAACCACTGGTAGATCTGCGCCGGATCGGTGCCGGCCGGCACCGAGGTGTCCGGGTCGAAGAAGTTCTCCGTCGCGTGCCAGGCCCCACTGACGAAACTGCCGAATCCCACTAGTTGCTTCCCCCCGACTTGATGTTCGCAATCGCGTCCGCGGCCAGTTGTTCGGCAGGCGTGCACGGATCGGCCTGCTGCGGCCCGCTGTTCACGGTGAGCACGACGTCCATCGCGAGCGTGTCGCTCACTCCGACGGTGACGTCGCAGTTTCCCGTCGAGCGCTCGTCGCTCTGCGCAGCGATGACGGCTGGATAGCCGTTGATCGGCGGCAGCGGCTGAAACAGCGCGTACGTGCCCTTCTGTCCATACACAGTGGACAGTCCGGCCGCCGAGGTGAGATAGCTGATGGTCGCGCCGGATTTGGTCGGGTCGCTGTCGCTGCCCCAGTCGCAGGTTGGCCCGCCCACGTTGGCCGGCTTGCCGCTGGTGCCGATGTTCAGCTGGTCCAGTTGCGCGCCGGTGACCGAGGCGCACGGATTCGCCCGCATTTTCGTGGTGTCCAACGGGTTCGCCACGTGCGGCGCCCCGTTCGGGTTCACCGAGTCCGTCGTGGTGGTCGTCGGGCTCGGGATGGGCGAGCCGGCGCCTGCCGTGCAGCTGGCCAGGGCGAGGCCGAGCACGGCCACGGTGATGGCGGTTCGTCGCACGTTCGCGGCCTTCAGTTCCCGAAGCCGTAGCCTGCCGCGTCCTCGCCCGCCTGGTAGCGCTGGAGCGTGGTCGTCAGCTTGTGGATCTGGTCCTGGATCGAACCGACGAACGCGGCGTGCTGGTGCACCAGATCGGCGGATGAACTGGTCACTTTGCGCTGGAAATCCGCGGTTTCCCTGGCCGCGCCCGGCTGCACCAGGTGCTGCAACACATCGAGGTGCCGGCCGTTGGTCTGCGCCTCGTTGAGCAGCGCGGTCAGCTGGCCGATGGCCGTCCGGATCGCGTCCTCCTGGACCTGGAAACCACCGCTCATGATGTTCGAGCCCCCCTTGTTCGTCAGCGCGCGGTCGACCGCAACTCCGACGGTGTTTCCCGATCGAGGGTTCCCGTAAACATCACCGTGACTCAGTCTTCGAGTTCGCCCTCCAGTTCCAGGTAGACGGCGCGGAGCTGGTCCAGAACGGCCTGATCAGGTTCGGCCCACAGGCCGCGATCGGCGGCTTCGAGCAGCCGTTCGGTCACCCCGCGCAGCGCCCACGGGTTCGACTGGCGCATGAACTTGCGCACCTCGTCGTCGAACACATAGGACTCGGCGAGCTTCGCGTACATCCAGTCGTCCACGACGCCGGCGGTGGCGTCGAACCCGAACAGGTAGTCCACGGTCGCGGCCAGTTCGAACGCGCCCTTGTAGCCGTGCCGCCGCATCGCGGCGATCCACCGTGGATTGACCACCCTGGCCCGGAAAACCCGCTTGGTCTCCTCACCGAGCGTGCGGGTGCGCACCGCGTGCGGCACCGCCGAGTCGCCGATGTAGGCGGCCGGGTTCTGGCCGGTCAGCGAGCGGACCATGGCGACCATGCCGCCGTGGTACTGGAAGTAGTCGTCCGAGTCGGCGATGTCGTGCTCGCGGGTGTCCACGTTCTTCGCCGCGACCTGGATGCGCGCGAACGCGCTGCGCATGTCCGCCCGCGCCTCCCGACCGTCCAGACCGGCGCCGTAGGCGTAGCCGCCCCAGGTCGCGTACACCTCGGCCAGATCGGCGTCGTCGCGCCAGTTGCGCGCGTCGATCAACGGCAGCAGACCGGCCCCGTACGCGCCCGGCTTGGAACCGAAGATCCTGGTGCTGGCGCGCCGCTCGTCGCCGTGCCCGACCAGATCCGCGCGGTACGCGGCGGCCACGTAATTGTCCTCATCGGACTCGTCGAGCCGCGCGACCGTGCTGATCGCCTCGTCGAGCACGGCGACCACGTGCGGGAACGCGTCCCGGAAGAAGCCGGAGATGCGCACCACCACATCGATGCGCGGCCTGCCCAACTCGCTGACCGGCACGACCTCGAAGCCGGTGACCCGGCGCGACGCGTCGTCCCAGACGGGCTTGGTGCCGACCAGCCAGAGAAGTTCGGCGATGTCGTCGCCCTGGGTGCGCATGGCCGAGGTGCCCCACACGGTCAGGCCGACGCTGCGCGGCCAACTCCCGGTGTCCGCGCGATGCCTGGCCAGCAGCGAATCCGCGAGCGCCGAGCCGACCTCGAAGGAGTTGCGCGACGGAATCGCCTTGGGGTCGACCGAGTAGAAGTTGCGCCCGGTCGGCAGCACCGAGACCAGGCCGCGCGTTGGCGAGCCGGACGGGCCGGGCGGGATGAACCCGCCGTCCAACGCGTGCAGCACGTTGGTGATCTCGTCGGTGGTGCGCGCCAGCCTCGGCACCACTTCGGCGCACGCGAACGCGAGCACCTCTGCGACGGCCGGCACCGGCGCACGCAGCACCTCCGCGACCACGCCCGGAACCGCCTCTCCCGCGAACTCCCGCTCGGCCAGCCCGCTGACCAACCCGCTGGCCAGTCGCTCCAGCAGATCGATCAGGTCGGCGCCGGTGTGCGCCGGACCGTCGATCAGCGCGGTCAGCGATTCCGGTGCGGCCAAGGTCGCGCCGGGTTCGGCGAGCAGAACCTGTTCGTCCAGGCCGAAATGCGCGGCCAGCGCGGCACGAAGGCCAGGCAGGGCGCCGACCGTGCCGCCGAACACCTGGCGCGCGCGCAACACGGCGAGCACGTCGTTGACCAGTTCCTCGCCCTGCGGGGCGCGGCCGAGAATGTGCAGGCCGTCGCGGATCTGCACGTCCTTGATCTCGCACAGGTAGCCGTCGATGTGCAGCACGAAATCGTCGAATTCCTCGGCGCCCGGCTGGGCTTCGGTGTGCAGGTCGTGGTGCAGCTGTGCGGCCGTGACCAGCTCCCAGACCTGCGCGCGCAGCGTCGGCAGCTTGTCCGGGTCGAGCGCGGCCACCGTCGCGTACTCGTCCAGAAGTTGTTCGAGTTTGGCCAGGTCGCCGTAGGTGTCGGCGCGGGCCATCGGCGGGATCATGTGGTCGACGACGACCGCGTGGCCGCGCCGCTTTGCCTGGGTGCCCTCGCCGGGGTCGTTGACGATGAACGGGTAGACCAGTGGGAGGTCGCCGAGCACCGCGTCCGGCGCGTCGTCCTGCGCGAGGCCGAGTCCCTTGCCGGGCAGCCATTCCAGCGTGCCGTGCTTGCCGAGATGGATCACCGCGTGCACGCCGAACTCGTCGGCCAGCCAGCGGTACGCGGCCAGATACTGGTGGCTGGGCGGGAGATCCGGGTCGTGGTAGATGGCGATCGGGTTCTCGCCGAAGCCGCGCGGCGGCTGGATCATCAGCATGATGTTGCCGAAGCGCAGCGCCGCGACGTAGATCCGGTCGTCGGACACGTACAGCTCACCGGGCGGCGGACCCCAGTGCTCGACCATGGCTTCGCGCAGCGATTCCGGCAACCGTTCGAACAGCGCCCGATAGTCGGCGGCCGGGATGCGGATGGCCGCCTGCGCCATCTGCTCCTCGGTCAGCCATTCCACGTCGTGCCCGCCCGAGGCGATCAGCCGGTGCACCAGCGCATCGCCATCCACTGTGGACGGATCGAGGTCACCGAGGTCGTAGCCCGCGTCGGCCAGCGCGCCGAACAGCGCGACGGCCGAGGACGGCGTGTCGAGGCCGACCGCGTTGCCGACCCGCGAGTGCTTGGTCGGATAGGAGGACAGCACGATCGCCAGCTTCTTCTCGGCGTTCGGCACCCGGCGCAGGTTGGCCAGCCGGGTCGCGATGCCGGCCACCCGCGCGGAACGCTCCGGATCGGCCGCGTAGTTGGCGATGCCGTCCTCGGTGATTTCCTTGAAGGAGAACGGAACCCCGATCAGCCTGCCGTCGAATTCCGGGATGGCGACCTGCATGCCGGCGTCCATCGGGGACAGCGCGGCGTCCGAGGCGAGCCAGTCCGCGTGGGTCGAGGTGAGCACGAGCCCTTGCAGCACCGGGATGTCCAGTTCGGCGAGCGCGCCGGCATCCCACGCGTCCTCCGCTCCCCCGGCGCTCGCGGATGCCGCCACCGCGCCACCCGCAGCCAGCACGGTGGCGATCAGCACGTCGCAGCGCGCCAGCTCCTCGCGCAGCTCGGCGGCCTGTTCCTCGCTCAGCCCGCGCAGCGAGCCGCAGAACACCGGCAGCGCGTTCGCGCCCTTGGCCTCGATGGCCGCGCACAGCGTGTCGATGAACGCGGTGTTGCCGGCGATTTCGTGCGCCCGATAGAAGATCACGCCAACGGTGGGCAGGCCGGGATCGCGCGCCGGCTCGCCGTGCACGCCGTAGGACGGCATCGGGCGCGGCGGCGCGAAGCCCTCGCCGGTGAGCAGCAGGGTGTCGGACAGGAACGCGGCCAGCGCGGCCAGGTTGTCCGGCCCGCCCTCGACCAGGTACGCAAGCGCTTGCGTGGCCACCCCGACCGGCGCGGTGGACAGCGCCATCAGTTCGGGATCGGCGATCGCCTCACCGCCGAGGCACACCGTCGGCAGACCGGCGGCGAGCACCGCGTCCAGCCCGGCCTCCCAGGCACGCCGTCCGCCGAGCAGCCGCACCACGACCACATCCACGTCGGCGAGCAGGCCGGGCACCGCATCGGGAGCCACTCTCGCGGGATTGGCGACGCGGTAGTCGGCCCCGCAGTTGCGGGCGGCGAGCAGGTCGGTGTCGGCGGTCGAGAGCAGCAGGACGCGGAAGGTCACGAGAAGCCATGCTAACCAGGATCAACACCGGAAAGCGTGTGTCTCACGGCACCCGAGCGACTCCCGCGAACCCGGTGAGCCGACCCTCGAGTTCGGTGTCCTCGCTGTTCGAGTCGGCGTGCCAGGACCACATGTGCACCACGCCCGGCTCGACCAGTTCCAGGCCGGCGAACAGTGCCTCGAACTCGGCCTTGGTGCGGTAGGTGAACGGGGTGTCGGTGCGCCGGTAGACCTTGTCGACGGTCGCCGTGCCGGCCTTGCGCTCGCTGGTCAGGTCGTCCTGCGACGGGTGCGACATGGCCAGGTAGCTGCCCGGGGCGAGCCGGTCGACGTAGCCCGCGACGATCCCGGCCGGATCGTCCGCATCGGACACGTACTGGAGCACGCCCGCGGCGATCAGCGCGATCGGGCGTTCCAGGTCCAGCATGGCCTTGGTGTCCGGATGGTCCAGTACCTCCTGCGGCCTGCGCAGGTCGGCGTGGATGGCGGTGGCCCTGTCGTTGCCGGCCAGGATGGTGTTGCTGTGCGTGACCGCGATCGGTTCCAGATCGACGTAGACGACGTGGGCGTCCGGGTTTGTCCGTTGGGCGATCTCGTGCACGTTGCCGACGGTCGGGATGCCGGAGCCGAGGTCGAGAAACTGGTCGATGCCGTTGCTGGTGAGGTAGGTGACCGCGCGACGGAGGTAGGACCGGTTGGCCCGCATGCCCAGGCCAATGGCCGGATGGTCGCGCTGCAACGCCTGCGCGGCGTCGCGATCTACCTCAAAATTGTGCGCACCACCGAGGAAGTAGTCATAGATCCGAGCGGACGACGGGCGGTCGACGTCGACTTTGCCGAAGGACGGCTTGGACACGCGGGGCCGGTCGGGTCGTTCCATGCCAAGGTTCCTCCTGCTCGGACAGGTCGTTCCGCCCCGCCATCGGGATTGCCTCACTATCGAGGTTCGAGGCCCCCCACCCCAGGACATTCCCGCTGTCGTGTACCGCCAATAGAGTGACACATCACCGATCGAGTGAGGGTTCCCGTGCGCAATTGGTACCTAACGTCACCAAGAGCAACAAGCCCGCTGCGCCAAGCCACCTAACTCGACCATCCCTGTTCACTGGTTAGCATCAGTGTCAGCATCAGGAATGCTCCCAGGAAAGTACATGCGGAAGGAACACCATGAGTCTCGAACGACCGGTGCCACCGGACCCGTACAGCGTGTTGCCACCCGTTCCGTCCTTCACCGTCACATCCAGTGACGTCACCGACGGGCAGCCCCTGGCCAACGCGCAGGTCTTCGACGGCATGGGCGCCGGCGGCCAGAACGTCTCCCCGCAGCTGAGCTGGAGGGGGGCGCCGGAGGGCACCAAGAGCTACGTGGTCACCTGCTACGACCCGGACGCGCCGACCGGTTCCGGTTTCTGGCACTGGGTCGCGGTGAACATCCCGGCCTCGGTCACCGACCTCGCCGCGGGCGCCGGCAAGGACGACGCCAGCCTGCCCGACGGTGCCTTCCACGTCCGGTCCGACTTCGGCACGAAGTCCTTCGGCGGCGCCGCACCGCCCGAGGGCGACCGGCCGCACCGCTACTTCTTCGCCGTGCACGCGGTCGACGTCGAGGCGCTCGACGTGAACGGCGACGTCGCGCCCGCCATCGTCGGCTTCAACCTCGCGTTCCACACCCTGGCCAGGGCCGTGATCACACCCACCTACGCGCGCTGAGCACACCGGGAATCCCGCGGTCGATCCGCCGGTTACGGTGAGTACGAACGAACTGGCGGATCGGCGGGGAACGGATGGCAACTGTGCGGCACTACGACCTGGTGATCATCGGCACCGGCTCCGGCAACTCCATCGTCAGTCCGGGCTTCGCCGGTCAGCGCGTCGCCATCGTGGAGAAGGGCACCTTCGGCGGTACCTGCCTCAACGTGGGCTGCATCCCCACCAAGATGTTCGTGCACACCGCCGACATCGCCTCCTATGCCACGCACGGCCCGCGCTATGGCGTGGACACCGAACTGCACGGCGTGCGCTGGGCCGAGATCCGCGACCGCATCTTCGACCGGATCGACCCGATCGCCGAGGGCGGCAAGCTCTACCGGATCGAGCACCCGGACAACAAGAACGTCACCGTCTACCGCCAGCAGGCGCGCTTCGTCGGCCCCAAGACCTTGCAGATCGGCGAGGGCCCGGAGGCGGAAACCATTACCGGCGAACGATTCGTGCTCGCCGCGGGCGGTCGTCCGGTTGTCCCGGCCATCGACGGGCTGGACGATGTCGAGTACCACACCAGCGACACGATCATGCGCATCGACGACCTGCCGCGCCGGATGATCGTGCTGGGCAGCGGTTTCATCAGCGCCGAGTTCGCGCACGTGTTCTCCGCCTTCGGCGTCGAGGTCACCGTCGTCGCGCGGTCGGAACGACTGCTGCGCGCGGAGGACGAAGCGATCAGCGAGCGCTTCACCGACCTCGCCACGAAGCGCTGGGACGTGCGCGCCAACCGCAAGACCGTGCGCGTGGCCAACACCGACGACGGCATCGAACTGCACCTGGAAGGCCCCAACGGCGCGGAATCCGTGACCGCGGACGTGCTGCTGATCGCGGTCGGCCGAACCCCCAACTCCGACCTGCTCGACCTCGACAAGACCGGCGTCGACGTAGACGCGACCGGACACGTCGTGGTCGACGACTACCAGCAGACGTCGGTCGAGGGCATCTACGCGCTCGGCGACATCTCCTCGCGCTACGAACTCAAGCACGTCGCCAACCACGAGGCGCGGATCGTGCAGCACAACCTGCTCAACCCCGACGCCCGCATCAAGGCCGATCACCGCTTCGTCCCGCACGCGGTGTTCACCGCCCCGCAGATCGCCTCCGTCGGCCTGACCGAACGCCAGGCGCGCGAACGCGGCCTGCGCTACGTCACCTCGCAGCAGGACTACGCCGGCATCGCCTACGGCTGGGCGATGGAGGACACCACCGGCTTCGCCAAGCTCATCGCCGACCCCGCCACCGGCCAACTGCTCGGCGCGCACATCATCGGCCCGCAGGCGCCCACCGTGATCCAGCCCCTCATCCAGGCCATGAGCTTCGGCCTGCACGCGCACGACATGGCGCGCGGCCAGTACTGGATCCACCCGGCCATGCCCGAGTTGATCGAGAACGCCCTGCTCAACCTCCCGCTGGACAACTGATCAGGTCAGTTGTCAGCAACTTCCACTTCTTGTACAATTTCTTGTACAAGTCGTGGAGGTGAGCTATGAAGACGATGACCTACTCGGAGTCTCGGGCGCACTACGCCGAGACGCTCGACTCGGTGGTCAATGATCGCGAAGAAGTCGTGATCACCCGAGCAGGACACGAATCCGTGGTCATCGTGTCGCTCGACGACTACGAGTCGCTCAAGGAAACGGCCTACCTGCTGCGCAGCCCGACGAACGCTCGCCGCCTGCTCGCCTCGATCGAACGACTCGAGAGTGGGCAAGGCGTCCACCACGAACTTGCGGACTGAAGCAGCCCATGAAACTGCTCTGGGACGAATCCGCCTGGGACGACTACAAGTGGTGGCAGGTTCAGGATCGGAAGATCCTGAAAAGGATCAACTCGTTGATCCAGGACATCGAACGAAATGGAAACGAGGGCATCGGCAAGCCCGAAGCCCTCAAACACGGCTTCCACGGCTACTGGTCGCGTCGAATCACCGATGAACACAGGCTGGTCTACAAGATCGTGGATGATCAGATCCAGATCGCTGCCTGCCGGTACCACTACGAGTAAACCGAGCCCGGATGATCAGACGAACCGGGCTCGGCCGACGAAGTAGCCGATGACGACCTCGGCAAGCAGGATCGCGAGCAGCACGCTCAGCGACACGGTCCAGCCGCCGGTCAGGCTGTGCAGCATGCCGAAGCCCAGCGGGCCGAGCGCGGCGATCAGGTAGCCGACGCTCTGCGTCATGGTGGACAGCGCGCGGGTGTCGGCGGCGCTGGCCGAGCGCAGCGAGATCAGCGCGACGGCGAGCGCGAACACGCCCATCCCGACGCCGACGCAGAACATCCACAGCCATGGCGCGGCGGCGGGCGAGACCAGCAGCCCGACGACGCCGACCAGGCCGACCGCGCAGATGCCGGCCGTCCACCACGACTGGGAGCGCGCCCGCGCGGCGATCGGCACGATGATCAGGCTGATCGGCACGCCGAGCACGCTGACCAGCGCCATCATCACGCCCGCGGTGGCGCGGCTGATGCCGGCGGCCATCAGTACCTGCGGCAGCCAGCCCATCAGCGCGTACGCGGACATGGCCTGTAGCCCGAAGAACAGCGCGACCAGCCAGGCGAACGGGCGGCGGAACATGCCGGCGCCGGCAGGCGCCGGCAGGTTCGGGTCGGGGCCGGGCTGCGGGTTCTTGTGGTGGCGGGCGGCGACCAGCCAGAGCACCAGGCCGAGGAACGCGGGGAGGGCCCAGAAGCCGAGCGAGAAGCGCCAGCCGCCGGAGCCGCCTGCCAGCGGGGTGGCCACGGCCGACGCGGTGGCGGCGACGCCCTGGAGCACGGCGGTGTAGAGGCCGGTGATCAGGCCGATCCGGTGCCCGTAGGACTCCTTGACCACGACCGGCAGCAGCACGTTGCACACGGCGATGCCGGCGCCGGCGAGCAGCGTGCCGAGCAGCAGCACCGCCGAGCCGGACAGGGCGCGGACGAGCACGCCGACCGTGAGCACCGCGATCGAGATGCCGATCGCGCGGGCGACGCCGACGCGGCGGGTGAGGGCGGGCGCGAGGAAGCCGACCGCGCCGAAGCAGATCGTCGGCAGCGCGGTGAGCACGCTGACCAGGCCGGCCGGCATGCCGAGCCCGGCGCGCACCTCGTCGAGCACCGGGCCGAGGCCGGTGACGGCCGGACGCAGGTTGGCCGCGACCACGAGCACGGCGACGACCAGGAGCGCGCTGGGCACGAGCGGCCCGCGAAACCGGGTGCCCGGCTTCGCGGATTCGCGCACCGCCACCGCAGCGGGCGCGGGAGACTTGCGGTTCGTCGACCCTCCGATTGCCACCCAGCTACTATGACAGACATAGGATGTTAGGACGAAAGGTTTTCGCGGTGTCGCTCACCACGCCAGAGGGCCCGTCAGCCACGTCAGCCTTGACCACGACGCGCCGGACCGGCCTCGTCGACCAGGTCATCGACCAGATGCGCGGCGCGATCAGCCGCGGCGACTGGCCCGTCGACCAGCGCATTCCGCCCGAGCCGGAACTGGTCAGCGCCCTGGGCGTCGGCCGCAACACGGTCCGCGAGGCGGTGCGCGCGCTCTCCCACGCCGGCCTGCTCGACGTCCGCCAGGGCGACGGCACGTTCGTCCGCGCGACCAGCGAGATCTGCGGCGCGCTGCGCAGGCTGTACGGCACCCGGCTGCGTGAGGTGCTCCAGGTCCGCCGGGTGCTGGAGGTCGAGGGCGCGCGGATGGCCGCGACCGAACGCACCGAGGCCGAACTCGCCGAGCTGACCGCGACGCTGGCCGAGCGCGACGGCGCCATCGAGCGGCAGGACCTGGAGACCGTGCTCGACGCGGACACCCGCTTCCACCGCCAGGTCGTCGAGTGCTCGCACAACGGCCTGCTCATCGAGCTGTACCAGGGCCTGACCGAGACGTTCCGGGCCAGCGTGGCCAGCACCCTGGACGGCGACGGACCCGGCCACAAGATCGAACACTCCGGCCTGCTCGACGCCATCTCGGCCCGCGACGCGGATCGCGCGGCCGAGCAGGCGGGCGGCTTCTTCCAGGAGCTGATCGACCACTACGGCCAGCCGAAGAACTGAGCCGTTACAGGCCGATGGCCCCGTCGATTCGCTCACGCAGCAGGTCGGCGTGGCCGTTGTGCCGCGCGTACTCCTCGACGAGGTGGATCAGCACCCAGCGTAGAGAGACCACCCCGCGCCAGTCATCCCTACCGGTCACGTCCAGGTTCGGCGCCCCGGCGACGAACTCGTCGGCGAACTCGATCTCCTCGCGCAGCGCGGCCCAGGACTGCGCGATCACCTCGCTGTCCGCGACCGCGCCGTCGAAGTCGCCGTCCGGGTCGCAGGTCGAGGAGAACCGGGGCGGCACCTGCTGGCCGGCCAGCACCTGCCGGAACCAGCGCCGCTCCACGTCGGCCAGGTGCCGGACCAGGCCGAGCAGCGAGAGCGTGGATGGCTCGACCGAGCGGGTGGCGAGTTCCGCGTGCAGGCCCGCGCACTTGAGCCGCAGCGTCGCCCGCTGGGCGTTGAGGACCTCGACGAGCATGGCGCGCTCGTCGCCGACGGCCTTCACACCGACCCGGGGGTCGGCCTCCTCGCCGATGAACATCTCGGCGCGACGCTGGTTGGTCATGGCGCTCCGGGCGGCAGAACGGGCAGGTCGGGTGGCGCGCCGCGGTCGATGAGGCGGAGCACGGCCGCGGTGTCGAGGTTATCCGAGATCAGGTCGGCAATCAGATCGAACTGCGCATTACGGGCGTCCGCGAAGGACGTCTCGCGCGCCGGCGTGAACCCGCTCCGACCGGCCGCCGAGGCCGCCCAGGCCAACAGCTCGCGGCGCACCGCGTCGTTCTCCAGCAGCCCGTGCCAGTGTGTGCCGGCGACGCAGCCGCGCACCGCCCCCTCGACGTCGCCGTCCGGCAGCGTGATCAGGCCGGGCAGGTCCGCGCCGCGCCGGCGGACCTCGCCGTGATGGATCTCGTAGCCGTGCGCGGGTTCGCCGAACGCGGTCCCGGTCGGCGTGCGCAGCGTCTTGTCGGCGCGGAACTCGATGTCCACATCGAGCAGACCGAGCCCGGACACCGTGCCCGCGCGCGATTCCACCGTGTCGACAATGGATTCTCCGAGCAGCTGGAACCCGCCGCAGATACCGAACACCGGCCGCCCGGCAGCCGCGTGCGCCACGATCGCGTCGGCGAGTCCGGTGCGGCGCAACCACTCCAGGTCGGCCACGGTGGACTTGGAGCCGGGGATCACCACCAGATCGGCGTCCGCGATCCGCGCCGGATCGGCGACCATCCGCACGCTGACGCCGGGCTCGACGGCCAGCGCCTCAGCGTCGGTGCCGTTGGAGATACGCGGCAGCCGGATCACCGCGACGCGCAGCCACTGGGTGCCGAGTGGCGCCTTCGGCCTGCCGAGCACCCCGTCGGCGGCGTAGCCGAGCGAGTCCTCCGCGTCCAGCCACAGCCCCTCGCGCCAGGGCAGCACGCCGAACGTGGGCCGGCCGGTCAACCTGGTCAACTGGTCGAGGCCGGGCGCGAGCAGGGCCGGGTCACCGCGGAACTTGTTGATCACGAAGCCGGCGATCAGTGCCTGGTCGGCCGGTTCCAACAGGGCGAGCGTGCCGAACAGGTGCGCGAACACCCCGCCCCGGTCGATGTCGCCGACCACCAGCACCGGCAGGTTTGCCGCGCGCGCCAGGCCCATGTTGGCGATGTCGGTGGCGCGCAGGTTGATCTCGGTCGGCGAGCCTGCGCCCTCGCAGATCACCACGTCGTACTCGGCCCGTAGTTGTTCCAAAGTGGACAGAACGGTGTCCAGCAGCGCGGCCTTGCGCTCCCGGTAGGACAGTGCGCTGACCTCGCCGACCGCCCTGCCGAGCACGACCACCTGCGAGCTGCGGTCGCTGCCCGGCTTGAGCAGCACCGGGTTGAACCGCACGCTCGGCGCCAACCCGGCCGCGGCCGCCTGAGCGGCCTGCGCCCGGCCGATCTCGCCGCCGTCCGCGGTGACCATCGAGTTGTTGGACATGTTCTGCGCCTTGAACGGCGCGACCTTGATGCCCTGCCGCGCGAGCAGCCGGCACAACCCGGTGACCACCATGCTCTTGCCGGCGTCGGACGACGTGCCGGCGACGAGAACCGCGTTCACGGCAGGGTCAGGATCTCCGCGCCGTCCTCGGTGACCACCAGGGTGTGCTCGAACTGCGCGGTGAGCTTCTTGTCCTTGGTCGTCACCGTCCAGTCGTCCGGCCAGACGTCGTAGTCGATGGTGCCCAGTGTGATCATCGGCTCGATGGTGAACGTCATGCCGGGCTGGATGACCGTGGTCACCGACGGCTCGTCGTAGTGCAGAACCGTTGGTGTGCCGTGGAAGTACGGGCCGACGCCGTGCCCGGTGAAGTCGCGCACCACGCCGTAGTCGAACCGCTTGGCGTAAGCCTCGATGACCCGGCCGATCACGTTCAGCGCGCGCCCCGGCCGGACCGCCTTGATGGCCCGCATGGTCGCCTCGTGGGTGCGCTCCACCAGCAGCCGCGCCTCCTCGCTGACCTCGCCGGCCAGGAACGTCGCGTTGGTGTCGCCGTGCACGCCGCCGATGTAGGCGGTGACGTCGATGTTGCAGATGTCACCCTCCTCGATCACGGTCGAGTCGGGGATGCCGTGGCAGATGACCTCGTTCAGCGAGGTGCAGCAGGACTTGGGGAAGCCCCGGTAGCCCAGCGTCGAGGGGTAGGCGCCGTGGTCGCAGAGGAACTCGTGCACGACCGCGTCGATGCTCTCGGTGGTCGCGCCCGGCTGGACCGCCTTGCCGCCCTCGACGAGCGCCTGCGCGGCCAGCCTGCCCGCGACCCGCATCGCCTCGATGACCTCGGGTGTGCGGATGCCGTCACTGGTGTCGCGCTTGGGGTTGGGCTTGTCGACGTACTCGGGCCGGGCGATGCTGGCCGGAACGGGACGACGGGGCGACTGCTGACCTGGTTTCAGCGCGGCACGAACGGGCATACCGACAAGCCTACGACGCGCCCGAAGTCACGATGGGCAGACCAAGCGTTTTGGCCGCGTCGTCAGAACAGCACCGTGGCGTAGGTGCCGACCTCGCGGAAGCCGATCCTGGTGTAGGCCGCCTTGGCCGGCAGGTTGTAGGCGTTGAGGTACAGGCTCGCCTTGCGGCCCATGCCCCGGACCAGGCGATCCACCACGGTGGCCGTGCCGGCCTTGGCCAGGCCCTGACCGCGCCGGGACGGGTGCACCCAGACGCCCTGGATCTGGCCGACCTTGCGGCACAGCGAGCCGATCTCGGCCTTGAACACGACCTCGCCGTTCTCGAACCGGGCGAACGCGCGGCCCGCCGAGATCAGTTCGGCGACCCGGGCGCGGTAGCTGGCGCCGCCGTCGTCGGCGCACGGGTCGATGCCGATCTCCTCGGTGAACATGGCGACCGCGGCCGGCAGGTAGCGCTCCAACTCGTCCGGCCGGACCATCCGCACCTTCGGGTCGGTGGCCACCTCGGGAGCGCTGGACATGGCCATCAACGGCTGGTCGCCGCGGACCTCGCGGGCCGGGCCCCAGTCCAGGGTCAGTTCCTCCCACAACCCGAGCACCTGCTCGGCCGGGCCGACCAGCGACGAGCACATCCGGCCTCGCCGCACGGCGCGGTCGGCGAAGGTGCGCAGGGCGGTGCGGTTGCCGCGCAGCGGGACCAGGTTGGGGCCGGCGAAACACAGGCCGTCGAGCCTGCTGCCGCGGATCGGCCGGTTGTCCGTGCCCCACATCTCGCCGCCGAGCCGCCACGGTTGCAGGCCGGCGGCCTCCACTCGAGACGCGACCATGCAGGAGGCGACCGGGTCGGCGTCCAGCACGGTGCGGACCGCGAACAAGTCACGATCATCGAGAAGACGCGCGCCACCGAGCCTCAACACCATTTCAGAGTGCCAGACCAGTGGCTACTAGCGCACGACAGATCGCCGGGAAGGCGGAACCGTTATACCCGGCGATCCAGTCGTACGAGGCGCCCAGCAGACCGTTCAGGAGACGCTGACCACCGGGCTGCCGGTGACGCCGTCGCCCGACTCCTCGGCCGCTTCCGCGATGCGCATGGCCTCTTCGATGAGGGTTTCCACGATCTGGTGCTCGGGCACGGTCTTGATCACCTCGCCGTGCACGAAGATCTGGCCCTTGCCGTTGCCGGAGGCGACGCCCAGGTCGGCCTCGCGGGCCTCACCGGGGCCGTTGACGACGCAGCCCATGACCGCGACGCGCAGCGGCACCTCCATGCCCTCCAGGCCGGCGGTGACCTCCTCGGCCAGCTTGTACACGTCGACCTGGGCCCGGCCGCAGGACGGGCAGGACACGATCTCCAGCTTGCGCGGCCGCAAATTCAACGACTGCAGAATCTGGTTGCCGACCTTGACCTCTTCCACCGGCGGCGCGGACAGCGAGACGCGGATGGTGTCGCCGATGCCCTGGCGCAGCAGCGCGCCGAACGCGACCGCCGACTTGACGGTGCCCTGGAACGCCGGGCCGGCCTCGGTGACGCCCAGGTGCAACGGGTAGTCGCACTGCTCGGCGAGCAGCTCGTAGGCGCGGATCATCACGACCGGGTCGTTGTGCTTGACCGAGATCTTGACGTCGTAAAAATCATGCTCGGCGAACAGTGACGCTTCCCACAATGCGGACTCGACCAGTGCCTCGGGCGTGGCCTTGCCGTACTTCTGGAGCAGTCGCGGGTCGAGCGAACCGGCGTTGACGCCGATCCGGATCGGCGTGCCGTGGTCCTTCGCGGCCTGCGCGATCTCCTTGACCTTGTCGTCGAACTTCTTGATGTTGCCGGGGTTCACCCGCACGGCCGCACACCCGGCCTCGATCGCGGCGAAGACGTATTTCGGCTGGAAGTGGATGTCCGCGATCACCGGGATCGAGGACTTCCTGGCGATCGCGGGCAGCGCCTCGGCGTCGTCGGCGCTCGGACACGCGACGCGGACGATGTCGCAGCCAGCCGCGGTCAGCTCGGCGATCTGTTGCAGGGTCGCGTTGACGTCCGCGGTCAACGTGGTGGTCATGGACTGGACCGAGATCGGAGAGTCACTGCCGACACCAACCGAACCAACCATCAGCTGGCGGGTCTTGCGGCGCTCGGCGAGCACCGGAGCGGGCAGTGCCGGCATTCCCAACAGGACGCCATCGGCGGCCATCGCATTCCTCCACCGTTGTCACCAACGTATTCGGCGTCAACCGCCGAATTGTATCGGGTTCACGATATCCGCGGTCACGCTCAACAGCACCATGGCGCCGAACACCACGACCACCAACACCGTGAGTGGAGCCAGTTTGGTGTAGTCGACTGGAGAACCGATAGGGCGACCGCGGAGCGACCGTAGCCAGTTGCGAATCCGCTCGTAGAACGCCACCGCGATGTGCCCACCGTCCAACGGCAACAGCGGGAGCAGGTTGAACGCGCCGAAGAAGAACTGCAGGCTGGCCAGCAGCAGCCAGAACAGCGACCACACGCCGTTCTCCACGGTCTGCCCGCCGAGCCGTGCGGCGCCGACAACACTCATCACACCATTGGGGTTGCGCTGGCCGCCGCCGATCGAGGTGACCAGGTTCGGAATCATGCCGGGCAGCGCCTTGAGCCCGTCCCAGACACCGACGAACATCTGGCCGGTGTAACCAACGGCACCACCGAGACCGGTGAGCGCGCCGTAGGTGACCACGTTCGCGTGTGTGACGCCGATCGCACCAACCGAAGCGAGCTGCGGATTCTTCTTGTTCTGCTCGGTGACCGGCACGCTGCGCACGGTGGCCACGTCGATGGTGACGGCGAGGTCCTTGCCGTCACGCCGAATCACGAACTGGGTCGGACCGTGCGTCTTCTGTACGGCCGCGGACACGTCGCTCCAGGTCGGCGTCGCCTTGCCACCAACCGACTCGATCAGGTCGCCCGCCTGCAGGCCGGCCTGCTTGGCCGGCGCGGCCGCGCCGGCCGTACATGGCGCGTAGGTCATGGTCTTCACGTCGGCGACGCTCTGCGCACAGTTGGCAACGCCACTGACCTGCGGGGTGTCCTGCAGGTTGGGCAGGCCGCTGCTGATGGCCATCACGTAAAGAATCAGGAAACCCAGAATGAAGTGGGTGACCGAACCCGACACCAGCACGATGAACCGCTTCCACACCGGGTAGCGCCACATCGCGCGCGGCGCCTCGTCCGGGGTGACCTCGTCCAGCGCGGTCATGCCGGCGATGTCGCAGAACCCGCCGGCCGGGATGACCTTCAGGCCGTACTCGGTCTCACCCCGGCGGAACGAGAAGATCTTCGGGCCGAAGCCGATGAAGTACCTGCGGACCTTCATGCCGAAGGCTTTCGCGGTGAGCATGTGCCCTGCCTCGTGCAGCGCCACCGCCAAGCCGATACCGAGGGCGAAGAGCACCACACCGATGATGTAGGCGAGCACGGGTTTCCTTTCCTGTCAGTCTGTCCGCCGGTTCAGCGCGCAGCGGTCACGCGCTCCCCGGCCCGAGCTCGTGCCCACCGCTGTGCGGCGACCACCTCGTCGATGTCGGCCGGTTCCCCACTCCACTGTGCCCTCGCCGCGTCGAGCACCGCCTCGATGGTCTCCACGATGCCGGTGAAGGGCAGCCTGCCGTCGACGAATGCGCCGACCGCCTCCTCGTTGGCCGCGTTGAACACGGCCGGGAGGCTGCCCCCCGCGCTGCCGGCCGCGATGGCCAGCGACACGGCCGGGAAGTTCTCGTTGTCCAGGGGTTCGAACGTCCACGCCTGCGCCTGGCTGAAATCGCAGGCGGGCGCGATGTCCACCAACCGGTCGGGCCAGCTCAGCGCGAGCGCGATCGGAATCTTCATGGTCGGCGGGCTGGCCTGGGCGATGGTCGAGCCGTCGGCGAAGGTGACCATGGAGTGCACGATCGACTGCGGGTGCACCACCACGCCGATCCGCTCGTACGGCACGCCGAACAGCAGGTGCGCCTCGATCACCTCAAGGCCCTTGTTGACCAGCGTCGCCGAGTTGATGGTGATCAGCCGGCCCATCGACCAGGTCGGGTGCTTGAGTGCGTCGGCGACGGTGACCTCCGCCAGCTCCGCCCGCCTGCGACCGCGGAACGGGCCGCCGGACGCGGTCACCGTGAGCTTGGCCACCTCGGCGGCGCGGCCGGCGCGCAGGCACTGCGCGAGCGCGGAGTGTTCGGAGTCGACCGGCACGATCTGGTCGGGTGCCGCGGCACGCAGCACCAGCGGGCCGCCCGCGATCAGCGACTCCTTGTTGGCCAGGGCGAGCCGGGCGCCGGTGGCCAGCGCGGACAGCGTGGCGGCGAGGCCCTGGTCGCCGTCGATGCCGTTGAGCACGATGTCGGCCGGGGTGGTCTCGACGAGTTCGCGCACCGCGTCCGGGCCGACCAGCACGCGCGGAACCGCGTAGTCGGCCGAGCGCAGGCCGCGCCGGTCCGCCTCGGCGCGCAACGCGGTGAGGAACTCCTCGGCGCCGCTCGCGCGCGTGATGGCGATCGTCGAAATCGCGAAGCCGAGCACCTGCTCGGCGAGTTGCCGCAGGTCACGGCCGCCCGCCGCGATGCCGGCCACGCCGAAGGAGTCGGAGTTGACCGCGATGACGTCCAGCGCCTGAGTGCCGATGGACCCGGTCGAGCCCAGGATCAGCACGGACCTGCGGACCTGGGGCGATCCCGTGGCAGAAGGAGTGGCGGCACCGGCCGGGGCCGGCTCGACTGTGCTGGCGAGTTTCATCGGGCTCCATTGTTGCCGAACGAGCTCAACAGAGCGTAAGGACCGCCCGAGCGAAGTAGCCCGGTTCGCCCGGTCACGCGCGGCGAGCAGCCCAGAACGCTATGATAACGAGTCGATAACGACGCATGGCGTTCCGTCGTTCGGGTATGTCTACCAACAGCAGGTCGTCCCCACACCGAGGGACGACCGAACACGGAATGAGGCATTCATGAGCATCGTCGGCTGGATCGTCCTCGGACTGATCGTCGGCGCCATCGCCAAGCTGGTCATGCCCGGCCGCGATGGCGGCGGCATCATCATGACCATCCTGCTCGGCATCGTCGGCGCGTTCGTCGGCGGCTTCATCGGCAAGTACGCCTTCCACACCGACCTCGGCGGCTTCTTCAACCTGCGCACCTGGGTGCTGGGCCTGGTCGGGTCGATCGCGGTGCTGGTGGTCTACCGGCTGGTCCGCGGCCGGGGCCGAGCCGTTCGACGCTGACCCGATTTCCGCTGGACCGGCGCGCCGCCCTCGCTGCGGCGCGCCGGTCCAGTTATGCGAGGATGCTTGGGCAAACCGAGATCAACCTGAGGTGAGGGAGCGTGGCGGCCGTGGCCTCGACCGACCTGGAGCGTCATTCCGGACACGAGGTGGCCACCAACGGCGTCAGCCCGCAGGACGAGCCGTCCGCCGAATGGGGCTGGCACGGCAGTTTCCCGCTCGGCCGCCAGATCGCCGGCTGGTTCGCGGCATTGGCCTGTTTCGCCATGCTCAACGGCAACCAGATCGGCCACGTGGAAGACATCTACCTGGTGATCGCCGGTGTGATCCTGGTCGGTCTGCTGATCTGGGACCTGAGCAAGCGCCGCAACCCCTGGCGCCGCTGAGCCTCACCCGGCCAGTTCGGCGGTTCGCGCTCGGTCATCGGCCGAGCCGCACGGCAGTGCCACTGCTCGTCAACCGTCAGCCTTCGGCGGCCAGCTGACCGCAGGCCGCGGCGATCTCCCGGCCCCGGGTGTCCCGGACCGTGCAGGCCACGCCCTGCTCGTTGACCCGCCGCACGAACTCGCGCTCGACCGGCTTCGGACTGGCGTCCCATTCGCTGCCCGGGGTCGGGTTCAGCGGGATCACGTTCACGTGCACGAGCGGGCCCAGGTAGCGGTGCAGCAGCTTGCCGAGCAGATCGGCCCGCCACGGCTGGTCGTTGACGTCCCGGATCAGCGCGTACTCGATGGACACCCGCCTGCCGGTGGTCTTCGCGTAGTGCCGGGCCGCCTCCAGCACCTCGGACACCTTCCACCGGTTGTTCACCGGCACCAGCGTGTCGCGCAGCTCGTCGTCCGGCGTGTGCAGCGAGACCGCCAGCCGCACCTGGAGCCCCTCGTCGGCCAGCTTGTGGATGGCCGGCACCAGACCGACCGTGGACACCGTGACCGAGCGCTGCGAGATGCCAAGGCCGTCCGGGGCCGGGTCGGTGATCCGGTGCACCGCGGCGAGTACCCGCTTGTAGTTGGCCAGCGGCTCGCCCATGCCCATGAAGACCACATTGGACAGTCGGCCGGGTGAACCGTCCGGTCCGGACAGTTCGCCGTCCCGCATGGCCGCCGCGGCCGCGCGTACCTGCTCGACGATCTCCGCCGTGGACAGGTTGCGGTCGAGGCCGCCCTGACCGGTCGCGCAGAACGGGCAGGCCATGCCGCAGCCCGCCTGGCTGGACACGCACACGGTGGCGCGGTCCGGGTAGCGCATCAGCACGCTCTCCAGCAGGGTGCCGTCGTGCGCGCGCCACAGCGTCTTGCGGGTGCTGCCGTCGTCGCAGGCGATGTGCCGGATCGTGGTCAGCAGCGGCGGCAGCAGCTCCTCCGCGAGCTTGTCGCGGCTGGCGGCCGGGATGTCGGTCATCGCGGCCGGGTCGGCGTTGAGCCGGGCGAAGTAGTGATGCGAGAGCTGCCTGGCACGGAACGGCTTCTCACCGAGGGTGGCGACCGCCTCCGACCGCTCGTCCGAGGTGAGGTCGGCGAGATGGCGCGGCGGCAGGCCACGCTTGGGCGCATCGAAGACAAGGGGGAGCGAGGACGGCATAGTCCGTTCATTGTCCCACGCTCTGCGAGCGCGGCAATGCCGTGGTCAGCAGGGCTGCCAGGGCGCAAACGCCGATCTCGACGCAGAGCGTCACCGAAGCGGACCGGACCACGTTGCGCCAGGTCACCCCGGTGTTCTTCGGCCACATCAAGAAGCACTTCGCCCGACACCTCTCCGCTGCCGAGGCGCGCACGGTGACGGGCGCGATGAACCGCGTGCTGGCGGCGGGCGGCGGCCGGGCCGAGGCGCCGAACGTGGCCGAGTCCGTCGAACGACTGCGAGAATCGACGCAGGACGACTGACCCGAGGACCTCGTTGCGGAGGAAACATGGCGGCACAACCGGACCCGATGGACTTCCTGGCCCTGGACGCCGAACTCGACGACGCCGAGCGGGATGTCCGGGACACGGTGCGCCGCTACGCCCGCGCCGAACTCGCCCCGCACATCGCGGAATGGTTCGAACTCGGCACCCTCCCCCGCGACATCGCCAAGGGCCTCGGCGAACTCGGCGTGTTCGGCATGCACCTGACCGGTTACGGCTGCTCCGGTACCAGCGCGGTCGCCTACGGCGTGGCCTGCCGCGAACTGGAGGCCGTGGATTCCGGCCTGCGCAGTTTCGTGTCCGTGCAGGGCTCGCTGGCCATGTTCGCCATCCACCGCTGGGGAACCGAGGAGCAGCGCCAGGAATGGCTGCCCAGGATGGCCACCGGCGACGCGCTCGGCTGCTTCGGCCTCACTGAGCCCGACTCCGGCTCGGACCCGGGTTCCATGCGGACCAGGGCACGCCGCGACGGCTCGGACTGGGTGCTCGACGGCGCCAAGATGTGGATCACCAACGGTACCCTCGCCGACGTCGCCGTGGTCTGGGCGGGCACCGACGAGGGCATCCGCGGCTTCGTCGTGCCCACCGACACACCCGGTTTCACCGCGCGCGAGGTTCCGCACAAGCTGTCACTGCGCGCCTCGATCACCGCCGAACTCGTCTTCGACGGGGTAAGGCTCCCCGCCGAGGCCGCCTTCCCCGAGGTACGCGGCCTGAAAGGCCCGCTCTCCTGCCTGAACGAGGCGCGGTTCGGCATCGCCTGGGGCGTGGTCGGCGCCGCGCGAACCTGCTACGAGTCGGCCCTGGAATACGCGGGCACCCGCGAACAGTTCGGCAAGCCCATCGCCGGCTTCCAGCTCACCCAGCGCAAGCTCGCCGACATGGTCGTCGAGGTCAACCGGGCCGGACTGCTCGCGCTGCACGTCGGTCGGCTCAAGGACGCCGGCACGCTGCACCCGAACCACATCAGCCTGGCCAAGCTGGCCAATGTGCGCAGCGCCATCGAGGTCGCCCGCAGCGCCCGCACGGTGCTCGGCGCCAACGGCATCACGCTGGACTACCCGGTCATGCGGCACGCCAGCAATCTGGAGACCGTGCTCACCTACGAGGGCACCGAGGAGGTGCACGCCCTGACCATCGGCCAGTCGGTGACCGGCCTGAGCGCGTTCCGCTGAGTGAGCCGTATCGCTAACGTTGCATCCCGATAGGTTCCGATATATCGTTAGTGCATCGCGATGGATCGAACCGTCGCGAACACATGAAACGGAGATATCGGATATGAGTGACTTTCCATTCGACCCGAACGATCTACGCCGGGCCTTCCGTGAGGGCGTTCGCGCCGCTCGCGGCCACGCCCGACGCCACGAACACCATGAACACCACGAGGGCGACCCCGCCCGCGGCTTCACCCGGCACGCCGGCCCGAGCTTCCCGCCGGAAGGGCTGCCCGGCTTCCCCGGCCGTCCCGGCTTCGGTGGCCCCGGTTTCGGCGGCCCCGGCTTCCCGCCCTTCGGTCCCGGCTTCGGTCCGGGCGGACGCGGTGGACGGCGCGGCGGCCACGGTCGCGGGCGGGCACGTCGCGGCAACGTGCGCAACGCGGTGCTGATCCTGCTCAACGAGCGGCCCATGCACGGCTACGAGATCATCAAGGAGATCGCCACCCGCAGCGGCGGTTGGTGGCGGCCGAGCCCCGGCTCGGTCTACCCGACCCTGCAACTGCTCGCCGACGAGGGTCTGATCAAGACCGAGGCCACCGACGGCACCGGCAAGCGGCTCTACTCGATCACCGACGAGGGCAAGGCCGAAGCGGCCAAGCTCGACAAGACCGCGCCCTGGGAGCAGGCCGCTGACGACGTCGACGCCGGTGACATGGCGCTGCGCGAAGCCCTGATGAGCCTGATGGACGCGGCCCGCCAGGTCGCGAATGTGGCCGGTCCCGAGCTGAAGACCAGGGCCACCAAGATCATCACGGACACCCGCCGCGAGCTGTACCTGATCCTCGCCGACGCCGACCCGGCCGGCAGCGAGGCGACCGAGGAGGCCACCGACGACCCCGACGAGTCGTGATGGCTAACCGGGCAGCAGCAGCCCGGTCGGCTTGCGCCGGACATGGATCCGGTAGCCGACCGGGATGCTCAGCCCGGTGACCTGCGCGATCGCCCGCTCCGCGACGTCAGCGGAGAACTCGATCCGCAACACCGCGGCCAGGCTCGCGGCATCCGCGAACCGCCATTCGGTGAGCACCTTCCGGCAGCGGAAGCCCTGCTCGGCGAAGAACGCCTCGACATCGGCCGGGTCGTAGTCAGGCAGGTCGGCCCGCATCCAGGCGCCGTAGGGCGCGCGGCTGATATCCAGATCCACGATGACCAGCGCGCCGCCCCGGCGCAGCACCCGATCCGCTTCCGCCATTCCCGGCTCACAGCCGCGCCCGAAGAAGTACGCGGTGCGCGCGTGCACCAGGTCGACACTCGCATCCGGCACCGGCAACCGTGCGGCACCACCGGAGAGCACCGAGACCTCGGCCAACCCGGCGACGCGGTCCCGGGCCCGCCGCACCAGCGGCTGGTACGGCTCGACCCCGACCACCGACCGCGCGGCGGCGGCGAACACCGGCAGGTGGAAGCCGTCGCCGCAGCCGACGTCGAGCACGTCCAGCCCGGCCCAGTCGCATTCCTCGCGCACCGCCGCCCAGATCGCGCCGTGCACGTCCTGCGCACGGTTCTCGATCTCGTACAGCTCCGGCCAGTACCAGATGTTCGGGCTCGGCAGGGTCGGCTCGGCCATCCCTCAGGCCGGCACGAACAACGTCAACAACATCCAGGCGGTGACGGCCGAAGGCAGCAGCGAGTCCATCCGGTCCATCAGGCCCCCGTGGCCGGGCAGCAGATTGCCCATGTCCTTGATGCCCAGGTCCCGCTTGATCAACGACTCGACCAGGTCCCCGCCCGTCGCCGTGATCACCAGCGCCACCCCGAACGGCACGCCCAGGTACCAGTGCCCATGCAGGAGCAGATAGACCGAGAGCGCGCCGCCGACGATCCCCGCCACCAGCGAGCCGGCCAACCCCTCCCAGGATTTCTTCGGACTGATCGAGGGCGCCATCTGATGCCTGCCGAACAGCACCCCGGCCACGTAGCCGCCGGTGTCCGAACAGACCACCACGATCAGGAAGCACAGCACGCGCGCGGTCCCGTCGTGCGGCTCGACCAGCAGCACCGCGAACGAGGCGAACAACGCGACATAGGTGAGCGTGAAGATCGACGCGGTGATGTCGCGCAGATAGTTCTCGCTCCCGCCCCGGAACCGCCAGACTAGGCAGCCGAGCACGGTCAACACGAACGCGACGAAGATCCCGGTGGTGTGGAACGGCCAGGACAGCCACAACATGGCCTGCCCGCCGACCAGCACCGGCACCAGCGCGACATCGATCCCGGCCGCCCGGCGCAACGCCCCGGCCAGTTCGATGGTCGAAACGACGACCGCGATCGCGACAACGCCGATGAACAACTCGCGCACGGTCAGCAGCGACACGAGCACGACCGCGCCCAGCGCGGCTCCGACCGCGATCGCGGCCCGCAGATCCCGCCCCGCCTTGGAAACCTTCCCGCCCTGCTCCCGCTCATCGGCAGCCCGCTCGTCGGCAGCCTGCTCATCGGCAGCAGTCCGCTCATCGGCAGCAGCCTGCTCATCGGCGGCAGGCGTCGCGGCGGCGGCCGGCGTCGCGGCGGCAGGCGTCGGCGCGGCCGGCGCGTCTGCAGCCGGCCGGTGCCCGTTCGTCGCCCCGGCCCGACTCGTCGCCGAAGCCTCGTCCTGGCCCTCCGGCTCCTCGGCGGACGCCGATTGCCCAGGTGCCGGCCCGTCAGGAGCCGCGTTGCCCATCAGACTCTCAATACTCACGTCGCGGAACTTCTCGCTCAGACTTCGAGCAGTTCCGCTTCCTTGTGTTTCATCAGCTCGTCCACCTGCGCAACGTAACGATCCGTGACGTTCTGCAGTTCCTTCTCCGCGCGCGCGACCTCGTCCTCGCCCGCCTCGCCCTCCTTCTGGATGCGATGCAGTTCCTCGTTCGCCTTGCGCCGCACGTTGCGAATGGAGACCTTGGCGTCCTCACCCTTGGTCTTCGCCAGCTTCACCATTTCCCGGCGCCGTTCCTCGGACAGCTGCGGGAACACCACGCGAATGATCGTGCCGTCGTTGCCCGGGTTCACACCGAGGTCCGAGTCGCGGATCGCCTTCTCGATGCTGTTCAGCTGGCTGTTGTCGAACGGCTTCACGATTGCCATCCGCGCTTCCGGGATGTTGATCGCGGCCATCTGGTTGAGCGGGGTCATCGTGCCGTAGTACTCGACGTTGATCCGGGAGAACATGGACGGAGTAGCGCGTCCGGTGCGTACCGCGCTGAGCTCGTCCTTGGCCACGGACACCGCTTTTTCCATCTTCTCCTCGGCATCGAAGAGAGTCTCGTCGATCACGGCTACTCCTAGGTGTGCGCGCTGATTCTCTATGCGGAACGTCGACTGCCGGGCGTACCGACGAACGTGCCGATCTTCTCACCACGCACCGCCCTTGCGATGTTCCCCTCGGTGAGCAAATTGAACACGATCATCGGCATATTGTTGTCCATGCAGAGGCTGAACGCCGTCGCATCGGCGACCTTCAGTCCCCGTTCGAGTGCTTCCCGGTGCGTGATCTGGGTCAGCAACTCCGCCGTCGGGTTCGTCCTCGGGTCGGCCGTGTACACGCCATCGACCGCCTTGCCCATCAGCACGACCTCGCAGCCGATCTCCAGCGCACGCTGGGCGGCCGGGGTGTCGGTGGAGAAGTACGGCATGCCCATGCCGCCACCGAAGATCACCACGCGCCCCTTCTCCAGGTGTCGCATCGCGCGCCGCGGAATGTAGGGCTCGGCGACCTGTCCCATCGTGATCGCGGTCTGCACCCGAGTGTCGATGTCGTGCTCGCGCTCGAGAAAGTCTTGCAGCGCAAGGCAGTTCATCACGGTGCCGAGCATGCCCATGTAGTCCGAACGGGACCGGTCCATGCCGCGCTGTTCGAGTTCCGCGCCACGGAAGAAGTTGCCGCCGCCGATCACCACGGCCATCTGCACGCCACTGCGCACCACGTCCGCAACCTGACGTGCGACCGTCTGCACGACGTTCGGGTCGACGCCCACCCCGCCACCGCCGAACATCTCGCCACCGAGCTTGAGCAACACCCGCCGGTACCCGACCGGAGGAAGACCGTCGTTGTCAGCCATTACCGTCTCGATCTGCTGTTCTGCTGTGGTCACGGCCCTCTCCTCGCCCATTTTGCGCCTGCGCCTTGCTCACATCGCCCCAGAACATGACGAAGCGGGGTCACCGCGGAGAACGCAGCTCCGCGGAAAGACCCCGCTGTCAGCCATGACTCAGGACTGCCCGACCTCGAATCGGGCGAAACGAGTGACCGTGACACCGGCCTCGTCGAGCACCGCCTTCACGGTCTTCTTCGACTCCTGGACCGACGCCTGCTCCAGCAGCACGACATCCTTGAAGAAGCCGTTCAGCCGACCGTCGATGATCTTCGGCAGGGCCTGCTCCGGCTTGCCCTCCTCGCGCGCGGTCTCCTCGGCGATCCGACGCTCGGTGGCCACCAGGTCGGCGGGCACCTGGTCGCGGGTCACGTAGCGCGGCCGCATCGCGGCGATCTGCATCGCGGTCTGCCGAGCGGCCTCGCTGTTGTCGCCGGTATACTCGACCAGCACGCCGACGGCCGGCGGCAGGTCAGAGGCGCGACGGTGCAGGTAGGTCGAGACGACGCCGTCGAACACGACGACCCGACGCAGCTCCAGCTTCTCACCGATCTTGGCGGACAGCTCCTGCATCACGGCGTCGACAGTCTTGCCGTCGCCCATGTCGGCCGCCTTGAGCGCGTCCACGGTGTCCAGCTTCTGCGCCTTGGCCACCTTGACGATCTTCTCGGCCAGCTCGACGAAGTCGGCGCTCTTGGCCACGAAGTCGGTCTCGCAGTTCAGCTCGACCATCACGCCGTCCTCGGCGACGACCAGGCCGTTCGCCGTGGTCCGCTCGGCCCGCTTGCCGACGTCCTTCGCGCCCTTGATGCGCAGCAGCTCAGTGGCCTTCTCGATGTCGCCGTCGGTCTCCTCCAGCGCCTTCTTGCAGGCCATCATGCCGGAGCCGGTGATCTCGCGCAGCCGCTTCACGTCGGCCGCGGTGTAGTTCGCCATCGTGCGTTATCCGTTCCTTCCGCGGTTCACGCGCGGGTTGATATCCCTGGGTTGATACTGCTCCGGCAGGGCCACCTCGGGCCCTGCCGGAGCGAGAGTTCGATCAGGCGGACGGCTCGACAGCCGCCTCCGTCGCGACACTGGCGGTCTCGGCGGCGACAGCGGCCGGCTCGGCGGCGACACTGGCCGGCTCGGCGGTCGCGGCCGCGTCACCACTGGTGAGCTGCTCCAGCTCCCACTCGGCCAGCGGCTCGTCGGCGGCGATGCCCGGCTCCGGCTTGTCCTCGCCCTCCGGGGCGTCCCGACGGCCGGCACGCGACATCAGACCAGCGGCAGCGGCCTCGGCCACGACCTTGGTCAGCAGCGCCGCGGAACGGATCGCGTCGTCGTTGCCCGGGATCGGGAAGTCGACCTCGTCGGGGTCGCAGTTGGTGTCCAGGATCGCGACGACCGGGATGTTCAGCTTGCGCGCCTCGCCAACGGCGATGTGCTCCTTCTTGGTGTCCACGATCCAGACGGCGCTGGGCACCTTCTGCATGTCGCGGATACCGCCGAGGGTGCGGGCCAGCTTGTCCTTCTCACGGGTCAGCATCAGGATCTCTTTCTTGGTGAGACCCTGGAAACCGCCGGTCTGCTCCATCGACTCAAGCTCCTTGAGCCGCTGCAGACGCTTGTGCACGGTGGAGAAGTTGGTCAGCATGCCGCCGAGCCAGCGCTGGTTGACGTAGGGCATGCCCACGCGCAGCGCCTCGCTGGCGATCGCTTCCTGCGCCTGCTTCTTGGTGCCCACGAACAGCACCGAACCGCCGTGCGCGACCGTCTCCTTGACGAACTCGTACGCGCGGTCGATGTAGGACAGCGTCTGCTGCAGGTCGATGATGTAGATGCCGTTGCGCTCGGTGAAGATGTAACGCTTCATCTTCGGGTTCCAGCGGCGGGTCTGGTGCCCGAAGTGCACGCCGGAATCGAGCAGTTGCTTCATGGTGACGACGGCCATGGCCGGATTCGCACCTCGTCCATCGGGCGTACCGGACCGGCCGGCACGCGTATCGGTTGTCACGGAAGGTCGGTTGACCTGCCGTCCTGGTGCTGTGCCGACGCCCCGACCCGACACTGTCCAAACCACCGTCGGGACCGCGAGGCGCCGTGCCCATCGAGATGGAGCCCACGATGAGATCGCACTGGCACGCGAAGTCGTCCCATGCGCACACGGGACGCGTAGACAGTGTACCCCGGCTCACCGGCATATTTCCCATTCGCCCCCGCCCCGCCCGACAGTTGTCCACAACCGCCCCGGCAATCCACAGATCCACACCGCCGCCCCCACGCCGGCCCGCCGCCGACCACAGTTACCCACATGATCAATCCAGTGCACCCCCGACTCCTGCCCGACCCGTCCGGCCTGCGTTGGCCCACCGTCAACTCCGGCTGCGCCCATACCGACCCGCTGGCCAGCATCACCATCACCCGCTCGGCCACCCGCTACCTGAAGCGAACCCAAAGCAGCCGAACCCACGCCCCACCCCGCCACCGCCGACTCCCCCTGCTGCCCCGGCTCCCCCTGCTGCCCCGGCTGCCCCGGCTCTCCCTGTTCCCCCGGCTCCCCGGGTTTCCCCGGATTCCCGGGTTTCCCCGGTTGCACGGGCCGCGCGCCGCCCTCGCCGTCCTCCTGGCCCTCACCCTGCTCACCATGGCCGCGGTGAGTACGGCCACCGCCTCCCCCGCCCCACCCGATACCGCTCCGGTCCCGCCCGGTTTCGCCGGCCCGGCAGCGCGGTTCGCCTGGCCGTTACCCGCGCCGCACCCGGTCCTGCGCCCGTTCCAGGCCCCCGCGACGCCCTACGGCGCCGGGCATCGCGGCGTCGATCTGGGCGGGTCGGTCGGCGAGCCGGTCTTCGCGGCGGGCGACGGCCTGGTGCTCTACGCGGGCGCGCTGTTCAACTGCGACCTGATCTCCATCGAGCACCCGGGTGGCCTGCGCACGACCTACACGCCGGTCGTCCCATCGGTGCGCGTCGGCCAGCAGGTGACCCGCCGCCAGCAGATCGGCACGCTGCTCGCGGCGCAGCCCGGCTGTCCGGAGGAGGTCGGCAACGACGGCACCGGGCCGCCGGTGTTCCTCTACTGGGGCGTGCACCGCGACCGCGACTACCTCGATCCCTTGCGCCTCGTGGCGACCGGTGAGGTTCGACTACTGCCCTGGCCAGGTGATGACCAATGACAACATGAACATCAGGCAGGCTCGACGAGCTTCGTACGCAGCCGAAGCACGGCGCGCGTGTGCAGCTGACAGACCCGCGACTCGGTCACGCCCAGGACCTTGCCGATCTCGGCGAGCGTCAGGTTCTCGAAGTAGTACAGAGTGACGACGATCCGGTCCCGCTCGGTCAGTTGCGCGATCGCCTCGGCGAGCTGCCGGCGGTTGTCCTGGTCGACCAGCTTGGCGACGGGATCATCGGCGTTGTCGTCGGGCAGCATTTCCGCGAGCGACATGGTGCCCGCGCCACCGACGGTCAGTTCGTCGAGGGCGACGACGCTGGTCAGCTGGAACTGGGCGTACAGGTCGCGGAGGTCGTTGACGCCGATCTGGAGTTCCGCAGCCAGCTCTTCGTCGGTCGGGGTGCGCTGTAATTGGTTGCCCAGCCGTTCGAGCGCGCGTTCGACATCCCTGGCCCGGCCGCGGATGGATCGGGGCACCCAGTCCTGCGAGCGCAGCTCGTCGAGGATGGCGCCGCGGATGCGCTGCATCGCGTAGGTCTCGAACTTGAGCCCGCGCTCGGGTTCGAACTTCTCGATGGCGTCGACCAGGCCGAAGATGCCCGATTGCACCAGGTCGGCAATGTCGATGTGCGCGGGCAGACCGGTGCCGACCCGGCCTGCGACGTACTTGACCAGCGGCGCATAGTGCAGCATGAGCCGGTCCCGCAGCGGCTGCGCCCGCTCGGCGCCGTAAGCGCGCCACAGCGCGACGATGCCGGCTTCGACCTCGTCTGCGCTGCGATGATCACCCGGCAACACGCCGTCCGGCTGGCCTTCACCGAACGGGTTCACGCGGCTGTGCCCGTTGGTGCCGGGCGAGCCGGCGATGACCGGCGCCGGCGACGATGCCGAAACGGGTGCAACGGGCTCCGAGCGATCCACGGGTTGATGCGCCTCCGACAATGCGGCCGCGGCGACCGGGGCCGGGCCACCCGATGTGTCGACGGTGTCGGCGTACCCATCCGGTCACCGGGACCGGGGATGGGTCTGGTCATGGATCGCCTTCAACCGCTCGACAGTGACATGTGTGTAGAGCTGCGTGGTGGCGAGCGTAGCGTGACCAAGCAATTCTTGGACGCTGCGTAGGTCGGCGCCGCCCTCGAGCAAATGCGTAGCGGCACTGTGCCGTAACCCATGTGGCCCAATGTCGGCCGCACCCGAAACCGTCCCCACTGCATCATGCACAGTGCGTCTTGCGGTTCGCGGATCGAGCCGTCCACCCCTGCTACCCAGGAAGAATGCCGCTCCTGACCCGGCCGAGAACAATCGCGGCCTGCCCAGTTCCTGCCATCGCCGCAGTGCACGTTCGGCCGGAATGCCGAATGGCACCGTCCGCTCGCGACGCCCTTTTCCGAGGACACGTATCACCCGACGGGAGTAGTCGACATCGTCGACATCCAACCCGCACAATTCGGACACGCGCACCCCGGTGGCGTAAAGCAGCTCCACCACAGCCTGGTCACGCAGCGCGACCGGATCCGCCTGCTCGGCTCCGAGCGCGGCCGCCGACAGCGCCTCGGCGACCTGCTCCGGCCGGAGCACCGCGGGCAGGTTCCGGTGTTGCCGCGGCGCCACCAGCCGCTGCCCCGGATCGGTGCTCAGCACGCCGTTGCGCGCCGCCCACGCGGTGAACGTCCGCGCCGCCGCCGACCGCCGGGCCAGTGTGCTGCGGCTTCTGCCCTCGACTCGCAGGGCCGCGAGCCAGGAACGGAGCACCGCCAGGTCCAGCCCGGCGATCGCCCCAGCCGAGCCATCGGTCCTGCCGGCCAAGTCGTCGGCCGCGTTGTCGATCTTGCCGGCCGGGTCGTCAGTCCTGCCGGCCGAGCTGTCAGTCCTGCCGGCCGACTCGTCGGTCTTGCCGGCCGAGCCTTCGGTCTTGCCGGACGCGTCGTCGGTTTTGCGGGTGTTCGCCAGGTGGCTGAGCAGCGAGACCACGTCACCGAGGTAGGCGCGCACCGAATGCTCGGAGAGGTTCCGCTCCAGTCGCAGATGCCGCTCGAAGGCGTCGACCGCCTCGGCACTGGCCGTTGGCAGCTCGTCCCGCGAGCGCAGCAGGCTGCGCCGCGTGGACCGGTCTGCCGCCATGTCCGCAACGCTGCGCCACGGCGACGAATCGGTCAAGCATCGCCACGCGTGGCGATCCGTTCAGTTCATGCGGCCTCCCTGCCGGACAGGCGACGCCAGCCGGTGTCGTCGCGTTCGGCCAGGCCACACAGTTCGAGCAGCGGCAGTACCGCCCGAACCCGGTCCAGCGGGACGCCTGACTCGACCGCGACCTGTTCCGGGCTCAGCGCGGCGCGATGGTCGAGGGCGTCGTGCACCTGGAGCTGCTGTTCGTCGAGTTGATCAGTTGGCCTTCGCTCCGCTCGGACCGGTTCGGCCAGGTCGATCCCGATCCGACCGATGGCTTCCAGGATTTCCGCAGCCGTCGTGACCAGGTGCGCCTCGCCGGTGCGCAGCATTTCGTGGCAACCGACCGACAGCGCCGACGTGACCGGTCCCGGCACTGCCATCACGACCCGGCCCAGCGCGTGCGCGGTGGCGGCGGTGTTGCGGGCGCCGCTGCGTCGACCGGCCTCGACGACAACGGTCCCGGCCGAACTGGCCGCGATCAGTCGATTGCGGATCAGGAAGCGGTGCCGGGCAGGCGGTGTGCCCGGCGGATATTCGCTCAGCACAAGGCCGTTCTCGGCGATCTGATCGAGCAGCACGCTGTGGCCCGCCGGATATGGCTGGTCGACGCCGCAGCCGAGCACCGCGACCGTGCTGCCGCTCGCGTTGACCGCACTGCGGTGCGCGGCTCCGTCGATCCCGTAGGCGGCGCCGGACACCACCGTGAACCCGGCGCCGGACAGGTCGTAGCCGAACTCCGCGGCGATGTGTTCGCCGTACCCGGTGGCGGCGCGAGCGCCGACGATTGCCACGGCGCGGTCGGTGAGGTCGTTGAGCCGACCGTTGCCACGCGCCCAGAGCGCGATCGGATGGCCTGCCCAGCGGACACCGCGCGCGTTGGCCAGGTCGAGCGCCGTGAACGGCCAGGCGGGCCAGTCGTCGTCCTCCGGGATGAGCAGCCGTGCGCCCGACTTGGCCCCGGTGACAAGATCCTGCTCGGCCAGGTCGATGCCTCGGCGCGCGGAGGTCGCCTCAAGCACGGCGGGCGGTGCGGTGCCGTCCTTGATGAGTTGCGCGGCGGTGACCGCTCCGACCTGGGCGATGAAGGCGGTCAGCGGCAGTGCTGGCGGTTCCGCGATACGGAGCAGGTAGGCGCGAGCCAGCCGCACCGCGTCGAGGTCGGTCGGGTTGCGTTGCGGAGTCAGCAGAGGCGAGTACACGTCCTCCACCGGGCGGAGCAGGGTTTGTCTGGTCGGGGACTCCGGTTCGACGGTGCTCATGACGCACCCCGATCTCGGAAGCTGAGCGCGGCCGCGACCTGATCGAGGCCCGGCCGATCCAGATCGGCCAGATCCGCGAGCGTCCAGGCGACCCGAATGCACCGGTCGGCGCCGCGGGCGGTGAGGACGCCACGCGACAGGCCGCGATCAAGTGGTTCGGTGGTGCTGGACGGGAGACGGTATTCCCGGCGCAGCACTGGTCCAGGCACCTCGGCGTTGGTTCGCCAGCCGTGCGTGGACCAACGTTGCGCCGCGCGTTGTCTGGCGTTGCTGACCCGCCTGCGGACGGTTCTGGTGTCCTCCGGCCGGTCGGGGCCGACGTTCATCGCGAGCAACGGGCGCATGCGCACCCGGATGTCCACCCGATCGAGCAGCGGGCCGGACAGGCGCCCGAAGTACTGGCGCCGGGCCCGTGGCGAACACATGCAGTCGACGTCCTTGGCCGGCGCGCATGGGCACGGATTCGTGGCCAGGACAAGTTGGAAGCGGGCGGGGAAGCGCACGATGCCGTCTCTGCGCGCATGCCGGACCTCGCCCTCTTCCATGGCCGTGCGGAGGGTTTCCAGGCGTTGCGGCCCGAATTCGCAGGCTTCGTCGAGAAACAGCACGCCGCAGTGCGCCTTGCTGACCGCGCCGGGTTTGGCCAGGCCCGATCCGCCGCCGACCAGTGCCGCGATCGATGTGCTGTGGTGCGGGGCGACGAACGGCGGTTCGACGATCAACGGCGCCTCCGAGCTGAGCGTGCCGGCTACCGAGTTCACCGCGGTGACCTCGACCGATTCGGCGGATGAGAGCGGTGGGAGGAGGCCGGTCAGCCGTTGGGCCAGCATGGTTTTGCCGGTGCCGGGCGCGCCGGTGAACAGGATGTGGTGGCCACCGGCAGCGGCTACTTCCAAGGCCCACCGGGCATCCGGTTGGCCGAGCACGTCGACGAGATCGAGTCGCGAGACCGGGCGGGGCGGCGGCTGGTCCGGTTTCGCGGCGAGTGGGGTTTCACCGCGCAGCCACGCGAGGATCTCGCCGAGGTTGGCCGCGCCGAGCACCTCGACGTCGTCGACGAGCGCCGCTTCGCGAAGGACGGCGACCGGAACGATCGCGCGACACAGACCGACCCGACGGGCGGCGAGCAGCGCGGGTAGCACGCCGCGAACCGCGCGCAGCCGACCGTCGAGGGCGAGTTCGCCGAGCAGGACCGTGCCGGCGAGTTGGGTTTCCGGAACGATCTTGGCCGCGGCGAGTACGCAACAGGCCAGCGCGACGTCGTAGCCGGACCCGCCTTTGGGCAGCGCGGCCGGTGACAGGGCGATCGAAACCTGGCGCTGTGGCCAGGTCTCGCCGCTGTTGCGCACTGCGGCTCGAACGCGATCCTTGGATTCGCGTAGAGCCGCGTCGGGCAGCCCGATGAGGTGGACGCCTGGTACGCCGCTGGAGATGTCCGCCTCGATTTCGACCGGGACGCCGTCGACGCCGAACAGGGCGACCGACCAGGTGGATGCGAGTGCCATCAGAACGCATCCCTTCGGTACTGCAGGTGCGGCTTGCCGGTGGGCGGCCACCACACCTCGGCCAGGTCGTAGCGGACCGGGACGTAGGGGATGTGGTACTCGCGCAGCCAACGGTTGGTCGCCGCGCGGATGCGCCTGATCTTCTTGTCGCTCATGGCATCCGCGGGCGTGCCGAACTCGTCGGTAGTGCGGGTTTTGACCTCGCAGACGACGAGCATGTGGCCGTCGGTGGCGAGGATGTCGAGTTCGCCTTCGCGGCAGTGCCAGTTGCGACAGAGCACGATCAGGCCACGGGTTTCGACGTACTTGGCGACGAGATCTTCGCCGCGGCGGCCGAGATCGTGGGCGGGGTTGGTGCCCGCCTTCGCGGGTTTGGGTGAGCGCGGGGGCTTCGGCGCGGGCGAAGGCGATGGCGCGGGCGAACGTTGGCGGGTGGGCAATGGTTGGGGAGTGGGCAAAGGTTGGCGGGTCGGCGAAGGTTGGGAGGTGGGCAAGGGTTGGGGGGTGGGCGAAGGTTGGGGGGTGGGAGAGGGTTTGGGCGATGGCGCGGGCAGGCTCGGGGGTTTGGGGGCGGGTTTGGGTTTCTGGGTGGGCTTGGGTTTCTGGGCGGGCGGGGGTT
>DASZJG010000017.1:0-18514 GCA_035948315.1 Pseudonocardiaceae bacterium | reverse complement strand
CAGCGGCGACAGCAGCTACAACTGGGCGATCGCGCAGACCTTCACGGTCAACAAGGTGCCCTTCCCGGCCGGTACCCGCAGCGGCGACCCGATCAGCGGCGACTTCATCTCACCGGCCATCGACGACACCCAGTGGTGGGGCCTGGCCTGGGTGGACGCCTACGACCTCACCCACGACCAGACCTACCTCAACGAGGCCGTCACCATCGCGAACTACGTCAGCCAGTACTGGGACACCGGCACCTGCGGCGGCGGCGTGTGGTGGAACACCAGCGAGACCTACAAGAACGCGGTGACCAGCGCCCTCTACATCCGGCTCACCGCCGCGCTGCACAACCGCATCTCCGGCGACACCGCGTGGCTGGCCAAGTCGCGGACGGCGTGGACCTGGTTCCTGAACAGCGGCATGATCAACTCGTCCGGCCTGGTCAATGACGGGCTCACCACGTCCTGCGCGAACAACGGCCAGACCGTGTGGACGTACAACCAGGGCCTGATGATCGGTGCGGCGGTGGAACTCTGGCATGCCACCGGCGACTCCTCGATCCTGGCCGAAGGCCAGCACCTCGCCGACTCCGCGTTGAACTCGTCGCTGGTCTCCTCTGGCGTGCTCACCGAATCGTGCGACGCACCCGGTGGCGCGTGCGATGACAACCAGAAGCAGTTCAAGGGCATCTTCGCCCGCTATCTCGGTGAACTCGCCGGCGCGACCGGCGACGCCACCTACCAGAACTTCCTGGCCGCCCAGGCGAACACGCTGTGGTCGGCGGATCGGGACAGCTTCAACCAGTTCGGCGAGCGCTGGTCCGGCGCCAGCCCGAACGTCAGTGACTGGCGCACCCAGGCGAGCGCTCTGGACGCCCTGGACGCGGCAGCGAGCACCGGAGGTAACGGATGACAGCCATCGGCAGACGCGGATTCCTCAAGGGCGCCCTGCTCGCCGCGGGCGCGGCAGCCCTGCCGACCACCGCGCTGGCGACGCCCGCCAAACACACGCCGAAGCCCAAGGCAGCGACGGGCGCGCAGTACCCGGTCAACCTGGCGCCGTTGCAGCCCGCCGCCTTCCTCCGCCTGCCACCGGGTTCGGTGACCCCGGCCGGCTGGCTGGCCACCCAGCTCGACTACCAGATCAACGGCCTCAACGGCCGCTACCAGGACACCTCGCACTTCCTGGTGTTCAACCAGACCGGCTGGGTCGATCCGAGCGTGCACGGCTGGGAGGAGGTGCCCTACTGGCTGCGCGGCTACGGCGACCTCGGCTACCTCACCGGCGACTCGGGCGTCCGGTCCAGCACCGAGCAGTGGATCAGCGCGATCATGGCGACCCAGGCGTCGGACGGCTACTTCGGTCCGAACGACCTGCGCACCATCACCAACGGCCACGTCGACCTCTGGCCGCACATGCCGATGATGCACGCGCTGCGCTCCTGGTCGGAGTTCCACAACGACACGAGCGTGCACGACTTCCTCACCCGCTACTTCGCCTACGTCGCAGCGCAACCCGTCAACGTGTTCACCGACGGCTGGGGGACGACCCGCTGGGGCGACACGATCGACGTCATCTACTGGCTGTACAACCGGACCGGCAACAGCGACCTGCTCAACCTGGTCACCAAGATCCACACCAACATGGCGAACTGGAACAACAACATCGCCAGCCTGCACAACGTCAACTTCGCGCAGGGTTTCCGCGAGCCCACCCAGTACTGGACGCTGTCCGGCGCGCAGGCCGACCACGACGCCGGCTACCAGAACTACACGAACATGCTCGCCATGTACGGCCAGTTCCCGGGCGGCGGCTTCGCGGGCGACGAGAACGCGCGACCCGGTTTCTCCGATCCACGCCAGGGTTTCGAGACCTGCGGCATCGTCGAGTTCATGGGCAGCCACGAAATCCTGACCAGGACCACCGGCGACCCGGTCTGGGCCGACCGCGCCGAGCAGTTGGCGTTCAACATGCTGCCGGCCGCGCTCGACCCGCAGGGCAAGGTCTGCCACTACATCACCGCCGCGAACAGCGTGCAGCTCGACGACGTGGTCAAGTCCAGCCTCCAGTTCGACAACGGCTTCGCCATGCAGGCCTACCTGCCCGGCGTCGACCAGTACCGCTGCTGCCCGCACAACTACGGCCAGGGCTGGCCCTACTATGTCGAGGAGATGTGGCTGGCCACCCCGGACGGCGGACTCGCGGCCTCGCTGCTCGGCCCGTCCAGCGTGACCGCGAAAGTGGCCGGCGGCGTCACGGTCACCATCACCGAGAAGACCGGCTACCCGTTCAGTGACACGATCACCTTCACCGTCGCGCTCGGTGCGCCGACCGCGTTCCCGCTCTCCGTGCGCATCCCGGGCTGGTGCTCGGCGCCACAGCTGTCGGTCAACGGCTCAGCCGTTCCGGTCTCGGGCGGACCGCGGTTCGCCACCGTCAACCGGACCTGGGCCAACGGCGACACGGTCAGCCTGCGACTGCCCAGCCAGCCGACGATGAACACCTGGACCAACAACCACAACGCGGTCTCCGTCGACTGCGGCGCGCTCACCTATTCGCTCAAGATCGACGAGCAGTGGTCGCAGGTCTCCGGCACCGCCGAATGGCCGCAGTACCAGGTGACCGCGGGCTCGGCCTGGAACGTCGGCCTGGTACCCGGCCAGCAGCTGAGCCTGACCCAGACCGGCGGCAACGTGACCGACCCGTTCAACCTGGCCAACGCGCCGCTCGCGATCACCGCGCAGGCCAGCACGGTGCCGGACTGGACGGCGGACAGCCAGGTCGTGGTCGGCACCCTCACCGACGGCCCGGTCGCGGTGAACACACCGACCCAGCCGGTCACCCTGGTGCCAATGGGTGCGGCGCGGCTGCGCATCACCGCGTTCCCGCAGGTCGGCGGCACGGCAGAATGGGGAAGGCCGGGCGTGCCGGTGCGCATCCAGAACCAGAACAGCGCCAAGGTACTGGGCGTCGATCAGATGTCGACGGCCGACTCGGCGAACATCGTGCAGTACGACGACAACGGCGGCGCCGATCACCGGTGGCAGTTGCTGGACAACGGCAACGGCCTGGTCAAGGTGCGCAACATGAACTCGGGCAAGGTGTTGGGCGTCGATCAGATGTCCACGGCCGATTCCGCGCACGTCGTCCAGTTCGACGACAGCGGCACCGCCGACCACGTGTGGCAGTTGCTGGACAACGGCGATGGCTGGTTCCGGCTGCGCAACCTCAACTCCGGCAAGGTGTTGGGCGTGGACCAGGCGTCCACGGCCGATTCCGCGAAGGTCGTCCAGTTCGACGACAACGGTACCGCCGACCACCTGTGGCGGATCATCCCGGACGGCCAGGTTCGCATCCAGAGCCTGAACTCCACCAAGGTCATGGGTGTGGCCGGCATGTCGACCGCGGACTCCGCGCAGGTCGTCCAGTTCGACGACAACGGCACCGCCGACCACCTGTGGACGTTCCTACCTGACGCGAACGGCTACTTCCGCGTCCAGAACGTCAACTCCGGCAAGGTACTCGGTGTCGCGGCGATGTCCACCGCCGACTCGGCCAACGTGGTCCAGTTCGACGACAACGGGTCCGCCGACCATCTGTGGCGGTTGAAGCCGTGGGTCGGCGACGTGTGGCGGGTGCAGAACCTCAACAGCGGCAAGGTACTCGCGGTCAACAACGCGTCCTACGCGGATTCCGCACCCATCCAACAGTTCGACGACAACGGCACGCCGGATCACTACTGGCGGCTGATCTAGTCGGCGAGGCCGGGGGCGCCGATCACGCCCCCGGCCTCACGACGCACATCGAGGTCCACTCCGGGTCAGCCGGTGATCAGGATCGACCCGTTCGCAGACGCCCCTCCTGCCGTGTTCACGTCGACGGTCGCGGTGGTGCCGGGCGTCACGTGCCAGATGCCGCCGGTACCGCTCGGTTCCGGCACCGTGAAGGTGATCTTCGTGTCGCTCCAGCTGTCGACCTGGAAAGTCGCCCCGTCGAACGGCGCGCCCCAGCTGATCGGGCCGTCCGCGAACAGCAGGTAGCTGCTGCCCTGGGTCGCGCCGAAGTTCGAGCCGGTGATGGTCACCACCGTGCCCGCGCTCGCGCTGGTCGGCTGGACCGAGTCGAGCACCGGCGGCACGACGATCGGTGGACCTTCGCTGGTCGAAACCTGGCCCGGACCGCCGTTGCTGGCGCTGGTGTAGTTCACCGTCGCGGTCAGCGTCGCCGCCTGCGCTCCGGTGCCGGCCGGCGCGGTGACCTGCCAGGTCGCGGTCGCCGAACCGCCCGCCGGCACGTCGACCGGCGCGGTCGGGGTGCTCGGCGTGACCGTCCAGCCGGACGGCGCGGCCAGCGTGGCGGACGTGCCGGTGATCGCGCCGGGGCCCGCGTTGGTCACCGTCGCGGTGACCGGCACGGTCTGGCCCGGGTTGACCGACAGCGGAGTCGCCGGGTCGAGGGTGAGGCCGACAGCCGCGGACTGCGCCCGGCTCACCGCGTGCCCGCCGATCTGGATGATGCTGACCGGCCGGTTCGTCGGCGACTTCGGCGTGTTCACGTGCAGGGTCGTCGTTGCCGCGTCGTACCACCAGCCGGTCGTCGCACTGTTCGGCGCGACCTTGGGCAGCGGCCGCCCGTTGGCCAGCACCAGCTGCGGCGCGGACACGTCGACCAGATGCACCTGGTAGGCGCGGCTGGTCAGCTGGCCGGGGAACCGGCCCCTGGCCGCGCCGACGGTCAAGTCCGAAATGGACCCGTGCTCGGCATAGTCGATCCGCGTCTGCGCGGACTGGCCCTGCTGGTAACCGGACCCCTGGCCGGCGTCCTCGTACAGCGAGAACTGGCCGGAGCCGCCCGCGTACACGTTGAGCGCCAACGGATCCACCGGCTGCGCGCCGACGTGGTTCATGGCCGGCTGCTCCGGCACGATGCCGCCCGCGCGCACGAACACCGGCATCTGGTTCAACGGCACGTTCAGCGTCGCCGTGCTCGGGCCGGTGAAGGTGGCGCCGGTGAAGTAGTCCGTCCACTGGCCGGGAGGGAACCACACCGTCTGCGTGGCCACCTGGCCGGGTGTGGTCACCGGCGCGACCAGCACGTCCGGACCGTAGAGGTATTCGCCTGGATTCGCGTAGGCCGATGCCTGGTCCGGATAGTCAAGGTAGAGCGGGCGCACGATCGGCAGGCCGGTCTGCGTCGCCTGGTAGCCCAGCGTGTACGTGTACGGGACGAGGGCCTCGCGCAGTTGCAGTGCCTGCGTCGCCGACTGCTGGCCGACGCCGTACTGCCAGGGCAGTCGGTCGCCGTGGTCGGAGTGCAGACGCAGGATCGGCTGGAACGTGCCCAACTGCACCCAGCGCGCGTACAGGTCGTCGGCCGGGTGTTTGCCCTTGAAACTGCCGATGTCCTCGCTCACGTACGGCTCGCCGATGCTCGCCTCGGCGCCGGCCAGCTGCGCCTCGAAGGCCAGGCTCTGCCAGGTCGGGTCGGTGTCGCCGGTGAAGTGCACGGTGCTGCGGTGATCACCCCACGGCCCGCTCGCCGGCGCGCCCTGGTAGTCCTCGAACGAGGAGCCGATTCGGGCCAGGCTGAACCCGCGCTGGCCGGTCGCGTCCTCGTTCTCCTTGTACAGCTCGTTGATCCAGCTGTCCGGGGTCAGACCGGGCATGTCCACGACCGAGTCGTCGCAGCACCAGTCCAGCCACCACTGCGCGACGCCCTGCTGCTGGAACGGCTGGTGCAGCGCGAAATACGCATTCGCCTGTGCCTGGTTGCTCCAGTCGAACCGGTAGCAGGCCGTCGTGAAGCACTGCGCGGCCGGTTGGAGCGCGTTTCCGGTCGCTGCCTGGGTTTTCGCGAAGTTCGGGTCACTCGCGTCGATGCTGGCGTGCACGTTCAGCGTGACGTTCAGGCCCTGCTGCTTGGCCCAGTTCAGGAACGCCTGCGGATCGGGGAACAGTGACGGATTCCAGTTCCAGCCGTTCCACGCCTGCGGCGACTTCCAGTCGGTGTCCGCGACCAGCGCGTCGATCGGCACGTTGTGCGACCGGAACGCCGGGATCAGGCTGTTCTCGTAGTCGCTGGTGGAAAATGCGTTGTACTCCGAGAACCAGACGCCGAACGCCCACTCCGGCAACATGTCCGAGGGCCCGGTCAACGCGCGCAGATCCTTCAGCGCCTGCTGGTAGTCGTGGCCATAGCCGAAGAAATAGCCGTCCTGGTAGGCCGCGCCGTGATGATCGGGCCGCGGCGTCGGCCAGCTCGTGCCGTTGCGCAGCGCGGTGTACGTGTCGTCCAGCAGCGACCAGCCCTGCTGGTTGAGCAGGCCCGGATGCAACTGGATGTCCCCGACGTTTGTGCCGGCCTGGTTGGTGTACGAGTCGAGCCCGCGCGTCCAGCCGCCGAGCTGACCCGGCTGGGTGACCGGCGGGGGAGCGGACGCGGTCGGATACGCGGCGTTCGGCGTGGTCACCGCGACGCTGTCCAGATTGCTGTTGCAGCCATCGCCGCTCGCACAGGTCAACGCCACCGAGTCAGTCCCCGCATTGAGCGGAATGTCGATGGCCGCTGTGCCCCAGGTGTCCCAACTCGCTGTCGGCGGCAGCGTGATCTGGCCGATCGTGGTGTTGTTCGCCCGCACCGTGAACGTCCGGCTCACCGTGCCGCCGTTGGCGTAGCGCACCTGCAACGGATAGCTGCCCGCGCTCGGCACGCCCGTCACCGACCAGGTGTCCGTCGCGCCGATCTGGCCGTAGTCGGCGGCGAAACCGCGCCCGGTATAGCCGGTATGGTCGTAGTTGACGCTCTCGCCACCGGTCAGCTGCCCGTCCTCGGCCTGGCACGCGCTGCCGAACGCACAACTGCCCGGCGCGGCGGGCCAGGTCGGATTCGCGGTCACCGGCCGACCGGCCACGCTCAGCGTGACTGCCGTATTGGCCGAGGTGAACGGGCCGGAGCCTTCCCGGTAGCGCAGCACGAGCTGGTCGGTGTGGATCTCCCGCCAGCCGTCCACCACGTCGGTCGTGTAACGCGGCGTCGGGAAGTTCCGGTTGACCACGTTGAACGTGGTGCCGTCCTGGAACTGGTCGTCGCCCGCGTACTCCAACCGGATCAACGTCGGCGTCAACACCTCGAACCGAGCGTGCCCGTCCAGCACCACACCCGACCGCGCGGGCGCGGCCTGCGCCGGCACAAACCCGGCAACCGACATGACCAGACCGGCAACGACCGCCCGGACCAACCAACCCCTCGTCATGTCGTTGAGGAATACCCGACCACGCGCCAACGCGATAGCCGCCGCTCGGTCGCTTTTCCCGTTGCCGCAGGGAAAATTTCCGGTGGGCTCAGTGTTTGCTCAGTACTTTCGCGGACTTTCGCGGTCAGGGGCCGGTCTTGGCGAGCTTCACCGCGGTGAGCCGCGCCGCGGTTGTCTGGGTGGGGCACCGGCCTTCCGGGCGGCCGCAGGCGGTGAAGTCGCAGGTTCGGCACCACCAGGCGCCCGATTCGCCTGCCCTGCGGGCTTCGATGCGGCTGGTCACGCGGGCTTCGGCGAGTTTGGCGAGCAGGCGTTCCAGGGTGGCGGCCTCGGTTTCGTCGAGGGCGTGGGTTGCCTGGCGGACGATCGCGTCGCGGGCGGTTCGGGCGGCGGTGGCGCGTTGGTGGCCTCGGTCGGTCAGGGAGACCTCGACGCGGCGACGGTCGGTGCCGGGGCGGCGTTGGGCGAGTCCGGCGGCTTCGAGTTGGCTGACCAGTCGGACCGCGCCGGAGTGGGTCAGGCCGAAGACGTCCGCGAGGCGGCCGACATGGGTGCCGTCGAGGAACTCGTCGAGGGCGAGCAGCGCCTGCGCCGCGCTGCCGCTCAGCTCGGCCGCCCGTTCCAGTGCGGCGGTGGCCTCGTCGGTGAGGTTGAGCGCGAGCGAGGCCAGCAGGTTCGCCAGCCGCGGGTGTTCAGTCAACGCCATGCACGCTAGTGTATGAGTCTCTCATACATTGACGCGGAGGTGAGTGGCTGTGACCGGTTTGGTCGCCACTGCGAAGACCGAGATCAAGGCGAGCCCGCAACGGGTCTGGGCCGCGTTGACCGAGCCCGAGCAGATCGCCGCGTATATGGGCGGCTCGCGGGTTGAGACGAGTTGGGCGGTTGGCAGCGAGATCACCTGGAGCGGCGAGTACGACGGCCGCGCGTACCGGGACAAGGGCACGGTGCTGGCCTACGACGAGCCGCACGTCCTGTCGGTCACGCACTACAGCCCGTTGATGGGCCAGGACGACGTGCCAGCGAACTATCACACGCTGGTCTACACGCTGGCCGCCGACGGCGCCGCGACCACGGTGACGCTGACCCAGGACAACTGCGTCGACGAGGCGCAGGCCGCTCAGTTCGGCCGGAACTGGCAGGCCATGCTGGACGGGATCAGGTCCTACGTCGGGTGATGGTGGTGCACGACCTTGGTGTCCGCCTGGTCGAACAGGTGGTCGCTGGTGCGCTCCACGGCGAGGGTGGTGCCGGCGGTGATCACCACGACCGCGCACAGCACGGCCAGCGCGAGCGGGCGGCGGCGCGGGGGCGGTTCGAGCAGGGCGCGGACCCGTTGCGGCACGTCGCCGCCGGTCGCGGCCTGCGCGAGGTGCCGACTGGCCTGGGCGCGGTCGTGTTGCAGCAGCGCGGTCCGGGCGATGGTGCGCGCGACGAGTTTGCGGTCGGCGACCCGCACGGCGGCGTCCTCGTCGGCCCAGCGCTCGACGGTGCGGCGGATCGTCGCGGTGGTCGGGCGCAGCAGCGGGTTGATCGCGGAGGCCAGTTCGGCGGCCAGCGTCCACCAGGTGTGCCGGTGTCGCAGGTGCGACCGCTCGTGCGCGAGCACGACCCGGCGTTCGTCGGGTGAGAGCGCCTCCCACAGGGCGGCCGTGACGATGATCCGGCCCGCGGGCGCGGGGGTGGCGAACGCGTCGACGGTGGCGCTGTCCAGCACCACGACCGACCCGGTCGGGCTCAGGCCGCGGTAGTCGCGGTAGACGGCGATCAGGGCGCGGATCCGGCGCGCGCCCCAGATGACCGACCAGCCGGTCGCCCCGGTCAGCAGCACCAGGCTGAGCACGGCGATCGGGTCGGGCACCGGGTCGGCCGCGTCCAGGCGCGAGGTCGACCAGGGGCCGAACGCGGCGATCACCGGCAGTTGGCCGACCCAGGTGGCGGCGAGCGCGCCGAGCACGAACACGGTGCACGCGGCGGTTGCCACGCTCGCCGGCACGAGCAGGCGGGTGGCCAGCGCGGGGGAGAGGTGCGCGCCGACGCGCGGCGCGGCGATGGCGAAGGCGACGATGGCCATGACCGCGCCCACGACCGCCCCGGTCACGCGCGGGCCCCGAGGTTCGCGAGCAGCCTGCGCAGCAGGTGTTCGTCGCCGGGTTCGAGGGTGCCGACGAACCGGGTGAGCACGGCGACGCGGTCGGTGCCGTCGTCGGCCAGCAGGCGCTGCATCCGGCGCGCGGTGATCTCGGCGGCGTCCTCGATCGCGTAGGCGTAGCCGCGCCCGGCCGACTGCCTGGCCACCTCGCCCTTGTCGTGCATGCGGGCCAGCACGGTCATCACGGTGGTGTAGGCGAGGTCGTCGCCGAGCGCGTCGCGGACCTGCGCGGGGGTCATCGCCCGCCCGCTGGTGGCCAACACGTCCCGGATGCCGCGTTCCAGGCTGCCGCGCGGTCGACGCGCCATCACGCTCTGCCCCTCCAGTCGGCTACTACGGTGATTGTAGTAGCTCTGCGAGCATGGTACGCAACAGTCTCTCGTCGTTCGGGGTGAGTTCGTCGACGAAGCAGGCGAAGAACGGCTGCCAGCCGGTCTCGGGCAGCAGGCTGGATTCGGGCTCGGCGCGTTCGTTCGCCAACGGGTCCTCCAGGCGGGTGCGCCACCAGCCTACTTCTACGTAAACGTAGAAGGTCGACCGGGGTGTCCGGTCCGCTCGGGAGGTGTCACGTCTCACCGCGCCGCATCGATAAAACCGGTGAACGGCAGCAAGGAGCGGGCCATGGCCGACACCTGGGACCTCATCGCGACCGAGCGGCTACGGGCCGCCGACTTCTTCTCGAACCTGCGCGGCGACGACTGGGACGCACCCTCGTTGTGCGCGAACTGGTCCGCCCGCGACGTGCTCGCGCACATCGTGGTGACCGCGGAAATCAACGCGAGCGGATTCCTGTCGGGCATGGCGCGCAACGGTTTCCGGTTCGACCGGATGACCGACGGCGATGTCCGCCGACACCGCTCCACCAGCACCGAAGACCTGATCGACCGGCTGCGCACCTCGGCGACCTCGCGCCGGCATCCGCCCGGCCCGGTCGCGGCCATGCTGATGGAGATCGTGGTGCACGGCGAGGACGTCGCCTACCCGCTGGGTCGCAAGATCGACCACGACGACACCGCGCTGCTCGCGGCGGCGGAATTCGCCAAGGGCGCGCAACCGCTCGTCGGCGTGCGCAAGCGGATAGCGGGACTCGCCGTGTCGGCGACCGATGCGGACTTCGCGAGCGGCAGCGGCCCCCGCGTGGCCGGGCCGATGGTGCCGTTGTTGCTGGCCATGTCCGGTCGGCGGACCGCGGACGACGCCCTCTCCGGCGACGGTGTGCGCACCCTGCGCGAACGCCCATAGTGGACAAACGAGGCTGTTCAAAGAAGTTTCCCAGAGCGAGCGGGCACGATCGCGGCCATGGCGCAGATTCGCGGCGACAGCCTGGTGTTCGAACGCTTGCGCGGACAACTCCTCGATGACGAGGAGGACGAAGACTATGGTGAACCGATCCGGCCGCGTTTCTGGCGCAGGCCGGCCGTTTGTCGCACGCGCCGGGTCGTGCTGGTGGCGTTGTTGGTCTTCCTGGTCGTGGTGGGTTGGTCGATCGGCGGTGCGCTGACCGCGCCGGGCACGGACAGCACGGCCGCGCGGCTGGCCGAATGGGGGCGTGACCACGGTCTCAACGGCGTCATCACCTGGCTGGAGACGCAGCAGTACGCGAACAACCAACCCAAGGTCGGCGGCGCGCCGATGGGCGGGATCCCGGACGCGGCCGGTTCGGTCAACGGCGGCGGGAGCGGGAGCACCGGCGGCCCGGCGCCGCTCGCGGTACTGGCCGGTGGGTCACCGCTGCCGAACGAGGGCCAGTGGCAGACCGTGGTGACCGTCAAGGGCGCGCCCGCGGTGCGGGTCGCGGCGCTGCGGCCGGACGCGCAGCACACGTCGTTCGTAGCGGGCGTGATGTGGCTGGACCCGACGCTGGTGCGCGGCCAACTTCAGCCCGGCTACAAGGATCCCGGTGGGAGTTGGCAGGCGGCTGACCAGATCACCACCGCGACGCAGAGCACTGTGGTCGCCGCGTTCAACGCCGGCTTTCGGCTCAACTCCAGCGCGGGCGGGTACTTCAGCGAGGGGCAGACCGTGGTGCCGCTGCAGAACGGCGCGGCCAGCCTGGTGATCGACAGCAACGGCGTGGCCAACGTCGGCTCCTGGAACCAGGAAGTGCGGATGAGCCCGAACGTGGCGAGCGTGCGGCAGAACCTGGTCATGCTGGTGGACAACGGCCAGGTCAGCCCGGTCTGCGGCTCGGGAACCTCGGTGTGGGGCGCGACGATCGGCAATGCCGCGTTCATTGACCGGTCCGCGTTCGGCATCACCGCGAGCGGCGCCGAGGTCTACGTCGGCGGGCCCGCGTTGGACGTGTGCACGCTGGGCCGGATTCTCCAGGACGCGGGCGTGGTGCGCGGGATGGAGCTGGACATCAACCCGGACTGGGTCAGCGGCGTCTACTTCCACGACCAGCCCAGCGGCCCGCCGCAGGGATTCGCGTTGTACCCGAACCAGAAGGTGTTGCCGAACCACTATCTCTCACCGTCCAGTCGGGACTGGTTCGGCTGGTACGCACGCTCATGACCGCGACGAAAAGCCGGTTTCGCCGCGTCGAGCACGTCATGGGCCTGCCCGTCTCGGTCGACATCCGGGACGCCGACCTCGGCGACGCCGTGCTGGACGGATTCGACTGGCTGCGCGACGTCGACCGCCGATTCAGTCCGTTTAGGACATACAGCGAGGCGAACCGCTACGACCGAGGCGAAATCGCCGAACCCAGCCGCGACCTGCGGGCCGTGCTGGCGATCGCCGAGGAGTACGAACGCTCCTCAGGCGGCGCGTTCCGTGCGCGGCTGCCCGGTCGCGGACTGGATCTGTGCGGCATCGTCAAAGGCTGGGCCGTGCAACGGTTCGCCGAGGGGCTGCGCGCGGCGGGCGGGACGAACTTCTGCGTCAACGCGGGCGGCGACGTGATCACCGCGGGCGAACCCGAACCCGGTCGGCGCTGGCTGGTCGGGATTCGCCATCCGCTGCTCGCCGACCGGATGTGCGCGACGCTGGCCGTCGGCGATCGCGCCATCGCCACCTCGGGCACCTACGAACGCGGCGGGCACATCACCGACGGACGCACCGGCCGCCCGGCCGCCGAACTGCTCAGCCTGACCGTGGTCGCCGCCGATCTCACGGTCGCCGATGCCACCGCGACGGCGGCCTTCGCCATGGGCGTTGCCGGCATCGCCTGGGCGGACGCGCAACCGGGCTGCCTGGTGTTCGCGGTGACCGCCGAGGGCCTCGTGCAGCGGTCGATGGGTCTGGACGAGCTGCTCGATCAGGCGTGATCGAGCGCGTACTGCACGGATTCCGCGTAGCCCTGCGAGGTGTAGGTCGCGCCGGACACCGTGTCGATCTGCGCGGACTGGACGCTGAGCACCTCGCTGCGCAGCGTCGGCGCGGCGATCTGGGCCAGGCGCCTGCTGCGTGAGGCGTCGCTGGGCAGTTGCAGCGCCCGCACGTCCACGATCCGGCTGCCGGTCATCACCAGCTCGACCTGGACCGGGCCGTACGGCGTCTGCGAAACGTCGCCGTCCACGGTCTTCTGGCTCGGCGCGGCCGACGTGGTGGGAGCGGCGCCCCCGGCGGGAGCGCCGGCGGCCGAGCTGCTGGCCGGGGCGGCCGTGTGGCTGGGCGGCGGCGCGGCGTTCGGCAGGGCGACGGGGTGGGTCGCGGGGGCCGCGCCGGTGGCCTTGAGCGCCACCACGACGCCGACGCCTGCCAACAGGGCGGCAAGACCGCCGGTGCGGCGCAGCCGGGTCAGGGTTGGGTTCATCGGAGACTGAACTCCTCGGTGTGAATCTGGGTGCGCGGTACGCCCAGTTCGCGCAGGGCGCCCTGCACCGCGGCGGTCATGCCGGCCGGACCGCAGACGAACACGTCGCGGTGCGCGATGTCCGGCGCGATCTTGTGCAGGCCGCGTCGGTCCAGCGGGTCGAAGCCCAGCTCGGCGCGTCGGCCGACCAGGTAGCGCACCCGCAGTCCGGGCATCCGGTCCAGTTCGGTCCGCAGTGCCACGTCCTGCCAGCTGCTGGCCCGGTACAGCAGTTCGACGTCGCCGCCGCCGGCCAGCAGCCGTTCGGCCAGGGCACGTACCGGGCCGATGCCGGAGCCGCCCGCGATCAGCAGCACCGCGCGTCTGGTCCGCGCCGATGCGGTGAAGTGGCCGAACGGGCCCTCCGCGAACACCGGCACGCCCCGGCGCAGATGCGCCAGCATGCGGGAGTGGTCGCCTGCCGCCTTCACGGTGATCCGCATCCTGCGGTCGGTCGCAGGCGCGGACAACGAGTAGGGGTGCGCGGTCCAGAGATGGCCGACGGTGACGAAGCGCCACAGGAAGAACTGGCCGGGTTCCGCGTCCAGTTCGCGGAGCGCGTGTCCGCGCAGCCAGATGCTCACCGTGTCCGGCGTCTCGCGAACAACCCGCTCGACGGTGAGGGCGTGCCGCATCCAGCGCCGGGCCGGCAGCGCGACCCGCCAGCACAGCACGCAGGCGGCGACCACGCAGTACATGGTGATCCACAGCGCGCGGGCGGTCGGATCGACGACGAAGTCCGCGCCCGCCGAGATCTGGTGGAAGAAGGTGAGCGCGATGCCCACGTAGGCCAGCACGTGCACCCAGTACCAGACCTCATAGGACAGTCGAGCGCGGAGGGCGCGACCGCTGGTGATGGCCACGGCGAGGAACAGGGCCATGCCGCTGACGGCCAGCCAAATGTCCGGATAGGTGGTCAGCACCTCCCAGACCGCCGACCACGGGGTGTCCTGATCGGTCAGACCGACACCGATGACGACCAGCAACACGTGTACGCACAGGAGAATGACGACGTTGGTGCCGAGGCCGCGATGCCAGCCGGCGAGCCGGTCGAGGCCGACCGCGCGCTCCAGCCAGGGCAGCCGCGCCAGCAGCATCAGTTGGACCAGCACGAGATACGCGCCGACCAGCCCGGCGACCCGCCCGACCGCGGTCGCGGCGTCGCCGGGGGTGCGCAGGGTGGCCGCGTTCGTGTTCGACCACCAGATCGCGCACACCGCGATGCCGCAGGCCAACAACGCGGCGCGGACCACCCAGTGGCCGGACCGCGCCGCGGAAGGCCGCGCAACGGCGTGGTGCCGTGCCATTGATCGGGTGGTGCTCACCTGCGTGAGTTTGTCGCTCTATTCTTGGAGGCGCTTTAGGCGACGGGGTTTCCGCATGAACTGGGAATACTCGACATCAGGCGTCTACCTGGGACGCGGCGTGCCGTGGCGCGGATTCCGACGCGCCATCGATCCGGGTGCGCCGCAGGAACAGTGTCGCGGACAACACCAGCAGCACGCCCTCGACGAACAGGCTGAGCAGTCCGAGCGGTTCGGTCCAGTTGCCCTTGTCGTCGGTATAGTCCGGCAGACCCGGTCCCCGGGAGAGCACGTAGCCGAGCAGCGGGCCGGCCGCGACGCCGATGGTCACGAACCAGGCGGCCCGCGTCGGCTTGGCGACCAGCCAGATCGCCGTCAGGATCGCGACTATTTCGAGAATGTAGTAACCGATGCCGACGTAGGTCGGTGTCTTCGAACCGGGTATGCCGCCCTGGTCGATGACGTGGATCGCGGCTACGCCGAGGCACAGCATCGCACCGACGAGCCTGGCCGGCATCGACATCGATGGTGACATCGCTGGTGTGGTCACGTTGTCTTCCTCCCTGTTGGCAACATCGACATGACACTCGGTAGTGGGTCGGTCACCTCTTCCCATGCTTGGAAAATCTTGGGAATCTCCACGCATTAACATTCGGGTATGGACGAGGAAGTCGGCGAGCACGGACAACTGCTGCTGATCGAGGACGATCCGACCCTGGTCATGCTGCTCAGCCAGCTGTTGGCCGAGGAGGGCTACGCCCTCGACGTGGCCAGGGACGGTCAGCGCGGCCTGCATCTCGCCCTCACCCGCAGCTACGACGTGGTGATCCTCGACCGCGGCCTGCCCGTGCTGGATGGCATCGATCTTCTGACCCGACTGCGCTCGACCGGGTTCACCACGCCGGTGCTGATCCTCTCCGCGTTGAGTAATCCAGCCGATCGGGTGAGGGGGCTGGACGCAGGCGCCGAGGACTACCTGTCCAAGCCGTTCAATGTGGACGAACTGCTGGCGCGGCTGCGCGCGTTGCGCCGCCGACACCTGGACACCGCGCGGGCGCTGCCGATCGGCAAGGCCAGCCTGAACATCGAGACGCGTCAGGTGGTGACCGACGCGGAGCGGGAATCGATTCGACTGTCCGAACGGGAGTGTGACCTGCTCGCCGTGCTGGCCCGTCGCCCGACCCGGGTGTTCACCCGACGCGACCTGCTCGATCTCGCGTTTCCCGAGGCGGAGAGCGAAGCCGTTGTCGACACCTACATCCACTACCTGCGCAAGAAACTCGGCCGCGCGGTGATCACCACCGTGCACGGTCGCGGCTACCAGCTGGGCAGCGCGTGAGCAGGCCGCGCCAGACCAGGCTGCTGCGCAGGATGACCTGGCAGTGGGGCCTGCAGATCGGTGTGGGCGTCGCGGTGATCGTCGCGGTGCTCTCCGGCCTTGCCGTGCTGATCGTGTTACGCAGCCAGGAGAGCGCCGCGGTCACCCTGCTCACCCAGGCGACCGCGCGGGCCGACGACGTCGCCGAGGCGCCCGCGGGCGTATGGCTGGTCATGATCGACGGACACGGCACCACGGCGACGACCGGGCTGCCGAACGTGTTGCCGGACAAGGACGCGCTGGCCCGCGTCGGGCGCAGCGGTGTCGCGGAGATGGACACCGTCGAGGGCGGCGAGGCCGGCTACCAGGTCTACACCCAGCAGCGCGGCCCGGTGACCGTGCAGGCCGCGCTGGATCTGCGCGCCAACCACGACGAGCGCGAACGGCTGCTGGCCGCGATGGTGGTCAGCGGCGCGGTCGGCCTGCTGCTCGCGGCGGCTGCCGGTGCCTGGTTCGGCAGGCGCTCGGCCGTGCCGGTGGCCACCGCGCTCGCGTTGCAGCGCCGCTTCGTCAGCGACGCCAGCCACGAGCTGCGCACCCCGCTCACCCACCTGTCCATCCGCGCCCAACTGCTGCGCAGGCACTTCCGCAGGGGCACCGGACGGGACACCCTTTCCTCCGAAGTGGACGGACTGGTGGACGACACCGAGCGGCTCGCCGGCATCCTGGACGACCTGCTGTTGGCCGCCGACACCCGCACCGACCCGGCGACCGAACCGGTCGACATCGTCGTGCTCGCCGCCCAGGTGGTCGCGGCCAGCACGCCGGCCGCCGCGGAACGGTCCGTGACCATCACCACCCATCCCGAACGGCCCTCCGTGCTGGTGCTGGGCAGCGCTGGTGGTCTGCGGCGCGCGCTGACCGCGCTGCTGGACAACGCGGTCCGGCATGCCCGGCACGCGGTCTCGGTGAGCGTGCGCGGCGGCGGGGGACACGTGGTGGTGGACATCGGTGACGACGGGCCCGGCATCGATCCACAGGTGCTGCCGCACCTGTTCGAGCGCTTCACCTCGACCGATCGCGGCTTGAAGGACGAGACCGGCAGGCGGCACTACGGCATCGGCCTGGCCCTGGTCAGCGAGATCGCGGACCGGCACAACGGCGCCATCGAGGCCACCAACGGCACCGAGGGCGGCGCGACGCTGCGGCTCACCCTGCCGGAGGCCGTGCTACGACGGTGACCTCGCCCTCGGCCAGGATCTCCAGGATCGTGTCCAGCCTGGGCAGCGCCCGCGCGGTCTCGAAGGAGTGCCAGTCCAGGGTGAACGGCGTCTCCGCGCCGAACCCGCCGCGCAGGCAGTCCACGAGCGCGTCGAGGTTCCAGCCGAAGTAGCCGCCCGGCCCGTTCACGGCCTCGCCGATGGCGCAGTAGAACCCGTCCTCGTCGGTCACGCACCGGCCGTCCAGCCGATAGCCCGCGCCGGCCGGCTTGTCGACCGCCGTGCCGCTGACCTGCCTGGTCAGCGCGACCGAGAGCCAGGCGTGCCGGCCGGTCCGGTCGAGGTCGTGCCACAGTCCAGGCCGGTCGAGTTGTCCGGTCCGGACGAGTTGCCAGGGCAGTTCGGAGCCGGCCAGCGCCAGGCCGCAGGAGAGTCGAACGGTCAGATCGACCAGACCAGGCGCGCCGCCCGGCCGCACGGCCTGCACGGTCAGGTCGTTGACGAAGTACGAGCCGATGGTGTCGCCGGAGCTGTCCAGAAAGGTGAGATCGGCGTTGCCGGCCAGCGCGCGGTCGGTGCCGATGCTGGTGATCGCGGTGCGCAGGCCGCCGCGCGGGGCAGCGCCGATCAGCTCGACCTGCCTCGGCGAGTCCGCCGGCCCGGTGAACAGGCCGATGATCTCCTCGACCTCACCCCAGAGGTCGCCCTCGTCACCCGTCAGCGCGTAGCCCGCTCCGTTTGCCATCGTTGATCAGCCTACGCGGCGACGGGACCTGTTGCCTGGCCAATTCGGCCGCGCAGTGCGCCGCGGTGGGACGGGCGCCGGGCCGGTCGGCGGTCATCACCCGCAGCAGGGTCGCCAGCCGGGTGGGCAGGCCGGCCGGGATGCGCGGGCGGCGTTCCAGCCTGGCCAGCGCGGCGGCCAGCCTGCCGGTACCGGGGTACTCGATCTCGCCGGTCAGGCATTCGAGCAGGACGAGGCCGAGTGCGTAGAGGTCGGCGGCGGGGCCGATGGCCGAGCCGCGTACCTGTTCGGGCGCGAGATAGGCCGGGGTGCCGATGATGTCGCGGCCGTCGGTCAGCCGGACCTGGTCGGCGCGCAGCGCGATGCCGAAGTCGTTGAGCCGGGGCCGGCCCTCCTCGTCGAGCAGGATGTTCGCCGGTTTGATGTCGCGGTGCACGATCCCGTTGTCGTGCACGTGGGCGAGTGCGGCGGCCAACTCGGCGCCGATCCGCACCACGTCGGCGAGTGGCAGCGGGCCCTCGGCGATCCGATAGGCCAGGCTGTGGCCCGGGATCAGCTCGGTGACCAGGAACAGCCGGCCCTGGTGGCTGCCGGTGTCGAGCATGGGCACCACGCCGGGATGGGTGAGCCCGCTCAGCGTGCGGATCTCCTGTTCGACCCGGAATTGGCCGACCGGGTCGAGGTCGGCGGGGAACAGCTTGACCGCGACGGATCTTTTCAACGTCCGGTCATCGGCCTGGT
>DASZJG010000016.1:0-30583 GCA_035948315.1 Pseudonocardiaceae bacterium | reverse complement strand
CGCACTACTCGCCGTACTCGCCACCGGCGCGAGCACGGCGGCCACCACCGCAGCGGCAGCGGCGGCCAAGACCGGGCCGATTTCCGTGGCCTACGTCGAGGTCAACAGCAACAGCATGATCAACGTCGGCAAGTACACGCTGGCCAACGGCGGCGGCAACGTGTTCGACCTCGCCGTCATCTTCGCGGCCAACATCAACTACAACACCAGCACGAAGTCGGCGTACCTGTACTACAACCCGCAGGTGCAGTCGGTGCTGAACAACGTGAGCAGCCAGATCCGGCCGCTCCAGGCCAAGGGGATCAAGGTCGAACTGTCGATCCTCGGCAACCACGAGGGCGCGGGCTTCGCCAACTTCCCGTCGCGCTCGGCCGCCGCGGCCTTCGCCAAGCAGCTCTCCGCCGCCGTGACGCAGTACGGGCTCGACGGCATCGACTTCGACGACGAGTACGCCGACTACGGGACCAACGGCACCGGCCAGCCCAACGCCAGCTCCTTCGTCTACCTCGTCTCCGCCCTGCGCGCCGACATGCCGAGCAAGCTGATCACCCTCTACGACATCGGGCCGGCCGCGTCGAGCCTGTCCTACGGCGGCGTGGACGTCACCAAGGACATCAACTACGCCTGGAATCCCTGGTACGGCTCCTGGAACGTGCCGAGCATCGCGCTGCCCAAGAACGACCTGTCGCCGGCAGCCATTCAGATCAACGCGACGCCGACCAGCACCGCGGCCAGTCTCGCCCAGCAGACGGTCAGCGATGGCTATGGCGTCTACCTGACCTACGACTTGAACGGTTCGGACGAGCACAGCTACCTGTCCAGCTTCACCCAGAAGCTCTACGGCAGCGCCGCCGTGTACCACCCATAGCAATCCTCAAGCATTTCTGCAGGTCCACCGGTAGCGGCATCCGCCTCCTGCGCGATTAAGCACCACGTGGGGCACCTGCTGGTGCGGAAGCGACCCTTCCGCACCAGCAGAGCGTCGTCACCATTGCGCACCCCGCGCAGCAGTGTCGCTGTAGGACGCCATCCGCGTCCGTGACGGATCGGAGTGAAAGCAGTGGGATCCAGTACCAGACCATCGAGAACAGGATCGCGGGCGAGACGAATCGGCCTGGTGGCCGCGCTCGTCGTCGTCGCCGGGTTCGCGGTCGCGCCCTCAGCCGTCGGCTCGACCGCCAGTTCGCCGGCCCGGACCGCCAGCCGGGGCAACTGCGCGCTGAACACGAACTGGTGCACCGAGGTCGAGGACAGTGAGTCGGTCTTCGGCGAGAACGTCTACGTCGGCCACGACGAGCCCTCCCTGCTCTACTACAGCAACACTCCCGGTGCCGGCAACAACAACACCTACCTGCTCAGGCTGCCGAAGGACCCGCCGACCCAACCCAAGCAGGACGGCTCCGGGTCGACCTGGAACTTCCAGTTACACCCGGCGTTCTGGTTCGGCATGGCCATGTGCGACGACCAGTCCGCACCGGCGCCGACCATGAACGCGGCCTGCAAGCCCGACTCGGACAGCAACATCTACACCGACACCAATCCGGCATCTCCGCACTACATCGGCAAGCACCCCGGTGCGGCCTTCATGGAGATGCAGTTCTATCCGCCGGGATGGGCACCGTGGCCCGCCGGCGTCAGCTGCGACCCGACCAAGTGGTGCGCCGCGCTGAACATCGACAGCCTGTCCGAGAACGAGAACACCGGCACGCTGAACAACACCGCCTGCCAGAACACGGCTGGTTCGGAATATGTGAACTTCGCGTTCATCACCAAGAACGGCAAGGCGACCTCGCCGGCCAACCCGACCAACAACAACCGGTTCAACCTCGACCCGGCGCACGACCTGTTCATGAACTCCGGTGACGCGCTGTCGGTGCAGCTGTCCGACACGTCGGCCGGTTTCCGGGTGAACATCAACGACCTGACCGGACGCTCGCGCGGCTCGATGACCGCGTCGGTGGCCAACGGGTTCGCCCAGGTCGCGTTCCAGCCGACCGCGACGTCCTGCACCACCATCCCGTCCGCCTACCACCCGATGTACTCGACCTCCAGCGAGCAGACCCGGGTGCCGTGGGCGGCGCACTCCTACAACACCGCGTTCTCCGACGAGACCGGCCACTTCGAGTACTGTGCCGCCAGCGACCCGAACACCGGTGTGTGCACGCAGTCCTCGGGCAGTGAGCCGATCGACACCGATGACAACTTCTGCTTCAACCCGTCGGACTCCACGCTCGTCAAGATCGGCGGATGCGAGGGCGAGACACCCACGGACGACGACTACGACGGCGTGCCATACCAGGACACCTGGCCGGGCACGGGCACACCGGCGGTGGATGCCGCCACGAAGCCACAAGCGATCGAGTTCACCTCGCCGCTGATCAACGGCTACCGCGAGTTCGACCGCGTGGCGTTCGAGACCGACCTGCCGCGCATCGAGGACAACGGCACCCTCGCCGTGCCGTGTAACCGCACGACCGGCGCGAACTGCGTGAACCCACCGCCGGGTGCCACGTTCTATCCGTTCTACACCACCAGAAATGTCGGCAGCGCCTGCGCCTGGCAGCTCGGTGGCGCCAACATTCCGGGCACCACTCGTGAATTCGGCGGCTCGTCCAAGGCCGAGTACGGGTCGTTGCTGCAGCTCGCGTATCCCAACGTCGGAAACGTGCCGGTCCTGCGGTACAACGATTTCCGCAACGTGCTGCCCAACAACCCGTGTTCGCTGTTCAACCGGGACAGCGCCAACACCGCCAACGCCATGGCGGCCGGCCAGTAGGTCACGTCAGCGCCTCCGGCCGCTCTGCCGGAGGCGCTGCCTACTCTGTGCTGTCCAGGGCCGCGGTCGCGGTCTTCAGCTCGGCCAGCGTTTCCTGGGCGAGGTCGGTGAACTTCCGCTCGTTGTCCGGCCTCGCCCAGCGGACGAAGGTGCTGTGCAGCGCGAGCTGGCCGAGTTGGGCCGCCACGTTCACCAACGACTCGGGCAGGCCGCGCTGCCGAAAGCCCTCCGCCATCGCCGCGCTGAGCGTGGCGCCCTTGAGCAGTTCCCGTTCCCGCAGCTCGACGTTCGCGTCGATGACCGTCTGCCGCTGCCGCACGACGTCGAGCCGGTCGAGGTCGAACACGGACGCGACCGCCTCCAGCGCCGCGCCGATCGCGTCGAGCGGCGTGGTCGAGCCGCGCGCACCGGCGATCCCCTCGACCAGGAGCCGGATCATGATCTCCTGGCCGCCGAAGAGGACCTCGCGCTTGTCGGTGAAGTGGCGGAAGAAGGTCCGCTTGGTCAGCCCGGCCCGCTCGGCGATCTCCGCGACCGTGGTCGCGTCGTATCCGCGCTCGACGAACAGGTCGAGCGCGGCGCGTTCCAGCCGCGCCCGCGCGTTGGGCTCCCACCGGCTCATCACCCGAGTGTAGGTGATGGCACCTGGTGTCATCGAGTGCTATCGTCGGTGATGACACCAAGTGACATCAGCTGGAGGCTTTCCATGCGTGTCTTCCTGACCGGCGCGAGCGGCCACGTCGGCGCCGCACTCATCCCCGAACTGCGCTCGGCCGGCCACCAGGTCATCGGCCTGGCCCGATCCGATGCCTCGGCGGCGACCATCGAGGCGCGCGGTGCGCAGGTCCGGCGCGGTGACCTCGACGACCTCGACCAACTCCGCGAAGCCGCCGCCGATTCGGACGGCGTCATCCACCTGGCCTTCAAGCACGACGCGATGATCGCCGGCGACCTCGACGGCGCCGCAGGGGCCGACCTGGCAGCGGTCCGGGCGCTCGCCGACGGCCTCGCCGGCACGGACAAACCGCTGGTGGCGACCGCGGGCACCGCGATGCTGGCCATGGCCGGTCTCGGCCGCGCCGGCACCGAGGACGACACCCTCCCGGCCGGCTACCGGATCGACACCGAGAACCTGATCGTCGAACTGGCGCAGCGCGGCATCCGCTCCTCGGTGCTGCGCCTGCCGCCGGTCGTGCACAGCTCCCTGGACAAGCACGGGTTCGTCCCGATCCTGATCAACATCGCCAGGGACAAGGGCGTTTCGGGCTATCTCGGCGACGGCGCCAACCACTGGTGCGCTGGCCACACCCTCGACGTCGCCCGGCTCTACCGGCTCGCGCTGGAGCACGCGCCGGCCGGGTCGCGGCTGCACGCGGTCGGCGACGAGAGCATCCCGCTCCGGCAGATCGCCGAGACCATCGGCCGGCACCTCGACCTGCCGACGGCGAGCATCGCGACCGACCAGGCGGGCGAGCACTTCGGCTGGTTCGGCGCCATGGTCGCGCTGGACAACCCGACCTCCAGCGAGCGCACCCGGCAACTGCTCGACTGGAAGCCGGAGCACCTCGGTCTGCTCGCCGACCTCGACGAGGGCCACTACTTCGCCTGACCGCTACCATCCGGCGAATGGATCAAGGACGCGCGCGGGTGGCACGTGTGCTGCTCGTCGTCGCGATCCTGCCAGCTCTGCTCGGCGTCTGGCTGCTGCCGTGGGCCCTGCGAACGGTCCCTTCCGGCCCAGGCAATGGCGGCATCATCACCGTGCGGGAGTGCGCCCGCACGTCGCTGATCACCTGGAGCTGTGTCGGCACGTTCGGGGCCGACGACCCGATGGCCTGCGAGGGTGAGCCGGGCTGTCCGATCTGGACGCCGGTCGTGCTCGACGATCCGAGTCGCCGTGCTCCGGGCGCGGTGGTCTGGGCGAGCAAGCCGGTCGGCAGCAGCACCGTCTATCCGTGGGGATGGCGCGAGGAGGACCTCGTCCCGTTCGCGATCGTGGCCGGACTCGCCTGCTTCCTTCTCGCCTTGGTGACCGCGATCCGGCGCAGGTTCGGCCTGGTCACCTCGTTCGCCTCGGGGGCGTGCGTGGTGTTCCTGGTTCCGGTCGCCGTCTGGCTGCTGGCCTGACGCGAAGGGCCCGGCACGGTGTCGAGCCGTGCCGGACCCCCGGCGTTACTTCGCGGCCTTGCGCAGAGCGTTGACGAACGCCTGGCCGTTCGGTGAGCCGACACCGGTCATGGTGTCGTAGCCCTTGGCCGTGACCTGGTTGGTGTAGTCCTTCGACTGGCCGTCGAAGGTCCAGACCGCGGACGGCACCCCGATGCACGCCTGGTCGGCGCAGTACACCCCGTGGTACTGGGCGGGGGTGGACGCGGTCACCGGCAGCAGGTCGTTGAGCGCGGACGTGCCGGCCAGCGAGTAGATCAGCGGGTTGATGAACCCGAACGGCGTCGCCTGGCCCTGTTCGGTGTCCGCGACCATGCCCGCGACCAGCGGCGAGGCCAGGCTCGTGCCGCCGTCGACGAAGGTCGAGAACACATCCGGCCCACCGTTCTGGCCCGGCTCGGTGTCCGACTGGGTAATGCCGGTGGTCAGGTCGGCCACCGCGGCGATGTCCGGCACGGTTCGCGCCGGTCCGCCCCGGTTGCCGGCGGGCGGCGTCGACATCGACGAGGGCACGATGCCCTTCTGGTACGCGGGCTGCGACCAGAGCAGGCTGGCGCCGCCGCCCGCTGCCCACCGCTGGATGCCCAGGTCCTGGTAGCCGTTGGTGGCCGTGTCGACCACCTGCACGTCGTTGGACCAGCCGGTCTCGAACTCGCGGTGGTTGTTCGCGTCGATCGCCAGGCTGGTGCCGCCCACCGACAACGCGTACGGGTCGGCCGTCGGCACCGAGACACCGGGGTTGTCGCCGGAGGAGTAGTACATGCCGACGCCTTCGCCCGCCGCGCGCAGCAGGATCGAGTGAGCGAGGTTGAGGTACTCCGCCGGCAGCGTCTCCTCGCCGCCGGTCAGGCCCCAGGAGTTGGAGGCGATCGACGCGAGCGGGTGCCCACCGGTCCCGTTGACGACCGTGAGATCCGCGTCGAACAGGGCCTGGATACCGCCGCCCGTCTGGTCGCAGCTGTCCCCACCGACGAGCAGCTGGCGCGCGTCGGGCGCCATGGCATAGCCGGCCTCGACGTCGAGCTGTTCCTCACCGTCGAAGGGGTTGCCGCAGGTGTCGCCGCTGCCGATGGCGAGTTCCTGGTAGTTCGCCGACCTCGGCGCGGGCAGCTGGTTCGCCGCGGCCCACTTGGTCAGCGTCTGGAACATCTTGTACGGCGTGCCGTCCTCGATGTAGGCGACCGTGACGCCCTTGCCGGTGCTCGCGTTGTTCATGCCGTACGCGGCGCGTAGCTGAGGTCCGGTGTAGCCGCAGACATGCGTGGGGAACGACGTAGTCCCGCCCAGTGCGGGCAGGCCGGACTGCGTGTGCTCGCCGTAGTAGTTCGAGCAGTTGTCGGCCTCGGCCGCGATCTGCGCAGGCGTGGGAGTCGGCATCCGATCGGTTGTCGGCTGCAGGTTGTTGAGCCCGCTGATGCCCTGCACGTCACCGGCGATCGAGGCCGGCAGCGTGACGTTGCGGTCGTTGGAGGTCACCGGCGCCGCCGAGCCCGCCATCCGGTAGATCTTCATCTGGACCTGCAACGCGTTCTGCACCGTGGAAACCGGTGCGGTCCCCCGCACGTAGTTGCGCTGGGCGTCCACGCTCACGTTCGTGAAACCCTGCTGGCGCAACCATGATTGGACCGCATCGGCCGCCGCCGTGCTCGGGCCGAACTTCGCCGTGAACGCGTCGGGGCTGAGGTAATGGTGGAAATTCGGATTGTGCGGATCGCTGACCGCGTTCGCGTACGCCGTCTCCCCCGACACGTTGGCCTGTAACCATAACTGGATCGTCAGCTGCCGCGTGCTCGGCACACTGCCGGTCGCGACCGCCGATGACATCACCGCTGGCGCGGCCGAACCGGGTAAGACCTGCGATCCCGCCGGACTCGCCTGCGCGACGCCGACTCCACCCGCGACCAACCCGCACAGCAGACCGGTCGCCGCGATGGCCATTCGATTCACTCGCCGTCGATGCACACCCATTCGGATCCTCCGTCCATTCGGGTCCCCTGCGTCATGTCTTGATGACGCAGGGTGCACGGGCCCAGTCTGGTGAGAAACGCGTCCGGTGTGTCCCCTTCGAAAGTAGGGAGGCGCCGCCGAGTCTCAGATGGGACAGTTGACCTTGACACTGTGACAAGGTCTTCACTGGGTGCTGGAGGTGCTCCCATGAACCCGACGCACACGAACCAACAGAACACCCGCCTGCTCGACGCGCTGACCAGCAAGAACTCGTCGACGCGACTCCATGCGGCGCAGGCCGCGGGCACCCACCCCGACCCCGCTCTTGCCGATGCGCTGGTGGCGCGGTGCGCGGTCGAGTCCGACTTCTTCGTGCGCGAGACCCTCACCTGGGCACTGACCCGGCTCCCGGCGGAGATCACGGTGCCCAGGCTCGTCGCCGCGCTTCGTTCGGAGCGCGCCCAGGCGCGCAGCCAAGCGTTGCACACGCTGTCCAAGATCGGCGACCGGAGTGCGTGGCCGGCGATCACCCCCGCGCTGCTGCACGACGCCGACGACGAGGTCGCGCGCAGCGCCTGGCGTGCCGCCGTCGCTCTGGTGCCCGACGGGGAACAGCGGGCGCTGGCCGAGGAACTGGCAGCCGAACTCGGGCGCGGCGACCGGACCACGCGGCTGAGCCTGAGCCGGGCGCTGACCGCGCTCGCGGACGTGATCGAGCCCGCCCTGCGCGGCGGGCTGGCGAGCGCCGACCCGACCGTGCGGGCGCATGCCGACGCGACCCAACGGCTGCTGCACGACCCGGAAGCCGCTTACGACGAGGGGCGCCGGATCGTCGCGCTCGGCTCGCATCAGGTCGAGGGAACCACGTGCTGATCGGCGAGGTGGCGCGCCGATCCGGCGTGAGCACCAGGATGCTGCGGCACTACGACTCCCTCGGCCTGGTGCGGCCGACCGGTCGCACCGTGGGCGGTTATCGCGAGTACTCGGTCGAGGACATTCGCCGGATCTTCCACGTGGAAAGCCTGCGCACGCTGGGACTGTCACTGCGCCAGATCGCCCGCGCGCTGGCGGATCCGGCGTTCGAACCGTCCACATTGGTCAGTGACCTGATCCGGCGAACGGAGGACCGGCTGAAGCGGGAGCAGGAACTGCTCGACCGGCTGCGCACGGTCGATGCCGCGGCGCCCGCCGGTTGGGAGGACGTCCTGCGCATCGTCGAACTGCTGCACGGGCTCAACTCCCCCAGTGCCGCACATCGACAGCAGACCGTCCTCGCCCCGACCGACCATCCGCCGATGCCCACCGAACTGCTCGCCGAGGCGCTCCTCGCCGAAGCCGATCCGAACGTGGCGGGCGCCCTGCGGTGGGCCATCGCGCGAGCGGGCGACGAGGGCGTGCCGAGCCTGGCGACCGGCCTGGGTTCGGCGGATGTCGACGTGCGACGGCGCGCGGTCCTGGCGCTCGTCGAGATACCCGGCGACGAGGCGACCTCGGTGCTCGCGAACGCGCTCGCCGACGCGGACGCGACGGTGCGCCGGCATGCCGCGCTGGCCCTCGGTACGCGCGGCGCGACCTCGGCCGTGCCGACGCTCGTCGACATGGTGGTCGAGGGCGCCAACGACGTCGAGGCAGCCGAAATACTGGGCAGCCTGGCGCGCGACCCCGAGTGCGCGGACCGGATCATGGCCGCGCTGGTGGACGAACTCGCCGCGCACCAAGCGGATTCGGCGGTGCGGATCCGCCTGATCCAGGCGCTCGCCGAACTGCCCGAACTCCTCGCCCGGGACGTCCTGCGACAACTGGCCGGCGACGACGACCGGGCGGTCGCCCTGGTCGCCTCCGCGCTGTCGTCGCTGTCCGCCCCTTCGGAAGCGCGGTGCCCCGCTCCCGCTGATCGAGGCACCGCGCAAACCCCTCGGTGAAGTACGCCTCAGTGAAGTACGTCGAGAGTGTTCACGTCGTCGTTCACGTAGTACACCGCGCGTGGGTAGCTCACGGCGACGAGGCCGAACAGCGCACCACCGGGCGGATCCGCCGTGTCGAGGTCGCGCACCGCGACCACCGTGCCGGACCTGGTGAGTTCGACCAGGTTGTTGTCGCCCCCGTTGACTGTGAGCAGATCGCCGTTCGGGGCCATGGCCAGGCCGAGTGGCCCGTTCAGCTTGGGATCGGCGGAGACGGTCGCCGACGCGGCACCCGCGTCGACCGGGTCATGGCGTGTCACCGCGTGCGGGATGACCGCGATCCGCGAATTGGCGGTGTCGGCAACGTAGAGGCGGCCGTCCGGCCCGAGCGCCAGGCCGGTGGGTCCGATGACGAGCGCGGCCGGATCGGTGTGCGCCGACAGGCCGTTCCCGATGACCGTGCTGGAGAGCAGGCGCGGCGTGCGACCGGTGAGGTCGAAACCAAGCCGCAGGACGGTGCCGTTCGTGGTGGCCGCGGGCTGGCCGCCCACGATCCCGTTCAGCACGTTGGTCACGAAGATCTGGGCGTAGCCGCCGAAGTCCAGGGCGGTCGCGTCCCACGGCCCGTTGATGCCGTGACCGGTGATGACCTCGCGCACGTGGCCGTGCGAGTCGAGAACGAACAGTTCACCGCGACTCGCGGTCGCGGAGGTGCCGTCCGAGGTGGGCAGGCTACCGACGATCACCCAGCCGGAGCGCAGCACCACCAGCGCGGTGCTCAGCCCGACCCCACCGGGAACCGAGGTGGTCGGGATCGTCGCGAACAGCCGAAGGTGCCCGCCCGGCGCGATCTCGACGATGGTCGTCCCGCGTCCCTGCTGGCCGCCGGGCGCCGCGGTGGTCGGTCCGTTGTTGAAGTTGCTGACCAGGACGTCACCCTCGGTCAGGTCGCCGTGCGACTCCGGCACCACCGCCACCCCGTACGGGTTGACGTCGCCGTTGGCCGGAATCGTGCTGGCCACGGTCACATTGTGGGTGAGCGGAGCGATGAACGCCGGTCTGGTCGCTGGCGCGGCGTCGGCAGGAGCAGCGACGAGGGCCAGTCCGAGCGCGGAGCCAACCGCGCCGACCAGCAGCCGCCGACCCCGACGCCCCGCCAGAGGGCGGTCCGAAGTGTGGGTCAACCTGCTTCTTCGCATCAATTTCCCCTTTCGCCCCCGGGCCGAACTCCCGGTTGGTGGGCATGCGCACCGGGATACGAAACCCGGGCACGCCCGGATTCCGGCCCGCTCCGCACCGGAAATCGAGCTGCCCCAACCGAATCCGCATCGCCGCTGGTCAGCCGACCGGGCCTGCCCCGGGCGCGACGCGCCCCATGAAGAATCCGCGAAGCTAACCGCGCAGGCCAACCAGAGCCCGGATCGCGTCGACAAGCGTGGTGGCCGCCATCTGCCAGGTCCGTAGCTCTGCCATGTCCGCGCGGAGCATGCGCGCGGTGGCGAACGCGGGCTTGGGATTGTTGAGCACCGCGAGCACGGCGTCGCTCCACCGCAGCGCGTCGATCTCGTCGTTGTCCGTGACCGGGATGACCCGGTTGGTCAGCTCGACCGAGAGGTTGTCGCGTTCTTCCGACAGCAGCGAACCCAGCCCGCTCGACCGGCTGATGAGAGTGGGCACGCCCATGATGATCGATTCGAGGCCGACCAGACCGAACCCCTCGGCCCTGGAGGGCATCAGCACGACACTCGCCTGGCGCAGATCCTGCTGCAACGTCAGGCCGTCCGCCGCGAACGGCCGAGGCACGACCCGCAGTGCCGGGGTGCCCGCCCAGTCGTGGACCGCGTCGCGGAGCAGCTGTCCCTGGCCGGTTTCGACGCCGCGCAGCACCAGTTCGATGGTCGGGTCGTCCGCGCTGCGCTGGCCGAGCACCCGGCCGAGGGCTCGCGCCGCGATGTCCACGCCCTTCACCTGGGCTTCGCGACGATTGAGCCGGCCGAGCAGCAGGACGCGGACGGTGTCGCTGCGTGGCGGCGGGTCGGCGGGTTCGCCGGTCAGGTCGAACCCGGGATCGAGCCGATGGGCGCGTGGCCCACCCGCGCCGTGCAGCCGGTCGACCAGGTAGTGGTAGAGGACCGGGCCGACGCCGACGGCCAGGTGCGCGCGGCTCGCGATCGCCAGTTCGGCGTGGCCCCGTTCGTCGGCGACATCCATCGGGTCGCCGTCCGCGCCATGGTCCTTCTCGAACTCCAACCGGTCGGGCACGACGTGCAGGAAGTTGATCAGTTTCGCGTCCCGGTAGTGGTCCTCGACCAACCAGACGGCGGCCTGGCCGCTGACCCGGCCGTGCCCGACCACGACGTCGGGACGCAGCTCGCCGCCGAACTTGGGCGGCCTGCGCAGCACCACATCGGACCTGTCGAGGCCGGCAGGCGGATGGACCAGGTGCACCCCGGCGGCCTCGGCGTCCTGGTGCTCCTCCTGCGAGGCGTCCGGGACCGAACAGAACACGTCGACCCCGACCGCTGCCAGGGCGAGGCACAACTGGCGGCTGAAGGTGCTCAGCCCGCCGTGCTTCGAGGACCATTCCGTGTTCACGACGAGAACCTGGAGCCGCCGAGCTACGGAGTCGCGCGGCGCCGGGGTGAACTCGGACAGCGCGGTCGAGGGACCCTCGGCCCGCAGGCGCTCCGCGTCCTCGGTACCGCCCACCTCCTCGAACAGGGCGATCGCCGATTCGCAGTGGCTCATGGCCTGCATGAGCATGCCCTGCGCGAGCGCCGTCCGACTCAGGCCCTCGAACGCGACGGCGACCTCGCGAACCGCCTTGCCCGCGCTCCCCCGCGCAACGGCCTGCTGGTAGTTCTCCCGCGCAGGCGTCACCTTGCCGAGGCTCAGCTGGGTGGCCGCGAGCTGCGAGAGCAGCTGGGCGATGTCGCCGTCGGGGAATTCGAGTTCCTGGTAGGTCCGCAACGCCTGGGTGAAGTGGTTCTCCGCGTCGCCCAGCCGACCGAGCTGGAACTCGCACCGGGCGACGCAGTCCAGGGCGATGCTCGCGCTGGCATCGCCGCCGCGCCGGCGGTAGAAGTCCCAGGCAGTGTTGGCCAGGTGCAGCGCGGCGTCGTATTCGCCGCTGTCGTAGGCGAGCCAGGCGTGGTTGGCGATGACATTGGCCTCGCCGTAGGAGTCCCGCACCACCACGAACGCCCGGCGCGCCTGGGCGTAGAGGGCCATGGCTTCGTTCCTTCGGTGCAGCTGGGTGTTGGCGAGTCCCAGGTTGTTCAGGATGATCGCCACCGCCTGCTGGCTCCCGGACATCGTGGCCGAGGCCAACGCCTGCTCGAAACAGGAGATCATCAGCTCCCACTGCTTCGTGCCGTAGAAGTAGCCGCGCAGGTTGTAGGCGAACTGCCAGCACCTGGCGTGCTCGCCCTGGGCGGCGATCTCCTGGATCACCGGGTGGAAGTTGTCGAGCTCGTCGGACATCCACTGCTTCGCCGATTCGGCGTCCGGGAACGAGGAAATGGTCACGCCCGGCGCCGGCAGCTCCAACGGCAACCGGTAGCGATTCGTATCGATATGCATGTCGGCCGCGGCAGCCGTGTGCAGGTAGTAGTCGAACAGCCTGCGCTTGCCCGCCTCCGCCTCGGCGGAGGACAGCAGCTCCGGCGTCGGCTGGCGCAGGTAGTCGCGGAGCAGGTCGTGCAACCGGTAGGCGTTGTGCGAGTGCGACTCCAGCATGCCGGCCCGGATCAGACTGTCGAGCAGGTCCTCGGCGACCGACGCCGTCGTGCCGGCCAGCGCCGCGGCGGCCCGCGCGTCCACCCTCGGCCCGGGATGCAGGGCCAGCAGCGCGAGCATCACCTGCTGGGTATCGGCCAGCGTCGCGCACGATGCCGCCAGCACGGCGCCGACGCTGCGCAGCCCGTCGTCGAACTCCCGGAATCGGCCGCCGTGGTCCTTCAGCCGCAGCGCGACATCCTCCAGTCGCCGCGCCCGGTTGTCGCGGAACCGCGCGGCCACGATGCACAGCGCCAGCGGCAGGCCGAAGCACAGGGCGGTGATCTCCTCGATCGTCGCCGGGTCGCCACGCTCGTCGGAGCCGGTCGGCAACTGGGCGACCGAGCGGAACAGCTCGACCGAGTCGGCCTGCGCCAGAGCGTGCACCTGGTGGTGCAGCGGTGCGGCCAGCGAGGTCAACGGCTGCCGGCTGGTGATGATCGCCGCGGCATGTCCATTCGGCGGCAGCAGACCGACGACCTGGTTGGCGTCGCGCACGTTGTCCATGATCACCAGCAGTTGCCGGTTCGCGAGCTGCTGGCGCAGCTGGGCCTCCCGGTCGGCGAGATCGGGCGGCACCATCTCGCCCGCGACGCCCAGTCGGCGCAGCAGCCGGTCCAGCGCCTCGTCGATCTCGATCGGACGGCTGTCCAGCGTGTAGCCCTGCATGTCCAGGTAGACGCAGCCGTCCGGGAACTCCTCGCGCAGCGACTCGGCCACCCACAGCGCGATCGCCGTCTTCCCGACGCCTGCCATGCCGTGCAGCACGCACACCCGCGCCGAACGCGCGTCGACCGTCCCCTGTAGATACTCGGTGACGGCCTTGACGTCGGCGTTGCGCCCGATCAACCGCTGCGGCCCGGCGGGCAGGTCGAAACGGGGTTCGGGGCCCTTGTCCGTGCGCCGCCGGGCTTCCGCGCGCCTGGTGGCCAGCACCGCGGCGGTCCGCGCCAGCTCGCCATCGGTGTTGAACAGTTGGTCGCAACTGCTGGCGAAGGCTCGGGACGCGATAACGACGCCCTGTTCGACCTTGCTGATCTGGCCCTTGCTGTAGTGGATTCGCTTACCGAGTCCGACCAGGGACAAGCCGGCGGCCAAGCGCAGTTCCCTCAGCCTGGCACCGAAGGCCACCCGGTCGTCCAAGGTCGTGCCTCCTCGCGGACGGTACGTCACCCACCCTGTCATGGTCGCGCACGGCAGGTCTTTCCTGGGGTCGATTCCCACCCATGGCGCGTTACCCAGACCAATTGGAAACAATGAAACGCCGGGTTGAGGATGCGGGCTATGCCACGAATGGCGCAGTCTGTACCGCATCGCGCGGCCTGACCAGTGCCGCGGCACTCAGGTGAGAGGACCCCGGCCGCCTTGGCTGATCCGACCTATGACGTATTCATGTCGTTTTCCGGCGTGGATCGGGAAGCAGGTCGCGCGTTGACGCGCGAACTGGTGATGACCGGTGTTTCGGTTTTCTTCGACGAGCAGGAAATCGAGCCGTTCGACAGTGTCTCGGACACCATCTGGCGCGCGCTCGCCAACTCGAAATGCCTTGTCGCCTACTATTCCGCCGCCTACGCCGTCCGGCCGGCCTGCCAGTCCGAACTGATGGCCGCCTACCTCGCGGCGCTCTCGCAGGGCGAGCCCCGCCGGCGCGTCCTGGTGATCAATCCCGAGCCGGACACCCTGCACCTGCGGCCGATCGACCTGGCCGATGCCAAATTCCTGCTGCCCTCCGTCGGCGAAGCCGAGATCGCCCGGCTGGTCGCCAAGCAGGCCGCGATGTTCGAGGGGTGCCTCGGCGCGGTCCGACCGCCGCGGCCGGCCAGGCTCCCCCCGAAGTTGTCCGGTCTGGTCTGGACGCTCGTCGGCCGGTACGTCGAACTCTGGGACCTGCACACCGCGCTGTTCACCGCCGACCACTGGTACATCGAGGATTCGCCCAGCGGCTCGGTCGCCTGGGTGCACGGTCTGCCCGGCGCAGGCAAGACCGCTCTGGTCGCGGCCTATGCGTGGCGGTTCGCCTCGGCCTTCCCGGGCGGCGTGTCCTGGTTGACGCTCGCCGGCGTCGACCCAGCTCAGGCCGGGCCCGCAGTGCGCGAACGGTTCGCTCGCGAACTCCGCCGGATCGCTGTCCATCTCGGCGTCGCCGTGCGCACCGTGCCCGACGACCAGCTCGTGGACGTCGCGATATCGGCCCTGTGTGAGGCGGGCCGGGCGACGTTGTGGGTGGTCGACGACATTCCCAACGGCGTCGACGCGGAAGCGCTGCTGGACGCATTGCCGGTGCTGCCGGACTGCGGCGCGAGGATCGTCCTGGTCAGCGACAGCCAGGTTTTCGCCGACCAGCACATTCGCAATGTCGGAGTCGGTGGCCTGCCCGGCACCGACGCCAGGGCCGTGCTCGACCGGTATCTCGGCCCGGACAGCGGGACGGATGCCGAGGCCCGCGACCGGATCGTCGACGACCTGGGCGGTCACGCCGCCGCGCTGGTCGCCACCGGCAGGTACCTGCGCGGCCGCGAGCGCCTGACCGCAACGCCCGAGCGCCTGTCCGACAGCGTGTTCCACCCGCTCCGACGACTGCTCGACCGGCTCACCGACGCCGAACTCACGCTGCTCCGAGAGGTGGGCCAACGCGACGACCTGACCGTCTCGCCGAAGTTGCTCGACCTGCCCGAGCTGGTCGACATCGACGTGCCGGAAACCGTTGCCGCGCTGGATGCTCGCGGCGTGGTGTCGGGAACCGGCCGGAGCCGTCGATTCGAGCCGGTGGTCGTGCGCGCGGTCCGTTAGCTTTCGGGGTCGTGCTCCTGGTGGTGGTGCCCGAGGTCCTTCACCTTCTGCACGGCGTCGTGCACGGTGTCCTTGATCTCGTCGACCGTCATCAGCGCGGCCACCTCGATCTCGTCCATCTCCTTGCGGACGGCCTCCTCGGCCTTCTCCCAGCCGCTTTCCTCCTGGCCAGCCTGGTCGACCATCGCGCTGTTCCTCCTGGTGCCGCCCTGCGTCGTCGGCTCAATCTAACCGGCGATGTCATCGTCTACTACTCCGGTCGGAGGTCGGTGCCCTACCACCGCAGGATGACGGGCGTGCCCGCTGTTCCTACGCTGGGACGGTGCGGGCGCCGCTGACTGACGTGGTGCGGGCGCGGCTGGAGGGCAGCCTCGACCGTTCGGGTATCGCCGTGCCGTGGTTCGTGCCGGTCGCCGTGGTGACCGCGGGCTCGCTGTTCGCGATCGCGGCGCTGGTGCAGCGGATCGGGCTGGTGCCGATGCCACTGTTGGCGCTGGCCGCGCTGGCCGCGGCCGCGTCCGCGTTGATGTGGTTGGTCACCGGGGAGATCGCGCCGAGCTGGCTCAAGTCCGTCGGGGTGCTGGTCGCGGTTGCGTTGCTGCTGGTCAAGCCGGTGGTGCCGGACTTCGCGCCGATGCAACTGGCCGCGCTGTGCGCGGAGATGGCCGCCATCGCCCGCCCCTCGTTCGCCATCGGGGTCACCGGGGCCGGGGTCGCGGTGCTGGTTGGGGCCGGGATCGGCTTCGGGCTGGTCGGCACCGAGGTCTACGTGCCGGCCGTGCTGATGTGCTACGGCGCCGGGCTGATGCTTCGCTGGTACATCCGCACGCTGGCCGCGGAACGGAGCAACCAGCAGGCCGTGCGCGAACAGGCGGTCCTGTCCGAGCGGCAGCGCATCGCGCGCGAGGTGCACGACGTGGTCGCGCACTCGCTGAGCATCACGCTGCTGCACCTGACCGGCGCGCGGCACGCGCTGCAGCAGGATCGGGACATCGACGAGGCGGTGGAGGCGCTGACCGAGGCGGAACGGGTCGGCCGCTCGGCCATGGCCGACGTGCGGCGCACGGTCGGTCTGCTCAGCGGCTCGTCCCCCGGCACCCGGCCGTTGCCCGGCGCCGAGGACATCGCGGAACTGGTCGAGCAGACCCGCGCGGCCGGGCTGGACGTGTACTTCGAGCAGGACGGCGACGTGAGCGGGATCGGCTCGTCGGCCGGGCTCGGGCTGTACCGGATCGCACAGGAATCGCTGGCCAACATCGTGAAGCACGCGCCGGACACGGTCGCCGAGATGCGGCTGACGGTCGCCCCGACCGACGTGCGACTGACCGTGCGCAACCGGCTCACCGCAACGGCCCGGCCGCGTCAGGCGCCTGGTTCGGGACTGTCCGGAATGGCCGCTCGCGCGGAGCAGCTCGGTGCACGGTTGCGGGCGGGCCCGTCCGACGGGTATTGGGAGGTCGACGTGACCGTGCCCGCGACGGGCGAGCGCGAGGGGGTTTCATGAGCCGGCCGGAGGGCGAGGTCCGGGTGCTGTTGGTGGACGATCAGGAACTGGTGCGGTCCGGACTGCGCCTGATTCTGCGTCGCCGCGACGGATTCGTCATCGCGGGCGAGTGCGGTGACGGCGCCGAGGTGCCCGGCGCGCTCGCGGCCAACCCGGTCGACGTGATCGTGATGGACCTGCGGATGAAGCGGGTGGACGGCATCGAGGCCACCCGACGGCTGCGGCGCGCCGCCAACACCCCGCCGGTGCTGGCGCTGACCACGTTCGACGACGACGAACTGCTGGCCGGCGCGCTGCGCGCGGGCGTGACCGGCTACGTCCTCAAGGACTCCTCCGCCGAGGACCTGATCCGCGCGGTGCGCACGGTCGCGGCAGGCGAGGCGTGGCTGGACACCTCGGTGACCGCACGCGTGCTGTCGACCTACCGGCAGGCCGCGCCGCCGCTTCAGGAGGTGCCACGGCCGGAGGAGATGACGCCGCGCGAGTTCGACGTGCTGCGCGCGGTCGGGCGTGGCCTGAGCAACGCGGAGATCGCGGCCGCGCTGTCCATTTCGGAACTGACTGTGAAGAGCCATCTCGGTCGCGTGCTGACCAAACTCGACCTGCGCGATCGGGCCGCGGCCATCGTGTACGCGTTCGACAACGGCATCGTCGCGCCGAGTCAGATCCGGCCCGCGGCGTTGGTGGAAACGCCGTCGGTCGAGGTGTCGGCCCGGGAGCCGGAGGGACGGCTGCGGCTGGCGGTGCTGGGGCCGTTGCGCGCCTGGCGGGGCGACCGGCTGGTGGATCTGGGGCCGGTGCGCCAGCAGGCGATGTTGGCGGCGCTGCTGCTGCGGCCGGACGTGACGGTCAGCCAGCAGGAGTTGCTCGCGGACGTGTGGGGGCTCGATCCGCCCGGCACCGGCGGCAAGGTCGTACCGGTGTACCTGTACCGGCTGCGCAAATGCCTCCAGGCCAACGAGTCCGGCACGACCTCGGTGCTGGACCGCGACCGGAGTGGCTACCGGTTCGCGGGCGGGTCGGCGTGGGTGGACGTCGCCGCGTTGGAGGAGCTCACCGCCGAGGCCGACGCGCAGGCCCAGGCCGGCGAGCTGGACGAGGCGGTGCGCGGCTACGAGCGCGCGCTGGAGCTGTTCCAGGGTGAACCGCTGGCGGGGCTGCCCGGTCCGTTCGCCGCGGGCGAGCGGCTGCGGCTGACCGAACGCAGGCTCGCTCTCTCGCTGCGCACCCTGGCCTGGCGGCTGCGGCTCGGCGAGTGCCCGGAGGCCGTCGGCGAGCTGTCCGCGCTGTCCCACGCCCACCCGCACAGCGAACCGATCGCCGCACTGCTCATGCGCGCCCTGTACCTGGCCGGCAGGCGGGCGGACGCGCTGGCCACATTCACCAGCGTGCGCCGCCGCCTCGTCGACGATCTCGGCATGGAGCCGGGCGATGAGCTGCGGCGGGTGCAGCAGGCCGTGCTCAACGGCGATGACGCCGCCCTGGCCGCGTCCGCCGTCGAGCTCAGGTAGCGACGGCGGCCGACGGGGCCTTGGCGCTGGTGCCGCTGGAACCGCCGGAGGTCGTTTCGTTCAGCGCGGTGTTGGCCGCTTCGAGGCAGCGCACGATGACCAGCACGATCGCGGCCAGGTTCTGCGCGCTGGACAGCAGCGAGCCCATCTTCCCGGCGATCTGCCCGCCGTAGTCGGCGGCGACCCCGATCACCTGCGGGATCGCGGCCGCGATGCTCGCCCCGCCGGTCACCGACGCGCTGGCCATGGCGGGCGTCATGATCGCGTTGATCTTGGTGGCCGCGTCCGAGACCAGCTGGCCGCACTGCTGCTGGGTGGACCCGACGACCTTGGCCGCGGCGCTGACCGCGCTGGAGACGCCAGTGGTCGACTTGGCGATCGCCCGCAGCTCGTTGGCCAGGTCGGACGCGCTGGTCTGGTAGTTCGACGCGGCCGTGCCCGACCAGCCGCTGGTCTGCGTGCTGGCGGCCTGCTGGTAGGAGTCGGCGACGGAGCCCACGCTCTGGCCGGTGGCCTGCCCGTTCTGGGTACTGGCGCTGGTGGCGCCGCTGTCGCCGGTGAGCAGTTGCAGCGGCGCCTGGAGGAACTGGATGAACGGCATCACCAGACCAAACCCGGCCTCCGCCACGGAGGAGAGCGGATCGGAGCCGGAACCGAGCAGGTCCAGTGCCGCGCTCGCACCGTCCAGCCCACCGGTCACCCAGTCGCCGCCGGCCACGGCCGAGGTGGCCGAGTCGAGGTCGCTGAGCAGTTGGGTCAGGTTGACCCCGGTGCTGGACGTGTTGGTTGTGCTGGTCGGCGTGGTCACCGGGCCTCCTCCTCGGGCAGTTGGATGGCGGCGAGCTGATCCGAATGCTGTCCGTCGATGTTCTGGTAGCTGCTCGCGGTCTGGGTCAGGCGGCGGCCGACGTTGTCCACTCCGGACGCAGCGCCGCTGATCGCCTGCGTGGTCCGGTTCGTCGCGTCCTGCAGGCCCGCGGTCAGGAACTGCACGAACGAGCCGAGTGCATTGTCGGGCAAACCCCCCGGCTGCCCGCCAACCACCGAGGACAACTGCGTGGACAGGTCGCCGACCGCCGCCGCGTGCGCGTGCAACTGGTCGGGGTCGATCTGGAACTTGCCGGCGTCGGTCACTGGATGACCCCCGGCGTGGCCGCGAAGTAGTCGTCGTCGGAGGGCTCGTCGACACGGATCGGCCCGGTCGCGGGCAGATTCTGCCTGACCGCGTCCAGCGCGGGCCCCTCACCGAGATACCCGGACATGATCTCCAGCGTCCGCGCCCCGGCCAGCCGCTGCGCCTCCCGGGCGGTGGCCAGGATGAGCGCGGCGAGCTGTTCGGCCTCCAGTTTGCGGGCGCCCGGGGTCAGACGCAGGTCGGCGAGCGCGCCGGTGGCGGTCACCACCACCTCGACCTCGCCGCGTCCCGAACGTGCGTGCCCGGTCACGTTGCCGAGTTCGGCGCCGGCCGCCTGCGCGGTCGCCGCCGTGTTGGCGAGCTGCTTGTTGTAGTCGGCCAGCCACCGTGCTGGATCCACCGTGTTCACCTCTGTTCTCGCGCGATCATGGCCAGATCGTCCAGGGCGAAGCGCAGCGCCGCCGGACGCAATGGATTGACGCTGACCCAGCCGTCAGCGCCGCGGTACACGCGCATCCGCCCGCGCGGTCCGTCCAACCAGGACAGTTCGGCGCCGGCTCGTGCGGCGGTGCCGCCGCTGTGCCGGGTGGCGCCGAGCTGGCCGCGGCCGGTCAGTTCGGCGAGCAATCCGGCGAGTTGGTCGAGCGCGTCCGGGTCGCCGCCGCAGTCGCACATGAGATCGCGCAACCGCTGCTGGAGTTCGGTATCGCTGGTCGCCGCGTCGACCAGTTGGTGCGCGGTGTCCACCACGTGGGCGGGCAGCATGATGGGCATCGACCTGGCCGGCGCGACGGTCGGCAGCAGGGCTGCCAACTCGGCGGCCAGCGCGGTGTCCTTGACCCGCCGGACCCGCACCGTCGCGGTGTCGTCCTCGGCGAGATCCTGTTCGCAGATCAGCGCGGCCGACCCGTACACCAGCGCCACCACGCCCAACGCCCGCTCCGGGGTCACCACGACCAGGTCGACCGCGCCGCGGTACTCGCGCAGCGCGCTGACCAGTTCGGCGGCCGTGCCGACCGGACCGGTGTCGTCGGCCAGTCCGCGCAGCCGCAGCGCCCGCCCGGCCGCGTCCAGCAGCACCGCGCGCTCCCCCGGGATGCGCCCGAACGAGGGCACCCGCAGCGGGAACGGCACCGGCACGCCGGCGTGTGTCGCCAGCAGGTCCAGCTCGATGAGTCCGAATCGGACGGAGGTGTCCCGGTCGGACTCCAGTGTCAGGGTCATCCGGCGCTGCCTTCCGCGGCCCGCAGCGCGTCGGCGACCTGCTGCTCGGCATGCAGATACTCGGCGACGCTGTCGCGCAGCGCGGTGTGCACGGTGTTCAGCTCGCTGTTGGCGCCACTGATCTCGCCGGTCAGGCCAGTCTGGCCGGCGGCTTCACGCAACCGGGCGGCCAGGTGCAGCGCGGGCGGCGCGGTGCCGAGCTGGGGCAGCCGTTCGGCGAGCCTGCCGGCCGAGCTGACCAGGCCGCTGGTCGTCTCGCCCAGCTTGCCCAGGGCGCTGACCTGCGCGGCCAGTTCCTCGGGCGCGAGCCGGTAGCCACTGTTCACCGGGATTCTCCTTCTCTCGCTGCCGCTAGGCGCCGATGACCGGCGGTGTCGTGCGGATGTCGACGTCGAACAGCTTCTGGTCGACGGTGGGCAGCCGGTTGTCGTGTTCCTTGTCCTCGCCGCGTCCGCCGCGGCCCGCGCCGGGCGCCATGCCCGAGCCGGCCGCTCGTTCGCCCGCCAGTTCCTCCGGCGGCGCGCCGAACCGGCCGGACGACGCGGGATCGAGCACGCCGACGCCGGAGGACGGCCCGGTGGTCCCGGTTCCGGACAGCGGGCTGTTGCCCACCAACTGGTGCCACGCGCTTCCCCCACCGAAGCCGCCGGTCGCCGGGCCGACATAGCCGGACACCGAGGTCGACATGGAGCCGCCGCCGGTATTCGCGCCGCCGGCAGCGGCCAGGGCGGTGCTGCTGTGCCCGAGGCTGGATTCGTAGGTCTGCATCACGTGCACGGCCTGCGCCTTCTGTTCGGCCGCCGCCGCGTTGGCCACGAACAGGCTGGCGCCACCACCGGCGACCGCGCCGATCGCCGCGCCCATCAGCGCACCCGGACCGGCGCCGACGCCGCCCGCGCCCGCGCCGAGCGCTCCCCCGATCAGCGCGCCCACCCCAGCACCGGCTCCCGCGCCCGCCAGGGCCAGCCCGGTCGGGTCACCGGGCGGTGGTGGCATGGTGCTGCGCGCGGTCGCGAGCGCATCGCCCGCGTTCTGGGTGGACTGCTGCACGGTGGCCGCGCGGGTGCCGATGCCCGAGGTCCGGTCGCGGAGGTCGCCGATCCGGTTCGCGGCCGGTTCCGCTGCCGCGCCGGTCCAGTTCTCGCGCAGCGCGGACTGCTGCGTGTGCAGTGTGTTGGCGTTGTCGGCGAGTTCGTTGCTGTGCCGGCCCCACTCGTCGGCCATCGAGCTGACGTCGCCGACATCGGAGTTCTGCCACACCATGTCGTAGAGCTGCTGGTGGCTGTAGGCGTTCCAGTTCGTGGTGCCCGGCGGGATCGGCACACCGAAGTAGCCTTCCCAGACGTTGCGCAGCAGGCCCACCACGGGCTGCGCCAACGCGCCTGCCGGTCCGGCCTGGCCGAGCCCGGATGTCGCCGCGCCGGCCAGGTTCTCCACTCCCGAGGACGCCATGTCGATGAGGTCGCCGAGGCCCGCACCGTCAGCCACGCGTACCCCCAGTAATCGGTCGATCCACGTGGGTGAATGTAGTGGCGAACGATGAAATCCCGATGAAACGTTGATCATCGGTGAAGGGCCAGGCCGGCGGACACCTTCCTTATGCTTCACGCGTGACAGACGCCGTCCTTCGACTCCTGCGCGACCGCAAGCAACAGGGCAGCACGCCCGGCCGGCGGCGCGACGACGCCCGGCTGGTTCTGCTCATCGAGGGCGGCAGTTCGCGCGGCGCCTATTCCAGCGGGATGACCATCGCCATCGAACGGCTCGGTCTGCTGTCGATGTTCGACGCCGTCTACGGCAGTTCCGCGGGCGCCCTCAACGGGGCGTGGCTGCTCTGCGGCCGGGCCGATGCGACCAAGCATGCCTGGTGGGATCCGACCATCATGCGGACGACCATCAACCCGAGGCGGATTCTGCGCGGCGGACCGGTCGTGGACACCCGGTTCCTGGTCCAGACCGTCTACACGACGATCATGCCGATGGGCTTCCAGGAGATCCTGGACAATCCAGTCGAATTCCACCCGATCGCCACCGACGCCGCGACCGGCGAACCCACCGATCTACACGACACCCTGCGCGGCCGAGCGAGCCTGCAGGCCGCGCTCCGCGCATCGACCGCGATGCCGCTGCTGGCGGGCGAGCCGATCGAGATCGACGGCCGGCGCTACGTCGACGCGGGCGTGAGCGAATCGGTGCCGATCCGGACCGCGCTCGCCCAGGGCGCCACGCACGTCGTCGCGCTGCGCACCAAGCGCGCGGACGAGGTCACCACTCCCCCGTCCGGCGTCGAACGCCTGGTGCTGTCCCGCTGGTTCAAGCGCCACGCGCCGGGCGGTCTCGCACCCTGGCTGGGCCGCGAGGCCGGCCGCGCCGAGGAGGAAGCACTCCTGGCCACCCATCCGGCGACTCTGCAGATCCGCCCGCCGATCGGCAGTGTCCGGATCGGCCGGACCGAGCGCGCCGAAGCTCCCCTGCGCGCCGCCGTCGCCACGGGCCGGCAGGTCGCCTGGGACGAGTTGGCGGGCAGCGTGGACGATGTCTCGACGATCACACTCTGACGACTGGCACCGCCACCGTTTGTTCTATAACTTGTAGAATATAAGTGGAGGTGACATCGATGATCCTCAATGTCGACCTGGCCAGCGAAGTGCCGATCTATCAGCAGCTTCGGGACCGGATCGTGGAGGCGATCGCGGACGGCGTGCTCGTCGAGGGCAGTCCGCTGCCGGCGACCCGGGCGCTCGCGGCCGACTTCGGGATCAACTTCCACACTGTGAACAAGGCCTACGACCTGCTGCGTCAGCAGGGTCTGATTCGGCTCAACCGCAAAACCGGCGCGGTGGTGACGGCGACGGGCGCGGACTCGCCGTTCCGGACAGAATGGACCGCGCGGGCACGGACGCTGCTGGCCGAGGCCGTCGCAAAAGGACTGTCAGCCGATGACATCATCGAGACCTGTCGGTCCGTACTCGATTCGTTCGGCACCGCATCGTCGGAGGGCACGCCATGACCCTTGCCATCGCCCTGAGTTCCGTACTGTGCGCACTGGTGCTCGTCATCGCTCTGGTGCTGCCCTCGGTCAACAGCCCGACGGTGCCGTTCGGGGTCCGGGTACCGGCGCCGCATGCCACCGAACCCATGATCGCCAGGCAGACCCGGGTCTACCGGTGGCGGGTGCTGGTCAGCGGGATCGTCGTCGCCGGAATCGGTGTCCTCATCTACAGCGTGACGCGCGAACCGCTACTGCTGCCGTTGTCGGTGCTGGCGGTCGTCGGCGTCTGGAACGGCTGCTTCATCATGGCCAACCACGAGATCCGGGCGGCCAAGGCGGCGGGCGGCTGGTACGAGGGCTTGCGCCAGGGCATCGCGGTGGACACCGAACTCCGCACCGATCCGCCCCGGTTTCCCTGGCTCTGGCTGGCGCCCGCGCTGATCATCATCGTGGTCACGGTGGTGATCGGGGTGCTCAGCTATTCGTCGATGCCGGCGCTCCTGGCCATGCACTACGTGAGGGGCGTGCCGACCCGGTTGGCGGCCAAATCGGTCGGCAACGCGTTCTCGCTGGTGTTCGTGCAGATCGGCGTGACCGCGGTGTTCGGCGGCATGGCGGCGGCCGTCATCCGCAGCAGCCGGTCCGACCTCGACCCGGCGCACCCGGTCAGCTCCGCGCACTGGCACCGCCAGTACCTGGTGCTGGGCGCCAGGGCGCTGCTCGGTCTGGTCGCCATGATCGATCTGGGCCTGCTCGGATTCTCGCTGCTGACGTGGACCGGGACGGTGACCGCCTGGGCCCCCGCGGTGATCGTGGTCCCCATCCTGGCCGGCGTCGCGGTGGCACTCACCGTGTTGGCCAGGCACAACCGCGTGCGGGTCGAGAACGACGAGGACACCGGCGTCGCCCACCGGGACGACGACAAGTACTGGCGGGGCGGCCTGTTCTACGTCAACCGCGACGATCCCGCGCTGTTCGTCCCGCGCCGGTTCGGGATCGGTTGGACGCTCAACTTCGGCAATCCCAGGACGGCGATTCTGGCTGCCGGCATCGTCGTGGTGATCGGCCTTGCGGTCACCCTCCGTTTCGTCGGCTGACGTCGGACACGGCGCGCGCGTACCGCGCGCCCGCCGCGAGCAGCACCAGTCCGGAGCCGAGGAACGCGGCCACCCGCGCCACACCATCCAGAGTGGACAGATCGAAGGCGATCAGCTTCGCCAGCGCGCCCGCCACCAGCGCCAGCCCGGCCATCCGGGCGAGCAGCACCTGGATTCCCCTGACCAGCAACAGCAACGCGCACCCCGCCCAGCCGACCGTGACCAGCACCTGACCGACCAGGAAGCCCTGCTGGTCCGGCGCGACGAGCATGGCCGCACACAGCACGGTGCCAGAAAACCCGTACAGCCCAACGACTCCCACCGGCCACCAGATCCCCGGCGAGCCCACCTCCAGCCGCACCACGGTGGCGGCGCCGACCAGCACGGCGCCCACCAGCAGCACCGCGACGATCACCGCCGAGCGCAGCGTCGCCGTGTCAACGATCCCGTAAGGCGCACGCACCAGCAGTCCGAGCGGAAGCGGCCCCGCCAACGCCGCCACCAGACCCACCGCCAGGTAGGCGCCGGCCGCGATCAGAATGCCGACGCTCTGGATCCGGTGGGCGGCCGCGGCAAGCAGGATCGCCTGGCACAGCAACGCGATCGTGAAGACGGACCCGTTGCCCGCGGTCGCCGTAGCGGTCGCCTGGAACAGCGTCACCGCGCCGGCCGCCCCCGCAACGGCCGTGAACCGGGCCGGCAGTCGTCGCGTCGGCAGCAAGCTCGTCGCCCAGACCAAGAACAACAGAACCGAGACAGCGGCCAGCGCGCCGACCGCCCACGGCCGGGTCAGCAACGGAGCAGCGGCCATGATCGGCGTGGGCGCGGCGACGAGCAGCCCGATCGCCACCGGATCGTCCTCGCCACGCAACACGGTGGCCCCGGCCGAGCCGAGGCAGGCCAGCACGGTGACCAGGGCGAGAACCACGGTCGCGGTCACGGGAGCGGTGCTCAACCGGTCCAGCACCAGGCAGGCGACCAGCGGCGGTGCGTAGGCGGCCACGGCGAGCCAGCGCCAACGGCGCCGCAGCTGGACCGGAGTCGCGGCCCAGGCCAGCACGAGCAAGAACGCCACCAGCAGCGCGGTCACGCCATGCGTGATGATCGGCGCGCAGGCAGCGGCCGCCAGCACCACGAAAATGGCCAGGGTCGGCGAGTCCCACCGGCCGGCCAGCCACAACCCGGCCACCGCGACCACCAGCCCCGCGAGCAAGCCGCCCGCGACCGGCAGATACGCGTAGAGCGCGGTGGCCGCGACCACGTCGAGATACACGGCGGCGATGCCGGTCGCGGTGAGCGCGAACCCGCCGATCTGCCCGGACGGCGTCCGACGCACCCGCCAGCCCACCGCGATCAGTCCGGCCGCGAACGCGAGGCCGCACAGCAGCCGAGGCACCGGTCCCAGCCAGCCGCGCTGAATGGCCAACACCAACAGCAGCACGACCCCGAGCAGCGTGATCGCGCCGCCGATCCAGGCCAGCGACCGGCTCCCCCATCGATCCCAGGTGAGGGAAGCGGACCGGTCGACCGGCGGCGCGGCCATCGGTGGGTAGACGTACGGCGGCGGCGGGGCCGGAACCTGCCAGCCGAGCGGCGGCGCCACAACGGGAACCGGCGGGATCGGAGCCGGCGGGGTCCAAGCCGGCGGGACCGTGGCCTGCTCGATCGGAGCTGGCGGGACCGTGGCCTGCGCGCTCGGGGCTGGCGCGAGCGTGGTCGGCGGGGGCGCGAAGGTGTGGCCGGCGGGCGCGGGCGGTGTCGTGGATCGGGCCAGCAACGCGTCGGCGATGCCGGCCAGTCGGGAACCCAGATCACGTAACTCGGCCGCGAGGCCCAGCAGCGGGTCTTCCTCGGTGTCCGCGGGTGACATGGCAGTAGTGTTCCGAGCCCGCGCGGATTTCAGACACCGTAGTCCTACTGGTTTACCGGCCACAGTCCGGACACGACCGCACGATCGAGGAGCGCCATGGCCCGGTACTGCTTCCTGCTGCACGTCCGCCCGGAGCTGCTGGAGGAGTACTGCATACGTCATCGGGCCGTGTGGCCGGAGATGGTGCGGGCGCTGCGCGAGAGCGGCTGGCGCAACTACTCGATCTTCCTGCGGCCGGACGGTCTGCTGGTCGGCTACGTCGAGGCCGACGATATCGAGCTGGCGCTGCAGGCGATGGCGGCGACCGAGGTGAACGCGCGCTGGCAGGCCGAGATGAGCCGCTTCATGGTCGACGCGGACGGCAGGGCGCCGGACGAGTCGTTCGAACTGCTCGACGAGGTTTTCCACCTCGACTAGGCAACCGGCGTGCCAGGCTAGTCGTCGCCGGTGCTGCCCCCGCCTCCGCAGGCGGGGGCACTGCTCAGATACGTGTGGGTGGTCGAGTGCGCGAGAGTGGAGGCGCCCAGGGGCAGCAGAATTCCGGCGAGCAGGACGAGCACACCGGCGATGAGCCGGTTGCGTGACTTGGCCATGCCACTGTTATCGGCGCAGCACCCTAATTCGTCAGCTGCGAGCCGTACAGATGGGCGAGCGCCGCCCAGTGGCGGGCGGCGGCGACCGCGTCGTAGGTGGGGTTGTCGGCGACGGCGAAGCCGTGCTCGGCTGGGTAGAACTCGACCGTGTGGTCGACGCCTGCCGCGGTGAGCGCGTTGTCCAGCAGCTCGGCCTGCTCGGCGGTGAACGAGTTGTCCTTCTGCGCACCGGCAACGTAGACCGTGGCGCGGATGCCGTCGGCGGCCAGGTGAGGGCTGGTCGGCACGTCCGCGACGGCGAGCCTGCCGCCGTGGAACGAGGCCGCAGCGCCGATCGTCTCGCCGAGGCCGGTCGCGGTGACCATCGACATGTAGCCGCCGAGGCAGTAGCCGGTGGTGCCGATCCGCTCGCCACTGACTTCCGGCCTGCCCAACAGGAATTCGGCGTACGCACCCGCGTCCGCGAGGATCGCCTCGTTGGTGAGCGAGCCCATCAGGCTGCCCAGCCGGGCGCGTTCTTCCTTGTCGGTGAACACGGTGGCGATGTCGAAGGGCGCCCAGTCGCCCGCGCGGTAGTAGGTGTCGGGGATCAGGGTGACGAAACCCAACCCGGCCAGGTGATCGCCCATCTGGCGGAAGATCTCGCGGAGTCCGCCGGCATCGGGAAACATCAGCACACCGGGGTGTGGACCCTCGCTGTCGGGGATGTGCAGCGAGGCGTTGCTGTGACCATCGGCGGTCGGGATCTGAACATCAAGACGCGGCATACTCGAACCCTAGTCGGCTCGCGCCATCGGTCTCACCTGACTCGCGCGCGCAGCACGCGCAGCCCGATTCGGTGCGCGAGGTGGCTCAGGCCGGGCCAGAACCGTTCCAGCCACCAGGCGATCCGGCCGTAGGAGGGCGTGATCACCAGCTCGGCGCCCCGGTCCAGGCCGCGCATCAACCCCTGGACGGCCCGCGCCGTCGGCATCGGTCGGATCGGGACGATGTGGCGTGCGTCGGAGCCGGCGAGGGTGCCGTGGAACACCGAGTTGTCGAACATCCCGGATTCCACCCACGCCGGGCAGAACGCGGTGACCCGCACGTTGTGGTCGGCGGCCTCCAGTCGCAGGGTGCGGCACAGGCCGACGATGGCGTGCTTGGTGGTGCAGTAGTGGGTCTGCAACGCGACCGGGACCAGGCCGGCGACCGACGCCGTGTTGACGATGTGGCCTCGGCCCTGCGCGACCATCCGCTGGTAGGCGATCGTGGTGCCGTAGGCGACGCCGCGCAGGTTGACGTCGATGATCGTGTCCCACTCGTCGAGGCCGACCGCGTCGAGGTCGCCGAAGATCGCCACGCCCGCGTTGTTGACCATGTAGTCCAGCGCGCCGTGCCGCTCGATCACGCCGTCCACCGCGGCGGTGAGCTGTTCGCGGCTGGTCACGTCGACGACCGCGCCGCTCGCGTTCCCGCCGTGCGCGGTGATGTCCTGGACCACCGCGTCGACCGCGCTCGCGTTCAGGTCGGTCACCAACACGATCGCTCCCCCGGCGGCGAACTGCCGGGCAATCTCCCGGCCGATGCCGCTCGCCGCGCCGGTCACGATCACGGTCCGCCCGGTCAGCTTCATCGCCGCCCCACCCGGTCCGGGCGCACGCGGAGGCTGTTGAGGGTCATGGCGAGCATTTCGTAGTGCCCGACCAGCATCGGTATCTCGATCAGCTGCGTCTCGGTGAACTCGACGGCCAGGCCGGCCCAGAGTTCGTCGGAGATGGTGCGGTCGGCGTGCAGTTCGTCCGCCGCGCGGAGCAACAGCGCCTGGCGGGAGGTCCAGCAGCCCGCGTCGACGCCGATCCCGGCGGCGGCCACCTGCTCCGGACGAAGCCCGGCACGCGACGCGAGCCGTTCGTGCTGACGCAGTTCGTAGTCGCAGGCACAGTTGTGGCCGACCCGCAGGATCACCAGTTCGGTGTCGACCCTCGGCAGAGTGCCACCGGGCATGAGGACGCGAGCGAACCGCAGCCACGGCCGGTAGAGCCGGCGATGCCGGGCGAGCGTGGTGAACACGTTCGGTGCTCCGCCGCCGGTGACCACCCCGATCGCGCGGGCGATCAGCGCGTTGACCAGGCCGATCTCCCGTCGGCTCCCCGGCGGGATGCGCGGTGCTCCGGACATGGCGAGAGTCTAACCGATTCACGAACACGAATGTTCGTCAATCCGCTATGCTGCGATGCGCACATGACCAAGAACTCACCGTGATCGGAGGGATCTCAGGAGATGATCACACCAGCGGTCAAGGCTGGCCTGGCGACGGTGGCCCTGGCCGGCGCACTGGCCGGCGCCGTACTGCCGGGCGCACCGGCGGCGGCGAGCGGCAGCTGCCCCAGCACGATGATCTTCGAGGTGGGCGGGCATCTCGACCCGGACGCCCACGTGTACGACCGCTCGAACGCCGCGCTGCCACCGGGAGTCGCGTTCACGCAGGTGCACTACTCGGCGCAGATCGCGCCCTACCCGGGCGACACGATCTCGCTCGACGACTCGGTCGCCGAAGGGGTCGCGAACCTGGACCACGACGCGCGGGCGTTCGCCGCCGGCTGCGCCGGTTCGCACATCACCATCGCCGGCTACTCGGAGGGTGCGCTGGTCGCCGGCAACGAACTGGGCGACCTCGCGCAGAACAACGCCATTCCGGCCGAGGCGCTTAACGGCGTGCTCTACGCCGACGGCAGGCGCGAGGGGGTCAACGGCGGCGCGGGCGGCATCGAGACCAACCTGCCGACCATCATCCCCGGCCTGACCATGCAGGGTCCGCGCGGCTTCGGCAACCTGGCCGTGCAGGAGATCTGCGACCAGAACGACGGCATCTGCAACTCGGAGAACCCGTTCACCAACCTGTTGGCCTTCGCCAACGGCGTCGACGGCTACTTCTCCGGCGCGCACGGACAGTACGACTTCAATCCGATCGCGCACTCCGGCACCGGCAACTCGGTGACGCCGCAGCCGTCACTCATCCCCTACGGGCCGCCCCTGCCGGTCTCGATCCCCACGCCCTACCAGCTGTTCAACGGGGATCTTGGCAACGCACGCAACGCGGTCGCGCAGATCCGCGACCAGGTGGCGAACGCGGTGAGTCCGCAGATCCGGGCCGAGCTCGACAAGTTCCCCTGGCTCTCCGCCTAGATGATTGATGCGGTGAAGATCATGTGAGGCGGGTCGGTGTCACCGCGCAGGAGGAGGGTGTCCAAGATCAAAGTTGTGAGCAAAGAACTGAACACCCTCCTGACAGCACTCTATGTCCTGGTCGATGAC
>DASZJG010000015.1:0-102899 GCA_035948315.1 Pseudonocardiaceae bacterium | reverse complement strand
ACACTCCACTTGGGATCTCGAAGGTCCAGCACGACCGCGGCGGGATTCCTGGCCGGGCGTGGTGGCTACCTGATCCGCATACCCCGGTTGGTGGCAGGCATACCCGAAGGTTGCGACCGGCCAGTTCGGGCTAGTCCTTCGAGATGAGACAACTGAACCTGATCGACCGAATCGTGGCCGCACGTGGACTCGACGGGGTCGCGGTGCCAGGTCGCCGAGGTACGCGGATGGCCATGTGGCAACAGCACCGGCGGCCGGCACCCGCATACCGCTCGAACATCGGCAGGCCGTCGACGTCGACCGTCCGGGCGACGAAGTCATCGAACACAGGTACGGGCTTCCCGCCGAAGACCGCGCTATACCTGTCGAACGATTCCGGCTCCGAATTCAGACAGTTCCGAATTCGGAGAATGACGATCCACCCAAGCCCGGGGTGAATTCGTTCATCCCTTCGGCCCGGCACGGGCAGGCAGGCGGTGTGCTGCGGTATCCCCCGTCAGGAGTATCTCCCGCCGTGCGCCCGAATCGCCATATCCACGGTGGAGTACATCGGAAATACCTGGTCGAGGCCGACAACGCGACGCGGCCAGCAGGTGACGCGGTACACCGGCCAGAGCGAATCCGACGAGGGCGGCCGTTGCGTGGTTGCGTGCCGTGATCAGCGCGGACATGCCCGCCGAATCGGCCAGCCATTATTCGATCAATGGACCCGACGGTGGTCGGCGATATCGAACATCCCATCGATGATGCACGAGCAAGTGCCAGCCTGCTCGTTTGATGCCGGAACGGCCACAAACGGGCAGGCTGACAACCCCTGGCTGGCTCAATGCGATGGTCAGAAGGTGTATGCGGAGTCCAGGTAGCTGCCGCGCTCGAGGTCCCGGTGGCGGTGGTGGTGTAGAAGCCGCCAAACATCTTCGGATACGAGCTGTATGGCCCGCCGCCGAGGAAATAGTAGTATGACTGGGTCGTTCCGTTCGTCAGTGGCCGGGTCAGGGTCAGCTCGTTGTCACCCTGGTACCAGTTTCCGCCGATGTATTCGGTCAGGCCGTTGTCAGACAGGATCGCCTCGACGATCCCGTTCTGCTCGCCGACGATGTTCAGATCGCCGCGGAAGCCGTCACCGTTCCAGGCGTAGTAACCGCGGATGTCGGTGTCTGTGCTGGGCACGACGGCATTCGAGTTGACGGTAGTGTGCGCCGCTGGAGTGGCGTGCTGTTGCGCGGGCGCGGCGGACGCGGTCGACGCGATGCCGACAGTTTCACGAATATCTCCCCTTTGGCTGCGTGGCGGTTCGTCTCAGGAGAACCGTTCTGTTGGACCGCGTACGTTGCGAGCTGCGCACACCGAGGCGAGCGCGAGATTGGCTCAGTTCTTCACATGGCTTCACCTTGTCGAGCAGGAGATTGACGCCTCTCCCATGACACGCGTTCAGCAGCCGAAGGTTCCGACCAGGCTCATCCCGATCATTCGGGACGCGGACACCAAGAAGTTGCTCGACACGTGCCGGAGCAAGGAATTCATCGACCTGCGAGATGAGGCGATCATCCGGCTCTACTACAACACTGGCGCGCGCTTGTCCGAGGTGGCCAATCTCATGGTTGGTGACGTCGATCTCGATCTGGACTCTGTGCATTATCACGGCAAGGGAAGCAAAGATCGACGTGTGCGTTCCGGTCCGAAGGCCGGCCGTGCGCTGGATCGATACCTGCGGGCTCGTGCCAGGCACACGGGCTCGGACCTGCCGCAGTTGTGCTTGCGGTTCGAGGGAGCCGCCCGTTGTCGCCCAATGGCATCAAGATCAGGCTACGTCGCCGGGGGCTGACGGCGGGAGTGGCCAACGTGCACGGGCATCGGTGGCGTCACAACTACGCCCACGAATGGAAAATGGCGGGCGGTAACACGGGCAACCTGATGTTCCTGCTTGGTTGGACATCGGAAGATATGCCTCGGCATTACGGCGCGAGCGCGGCCGCCGAGCGCGCCCAGCAATCCAGGCGCGGATGGGAATCAGTGAACGTGTCTGACCGCAACTACGCGGCGCGCCGAGAGCCGCTGACCGCGCCACAACGACAACGCCGCGCGCGGATCGCCGCTCATCAGTCGTGGGCGAACACCGATGATCGCACCGCGCGGACTCGGCCGGGTACACGAGCTTTTTTGCGGAGGTTTGAGCGACAGGTCGATCCCCTCGGTGTGCTCTCCGACAAGGAGCGAGTTGTTCGCGCCCGGCACGCGAGAACCGCCTACATGTTACAGCTCGCCGAACGATCGGCACGGGCACGGCGACGGCGGTGAAGTGAACCAAGGCGGCTGCGCCCAGCACGCAATCGTGCTGGGCGAAGCCGCGTCACGACGCCGTCAGTGACCGCCGTTCGAGGACGCTGGGATCCTGACGGACTGTCCTGACGAGAGCTTGCCGTCGACAGAAAGTTGTCTCGCTCGTTGTAGATGATGGACGGACGAGGGTCCCTCTCCTGAACCGCAGACTGTCAGTGGTGTGAACTCCCGCCGACCCTGCACACTGCGGCCGCTTTCGTGGCGACCCGTCGTCGCGCCGCCGTAAGCCGTTGACCCGCACACGACGATGCCGGTCAACGATCCTGATCGGCCGGGTTGGCTGTCGCGCGCTGTCAGTAGCCAGGTTGGTCGAGGGTGTCGAGCTGTCGCTGGACGCGGTCGGCGGCTTGGTCGCGCCTCTGCTGCCGGTACAGGTCCAGTGCTTTCCGCCAGACCGCGCGGGCCTGCTCGAACTCGCCGAGGGCGGCGTGCGGGTGGCCGAGGTTCTCGAAGGTCTCGGCGGTGCGCAGGATGTCGCCGACGTCGGCGAGCAGCGAAAGTGCCTGCTGGTAATGCACTATGGCCTGCTGGTGCCGGCCACTGTGATGGTCGATGTAGCCGAGACTGTCCAGCGTCGCTGCCTCACCCGCCGGGTCGCGGTGGCGTCGCAGTATCGCCAGCGCGGTCTCGCATTGGGCGCGGGCCGCGTCGAATTCGCCCAGCCAGGCCAGGTGCCAGCCCACCTGGTTGCGGGCTTCCGCCTCCCGCGCCGGCTGGCCGAGTGCACGGCGGAGGTCCAGGCCACGGGTGGCGTGCTCGAGAGCCACCCGGTCGTTGCGCTGTTCCTCCCAAGCTCCTGCCAGCAGGCGGTGGGTCTCGGCCTGCTGATCGAGGTCGCGGTGTTCCTCGGCAAGGGCGAGGCTCTGGTGCAGGTGCGCGATTCCTTCTTCGTGCCGCCCCAGGTCGGCGAGCACGGCACCGAGGCGCCGGTGGGCGTGCATGCGGGCAGTGGGGTCGGGCAGGTGGGCGCCTGCGTCCAGCGCGGCCTGCCATACGGCGATCCGGTCGTTGCGGTGTCCGCGCCGGAGTTGGACGGTGTTCATGGCCAACGCGAGCCGCCATACGGCGGGGTGCCAGGCGTGCGCGACGGCGGCCTGCTGGGCCGCCAACAAGCCGGGATATTCCGCATCGAGCCAGGCCAGGGCGGTCTGCGAGTCGGATAGTTGGTGCGGGTGCACGCCAGGGGCCGGTGAGTCGAGTTGGATCGGCGGGCGGTTGGGGTTCAGGAGATGCTCGGCGTCGCAGGCGGTGTGGGTGTAGAAATCGACCACCCGCCGCAGCGCGGCCTGCCGCTGGGCATCGGAGTCCTCGGCAACGGCCTGGTCGGCGGCGTAGGCGCGGAGCAGGTCGTGCTGGGTGTAGCGGTCGGGGGCGTGCTCGATGATCAGGTGCGCGCGGACCAGTTCATCAAGGGCGCGGCGGGTCTGGTCGGGATCGTGGCCGGCCAGGGCGGCCGTGGCCAGGAGGCTGATGTCCGGGCCTGGGCGCAGCCCCAGCAACCGGAACACCCGGGCGGTCGTGGGCGTGAGGGTGCGATAGGACCAGGAGAACACGACGCGCACGTCCGAGGTGGCCTCCCCGGTGGTCAGCGCGTCCAGCCGCCGGTGCGTGTCGCGCAGTTCCACGACGAAATCGGCCAGCGGTCGATTCGGATGCAGTGCGGCGCGCGCAGCCGCGATGTTCAGGGCCAGCGGCAGCCCGGCACACTGCTCGATCAGCTCGTCGACAACGGCTTGTTCCCGCGTGACGCGGACCTGGCCGAGGCGGCGGACCAGTAGATCGCGGGCCTCGTCCGGGGTGAGCAGGTCCAGGGTCAGCGGTACGGCGCCGTCCAGGGCGACCAGGCCGGTCAACTGGTCGCGGCTGGTGACCAGCACCAGGCAGCCGGGCGCGCCGGGCAGCAACGGCCGGACCTGCTCGGCGTCCCGCGCGTTGTCCAGCACCAGCAGCATCCGCCGCCCGGCCAACTGGGACCGGTAGAGCGCGATCTGCTCGTCCGGGTCGGCCGGAACGTCCCGCGCGGAAACGCCCAGTGCGATCAGGAATCCGCGCATCGCGGTCATCGGCGGCACGGGAGCACCGGCAGGATCGAAGCCGCGCAGGTTGACGTACAGCTGACCGTCGGGGAACCGTTCGGCATTCAGGTGCGCCCAGTGCACGGCCAGCGCGGTCTTGCCGACGCCCGCGGTGCCCCCGATCGCCAAGATCACCATGAGCGGTGATGCGCTCGCGGCGGTCAGCTGTTCGCCGAGGTTGCGCACTTCCCTGGCGCGGCCGACGAAATGTGCGCTGGGTGCGGGCAACTGCCGTGGCACAGGACGTGCCGACGACAGCCGCTCCCGGACGGGTTCTGGTGCCGGGGAGGTGATCGTCAGGGCCGGGTCGTTGGTCAACACCGCCTGGTGTAGCCGCTGCAACTCCGGTCCCGGGTCCATACCCAGCGCTTCCACCAGGATCTTGTTGGCCTGGCGGTAGGAGTCCAGCGCCTCGGCGGTCCGTCCGGACCGGTACAGGGCCAGGATCAGTTGCGCCCAGATCCGTTCCCGCAAGGGGTGTTCGGTGCTCAACACGACCAGTTCGGTGATCAGTTCCCGGTGCCTGCCACGGTCCAGATCGAGGTCGATGCGCTGTTCCAGGGCGGCAAGCCGCTGCTCGACCAATCCCGGCAGCACCTCGCGGTGCAGAACCTCGCTGGGCACGTCCGTCAACGGCTCGCCGTGCCACAGTCGCAGCGCCTCGTCCAACAGCGCCGCGGCCGACTCGGGCTCGCCCGCCGCCGCGTTCGATCGTGCCGACCGCACCAGCGAACGGAACCGGTGTACGTCGACCGCGTCGGGGTCGACGTCGAGGCGGTATCCGGCGGACGAGCTGGTCAGCGGGGCCGATTCGGCGTCGATGGCAAGGGTCCTGCGGAGCCGCAGCACGTAGTTCTGCAGCGTGTTGCGGGCAGTGGGCGGAGGCCGATCGCCCCACAGACACTCGATCAACCGGGCCACGGTCACCGATTCACCGGCCGCGAGTGCCAGCACGGCGATCAGGACCCGCTGTTTCGCGGCGGCGATGGGCACCAGCACACCGTCGTGCCGGACCTCCGACGGCCCCACCAGACGGAACCGCCACCCCTCTGCCAAGTCTGGTTCCCCTCTACCAGTAGGTGCTCGGCCAACCGGAACGTCGCTCCGTATCGTCCCACGCCGCGCGCGCGACTGTCCAGCGACCGCGCGGCGACCAGGACGTCAGCGCTCACCGCGACGCTGGCGCGTGGGTCTCTTGTGCTTGTCGATCGACTTAGGGGGTCTTGAACGACAATGGAAAAAACGAAGCGGGAAACGGGAGCACGCGGTCGATGGCAGGCGTTGCGGCGATCGCGGGTCGTGCTGACGGTGCTGTCACTGCTGGCCGGTTTGCTGGTTGTCAGCGTGCAGGGTGCCACGCCCGCCGCCGCTGAGAATAACGACCCTGCGCCCCTGTCATCGACCGCGATCATCACCAACAACATCCAGGGCGCCTTCACGACCCCTGAGGACGACGCCAATACAGACAGCAAGTGGAACACGATGGTGCGGGGGTTCATCCAAAACGCCAATATCGTGCTGGTACAGGAGGCCGGGGCCACGGCCCCGGGCATCGAACAAACACCCATCGCGACGGACGGTACCCAGGTCCGGCGCTTCCTGTGGCCGGTCGGGGCGGTCCAGGGGCCGCCGAGGGGTGACGGTGTCGCCCTTGCCCAGGTGTACTTCCTGCAGACTGACAGCAACGCCGGTACCAACGTGGGTGGCCGGGTCAACATCGCGATCGTCACCAGAGCCACACCCGACGAAGTTCGCGTCGTGCCCAACCCCAACCCCAACCAGCGGGGCCGAGCGGCGCTGGGCGTCCGCTTCGGGGACAACTGGTACTTCAACCTCCACGGCCTGGCCAACCAGAACAACCCGAACTTGGGCGGCACCGACTCCGAGGTGCTCATAGCCACAATCGCCAACTTCGTTGGTACCCTGGGACAGGCGCGAGCGCAGCCCTACACCTACACCATCGGCGGCGACTTCAACAGGTTGCCAGGGGACCTCGAGATTCCGGACGGCTCCCGTCGCATCAATACCCGTGAGCCCACCCAGCAAAGTGGTGGCATCCTGGATTACTTTGTCACCACTGACACGAGTTCCCCTGAGTTCGGGCCCGCGCGGCTGAACGGACGCCAGTCGGACCACTATCCGGTCCAGATCGGGAGCTTGCGGGCCTCCGCGGGCCCGCCGAGCCTGCGAGTGGGGATCGACGGCGACACGGTCAGTCACGACGGGACCGCGGACAAGACGAAGGCGACGATCTTCGCACTGATGGCAGGAATCCTCGCCATCACCGCCCTCAAGAGGTCCGTTGATTTCGTCGGTGACGACACCTCCAGCGGCGGTACCCCGGACATAGGGTCGGCCGGGGCGGAGATCAGTGACCTCGCCGCCCGAAACGCGACGGCCATCCCGAAGTACGAACCGAACGTGGTGATGCTTCAGGCTGGCACTTGGGACATCCAGGACGGCCACCAATCCGGCGCCTCCGACCGGCTTTCGGCCCTGATCGATCAGATCCAGGCGGCCGACCCCACCGTTGTCATCATGGTCGCCACCCTCGTCCCCACCACCAACGCCGCGGATGAGGCGCTGGTAACCGCGTACAACACGTCAGTCCAGCAACTGGTCGCCGCCAAGGTGGCTGCGGGAGGGCGCGTCGTGCTGGCCGACATGAGCGCTGTGACCACCGACGATCTCAATCCCGACGGAGTGACCCCGAACGACACCGGACAGCAGAAGATCGCTGACTCGTTCACCGGCGCGCTGCTCTGGGCCGAGGTGATGGGCTGGATCAGCGAGCCCGTACCTTCCTCGCCGCCGACCGGGTCGGTGTGTGACATCTATGCCTATTACGGCACGCCTTGCGTCGGGGCCTACAGCATGACCCGGGCGATGTACTCGGACTATGACGGATCGCTGTACCAGGTCCAACGTGCCTCGGACAACCAAACGGCCGACATCGGCCCGTTGGCTCCGGGCGGTGATGTCGACGCGAGCCAGCAGGACGGCTTTTGCGCGAATACGACGTGCACCGTCACCACGCTCTACGACCAGTCTCCCCAGTTGAACGACCTGACCGTGGCGCCGGGCGGTGGCGCCAATCCGAACGGGGACAAGCCTGCCGACGCAGCGTCCCTCCCGATCACGGTCGGCGGCAACAAGGCCTACGGCCTGAATATCACCCCAGGGACCGGCTACCGCAACAACAACACGCGAGGGATCGCGACGGGCTCCGAGCCGGAGGGCATGTACATGGTGGCCAGCGGCACCAACGTCAACTCCGGGTGCTGCAACGACTTCGGCAACGCCGAGACGGACACGCACGACGACGGCAACGGGAACATGGACGCGGTCAACCTCGGCACGAACTGCTACTACGCCAATGTCGCGCCGTGCAGTGGGAGCGGTCCGTGGGTCGCGGCCGACATGGAGAACGGCCTGTTCCAGGGCGGCAACGGGTCGAACCCGGCCAACAAGGGGAACGGCAGCAACTTCGTCACCGCGATGCTGAAGAACAACGGCACGACCACCTACGCGCTCAAGGGCGGCGACGCGCAAGCTGGTGGCCTGGCCACGTGGTGGAACGGTGGTCTGCCCAACAACGTCCCCGGCTATACCCCGATGCAGAAGCAGGGTGCGATCATCCTGGGCATCGGCGGGGACAACAGCAACGCCTCCGCCGGATCGTTCTTCGAAGGTGTGATGACCGATGGCTATCCGAGTGACGCCGCCGACAACGCCGTGCAGGCCAACATCGTCGCGGCCAACTACGGTGGCAACTCCGGCGGTGTCAGCGCGCCGGACTCGGCGGCGGGTGCCGCGGTCCTGCACGACGGGTACGCCAGCGTGTACACGGCCGAGTCGGCGAACGGGCATCTCCAGGAGTCGTATCTGCCGAAGCTGGGCGGCCCCTGGTACAACCAGGACCTGACGAACCAGGCCAACACGCCCGCGATCATGCCGGGCACCACGCCGGTCTCACTGGTCCACGACGGATACACCAGCGTCTACACCGTCGCCGCCTCGAATGGCCATCTGTGGGAAACCTATCTGCCCAAACTGGGTGACCAGTGGAGCAGCCAGGACCTGACCGACAAGTACAACGCTCCGGCGACGAGTTGGACACCGACCGCGGTCGTCCACGACGGGTACACCAGCGTCTACACGGTCGCCGCCGGGAATGGTCACCTGTGGGAAACGTACCTGCCGAAGCTGGGCGATGGGTGGACCAGCCAGGACCTGAGCGCGACGAACGGCCACACTCCGCAGGTTCAGGCCGGGACCTCCCCGGTCGCCATCGTCCACGGTGGATACACCAGCGTCTACACCGTCGACTCCAACCACCATCTCCAGGAGACGTACCTGCCCAAGCTGGGCGACTCCTGGAGCACGCAGGACCTCTCGGCGATGTTCACCCCCGCGCCAGTGACCAGCGTGACGCCTACGGCCGTCGTGCACCAGGGCTACACCAGCCTCTACACCGTCGATGACGGCAGCAACGACCTGCGGGAGACCTACCTGCCCGCCATCGGCGACACGTGGCGGACCCAGGACCTGACCGCGAACTACAAGACGCCGCCGGTGGCACCGGGTACGCAGCCGGTTGCGCTGTACCACACCGGTTACACCAGCGTCTACACCGTGGACCAGGGCAGTCAGCATGTGCAGGAGACGTACCTGTCGGCCATCGGCCAGTCGTGGAAAACGCAGGATTTCACCGACAACTACCAGACCCCGGTCACCGTCGAAAGCCCGATCGTGCTGGTCCATCCCGCCTCCGGCGGCGATCTCTGGACCAGCGTCTACACGGTCGGCGAATTCAACAACCACCTGGAGGAGAGCTACCTGCCTGCGATCGGCGACAACTGGACCAGTCAGGACCTGACCACCAAGTACCCCAGCCCGCCGGTGGCGGCGTCGGGCTCGTCCGCGGCAGGCTGGTCCGTCGTCCACGACGGGTACACCAGCGTGTACACGGTGAACACATCAACCGGCGACCTGGTGGAGAGCTATCTGCCCGCGATGGGCCAGAAGTGGGTCAACCAGGACCTCACATCGCAGGTGCACAACCCGCCCGTGTTGGTGGGCACCAAACCGGTGGCGATCACCCATGACGGGTACACCAGCGTCTTCACAATCGACGCCGGCAGCGGTGACCTCCAGGAGACCTATCTGCCCAAGCTAGGCGGTTCCTGGTTCACGCATGACCTGACACAGCTGGGCAAGACCCCGCCGTCGAAGGCCACCCCCACCGCCATCCTCCACTCCGGATACACCAGTGTGTACACAGTGGACGCATCAAACGGCGACCTTGACGAGACCTACCTGCCGGTGCTCGGCGGCCCGTGGCTCAGTCAGGACCTGTCGGCGAACTACCACACCCCGACGGTCGCCGTCGGCACCTCCCCGGTCGCGATCCTGCACTCCGGCTGGGTCAGCGTCTACACCGTGGACCTGGGGACCAACGACCTCCAGGAGACCTACCTGAACGCCGTCGGCAGTTCCTGGGTCACCCAGGACCTGTCCGCGAACTACGGCACGCCGAAGGTCGCGCAGTACACGTCTCCAACCGCTGTTGTCCACTCTGGATATACCAGCGTGTACACGCTCGACGCGGGCGACGATCACCTGCGGGAGACGTATCTGCCGGCCATCGGCGATGGCTGGGTCAACCAGGATCTGACCCAGAAGTACGGCACACCGGCGGCGGCGAAGGGCCCCGGCGACCAGATCGTGGCGCTCTATCACACCGGTTTTACCAGCGTGTACACGATCGACCAGTCGACTGGTGACCTGTGGGAGACGTACCTGCCAGCGACCAGTGATGCCTGGGGCACCCAGGACCTGACTCAGAAAGCCGGTACGCCGAAGCCGGAGCCGTTGGGCCAGGCAGCGTTGCTGCACTACGACACCAGCGGTGGGCTGACCTGGACCAGTGTGTTCAGCATCGACGGCAGCCCCCAGGGTGATCTTGAGGAGACCTACCTGCCTGCCATCGGGGGCAACTGGACCAGCCAGGATCTGACCCAGATATCTCAGAAGTAGGGCACTCGCCGTAATGGTTTGTGGCACGGCACATCGCCTGATGGCCAATGCCGTGCCACAAACCTGTTCGGTACCTTGAGCCACGAGCAGCCTGGAGCGGGCGGCTCTGATGCGGAACTTTTCGCGGAGGGTGTCTGCCGAGATCGGTCGGCGATGTTCATGCCAATGATGCGCGTCGTGTCCGAGCCGGGCAGGAGTTCGTCGCGGACCGATACCCCGGACGTGTCCAGGTCGGCGAGCAGCGCCGCCGAGTGTTCCTTCAGTTGCCTGCGTTCGCCGGCGGCCAGGAGCCCGACATCGTCGAGGTCGGCCCGGGCTCATGGGCGATCGTCGACGCCGGGCGCGGCCTGCGCTACAAGCACCTGACCCAGAAGGAGAACCAAGAGAAGCGGCTCACCCGAACGTCATCGGACAGTTCGGCATGGGTCTGAAGGACGCGCTGGCCGTGTTCCACCGACGCGGCATCGCCGTCGAGATCCACTCGCCACACGGCGACATCACGACCGAGATGCGGGAGAAGAAAGGCTTCGCGGACGTCGTCACGCTGCACGCCGCCGTCCGCCCGCCGTCGACACCGGACTCCAAGGGCACCACTGTCGTGCTCACCGGGGCCACCGCCGACCAGATCCAGGCGGCGAAGCAGTTCTTCCTGCGGTACAGCCAGGACCGCGAGCTGGAGACCACCTCGTACGGCAGCGTCCTGGCCCGTCCCGCGAACAGCGGACCGGCGCGGATCTACGTCAAGGGCCTGCTGGTCGCGGAGGAGGAGAACTTCCTGTTCTCCTACAACATCACCGACCTCAGCGCGCCGCTGCGCCGGGCACTGAACCGCGAGCGGACGAACGTCGGCCGGACCGCCTACACCGAGCGGGTCAAGGCCATCCTGAAGAAGTGCGTTTCACCTGCCGTGGCCGGACCGCTGGCCGACGACCTCGCCGGCTACGCGCGCGGCACGATGCATGACGAGCTGGAGTGGAAGGACGTCACCGTGCACGCCTGCCGCGTGCTCGCCGCCAACGAACGAGTCGTGTTCGTCACCTCCTACGAGCTGGAAGCCGGCAGCCCGCAGCTCCAGTACGCCAAGGAGGAGGGGTACCGGCTGGTCGTGGTGCCGGAGGACATCCGCTATCGGCTCAACGGCCTCACCGACGTCGACGGCGGCCCGATGCTGGACCTGGACCAGTACCGCGCGGCATGGAACGACAGCTTCGAGTTCCGCTTCGTCGATCCCCGGGAGTTCACTCCGCAGGAGGCGGCGGTGTTCCAGCTCACCCAGCCGACCATCGCGCTGGCCAACCTGCGACCGGCCGCGATCGGGGTGAACGAAATCCTCATCTCCGAGACGATGCGACTGGGCGAACTCGGTGACCAGACCATCGGCATCTACGAGCGAGAGCACCGCCGCATCGTCATCCGACGTGACCAGCTCGCCAATCCAGTCGACTACTGCGCCACACTCCTGCACGAGCTCACCCACGCCGCATCAGGCGCCACCGACGGCAGCCTGGACTTCGAGGCAGCGCTCAGTCATCGGCTCGGCGTCATAGCCGCCAATGCCTTGCGCGGACAGTGATAGCCAAACTCCGTGCCCCGCGCAGCGAGTCGACAACCGGCTACCGGTAGGTGGTGGGAGCTGCGGGGAGCAGTGTGGGGAGCAAATGGGGAGCAGCTAGTCACGCTGAACAGCCCTGAACGGCGCCCAACGACTCTGAACGGATCCGCGCCAACCTGCGAAAGTCGCGTTTCCGCAGGTCAGCGCATGATATCGTCCTTGGTTCACACCTAAGAGGTCATCGTCAGGATTCTCACAGCTCTGCTCGACCGCGCGCACCATGCCGTGGTCTACATCGACTACTACTACTCGCGCGCGATGGAACTCGGTTTGACCTCGTGAGGTGAATGCCGGCTCCCCGGAAGAACGGGAGGCCGCTCAGCTCCTGTCATCAGATGCGGGCATCGGTCCAGATCGCGATTCAACGGACTGGGGCGAGCTGACGGCACATCCATGCGATTCCGTGCCGATCACGAAAGCGCATCGCGCCCAGGGCCGCGACGCTTGGCCCTCCCGTCAGACCACTCCCGTTTCACATGGCACCTGTGGTAGCCTCTCCAAAAAGTTAACGGCTATTCACTAGTGAGCCATGGTCGCCGTCTCGACATCTCGGCGGCCTGCCCCGAACTTGCCAGCACTTCAGTTGTTCTGCGAGTGCTGCTACCGGCTCACGCCCACATCACGGCCCCAACAACAGTTACTGATCGTTCACATCTGGGTTCCGTCGACACGCCACGACAAAGGAGTCCCCTGTGTCCATTCACCGACCCGTCACATCATGGGGGCGACGACCGTTCGCCCTGTCGGCCGCGATCCTGATCGCGACCGCTGGACTGGTCTGCGCGGCATCGCCCGCGTCGGCCACCGAGACGACAACATGCCGCAACGTGAGCGTTCCGGTCAGCGCGGCCGGCCAGAGCGGTGACATCGCAGCAACGCTGTGCGTCCCGCCGAACGCGACGGCCGTCCAACTGCTCATCCATGGCTGGACCTACGATCGCAACTACTGGGATCTGCCCTACCAGCCGGACACCTACTCCTACGTACGTGCCGCGAATCGGGACGGTTACGCCACTTTGGACATCGACCGGCTCGGTGACGGCCAGTCCTCGCATCCGCTCAGCGCGTTCGACACCTTCTACGCCGACGTCAGCACGGTGCACCAGACGGTGCAGGCGCTGCGCTCAGGACAGCTCGGCCAGCAGTTCCAGAAGGTGGTCGAGGTTGGCCACAGTCTCGGTTCACTCGTCACCATGACAGAGGCGGGCCTGTACAAGGATGCCGACGCGATCATCACCACGGGCATCGCACACTCGTTGAACTACGTCAACGTCGTCTCGAAGATCATCGCCGACGACTACCCCGCAGCGGGCGATCCCAAGTTCAGCGCCAGCGGTCTCGATGTGGCCTACCTGACTAGCGATCCCGGCACCAGGGGCGGCTTCTACAACACAGCGGACACCGATCCCAACGTGATCGCGACCGACGAGCAGCTCAAGCAGACGGGCAATCTGGTCGAGCTGGCCACCCTGGCGGCGTACAACGTGCTCAATGTGGACCGTACCCTGAACATCCCGGTGGACGAGGTGGTCGGCGCGGGTGACCCATTCATCTGCGGGCTGCTCGGACCGAGCTGTTCGTCCTCCGCCGCCCTCGCCGCCTTCGAACGGCCCTTCTATGGTCCGAATGCGACAGTTGTCGGCTACCTGGCTCCGAACTCCGGCCATGACCTGCAGCTGGAGCCCAGTGCGCCCACCACGAACGCACAGATGCTGGCGTTCTCGGACAACTACATCGGCCACGGCGCCGGTGCGACCGGCACCGCACCGGGCACGGCGCCTGCGGTCCCGACGCCGCCCACCCCCGCACCGAGCGCGGCATCGACGCTGACCAACGCACTGGTGGTGAACGCCGTCGAGCCCGTGGTCGCAACGATCCAGCAGGCCAGCGACGTCGTGCCAGGATTGGGCGGCAACACCGACCCGATCCCGGACATGTCCGGTCTGCTCGCCCCGGTCGGCAACCTGGTCGACCAGCTCGTCGGCACCTTCCCCGAAGGACTGCTCGGCGGAATCTGAACTGTCCCACACAGCCCCTGGTGCGCTTGACGCGAACGTCAAGCGCACCAGGGATTTCCGTACCTACCGGCGACTACCGTTGCCGGTAGTGATCGGCGAACCGCTCGCGCAGGACGTTCTTCTGGACCTTTCCGGTCGAGGTTCGCGGAAAGGCGTCCACGACGATGACGTCCTTCGGAACCTTGTAGGCGTCCAGATGCGCCCGCAGGACACCGCGCAGTGCGTCCGGATCGACGTGCTTGCCCGTCTGCCCGATGACGATGGCGGTGATCGCCTCGGTCCATCGATCGTGTGGCAGCCCGACGACCACCACCTCAGCGACGGCCGGGTCGGCGGCGTAGATCGCCTTCTCCACCTCGATCGACGCCACGTTCTCGCCACCGGTCTTGATGACGTCCTTCGAGCGGTCGGAGAACCAGAGCATGCCATCCTCACCGCGACTGCCCACGTCGCCGGAATGGAACCAGCCATGCGCGAACGCGGCGCCGGTGGCCTCGTCATCGCGCAGGTACTCGGTCATCACCGACGGCGCGCGGTAGACGATCTCGCCGGTTTCGCCTGCCGGCAGCAGCGTCCCGTCCTGCGCCATGATGCAGACCTGCACGCCGGTCAGCGCGGTACCCACCGCGCCGATGTGCGTCAGCTGGTGTTCCGGCCGGAACAGGGTCGCGATGGGGCTCATCTCGGTCTGCCCGAACAGCAACGCGAAGTCACAGCCGAACCCGTCAAGACAGGCCCGAATCAGCCTGTCCGGCATCGGCGCCATCGCATACACCGCCCGGCGCAGGCTGCTCAGGTCACGTCCGGCGAACGAGGGATGCGCCAAGGTGGCCCGGTACATCATCGGCAGCCCGAACACCTGGGTGATGCGCTCGGTTTCGATGGTGTCCAGGAACGTGCCGGGATCGAAGCCGCGCCTCAGATGGATGGTGGCACCGACCATGATCGCGGGAGTGCAGAACGCGTTGAGCTGGGCGGTGTGGAACAGCGGCAGCATGGCGACGAACCGGTCGTCGGCCCGCCATCCGGAATCCAGCGCTGCCGACATCGACTCCAGGTAGATCGCCAGGTGCGAAGCGACGACTCCCTTGGGAAAGGACGTGGTGCCCGAGGTGTAGAGGTAGCTGAGCGGATCGCGGTCCGCCACCAGCACCTCGGGGGTGCTCGCATCCTCGGCGAGCAACTCGGCCAGCGGTCGCCACCGGCGGTCGCCGACCGAGGTGTCACCGGGCCCGCCGGTCCCCGGTGCGACGATCAGATCGACGACCGAGGACGCCTTGCTCACGGCCTCGGACATCGTGTCGAGGAGCTGGGTCTCGGCGACCAGGCCGCGCGCCCGCGAGTGGTCGAGCACGTAGGCGATCTCGTCGCGGCGCCAGCCAAGGTTGATCGGCACGCACACCACGCCGAGTTTCGCGCAGGCGTAGTAGACGGCGAGGAATTCCGCGCTGTTGCCCGCGGCCAACGCGAGCGCGTCCCCGCGCTGGTAGCCGAGTTCGGCCAGGCCGTTGGCCAGCCGGTTGACCCACGAGTCGAACTCGGCGTACGTCCAGGAGCGGGCCCCGTCGACAACGGCCCGGTGGGTCGGCCGGGTCACCGCGCTGCGGGTCAGCGAATCGCCGACGTTGACGCGTTGGGCCAGGTTTCGCGAGACATCCTGATTCACCTGATGCACCTGATTCACCGAGGCACTCCGAGGTCGGCGAACTGCGCCGCGTACGCGGCGCGGAGCTTGTACTTGAGGACCTTGCCGCCCACGGTCTCCGGCAGTTCGTCGACGAACAGGACTCTCTTGGGCGTCTCGTATCCGGCGAGCCATTCTCGGCAGTGCGCGATCAGGTCGTCCTCGGTGACCTGGTGTCCCGGGTCCAGCACGACGACGCCGGTGACAGCCTCGCCCCAGTGCGGGTGCGGCAGGCCGATGACCACGGCCCTGGCGACAGCGGGATGCGCGCCGAGCACCGCCTCCACCCGAAGGCTGGAGACGTTCTCGCCACCGCTCTTCACGACGTCCTTGTACCGGTCGAGCATCACCCGCAGACCGTCGGCGTCATAGGCGCAGCTGTCGCCGGAGTGGAACCAGCCGTAGCGAAATGCCTCCCGGGTGGCGGGCTCGTCGCGGTAGTAGCCGGACATCATCGACGGCGAGCGGTACACCGCCTCGCCCGCGACCCCAGGCGATGCGGCAAGGTCCTCGCCGAAGGGATCGAGCACCGTCGAGGCCAGGATCGGGCTCGGCACGCCGACGTAGTTGTCCTGCGGCGCGGTGCGCGCGTAGACCTCCGGCCATTTGTCCGGCCAGAACCGGTGGCAGGATATGGATTCGGTCTGGCCGAAGATCTCGAAGACCACCAGATCCGCACCGCAGTGTCGTTTCATCGAGGCCAGCACGGCAGGAGCGAGCGCGGCCCAGCCGTAGACGACGACCTTGAGGCTGCTGGCGTCCAGTTCCGGCCGGGCGGTCAGGGCCGCGTCGAGAGCGGTGATCATCGCGGGCGATCCGCACCATGCGGCGGTGATCCGCTCTTCGGAGATCATCTCGGCGATCGGCTCGGCCGCCGGTCGCCTGCCCAGGACCAGCGTGCCGCCGGAAAGAAACACCGAATAGGTGAATGGCTGGTCGCCGACGTGGTAGATCATCGGGAGAAAGGTGCCGACCCGCAGGTCGGACTCCAGTCGCAGGCCCCGGGTCAGGGACAGCGCGAAGCCGTAGGCGGCCAGGTAACTGCAGGTGTGGGAGATCATCACGCCTTTGGGCAGGGCGGTCGTGCCGGAGGTGAACAGGATCTCCCAGATGTCGTCGCCGTGGATCGTCACGTCCGGTTCGGTGGTGGGCTGGTCACGGACGAAGTCGGCGAAGGAGAGGCTGCCGGGTACCGGGCCTCCGCCGACGGGGATCGTGATGGCGACCCGGAGGCCGGCCGCGGTGAACGGTGCCTGCGCGCGTGGCCACAGTTCCGCGTCGACCACGGCCAGTTTGGGGGCGACCAGGTCGACCATGGCCGCCACCATGTCCGGCGCCATCATCGGGTTCATCGGCGCGGCGACCAGCCCCGCCTTGGCGATGCCCAGTTTGGTCACGAATGCCTCGACCGTGTTCTCGCAGAACATGCTGACCACGTCACCACGACGCAACCCACTGGCCAGCAGACCGTTGGCGAGCTGGTTCGCCAGCTCGTCCGCCTGGCGATAGGTCAGCCGGCGGAAACGCTCGTCGGTGTAGGCACCCTCCCGGCCGATGATCGCGTCCTTGTCCGGAAAACTCCAGGTCATCCGTTCCAGCAGGTCGCCGACACTGGTCCGTTCCCATCGGCGCTCGGCCCGACGGCCGTGCAGGCTGGTCACATCGAGGTTCGCATCCATACCGGCAGCACCCTTCTCCGTCGAAGTGATTCGCCATTCACTACACACGAGCAGCGTAGACATTGCTCGTCGTCTTGGGAAGAGCTGTTTCTTGAGAAGAACTACCAGCTCAGATGAGGGCGAGATCGATGACGAAGCACGCCCTAGCACCCACCGCCCAGGTGCGCTAATGTGAACCGTCGTAAACTTCAACGGGTGAACGGAGGCCTTGTGGCGGTTCTACGATCGAGTGTAGATACAACCGGCGAGGTCTACCTGACCAACAGGAAGGCCCAGCTGTCGGCCATAGCCGCGCTGAACGAGCAGTTGGAGCTGGCGCGGGGCGGTGGCGGGGTGAAATACGCCCAGCGGCATCGAGCCCGAGGCCGGCTGCTCGCACGGGAACGCATCGAACTACTCGTCGACCGCGATTCGCCGCTGCTCGAACTGTCCGCGCTCGCGGCATGGGGCAGCGATTTCGCCGTTGGTGCGAGCATCGTGACCTGCATCGGCGTGGTGTCCGGTGTGGAGTGTGTGCTGATCGCGCACGATCCGACGGTGCGTGGCGGCGCGATGAATCCCTACACGCTGCGTAAGACGTTGCGGGCACTGGAAATCGCCCGCCGCAACCGGCTGCCGGTGATCAACCTCGTCGAGTCCGGCGGCGCCGATCTGCCGACCCAGTCCGAGCTGTTCGTGTTCGCCGGCAAGATCTTCCACGATCTGACGGAACTGTCCGCGATGGGTGTCACCACGATCGCGCTGGTGTTCGGCAACTCCACGGCGGGCGGTGCCTACGTACCGGGAATGTGCGACTACGCGGTCCTGGTCGACAGCCAGGCCAAGGTTTTCCTCGGCGGACCGCCGCTGGTGAAGATGGCCACCGGCGAGGACGCCGACGACGAACAGCTCGGCGGTGCCGACATGCACTCGCGGGTTTCCGGTGTCGCCGACCACTTCGCCGTCGACGAGGTGGACTGCATCCGCATCGGCAGGGAAATCGTCGAGCAGATCCGCTGGCGCAAACTCGGGCCGGCGCCGAGCCTGCCTGCCGACGAGCCGCGCTACGACTCCGACGAGCTGCTGGGCATCGTGTCCGCGGACTTCCGGGTGCCCTTCGATCCACGGGAGGTACTTGCCCGCGTCGTGGACGGCTCCCGGTTCAGTGAGTACAAACGCAGGTACGGCACCAGCCTGGTCACCGGCTGGGCCTCGGTGCACGGTTATCCGGTCGGCGTGCTGGCCAACGAGCGTGGGGTGCTGTTCAGCGAAGAGGCCAAGAAGGCCAGCGAGTTCATCCTGCTGGCCAACCAGAGCGACACCCCGCTGATCTTCCTGCAGAACACCACCGGATACATGGTGGGCACCCAGTACGAACAGGGCGGCATCATCAAGGACGGCGCGAAGATGATCAACGCCGTGACGAACTCGACCGTCCCGCACATCACGATCAACCTGGCGGCGTCCTTCGGCGCCGGCAACTACGGGATGTCCGGTCGGGCATATGACCCTCGGTTCATGTTCGCCTGGGCCAACGCGAAACTCGCGGTGATGGGCGCGCAGCAGTTGGCCGGTGTCATGTCGATCGTCGGAAAGCAGTCCGCGCAGGCCGCAGGCCGGGAGTTCGACAGCGCGGCGGACGACGCGCGACGCCAACAGATCGAGGCCCAGATCGAACGGGAGTCGCACGCCTTCTTCGTCACCGCGCGGCTCTACGACGACGGCGTCATCGATCCACGAGACACCCGCTCGGTGCTCGGGATGGCACTGTCGGCGGCCCATTCGGGTCCTGTCGCGGGCCGCCGAGGCTTCGGCGTCTTCCGGATGTAGGGGCGGACAACCATGACCATACGGAAACTCCTGATCGCCAACCGCGGCGAGATCGCCGGCCGCATCATCCGCACGGCGCGGGCGATGGACATCGGCACGGTCGCCGTCTTCAGTGACCCGGACGCGGACATGCCGTTCGTGCGGGCGGCGGACGAAGCCATCCGGCTGCCGGGCGCGACGCCTGCCGAGACCTACCTGCGCGGCGATGCGGTCATCGCCGCCGCCAGGCGGACCGGCGCCGACGCGGTGCACCCCGGTTACGGCTTCCTGTCGGAGAACGCCGACTTCGCCCGCGCCTGCGCCGAGGCAGGTCTGACCTTCGTCGGTCCGACCCCCGAGGCCATCGAGGCGATGGGCTCCAAGATCGCGGCGAAGCGACTGATGGCGGCGGCCGGCGTGCCGGTACTGCCCGGTGCGGTGTTCGATGCGGCCGACGAGCCCGATCCGGCGAAGCTGCGCGCGGCAGCCGCCGAGATCGGCTTCCCGGTCCTGGTCAAGGCGGCGTTCGGCGGCGGTGGCCGCGGCATGCGGATCATCCACGACGCCGAGGAGATCGTGGCGGCGGTGGCCGAAGCGCGGCGGGAGGCCGCGGCCGCCTTCGGCGACGGCACGGTGTTCCTGGAGCGGTTCGTCGCCGCACCGCGTCACATCGAGGTGCAGATCGTCGGCGACAAGGCCGGCACGGTGGTGCACCTTTTCGAGCGGGAGTGCTCGATCCAGCGGCGCTACCAGAAGATCATCGAAGAGGCGCCGTCACCGGTGGTCGGCGAGGAACTGCGAGCCGAACTGTGTCGCGCCGCCGTGGCCGCGGGCAAGGCCATCGGCTACGTCGGTGCCGGCACGGTCGAGTTCGTGCTCGACGCCTCCGGCAGCTTCTACTTCCTGGAGGTCAACACCCGGCTGCAGGTCGAGCACCCGGTGACCGAGCTGATCACCGGCATCGACCTGGTGAAGGTGCAGTTGCAGGTAGCGGCAGGCAAAGCGCTACCGCCGACGGTGACCGGCGCGAGCTTCAGCGGCCACGCGATCGAGGCCCGGCTCTACGCCGAGGACGCGGCGGCCGGCTTCCTGCCGACGAGCGGAGAGCTGCACACGTTCGAGATCGACCCGGCACCGGGCTTGCGGGTGGACGCCGGTTTCGCCTCGCACACCGCGATCAGCACGTTCTACGACTCCATGCTGGCCAAGGTCATCGGCTACGGGCCGACGCGGGAGGACGCCCAGCAGGTGCTGGCCGGGGCGCTGTCGCGGGCCCGGCTGCACGGCGTGCTCACCAATCGCGACCTGCTGGTGGGCATCCTGCGCGAGCCGGAGTTCCAGGCAGGCGCCATCGACACCGGCTACCTCGACCGGCATCCAGCGGCCCAGCTGTGCGCAGCCCCGGACGAGCTGACCATCCAGACGCACGTGCTCGCCGCGGCACTGGCCGAGCACGCGGCCCGGCGACGGGACAGCCCGGTGCTGGCGACGCTGCCCTCTGGCTGGCGCAACAACCCGAGCAGCACGCAGACCGCCACCTTCGAGCTGGCTGGCACCCGGATCGAGGTGAGCTACCGAATCGATCGGGACGGGCTGACCGCCCGCGTCGGCGGCACCGAACTCAGCGGTCTCGTGCTGCATGCGGCGACACCGACCGAGGTGGACATCGAGATCGCCGGCAGCAGGCGGCAGATCGCCGTGACCAGACTGGGCAACATGTCCTATGTGGATAGCCCCGGTGGGCACAGCACGCTGTCCGAGGTCGATCGCTTTCCGGACCCGACGGCTTCGGCGCAGGCCGGTTCACTGCTCGCGCCGATGCCGGGCACGGTGGTCCGCATCGCGGTCGCCGTCGGCGACCACGTCGATGCGGGGGCGCCGATCCTGGCGATCGAGGCAATGAAGATGGAGCACACGATCCACGCACCGGCGCGTGGCGTCGTCGCCGAGCTGAGCGCAAGCATCGGAGCCCAGGTGGCCAGCGGCTCGGTGCTCGCCGTCCTGGACGAGGAGGAACCACATGAGTGATCCAGTCCGGTACGAGGTCGTGCGCGGCGTCGCCTGGCTCACCATCGACCGCCCAGAAGCCCGCAACGCGCTGAGCAAAGCCGTCCGGCTGGGGCTGTTCGAGGGTGCGCGGCGGTTCAACGGCGACAACGACGCCAAGGTGCTCGTGCTGACCGGTGCGGGCGAACGTGCCTTCTGCGCGGGCGGCGACCTCAAGGAAATGGCCGACACCTCGCTGACCGTTCCGCCCCCCAACTTCCTCCCCCAGTTCGGCCGCAACATCGAGATCAGCAAACCGACCATCGCCGCGGTGAACGGGATCGCCTACGCGGGCGGATTCCTGCTCGCCCAGAACTGCGACCTGTGCGTCGCGGCCGAATCGGCCCGCTTCGCGATCACCGAGGTGAAGGTCGGCAGGGGGGCACCGTGGGCGGCACCGCTGTCCTGGCTGGTACCACCGAAGATCGCGATGCAGATCCTGCTGACCGGCGACCCGATCAGCGCCGCCCGCGCCCACCAGATCGGCCTTGTCAACGAGGTGGTACCCGACGACGAACTGGTCGCCACGGTGCAGTCGCTCGCCGAGCGCATCGCCGCCAACGCCCCGTTGTCGGTCGCGGCCGCCAAACGTACCGCATACCTTTCGGCGCACCATTCGCTCGCCAACGCCTTTACCGAGGCCGAGCGGATCTGGGCACCGGTCTACCGCAGCGCCGACGCACAGGAGGGCCCTGCCGCGTTCCGCGACAAGCGCAGGCCGGTCTGGACCGGTCGCTGATGGCGACCGACCTCCGCACGCTGTCGGCCGACCTCGTCGCCGAGTCCGAAGCGCTGCTGGCCATCCTGGACGAGCTGACACCTCCCCAGTGGCGGCTGCCGACGCCCGCCGTCGGCTGGACCATCGGCGACCAGGTCGGACACCTGGCCTATTTCGACGAAACCACGCTGGTGTCCATCCGGGACCCGCACCGGTTCCGTAGCGAGGCAGCCGTACTGACCGCGGGCGGTGACGACTTCGCCGACCGCGTCGTGGCCGACCACCGCCGGCGCACGGGTGCGCAGCTGCTCGGCTGGTTCCGGCAGGCCCGGCAGTCCCTCGTCGCCGGATACGCCGACGCGGATCCGGCCGCGCGACTGCCCTGGTACGGACCGGACATGGGGATCGCGTCGTCGATGACGGCCCGGCTGATGGAGACCTGGGCACACAGTCAGGACATCGTCGATGCTCTCGGCGGCGAGCGACCGGCGACCGGGCGGCTGCGGCACGTGGCCCATCTCGGTGTCCGCGCGCTGCCCTACAGCTTCACCGTCAACAACCTGCCCGTGCCGAGTGAACCGATCCTGGTCGAACTGGCCGGGCCGGACGGCGACACCTGGCACTGGGGTCCGGCCGACGCGCCGGACCGGATCACCGGAACCGCCCTGGACTTCTGTCTTGTCCTCACCCAACGGCGCCACCGCGACGACACCGGCCTGAGCGTGACCGGTCCGACCGCGAACGCCTGGATCGCCATCGCCCAGGCCTTCGCGGGTCCGCCCGGCCCTGGCCGGCCCGCCCACCACGACGAACGGGAGTCGGCATGAGCGATCCGACGACGGCAGGCCCGCGCCGCCCGGTGCGCATCGGCAACTCCTCCGGCTTCTACGGCGACCGCGACGCCGCCACGCGCGAGATGGTCGACGGCGGCCCGATCGACGTGCTGACCGGCGACTACCTCGCCGAGCTGACCATGCTGATCCTGTGGAAAGCGCGCCAGAAGGACCCGTCGGCCGGCTATGCGCGTTCCGTGCTCGGCCAACTGGAACAGGTCCTGGGCACCTGTCTCGACCGCGGTATCAAGATCGTCAGCAACGCGGGCGGCCTGCGCCCCGCCGGGCTCGCCGAGCAACTGCGCGCGCTCGGCGAACGGCTGGGGGTGCATCCCAGGATCGCCTATGTCACGGGTGACGATCTGCTCCCCGACCTCGACGGACTGCTGGCCGGCGGGCAGCAGTTGGCCCACCTGGACACCGGGGTGCCGCTGGCGGACGCACCGGGCAAGCCGGTGACCGCCAACGCCTACCTCGGTGGCTGGGGCATCACCGCCGCCCTCGAAGCCGGCGCCGACATCGTCGTCTGCCCACGGGTGACCGACGCCTCGCTGGTCGTCGGCCCCGCCGCCTGGTGGCACGGCTGGTCACGCACCGACTTCGACCAACTGGCGGGTGCGGTGGTAGCCGGGCACGTCATCGAATGCGGACCCCAGGCAACCGGCGGCAACTACTCCTTCCTCGACGAGATCCGCGATCGCCGCTACCCCGGCTTCCCGATCGCGGAGGTCGCGCACGACGGCAGCAGCGTGATCACCAAACACGACGACACCGGTGGCCTGGTTACGGTGGGCACCGTGACCGCCCAACTGCTCTACGAGATCGCCGAACCGGCCTACGCGAATCCGGATGTCATCGCCCATTTCGACACCGTCAGGCTGGACCAGTCGGGGCCGGACCGGGTTCGGGTGGCCGGCACCCGGGGCAGCGCGCCACCGCCGACCGCCAAGGTCGCGATGAACTTCCTCGGCGGCTACCGCAACACCATGACCCTGGTGCTGACCGGGCTGGACATCGAGGAGAAGGCCGCTTGGGCGCAGGAGGAACTGTTCGCCGTCCTCGGCGGCCGGGACCAGTTCGCCGAGGTCGACGTGCGGCTGGTTCGCTTCGAACGCCAGGACGCACCGACCAACGAGCAGGCCACCGCGCACCTGCGGATCACGGTCAAGGACCCGGATCGCCGCAAGGTGGGCCGGCGTTTCTCCAACGCCACCATGGAACTGGCGCTGGGCGGCTACGCCGGATTCCACACCACGACACCGCCGACGCCGGAGAGCGCCTACGGCGTCTACTGGCCGACGCTGGTCCCCGCCGAAGCCGTACCGCATCAGGTGGTCCTTCCCGACGGAACCGTCCACCCGGTACCGCCGACTCCGCCCGGCGACGCCCCGGGACCGGCGGAACCGTTCGGTCACCGCGAACTCGGCACGGAGCCGACCACTCGCGGACCGCTCGGCCTGCTGTGCGGAGCACGCTCCGGCGACAAGGGCGGCAATGCCAACGTGGGGGTCTGGACACGTCACCCAGCGGCCTATCCGTGGCTGAGCGCCTATCTGACCGTCGATCGGCTGCGCGCGCTGCTGCCCGAATCCGTTGGACTCACGGTGCGCCGGTTCGACCTGCCCAATCTCAACGCGGTGAACTTCGTGATCGTCGGACTGCTCGGCGAGGGCGTCGCGGCCTCGACCCGACCGGACCCACAGGCGAAAGGCCTCGGCGAGTACCTGCGTTCCCGTGTCATCGACATCCCGGTTCGGCTCATGCCGGAGGACAGTCATGGCTGACGCCACAGTGGACAGGCCGGACGGCGTACGCCGACGCGATCCCGAACGCAGGCAACGGATTCTCACCGCCGCGGCCGCCCTGGTCGCCGAACGCGGCTATCACGACGTCGGCATGGCCGACATCGGCGCTGCAGCCGGGGTCACCGGGTCGGCGATCTACCGGCACTTCGACGGCAAGTCGGCTGTCCTGGTCGCCATGTTCGACCGAGTGATCGACGGACTGGCGCGCGACGCCGAGCAGATCGTCACCTCCGACGACCCGCCACGAGTGGCCCTGCGCAAGCTCATCCGAGGGCAGGTCGCGTTCGTGCTGAGCGAACGCACCCTCGCGCAGGTCTACCACAACGAGATCACCAATCTGCCCGACGAGGATCGGCATCGGCTGCGCCGCAAACAACGCATGTACCTGGAGGAATGGGTACACGTCCTGGCCGTGCTGCGGCCGGAGGGCAGCGACGCGGAACTGCGCACACTCGCGCACGCGGCGATCGGAGCCATCCAGTCGACCCTGTTCCACCAGAGCGGACTTCCCGCCGAACACCTCGCCGACCTGGTGTGTGCCTGCGCCGAAGCAGTGCTGTTCAGCGGGATCGAACCCATCTCAGACCAGCCGCCCCACGACACCGGCCGCCGCTGAGGCAGCCCGCCGAGAAAGGCCGCCACCATGGACTTCACCAGCGATGTCGAGCACACCGCACTGCGTGATGCGGTCGCCGCCGTCACCCGCTCGTTCGGCGACTCCTATTTCGCCGAGCACGCGCAGGCGCATCGGTCCACCGAGGAACTCTGGCAGGCGCTGGGCAAGCAGGGGTTCATCGGCGTGAACATGCCGGAGAAGTTCGGCGGTGGCGGAGGTGGCCTGAGTGAACTGGCCATCGTCTGCGAGGCGACCGCATCGCAGGGCTGCCCCCTGCTCCTGTTGCTGGTGTCCAGCGCCATCTCGGGCGAGGTGCTCACCCGGTTCGGCACGCCAGCACAACAGGAGACCTGGCTGCCGGCGATGGCCGACGGCCAACACAAGGTGGTCTTCGCGATCACCGAGCCCGACGCAGGCTCCAACACCCACAAGCTGTCCACCACGGCGACGCGCGACGGTGACGACTGGATACTGCGCGGCACCAAGTACTACATCTCCGGCGTCGACGAGGCGGCGGCGATTCTGGTCGTCGCCCGCACCGGCACCGATGAGGCCACCGGCCACGGCCTGCTCTCGCTGTTCCTCGTCCCCACCGACGCGCCCGGCCTCACCGTGACTCCGCTGCCGGTCGCCGCCGCACTGCCCGAACGCCAGTTCACCCTGTTCTTCGACGAGGTCCGGGTAGGCGCTGACAACCTTGTCGGGCAAGAGAACCACGGCTTCGAGCAGGTGTTCCACGGCCTCAACCCGGAGCGCGTCACCGGCGCGGCGCTGTGCGTCGGCATCGGCCGCTACGCCCTGCGCAAGGCGGCCGACTACGCCAATACCAGGACCGTATGGGGCGCGCCGATCGGCAGCCACCAGGGTGTGTCGCACGCGTTGGCCAAGGCGGCGATCGAGGTGGAGCTGGCCGCGCTGATGACTGCCCGGGCAGCATGGCTGCACGACAACCACGAGCCGGCCGGTGAGGCGTCGAACATGGCGAAGTACGCGGCGGCCGAGGCCGCGCTGGCCGCCGTCGACGCCGCCATCCAGACCCACGGCGGCAACGGACTGTCCAGCGAGTACGGACTGGTACCGCTGTGGGGAATCGCCCGGCTGCTGCGGATCGCGCCGGTCAACCGGGAAATGATCCTCAACTACGTCGCCCAGCACACCCTAGGCCTCCCCCGCTCCTACTCTCGCTGACCCGCGGGCGCGACACCAAGTACACCGAACGGCGCGTCCCGATCGCTTTGCCTGGTGAACGGTGCCGAAGCGGCGTCAGGAAATGAGCGAACGTCGACTCCTCGCCGGCCTCCGGCCCGAAGCAGGCCTTCTTGCCCACCCCCAGGATGCGGACCTTGTGACTACGCAGATGCGAGAGCGCTGCATCCATGTCCTCGACGTAGAACGCGATGTGTGAACCGCCGTGATCGCTCATGCGCGGCCATCGGTGATGATCGTGTAGAACTCAACGATGACGCCGTCTTTGCTGTGGGCGATGTCCATGCCGGTCACGACGGGCGGTTGGCCGACAGGACCGTACTGAAAGCCGAGGTGGCCGAGGTCATCGTTGACGGAGACTGGGCCGTCGGGCTGGAACACCCAGTCAGGGTTCTGTGCACGCAGTTCTGTGGCGCGTTCGGCGAGCGCCTTTCGGCCATGGATGACGCAGTCGGGTTCGTGCCACACGACGTCCTCGGCGTAAGTCTGCGTGATGGCCGCGCTGCGGCGCTCCGCGTCCTGTTCGTTGAAGACATCGAGGAGGTTGCTACGCATCAGGTCGGCTACGGTCTTGTTCATCGGTAGTCCTTATGGTTGTGTCGGCTGACGTTCAGACGTCCAGGCTTGGGGTCGGGCTGGTTTGCCAGCTCCGACGGCCTACTTCTGGCCTGCCTGGAAAACATTTCTGGCTGGCGAGGACGGGTCCGTCAGACGTTGACGGCGGCGGCCAGCGCACCGATGGCGGCCGCATAGTTGTCGCTGACCGCCTGTTCGAGCGTTCGGGCCCTGTTCTTGATCGAGAAGACCTCGCTGCCGAACGGACCGGTGTAACCCGTTGCCAGGACTGCCCGGATGAAGCCGGCCACGTCGAGTTCACCCTGGCCGGGTAGTTGGCGGTGGTTGAAGCCGTCGTCGAGCAGGTCTCCGTTGACCAATTCTTTCGCCGCGTCACCGATCTCGACGCCCCCGATCCACTCCGACGGAAGGTCTCGGAGACTCTCGTAGTCGACACCGGCCCTGTCCACATGCCAGATGTCGATGAGCAGGCCGCCGCTGGTGGCGCCCGCATCCTTCAGCACGGCGAGACCTTCCTGCGGCGTCTTCAACGTTGCCGGAGGCATTGGTTCGAGGATGGCCCGAGTACCAGCATTGGCAGCCGTTTCGCACAGACGTGCCCACCGCTCGACAAGATCGTCATGCGGGAACTGCTCGCCGGTGAAGGACGTCACCGCTTTCACCTGACACGCGCCCAGATCTGCCGCCCAGCCGTAGATCTCGTCGATGATCGCATCGTTGTTCGCTCGGTCGCGTGGAGAATACCAGTCGTAGACGGCATCGATCTCAAGGTATTCGATACCGCTGTCCGCCAGCATCCCACGGATCTCGCCGAGAGAATACTTCGTCAGCCAGAAACGCAGGTCTTTGTCTCCAAATCCGATCCCCTTGAAACCGGCCCGTGCTGCCATCTCGATACGGTCACGTGGCGTGTACGGACTGATCTCGGTGCCGCCGACCATCTCCATCTCGGTGTCGCCGGCGATGGTGAAGTAGCTGGCAATCAGATCGGGCAGGTGCTTGGACATGACATTCCCGTCTACTTGATCGAGCCCGTTCACGCCGCTGACTAGGGGCGCATGCAGTTGGCGACGTGCCAGGAGTCTTCGAACATGATGAACCGGGTGATACGGTCGGCCGGATCAACAACGATCTCGACGGCGAACTTGGTGTCCATCAACTTGCCCGTGGAACGAACGACCACGACCGCTCGGCCCAACACAACCGCGGTAGAACCATCCACGACGATCCGATCGATGTCGAAGGCCTTCCGGTCGACGTGGTTGGCCATGTGCGCGAAAAACTCCTCGACCTCCGGAACTGTCCTACGCTGACCCAGCCACGGCACAGTCTCGACATCACCCGGGATCTCCCAGTAGAAGTCATCCGCCAGGAGACCGATCGCCGCACTGACGTCACCGGCCCCCAGCAAAGCGTAGAACCTCTCCACGGTCGTGCGAGTTCGATCAGACATTGTTTTTCCTCTCACCGCAGATTGTCAGGCCAAAGTCCCAATGGTGGCCGGTGGTTCTTGGGTATCCGCACGGATGCGGTGCCGGTCAGCCGCCTTCGAACAGCACGGTGCCCGTGCCATTGGTGCGCGCCGCGTCGACGGCCGCACGGAGATTCTCCAGCGGATAGGCGGCATGCACGGCGAACAGTTCAGGATGACGCATGGCGAGCTCGACGGCAGCCTGTCGATCGGCAGCTCGGATGCCAGCGGGACGGTTCATCCAGCGGGAGATACTCACCGCACGAACACCCAACTCCCTCATCAGCAGATCCGACGTCGACAACGTCCACGGCCGCGCCGTCAGATCCCCCCACACGACCAGGGTTCCCGCGTCCGCGAGGAACGGCAGGATCTCATGCACGAAACCGCCTCCGTGCGCATCGGTGATGACGGGCAACGGTCTCTCATCGACAAGGTCCCGCAACTCGTCCTGCCAGCCGTCGTTGCCGGTCACCACGACCGGCACGTCGGCGAAGAGCTTGCGCACGGTCGCCGCCGACCGATCGCTGCGGACGACCGCGATCACCGGCCAGCCTTGATCGAGGGCCTGCCGCACCACGAGTTTGCCCACCGCGGACGCCGCCGCGGACACGATCAGAGGAGCCTCGTCGGTGGCATTCACCGCACTTCGCAGTTCAGTGATCGCGCGGAGAACGTCTCGCGATGTAATGGTGTTGACGAGCATGACGCTCGCGATCTCGTCGCTGACGCCCTCCGGCACGGCCACAACGGCCTCGACTGGGACGGTTACTCGCTCAGCCCACGCACCGGGCGCTGGAAACGCCGCGACCCGGTCACCGACGCTCAGATTCCGCACCGCATCGCCAACCGCGGTCACCACTCCCGCGGCCTCGCTACCCAATCGAGCAGAGCGCGACTCGTCAGCCGGTAGCGAAGCAGCTTCGGTACCGACCAGATCTCCACGGTGCACCGGGGAGAAACTGACCCGCAGTTGGACCTCGCCGGGTCCCGGTGCAGGTGCTTGCGGAACATTCGCGACGCGGGCCACGGTCGCGGCGTCGCCCGCTCGACTGAAGATCACGCTTCTCATGACCTCACCCTGTCTCCTCAGTAGTGGCTCATCTGTCACACATCAACCCGACGTAACAAATTTTGTTACAGCTACTCGTGCGAGCGTACGACCTCGTTCTCAGGAGATCAACGCTCGAGCTAGGCAGCTTTCAGTATGTCCCGCAACACATCTTCGAGCGTGGTTCCCGCCAGCTCCTCGCGGACGGCGATGTCGATGCCGTTGTAGACGGCGGCCATCACCGGTCCGATGCCATGCCCCACGACACACTCAGGATCGGGCACGGAGGGATGCAGGCCGAAGATCAGCCCCGGCTCGACCGCGTCGTAGACATCCAGCAGCGTGATGGAAGCCAGATCTCGTGACAGGGTCCAACCAGCACCGGCACCCCGCCGAGAGGCGGCCAGGCCAGCGTTGCGCAGCTCGCCGAGCAGACGACGGATCACCACGGGATTGGTGTTGACGCTCGTCGCGATCTGCTCGGAGGTAGCGACCTCGTGACCGCGACGCTGATACAACCCAATCCAGGTCAGAGCGTGCACCGCAATGGTCAGTCTGCTGTTCGCACTCACCGCACACCCTCAACCATGAAGTAACATTAACTGTTACAACTAGCGATGGCAAGTGCCCGATGCCAGACAGCGGATTTGATTCGGTATGCCGATGCGCACTTGCTGTTCCTCCTTCCGGACATGGTGGTTCTGACACTGTGCGGCCAAGTGTGAGCGGCGGAGCCGTCGGCCGGTGACAATCCACGGACATGGGGGCATAAGGACCGGAAACTAGGCGCCGGAGTGCCATCCACCGCGCCGGGACCTCGGGCATGAGGCATAGCAGCGAATCATACTGCGGGACAACCAAAACCCGACGAGAACTGGCTCAGCGTCCCACACCGAGGTACGCGCCCGAACCCGTTCGCACTCCCAGTGCGGCCAGTCACACCTCACACGATTAACGATACTCTCTGATAATATCGATATTATCGGCGAGGAGGAGCGATGACATCGAGCGTGTGTGACCGGACCAAGGCGTTGGCGCCAAGCGAAAGCACTCTGCCGCCGGCGCTACTGGGAACGTGGCTGCTGTGCCGCATCGTGGAGGTGGACGCGGCAGGCGACGTCACCGGGGAGCCCTACGGTGCGCGTCCTTCGGGCCGGCTGATCTACGGGCCAGGAAACGCCATGGCCGTGGTGATCCGCGAACACGATTCCGCAACCGCGGTGGCATACGCCGGAGAAGCAGTGCAGACCGGAGAAAACCTGATTCGCCATGTCGTCCACGTCGGGCTGCCGCCCTACACCACCGATCAGCTGCGATACGTGCGGCTCACGGACGGAACGGACCTCGTACTGGCGACGGACATCGTCGGCAGGCCGAGAACCGAACTCCACTGGACGCGCGGCTGACCGAACGTCATCAACCTTGAGGGGAGAACGAGCCGATGCCATTGCATCGTTTGACGTCGATCACGTTGGGTGTGCCCGGCGTGGACGCGACCGCCGGGTACTACGAGGACTTCGGTCTGACGCCGGTCGGCGATGGAACGGAGAAGAGATTCGCCACCCAGGAGGGCGGCGAACAGCTCAAGATCACCCACTCGCCGCTACGGCGCCTGGTCGAACTGGGTGTGGGCGTCGATGACCCGGATGACCTCGACCGGGTCGAGTCGAGCCTGGCCAAGCTGGATGTGACCGGGAAACGGGACCAGACCTCGCTCCGCGTGCTGGATCCGAACTCGAACCTGACGGTCGTCCTGGAAATCGCCCCGCATCTCATACAGACACCGGTGCAGCAGGTGCCCTACAACGGTCCAGGGCGCCCGTCACGCCCGAACGGACGAGCCCCGGGGATCGAGCGCACCAACAAGGTCGCGCCCAAGAAACTCGGCCACGTGGTGATCGGATCCAAGGACCAGGACGCCTCTCAGCGATTCTTCACCGAAGGCCTGGGGTTCAAAGCCACCGACCACGTGCCCAGCCTGGCCAGCTTCCTGCGCTGCTCGACCGACCACCACAACATCCTGATCCAGAAGGCGCCAGTGGATTTCCTGCACCACACCGCGTGGGAAGTCGACGACGTGGACGAGGTCGGCCGCGGCGCCACCGAGATGCTGCAGGGAAACCCCGAGCGGCACGTGTGGGGGCTGGGCCGACACCACATCGGCTCGAACTTCTTCTGGTACCTCAAGGACCCAGCCGGGAACTTCTCCGAGTACTACAGCGATCTCGACTGCATCATCGACGACGCCCTGTGGAAACCCTCCGTCGTCGACGGCGCCAAAGGCATCTACAGCTGGGGCCCGCCGCTGCCCCCGTCGTTTCTCAAGCCCGATGACCTCGCCGCACTCATGACCGGTGCGCACAGCGCCCGCTGACCCTTCACTTCGCACAGGACAGGACGAATCATGCGCTACGGCAACATCAACGGTCGTCTCTCCCTGATCTCCGGCAGCAGCGCCCTCGATGTCGACAAGGCCAGCGGCGGCCGGTTCGGCCCCGAACCCGATGCGATCTACGAGCGCTGGGATGAATTCCTCGGCTGGGCCCGCCGTCAGTCCTTCGACGACGCGGTGGCGTTCACGGACGACGAAGTCGGACCTCCGGTGGTCCGTCCGGCGCAGATCTTCGCCATCGGACTGAACTACCGGGCGCACGTCACCGAAGCTGGCGTCGAGCCCACGATCACCGTGCCGACGGTCTTCACGAAATTCGTCACCAGCATCGCTGGCCCCTACGACACCGTGACACTGCCCAGCAACGAGGTCGACTGGGAGGTGGAGCTCGTCGTCGTCATCGGCAAGCGCGCTGAGAACATCGCGGTGGCCGACGGCTGGCGCTACGTCGCGGGTCTCACGGCCGGACAGGATCTGTCCGAGCGCGCCGTCCAGCTCGCCGGGCCCGTTCCACAGTTCTCACTCGGCAAGTCCTATCCGGGCTTCAGCCCGATCGGCCCGGCGATCGTCACTCCTGACGAGTTCGGCAACCCCGACGATCTGGCTCTCTCCTGTGCGGTTGGTGACGAGGTCCTCCAGGACGGCCGGACGAAGGACCTGATCTTCTCGGTCCCCGCCCTGGTCTCGTACCTGTCGTCGATCCTGCCGGTCCTGCCGGGCGATATCATTTTCACCGGCACACCCTCCGGTGTCGGTATGGGCCGCACCCCCAAGCGCTACCTCAAGCCGGACACCACGCTGGTCAGCACCATCGAAGGTATCGGCACGCTGTCCAACAAACTCATCCAGAGTTAATCCCCCACGCCCGGTTCGAGTCCACTATCTGGGCGATGCTCCATGCAGAACAGAGGAACACTGACATGCACCAGAACGAGAAGCTCATCCGTCACGCATACCAGGTCGCCGAGGACAACGACATCAGGAGCTGGGTAGCGGCCTTCACCGAGGACGGGACCTTCACCGACGAGTCCGTCCCGCACACCTATCGCGGTCCGGAAGAGCTCGGGAAGGTGGTCGAGGTCATGGCCACCGCCTTCCCCGACCTGCATCGCGAACTGCTGAACTTCTACGTGACCGACAACATGGTGATCGTGCAGTTGCTCCTGCAGGGCACCCACCTCGGTCCGTTCGAACTGCCGACCGGCACCATCCCGCCAACCGGCAAGCGGATGAACGCCCCGTGTTGTGACGTGTTCGAACTCGTCGACGGCAAAATCAAGCGCTTCGACTGCTACAACGAAGCTTCCGTCATCAGCACTCAGCTCGGCCTGGCCTGAACGTACCCGAGCCCTCGACTCGGGCTGATCAGGGCGGCGCACCACGTGCGTCGCCCTGATCGTCGTTCCGACCAGCCAAGGAGCCGCTATCGACGAGCCACGCCGGGCCGACGCAGGCGACACCGGCAACGGCCGGGCTCAACGGGCAATGTCCTCCAGTGAGCGGCGGCTGGTTTCCACAGCCATCGTGGCCACCACCACGACGCCAAGGATGGCGCAGCCGAGCATGACGGCGAAGATAGCACCGACTCCACCGTTGGCGGTGAGGATCGCGCTGACTATCAGGGGAGAAACGATGCTCGCGGCGCGGTTCATACCGCTGGCAACCGACGTTGCCCAGCTGCGCATCCGGGTCGGATATAGCTCGGCCGTATAAATCCACAGGATACTGACGCCCGCATGTGCGCCGATACCGACGACAGCCCCCGCCGTGACAAGTACTGGCAGGGCCGGTAGTGCGAACACTCCAACGCCGAGGGTGCCGATCGCCGCGCCCAGCACCATGATCGCGAAGGCCAGGACGAGCAGCCTGCGCCGTCCAATCCGGTCGATGACCAGTGCGGAGGTCATTAGTGCCAGGACGGCCAGTGTTGCGACGAAGATGGTCAGGAGCAAAGACGTCGAGGTCGACGCGCCGCCGAGGCGGACGTAGAGGGTGGGCAGCCAAACGGTGCAGCCGTAGTCGACGAACGAGGCCAAAAACCACGTCGCCCACAGCATCAGCGTGCGATTGCGGTAGACGCCATGCAGAAACTCACTGGGACGGAAGTCCTGATGGGATGGTGCCGCGGTGATCGAGGGTTCGGCAAGGATGTCACCTCGTCGGTGTGCTTCGGCCTCGACGCGCGCAACCAGTGCGTCGGCCTGCTCGGTGCGGCCGCGGCCAGCTAGCCAGCGGGCCGACTCCGGAAGTGTGAACCAGGCGAAGATCCCCACGACGATGGGGATGGCGCCGATGGCGAACAGGTAGCGCCACGCTGCATGCTGGCCGACCGCGTTGGTCAGCAGCAATGCGACCAACGGCGGGAACAACAGGCCCCAGCCGAACAGCGACTGGTAGAGCGTACCGATCCGGCCGCGTTTGCCGGCGCCGAGGTACTCGTTCATCAACGTCGCCGCGAGAGGTACCTCGGCCCCGAGGCCGATGCCTTGCAGGAGCCGGAAGATCAGCAGGCTGGTCACGTTCCAGCTCAGTGCGGCAAGCACCGAGAGCAGACCGAAACAGATCAGGCAGAGCGCGAAGGTGTTGCGGCGACCGACCCGTTCGCTGAGGGCGCCGACAACCAGAGCTCCGGCGAACTGACCGAGGTATCCGGCGCTGACGATGAGGCTGGCGGCGCCGATCGAGATGTGGAACGTGGCGATGATCGCGGTGAGCACAACCGCGATGCTGATCGCGTTGAAACCGTCGAAGAACGTTCCGGTACCGAGCAACGCGGCCAGCCGGAGATGGAAGCGGTTGGGCGGGATGCGATCCAGTCGAGCCGCGACCCGCGCCGCCGCGGACTCGTCAGCGGGGGACGCGCCTGGCCGGTCAACGCCCGGAGATGTCGTCATGGCGAACTCCGTTCTTCGATGGGCAGCGACAAGCGCAGACCTGCCCCTCCCCAAGCCCTTCTCCGGAAGGCTAGGTGAGCAGGACAGCTTGCTGTTAATACTCGTGACGAATGTTGATCATCACTGGCGCTTATACCGGGATGTGCAGGGCCATGCAGTCATACCGTCGGCATTGGACGGACGCATCGCCCGCGCGGGCGCGCTCGCTCAGATCAGGTGCGAGAGGGCCATCGTTGTGGCACGTTGGCTCCTCGATTTCGGATGAGGCCCGCATCGCTGATGTTCGCGGTCCGGATTTCGGTAAGACTGGGCCATATGGGCGAGATTCCTTCCACGGACCTGGACATGTTCACCGACGATGCGTTGCGCGATCCATATCCGCTCTACCAGGAGCTGCGCGACCTTGGCCCGGTCGTTCACCTGAACACCAACGGGATGTACGCGTTTCCCCGCTACCAGCAGGTGCGCGAGGCGTCCGGGAACTGGCGGGCATTCACCTCCGCCAAGAGCGTGATGATGAACGACAAGATCAACACGATGCTCGAAGGAATCACCCTGTGCAGCGATCCGCCCGAACACACGCAGATGCGATCGGTGCTGTCCCGTCCCCTGCGATCGGATCATCTGCGTGATCTGACCCCGCGGGTCGAGGAAGAAGCCGAGCGCATCGTGGACAAGCTGGTGGCACGGGGCACCTTCGACGCGGCGACAGAACTCGCGGAACACCTGCCGCTCACCATCGTGTCGGATCTCGTGGGACTCGGGAACTCGGGTCGCGACCGGATGCTCGAGTGGGCCGCCGCCACCTTCGACGCGCAGGGTCCGATGAACCAGCGCACGAAGGATGCCTTCCCCTTGCTGGAGGAGATGGTCGGGTTCGCGAGCACCGAGGCGGTACCGGGCAAGCTGGATCCGAAGGGATGGGCGGCGCAGCTCTACGATGCGGCGGCGCATGGCGATATCCCGGTGGACAAGTGCCCGGTGATGATGATCGACTACATCGCGCCCAGCCTCGATACGACGATCTACGCGATCTCCAGCGCGATCCGGCTTTTCGCGCAGAACCCAGAACAGTGGACGATCCTGCGCGACGATCCCTCGCTCATCCCGCACGCGATCAACGAGGCGTTGCGGGTGGAGTCCCCCATCCAGCGGTTCAGCCGCGTCGTCACCCGGGACTGCCTGATCGAAGGCCAGACCCTGCCAGCGGGCTCCCGGGTGGTGCTGCTCTATGGTTCGGCGAACCGGGACGAGCGCAAGTATCCGGATCCCGATCGATTCGACATCCGGCGCAAGCCATCGGACCACCTCGCGTTCGGTCGCGGTGAGCATGTGTGTGTCGGCATGAACCTCGCCCGCATCGAGATCGGGGCGCTGTTCGAGGCGCTCATCCCGAAGGTGCGGCGGTTCGACCTGCTGGAGTCCCAGCTCGCGCTGAACAACACGCTGCGCGGATGGGGAACGCTGAAAGTCCGGGTGAGCTGATGGCCTGCGCGGCAACCTCGTTGCCGTGGCGCTGGTAGAGCCCGATCCAGTCAGCGCGTGGGCCGCGTCGATCATTCTGGTCAGCACAGGTATCACAACGACCAATTCCACGAGGAGATCAGCCAGTGCGCATCGGCATCGGCATTCCCAACCAGATCAGGAACGTCGACCCCACCGTCATCCCGCGTTGGGCCGCCGTCGCCGAGGAGGCGGGCTTCGCCACGCTCGGCACCGTAGGCCGGTTCGCCTACCCAGGGGTGGCAGACACCGTCGCCCTGTCCGCCGCCGCGGCGGTTACCAGCCGGATCGGGCTGCTGAGCAACGTCATGCTCGCCGCCACCTGGCCGGGCATCCTGCTGGCGAAGGAACTCGCCGGTATCGACGGGATCTCCGGTGGCCGTCTCAGACTCGGCATCGGTATCGGCGACCGGCCGGACGACTTCGTCGTCGAAGGGTGCGGCCTGGCCGGGCGTGGTGAGCGGACCAACCGCGACCTGGAGACCTTCCGCGAGGTGTGGGCAGGCAGGCCGGTGGGAGGCGGGCCGAACGCCGCGGTGCCGCCCGGAACCCGGCAGATCCCGCTGCTGTTCGGCGCACGCACGCCAGCGGCGATGACCAGGATGGCGCGGTGGGGCGAAGGCTACATCGGCGGCTCGTTTCCCGCTCCCCTTGCCGCACCAAGCTTCGAGACGGCACGCCAGGCGTGGAAGCAAGCGGGCCGCCACGGTGACCCCCATCTCGTCGCACTGATCTACTTCACGTTGACCGCCCCGGAAAAGGGCCGCGCCAACGTCTACGACTACTACAGCGGCCGTAGTGCCGAGATGGCCACTGTGGTCGCCGGCGGCGTCGCCACCTCCGCGGAAGAGACCAAACAGGCGGTCGCCGCCTTCGCCGATCTCGGCGTGGACGAGATTGTCCTGAATCCGGCGACCGACGCGGTCGACGAGATCCAGCGACTCGCTGACGTCGTCCTCTGAGGACCGAGAACGCACAGAAGGGAATTGTCGTGCCCAAGTCAGCGGTGCCAGCGGAGATCGGCACCATGCTCGCCAAGCCCAACCCAGCGATGATCGCCACCGTCCGCCCGGACGGGCAGCCGGTCTCCGTGGCTACCTGGTATCTCTGGGACGAGGGGCGGATCTTGGTCAACATGGACGAGGGCCGCAAGCGCCTGGATTACCTTCGCCAGAACCCGCGAGTGTCGCTGACCGTCCTCAATGGCGATGACTGGTACACCCACGTGAGCCTGCAAGGCCACGTAGCCGAACTACGGGACGACAACGACCTGCGTGACATCGACCGGATCGCCCGGCACTACATCGGCCAGGCGTATCCCGAGCGCACCCGCAAGCGAATCAGTGCCTGGATCGACGTCGACCGGTGGCACGGCTGGGGCACGCTGACAGAGAAGTCCTTGACAGGGAAAGGTTGACTCTGATGAGCAACGACAGCAACGATCTTGGCGAATCCGGGAAGGCCGATCGGCACACCCGGCGATGGCTGCTGAAGATGGCAGCGGCCGGAGCTGCCGCGGTGCCAGTGTCGGGCCTGTTGAACGGTGTCTCGCAGGCTGCGACGCAGACTGACACCGGAAACGGTGGCCTGCCCGGTTTGCCGAAGGGCTTCTGGAAGACATTCACCAGTCGGTACGTTTCCGTTGAAGGAATGCGGCTGCACGCGGTGACCGGCGGAACTGGTCCGGCGGTTCTGCTCATCTGTGGATGGCCCCAGACCTGGTTCACCTGGCGGGATGTGATGTTCGCCCTGGCGAAGGACTTCACCGTGGTCGCGATGGACCCGCGCGGGGTGGGCCTGTCCGACAAGCCTGCTTCGGGCTACGACTCGAGCACGCTCGCCGGTGATGCGGTCGACCTCATGACAGCGCTGGGACATGAACGGTTCGCACTGGTCGCCCATGATGTCGGAACGTGGACCGGATATGCGCTCGCCTGGAACTATCCGGATTCCGTTGACCGGTTCGTCGCCATGGAAACGATCACGCCTGGCCTCACTGACCCGGGAGATCTGCTGCTCCCGGCATCGCGGAACACTCTGTTGTGGCACTTCCCGTTCAACCGTGTCGAAGGTGTCAACGAACAGCTGGTGCGGGGCAGGGAGGAGATCTACTTCGGGTATCAGTTCGCCACCAAGGCCGCGACTCCGACCGCGGTGCCTGCCGAGATCGTGCGGGTCTACGTCGATGCGCTCAAGCGCCAGGGGGCGCTGCGGAGCAGCTTCGAGTTCTACCGCGCGATCGATGAGATCATCGCTCAGAACACCGAGCGCAAGAAGCGCAAGCTAACGCTGCCAGTGCTGGCCGTGGGCGGCGAGGCTGGCGTCGGCGCCGGGGTGGGAACGGAGATGCGCACCGTGGCGGAGAACGTGACGACCGCGGTCCTCCCCAAAATCGGTCACTTCCTGATGGACGAGGGTCCTGACGAAGTGATCGCGGCAGTCAATCCTTTCCTCGCGCCATACCTTCATGGCTGACCTGGCATCGGCGACGCCGACGATGCACTCAAGAACCCGTTGAGAGGCAGGACATGCGCGAATTTGCTCTGCGTGCCGCGCGGATGTTCGACGGCTTCCGAATGCGCGGCCCAGCAACGGTGCGGGTCGAGGGCAGCCGGATCCTGGGAATCGACTCCGGTGCCGGGCTCCCTGCCGCAGACCCGGCTGTGATCGATCTCGGACCGGACAGCTGCCTGCTGCCCGGTCTGGTGGACGCACACATCCATCTCGCGTTCAATGCCAGTGCCGATCCCGTCTCCGCCTTGACCACAATGGACGACGGGCAACTGCTGGCCACCATGGAGAACGCGGCTCACCTGGCGGTTCAGGCCGGGATCACCACGGTGCGGGATCTGGGCGATCGCGGTTATCTCGGCGAGGTACTCAACGGCAGGCTGAAGCGGCAGCCCGAATCCGGCCCGGAGATCGTGTACGCGGGCGCTCCGATCACGACGCCGCGCGGGCACTGTTTCTTCCTCGGCGGCGAGGTCGCCGACACGGAGGCGCTGCTTGCCGCGGTGCGGGAACGGCAGTCGCACGGCTGCTCGGTGGTCAAGATCATGGTGAGTGGCGGCAACATGACCCCCGGCTCACCGCCGCCGTACCGGTCCCAGTTCTCGCGTGCCGAGGTCGCGATGGCAGTGGCGGAGGCCCATCGGCTTGGCATGAGGGTGGCCGCGCACGCCCACGGCACCGAGGCGATCCGGGACGCGGTGGCCGCGGGTGTCGACACCATTGAGCACGTGTCGTTCATGACGGAGGACGGGAGCCACGTCGACGCCGGACTGGTGCGCGAGATCGTGGACCACGATGTGTTCGTGAGTCTGACTCTGGGCACTCAGCCCGCCGCGGGTGTTCCCGATCTGCCTCCGGCGATCGCGGCCCGGATGGCGGCGATCCATCATGCGTACCTCGTGCTGTACGACGCTGGCGCCAATCTGGTACTCGGCACCGACGCCGGGATCGCCCCGTTCAAACCGCACGACGTACTGCCGTACGCCATCGAACAACTTGCCGATCTGGGAGTCGCACCGGTGGACGCACTCGCAGCCGCGACCAGCGGTGCCGCGGATGCGTGTGGTGCCGCGGACAAGAAAGGCCGGATCGTCGAAGGAGCCGACGCGGACTTCCTGGTAGTGACGGGCGATCCGGTCGCGGACCTCGCTGTGCTGCACAAGCCCGTGGCCGTTTTCCGGGCAGGTGTGCGCGTTCGCTGACGCGGTGTGCACGTCGGAGTCGCCGGAATCGTGGGCAACTTCGTCGCGGGGGTCACGGCCACTCGATCCGTGCGTGGCACCCTCGTCGTGAGGCCGCATCGGTGCGGAGCAGGTACCACGACACGGGAAACTCCTGCACCAGCCGCTGAGCACGTCTGAACCACGTAGGCAGAAGGCGAGACAACGATGCCAGACCCAGCACCTCGGAATTCGGCCATGCCGCGCGGCCTCACCCGTCGCGGCATGCTGCGGACCGCGGTGGCGGCCGGTATTGCCGCCGTCCCGGTCGCGCTCGGCACCACTCCGGCCGTCGCCGCAGCCACCGGTACCCCGGACAGCGACCTGACGCTGCCACCGGCGACCGATCAGGTCACCAGGTTCCGGCTGCACGTTCCCGATGCGGCGCTCGCCGACCTGCGCTACCGGCTCGCCCGCGCCCGGTACCCCGAGCAGGAGCTGGTGAACGACTGGTCCCAGGGAGCACCGATCAGCAGGGTCAGACAGCTGGCCGACTACTGGCAGCACGAGTACGACTGGCGCAGGCTGGAAAGCGAGCTCAACGGGCTGGGCCAGTTCCGCACGAAGATCGACGGGCTGGGCGTGCACTTCCTCCACATCCGGTCTCGTCACGCCGCGGCGAGACCGCTGCTGCTGACGCACGGGTGGCCCGGTTCGATCATCGAGTTCCTGGGGGCGGTCGGTCCGCTGACCGACCCGACGGCGCACGGCGGCACCGTGGCGGACGCGTTCCACCTCGTGATCCCCTCGATCCCCGGTTTCGGGTTCTCCGACCGCCCCACCGAAGCAGGCTGGAACACGGTCCGGATCGCCAAGGCGTGGGCGGCGCTGATGGATCGCCTGGGATACACCGGATATCTGGCCCAGGGCGGCGACTGGGGCGGCGGAATCACCACCCAGCTCGGCAAGCTGCGACCGGCCGGGCTGCTCGGCGTCCATCTCAACTTCCCTGAATATGTGTTCTCGCCTCCGCTGGAAGGCGAACCCACCCCCGCCGAGCAGACCGCCCTCGCGCAGATCAACGATTTCTTCACCTATGGCGCCGGTTACCACCGCGAACAGTCGACCCGGCCGCAGACCATCGGCTACCCGCTCATCGACTCACCGGTCGGCCAGGCGGCGTGGATCTACGAGAAGTTCGGCGAGTGGACGGACAGCGGGTACGACCCCGAGACGCTGCTCGGCCTGGATGCGATGCTCGACGACATCTCCCTGTACTGGCTCACCGGCACGGCGGCATCCTCCGCGCGGATCTACTGGGAGGACTACTCCGCGACGGCCGCGCCGCTGACCACGCTGGACCTGCCCGTCGGCGTGAGCGTCTTCCCCAAGGAGATCGTCCGAACGCCCCGGATCTGGGCCGAACGCGCCTATCGCGACCTGGTCTACTTCAACGACCAGATCCCCAAGGGCGGTCATTTCGCGGCGTTCGAGCAGCCGGTCCTGTTCACCGAAGAAGTGCGCGCATTCGCGCGGCAACTGCGTTGATCCGGTGGATGTACATCCGCTCGGTGTTTCTCAGCAATGGAGGATCGAACTCGTGGGACAACTTGACGGCAAAACCGCGGTCGTGACCGGCGGCACCAGCGGCATCGGCCTGGCCACCGTGGCACGATTCGCGTCCGAAGGCGCGCGCGTATTCGTCACCGGCCGCCGCAAGGACGCTCTCGACACCGCTGTGGCCACGGTCGGCGGCAATGTCACCGGTATCCAGGGCGACGTGTCCAAGCTGGCCGACCTCGACCGGCTCTACGCGGCCGTGGCCGAACGGTCCGACGGGATCGACGTGGTGTTCGCGAACGCGGGCGGTGGCGAGTTCGCCACCCTGGAACAGGTCACCGAGCAACATTTCGACGAGACCTTCGGCAACAATGTCAAAGGCGTGCTGTTCACGGTGCAGAAAGCGCTGCCGCTGTTGAACGACGGCGCGTCGATCATCCTCGCCGGTTCCACCGCCGCCAGCGTCGGCAATGAGGCGTTCGGCGTGTACGGGGCGTCCAAGGCCACGATCCGGTCGTTTGGCCGCACCTGGGCGAAGGAACTCCGTGGCCGGTCGATCCGGGTCAACACGATCTCCCCCGGCACGATCGACACCCCGGGGATTGACGGCCTGGCCGCCGACCAGGAGAAGGCGGACGAGCTGAAGGCCTTCCTGCTCAGCGAGATCCCACTGGGCCGCCTGGGCAGGCCCGAGGATGTCGCGGCCGCGGCGCTGTTCCTCGCCTCGGATCAGAGCACCTTCATCACCGGAATCGAATTGTTCGTCGACGGCGGGACCAACCAGGTGTGAGCGAGGCCGGTCGTGCGGGCCGGTCTCAGATGACACCGGCCCGCAGCGCGTAGGAGACCGCGTGCGCCCGGTTGCGCAGGCCGAGCCGCGTCATCAGATCCTGGATGATCCTCTTGATCGTCCGTTCCGAATAGTTGAGCTGTTCGGCGATGTACTCGGTGTCCAGGCCGTCCGCGAGGAACTTGAGCACGCGCACCTCGCGGTCGTCGAGGCCACCCGCCTGCAATCCGTGTACCGCCAGCACGTTCTGCTGGAACATCCTGGCCTCGTCGACCAGCCAGCGAGCGACGGTCTCCGGGATGATGGCCCGGCCGCTGCCGCTCGCGATCACCGCGCGCGTGATCAGCCGGGGCGTGATCTCGGCCCTGGGCAGGATGCTGACCACGCCGCAGCTCAGCGCGCGAGTCAGGTGACGCTCCCGGAGCGGTCCGGACACCAGCACCATGCTCTGCCCAGCGCTGACCGCCCTGGCGTTGATCGCCTCCATTTCGCTCAGCAGCGCGTCGGTGACCGAAATGGTCAACAACACCACCACGTCAGCCTCGGCGTGCCGATTCGCGGGAAGAACGTGAATGTCGGGTGAGGCGCTCAGATTGCCGAGCAGGCCAGCGGCCGCCGCCTGGTCGTAGGCGAACACGGCTACGGTGATCGCATCGGCGTCGATGGGACCGCCAGCCGTCAACGGTTTCCGCGGCACAGGCTCCCCCGCCGATGGCAGGCCAGCGATCATCTGCCAGTCGATCGAAGCAGTTCGCACATCCACGCTCACGGGTCACCCCTCCTTGGCGACGAAACGGTCGGCGGCGATGACCCGCAACTGCTGCGTGCTCCATCGTCGGCCGTCCATTCAGTAGGTGGAACTCAGCGCGGCACTCAGGGCGCCGCGTAGTTGGGCTAGAGCCTCGTGGTCATCGCTGGTGGCGGTGGGCATCCGCCAGGCGATATAGCCGTCGGGGCGGACGAGGACAGCACCGGCCTCGTCGATCTCGCGGACGCGGGCCCAGGCGCAGTAGGGATCTTCGGTGCCTTTGGCGCCGATGACGACGGTGCGCAGGAACGGCAGATCGAGTTTGCCTGCCGCGCGAACCCAGGCTTGCCCGGCGATTCCCGTGACCAGGCTGAACCGGCCCTTGCCGATGACGTCGAGGGTGGACACGCGACGGCCGTGCTCGTCGACGAGCCAGGCATGGGGCAGTTTCGCGCCGGGGCGAGTGGTGGCCGCAAGGTAGAGCTGCGGGTCGCGGGCGAACTCCTCGGGTGCGGCAGTGGGGTCGGCGATGACCGCGGTCGAGGAGTAGCGCTGGTTGAGTTCGACGCCTTGGGCGTTGAACTCGTAGTTCTTCAGCTCGACCGCGGCCACGAGCGCCGCGCGCACCGCGACACCGTCCGGGCCTGGGTCGCGCAGTTTGGCCAGCCCCGCCGCGACGGGATCGGCTTGTCCGGTGACGCGGAAGCATTCGTTGAGCGGCTCGTACTCCAACCGTGACCGGTTCGCGCGGGCGACAACCTGTTCCCCGACCGGTGCGCGTTCATCCGAATAGGACTCCAGGAGTTCCTGGCCAGCGTCGCCCCGGATGACGTAGGCCAGCTTCCAGGCGAGGTTGAACGCGTCCTGGATGGAGGTGTTCGAGCCGAGCCCGTTCGACGGCGGGTGGCGGTGCACCGCGTCGCCGCCGCAGAAGACCCTGCCCTTGGCGTAGCGGGTAGCGTGGGCCTGGTTGATGTACCAGACCGAGGTGTTCTCGATGTCCAGTTCCAGATCCGGGTCGCCGACCAGCGTCCGGATCTTCGCGGTGACCACTTCTGGGCTGAAGTCGGGTTCACCGGTGGCCATGTCGTGGCCCCACCCGGCGATCCAGGTGTGCCAGGGCCGGATGGCGCGCAGCAGGCCCATGCCGATCTCGCCGAAGGTCGCGCTCGGAGTCATGATCCAGTTCAGGATGCTGGGGCGGTGGGCGGCGTAGCGGGTGAGGTCGGCGTGGAACAGGACGTAGGCGTTCGCGGCACGGGCCAGGTGCCCTTCCATCGGCAGGCCGAGTTCCTCGACGATCCGGGATCGGCCGCCGTCGGCGCCGATGAGGTAGCGGGCCCGCATGGTGTACTCGCGACCGGTGGCGATGTCCCGCAGTTCGACGGTGACCCCAGTGCCGTCCTGGACGTGGCCTAGGTACTCGGTGTTGAAGGCGAAACGCGCGCCTCGGGCGGCGGCGTTGTTGATCAGGACCGGTTCCAGGTAGGGCTGCGGGATGTCCAGCAGCGGGCAGGGACTGCCGGTGAGGTAGTCACCGATCCGGTCGTCGCCGGTGCCCCAGGTGCGCAGGCGGGCGATCTCCTCACCGCCGAGGCTGGTGGCGAAGACCATGTCGCCGATCAGCTCCCACGGGGTGGCGTGCTGGGTGGCCTCCGCCTCGACGCCCAGGTCGCGCAGCACTTCCAGGGTGCGCTGATTGGTGATGTGCGCGCGGGGCGTGTTGGCCACCCAGTTCCACCGGGTGACCGCGTGCACGCGAATGCCGTAGGTGGCCAGCGCCAGCGCGGCGGCGGCTCCGGTGGGGCCGGTGCCGATGACGAGAACGTCGGTGTCGAATCCGCTCATCAGGCCTCCTTCCGGGATCAGAGGACGACGGTGATCGTCTTGAGTTCGGTGTTCGCTTCCAGGCCAGCGAGCCCGAGTTCGCGCCCCTGACCACTGAGCTTCGATCCGCCCCACGGGAGCCGGGGGTCCAGCGGCGACCACCCGTTCACCGCGACCGCACCGGCCCGCACGCGCCGGGCCATCGTGTGTGCCCGGCTCAGATCGGTGGTCCACAGCGTCGCGGCGAGCGCGTAGTCGCTGTCGTTGGCCAGCGCGACCGCCTGTTCGTCGTCGTCGAAGACGATGATGGTCCCGACGGGCCCGAAGATTTCGGCGCGGGCGATGGTCATCGTGTTCGATGCACCGGCGAACAGCGTTGGCTCCACGAAATAGCCGCGGCGGTCGGGCGATCCGCCGCCGGTGATGAGCCGGGCGCCTTGGTCGCGGCCGAGTTGGATGTAGCGCAGGACGCGGTCGCGTTGTCTGGCGTTGATCAGCGGGCCCATCGTGGTACCGGTCTCGAACGGGTCGCCGAGCACCACCTTGGCCGCGTGGTCGACCAGCCGGGCGACGAATTCGGCGTAGATGGGGCGGGCGATCAGGATCCGGCTTCCGGCCGCGCAGACTTCGCCCTGGTTGGCGAAGATGCCCAGGGCCACGCCCTGCGCGGCGGCGTCGAGGTCGGCATCGGCGAACACGATCTGCGGGCTCTTGCCACCGAGCTCCAGGGTCACAGGGCGGAAGCCGTCGATTGCGGCGGTCGCGACGATGTGCCCGGTCTCGGGGCTTCCGGTGAAGGAGATCTTGTCGACGCCCGGATGTTCGATGAGCAGGTTGCCGGTGGTGGCGCCACGACCGGGCAGGACGCTGAACGCACCAGCCGGGATACCGGCCTGTTCGGCCAGTCGCGCCAGCAGCAGGGAGGACAGCGGAGCGTCCTCCGGTGGCTTGAGGATGACCGCGCAGCCTGCGGCCAGGGCCGGTGCGATCTTCCAGGAGCCGATCATCGTCGGCGAGTTCCACGGCGTGATCGCCGCGACGACCCCGATGGGCTGGCGGACGGTGTAGTTGTGCGTGGGCCGCCCGAAATAGCCCGACGTCGGGATCGCGTGGCCGGTCAGTTTGTCGGCCCAGCCCGCGTAGTGCCGGAAGGTGGCCACCGCCTGCGGAAGGTCGATCAGCCGCGGTTCGGCCCCGGACTTGCCCACGTCGAGGGATTCGAGGTTCGCGAAATCTTCGGCGTGTTCCTCCAGCAGCCGCGCGAACGAGTGCAGCAGCTCCCCGCGGGCGGCGCCGTCCATCCGGCCCCACTCGCCGCCCTCCAGCGCGTCGTGGGCGGCCACGACCGCGTGGTCCACGGTCGCCCTGTCCGCCTCGGCGACCGTCACGAGGCGCTGCTCAGTGACCGGGTCGGTGACGTCGAACGTCGGCGCGCCGGACGGCGACTGCCACCGCCCGGCCACGAACGGTGTCGTTGGCAGACTCCGCGCGAGTTCCTCTGCGACTGAACGTGAAGACATGTTCGATTACCGTTCCGTGAGGGCGATAGTCGTACAGTACTGAGCACGGTGCCGTTGGTCAATCCGGCCAGCGCCCGGCACCCTGTGCTAAACCATCACCACGAAACGCCCGGCCACGAAGGACACCACACGATGAGTTCGACAGGCGGAGAGATCTCCCAGACCCTCGACCGCGGGCTCACGGTGCTCTCGCTGCTGGCCGAGCACACCGACGGACTGACCGCCGCCGAACTGGCCGAGCACCTGTCCACGGCACGCGCGGTCGTCTACCGGTTGCTGCGCACGCTCGAATCCCATCGCCTCATCGGCCGCATCGACACCCGCTACGTACTGGGCATCGGCATCGCCGAGCTGGCCAGCCACCTGCGCCCGAACCTGCAGGTGACGGTCGCGCCGATCCTGCGCGAACTGAGCGAGCGCACCAACAGCACCGCCATGCTCAGCGTGGCCGAAGCTGACCAGGCCCTGATCCTGCTCACCGAGGAACCTTCGCAGGGCATGTGCCACCTCGCCCTGCGGCAGGGTGCCCGGCATCCGCTCGACGTCGGCTCGGACGGGGTGGCGATCCTCGCCGGCCGACCGGCCACCGACGTAGACCCGAAGGACGTCCGCAAGGCCCGGCACTGCGGATACGCCATGAGCTCCGGCGCCATCACGCCTGGCGCCATTGGGGTCGCGGCACCGATCAGGACCTCCGACTGGGCGACCGCCAGCATCGGCATCGTCCAACTGGGTGCCAAGCTGTCCGATCCAGCCATCCCCGATCTGGTCATCGCCGCGGCTGCCGACGCCGCGCGGCGCCTGTCCGGCGACTACCGCCCGGATCCGGCCACCCAGGCATAAGTCCGGCCCGCTGCGGGCCACCGCATTCGACAGCCGGTCAAGGCTGCCTGCGCTCAGTCATGTCCACGAGGGGGTTCCCCCCGGCCGCGATACCCCCTACCCTTACCGATAAGCGTACATTTTGTACGATAATCGTAATCGGAGGTGGTTGTGGCTGACCGCGCCGTCACCGGAGCCGACGTGCTCGTGCGCACCGCAGCACGGGCGGGCGTGCGAGTGTGCTTCGCCAACCCCGGCACCACCGAAATGCCGTTGGTTGCCGCGCTGGACCGGGTGCCGGGCATCCGGGCCGTGCTCGGCCTGCACGAGAACGTGTGCACCGGCGCGGCCGATGGCTACGCCCGCATCACCGGACACGCCGCGATGACCGTGCTGCACCTCGGTCCTGGCCTGGCCAACGGTCTGGCCAACCTGCACAACGCCCGGCGCGCGAACACACCGGTGGTCAATGTCGTCGGCGACCACGCCAGTTGGCACCTTGCCTACGACGCCCCGCTCACCTCCGACATCGCCGCACTCGCGGCAACGGTCGGCGCCGTGTACCCGGTCGCCAGCAGGGCCGAGGTGGGCACCGTGACCCGCGAGGCAATCGAGGACGCACACCGCACACCGGGTGTCTCGACCGTGATCGTGCCAGCCGACCACCAGCAACTCCACGCACCCGAGCCGCTGACCGGACCGGTGACACGGACGGCGCGCCCCCGCGTGAGCAGCGAATGCGTCAAGAACGCGGCAGCCCGACTGCTCACCGCGGGGCGCGGGGCCGTGCTGCTGCTCGGTGGCACCGCACTGACCCGGACCGGCCAGGTCGCGGCGGGCCGCGTCGCCGCGAGCACCGGAGCGACGCTGTACAGCGAGACCTTCCCAGCGTGTGCCGAACGCGGCGGCCTGCCAGACATCGATCGGCTGCCCTACTTTCCCGAGACCGCCGCGGCCGCGCTGGGCGACGCCGAAGCGGTCGTCGTCGTGGGGGCGGCCGACCCGGTCGCCTACTTCGGCTACGACGGCATCCCGAGCGTGCTGACCCGGCCCGGCACGCTGGTCCGGCTGGCCCTGCGCCACGAGGACGCCGAGGAGGCGCTGCTCGAACTGGCCGACCTGATCGGCACCGACGCGCCTGCCGCGCCTGCCGCGCCTGCCGCGCCTGCCGCGACCATCGACCTCCCGGATGACGCCGCCGCGCTGGACGGCCGCTCGGTCGGCCAGGTCGTCGCCGCCTGCCTGCCGGAGGACGCCATCGTCTCGGTCGAGGGCGGCACCTGCGGCTATCCGTTCTACTCCGCATCGGCCGCAGCCGCTCCACACACGGTGCTGACCAACACCGGTGGTGCGATCGGCCAGGGCCTGCCAACCGCACTCGGCGCCGCTATCGCCGCCCCCGACCGGCCGGTCATCGCGCTGCAATCCGATGGCGGCGGCCTGTACACCGCGCAGGCGCTGTGGACGATGAGCCGCGAACACACCAACGTCATCGTGCTCATTGCCGCCAACCACACCTACGGCGTGCTGCGCACCGAACTGAAGCGGCACGGCAACCCCGAATTCGGCCCGCAGGCCGGGGCGCTGACCAGTCTGGCCGACCCGTGCGTCGACTGGGTCACGCTGGCCAACGGGTTCGGCGTCCCGGCCTGCCGGGCAACCCATGTCGCGCAACTGCGTGCTGCCTTCAGCAAGGCACTCGCCGTCGGCGGCCCGTACCTGATCGAGATGGCGCTATGACCACAGTAGACAGTCCGGCCGTCCCTGCCTCGACCCCGCCCGAGGTAGCGTCGTTCCTGGCCAGGGAACACGGCCTGCTGATCGGCGGCCGATGGCGGCCAAGCCGGTCCGGGCAGACGATCGAGTCGGTCAATCCCGCCACCGGCCGACCGCTGGCCACGTTGAGCCAAGGCAATCAGACCGATGTGGACAGCGCGGTCGCCGCGGCCCGTGCGGCACTGGACGATCCCGCCTGGCGCGACATCACGCCGTTGCGGCGCGGTGCGCTGCTGCGCAGGCTCGCCGAACTCGTCGAGGAACACGCCGAGGAGCTGGCGTTGATCGAATCGCTGGACAACGGCAAGCCGGTCGCCGTCGCCCACGCGGTAGATGTTCGCACCACTGCCAAGCTGTTCGATTACTTCGCCGGGTGGCCGAGCAAGTTCGAGGGCGCCACCATCCCGTTGTCCCCGCGCGACGGGCTGCGCATCCTGAACTACACGGTGCACGAGCCGGTGGGCGTCGTCGGCGCGATCGTGCCGTGGAACTTCCCGATGTCGATGGCCTCGTGGAAGCTGGCCCCGGCCCTGGCGATGGGCAACACCGTGGTGCTCAAACCGGCGGAGGAGACCTCGCTGTCCACGTTGCGGCTGGCCGAACTGGTCGAGCAGGCCGGTTTCCCACCGGGCGTGGTCAACGTCGTCACCGGTTACGGCAACATCGTCGGCGCGGCGCTGGCCGCCCACCACGGGGTGGACAAGATCGCGTTCACCGGCTCGACCCAGATCGGGCGGGTGATCACCATGGCCGCGCTGGGCAACATGAAGAAGGTCTCGCTCGAGCTGGGCGGCAAGTCGCCACACATCGTGCTCCCGGATGCCGACCCGGTCGCCGTCGCCGCGGCCGCGGCGGACGGGATCTTCTTCAACCAGGGCCAGACGTGCACGGCAGGCTCGCGCCTCTACGTGCACGCCGACAGCTACGACGACGTGATGTCGGCGCTGCTCGACCGCGCCAGCGGAATCGTCGTCGGCCCGGGCCACGAACCAGCTACCCAGATGGGCCCGCTGGTGTCGGCAAGGCAACTGGCCACGGTCACCTCCTATGTCGAGTCCGGACTGGCGCAGGGTGCCGTCCTGGCGACCGGTGGCGGACGCCCGGCAGGTCTGGGCGAGGCCTACTCTGGCGGCTACTTCCTCGAACCCACCGTGCTCACCGAGACCACGCATGCCATGCGCGTGGTGCGCGAGGAGATCTTCGGGCCGGTACTGGCCGTGATGCGCTGGACCGAGGTCGACGACCTGATCGCCATGGCCAACGACACACCGTACGGGTTGTCCGCCGGGCTCTGGACCCACGACCTCGCCCAGGCGCACCGCATCGCCGCCGCGATCAAGGCCGGGACCGTGTGGATCAACTGCTACAACCTCACCGACCCGGCATCGCCCTTCGGCTGCTACAAACAGTCGGGCTGGGGCCGCGAGATGGGCCGGGGCGTGCTGGAGCAGTACAGCGAGACCAAAAGCGTCTGGGTGAACCTCACATGAGCGCGCCCATAGCCGACCCGGTCGAGTTGGCTGGCCAGGTCGCGATCGTCACCGGCGGCGGACTGGGCATCGGCAAGGCGATCACCCGGGCCCTCGTCCGGCGCGGTGCCGACGTCGTCATCGCCGCGCGCCGACTGCCGGTCCTGCGCCGTGCTGCCGAGGAGATCGCCGGTGAGACAGGCGGGAAAGTCGTTCCGGTCGCGGCCGACACCACCGACACCGACTCGATCCTCGCCCTGGCCGACGCCGCCGCGCGGGTGGGCACGGTCAGCATCCTGGTCAACGGCGCCGCGGCACCGGCCGGGCTGGTACGCGACGACATCGCCGATGCCGATCCGGAGGCGCTGCTCGCCGACCTGAACACCAAGGTGGTCGGGTACTTCCGCTGTGTCAAAGCGGTCGCGCCGCTGATGCGCGCGCGGCACTACGGGCGGATCGTCAACATCGGCGGGCTCACCGGCCGGTCCAGCCACGCGCTGTCCGGCATGCGCAACCTGGCTGTCGTGCACATGACCAAGGTGCTGGCCGACCAGCTCGGCCCGGACGGCATCACGGTCAACACGCTGCACCCGGGCGTCGTGGCGACCGAGCACATCCACGAGCTGTACGCCCGCAACGCCGCCGTGCAGGGCATCACGGCGGCCCAGGTCGAGCAGAACTTCATCGACCGGACGCCCATTCGGCGGGTGCTCACCGCCGATGAGGTGGCCGCGGCCGTGTGTTTCTTCGCGGGACCCGGTGCGGGCGGCATCACCGGCGAGTCGCTCGGCATCGACGGCGGCCTGACCCGGGGCATCTTCCTCTGACCACCCAGCATCCTGAAGGGAGCGCTGATGCGCGGAACGATTCTGGTCAGTACCGCCGGGCAGGGCGTGTTGCGCAGCAAAGACGACGGCGCCACCTGGCACCGCATTCCGCTCGACCAGGACCTTGAGTTCGACGCGGTGGTGCGGGCGCTGGCCGTGCATCCCGACCGGCCCGAGGTGGTCTTCGCAGGGGCCGACATCGGCCTGGCCCGCAGCGACGACGCCGGGACCCGCTGGACCCGAGTCCGGTCCCCCTTCGACAACACCCAGGTCTGGTCCATCGCGATCGACCCCAACAACCCGGACAGCATGCTCATCGGCACCGGAGCGCCGTCCCGGGCGGCGATGTACCGCACCGACGACGGCGGCCTGACCTGGGACCGGCTCTCACCCGAGCTACCGGCGCGGTGCGCGGGCGTGAGCAAGCCGCGCATCCTCACCGCGACCTACGACCACGTCGACGGCACCTCCGCGTGGTTCGGCGTCGAGGAGGGCGGACTGTGGCGCAGCCGCGACCGCGGCGACACCTGGGAACGCCTCGATGGCACCGAACACGATCTCCCGCACGGCGTCACCGTCTCGGACGTGCACTGCGTGCTCGTGCTCGACGGGCCGCCCAAGACGCTGGTGTGCGTGGTCGTCAACGCCATCTTCGTCAGTCGCGACGACGGCCTGACCTGGACCCGCACCGGCACGAGGTCGACGTGGGGCATCTACTACACGCGCCTGGTCACCCGCGTCCCCGGCAGCAACGCCGTGCTGCTGGGCATCGGCGACGCGACACCCGGCACGACGACCCGGATCTTCCGCTCCGACGACCTCGCCAGGACCTGGCAGGAATCCACAGTGGATGTTCCGGCCAACTCGACGGTCTGGGCGATGGGTACCCACGCCAGCGACCCGGATCTCGTTTTCGCCGGAACAAAATACGGCCACCTGTTCCGCTCGACCAACGGCGGCCGCGGTTTCACCAAGGAATGGCGCGAATTCCCGGAGATCACCGACGTGGCCTGGACTCCCGCCGTCGCCGCCGACCCTCCCACCACCCATCACTGACCACGTCAGGAGAACACTATGACGACCGCGAACCCGGCCAAGCCGGTGATCGTCCGCACCCACCTCTCGCTGTTCGTCCGCGACCCCGAGGCCTCCGCGCTGTGGTTCGCGGACGTGCTCGACATGAAGATCACCGCGCGCGGCCCGCAGTGGGTCTTCCTTTCCTTCGGCCGCAAGCACCACGACCTCGCGCTGATCCGGGCCGAGGAAGCGGCGCGGCAGGGCGGTCTCGGCCTTCAGCACTACGGCCTGGAGATCAAGGGCGACGTCGACGAGTTGCGTCGTCTCTACGGCATGTTGCTGTCCAAAGGAGTCAAGGTCGTCAAGACCACCGATCACAAGGTCGGCATCGGACTGTACTTCGAGGACCTGGACGGCAACCGGTTCGAGTTGTTCGCCGAGACCGTCACCGACGAGGAGGAGGGACGACGCGTCCTGGGCGAACACAACGCGCCCAGCGATCCCGTCACGCTCGATCCCCTCTACAGCTGACCGCAAGGAGTCGCGACCCATGCCAGCCGCCAACTTCGGCCCCTATCATCTGCGCAAGTGGTTCACCCACGTCGAGGACGTGCTCGCCAACGAAACCGGGCAGCTCGCCGACGGGCACGCCGTGCGGCGCGTCGTGATCGCCGCCGCGATCCACAACCCTTATGCCGGTCGCTTCAGCCAGGATCTGGGCGACATCGTCGCCAAGTCCGGGGAACTCGGCCACGAGGTCGGCAGGCGCGCCGTCGAAGCAGCGGCAGGCACGCCGATACAGAGTTACGGCAAGGCCGCCGTGGTCGGCACCCTTGGCGAGTACGAACACGGCAACGCCTTCCTCACCCAGGTGTTCGCCGACCCGGTCCGCGACGCGATCGGCGGTGGCGTCGCGTGGGTGCCCTCGACGGGCAAGGTCGCCGCGGCAGGGACGGTCATCGACATTCCGCTGGCGCACAAGGACGCCCTCTACGTCCGGTCGAACTACGACACGATCTCGATCGGCTTCGGCGACGCGCCACGCCCCGACGAGGTCGTCGTCGCGTTCGCCTTCGCCTCGCGCGGCCGCCTGCATGCCCGGCTCGGCGGCCTCGCGGCCGAGCAGGTGCGTGGCCAGGACGGGTTGCGGTAGCGCCAATGACCACGTCCGCACCGTCGAGCCACCTGGTGGTCGTGAACGACCTGAACTGCCACTACCTGCGGTGGGGCGAGGCGGGCTCACCGGCCGTCCTCATGTTGCACGGACTCCGCAGCTACGCCGCCACCTGGGCGCCGCTGGCCCGCGTGCTCAGCGGCACGCACCTGGTCATCGCGCCCGACTTCCGCGGTCGCGGCGAGAGTTCCTGGGACCCGCGCCGCGACTACTTCACCAACGCCTACGTCAGTGACATCGAGAACCTCGTCGCCCTGCTCGGCCTGGACCACTTGGTCGTCATCGGACACTCCATGGGCGGCACCGTCGGCTACGCCTACGCCGCACGGCATCCCGACCAGGTGGACGCGCTGATCGTCGAGGACATCGGGCCGGGCTCGTCGACGAGCACCGAGGGCGCCCAGCGGATCATCGAGGAAATGCGTGGCACACCAGCCGACTTCGATTCCCTGGACGCCGTGCGCGCCTACTGGCGCGGCATCCGCCCTGGTATCAGCGACGACGCGCTCACCTCACGGATCGAGCACACCGTGCGCCGCACCGCGGACGGGCGCTGGGAGTGGAAGCTGGACATGGCTGGCATCGCGGCCGCCCGGCTGCGCGGCGATCCTGCCGGGCCGGTCGACCTGTGGTCGTGTGTTGACGCGTTGCGCTGCCCAACCCTGGTCATCCGGGGCGCGCGCTCCGACTTCCTTCCGGTCGGCACGTGCCAGCGGATGGCGCGGCGGCAACCCCCGCTGCGCTGGACCGAAGTACCGGATGCCGGACACTACGTCCACGACGACAACCCGTCCGCCTTCACCCACCTGGTCACCGAGTTCCTGGCCTGTGGCAGGCCATGACGGCGCTATGAGAAAGACAGCGTTCCGGTTGACATCACGCACCAAACCAGTCAATGTCTACTTTGGGCCGAACCATCCGTACGATTATCGTACATAGTCGATTCGGTGAGCAGCCCTCACATTCACGGGAGCCGAGATGAGCCTCACCCCGAACGCCTCACTGGGACGGGCCAAGGTCACCATGACCGGCGTGCTCGCTCAGTCCGTCGGTTTCATGGGACCGGTATTCTCCGTCGCGACCCTGTTGCCTTTGATCGTCGGACTTTCCGCGACCGGGCGAGGCGCGGGCGTTGCCACGCCGATCGCGATCATCATCGCCGGAGCGGGCCTGTTCGGCGCAGGCTGGGTGATCGCCCAGTATGCCAAGCGCATTCACGCGTGCGGATCGTTGTACGAGTACATCTGCGACACCTTCGGCCCGCGCGCGGGCATCGTGGCCGGTTGGGTGTACTTCGGCGCCATGTTGATTCTGGCCGCCGCCACGTTCCTCGTCCTCGGCGGCCTGACCCAGACCCTGCTGCAGACCGCCTTCTCGGTGAACGTGCCCTGGTGGGTGCTTGCGCTGGCGTTCGTCGTCATCGTCATGGCGATCGTCGTGATCGGCGTCCAGGTTTCCGTGCGGGCGCAGTTGGCACTGGTGCTGATCTCCTCGGCCATCGTGGCTGGCTTCTCGATCCACATCGTCGTCAGGGGCGGCCTCGGCGGGCACAGCTTGTCGTTGCGGCCGTTCAACCCGTCCTCGGTCGCCGGGCTCGACCTGCTCTACGGCGTGCTCTACGGCATCAACATGTTCATCGGCTTCGAATCCGCCGCGAACCTGGCCGAGGAGACCGACCAGCCCAAGCGGCACGTGCCACGAGCCATGCTGTGGTCGCTGACCATCGTCGGCGCCTACTTCGTCCTGACCGCCTACGCCCAGGACGTCGGCTTCGGCCTCAACAGCACGGCGTGGAAGGCCAGCGTGTTCCCGCTCCAGGCGCTCGCGTCCGGCGCTCCGTTCGGCTCCCCCGGGTTCGGCGACGTCATCTCGGTCCTCATCATCCTCGACATCACCGCCGTCGCCATCGGCGTCTGTGTCGCCGCGTCCCGCGGCATGCTGGCCATGGCCAGAGCCGACCGCCTCCCGTCGGCCCTGGCCACCGTGCACCCGCGCTTGCGCACCCCGACCGTCGGCGCGGCCCTGATCGGGATCGTCTCCGTCGTGGCGATCGTGCTGGTCGTGCTCCGCGACGGCGTGTTCTCCCGCGTCACGGGCCAACCCGGTGTCCTGCAACCACAGTGGGCCCCGATGTTCGGCTGGATGGTCGGGTTCGCCGCCACCGGCCTCGCGTTGATGTATCTCGTGGTCAGCGTCGCGGGCGTACGAGGGCTGTGGCACGAGGTGAACCGCGTCAAACTGCTCATCGCCGCCACCGCTGGTGTGCTCGTGTCAGCGGGCGGGGTGTTCGGTGCGCTGTACAAAGCAACCAGTCCACTGAACACGGTGCCGTGGGCGCTGGGCGGCTGGATCGCCGCCGGGCTGCTCTGGTCGCTCGCCGTCGCGGTACGCACCCGACGTCGGTCGGCCCGCACCGAGCTGACCGCAGAACTCAGTTAGCGTCCCGCGTCGCCACGACCACCCGGAGAACGCCCGTGAACACAACCTCATCGAGTCGGCATCCCTACGATCCGCTCACCGTCGACGAGGTCAGCACCGCCATCGCCACCGTTCGCGCCCAACGGCCCGAACTCGCCGATCCGCGGTTCCCGATCGTGCGACTGGATCCCCCCGCGAAAGCCGCGGTACGGCACCGGGACTCGGCCAGGCCGCCCGCGCGGGCCGCATTCCTCGTCATCTACGACCGCGCCGCCACCTACGAAGCCAGTGTCGACCTGTCCACGCGCGAGATCGCCGCCTGGGCCCAGGTCCCCGGGGTGCAACCCAGCTTGATGGTCGAGGAGATCATGGCGCTCGACGAGATCGTCAAGAAGGACCCGGCGGCCGTCGCCGCCCTCGCCCGGCACGGCGTAGCTGACCTGGAGCTGTTGCAGCTCGATCCGTGGTCCACCGGCACGCTGCCGATCGAAGGCATCTCCGCTCGCCGCAGGATCATCCGGGCCAGCGCCTATGTCCGCGAATTCCCGCAGGACAACGGTTACGCCCGCCCGGTGGGCAACCTGGTCTTCGTGGTCGACTGCGACGAGCGTTCGGTGGTCGCGGTCCAGGACGGTGACCCGATCCCGCTGCCGCCGGAGAGCGGCAACTACGACCTCGGCAGCGTCGGACCGCTGCGTACCGACCTGCGTCCGCTGGAGATCAGCCAACCCGAGGGCCCCTCGTTCACCGTCGATGGCAACGTCGTCGACTGGCAACGATGGCGGCTGCACGCGCACATCGACCCCGTCGAAGGTCTGGTGATCAGCGATGTGTCCTATCTGGACGGTAAGGACCGACGCTCGATCCTGCACAGGGCGAGCATCAGCGAGATGGTCGTGCCCTACGGTGACACTAGCAACGACTTCTACTTCCGCAACGTCTTCGACGCGGGCGAATACAACCTCGGCAAGACGGTGGGGTCACTGTCGCCGGGTTGCGACTGCCTCGGCGAGATCCGCTACCTCGACGCCGTGGTCGCCGACGAGTCAGGCACCCCGCACACGATCACCAACGCGATCTGCCTGCATGAGGAGGACTACGGCATCCTCTGGAAGCACTGGAACTTCCGCTACGCCGACGCACCCGATGTCCGCCGCTCCCGGCGCTTCGTCGTCTCGGCCATCCACACGGTCGGCAACTACGAATACGGCTTCTTCTGGTACTTCTACCAGGACGGAACCATCCAGTTCGAGGCCAAGCTGACCGGGATCGTCCAAACCCGCGCCATCGCGCCGGGCGCGACGCCCGAGTTCGGCACCCTCGTCGCACCACAGCTCGACGCACCCAACCACCAGCACCTGTTCAACATGCGGCTGGACTTCGAGATCGACGGACCGAACAACACGGTGCTCGAGGTCGACGCGGTCGGCCTGCCCATCGGTCCCGGCAACGAGTACGGCAACGCCATCGTGGCCCGCAAGACCGTGATCACCAACGAACGCGAGACCCGCCGCAGGTGCGATCCGGCCACGGCCCGGACCTGGAAGGTGATCAACCCGAACGTGCCCAACCGCTTCGGCGAACCGGTCGGATACAAGCTCGTCCCCTTCGTCGGCCCCACCCTGCTCGCCGCGCCAGAGAGCGACCTGGCCAAACGGGCCGAGTTCGCTCGGCACCACCTGTGGGTCACCCGCTACGACCCGAAGGAGATGCACGCCGCGGGCGACTACCCGAACCAGCATCCCGGCGACGGGCTCGGCGAATGGGTGAAGCAGGAACGCGACCTGATCAACGAGGACATCGTGCTCTGGCACACCTTCGGCACCTCGCACCTGCCGCGCCCGGAGGACTGGCCGATCATGCCCTGTGAATACGTCGGTTTCACGCTCAAACCGGTCGGCTTCTTCGACCGCAATCCCGCGCTGGACGTCCCACCACCCGATCACCACGCCGGTCACTGCGGCAACGCAGACTAGGCAGGACTCATCTCCAGCGAAAAGGGGCGATATGAACAGAGTTCACGATGTGGTGGTCGTCGGCGCGGGTCCGGTCGGGCTGGCCGCGGCCAGAATGCTCGGCCTACGCGGGCACGACGTGCTCGTGCTCGAACGATGGCCGACGCCCTATCCACTGCCGAGGGCCGCGCACTTCGACGACGAGATCGGCCGAGTGTTCCAACGCATGGGCCTCACCGACGAGGTGCGGACGATCTCCGCGGGCGTGCCCGACCACTACGAGTGGCGCAACGCCGCAGGCGCGACGCTGCTCAGCATCGACTGGTCCGGGACCGGACCCTCCGGCTGGCCGGTAGCGAACTTCTTCTCCCAGCCCGACCTGGAGAAGGTCCTGGTGACAGCGATCGAAGCGATGCCGAACGTCACCTTGCAACGCGGGGCAGACGTCGTCGGCATCGAGGAACAGACCGACGACGTCCTGTTGACGTATATGGCGATCGAGCAGCGGCACGCGCGAGCCAGGTTCGTGATCGGCTGCGACGGCGCGAACAGCTTCGTCCGCGAGCGCCTTGGCACTGCCGTACACGATGAGGGTTTCTTCTACGACTGGCTCATCGTCGACACCATCCCAACCGACGACCGGGACTGGTCACCGCAGAACTGGCAACTGTGCGACCCCGCCCGGCCGACCACTTTGGTCTCCGGCGGCCCTGGCCGCCGTCGCTGGGAATTCATGCTGCTGCCCGGCGAAACCCGCGACGAGTTCGACACCAACGACAAAGCCTGGGAACTGCTGTCGGCATGGGGCCGCACCCCGAAGAACTCACGCCTGGAACGGCACGCCGTCTACACCTTCGCCGCCCGCTGGGCCGACCGCTGGAATCGCGGCCGCCTGGCCATCGCAGGCGACGCGGCCCACCAGATGCCACCCTTCGCCGGTCAGGGCATGTGCTCTGGCCTGCGCGACGTCGCCAACCTCTGCTGGAAACTCGACCGGGTACTGCGCGGCGAATCCGACCTCGCACTGCTGGACACCTACACCTCCGAACGCAGCATCCACCTCCAGCACGCGATCGCGATGTCCGTCGAACTCGGCCGCGTCATCTGCATTCTCGACGAACAGCAGGCCGCCGAACGCGACGCCCGCATGATCGCAGGAGGCGCCGACCCGGCCCGCGTCCTCCCGGTCTCCGCATTACCGGTGCTTGGCGACGGCGTCCTCGCTGACGACTCCAGCACACTGCGCGGCACCCTGGCGCCCCAGTTCCCGGTCGAACGCGACGGTCACCGCGTGCTGCTCGACGACGTCACCGGCTACGGCGCCCTGCTCCTGACCCTCGACGACACTGGCGAGGATTTCGGCGGCCGCACCTTCACGATCGGCGTGGACCTAGGTGACCCCGACGGAGCGTGGCGGGCCTGGTTCGACGCCCACCACATCCGGGCGGTGCTCATCCGGCCCGACCACTACATCTTCGGCGCCGTCACCGACGTCGCCGACGCCAAGGAACTCATCACCCGATACAGCGACCTCACCAGCCCAGGAGAAGCGATCTCATGCGTCTAGCGAACATCGGCAACCGGGCCGCCCTCATCATCGAGCAGGACGGCGCCGCGAAACATCTCGACATCGCGGATGCGTCGGACGGCCTATGGGGACCTGGCCTGCCTGAGGTCTTCGCGCAATGGCAGGAGATCACCGCGTGGGCAACCGAACTGGACGTTCCGCCGACTGAGTTGTTGCCGGTCGACCGTACTCGCCTCGGCGCACCCTCACCCGCGCCGCGGCAGGTCTTCGCGGTCGGACTGAACTACGCCGCTCACGCCGCCGAAGGCGGGCTCGCCGCGCCCACTGAACTGCCCCCGGTGTTCACCAAGTACGTGTCCAGCTTCTCCGGGCCCGACACCGAGGTCGTACTGCCGCGCGGGGGCAACGTCAACTGGGAGGTCGAACTCGTCGCCGTTGTTGGCCGGGAAGCGCGCAACGTAGCCGTCGCCGACGCCTGGTCCTATGTCGCCGGGCTCACCGCAGGCCAGGATCTGTCGGAGCGGATCACCCAGCGGCGAGGCCCGTCGCCGCAGTTCGGCCTCGGCAAGTCGTTCAGCGGGTTCTCGCCGCAAGGCCCGTGGCTGGTGACCCCGGACGAGTTCGCCGACCCCGACGACCTCGAACTGGGCTGCGCGATCGGCGGCGAGGAACTCCAGAAAGCGCGGACCAGCGACCTCATCTTCAGTATCCCCCGGCTGATCGCCGCGTTGTCGGAGAACGTGACGCTCTACCCGGGGGACGTGATCTTTAGCGGCACCCCGGCCGGGGTCGGGATGGGCCGGGAACCCAAGCGGTTCCTGCAGCCCGGCGAACGACTCGACAGCTGGATCGAAGGCATCGGCGAACTGCACCAAACATTTGTTTCCGCCCCGGACATCCAGTAAGGAGCAGGCGCGCAGGCGATGCTGGAGACCGACTCCACTGAGGACTCAGGTCAGGCACGCGCCGTCGCCGTGTTGATCCCGGACCGGTCAGCCGTTGGTTCGCCGATGACGAGACTCGCCGCTCGTTCGGCGATGGCCAGTACTGGCGCATTGGTGTTGCCGGACACAATGGAGGGCATGACGGAAGCATCGGCGACCCGCAGGTTGGTGATGTTGCGTACTCGCAACTGCGGGTCCACGACCGACATGGCGTCGGTGCCGATCTTGCACGTGCCGACCGGGTGATAGTAGGTGGACACGCTGCGGCGCAGGTGGGCCGTGAGCGCGTCGTCGGTCTGCGCGCCGGAGCCGGGGAACAGTTCCTTCTCCCGCCACGGAGCGAGCGCGCCGGCGGCACCGACTTCCCTGGCGAGGCGGAGACCGGCCACCATCCGCCGCCGATCGCTTTCCTCGGACAGATAGTTGGGGTCGATGAGCGGTGGTTGAGCTGGATCAACACTGGCCAACCGCACGCTGCCGCGACTGGCCGGCGTCATCAGACCGAAAATGACCGAGTACCCGTCTTCTGGCCCTGGCCTGAATCTGGGGTGCATCGGAAAATCGAGAAAGATCATCTGCATGTCGAGTGGGGCGGAGGGCGTCGTTCGGGTCAGCACGACCGGCTTGCGCGAGTACCGGGTTGTGCGCGAAGGACGAGTGCCGGTGTAGGCGACCTCCGCCTTCAGATGGTCGTGGAGATTGGCCCCGACACCGGGAACATCGGCAACCACGTCGAGGCCGAGGTCCCGCAGATGCTGGCCAGGACCGATTCCGGAAAGCAGCAGCAGCTGGGGTGTGCCGATCGCTCCGGCACTGAGGATCACCTCGCGATCGGCGAAGGAGCTCCGCACATGTCCGTTGACGATGTGCTCGACTCCTCGGCAGGTCGAGCGGTCGATGAGTAGCCGCTGGGCGTGAGCGCCCGCGACGATGGTGAGGTTGGCGCGGCTCGCCGCGGGCGTCAGGTAGGCGTCCGCGGCGCTCTGTCGTGCGCCGTCGACGATGTTCGATTCGATCCACGAGACGCCGTCCGCGACCGCGCCGTTGTTGTCGTCGTTGCGGGCGTGGCCAGCTTCCAGCGCGGCCTCGTAACAGGCCACCCACAGGGGTTCGGTGGCGTCCAGGTGGGCGATCTCCATTGGCCCGTCCACTCCACGGTAGGAGGAATCGCCGTCGTGGGATCGTTCGGTGCGTTTGAAGAACGGGAGCAGCGCATCGTAGTTCCAGCCGGTCGCACCCGCGGTTTCCCAGGCGTCATAGCTGACTCGGTCGCCGCGGATGTGCATCATGCCGTTGATGCCGCTGCAACCGCCCAGCACCTTGCCGCGCGGCCAGGCGTGCACCGCATGGTCGGTACCGCTCTGCGGGACGGTCTGGTAAGCCCAGTCGACGGACGTGCCCGCCAGGGAGAACCACGCGGCCGGGTTGGCCATCGCGGCGGTCGGTTGGGCCGCGCCCGCTTCCAGCAGAAGCACCCGAGTCGCTGGGTCCTGTGAAAGCCGCGCGGCAAGGACGCAACCGGCTGTCCCGCCACCCACCACGATGTAGTCGAAACGTCGCACGGCAATTCCCATCTGGATCTGCGGCGGGCGCGAGCGCCGAGGTCATAGATAGACGGATCGGAAACCCTGGTAGGACCGGAGTCCCTCCGGGCCGAGCTTCAGGCCCAGTCCACTGGCCTTGATCGCCGGCATCGGGGAACGGAGATCGGGGCGGTATCCGTTGATGCCGACGGTTCCGGACTCGATTCGCCGGGCCACCCTGACACCTCGATCGGCGTCCCTGGTCCAGACCGTGCCGCCCAGCCCGTACTCCGAGTCGTTGGCGATGCGGACCGCGTCCTCGTCATCGGTGTAGGGGGTGATCGTCACAACTGGTCCGAAGATCTCCTCCCGGCCGATCGTCGACGTGTTGCCGACATCGGCGAAGACGGTGGGTTCGACGAACCAGCCGGTCTTCTGCTCCGCTGGCCGGCCGCCACCGACGACGAGCCGGGCGCCTTCTTCCGTGCCCTTGGCGATGTAGCCCTCGACACGCTCACGCTGTCGCTGACTCACCAACGGACCTACCTGGGTGGCCGGATCCAGCGAGTTGCCCACGGTGAGCGAGCGGGCAAGCTCGGCGACGGTCTCGACGACCTCGTCGTAGCGACTGCGCGGGGCCAGCACCCGGCTGCTGAGGAAGCACGTCTGGCCGTTGTTGCCGAACAGGGCCGGGGCGAGCTGGGCGCCGACGCTGCGCAGGTCGAGGTCGGCGTCATCCAGGATGACGGCGGCGGATTTGCCGCCGAGTTCGAGGTTGACCGGGCGGAGCAACCGGCCGCACACTTCGCCGACATGCCGACCCGCGGCGGTCGAGCCGGTCAGGGTGACCATGTCGACGCCGGGGTGCGCGACGAGCCGGGCACCGGTCTCCCCGCCTCCGGGCAGGATGTTCAGCACACCCGGTGGCAGGCCGACCTCAATGGCGGCGTCCGCGACGAGAATGGCGTCGAGCACGGTTTCGGGCGAGGGTTTGAGTACGACCACGCAGCCGGCGGCCAGCGCGGGCGCGTATTTCATGGCCGAGAGGATGTTCGGGTAGTTCCAGGGGACCACACCTGCCACCACACCGAGAGGAACTCGGCGCACCAGAGTGCTGCCGCCGGTGGAACTGGCCCGTATTTCCTCGTCGACCTCGTCGCGCAGGAGGTCCGCGTAGTAACGCAGCACCTGCCCTGGCATGCGGCTGTCGCCTGCTCGCGCCACCGTGATCGGCATGCCGTTCTGGTCGCTGACCCGAACGGCGATCTCCTCGGAGCGCTTGTCCATGGCCTCGGCGAACCGGTGCAGTACGTCAGCCCGTGCCGCTGGCTCCCAGTGGCGCCATCCCGACGGATGGTCGAACGCGGCGCGTGCGGCCTGGACCGCGGTGTCGACATCCACCGGATCCGGGTCCGGGACGGAGCCGATCACCTTTTCCGTATTGGCAGAGGAAACCGTGATGACGTCCGTCGAGTGTGTACGGACCCACTGTCCGCCGATGAATACGAAGGGGTGATCGATCACGTTGTCAAGCCAGCCTTTCGGACTTCGATATGTGGATCATCAGCGACAGTGATGTGTCATGGGTCGGCAAGCTCGACTGGTTCACGACGGGTTGACCACGGCCGGGTCGAGTTGGACACCTTCCCGCCACACCGCGCGCAGGGACAGCGTGGCGCCGATGTCGCGGGTGGGATCTCCGTCGACGAGGATGAGGTCCGCGCGCGCACCGGGACGGATACGTCCCCGATCGGACAGGCCGAACCGGGCGGCGGGCAGTGCGGTCGCCGAGGCAAGGGCCTCCGCCGGGCTCAGACCGGCGCGGACCAGCAGGCGCAGTTCGTCATGCAGGCTCGCCCCATGGGCCATCCCGTAGGCGCCGACGTGCGCGGCGTCGGTGCCGGCGAGGATCTCCACCCCGGCGGCGCGCAGTGCGGCGACCGCGTCCAGGGCGTAGCCGAAGTTGGCCTGGTCGAGGTAGCTCATGGTCCGCGACAGTTGGTCGATCCACACGGTGGACAACTTCGGGCGCACGCGCGGGTCGTTGGCCAGGTCGGCGCCGGCTCGCTGCCCGGTGATCGAGGCCAGCACGGTGAGTGTCGGGACGACGAACGTGCCGGAATCGGCGATACGGGCGATCACCGTGTCGGTGTGCGGTCGGTCGAAGAACAGGTGGGTGAGGCCGTCGACACCGGCATCCAGTGCGATCTCCGTCGCGGCGATGGTCATGGCGTGCGCGAGAACCATCTTTCCGCGTTCGTGTCCGGCCCGGACGGTCGCCGCGATGACCTCGGGGGGCAGCGCAGGCAGTGACGTGCCGAGAGCCTGGCCGTCCTCGATCATGATCTTGATGTAGTCCGCGCCCTCCGCGATACGGCCGTCGACGAATCCCTGGGCCTGTTCCGGACCGGTCGCGGTCGGCCAGGCCGGATCGTGTTGTCCGTGACGGAGCTGGTGCGGGTGGCCGTCGGGCGTGGTGAGCCCGACCGATGAACTGCGTACATCGGCGAGATCGGCTGTGGCCGCGACGGTCTTGCGCAGCGGGATCATGACCTCCGGCATGGATGTCATGTCCAACTCGGTGGTGACACCGAAACTCAGCGCCTGCCGCAAGGCTTGTTCATCGGCGTGGGTGTGGGCATCGATCAACCCCGGCAGCAGGGTTGCGCCCGCTCCGTCGACCACCGCACGCCCCGCGGTGCCGGCGTGGTCACCTATCGAGCGGATGACCGCTCCGTCCACACTCGCCTCGGTCGGCTCGCTCAGCTGGCCGCCGTCGAAGACCCGAACGTTGGTCAGGACCCAGTTGTTCATATTGCCTCCTTGCACCGACCGGTATGTGCCAGGTCATACGTAGCTCGCGTGGCGCTTCGCGGCGCGCCGTCAGCAAGCGCAGCGGATGGTGAACTCCTTGGCGTCTTCTTCGCCCAGCACACTGCTGTGCGCCTTGCGATTGGTGGCCACGGTGCCGAGGATCTGGTTGTCGATCCGGTAGATGTCCGACACCAGTGCCTCCCAGTCGCGGTTGCCGTCCGGATCCCACTGGAACGGAAGGCGCGGCAGTTGCCAGTCCTCGCCTGCCTGCTCGGCGGACCGGAGCGCGGCTCGCACGATGTCGCGCTGCTGGGCGCCCCGCCCCGGGCGGCCCGCCGTGCAACCGGGTGGGAAGTCCAGGAACGACGCGCGCGGTGGCTTGAGCGCGGAGGCGTACTGGTGCAGCGTCGTGATGCTGGTCGTCGGCAGGCCGCGCTTCTCGATGGCCCTGGCGAGCACCCCGAACGCGGTGTGACACTGCGGGCAGAACGGCACCACCAGTACCAGGTCGACGCCCATCGCGGTGAACTCCTCGACGATCCGGGGAGCGGTCTCGGTGGCCAGCTCCTCGAACCGGCTGATCGAGCCGACCATCGAGATCGCGTTGTCGGCGTAGCGGGCGAACACCCCGGCGCGTTCGAGGTCGAGCATGGTGTCTCTGGGATAGGCGACATTCGGGTCCGCCAGCGCGAAAACCCTGATCGGCGACCGGTGCGCGATGAGCACGTCGTCGAGGTCGCGCTCACGCGGCAGCAGCCGGTAGGACAGGTCGCTGTTGGGCCGGATGCGTTCCTGGTCCGGATAATAGGCACCGCAGCTCACCAGCAGGCCGACCGTCGCATCTTTGAGCGGGACCGTCATCGGTGTCAGCGCCGGCGGATCGAAGTCGGGCAGCGGTTCCGGGGCCAGGCCGATGATATCTCTGAGCACCTGGTGGAAATCGAAGCTACTCGTCATCGCCGGCCTCCCTGGCGAGGAAGCGCCCGGCCAGTTCCCGGCGCGTGCGGACGGGGACGTTCTGCTGGGCGGCCCGATCCAGGATCAGGGCGAGTTGCCTGCGCCCGACCGGCCGGGCGGCCACATGTGCGTGCACGGTCACGTCGATATGGGTCGGCTGTCCTTCGGCAAGTGCGGCGTCGAGCACGCCGTCGAAGGTGTCCAGCAGTTCGCGGGCCGGTTCACCGTAGCGGACCAGCATCGGCAGATCGTTGACCTCCATCCCGAACGGCAGGCCCACGATCGATCCCTTGCCGGTCTCGATCAGATACGGGTCGTCGGCGTCGAACACGTCGCCGAACCACATCAGACCGGCCTCAGCCAGCAGTTCGGCGGTATCCCCGCTGGGCGTACACCGTGGACTGATCCAGCCGTCCGGGCGCTGCCCGGCCGCGTCGGTCAACACCGTCAGGCAGCGTCGGAGCTGTTCACGCTCGGTGTGTTTGTCCAACGCGGCAGGCACGATGTTCTGGGCCCAGCCGTGTGCCGCGATCTCGTGCCCGTCCCCGGCGATGGTGGCGACCAGCTTCGGATTCTCCTCGGCGAGGATGCCGCTGATGTAGAAGGTCGCCGGTACGGATCGCGCAGCGAGCAGATCGAGGAGTTTCCCGGCGCCGGTCCGCGGGCCGTACCGGGCCCAGCTCAAGGCCTGATGGTCTATGGCGCCACCGGGCAGCGGATTGCCCATCGGCCCGAGGCCGGGAGCGATTCCTGGTTCCCACTGCTCCAGCATCACGTTGACCACCACAGCCACCTGGTGCTCACCTGGCCGCTCGATCATCGTCCTTCTCCCGTTCCGTTGGCGAGCCGGCTGGTCGCGGGCTCAGCAGGTGGCCGGCGATCGTCGAGGCCAGCACGTGCTCCGGATCGAGCACACTCGCCGACGCCCGTACCGTCGCGACTCCCCTGCGCAGCGCGTCGCCGTCCAGAAAGGGGTAGTCGCTGCCGAACACCAGCTCCATGTCCGGCACCGCGGTCGCGGCGAGCGCCAGGTTGGCCGCCGTACTGTTCGCGGTATCGAGCAACAGCCGCGCGGTGGACATGCTCTGCCGGTCGGCGCCGCCGTCGTACACGGCGTCTCGGGCCCACCGCCAGGTCAGCCGATGCCACAGGAACGGCAGCACCCCGCCCAGGTGCGGCACGACCCAGGTGAGGTTGGGATAGCGCTCCAGCATCCCGGAACGCAGCAACCGCACGGCGGCGATGGTGTCCTCGAACGGGGCGCCCAGTCCCCACTCCATGGAGTGATCGGTGAGCGCGCCGCGAACGCAGAATCCGTCGGGATGCAGCAGCACCAGTGCGGGGGTGCTGTTCCACTCGGCGTACAGCGGATCAAGGCGTGGGTCGTCGATGGTCATACCGTCGATGTGCGTCGGCAGGCTGAATCCCGCGAAGCCGGTCAGCGTGCGGACCCGCCGTGCTTCGGCGATCGCCGCGTCCACGAACGGCACCGGCATCGAGGCGAAGAACCGGAATCGGCCGGGATGGCCGAGCACGGCCTGCGCGCAGCCGTCGTTGAAGGCCCGTACCAGCGCGGTTCGCTCGGACTCGTCGGGGTGGTAGACGTTCATCGACGCGAAGCTCAGGATCTGGGTCCCCACACCGGCTCGATCGAGGAGCGCGACCCGATCGGCCAGCGCTCCGGTGAAGGCAGGGACCTGCTGGACCTGGCTGTTGGCGAAGAACCGCCGCGCGACGTCGCCGGCCTCGCCGGGCTGCCCGGCGAGGGGGCGCAACCTGGCGACGTACTCCGGTGGGTAGTAGTGCGCGTGCACGTCGACAACGTTCACCGCGCTACGACCTTGTTGCGCAGTACGCCGACCTGGTCGATCTCGATGGTGACGACGTTGCCCGGCCGGAGTTTCTTGTCCTGCCCGAGACCGACGCCCGCAGCCGTGCCGGTGGCGATCACGTCACCGGGCTCCAACGTCATCACGCCGCTGATCGCCGCGATCTGCTCGGCGATGCTGAAGATCATCTGAGCGGTGTTCGCATCTTGTTCGAGCTGATTGTCCACCCATAGACGGAAACCGAGCCGCTGTGGGTCGGCGACCAGCCAGTGCGGCGTCACGCCCGGCCCCATGGGTGCGCTGTCGTCGATCGCCTTCATCCCGACCCAGTCCCAGCTCATGGTCGGTGGGCCGGGGCGGCGGAACGCCGAGCGATCACTGATGTCGTTGATGACGCAGTAGCCCGCGACGTGCCGCAGTGCCTGGTCAGCGGGGATGTCCCGGCCGCCCCGGCCGATGATCACGGCCAATTCGGCCTCCCAGTCGATGACGACCTGCTCCGAGGCGTCGATCCGGATCTCCTGCTCGTGACCACGCACGGTTGTCGAGGGAGGTTTGAGGAAGAAGAAGGGACGCCAGTCGGCGCCGAGCCGGTCCTCCGGGGTCCTCGAGTCGCCGACTTTGGGTCCGATCTCGACCAGGTGTTTGCGGTAGTTCGCGCCGGTGCACACGATCTTGCGCGGGTAGAGCAGCGGTGCGCGCAGCCATGCGTCGGCCACCGCGACGCCGGTCGCGTCCCAATCACGCAGCGCGGCCTCGGTCTCCGCCCATTCGTCGAGAAGCTCGACCAGCCCCCGTCCCGCGCCCATGCCTCCCGGCAGGTCCACAATGGACATGTCGTCCAGCAAGGCCCCGGTGTGCTGTTGCTGATCCCGCGTCGTGTACGTGCAGAGCTGCCAATGTGGAATGGCCATCAGGTTGGTTCTCCTACGATGTGTTCGGGATTGGCCAGGACCGAGGACCACTGCCGCAACAGCGCGGCGGCTGCCTGCGTGGTACCGGCGACGCCCTGGATGTAGCGATCGGGCCGGACCAGGATGAATCGATGGGCCGACGCCCACGCGCACAGCCCGGCGTCGTCGCTGGCCACCACGTGCCAGGCGAACAGGTCCTGATCCGGGTACTGCCGCTGACTCGGCCGGATGACACACAGCGCCACGCCTGCCTGGTCGGCGGCCGCGCCGAGCCGGACGGCATCCGCGGGAGACGCGGACCATTCCTCGCCCGCGACCAGCAGCACCGCTCCACCGCCCACGACCTCGTCCAGCAGACGACGATGTCCCTGCTGATCCTCGACATATCCCTGACGGGACAGACCTCCCGCGGGAGCGGGACTGCCGGGCCCGATGAGCCCTCCGGCCAGCGACGGCACCCGATAGCTGCTGAACGGCACGTCGCCCTCGCCCATCCTGCGCAGGAACTCCTTGTTCCTGACCTCCGCCACGTCGTGGTCGAACACCCCCACGATCCGGCCGCACTCGATCGCCCGTTCCATGATCGCGCGGAAGTGCGGCGCCCGTTCGGCCTGGTAGGTGTCCAGCAGGGAGTCCGGTGCCGATCCGTTGACGACGGCCGCGAGCTTCCAGGACAGGTTCTGCGCGTCCCTGATCCCGCTGCACATGCCCTGTCCCAGGAAGGGGGGTGTCTGGTGCGCCGCGTCGCCGGCCAGCAACACCCGGCCCGACCGCCAATCCCTGCCCAGCAGCGAATGGAACGTGTACAGGCTGGCGCGGACGATCTCGACCTTGGCCGGATCCACATAGCGACCCAGCATCGCGTGGATGACATCGGGCCGTTCCAGCGTTCGGGCGTCTTCGCCCTCGGCGAGCATGAACTCCCACCGGCGGTGGGCGCCCCGGCCCGGCACGTACGTCGCGGGACGGTCCGGGTCGCAGTACTGGGTGGTGATCGTTGGAAGCTCGGCGTCCTCCAGCAGGTTGACGTCGACCACCACCCACCGCTCCTCGTAACCGAGGTCCTCCACGGCAACACCCATGGCCGACCGGACGGTGCTGCGGGCGCCGTCGCAGCCAACCAGGTACCGGGCGGTGAAGGTCTCGGCCGGTCCGGTCGCCATGCGCACCGTGACGTCGACGGCGTTCGCCGACTGCTGGTAGCCCACCAGGGTCGCGCCGGTACGAACCTCGATTCCCGGATGGCCGGCGACCCGCCGGTTGAGGATCTCCTCCAGTTCGGGCTGGAAGAAGTAGTAGCTGTTCTCCCACCCGTTGGTGGGCGGGTGATACGCCCAGCCGCCGAGGTGTTCACCGTCCGCGCTGAGGAACTGCCCGCCACCGCCGACGTAGGTGTTGCGCGCGATCTCCTCGGCGACACCGATCCGCTGGAACGTGCGCATCGTCTCGCCGTCGAACCGGGCCGCCCTCGGCAACGGGTAGGGCGTCAGCTGGCTCTCCAGGGCCAGCACGGTCAGCCCTTCGTCGGCCAGTAGGCACGCGGCCGTCGCGCCGACCGGTCCCTGGCCGACGATCACCACGTCATAGACGGGCCTGTCGGTCACAGCGACACCATCCCGGGCAGTGGAGCGATCTTGTCCAGTTCCCATGGGCTGCCGAAGTGTTTGGGCATCGGCGGTCCCCATGCCTTGGCCCCGCCGCGCTGTCCCGCCGTCTGGATCGCCCACACCTCGTCGTCGGTGATCTCGTCGAGATCGCTCATGTACTCGGCATAGTGGCCTGCGGGATCGCGGAAGTACCAGAAGTAGTTGGAACCGTAGAAGTGCCGGCCAAGGCCCCACAGCTGACGGCTCGGGTCGATGGCAAGCAGGTGACCGGCGCCTTGGGCGACCTGGTCGATGTCGTCGACCTCCCAGGAGGTGTGGTGCAGGAAGTGCCGTGGTGCCTGCGTGACCGCGATGTTGTGGTGGTCGGTCGAGCACCGCAGGAACGCCATGTGATCGCCGCGCTGGTCGCTGAGCCTGAAACCGAGAGCCCGGGTGAAGAAGTCCTGGCTGGCCTCACGATCCGGGGTGCCGATCACGACGTGGCCCAGCTTGCGGGGACGCGTCCGCTCCGGATCGATGATCGCGGGTACCCGGCGATTCAACCGAGGCCGCGCGCCGTGGGAATTCTCCACGTGCGGTCCGCCCACCTCCGGCCTGATCGGCGCCGCGACCTCCACTCGGATCGCGAGACCGGTGACCGGCTCCCGAACCCGGATCTGGGTCGCCGACACCGTCGCGTCGACACCGGCCCGGGACAGCGCCGACGCGGTTGCCTGGATGTCGCCGGCATCGTGGCAGCCGATCCCGATCTCCAGCACTGCCCGCTCCGGCCGCTCAACCAGGACGAGTTGCTCGCCGCCGAACCGCGACGAGAAGTGGCCCGGTTCGGCCTCGGCAAGGCCGAAGTCCTGGTAGAACTTCCGGCTGGCATCCAGATTCGGCACGCCTACCGTGACCGAAGTTAGCCTGTGCAACGACATCTGACCGACTCCCTGCGCCCTGCTCGCATCACGTCATTGAGATGAATTGAGTGTTGTCGTGGCACGACGGAGGGGTCAAGATGTTATCGTTATCAACAACAGGAACCCACGATGTGTTTTGATATCGATCGGGCCGACTGCTCGAAGTGAGGCGCGATGAAACTCAAGCAGCTGACCTACTTCGTCAGCCTGAGCAGGACGCGCAGCGTCGAACAGAGCGCACGAGCGTTCGGGATTTCCCAGCAGGCGTTGCGGTCCCAGATCCGCAACCTCGAACGCGAGATCGGCGCGGACCTGTTCTTCCGCGACCAGGGCTCGGTGCGCATCAGCCATGTCGGCACGGCCCTGCTCGACCATGCGAAGCGGGTGCTCGCACACGCGGCGAGCTTCGCCGAACTGGCGGAGGCGATCCGGACCGGTACGGGCGGGTCGCTGCGGATCGGGATCGCCGGCTCCACGATGTACGGCGGCCTGGTGGACACCCTGCAGCGCTTCAGCAAGCTCGAACCCACCGTCGAGGTTTCCATCATCCAGCGGCCCATTCGCGATCTGCTGAGCGCACTGAGCACGTACGAGCTGGACCTGGCGTTCCTCCGGACCGAGGTCCACCATCCCGATTTCCACACCACGGTGCTGGGCGAGGAGGCACTGTGCGTCGCGCTTCCGGAAGGACACGAACTCGACCGGCCTGGGCCGATCGCGCTGCGCGACCTCGCCGCCGAACCATTCGTCGGGTTCGTCGGCCCGTTCGGTCGCATTTTCGGCGACTACGTCGCCCATGCGTGCCTCGAAGCCGGTTTCGTCCCGGCCATCGAGACCCGAACCGACGACATCCAGTCCTTGCTCGGACTCGTCGCGACCCGCATGGGCGTGTCACTGGTCACCGAGGGCGTCGCCGGAGCCGTCGAAATGAGTGGCGTCCGGTACCGGCCGATCGCGCCGCCCGCACCACGGACCAAGCACTGCGTCCTGTCGCACGTCGGGGAGAACGACGCGTCACCCGCACGGCAGTTCCTCGACCTGGCCGCCTCGATGGTCACCGCACCGGGAATCGGGCCTCGTTCGACACGATCGGATTCGTGATCGCGCCCAGCTTTTCCGCCCTGACCTCGACAGTGTCTCCTGGTTGGAGCAGCCAGGGCGGTCTCCGCGAATACCCCACTCCGGACGGGGTCCCGGTTGCCAGCAGATCGCCCGGTCGCAATGTCAACGTCCGCGAGATCAACGACAATGTCGTACCGACGTCGTAGATCATCTCGTCGGTGCTGCCCTGCTGCACGAGCTGACCGTTGACCCTGGTCTCCAGCCGGAGGCCGGCCCGCAGGTCACCGACGGCGTCGGCGGGCACCAGCGGGCCGAGCGGGCCGGAGCGGTCGGCGTTCTTGCCCAGCGTCCACTGCGACGTCAGCTTCTGCGCGCGACGAGCCGTGACGTCGTTGAAGACCGAGTAGCCGACCACCGCGGCAAGCGCCTGCTCCGGGTCGGCGTCCACCAACGTCTCCCCCACCCAGGCCACGATCTCGCCCTCCCAGTCCAGGCCCGCCTCGTCGGCGGGGACCGGAATGGCGGCGGAACTCACGGTGAGGCTGCTGGGCCAGCGGGCGAACAGGGTCGGGAACTCCGCGACGGGCGCGTCCCGGTAGGAGCCCTCGGCGACGTGCTCGCGATAGTTCAGGCCGACGCAGATCACCCGCGCGTCCGGCAGCACCGGCGGCACGAGGTCCACATCGGACTCTGCAATCGGCGGACCGCCCGGGACGGCGTGCAGCCAGCGCCGGGCGTGGCCCCAGAACTGCTCGATCGTGCCCAGCACGGTGACGTTGCCGTCGGCGTCCCGGACAGCCGCTTCCGCTGGGTTTCCGGCACGCCGGATCCCGACGACCTCCATGGCAGTTCTCCTCTCACCCGGCGTCCGCCACCGGTGCGGCGTCCTGCTGGTGCAGAAAATGGGCACAGGCCCGCACGATGTTCCACAGGAAGGTGTCCGGGTCCAGATGCGCGGGCGCCGGTTCGGCGACCACGTACGCCACGATTCCGCGCGCGAGCAGCTCGCCCGCGCCGATGTGCTGCCGCTGCGCCACGTCGGCCGCACGGGCAGCATCGCGGTGTGCCAGCGCGGCGGCACCTTCCGGCGGCAGCGGGGCCAGCCAGGCGTGCTCGGCGGCGATCACCCGTCGCGCCGCCAACAGGGCCAGCGCCGCGCCCCCGCCGCCCTCACCGAGCAGGATCGACACGCTCGGCACCGTCAGGCTCAGAAAGTCGGCGACGCAGCGGGCGATCTCACCGGCCAGCGCGCCTTCCTCGGCCTGCGGCGACAGCTCGGCGCCCGGCGTGTCGACGATCGCGACCACCGGCAGCCCGAGTTGCTGCGCGAGCCGCAACCCCCGGCGGGCGCACCGCAGCGCGGCAGGCCCGATCCGCTCGCGAGCCTGCCCCCGGCGATCCTGGCCGATCACCACGCACGACCCGCCCTCGAACGACGCGAGTGCCACGAGGATCGCGTCGCTGCGTTCACCCGCCCCGGTGCCGGACAACGCGATCACGTTCTCGCCAGCCTGATCCAGCAACTCGCGAACGCCGGGGCGATCCGGGTGCCGACTCAGCAACACCGACTCCCAGTCGCTCGACCGGCTGGCCCGCGGTTCGGCAACCCGCGTGGGCAGGCGTCCGGTCGTCGGTCGCAGTGCCCGCAGCAGCGCGGCAACGCGGGTCGGTAGCTCGCCGGTCGCCACGACCGCGTCGATCACTCCGGCGGCCACCAGGTTCTCGGCTCGCTGCACGCCGTCGCGCAACGCGGAGCCGCGCAACGCCTCGACCACGCGCGGGCCGAGGAATCCGACCAGCCCACCAGGTTCGGCCCAGGTGACGTGCCCGAGCGAGGCCCAGGACGCGAACACGCCGCCGGTGGTGGGGTTGCGCAGGTAGACCAGGTACGGCAGGCCAGCAGCCTGGTGTGCGAGCACCGCCCGGGTGATGTCGACCAGCCGCACGAACGCGGGCGTGCCCTCCTGCATCCGGATGCCGCCCGAGCAGGGCGCGGCCAGCACCGGCAGCCGCTCGCGGGTCGCCCGCCGCAGGCCCGCGACGATGCGCCGGGCCGCCGCCTGGCCGATCGAGCCGCCCAGAAACCCGAACTCGCCGACGATCAGCGCCACCGGCACACCGTTGACCGTGGCGCGGCCGGACATGATCGACTCGTCCGTCCCGGACCGGTCGCGGGCGCGGCGCAGGTCCGCGGCGTAGGAGGCGTCCGTCCAGGCGGGCTCGGCCGGTGTGTGCCAGCCGACGAAGCTGCCCGCGTCGACCAGTCCGGCGACGAACTCGGCAGCGGAGGGCGGCGGCATCATGGTCCTCGGTCCAGCCACGCGAGCACGGCCGTGGTGTCGGCCCCGAGCCGTGGTGGCGCGGTGTGCCGACGGAGGTGTTCGGTGCCGTCCCGGTCGAAGAACCGCAGCGGCGGACCGGGCAGGGTGAGCGGCCCCAGCGAATCGTGTTCGACGTCGATCAGCAGACCCTGGCTGCGCACCTGGTCCCACGAGTAGACCTCGTCGAGGGTGCGCACCCGGCCAGCCGGGATGCCCAGCTCGGCAAGGCGGGTCAGCAGCGGTTCGGCGTCCCAGGCCGCGAACACCTTTTCCACCAACGCGATGACCTCGTCCCGGCGCGCCACCCGCTCCGGATTGGTTGCCAGGCCCGGGGTCTGCGGATCGATGCCGAATCCCGCGCAGAACCGGCTCCACAGTCCTTCGCTGCCGACCGCGATCTGCACGGCACCGTCGGCGCAACGGAACAACCCGTACGGCGCGATCGAGGGGTGGTGGTTGCCCTGCGCGCGCCCGGCCTCGCGCGCCACTGTCCAGCGGGTGCCCTGGAAACCGTGCACGCCGATGACGGAGGCGAGCAACGACGTCCGGACCACCGCTCCCCGGCCCGACCGTTGCCTGGCGAACAGGGCAGCGACCACGCCGTGCGCGCCGTGGATCCCGGCGAGCAGGTCGGCGATGGGCACACCGGCCTTCTGCGGCTGATCGGGATCGGGCCCGGTGACCGACATCAGTCCGGCCTCGCCCTGCGCGATCTGGTCGTAGCCCGCGCGGCCCGCCTCCGGTCCGTCGTGCCCGAAGCCGGTGATCGAGAGCACCACCAGCCCCGGATTCAGCTCGAACAACCGGTCCAGGCCCAGGCCCAGCCGGTCGAGCACGCCGACCCGGAAGTTCTCGACCAGGACGTCGGCCCGCCGGATCAGCTCCACGACGGCCGCGTGATCGTCCTGCGCTTTCAAGTCGAGTATCACGGACTGCTTGTTGCGGTTGGCCGACAGGAAGTACGTCGACTCCCGTGCTCCGTCCGGTTCGGACGGTGGGTCGACGAAAGGCGGACCCCAGCCGCGGGTGTCGTCACCGAGGCCGGGCGCCTCGATCTTGACCACGCGCGCACCGAGATCGCCGAGCATCATGCTCGCGTGCGGACCCGCCAGCGCGCGGGACAGGTCGACGACCAGGAGGCCGTCGAGCGGCAGACTCGCATCGGTCATCACGAAGCGAGTGTTGCCCGGCCGCGACAGACCGGTCAAGACGTCGTCGTTATCAACTCCGGTCTTGTAGTCTGTGTTTTGATATCAATTCCCGCGCCGATTCGGAGACCGCGATGGAGCTTCGCGACCTGCGCTACTTCGTGGTCCTGGCCGAAGAACTCCACTTCGCCCGCGCGGCCCGCCGGGTCTTCATCGCCCAGCCGCCCTTCAGCCAGCAGATCCGGCGGCTGGAGGAGGATCTCGGACTGGACCTGTTCCTGCGCACCAGCCGTCACGTCGAACTCTCCCCCGCCGGTGCCCGGCTGCTGCCGCTGGCCCGGCAGACCCTGACAGCGGCGCAGGAGTTCACCGACGCGGCCGGTCGAGCCGCTGCGGGCACCTCGGGTGAACTGCGGATCGCCATCGACGCCTCGGTGCTGCTCGACGGTATCCCCCAGGCGTTTCGCGCGTTCCATGCCGAGTGCCCGGACGTACGGCTGGTTATGGCCGCGCTGACCGCGACCGAGCAGACCACCCGGCTGCTCAACGACGAGATCGACATCGCGATCTCCTGGACGACCACACCGCGGCCGGGAATCACCGCGCTGCCGCTCCCACCGCTGGAGATGGTGGTGGCACTGCCCCTCGGCCACCGGCTGGCCGCCACCCCGGACAAGCCGCTGGCCCTGACCCGGCTGCGGGACGAAGTTTTCCTGGCGACCGAGGCCGAGCGGGACGGTTTCCTGCTGCGGCTGTGCGCGGACGCCGGTTTCACCCCACGCGTCGAGAGCCGGACCGCCGACACCTTCTCGGCGATCGGCATGGTCGGCGCCGGGGCGGGCGTCGTCGTGGCGTCGGCCGGGATCCGCCAGCTGCACGTCAGCGGCGTCACCCACCGCACGCTGGACCTGGTCGCGCCGCCGAACACGCACTCGGTGATATGGCGCTCGGATCGCGAGTCGCCACTGCTCGCCCGGTTCATCTCGGTGATCGGCGACTCACTGGCGCCGTCACACGAGGTCGAGTAGTTGCGCGCGCAGCCAGGCATAAGCGGGATCGTTGGCGCCACGCGGATTCCAGACCATGTCGACCCCGAGCGCGGGTAGCGGAACCGGGCAGCGCAGTACCCGCACCATCCCGTGCGCGCCGAGCAACCGCGCGACCCGCCCCTGCAACACCGAGATCATCGTGGTGCCGCGCAGCAGGAACGGAATCGTGAGAAAGTCCGGCACGACGGCCTGGATCCGCCGGTCCGGGACCGCTGCCTGCAACGTCAGTTCCGCCGACACGGAGACCCCGGCCATGTCGAACACGATGTGCGGCAACCGAACCAGGTCTTCCATCCGGAGCTCCTCGCCGACCTCGTGGTTGTCGACGTCGACGACGCACACCCATTCGTCGTCGTAGAGCCGTTCCCGGGGAAGCTGTGTCTGGATCGTCTCCGGCAGCAGGACAAGGTCACAGCCACGGTCGCCGAGCAACAGTTCCGGCGCCCGCACCAGCGCAACGACGTGCAACGCGGCGTGCGGCGCGGCGGTACCGAACTTGTTGACCAGTCCGGACAGGACGGTCGCGGCTGCCGCGTTCGACGACGCGACGGTGAAGGTGCGCCGTGAGTCCGCGGGCGAGAACGCCGGCTCGTTGACAACCTCGTTGTCGATCGTGCGCAGCGCGCGCTCCAGTGGTTCGAGCAGCGCGCTCGCCCGCTCGGTCAACTCGTACGTCTTACCCACCCGCACCAGCAGTTCGTCGCCGAGAACGTGGCGCAGCCGACGCAGATTGCCGCTCATCGCCGGCTGGCTCACCCCAGCTTCAGCCGCCGCCCTGGTCACGCTGCAGTGACGAAGCAGGGCACGCAGTGCAACCAGCAGGTTCAGATCCACCGATGCCAGTGCCACCATCGCGACCTCCACATGCAACTATAAGCGCCAACGATGATCAACATGCGTAACACGCGGTAACAGTAATCTATCCGGCTCGCTTAGCCTTCCTGGGCAGAGCGTGGCGTTGGGGGCAGATCTGCGCTCGTCATCGCCCATCGGACAACGGAGTTCGCCATGACGACACCTCCGCACACCTCTCCGGACATCTCTCCGGCAGACCTGCCCACCTCGGACGAGTCGCCCGCCCTGATCGCGGCTCGGCTGGATCGCATCCCGCCCAACCGCTTCCACCTTCGGCTCGCCACGCTACTGGGCACCGGGACGTTCTTCGACAGCTTCACCGCGATCAGCATCGCGGTCGTCCTCACCGCGATCATCACCACCTTCCACATCTCCATCAGCACCGCCAGCCTCATCGTCAGCGCCGGCTATCTCGGCCAGTTCACCGGCGCCCTCGCCGTCGGCGCCCTCAGCGAACGAGCCGGCCGCCGCGCCACCTTCGCCCTCTGCCTGATCAGTTTCGGCCTGCTCTCCGTACTCGCCGCACTGAGCTGGAACCCAGCCAGCCTGCTCATCTTCCGGCTCCTGCAAGGCATCGGCCTCGGCGCCGAAGTACCCCTCGCCGCGACACTGATGAACGAATACCTCAGCACCCGCACACGCGGCCGGATCGGCACCCTCTACCAGTCCCTCTACGGCTGGGGCCTGATGTTCCCGCCACTGATCGCACTGCTGCTCACCAGCGCGGCCGGCCAGCATGCAGCCTGGCGCTACCTGTTCGCCATCGGCGCCATCCCCGCCATCATCGGGATCCTCGCCTGGTTCACACTCCCCGAATCAGCCCGCTGGCTAGCCGGCCGAGGCCGCGCCGCCGAGGCCGACGCACTGGTAGCACGAGTCGAAGCCGAAGCACAGAGGCGAGGCGACATCCTCGCCGAACCCGAGGCCACCCCGACGCCGACCGGCCACGACTTCCATCCTGGTGAATTTCTTCGCGGCATCTACCGCAACCGCACGCTCATGCTGTGGTCGGTCTGGTTCCTCGCCTCGTTCATCAACTACGGCTACACCGTGTGGCTGCCCACCCTCTACGTCCGCCTCGGCGGCGCACCACCGAAAGTGTCGCTGCTGCTGACCGCGTTGGCCGGAGCCATCTCCGTGGCGTGCGCGCTCGCCTCGGCCTTGCTGATCGACCGCATCGGGCGACGCAGGATACTGATCCTCAGCTTCGCGATCATGCTGCTGGGCGGTGTGATCGGCGCCGTAGGAGTCGGCGTGTTCGCCCTGCCGACACTGCCGGTCCTCATCGCCGCCGGCGCCGTCATCGCGATCGGGGCGCCACTTGCGCTCGCTCCACTGTGGATCTACACGCCGGAACTGTACCCCACCAGGATGCGCAGCTGGGCGACTTCGGCGGCGAGCGGTATGAACCGGGCCGCCAGCATCGTCGCGCCGCTGATCGTCGGCGAGGTGCTCGCCGCCAACGGCGGCATCACCACCATTTTTTCGATCATGCTCGGCTGCGCGGCGCTCGGTGTCGTCGTGATGGTGACCATGGGCGTGGAAACCCGCGGCCGATCGCTGGAGGACATCGCGCCTTGACCACGTTCAACTCGCCCGATCGAACGATGAACCCACGCCACACGTCATCGAGCACCTGATTCGTGCCGCTGCCATAGAGATCACCCCGTTGAAGGGTGCCGACCAGAAGCTGGCTGCCGTGTCGGCCAGGCACCACCGTCATCTGCTCGCTCCGGTGGTCTCCGGGTAGTTGCCGCAGCGCAGGCCGCGATCCCAGTCGCGCAGGTAGGCCGCCCAGGTGCAGCGGCATCTCGATCTCCCCTAGCCAATGGGTCTATGAGCGGCGTGCTCGACCCCGGGGAACAGACCAAGATCCAAAAAAGAGGGTCTTCACAGGCGCTGACCTGCGAAGACCCTCTGCACTGCTTGTACTTTTGCACTGTCGGGACGACAGGATTTGAACCTGCGACCCCTTGACCCCCAGTCAAGTGCGCTACCAAACTGCGCCACGTCCCGGCTTGCACCGGCTTCCTGAGTGCGAGGTGGAGCTTAGCGCAGGATGCCGGCGGGCGTTGACACTGGGGGTGACCACTGAGGAGCCGGACATACAACAGGGACCCGCTTGGTAGCGGGTCCCTGTAATTCCCTCGGTCCGAGGCACCTCCCGATGCCCACCCGGGACAACTGTCCTACAACGCGGCTCGGACGGGTACCGCCGATCGTCGATTGCGCAGTACCTACTTTCGGCGGTGGTGATTCGGACACCGTGCGTGAATGGGCGGATACTAACCGCGGAGGGGTTGGCCGCGGAGCGGGAGCCGGGCTCGGACCGTGAACAGGCCGTCGTCGCCGCGTTCGACTTGGAGTGTGCCGCCGGCGGTTCTGGCGCGCTCGGCCATGCCGGCCAGGCCCATGCCGCCGCTTTCGGGGCCTGGCTGCACGGGAATCGCGGGTGGGCCGCTGCTCACCGACACCGTCAGCTGCGCGCCGTCCTGGGCGAGGGTGACCTTGATGAGTGAACCGGGCGCGTATTTCGTCGCGTTGGTCAGGGATTCCTGGACGATTCTGAACACCGCGCGGCCGACGACGGGGGCCAGGCCGGCGGTCGGGAGGGCTTCGGGTTCGTCGAAGTCGATCTCCACGCCTGCTTGGCGGGCTCGACCGACCAGGACGGGCAGGTCGGCGAGGCCGGCGCCGGCTTCCTGGGGTTCGTCGGCGAGACCGAGCGCGGCGCGCATTTCGCTCAGGGATTCTTTCGCGAGCGCGCGGACGCGCAGGGCCACGCGGCGGGTTTCGGCGGCGTCGGTGGTGGAGGCGAGCGCCGCGGCTTCGACGGCGATCAGGGTGGCGTGGTGGCCGACGGCGTCGTGGATCTCCTGGCCGATGCGGGTGCGTTCCTGGGCGCGCGCCTGTTCTTCGCGAGCTTCCAGTTCGGCTTGGCGGGCTCTGCGGAGTTCGGCGAGGCTCGCGGTCAGCTTCTGCCTCGTTGTGATGAGAACACCACCTGCGGACGGGGCGGTCATCCAGAGGATCGAGAACGCGACGGTGAGCGTCGCGTCGCCCCAGCTCAGGCGTTGGGTGACCAGGACGGGTACCGCGCTGGCCAGGACGGCGGCGGTGGCCCAGGCGAGGATGATCGGGGCCTTCTCGCGGCGGCCGATGCGGTAGAGGCCGGCGATCGCAGGAGCCAGGCCGAGGCCGCCGGCCAGCGCGACCAGGCAGGCGATCATGGTCAGCCACGGCCAGCGCAGCCGGAGCGGCAGAGCCAGGCAGGCGATGATCGCGGTGGGAGTGCCCCAGGCGAACGTCGACGGGTGGGCCAGGAGGACGCAGCCGAGACTGGCCGCGACCACGAGGACTTCTTCGATGGCGATGCGGAGGGGGCGCGGGATGCCACGCACCGCGGCGCGCAGCGCGGCCAGGTCGACGCGGGAGGTGCGTCGGGCCGATGTCGTGGTGGTGGGAAGGGTGGTCATGGGAGCAAGTCCCCGCCGGTGCCGCCACGTTGGGCGGCCAGGGCCGCTTGGACCCTGTTCTGGACGCCCAGTTTGTTCAGCACGGTTGATACGTAGCTTTTGACCGTTGCTTCGGTCAGGCCGAGGCGCGCCGCGATCGCGGCGTTGGAGCGGCCGCCGGAGAGGAGGTCGAGGACCTGGCGTTCGCGGGCGCTGAGGGTGCCCATGGCTCTGGCCATGCGGAGTTGGCCGCCGCTCGCGCGCAGGGCGGGGAGGAGGCGGGCGGTGATGCGTGGGTCCAGGACCGCGCCTCCTGCTGCCAGGTCCAGGACGGCTCTGACGAGGGCTTCTGGTTCGGCGTCCTTGAGCAGGAAGCCGTGGGCGCCCAGCTCCAGTGCCTCGGCCACGTATTCGTCGATGTCGAACGTGGTGAGGATGGCGGTGGCCGGCTGGTGCGGGAGGGTCTGGATCTGGCGGAGGGCGTAGAGGCCGTCGGTGCGGGGCATCTGGACGTCGATCAACGCCACGTCCGGGCGGTGTTCGACGATGGCGGTGAGCAGCTCGGCTCCGTCCGACGCCTCGGCGACGACCTTCACCCGCCCGTCGGCCTCGAGCAGAACCCGCAGGCCACGCCTGAGCAGGGCCTCGTCGTCGGCCAGGACGAGGCGCACCGGGGCGCTGGGCTCGGCGCCGTTGTCACCGTTGGCCACGCGGTACCTCTCGCATCGGGGCTGGCTGGTACCAGGGTGTGAGCAGCGTATCCGGTTTGGCGGGCTACTTCTTGCGCTGCTTCTTCTCGCGGACGCGGACCGAGATGCGGACCGGGCTGCCCTTGAAGCCGAAGGTCTCGCGGAACCTGCGTTCGATGAACCGGCGGTAGCCGGCCTCGAGGAAGCCGGAGGTGAACAGCACGATCGTGGGCGGGCGGGTCTGGGCCTGGGTGGCGAAGAGGACCTTGGGCTGCTTGCCGCCGCGCACGGGCGGCGGGGTGGCCGCGACCAGGTCGGACAGCCAGGAGTTGAGGGCGCCGGTCGACACGCGCTGATCCCAGGACTCGAGCGCGGTGCGCAGCGCGGGTGCGAGTTTGGCGACGGCGCGGCCGGTGAGGGCGGAGACGTTGATGCGCTCGGCCCACGGGAGGCGGCTGAGTTCGCGGTCCAGCTCCTTGTCCAGCAGGTAGCGGCGGTCCTCGTCGACGAGGTCCCACTTGTTGAAGGCGAACACGACGGCCTTGCCCGAGTCGATGACCATGCTGATCACGCGCAGGTCCTGGTCGCTGATGGGCTCGCTGGCGTCCAGCAGCACGATGACGACCTCGGCGGCGTCGATGGCGGCCTTGGTGCGCAGCGACGCGTAGTACTCCATGCCGCTGGCGGTGTTGACCTTCTTGCGCAGGCCCGCGGTGTCGACGAAGCGCCAGATGTCGCCGTCGAGTTCGATGAGGGAGTCGACCGGGTCGACCGTGGTGCCGGCGACTTTGTCGACCACCGAGCGTTGTTCGCCGGCGAGGCGGTTGAGCAGGCTCGACTTGCCTACGTTGGGCCTGCCGACGAGCGCTACCCGGCGTGGGCCGCCGGACGGGCCGAAGGTGTCGCGGGGGGTTTCCGGGAGCGCGTCGAGGATGGCGTCGAGGAGGTCGCCGGAGCCGCGGCCGTGCAGGGCGCTGATCGGGTAGGGCTCACCGAGGCCGAGCGACCACAGGCTGGCCACGTCGGCGAGCCTGCGTTCGTCGTCGACCTTGTTGGCGGCGAGCAGCACCGGGCGCTTGGAGCGGCGCAGGACGCGCGCCACCGCTTCGTCCGTGGCCGTTGCGCCGACCACCGAGTCGACGACGAGCAGAACCGCATCGGCGGCGCGCATCGCGATCTCGGCCTGGGCGGCTACCTCGCCCTGCAGGCCCTTGGCGGAGGGCTCCCAGCCGCCGGTGTCGACGACGGTGAACTTGCGGCCGTTCCACAGCGCGTCGTAGGTGATGCGGTCCCGGGTGACGCCCGGAACGTCCTGTACGACCGCTTCTCGGCGGCCGAGGATGCGGTTCACCAGGGTCGACTTGCCTACGTTCGGCCGGCCCACGACGGCGAGCACCGGCTGGGCGATGATGGCCGCTTCGGCCTCCGCACCGTCGACGATCTCGGCAACGGCCCATTCGGACTCTTCGGACCAGGTGCCGTCCAACTCACTCACTGCTGTTACTCACTCTCGCTGCTGATCGGGGATCGGTCGCCGCGCGCCTCGTCGAGTTCGACGACGAGATCGGCGATGGCGACTCGGATCTGTTCGGTGGCCGCGGTCAGGGCCGCGCGGCCACGTTGGGTCGGCAGGTTCAGTGGCTTGCCGACCAGGATGTCCACTCTAGGCCGAAACCGCCGTCGCCTGCCCGGCGCGCGATACGTGCCGCGGCACGCGATCGGTAGGACGGTCGCGCCGGTGGACGTGGCGAGCCAGGCCGCACCGTTCTCGGCGCTGGCCATCTGGCCCTCGCCGCGATGGCCTTCCGGGAAGATGCCGATCACGCCGCCCGCGCGCAGGATGCGTTGGGCCTGCATCAGCGAGCCGCGGTCGGGGACGTCGCGGTTCAGCGCGAGCTGGCCCATCTTGCGCAGGATCGTGCCGATCACGCCGACGAACAGCTCGCGCTTGATCAGGAAGACCGGGCCGCGCGGCAGGGCGCCGAGCACGAGCGGGCCCTCCGCGAAGGTGGAGTGGTTGACCACGACGACGAGCGGACCGGTCGGCGGGGTGTTCTCGGTGCCGTTGACGTGCAGGCGGTACGGGACGTGGTACATCCAGGTCGCCAGCCAACGGGAGAAGGCGACCCAGCGTCGGGACGTGCCCGGCGGATAGTTCTCCGGGATGAACGCGCTCACGGGCCGGTCCGCTCCGGCACGTGGCGCATCTCGCGAGCGTCCACCATGGACAGAAGTTCGGCGATGACCCCGTTCACGTCGAGGTGTGTGGTGTCGAGTTCGACCGCGTCGGTGGCCGGGCGCAGCGGGGTGGTGCGCGCGTCGATGCCGTCGCGGCGGTCCACGTCGGCCCGTGTTTTGTCCACTGTGGTCGTTCGGCCGGCCGCGGCGTCCTGGCGGCTGCGGCGCTTGGCGCGCGCCTCGGGGCTGGCGTCGAGGTAGACCTTGAGGCCGGCGTCGGGCGCGACGACCGAGCCGATGTCGCGGCCCTCGACGACGATCCCGCGCCCCGCGTCGAGCGCGTCCGCGATGATCTTCCGTTGTGCTTCGATCAGCACCGCGCGCACGGCCGGCACGCCGGCGACGGCCGACACCGAGGAGGTGATGCGCTGGGTGCGGATCTCGGCGACGACGTCCGCGCCGGCGAGGTGGACGGTGGGGGCGGCCGGGTCGGTGCCGATCACCAGGTCGACGGTGGGCGCGAGGTCGGCGACGGCGGCAGGGTCGGATGGGTCGATGCCGGCGTCGAGCACGGCCAGCGTGACCGCGCGGTACATGGCGCCGGTGTCCAGGTACCTGGCGTGCAGCGCGCCGGCCAGTCGCTTGGCCACGGTGGACTTGCCGGTGCCCGACGGTCCATCCAGTGCGACAACGCCTCGCAGCTCCCCGCGGGTCACCTGGTCTCCCCTGTCGAACGAATGTGGTGAACGCGTTCATTCTGCCTGGCGCGTTCGGCAGGTCAGGCGGTGAGGTCGGCGATGAACAGTCCGCTGCGCGGCTTCGGGGTGAAGTAGGTGCTCTTGCGGGGCATCCGCCTGCCCTGCTCATGCACGCGCAGCACGTCCGCGAACGGGACCGGGGCGATGTGCAGAATCGCGTCGTAGCCGGGCGTTGGCGCCTGGTAGGCGGTCAGCGGGCGCAGGTGGGGGCTGTCCGGATCGATGCCGAGGGCGGTCTCGACCAGCAGGTGTTCGACGGCACCGTGGTCGATGCGCGGGAGCGGCTCGTCCGGGTCGGGCGCGGGCAGCTCGACCGAGACGGCGCCGGCCGGGGTTTCGACCAGCACGGTGCCGGGGTGCGGCGGCTCGGCTTCGCGGACGTCGAGGCCCGCGTTTCGCCAGGCGGCCACGAGGTCGGTCAGGGCGAGTCCGGTGTCGTGCAGGGTGCGGTCGATGGCGGCGACGCGTAGGTCCGGGCCGCCGGTGACCAGGGCGAGCAGGCCGGAGCGACTTGCCGCCGCCACGCGGTGGTTGCCGTCGGCGACGAGCAGCGGGTGCCGTTGGACGGCGGCCAGGAGGACGTCCTGGTGGGGGCCGGGGCCGACCGGCCAGAGTTCGTGCACACGGGCCATCGAGTCCTGTGTGGACACATCGGGCACGCCGAGATGGCGGATGGTGGTGCTGATCAGGTCGGTCAGGAAACGGCCCTCGGCGACCGGTAGCAGCATGGCGGCGCTGGTCGCGGTGCCGAGGCCGGCGACAACGGCGGCTCGCTCGCGGACCACGTGCGGGTAGACCTGCTCGCTGTGCCGGACCCGGGCCAGGCCGTTGCCGTCGACCGCGGCCGGGTCGATCAGGCACAGCACGCCGACCGCGGTGCCGTCCGCACCGCTGACCCGGTAGGCCGCGATCACGTCGTCGGCCTGCTTGTACGCGGTCGCGAGGAGATGGTCGAGGACGCGGCGCGCGGCGGGCAGGGTGGCCGCGAGGGGTAGGCGTGCGGCCAGGGCGGCGGGCGTCTGGTGCGGGTGCTGGACGGCGAGCAGGGTGCCGTCGGCCGCGCCCGGTCGGGCGAGTGCGGCGATCACCTGATCGGCCTCGGCGAACTCGTCCACGTCCGGGCCGGGCACCCCGTCACGTACGAACCAACCCCGCCGCACCGGTCTCGCCCAAGTGGTCATCCTTCGATCGTGCCTCGCCCGCGCGTTTCAACGAGTGGGGCGTGCGCCACCGTTGACGTTCAGTAGTTGCCCTGTTACCTGGCGGGCATCCGGCGAGGCCAGAAAGTGCACTGCGCCCGCTATGTCCTCGACCGTGCCGGCCCGGCCGGTGTTGGTGTCGGCGATGAGTTGGGCGCGGCGGGCGTCGGTGAGCCGGTCGCGGAAGAACTCGGTGGCCTCGATGTAGCCGGCGGACACCACGTTCGCGGTGATGCCGCGCGGGCCGAGTTCCGCGGCGAGGCCGATGTTCCAGCTGGCCAGGCCGGCCTTTGCCGCGCCGTACGCGCCCGCACCCTTGTCCGCGGCGATCGAGCCGATGTGCACCACCGCTCCCCCGGCGACGAGTCGATCGCGGAGCGCGCGGGTGGTGAGGGCGGCGCCGATCAGGTTGGCGTCGAGGTTGGCGCGCCACGCGGCGGCGTAGCCGACCAGGTCGGTCGCGGGGTCGGTGGTGAAGTCGGTGTTGCCGCCCGCGTTGTTGACCAGGACGTCGATGCCGGCCGGTAGTTCGGCGAGCAGCGCGACGATCTGGTCGGGGTCGGTGTGATCGCAGGTGACGGGGGTGGCGCCGAGCGCGGCCGCGGTGTCGGCGAGCACATCGGGCCTGCGACCGGTGATGTAGACGGTGTCGCCGTCGCGGGCGAAGCGGGCGGCGCAGGCCGCGCCGATGCCGGTGCCGCCGCCGGTGACCAGCACGGTTCGGGTCATGACTGACTCCCCAGGTCGTCGTTTAGTGCTAAATTTAGACCTGAACGTAGGAGAGGCGGCCTGATCGTGTCAAACGACTACCCATTCGACTCGGTGTCGACCTACCCGGCGCGCGAGATCGCCGCCGCCTGGGAACGCGAACGGCCCGGCACACCGACCGCGTCGATCCCGGTGGTCACGCCGTTATGGCGGTTGGCCAAGCTGTTCGGCGACGACCGGCGCCGCGTACTGGCCACGGCCGACGTCGGCCCGGCCACGTTGGACCTGCTCACCGCGCTGCGCCGCAGCGGTCCGCCCTACACGCTGGACACCCGCGAACTGGCCGCCCGCACGCTGGTGACCGCGGGCGCGATCTCACAGCGGGTCGGCAGGGCCGAGCAGGACGGCCTGGTGACGCGGCGACCGGGCACGGATCGGGCGCGCTCGGTGCTGGTCACCTTGACCGAGGCCGGGCACGCGCTGGTCGAGCGAACCGTCGACCAGGTGCTGACCAGGGAAGCGAGCCTGCTCGACGGGCTGTCCGACGAGCAGCGCCAGCAGCTGGCCGAGCTGCTGGACCTGCTGCTCGGCCAGGTGCTCGGAAAGGTCTAGAGACCGACCGAGGCGAACAGGGAGCCGATCTCGGGACGGTTGAGCGGACGGAGGGTGCCGGCCTTCTGGCTGCCCAGCCGCACGTCGCCGATGGCGGTGCGGACCAGGCGGAACACCGGGAAGCCAACCTCGGCCAGCAGCCGACGCACGACGTGGTTGCGGCCCTCGTGCAGGATCAGCTCGACCAGCGCCTGGCCGGGCAGGGCGTCGATCAGCTTGAACGAGTCGACCTTGGCGATGCCGTCCTCCAGCTCGACGCCCGCCCGCAGCCGCTTGCCGAGGTCCTTCGGCACCGGGCCGGGGACATCGGCCAGGTAGGTCTTGGGCACCTCGTAGGAGGGGTGGGTGAGGCGGTGCGCGAGTTCGCCGTCGTTGGTGAGCAGCAGAAGCCCTTCGGTTTCCACGTCCAGCCTGCCGACGTGGAACAGGCGCGGGCCGCTCTCGTGCACGTAGTCGCCGATGGACGGGCGACCCTGGTCGTCGTGCATGGTGCTGTGCACGCCGATCGGCTTGTGGAAGGCGAGGTAGGTCAGGTCCTCGCGGGTGACCACCCGCACGCCGTCGACGTGGATGACGGCCGTGTCCGGGTCGACCCGGCGGCCCTGCTCCTTGACGACCTTGCCGTCGACCTTGACCCGGCCCTGGTCGATCATTTCCTCGGCGGCACGGCGCGAGGCAATGCCCGCCTGGGCAAGGACCTTCTGCAGCCGCACGCCCTCGGGCGCGGTTCCGGCACGGTCAGACATCTTCGATCGCATCCACTTCTGGCAACAGCGGAGCGATCGGCGGCAGATCCTCCAAAGAGGACAGCCCCAACCGCTCCAAGAACAGTTCGGTGGTCCGGTACAGCAGACCGCCGGTTTCGGCGTCGGTACCGGTCTCCTCGATCAGCCCGCGCAGCACGAGCGTGCGGATCACGCCATCGACGTTGACCCCGCGCACGGCCGCGATACGCGCCCTGGTGACCGGTTGGCGATAGGCGATCACCGCGAGCGTTTCCAACGCGGCCCTGGTCAACCGGGCGCGCTGGCCGTCGAGGAGAAGTTTCTCTACGTAGGGCGCGTATCGATCGCGGGTGAAGAACCGCCAGCCCTCACCCATTTTGCGCAGATCGATACCGCGTCCCGATTCAGTATAGTCGGCGGCCATTCGGGCCAGCGCGGCGCCGACCCTGCTCACCGGCACGTCGAGCGCGTTGGCGAGGGTTTCCTCGGTGGCGGGCGCGTCGACGACGAGTAGGAGGGCTTCCAGGGCGGGGGCCAGGGTGTCGTCGTCGATGCCGGGGAGTTCCGGAACTTCGATGCCGTCATCGCCGTCTTCCGGAGCGGCTTCGGCTTCGACGGTGGATTCGGCTTCGGGAGTGAGCTCGGACTCAGGTTCGGGGGCCGGGATTTCCTCGGCCTGCACAGCGTCGAGATCGGCCGGGACGTCGGTCATGGCATATCCGCTTCGCTCGCTCGCGCTTCGCGCGCAGAACTGTGCTGATGCTTCGCTCCGCAAGCGTCGCTCACTGATATTCCTCTTCCTCTTCCTGACTGGCCAAGTCGGACGCGGACGCGGCGCGCGCGTCGTCGACGCTGCCGCCCGCCCAGGTGACGGTCAGTTCCTCCAGCGCGGCCGGCTGCTCGAACAGAATGCTCTGCTGGCGGTACAACTCCAACAGCGCCAGGAACCGGGCGACCACCTCGAGCGTGTGGTCGCAGTCGGACACGAGATCGGCGAAGGTGGCCGAGCCGGATTCGGCGAGGCGGACGCGCAGCATGGCGGCGTGTGCGCGGACGGAGACCTTGGCGACGTGCAGGTGGGCCAGGGAGATCGTGGGCGGCGGCTTCGGGCGGAACGCGACGGCGGCGATCTGCGCGAACATGGCCGGGTCGACGCCGATCATGACCTCGGGCAGCAGTTGCGCGAACCGGTCCTCCAGCGCGACCGAGCGCGGATAGCGGCGCAGCGCGGCGGCTTCGAGTTCGCTGAACAGCGCGGCGACCTGCTTGTAGGCGCGATATTGCAGCAGTCGCGCGAAGAGCAGGTCGCGGGCTTCGAGCAGGGCGAGGTCGTCCTCGTCCTCGACCTCGGCGGCCGGCAGCAGACGGGCGGCCTTGAGGTCGAGCAGGGTCGCGGCGATGACCAGGAACTCGGTGGTCTCGTCGAGGCTCCAGTCGTCCCCCATCGACCTGATGTGCGCGATGAAGTCGTCGGTGACCTGGTGCAGGGCGACCTCGGTCACATCGAGTTCGTGCTGGGAGATCAGTTGCAGGAGCAGGTCGAACGGGCCCTCGAAGTTGGACAGGCGCACCCGGAATCTGCCGTCGTCAGGGGCGGACGCCTCGGCGTCGGGCGGCCGTGGCGTCTGGTCCACGGTGATCACCGTTCCGATTCCCGGCGGAGCCTGCGGACCAGCATGGACTCCTCGCCGCGCTCCTCGAAGTCGGCGAGCAGGATCGCGACCGCCTCGCGCACGATCCGGCCGCGGTCGGCAATGAGTCCGTGCTTGGCGCGGGCGACCAGCCGGGCGTGTTCCAACGCGTACAGCTCCTCCTCGGAGATGTACACGGTGATCTTGGATTCGTGCTTGCGACGCCCGGAACCTGCCGTTTCGGGCGGTTCGGGGAGCTGGCTGGGCTGTGCTGGTGGGACGACCGGAACAGTAGGCCGGAACAGTTCAGCCGCACCAGGCAGTGATGGGCGGCGGTTCAACCGAGCAACCGCCTCAATCCGATGCCCCAGAAATCAAACACCGTCATCGTGCGATCACCTCGCGGGCCAGTTCGCGGTATGCCTTCGCACCGCCCGAGCGGGGCGCCCAGCGGGTGATCGGCTCACCGGCGACGGTCGTCTCCGGGAAACGGACGGTCCGGTTGATGACCGCGTCGAACACGGTGTCGCCGAATGCCTCGACGACCCTGGCCATGACCTCGCGGCAGTGCAGTGTCCTCGGGTCGAACATGGTCGGCAGGATGCCGGTGATCTCGAGTTTCGGGTTCAGCCGCTCGCGGACCTTCTCGATGGTGTCGATCAGCAGCGCGACGCCGCGCAGGCTGAAGAACTCGCACTCCAGCGGGATGATCACGCCGTCGGCCGCGGCGAGCGCGTTGACGGTGAGCAGGCCGAGTGAGGGCTGGCAGTCGACCAGGATGTAGTCGTACTTGTCGATCAGCGGCCGCAGCACTCTGACCAGCGTGTGCTCGCGGCCGACCTCGGAGACCAGCTGCACCTCGGCGGCGGAGAGGTCGATGTTGCTGGGCAGCAGGTCCATGTCCTCGACGCTGGTGCGCATCACCACGTCCTCGACCCCGACATCGCGCTCCATGATCGCGTTGTAGATGGTCTGTTCGAGGTGGTTCGGGTGCACACCGAGACCGACGGACAGGGCGCCCTGCGGATCGAAGTCGACGAGCAGCACGCGGCGGCCGTACTCGGCCAGCGCCGCGCCGAGGTTGATGGTCGACGTCGTCTTGCCGACCCCGCCCTTCTGGTTGCACAGGGCGAGGATCTTGGCGGGCCCGTGATGGGCGATCAGCGCGGGTTCCGGAGTGCGTCTTTTCGCTCGTCCGGTGGCGCTGATCGCGGCATTCGACGTGTCCGGCTCGTCGTCGTCGACAGCTGGCGGCGGGGCGAGATTCAGCTCGACCGAACTACCGCCAGGCAGCCGCGGAGCGGATGGCTGCGGTGTCGACATGGCGAACTGACTCCTCGTGGTCGGCCTGGACCGTCTGCCGCAGCCTATGCGGCGTCCAGGAGACCGGCAACGCGCCTCGCCGGTTGTGGTGATTTCAGCAGCTGAAAGCTGTTGAAGGGGTCAGCCGACCGGTGCGGGCACGACGTCGGCCAGCCGCATCTCGACGGGCTCGACGGCCGCGGCCGTGAGCACGACGTCGAGCAGGCCGGGGAACTTGGCGTCGAGGTCGTCGCGGCGCACGGACAGCCAGCGCTGGGTGCCTTCCGGCCTGGTCCTGGTCACCCCCGCCTCGCGCAGCACGCGCAGGTGCTGGGACAGGGTGGACTTGGCGACGGCCACGTCGAGCCGGCCGCACAGGGTTTCCCCGCGCGCTTCGAGCTGGCGCACGACGGCGAGCCGGGTCGGGTCGCTCAGGGCGTGCAGCACGCCGACCAATGTGATGTTCTCGCGCGCCGGCTGATCAAGGTCGGTATGCACGGCCGAACCACCTCCGCTACCCCGCAGGCGACTTCGGCGATTACCGTACCGGGTGACGCAAGTCTCGTGGGGTTTACCCGCGAGCTCGGGGATGAGCGGTCGCATAGACCTCTCTGAGGGTGTTCACGGTGACCAGCGTGTAGATCTGGGTCGTGGTCACCGACGCGTGGCCGAGAAGTTCCTGCACGACACGGACATCCGCGCCGCCCTCCATCAGGTGGGTCGCGAAGGAGTGCCGCAACGTGTGCGGGGAAACCTCGGCGGTGAGGCCGGCGCGATCGGCCGCCGCCTTGAGAATGTGCCAGGCTCCCTGACGTGAAAGCCGTCCGCCGCGCGCGTTCAGGAACACGGCGGGAGTGCCCGTCTTCACACGGCTGAGCAGGCCGGGACGAACGCGCACCAGGTAGGCGTCAACCGCGGTGAGCGCCGGCCTGCCGACCGGGACGAGACGTTGCTTGCCGCCCTTGCCGTCCAGGATGACCGTGCGGGCCTCCCGGTCGAGGTCGTCGACGTCCAGGCCGACCGCTTCGGAGATGCGCGCGCCGGTCGAGTAGAGCAGTTCCAGCAGCGCCCGGTCGCGGATGGCCAGCGGCTCGTCGGCGCCCGGTTGTTCCAGCAGCCGCACCACGTCGTCCACCGGCAACGCCTTGGGCAGGCGACGCGGCGGCTGCGGCGGCCGGACCTCGCGGGCCCGGTCCTCGGCGATCAGCCCCTCCCGCACCGCGAAGCGGTGCAGGCCGCGCACGGCGACCACCGCGCGCGCGGCCGACGACGCGGCCAGCGGCGGATGGTCGGCGTCGCCTTCCCGGAGCGCGGCGAGGAACTCACTGATCTGGTTCGAGGAAACCTCGTCCAGGTCGGTGATTCCCCGCCCGCCCAGGTAGTCCGCGTAGCGGCGCAGGTCGCGTGTGTAGGAGTCGAGCGTGTTGCGCGCGGTCCCCCGCTCGACCGCGAGATGGTCGAGGTAACCGGAGATCACGCTCGCGACGGCCACGGCTTCAGGAGCTGACGCGCGCCGCGAACTTGGTCGGCCTGCTCGGCCACGGCGCGTCTGCCGGACGGGTGCTCGCCGCGCCGGAGAGCACGGTCTGCACGGCGAGAATGCCACCGACCGCGGCAGCGTTGATGATCTCGCCGGCCAGCGCCATGCGCACCGCCTCGGCCACGTCGAAGCGGTGCACGACCAGGTCGGTCTCCTCGTCGTCCGGCGGCACCTCCCTGGGCACCTCGCGCAGGCCACGACCGAGGAACACGCGCACCACCTCGTCGGTGAAGCCGGGCGAGGCGGCCACGTCGATCAGCACCTCCCAGTGGTCCGCGGCAAGGCCGACTTCTTCGGCGAGTTCGCGGGCCGCCGCCGCCTGCGGCGACTCGCCGGGCTCGTCGAGCAGGCCCGCCGGCAGCTCCCACAACCGGCCGCCGAGCGGATGCCGGTACTGGTGGATCAGCACCAGCCGGTTCTGCTCGTCCAGCGCGGCCACCGCGACCGCGCCGAAGTGCTCCACGACCTCACGACGCGCGCTGCGACCGCCGGGCATGGCGACCTCGTCGGCGCGCAGCGCCACGACCCTGCCCCGATAGATGTCCTGAGTGGACACCACGTCGAACTGGTGCCGGGCTTCGGTGGTCATGACAGCGCCCCCGCGTTCTCCGGGATCTCCACCGGCAGCCGGTCGGCGGCCAAGTAGCGCAGCGCGGCGCCGACGAACGCGGCGAACAGCGGATGCGGCCGGGTGGGCCGGGACTTCAGTTCCGGGTGCGCCTGGGTGCCGACGAAGAACGGGTGCACGTCCTCCGGCAGTTCCACGTACTCGACCAGGTGACCGTCGGGCGAGAGGCCGGAGAAGCGCAGACCGGTCTTGGCCAGCCGGCCGCGGTAGGCGTTGTTCACCTCGTAGCGGTGACGGTGCCGTTCGGTCGCCTCGTTCGCGCCGTATGCCCTGGCCACCAACGAACCCGGGGTCAGCTTCGCCGGGTACGCGCCGAGCCGCATGGTGCCGCCCATGTCACGCTCGCCGGCGATCACGTCGGTCTGGTCGGCCATCGTGGAGATGACCGGGTCCGAAGTGTCCTCGTCGAACTCGGCGGAGTTCGCGTCCACGATGCCGGCCAGGTCACGGGCGACCTCGATGACCATGCACTGCAACCCGAGGCACAGGCCGAGCACCGGAATGCTCCGGGTGCGGGCGTATCGGATGGCGCCGAGCTTGCCCTCGATGCCGCGCACGCCGAACCCGCCCGGGATCAGCACACCGTCCACACCGGACAGCATCCGCGCCGCGCCCGCCTCGGTCTCGCAGGTGTCCGACGCGACCCAGACGACCTCGACCTTGGCGCGGTGCGCGAAACCACCGGCGCGCAACGCCTCCGTGACCGAGAGGTAGGCGTCCGGCAGGTCGACGTACTTGCCGACCAGCGCGACCCGCACGGTCTCGGCCGGGTTGTGCACGCGCTCCAGCAGGTCGCCCCACACGGTCCAGTCGACGTCGCGGAAGGGCAGGTCGAGGCGGCGCACCACATACGCGTCCAGCGCCTCCGCGTGCAGCACCTTCGGAATGTCGTAGATGGACGGTGCGTCCGGCGCCGCCACGACCGCGTCGGTGTCCACGTCGCACATGAGCGCGATCTTGCGCTTGAGGCCGGCCGGGATCTCCCGGTCCGCGCGGCACACGATCGCGTCCGGCTGGATGCCGATGTTGCGCAGCGCGGCGACCGAGTGCTGGGTCGGCTTGGTCTTCAGCTCGCCCGAGGGCGCCAGGTACGGGACCAGCGAGACGTGCAGGAAGAAGCAGTTGTCCCGGCCGACGTCGTGCCGGACCTGGCGCGCCGCCTCCAGGAACGGCAGCGACTCGATGTCGCCGACGGTGCCGCCGATCTCGGTGATCACCACGTGCGGCACCTGGCCGTCCGGGCCGGGTTCGGACATCGCGCGGATCCGCGACTTGATCTCGTCGGTGATGTGCGGAATCACCTGAACGGTGTCGCCGAGGTACTCGCCGCGCCGCTCCTTGGCGATCACCTCGGAGTAGACCTGGCCGGTGGTGACGTTGGCCGAGCCGGACAGGCTGCGGTCCAGGAATCGCTCGTAGTGGCCGATGTCCAGGTCGGTCTCGGCGCCGTCATCGGTGACGAACACCTCGCCGTGCTGGAACGGGTTCATCGTGCCCGGGTCGACGTTGAGGTACGGGTCCAGCTTCTGCATGGTGACGCGCAGCCCACGCGCGGTCAGTAGCTGGCCGAGGCTGGAGGCGGTGAGGCCCTTGCCCAGCGAGGAGGCGACGCCTCCGGTGACGAATACGTGCTTGGTCGTCTGCGCCTGAAGCACCAAGGAGGCTCCCCGTGATCTGCGGCCGGTTCCGGCGGGAATCGGTCTTACTGCCCACGGGATTTCAGGTTATCACGGCTTCGCCGCCACTCCCCCGACCAGCCACGTCACACCCGCGCGTGTCGATAGGTCAACTTCAGTTGTTGAGCGGCACCGGTACCGGCGCGGCCGCGTTGCCGGCCGTCCCGTACGCGCCCGCCTTGCCGTTCAGCTGCTGCTGCAACGCGAGCACGGTGACGATCCGGCCGGCGGCGGTATCAACATCGTCCACTGTCGACACGATCGAGTTGCTCGCCGAATCCGCGCGCAGCACGCCGACCGCGCCGCTGCCGCCCGCCGAACCGGCGCCGCCGGCGAGCACGGTGCCCGCGCCGCAACGCTGCACCTGGGTGGCGAACTGGGCGAGCATCGCCGCCCGGTCCGCCGGGTCGTTCCCGGTCTCCGCACCGCCGGTCAGGACGACCGCCAGCTGCGCGGGCTGCACCTGCGCGCCCGGCTTCACGAACCCGCCCGAGGCCAGCCCGGCCAGCGCGGCGGCCACGGCCGCGGGCGGGGCCTGCTGGGCGTCGCTGGTCTTGTTCAACAGCACCAGCGGGCCGATCAGGCCACCGGCCAGCGTGCCCGGGTCGGACGCAACCGGCAGCTGCACGCCCGCCGGGATCATCCTGGTGACCAGGTCGCGCAGCTGGTCGGCCTGGTTGGGGTCGGTGAAGTTCTGGGTCAGCTGGAGCTGACCGGTCACCGCGCCGCCCGCGTCGGTGATCAACGCGCTCAGCTCGCTCGCCTGGGTCTGGCTGGCATTCGGGCCGAGGATGAGCACGACGGTGCGCTGCGAGAGGGTGCCGCGCACCGCGAGCGGGCCGATGCCGGTTGCGAACTGGTCGGCGTCGGTGAGCTGCCCGTTCAGTCCGTTCCGCTGGTTCTGCAGGTCCGAGACCTGCCCGGCCAGGTTGTCCTTCTGACCGCTCAACCCGGCCAGCAGCGTGTTGGACAGCGCGGTCGAGCCCAGCACGACACCGAGCGCGAGCGCCAGGAACACCGAGCCGATCGAGATCACGTGATAACGCAGAGAGATCATCTACACCAGTCCTTTGACCCAGGTCACCAGCTGCGATCCGGCCACGCCCAGCGCGGCGAACCAGCCGTGGCCGACATCGGAGACGGCCAGCGCGACCGCGATCACCACCAGCACGGCGAGCACCAGCAACAGCACGGAGAGCGTGGACACCCGGGCGCGGTGCAGGGTGGCGACGGCCTTGCCGTCGACCAGCTTGCTGCCCAGCTTCAGCCTGGTCAGGAACGTGGACGGGTTGGAGCCGGAACGGCCCCGATCCAGGAATTCGGCCAGGGTGGCCTGGGTGCCGACGGTGACGACCAGGCTGGCGCCGTGCGCCTCGGCGATGAGCAGGGCCAGATCCTCGGGATTGCCCGAGGACGGAAAGGTCACCGCGCCGATGCCCAGGTCCTGGATGCGTTCCAGGCCGGGCGCGTGCCCGTCGGTGTCGGCGGGGACGACGACCTCGGCGCCCGATTTCAGCGTGTCGGTCCGGATGCCGTCCGGGTCACCCACGATGACCTGCGGCTGGTAGCCGGCGGCGACCAGCGTGTCCGCCCCGGTCTCCACCCCGACCAGCACCGGCCGGTGCTCGCGAATGTAGCGCTTGAGCAGTTTCAGGTCGGCCGCGTGATCCGTGCCCGGCGCGACGATGAGCACCTCGCGGTCCTTCATCGCCACGAACACCTCGGGCACGCCGACGCCGTCCAGGATCAGCGTGCGCTCGCGGCGCAGGAACTCGATGGTGTTCGCGGAGAACGCCTCCAGCAGCGCGGACATGCCGGCCTTCGCCTCGATCAGCTGGTCGGCGACCGACTCCGGCGTCTGCCGGGTGCCCGTGGCGATCTCCTTGCCGCTCATGTAGACGGCGCCCTCGTGCAGGCGCAGCTTGGCGCCTTCCTTGATGGTGCGCAGCGCATCCTCGCCGACCCCGTCGATGAGCGGGATACCGGCGTTGACCAGCAGTTCCGGCCCGAGATTGGGGTAGCGGCCGGAGATGGACACCGAGGCGTTGACCACGCCGACGACCTCGGCGCTGACCAGCGCGTCGGCCGTCCGACGATCCAGATCGAGTTGGTTGAGGACCACGATGTCGCCAGGACCGATTCGACGCAGCAGATCACCGGTGCGCCGATCGACCCTGGCCATACCGGTGACTCCGGGGAGTTCCCGGCTGGTTCTGGCGAGCAGACCGGTGAGTTTCATGTTTCGCATGGTGACAAAGGGACGGGTGTTAGTCCGTTTGCCACGCCGGTTGGTCCTTTATTACCACCCGGGCATGCACCGAATGGGATTTGCCCCGGTCAGACCCTATTGCTGGCTGAAATGGACACTCTGCGACAACCTCTGCGCGTCCGAGAAGCACGGTGGGCCACCCAGTTGGCCGCGGCTGACCGCGTCGCCGTCGAGCCGGAACTCGGGCCCGCGCACCTCGGTGTCGTAGTGCCGGTGGAACACCGGGGTGAGCCCGCCGGACAGCGGCGGCACGATCCAGCTCCACTCGGCCGGGCAGCGCCGGCCGGCCCGTTCCTCCTTGTCCAGATGGCTGAGGAAGCGCTTGGACTCGGTGTGGTGGTCGGTGATGCTCACGCCGTCCTCGGCGAAGGAGTGCAGCACCGCGCGGTTGATCTCGACCGCGGCCCGGTCCCGCCACAGCGTGGCCTCGCTCGACCGGTCCAGCCCCAACTGCTCGGCGATCGTCTCCAGCAGGTTGTAGCGGTCGGCGTCGACCAGGTTGCGCGCGCCGATCTCGGTGCCCATGTACCAGCCGTTGAACGGCGCCGCCGGATAGCTGACACCGCCGATGACCAGCCGCATGTTGCTGATCGCCGGCACCGCGTGCCAGCGCAGCCCCAGGTCGGCGAACCAGTCCAGCTCCGGGTGCCGCAGCGGCACCTCCAGCACGGCCTGCTCGGGCAGCGTGTAGAGCCGCCTGCCGTCGTGCGGGGTCTCGATGAGCAAGGGCAGCACGTCGAACGCGCTGCGCATGGCGGGCGGCTGCCAGCCCATGTCGATCACGGTCTTGGTGAACCCGACGTAGCGCGGGTCGCCGAGTATCGAACCGTCGAGCTGGGCGTAGCCGGCATAGCGGATGAGCTGCTCGTTGTAGATCCGCGGCGCGGGCACGTCCGGCCGGTCCGGCGGGAACACGCTGATCACCGGCCGGAGCTTCCCGCCGTTGGTGGCCTCCCGCAGGTGTCGCACGCAGTGGTCGGCGATCTGGTCGGCGTCTCGGGCCGCCCGCAGGTCGCGCACGCGCAGGCTCTGCCAGTACAGCCGGCCGATGCAGCGGGCGCTGTTGCGCCAGGCGACCCGCGCGCCGAAGGTCAGCTCGGCGGTGGTGTGCTGGTAGGTGCCGGTCGCGGCGATCTCCGCGCGGATCCAGGCGATCCGGTTGCGCGCCGGACCTGCCTTCGGGTTCTCGGCGTGATAGGACGCGATGAACTCCTCGGCGGCCGCGAGGTCGGTAACCTCACCGTTGCCGGATTCGTCGGTTACGGCGAACCAGCGCGCGAAGGTGGAGTCGGAATGGGGACCAGGCACGTCACGGAACGGTAACGGGCTTTGCCGATACGGCAATCACCCGATCAGGGGTACCTGTGACCCCCAATTCGATGATCCGCCTGCCTACCCGTTCTGTCCATTGCGGACGATCAACAGCCGTCAGGGCGCGATGCCCGAGATCACCTCGTGCTCGGCCAGGTGCTCCAGCAGTGGCGTCAACCGGATCAACTCGGCGACGTGCAGCTCACTGAGCGCGCTGATCCGCTCCTCGCCGAGCGGCGTCAGCGCCAACCGGACCAGTCGCGCGTCGTCCACGTCCTTCACCCGCACCACCAGCCCCGCGTCGACCGCGCGATCGGCCAGGCCGACGACGCTGTGGTGCTGTACGCCCAGATAGTCCGCGACCTCGCGGATCGTCGGACCGCGCCGGTCCGCGTGCCCCTTCACCGCGAGCAGCAGCTGATGCTGGGCCGGGGTCAGGCCGGCCTGCCGCGCCTGCGTCTCGCTCCACCGGTCGAACCGGCGTAACGCGGCGCGGAAGGCGAGCAGATTCGAGTAGTCGCTTTGCGACAAACCAGACATAAACCATCGCTATCGGCTGAATTGAAGAGTTTTTCTATCGTAATCCGAGGAAAAATCTATCGTAGCGCGATACTAATAAGTGTGGACGGCCAGCCGACCGCCCACACCGAAGCGGAAACGCGGAGGAGGTGCGGCCCGATGGGATGGGACATCACGGCGATCACGCTGTCCTCGATCGGTCTGCTGGCGGTTGTGGTCATGCTGGGCATCGCACTTGCGGACATCCTCGAACCCGACACCCTCACCAGGTGTGTCGACTGCCGCAAGCTGACCCTGTGGGGCCACAAACAGCCGCAGCCCAGGTGCTACCGCTGCCGGCACGACCACCACGGCTACGTGGCGGTCAGCCTGTCCCGGCTGCACCTGACGCATTAGCCGGCGGCCCCGCTTCGTGAAAAGCGGGGCCGGCACTCAACTCTTCTTGCGGCCCTTCCTGGTAGAGCCCGGCTTCGTCGTACTGGCCAGGTACGCCGCCTTGTCGGCAGCGGCCGCACCGAGCAACTCCTCGGCATGCGCCCGACCCGTGTCGGTCGAATCCATGCCCGCGAGCATCCGCGCCAGCTCGATCACCCGGCTCGCGTCGTCCAGCGACGTGACGCCGCTGCGGGTCAGGCTCCCCCTGGAGTCCTTGTCCACCACCAGATGCCGGTCCGCGAACGCCGCCACCTGCGGCAGGTGCGTCACCACGATGACCTGGTGACTGGTGGCCAACCGGGCCAGCCTGCGCCCGATCTCCACCGCCGCCCGGCCGCCAACCCCCGCGTCGACCTCGTCGAACACCAGCGTCGGCACCGGATCCGCGTGCGAGAGCACCACCTCGATCGCCAGCATCACGCGCGAGAGCTCACCGCCGGACGCGCCCTTGTGCACCGGCAGCGGCGGCGCACCCGGATGCGCCCGCAACCGGATCTCCACCTCGTCCACCCCGTCCGGCCCGGCGTGCAGCGTCCGCTTGCCGACCGGCAACGCGGCCGAATCGCTCGTGTCGACCTCCCGCTGCGCCACCACGACCTCGATCGCGGCCGCGGCCATGGCAAGCCCGGCCAGTTCGAGCGTGACCTCCTTGGCCAGCGCGGCCGCCACCTCGACCCGCGCCGCGGTCACCGCCTCCGCGTACCCGGCCAGCTCCTTGGCCAACTCGTCGCGGCGCGCGGTCAGCTCGGTCAGCGCCTCCTCGGACGTGTCCAGCCCGTCCAGCCGCGTCTGGGCGTCCAGCGCCCAGGCCAGCACGCCGTCCACGTCCGCGGCGTACTTGCGGGTCAACGCCTTCAGCTCGGCCTGCCGCGCCAGCACCTGCGTCAACCGGGCCGGATCGGCCGAAAGGTCCTCCAGGTACCGGGTCAGCTCGGTGCCCACATCGGTGAGCAGCACCGACGCCTCCGCCAGCCGAGGCGCCAGCTCCCGCAGCTGCGGATCATCCGCCGCCTCCAGCCCGCGCTGCGCCTCCCCGAGCGGACCGAGCGCGCCTGCACTGTCCGAATCCCCGTCCGGCGGACCAGTGACTGCCACCTGCGCGGCGGCCGCGATCGTGCGCAACTGGTCCACATCGACGAGACGGCGCCCCTCGTCGTGCAGTTCCTGGTCCTCGCCCGGCTTCGGGTCGACCGAGGCGATCTCGGCCAGGCCGTGCTTGAGCAGATCGGCCTCGCGCGCCATCTCCCGCGACCGCTCGATCCGCTCCACCAGCTCGGTCGCGACCCGCTGCCACTCCTCGCGCACCCGCCGGTAGTCGGCCAGCGGCGCCGCGACCGTCGAACCCGCGTACCGGTCCAGCACCGCGCGCTGCTCGGCAGGCTGCAACAGCCGCAGCTGGTCGTTCTGCCCGTGCACCGCGATCAGCCGCTCGCTCAGCTCGGCCAGCACCCCGACCGGCACCGACCGGCCACCAAGATGCGCGCGCGACCGGCCGTCGCCGCTGACCGTGCGCACCGCGATCAGGCTGCCGTCCTCGTCCGGCTCGGCGCCCGCTTCGGCTGCCAACGCGATCGCGTCGTCACCCGGACTGAGTTCGAACCGGCCCTCGACCACCGCGCGATCCGCGCCGTTGCGGACTCGGGACGCCTCGGCTCTGCCCCCGCTGAGCAGGTGCAGCCCGGTCACCACCATGGTCTTGCCGGCGCCGGTCTCACCGGTCAACACCGTGAACCCTGGATGTAGCTCAAGAGTGGCCTCGTCGATGACGCCGAGGCCGGAAATGCTCATCTCGGCAAGCACAGGGCGCACACTAGTGCGTCGCGCCGCTATTTGGTGCGCCGCCACCCGTGCACCGGCAGCTCGAACTTGCGCACCAGACGATCCGTGAACGACCCCTCGTACAGCCTCACCAGCCGCAACGGCACCGCACCGCCCACCACCTCGACCCGGGTCCCGGCAGGCAGGGCGAAGGTGCGCCGCCCGTCACAGGTCAGCACCGCCGGGTGCCCGTCCGGGTCGACCTCAAGCGCGACAACCGAATCCGGCGACACCACCAGCGGCCGCGCGAACATCGCATGCGCGTTGCTCGGCACCACCAGCAGCCCGCGCACGTCCGGCCACATGACCGGCCCGCCCGAGGAGAACGCGTACGCGGTCGACCCGGTCGGCGTCGAACACAGCACGCCGTCGCACCCGAACGACGACACCGGCCGCCCGTCCACCTCGATCCGCACGTCCAGGATCCGCTCGCGCACGCCCTTCTCGACGCTCGCCTCGTTCAACGCCCAGGTGCGCGCGATCAACTCGCCGTCCAGCCGGGCGGTCACATCGACCGTCATCCGGTCCTGCACCTGGTAGTTCTTCTCGATCACCATGGCAACGGCCTCTTCGAGCCCGTCCGAGTCGGCCTCGGCCAGGAACCCGACCCGCCCCAGGTTCACCCCGAGCACCGGCACCCCCACCGGATGCGCCAACTCCGCGGCACGCAACAAGGTCCCGTCGCCACCGAGCGCGAACACCAACTCGGTCCCCGCCGCGGACTCCGCCCCGACCGGCACGATCGTCGTGCGACAGCTCGGATCGAGCTGAGTCGCCTCACCCTCCAACAACCGGATCCGCACGCCCGCGGACGTGAACCAGCCGGCCGCCTTCTCCGCGGTCGCCAGGTTCGTCGGCCTGCGGGTGTCGACGACCAGCAGCACCTCCCGGTCCGAATCGCCCGGATCGGCACACACCGGCCGCTCCCCTGACGTCGCTGCCATCAGCTAGGCCCCTCCCGAACGGCATCCTGAACCAACTCGGCCGCGCGTTCCGGCTCGACCGCCGGCCCCCTGCGCAGCCAGAGGAAGTACTCGACATTGCCGGCCGGACCCGGAAGCGGACTCGCCACCACGCCCCGCACGGCCAACCCGAGCCGCGCCGCGTCCGCGATCACCTCTGCGACCGCGGTCGCGCGCAACTCGGGATCACGCACCACTCCGCCCGAGCCGAGGCGCTCCTTGCCCACCTCGAACTGCGGTTTCACCATCGGCACCAGATCCGCGTCCTCGGTCGTGCAGGACAGCAGCGCCGGCAACACGAGCTTCAACGAGATGAACGAAAGGTCGGCGACCACGAGTTCCACCGGCCCGTCGATGTCCTCGACGGTCAGATTACGAACATTGACCCGATCGCGAACAACGACCCGTTCGTCGGTCTGCAACTTCCAGTCCAGCAGCCCCCGCCCCACATCGGCCGCCACGACCTGCCGAGCGCCCTCGCGCAACAACACATCCGTGAACCCACCGGTAGAAGCGCCAGCATCAAGACACCGCCGCCCCTTCACCACGAGGCCCCGCGGCCCAAACGCGGCCAACGCGCCCAGCAGCTTGTGCGCCCCCCGCGAAGCCCAGTTCGGATCATCCTCATCCGGCCGCACCACAACCGGCGCATCGGCCTCGACCGCGGTCGCCGGCTTGCTGGCCACCGTGCCACGCACGGTCACCCGGCCGGCGGCGACCAGCTCGCTGGCGTGTTCGCGGGAGCGGGCCAGTCCCCTGCGGACCAGTTCGGCGTCCAGCCGTGCCCTCCTCGGCACCTGCTCAGACCTTGTCGATGCTCGCCAGCGCCTCGGTAAGGGCAGCGTGCGCGAGGTCGAACCGGGCGACATGCTCGGTCACCGGCAGCTCGGCGAGACCGTCGAGCGCGGCAACAGCCTCCTCGGCGGCCCGCAACGCAGCGTCCCCACCCTCACCCGGGTGCGGGCTTTGCTGATGATTCTGCGGCGGAGCCGGCACCGGCCGCCATCCACCGGAATCCACGTTCGGATGCACGCTTCTACGCTAGCCGATGGCCGAGCCCGAGCGCCGCCAACGCCACCGACGCCGCGTCATCGCCGGCCACGGTTTCAAC
>DASZJG010000014.1:0-87633 GCA_035948315.1 Pseudonocardiaceae bacterium | reverse complement strand
CTTCTTCTCAAGAACGACGTTGCGGCCCTTGGGGCCCAGCGTCACCTTGACGGTGTCGGCGAGAATGTTCATGCCGCGCTCAAGACCGCGGCGGGCATCCTCGTCGAACGCGATCATCTTGGCCATTGCGGTGTGGTCCTCTCCGTGCGCTGCTTGGCGGTCGCCGGTGCCGGCACCCGCGACGGTCGGATCACCAGATCCCACCGGCCCCGACGACCTGACTGGCACTCCGGACTGCCGAGTGCCAGCCCAGCGTACACAAAAGTGCGTGAACGCAAAATTGCGTACGCGCAAGAATCAGTCTAGGCTGGCGCCATGACGGCGCACGAACCGAGCAACAATCAGCTCGGACTACGCGAACGCAAGAAACTGGCCACCCACGAGGCTCTCCGTGCCGCGGCGCTACGCCTTGCCCTGGAGCACGGCCCGGACAACGTGCGCGTCAACGACATCGCCGACGCCGCAGGCGTGTCACCCCGGACCTACAACAACTATTTCTCCAGCCGAGAACAGGCCATCGTGGCCGCCGTCACCGCCGAGCGGTCGTTGCGGATCGCGACCGTGCTGCGCAACCGTCCCGCGACCGAACCCCTGGCCGCGGCGGTGATCGACACAGTGGTCGAGCAGTACATCGGCGAACCCGCAGGCGATGCGCTCACGATGATCACCACGACACCGCGGCTGCGCACGGAGTTCATCGACGCGGTAGCCGCGATCCAGCCCTCGCTCGCCGCCGCCATCGCCGAGCGCATCGGCCAGACCGACTCCCTCATCGCCGATGTCCTCGCCGCCGCCGTCGCCGCGGCCGTCCGGGTCGCCCTCCAGCACTGGGTGCAACCGCCCGGCGAAGGCATGTTGTCCGACAACGGGTTCGTCGTCGTCACCGACCGGCCTTTGTCGGATCTGTTGCGCGACGCGCTCGAATGCCTCGCCCCCGCCCTCCGGGCCGCGGACCCTCACCGAGACCGCCAGTCTCGATAGCAGTACCGGAATGGCCAGCTCGGTCAGCGCAGATCGGCGCGAAGTGCACGCGGCCACGTCGTCCCGTCATCCGGTCAGCGACAGCGCGCGGTAGCTCGCCGCGGTCCAGCCGGGGCTGCCGGCGGTGGGCGTGATGGTGACCGTGATGCTGGTCTTCCCGCTGGTCGCCGCCGCCGGCAGGGCGAACTCGTCGTCCAGCCACCGGTGGTCGGTGTTGCCCAGCGGCTCCAGCCACGTTCCGACGTCGGTGCCGTCCACGCCGACCTCCGCCTGCTGGAACGACACGTTCTGGTCGCTCGTGCGGTAGAGCAGCACGCCGGTGTTGCCGGCGGCGATCGCCATGGTGAAGCTGACCGGGGCCGTCGCGGTCCGCACGTTCTGGGTCACGGTGACCGGCGTTCCGTCGTTGCCCTCGTAGGTGTTGGCGAGTTGGACCGGGCCCGGGTCGGTCGTGGTGTAGTGGTGCGCGCTCTCGCTGCTCGCGTCGCCGAGCGTCAGGCTGTCGGTCTGGGTGGCGACCGGCGTGCCCTGGCCGTACCAGAACGCGGTGGTGCTGTAGGTCGCCGCGACGTCGTCGACGCCGCCGTGCTCGATGCCGAAGGAGATCGAGGAGTCGAAGGGGAGCGCGTCAGTGAGCAGCCAGCGGTAGACGCCGGTGCAGTCGGTGTTGGCCGGACAGTCACCGTTTCCGTTGGCCTGATCGGAGGTCTCGCCGTTGAACGGTCCGCTGAACGGGCCGTGCGAGAAGTAGTAGCCGCCCTGGTAGAAGTCTTCCGTTCCGGTGCCTTCCATATCCGGCGAGCGCGATCCGTCCACATAGGAACGTTCGTCGCCCTCCAGGTAACCCCGGCTGGTCGGACCGTTCATGCCGGCGACGATGCCGACGATCTTGCCGTGTCCGTTGGCGTGCAGGAACGACCAGTCCTGGCCGGTTGTGGTCGCCCCGGAGGCGGAGGTCGCGTGGAAGTAGCCGACGGTGCCGGCGGCGAGATCGCTCGCCCAGTGCGCGGCCGGGGCACTACTGACCGCGAACTCCGCCGAATCGAGCGGCACGCCGGAACCGTTGAGGATCGAGATGCTGTAGGACTTGCCGTAGGGCATCGGCCACCAGGAGGACAGCCAGCCGCCCGGTCGGATGTCCACCGAACTCATCAGCGACTCGGTGCCGAACGCCCCCTCTCCCCCGCCGAAGAACTGGTTCAGCGGCGTGTCGACGGCCTGTGTCCCATCGAAACTGATCCTGATCCGCGCGCCGGTCAGGCCCGCGTCGGACGCCGGATAGCTGTAGGTGCGCGAGCCGGACCAGGTCTGGCCGCTGATCGTGTAGCCGTGCGCGGACTCGCTGGCCGCGTTGCCGACGTTGAGCGTGTCGGTGCGGGACAGGCCATTGGCCACATGCGAGTCCACCCAGTAGGTGAACTCGTTGAAGTCCAGCGCCGAGGACACGAACGTGGTCTTGATGGTGAGCGAGGACTTGCCCGAGGTGATCGAGGCCGGGATCTCCAGCGACTCGTCCAGCCAGGAACCGGCCGGCCCCACCGGGTTCGCCGTCCAGTTCCCCACCGCGACACCGTTCACCGCGACGGACGCGACCTGGCTGCCGATGCCCGGATCGAGTCGCCGGGTCAGCCGGACGCCGGTGTTGCCCGGGTCGATCGCGACCGTGAAGGTGTTGCCGCCGCCCGAACCGAACGCGCGTCCGTCATCGGTGACGGAGCCTGCGGGCGGATAGGCGGCTAGGCGCAGCCCGGACCAGGTCTGGCCGGTGATCCGGTAGTTGTGCGCGGCCTCCGTCGCGGTGCGGTCCGGTCCCACGTCGACGGTGTCCGCGTGCAGCCAGACGCCGCCGACCAACTCCTCGACGTCGTAGCGGAACTCGTTGAAGTCCAAGGCGGAACTGACGAACGTGTTGACCACGGTGGCCGACGACTTGCCCTGCGTCGCCGCGGCCGGCACGGTCACGGTCTCGTCGGCGAACTGGACGCCGGCAGTGCCCGGCAGCGCCTGCCACTGTCCGGAGGCGACACCGTTCACCGCGATGTTCGCGACCTGGTTCGCGATCGACGTGTCGAGCCTGCGGGTGATCCGGATGCCGGTGTTGGCCGGATTCAGCGCGACCGTGAACGAACTCGATCCGCCCGCGCCGAAGGCCCGGCCGTCGTCGGTGAACGGCGGGGACGCCGGGTTGGTGACGTGCGGCAGACGTAGCTGGATCGCGGTGAGCTGGCCGCTTCCGGTGCCCGAGGCGAGCGTCGTGCTCTGGCCGGGCATCAGCTGCAACGTGCCGTGCTGGGTGGTCGTAGCGGCGATCGTGCCCTTCGGGTCCTGCGCGCCGGACTGCTGCATGGTGGTCAGCACGTCGGTCGCGGGATCGGTCGGATCGAAGGTGCTCAGGCCGGTCGCGTCCGCGAAGGTTCGGTAGATCACGTGGTAGTAGGTGGGATCGGTGGACGCGGTGACAATCATCGACCTGGTGAACGTCATCGGCACGGCAACGTAGAAACCGCCGGAACTCTGGCTGTCGTCGGCCACCAGCGGATAGGTGAACGGTGCGCCGAGCGAGCCGTTGACCAGGTTCGCCATGGTCGCGTCGACCACGGTTTTCCCGTCCAGCACGATCTTCACCGTGCCGACGCTGGGCACGTTGCCGGTCATCCAGATCTGGTCGATCTCACCGGGGCCATCGTGCTGGGCCAGGATCGAGCCGTCCGCGTTGCTGCCCAGCGGATGGTTGTAGTCGGCGTTGCCGCCGGTTCGGTCGAAACTGGAGTACTCCCGCGTCTGCACGCCGGAGGTCAGATCCGGCAGTTGGTCGAGTTGCCGGTAGGTGTTCAGACCGGAGTCACCGGTTACGCCGTTCGGCCGTGCCACCGCATTGGCCGGACCGGCCGATGCGGCCAGCGACACGGCGCTGACCAGGGAGATCACCACGATGAGAAATCGATTTCTCGAACGTAAGTGACTGCGCACGGCCAACTCCTCGGGGACGGCGACGACTTCTCGGTCAGGTATTTACAAGTAACGGGATCGCCCGTTTACTTGTCAAGAACCAACTTCGCCTCTGGCCCGGGGACGACCCGGTGCGACCGGACCCGATTCTCCCCTTGCCTGCCCTTTTCCCTACTGGAGTGCGCAGATGACGCTGTCCAGACTCGCCGCCGTCGCGGCCATCCTGCTGGCACTGTTCACCGGTTCACCGGCCCACGCCGCGACACCGGATCCCCAGGTCCCCACCGCACCCGTCCCGGCAGGACGGCACGACATGGCCCTACCGCACTCGCCCCAACTGCTAGCCCGGCTCACCACCACCGACGCCATGGCGCGCCCAGCGCTCGCGGGCACCCAGGGCATCGACGTCTCCGCCTATCAACACCCGAATGGCGCAGCGATCAACTGGGGCGCGGTCGCGGGCGCGGGATACACCTTCGCGGCGATCAAAACCACCGAGGGCACCTACTACACCAACCCGTACTTCGCGTCCGACTACGCCGCCGCGAAGCAGGCCGGGCTCTATGTCGCCGCGTACCACTTCGCCACGCCGGACACCACCGACGGCACCACCCAGGCCGACTACGCGGTCAACCACGCCCAGTACGCGGCCGACGGCCGCACCCTGCCGATCGAACTCGACATCGAGTACAACCCCTACGGCGCCGAGTGTTACGGCCTGTCCGCGTCGGCCATGGTCGGCTGGGTGCAGGCGTTCTCGGGCGAGGTCCAGGCCAGAACCGGTCGCCTGCCGATGATCTACTCCACCGCGGACTGGTGGAACACCTGCACCGGCCACTCGACCGCGCTCGGCGCGAACCCGCTGTGGGTCGCCGCGTACAGCACCAGCAGTCCGCCGATTCCGGCCGGCTGGGGCGGCTACACGTGCTGGCAGTACACCAGCTCCGGCAGCGTGCCCGGCGTCAGTGGCAACGTGGACGTGTCCTATTTCAACGGCGACACCAACGCACTCGCCGCGTTCGCGGGCGGCTCGACCGCGCCTGCTTCCCGCGCCTCGTCGACGGTCGCGACCTCGCCCCAGTTCGGCGACGGCGACCAGACCGACGTGTTCCGCGTCGCGGCCGACGGCACGCTGGAGGTCGACTGGGTGCTCGGCGGCGGCAACTGGAACGGTCCACTGGCGATCAGCGCGGCGGGTTTCGCCCCAGCCGGGGCCCAGGTCGTCGCGATCAACCAGTTCGGGATCGCCGATCAGACCGACGTGTTCGTGGTCGACAAGACCGGCACGGTGGCAACTGGGCCGGACCCGTTGCGGTGAGCGCGGCGGGCGTCGCCCCGGCAGGCGCGGCACTGGCCGCGTCCAACCAGTTCGGACTCGCCAACCAGACCGACGTGTTCGTCGTCGACAAGTCCGGCGCCCTGGACACGTATTACGTGGACGGGGGCGGGAACTGGGCCGGGCCGTACGCGATCAGCGCGACCGGTGCCGCACCGCCGGGAGCGGCGTTGGCCGTGACGAACCAGTTCGGCGTCGGCGGTCAGACCGATGTCATGGTCACCGACAACGGCGGCACCATCGGCACGTACTGGGTGCGCGACGCCGGCAGCTGGAACGGCCCGGTAGCGATCAGCCCCGGCGGCTACGCGCCTGCCGGTGGTGGCCTGGCGGCCGGCAACCAGTTCGCCATCGCGGACCAGACCGACGTCTTCGCCACCGGCACGTCCGGTGCGACCACCGTGTTCTGGGTCGACAACACCGGAAACTGGGCTGGCCCCGCGAACGTCTGACCGGCGCTACAACAGCGGCAGTTTCTTGACCAGCTTGTCGATCCGATTGCGCGGCCCGACCATCCCGACCGCGTAGTACTCCAGGGCCTGGGCGGCTTCGCGCAGGCCCTGGAGGTATTCGTCGTAGACGCGGACCTGCTGGGCCAGGTCCGGCATGTCGACCACGAACACGTCGGGCGAACCGCTCGCCTTCGCACGCAGCTCACGCAACCGCTCGGTACCCGCGCCCAGGATCGTGCAGCCGGCCCAGGGCAGGCCGGGATGGATCGCGCCGCCGGCGTCGGTGCCGTCCGGACCGAGCAGGCCGGGCACGGCCCGACCGGTGGCCGCGGCGACGCACACGGCCGCGTTCACCGCGATGCCGGGCGGCAGCGCGTCGTTGACCACCACCACCCACTTCAGCCGCGCGGCGCGGGTCGGCGCGCTGGTGTCGATCTCCTCGGGTACGAACCCCACACTCGTCATGACCTACCCTGCGATGGACGAAGTACAAACTGTGGCCACGGACGCTATGCACTCCGACAAGCACTGGTCAAGCAGGCCGTACTTCATACGGAGAAGGGCAGAAAATGGTGGATCTGGACGAACTTGATAAGGCGATTCTGCGGGAACTCCAGTCGAACGCACGCCACACCAACCGCGCGGTCGCCGCGGCGGTCGGGGTCTCGCCGACCACCGCGCTCGACCGCACCCGCGCGCTGTACGAACGCGGCGTGATCCGCGGCGCGCTGCTCGACGTCGACCTGACCGCGATCGGGCGCCCGGTGCAGGCGCTGATCGCGGTGCGGATCCGACCGCCGTCGCGCGCGGTCATCGAGGCGTTCCGGGAGTGGGTCACCGGGCTGCCGGACACGCTGGCCGTGTTCGTCACCGCCGGGACCGAGGACTTCCTGATCCACGTCGCGGTGCCGGACAACCAGAGCCTGTACGCGTTCGTGATCGACCGGCTGACGCAGCGCGCGGAGATCGCCGACGTGCGCACCTCGGTGATCTACGAACACCTGCGCAACACCGCGATCGCCCCGGTCGAGCCGCCCGCGCCGCGACGCCCTCAGGTGCCGTAGCGACTGGTCACCGGGGCAGGCGTCTCGGTGACCGTGCCGGCGGCCATGTCCTGCGCGAGCCGGATGTACTGGCCCTCGGCCCACATCAGCGGGGCCGCGCTGCCGGTCGGGGTGCCCTCGGCGAAGCAGGACAGGTCCGAGCGGTCCCAGACCTGCTCCGGCACGAAGTTGCCCTGGTTCGTCGCATCCGCCATGGACTTCAGGTAGACCGCCGCGGACTGGCCGGTGGCCACCGCGTACTCGCCGCGCTCGCCGGAGAGCACCGGCCACAGCCTGCCGTGGTTGTTGCCGGCGTTGGCGGGCCAGCCGCTGCAGTCGGTGTTGCTCTCGCCGTAGCTGTCGTGCACGTAGCGGTGGAAGTACACGTCGCCGTCGGGCATGGTCACCTGCATCGAGGAGTTGCCGTCGGTCCCGGTCACGGTGGCCGCCAGCGAGCCGGCGACCTCCGCGTCGCCCGGTGCGCGGATGCCCAGCCGCACCAGTTCGAGGAAGCCGAGATCGACGACGTCGTGCGCGTAGTAGCAGCCCTCCTGGAAGCAGATCTGCGCGCTGTCGTTCGGGTTGCCCGACTGGTCGATCCGCTCGAAGTAGCTGTGACCACCCCAGTAGCCGCTGGTCGTGTAGGTCGTCGCGTCGAGGCTGTTGCGCCAGGAGTCGGCGGTCGCGTCCCAGCTGCTCGCGCTGGCGGTGTCGCCGTTGGCGGTGGCGATCGACGCGGCGACCACCAGGCCGGCGATCTCGGCCGACATCGAGGACGGCGAGTAGCCGTACTGCTCCTCCCAGCGCTCCGTGGTCTGCGGGCCGCTGCCGACGATGTGGTTGGCGGTGATCTTGATCTTGGCGTAGGTGGCCGAGTCGGTCAGGCCGGTCAGGTAGGCCAGGATGATCGCGAACGAATCCTGGTCGAGCTGCTCGCAGCAGCCCAGTTCCTGCGCTGTCGCGCCGGCCACGCCGCTGACCGGGCTGTATCGGGGAAACGCGCCCGCCTGATAGGTGGTGCCGCTGCCGGCGGTCGCGCTGCCGATCCACTGGTCGTTCCACATGAACTGGGCCATCTGCTTGGCCTGCGCGGTGTCGCCGTCCGCGATCAGGCCGGTGGCCTGCTCGTAGAGGTCGCGGCCCCAGACGCGGTGGTAGCCGTCGTTGAGCGAGTCGCCGTTGACGTCGTTGCCCCACGGCGTGGCCAGCCCGGCCACGCTGGCGCCCGGGTACGTCTTGTCCTCCGCGGCGTGCAGCGCCATCTCGGCGGTGTAGTAGGTAGCCAGTTCCTTCGCATTGCCGGTGACGCTGGACGGCGCCGGCTTGCGGGCGTTGACATAGGCGTTCCAGCCCGACCGGTAGCCGGCCTCGAGACTGGCGAAGCCGCTGGACAGCGAACCGTTCGCGGCGCCGACGGCGTTCGCGGGCGAGGAGCCGTAACCGAGCGCGACGGTGAACGTGGTGTCCGCGGCGACCGGGATCTGGCCGCACTGCACGGCATTGCCGGGACTGGTCAGCGAGTCGTACTGGTTGGCGAGCGCCTTGTGCGCGGACAGGTCCTGGTAGCAGTCGCTCGCGGTGCCGGAGTAGCCGTCGTCGTGCGCGGTGAACCCGGTGGACACCTTCAGCGCCGAGTCCACGGTCAGCGGGGAGCCGAAGAGGTTCTCGGTGTCGTTGGCGACCAGTGCGCCGTCGGTCGCGTCCCAGTCCGCGTTGTCGTTGCCGCCGCCACCGGCCAGCGACGGATTCTCCAGGAGGTAGAGCTGGTATGTGCCGCCGTCGAGGGACTGGAATCGGGTCTGGATCACCAGTGTGTCGCGCGACGGGTCGGTCACGTAGGTGTTGGTGATCCGGTACTTCCCGCTCTTGGCGGTGTTGGTCACCGTGTATTCCAACGACTTCGGGTCCGGCATGGCGACCGTGTGCGTCGTCGCGTCGCGCTCCAGGTCGACGAAGGTCGATCCGTCGGTGATCACGTACTGCATGTCCTGCATGTTCGGCACATCCGCGCGCGGGTAGAACACCTCGGAGGTGATGCCGTCGGCGACGGTGTACCAGACCTTGCTGGTCGTGGTCGCGGACGTGCCGAGCGCGTCCTTGTCCCCCGTCGACCACGACGACGCGATACCGCAGCATCCCGGTGCCACGCCGGAATCCGGCCCGGCGTCGGCAGGACCGGTGCAGGCGATCACCACCGCAACCACGGCCAGTAGTGCGAGACCCGACCTCCGCGCCGCCCTCATCGAATCCCCTTCCCGACCCGGCCGCGTGCCCCGACCGCCGACGAAAGAACCTACCCGTCGGCAGTATGGTGACGGGACCGTACTTTATCGATGCAGATCCATTCAGCATTGCTTTCGTTACCGAAAGGTGGCGTTCACAGTGCGGGGAAAACCTTGATCGAGGTGCGACCCCCATGGCGCGGCAACCGAATGTCCATAATGGTCGGTGGCGACCGGGTCGCGCGGCGGCCGGTCAGCCCGGGGCGCGGGCCTGCGCAGGCTAGTCTCTGACGCATGAGTTCGCCACTGTCCGAGCCCTTCGATGCCGGCATCGAGCCGTACAGCATCGTCGCGATCGCGTCGTCGGCCGGGGGAATTGTCGCACTCGGCAAGGTTCTCGGTGGGCTACCGGCGGATTTCGCGGTTCCGGTACTCGTGGTGCAGCACCTCGACCCTCGGCATCGCACCGTCATCGCCGAGGTGCTCTCGCGCCGGACGAAGCTGGCCGTGAAGCTCGCCGAGAACGACGAGCGCATCGAGGCGGGCACGATCTACGTCGCCCCGCCCAACCATCACCTGTTGGTGGGACGGGATGGCCTCCTGAGCCTGACCAGCAGCGAACTCGTACACTTCCTGCGCCCATCGGCCGACCTGCTGTTCGAGTCGGTGGCCGGCGCCTACGGGGCGCAAGCCATCGCCTGCGTGCTGACCGGCACGGGCAGCGACGGCGCCATGGGCGTGCGCGCGGTGAACTCGCGCGGCGGAACCGTGATCGTGGAAGATCCGGAGACCGCCGAGTTCCAGGGCATGCCGCACGCGGCCGTCGGCACCGGCGCCGCTGATTTCGTCGTACCGCTGGACGAGGTCAGCGCGATCATCAGCGGCCTGGTGGAAGCGAGGAATTCACAACCGTGACGGAATCCGACGACTCGACGAACGGCGACCTGGAGGATCTGCTCGGGTTCATCCGGGACTCACGCGGCTTCGATTTCACCGGATACAAGCGGTCGTCCCTCGCCCGCCGGATCCGCAAACGCATGCAGGACGTCGGCAGCGAGCGTTACGCGGACTACCGCGACATGCTGGAAACCAACGCCGAGGAATTCAATTTCCTCTTCAACACCATTCTGATCAACGTCACCGGATTCTTCCGCGATCCGGAAACCTGGACCTATCTCCAGCAGGACGTCCTGCCCGATCTGCTGACCGACACGGCGGGCGAGATCCGGGTGTGGAGCGCGGGCTGTTCCACCGGCGAGGAGGCGTACTCCCTGGCGATCGCCTTCGCCGAGGCGCTGGGCATCGATGAATGCATCGCCCGGGTCAAGATCTACGGTACCGACGTCGACGAGGACGCGCTGCAGGAGGCGCGGGCGGGGACCTATCCGGCGAAGGCGCTGGAATCGCTGACCCCGGAGTTGCGCGACCGGTACTTCGAGCAGGCGGGAACCACATTCGTCTTCCGACCTGATCTGCGCCGCAGAGTGATCTTCGGCCGGCACGATCTCACCAGGGATGCCCCGATTTCGCGTCTCGACCTGCTCGTCTGCCGCAACACGCTGATGTATTTCAACGTCGAGGCGCAGCGCCAGATCGTCGACCGGCTGCATTTCGCCATTCGCGAGGGCGGTTACCTGTTCCTGGGCAAGGCGGAGATGCTGCTCTCCGACAGCGGGCGCTTCGATGTCGCCAGCATGCGCAGGCGCATCTTCAAACGCCGCGCCGGGCGAGGTGCGGTGAGCAATTCGACGCCGATCAAACTGGACATCAGGACGGGCACGGAAATGCGGGACGCCTCCCGTCGGCGGATCCTGCGCGATCTCGCGCTGGAGGCGACACCCTACGTCCACATCGTGCTCGATGAGACCGAGACGGTCGTGCTGATCAGCAGTCAGGCGCGGGCCCAGTTCGGACTCACCACCCAGGACGTCGGCAGGCCGTTCCGCGATCTTGAGGTGTCCTATCGGCCGACGGAACTGCGCTCTCTGGTCGAGCAGGCCCGAACCGAACGGCGGACGGTGCGGCTGGCCGCGGTGGAGCGGCGGCGCGGCGACGACGAGGTGCAGTACTTCGAGGTGCTGATCCAGCCCCTGTGGAGCAACAACAGCCTGTGGATGGGCAGCTCCATCACCTTCGTCGAGACCACCTTCGTGACCCGGCTGCAGCAGGATCTCAAGCGTCACCGGGAGGATCTGGAGACCGCGTACGAGGAACTCCAGTCCACCAACGAAGAACTCGAAACCACCAACGAAGAACTCCAGTCCAGCATCGAGGAACTGGAGACCACCAACGAAGAACTCCAGTCCACCAACGAAGAACTCGAAACCACCAACGAAGAACTCCAGTCCGGCAACGAGGAACTGGAGACCATGAACGAGGAGATGCGGATCCGCACGTCCGAACTCGAAGAGGCACGGACGTTCCTGGAGGCCGTCCTGGGCAGCGTCGCCGCGGGCGTAGTGGTGCTCGACGGCGACACGCGGGTCCGCAGCTGGAACCAGGGTGCGCAGGAACTGTGGGGCCTGCGCGCCGACGAGGTCTACCAGCACGAGTTCTTCACCCTCGACATCGGCCTGCCGACCGAGGAACTGCGCCAGCCCGTGGAAACCTGTCTCGTGAAGAGAACGCAGGCCGAGCCCATCCAGGTGAGCGCGGTGAACCGGAGGGGCCGGGCGATGACGTGCACGATCGGTTGCTCGCCCCTCAACGGCCAGAACGAAGGTGTCGTGCTGTTGATGGAGGAAATCCTCCGAAATTGAGTATGCTCGGCAAGTGACAACGCCCCGAAGGCCCGGGGAAGACACCGCAGCAGCCTGGTGCCGCGCCGCCGAAGAACGCAAACGTGCCATTCGCGCCGCGGCCATCGCGAGACGCCATGACCAACGGGGCGACCAGGGGCTCGTATCCATGCGCGAATTCCACAAGAACATGGCTGAGCTGCATCGGGCGATGGAAAGCCGGCACCGGGCCGCCGACGCCATGCACAGCACGTACGCGCGGCGGCTGGAAAAATGGCGGGACCAGCGGCCACAGGACGCGCCGCCACCCTTCATGTCGGCCGTCGCGGAGATCAGCGGCTCGGGCAGCGCGCTGATCACGCTGTGGGACGAGGCTGAGGTGGACGCGCTGGTGGCCGCCTCCGACGGCACCGCGGAGACCGCACACGACCTGGAGTCGATGTTCGGCGAGGGGCCGGCCAGGGACGCGGCGCACGAGTGCGGGCTGGTCAGTGTGCCCGACACCGCCTTCGAACGGCGGTGGCCGATGTACGGGCCCATGGTGGGCGATCTCGGCGTGCGGTCGATCATGGCCGCTCCGCTGCGCGTGTCCAGGCACTGCTTCGGCGCGCTGACGGTGTTCCACCGAGGGACGACTGGGACGGGTGCCACGTCCGCGAAACAGCCACCGCTGAACGACGTCGCCGATGCGCTGACCCACACCGTGCTGCTCGCGAACCAGCTGCCGTTGTTCGAGGACGCCGACCGCCAGTCCGTGGTCAACCATGCGGCGGGCCTGCTCGCCGAGCGGTCCGGCTGCACCATCGACGACGCGCTCGCGCTGATTCGCGCTTCGGCCTTCGCGCGCGACGAGCGGATCGCGACCGTTGCGGCGCTGGTCGCGCGCGGTGAACTGAATCTGGAATACAAATTCGGTCGACCCGATTGAATCTGTTCTCTCGTGGGTACCCGCGCGCTGAGGTGTGTCGGGAGAAGGGCGGGCTATGGACGCTGTGCCGACCGCCGCGCTCGTCACCTTCGCCGAAGCCCTGGCGGACGCCGATGACGTGGGCAGGCTCGTGCAGGTCCTGGCCGCGCACTCCCGCACGTTGCTGAAGGTGTCCGCGGTCAGTGTGCTGCTGGCCGGCCCGGATGGCGCCCTGGTCGCGGGTGGCATGCCGAACCAGCCGAAGTTCGCCCCCCTGTTCGATCCGCAGCTCGGCCCCGCGATCGACTGCTACCGCTCCGGTCGTTCCATCGCGGTCACCGTGAGTGGCGCTCATTCCCTCGGCTGGCCGAAGCTGGCCACGGCCATGTCCGATGTCGGGGTTGCGGTCGCGGACGCGGTGCCGCTGGGCGTTCGCGGCCGCACCGTCGGCGCGCTGACCGCGTTCCGCGTCGACATCAATCCCGGCGCGAGCGAACGGCATCTCGGTGGCCTGGTCCGGGGAATGGCGAACCTCTCGGTCGGCAACCTGGCATCGCCGGTCTGAGCGCGAACCGCCTCTACCGCACAAGGTCCCCGCGCCAGAGGACCGAAGCCTCTTTCTGCTGGCGGCCCGGCACGCGAGGGTGGTCAGCGCATCCACGCGCCGAGGCGGAAGGGGCGGGAACCGTGTCACACCAGTCCGTTATGGACGATTCGATCGCACCACCGGTCGCCGACGCGGTCGAGCGGCTCCGCGAGGCAGGCGTCATGACGATCCGCCTGCACGAGCCGCGCAGGCCGGAGATGGTCGTCCTGGTGGCCTTCCTCCTCGACGGGCGGGCGGCCGGCAAGGGCTCGGCCGTGCTGGTCTTCGACGTCGATCACTGGGCCGCGGGCCCGAACGTGCCGGCCGCCTACTTCGACTACCTGGGCGACCGGTGGACGCGGCCCGAACAGCTGGTCAAGTCGGTGCTCGCGATCCTGGACCGTCCACAATAGACATCGATCCGAGGTGGCCCCATGTCCGGTTCCGAGCCGGAGGTCCCACTGGCCTACGAACACGTGGTGCGCGGCATCCGCCAGGCACAGCTTCAGGGACTGCTGACCGACGACCAGGTCGGCGCCATGATCGACCGGTTGCGGGCGAAGGGCGTGTGGCCCGCGACAGAGCAGGACGAGGCGGTCGGTTGACCAGGGCCGTCCAGCGACCTGGGTACTCGGGGGACTCTGGAGTCATCAGTCAGGGGGTGACGTCGGGAGCTTTCGCAATGATCGTGTCGAGCGCAGAATCCACCGCAGTGCCGATGTCGGGGACCCAGGCCGGCCTGGTCAGTCCGAGAAAGGAAACGGTGCCCGCGCGGGCGGGCCGCGTCGTGGTCGGTGCGGATTCCTCGCACTGGGGCCAAATCGCCCTGAGATGGGCGGCCGAGCACGCGTGGTTGGCGGGTGCCGAGTTGGAGGTGCACAAGCCGCCGGTGCCCTCCGCGGCCGCCGACGATGACCGCTTCGGCCGAATCCTGCGCGGCTTTCCGCTGCTGCCGGTCATGGTCCAGGTCGGGGTCCACCCGGCGGCCGAACTGCTGGCCGCGAGCAGCGCCGCCGATCTGGTCGTGCTCGGCTGTCGCGGCGACGACCACCACGGCATCGGCATCGGTGCGGCGGTCGCCCCGGTCGCGGCGAACGCGGCCTGCGACGTCATGGTCGTCGGCGGACGACCGGCGGCCGTACGCGGCGCGCACCACCGGATCACTGTGCTGATCGGCACCGACAACGACCAGGACGCGCTGGCCAGCGGCGCACGGCTGGCCATGCTGCGCCGGGTGCCGCTGCGCATCCTGCTCGCCACGCCGCTGGTCGGCCCGCATCCGCTGAGCGCGCCGGTCGACGAGCACCTGGCGACGTTGCACAACGCGGAGGCCATCGCGCACCGGCTCGCGCCGACCGTCCGCACCACGACCGAGATCGTGTGGAGCAGCCCGCACGAGACGGTGAGCCGGATCGACGACGCGGACGTGCTGGTGCTGGGCGTCGGCCGGCGGTTGGACGCGGTCACCCGACTCGCGCTGCACCACGCGGTGAGCCCGGTGCTGCTGGCCCGGGGCCACGAGCGGTCCCGGCACCGGATCGAGCCCCGGGAGAAGGCCGGTTCGCCCGCTGACAGATCAGAGCTGAAAGATCAAGGCAGGGGTGCGCTCCACACCAACCGGGTGCCACCGGTCGGCCCCCTCTCGGTCCGGAACTGACCGCCTGCGTCCTCGGCGCGCTGCCGCAGGTTGTGCAGACCGCTCCGCGCGACCGTCTCCGGGATGCCGATGCCGTTGTCGGTGACGTCGATGACCAGGTCGTCGTCGACCGACACGGTGACCGTCAGCTCGCTCGCGGCCGCGTGCCGGATCGCGTTGCTGACGGCTTCCCGGACCACCGCCTGCGCGTGTTCGGCGAGGCCGGGCGGCACCACGTCGAGCGGGCCGGACATCCGGATGGTGGTGCGGGCCGGTGAGTCGTCGGTGATCTCGGTGACGATCTCGTGCAGCAGGCTGCGCAGTCGCGGTGCCTCGGGTGGCTCGGCCTGTAGGTCGAAGATGGCGGTCCGGATGTCCTGGATGACCTCGTGCAGTTGGTCGATGTGCTCGGTCAGGCGGGCCGACGCGGCCGAGGGCCTGGTCAGCCGGTGGGTGCCCTGCATGGCGAGGCCGATCGCGAAGAGTCGTTGGATGACCTGGTCGTGCAGGTCGCGGGCGATCCGATCGCGGTCGGCCAGCACGTCCAGTTCGCGCCGCGCGGCCTGGCTCTCGGCGCTTTGCAGGGCCAGCGCGGCCTGGTCGGCGAACGAGGCCACCACCTGCAGTTCCCGTTCGTCGAACGCGGGCGAGGTCGGTCTTCGTACCGCCAGCAGCACACCGGACACGTTCTCCCCCGCCTCCAGCGGCAGCGCCAGCGCGGGGCCGAACTCGACACCGAGGTCGGCCGTGATGTCGAAGGCCAGGTTGGGCACGCTGCGCGGCACGTGGTCGGTGAACACGGCGCCGCAGGTGGAACCGGCGACCGGGATCTCCCTGCCGGTCAGCACGTCCGAGGCCACACCCGCCGACACCGCGATCCGCAGCGTGGTGACGTCCGCCTCGGCCGTGTCGGGGCGCTCGGGCAGCACGATGACGGTGTAGTCGGCACCGACGAGTTCCTGCGCGCGGGTGGCGATCAGCCGCAGCACATCGGCCGGATCGGTGCCGCCGAGCAGTTCGCTGGTGACCTCGCTGGACGCGGCCAGCCAGCGCTCCCGGCGCCGCGCCTCCTCATAGAGCCGGGCGTTGTCCACCGCGATACCGGCCGCGCCGGCCAGCGCCTGGACCACCACCTCGTCGTCCTCGGTGAAGCCTTCGCCGTCGTTCTTCTCGGTCAGGTAGAGCCGGCCGTACACCCGACCCCTGGTCCGGATGGGCACCCCGAGGAACGTGTGCATCGGCGGATGGTTGGGCGGGAAGCCGGCCGACGCGGGGTGGTTCGAGATTTCGTCCAGCCGCAGCGGTTTGGCGTCCTCGATGACCACGCCGAGCACTCCCCCGCCGGTCGGCAGCGGTCCGATCCGTTCCCTGGTCGCGTCGTCGATGCCCACGTAGACGAACTCGGCCAGTCCGCCCTCCTCGCCGAGCACACCGACCGCGCCGTAGCGGGCGTCGACGAGATCGATGGCGGCCTGCACGATCCGGCGCAGCGTCGTGTCCAGTTCAAGGCCGGAGGACACCGCGAGCACGGCGTTGACCAAGCCGCTCATCCGGATCCGCGTGGTGCCCACGATGTCCTCGATGCGCTCCTGCACCTCGCTCAGCAGATTGTGCAGCCTGGCCTGGGCGACGACGCCGCCAACCCGAGGAAGGTCGCCTTGCCAGGACCCTCGTTCGTGGCGGTGGGCATCAGCCGGGTTGGGCACAATTCACTCTGGCACAAGGATCTCCGCCCGACCAGGCCGAAAGGTCGTAGGCCGCTGGTGACCTTGGCCCGCAACCAGAGGTCCTTCGCCTCTGCGTTCGACGGGCACCGAAGCGGGACGGTGAAGCCCGAGAAAGCCAGCAGCGGAAGGAACGATCATGACAGCGGTCGGCACTCTGAACCGCGACCAGGTAGGCGCGGTGTTGGCCGCGGCCATCACCGCTCCGTCGCTGCACAACAGCCAGCCGTGGCGCTTCCGCTGCACTCCGACGGCGATCGAACTCCACGCGGACGAGGGCCATACGCTGCCGGCCGCGGACCCGGACGGCCGCGAACTGCGGCTCGCCTGCGGCGCCGCGCTGATGAACCTGCGCCTTGCCATCACTGGTCTCGGGATCCACCCGGTGATCCGGCTGCTGCCGGATCCGCACCGGCCGACCCTGCTCGCCACGGTTCGGCCGCAGGGAAGGCGCCCGGTGACCCCGGAGGAACTCACGCTGCTCGCCGCGATTCCGCGCAGGCGCACCAATCGCAGGCCGTTCACGTCCGTGCCGGTGCCGCCCCGGGTGATCAACAGCCTGCGCCGGGCGGCCAAGACCGAGCAGGCGTGGCTGGCCCGGCTGGGTCCGGCGCAGTTGCCGCTGCTGCGGTCGATGGTCGCGCAGGCACACACGATCCAGCAGCGGGATTCGGCCTTTCGGGCGGAGTGGGCGGCGTGGACGGGACGGGGCGAGCGCGAACCGGTCGGCGTGCCGGCGCGCAGCAGCGGACCGGCGCCGGAACCGCAGGACGAATGGGTGCTGCGCGACTTCAGCGGCGGAACCGCCCGAACCCGGGTGCCCGGCAAGGACTTCGAGCCGAACCCGCTGATCGTCGCCGTCGGCTCGTTCCACGACCTGCCACTGGCCCAACTGCATGCCGGCCAGGCGATGCAGCGGGTACTGCTGACCGCGACCGCGGATGGCCTGTCCGCCTCGTTCATCTCACAGGTGGTCGAGGTGCCGGGCGTGCGCCGGCAACTGCGCGGGCTGGTCGGCGGTGGCCTGTGGCCGCAGGTGGTACTGCGGCTGGGCTACGGCTCGCTGATGCCGCCGACGCCACGTCGCCCGCTCACCGAGGTGGTCGACGACGGGGTCCTGGGGCTGGCGTGAGAGTCGCGCTGACGGGTCTGTGTCCACATGCGACAACCGACCCGATCAGTTCGGCCGCTGGGCCCTGTCGCGCAGTTCGGCGGCGAGCACCGCCGCTTGCGTGCGCCGTTCCATCCCCAGCTTGGCCAGCAGCCGGGACACGTAGTTCTTCACGGTCTTCTCGGCCAGGAACATCCGCTCCGCGATCTGCCGATTGGTCAGGCCCTCGCCGAGCAGATCCAGCAGCGACCGTTCCTGTTCGCTCAGACCGGCCAGCGGCCCGGGTTTCTCCACACTGGCCCGCAACCTGTTCATCAGCGCGGCAGCCGCGCGATTGTCCAACAAGGACTTTCCGGCGCCGACCGTCCTGATCGCCTCGACCAGCTCCATGCCCTTGATGTCCTTGATCACGTAGCCGCCCGCGCCGGCCAGGATCGCGTCGATCATGGCCTGTTCGTCCGTGTAGGAGGTCAGCATCAGACAGTTCAGTTCGGGCATCTTCGACCGCAGGTCGCGGCAGAGTTCGACACCGTTGCCGTCGGGCAGGCGCATGTCCAGTACGGCGACGTCCGGCCGCAACGCGGGCACCCTGGCCAGCGCTTCGGAAGCGGACGCTGCCTCACCGATCACGGTCAGGTCCTGCTCGACCTCGATCAGTTCGACGACGCCGCGCCGAACCACCTCGTGGTCGTCCACCAGAAACACCGTCAGCACGAGTGCCCCCTTCGGCCGATACGTACCCGCGCCCAGGGTAGATCGGCCGGCCGAGCCGCGGCACCGCGAAAGTCACTCGGGGAAGGGACCAAGGTCACAAGTTCGCCGGCTCGACCAGTTGACCTGGGATGATCACGACCGGGCAGAACGCGTGCCGCAGGCAGTACTGCGCGACCGAGCCGACCACCGCGTCGAACACCTTGCCGTGACCGTGGCTGCCCAGCACCAGCAGCTGCGCGTCGTTGCTGGCCGCGCACAGCGACTCCGGCGGACTGCCCTGCAGCAGCTCCGCGGTCAGGCGGGGGTCATCATGCTGGCCCAGCACGTCGCTGACGGTCTGCTCCAGTCGCCGCAGGTACTTCTGGTCGGGCGCGTAGGTCGGCAGCGCCACCCCGAGGCCCGCGCTCGACGGCCGACCCGCGGTCGTGATCGGCGCGGGGTGCGCGATCGTCACGGCATGCACCGCGCAGTCGCGCCGGGCCCCCTCGTCCAACGCCCAGCGCAGCGCGGCGCGGCCGTACGGGCTGCCGTCGATGCCGACGACGATCGGTTTCGTCGGGTGCTCGCTCATGGCGCGCACTCCGTCCAGTTCGGACAGTGGGCTCACCACACACCGACTTCGTGGCGCATCGCGGTCCGGCAGAAGTCCAGCAGCTCCGCCCGGGTCACCGCGGCGGCCCAGCGGGACAGGCCCTCCGGCACGACCGGATCGTCCTCGCCGGTGGACACCACAGCTAACGGGATCCGCGCGCGCACCGCGCAGACGGCCCCGTACTCGCGCACGGTCAGCTCGGGCAGCGGTGCGCGCACGTCCACCACGAGACTGACCGGGTCGCCGTCGTCCAGCGGACACTGTCGGCCCGGCGCCAGCGCGCAGCAGATGCCCATCCGGTCGTGGCAACGACTGACCTGGCAACCCGCGGTGCGCAGCAGGTCGGCGACCTCCTTGGCGTCGCCGAACAGTGCTTCGGTGATCATCACGTGCATGACGCCTCTCCTGCCAGATCGTTTCTCAGCATCAGAATCCTGATCAGTCGACCAGGCCCACCGGGCCGTCGGACACCAGCTGAGGGGGACCGAATGTCCCGGCCCGGGTCGGGAGTCCCTCGGTTCGCGGGCGGGGCACGGAAATGACCGGCTCCGGCTGGTCGAGGACCATCGCGGACCACAGCGGGTCGGCCAGGTCGACCACTGGCTCGCCGTCCGGGCACAGTCGCCGGATGGCCATGACCATGGCATCCGCGTAGTACTCCGACGCGAGACCGGCAGCATGGCTGGGCAGGTTCCGGGCGCCGATCAGCCGCACCCCCGGCCGTACCGTGATCGCGACGCCCGGCCTGCTGCCGGCCACATTGCCGCCGTACCGGCCCGCCGCCACGTCGACGATCACCGATCCGGGTCGCATGCCGGCGATGGCCTCCGCGCTGACCAGCCGGGGCGGCCTGCTGCCCGGTCGGCCCGCGGCCGTGATCACCACGTCGAACTCGCGGATCCGGACATCCAGCAGATGCCGTCGGGCCAGCCGTTCCTGGTTGGTCAGCTCGCGCGGGAAGCCGTACTCGTCTGCCAGCGAGGCGCCGAGGCGCAGCACGCGTGCCCCGCGCGCCATGATCGCCGCGGCGCCGCCCGGCCTGCCGGTATAGCCGGTGACGTCGGCGCCGAGCAGGCCGGCGGTGGACATCGCCTGCAACCCGATCACGCCGCCGCCGAGCACCAACGCCCGGACCGGCCGCACCTCGCCCGTCGCGGTCATCATCGGGAAACCTCCGCCGAAGGGCGCTTCGGCGAGCAGCACCGCCTGCCGGCCGGTGATCCTGGCCTGCACCGTGGTCGGATCGAGGCCGACCGCCTCCGGCACCGGTGGCACCCGGTCCAGACACACCAGGGTCACGCCACGCCGCAGCCACCGGTCGATCAGCACCGGATGTCGCCACGGCTGCAACATCCCGACCATGACCTGATCGCGCCGCACCGGCGCGAGCCGATGCACCGCCGTCACGCAGGCGATCACCTGTGCGCGCCGGAAAAGCTCGCCGACATCGACGATCTCCGCACCCGCCTTGGCGAACTCGACATCGGTGAAGCCGGCCGCGGCACCGCAGCCCGCCTCCACCAGGACCCGGAAGTCGAACGCCACCAGGCGGGCGACGGCAGCCGGCACCAGGGCCGTCCGCCGTTCACCCGGCCGCGTTTCGGCCACTACCCCGACCACAGTCGCCATCGCGTACCGCCACTCGCTGTCGAAAGTCACGGCTGGCCAGGGACCGACGGGGTCTGGGTACGGAACGTCGATGCCAGCAACGGAACACTTCGACTCAACACCGAGCGGGAAATCTCACCCAGGGCACAAAGTCACCGACTACGGGCCGATCTGCCCTCTTCGGCCAGGTCAGATGGTTGCGGCCCGGTAACGCTGCTCCGGACGGCCCGGTCCGCCGTAGCGCAGGCGCAGCTCGACGACGCCCTGCTCGGCCAGGTAGGTGAGATAGCGCTGAGCAGTGGGTCTGCTGATGCCGACCTCGGCGGCGACCTCCGCGGCGGAGATGTCCTCCCGCGCGGCGCGGACCACGGTGGTGATCAGGTTCATGGTCGGCGCGGAGTGACGTTTGGGCAGCTCGGCCGTTGTGGGCGTGGGCCGGGGCGAGCGCAGCGCGTAGAGCCTGTCCACCGCTTCCTGGTCGGTCTCGGTCACCGTGCCGAGCGCGTGCAGCCGCTGGTGCAGATCCTGGTAGGCGACCAGCCGCTCACGCAGGTGGCTCAGGCTGAACGGCTTGACCAGATAGTTCACCGTGCCCAGTTGCATAGCCCTGCGCACGGTGGCGACGTCGCGGGCCGCGGTGATGACCAGGATGTCCGGTCGGTGCTCCGGGTCGAGCGTGGTGACCAGGTCGAGGCCGTGCTCGTCGGGCAGGTACAGGTCCAGCAGGACCAGGTCGGGACGCAGCCGGACGATCTCCGCCCTGGCCTGCGCCGCGGTGTGCGCCCGGCCGCACACGGTGAAACCGGGCTGCGCGGCGACCACGCTGGCGTGGATGTCCGCGACCCGGTAGTCGTCGTCGACGACGAGCGTGCCGATCATGACGCGGTCACCGGCGCCGGCATCGGCAGCACCACGGTGAAGACCGGGCCGGGGCCGTCGGTGACGGTGATCCGACCGCCCATCCGGTCGGTCACCCTGCGGACCAGGGCGAGGCCGATCCCCCGACCCGCGCCGGCCACGTTCTGCTTGGTGCTGAAGCCTTCCCGGAAGATCGACAGGCTGGCCCCGTCCGGAATGCCGGGGCCGGTGTCGCTGACCCGAATGGTCAGTTCGTCCTCGGTGTGCACGATCCGCACGGTCACGTGCGCGGGCGACGGACCGAGGACCGCCGCGTCGATGGCGTTGTCGATCAGGTTGCCCAGGATGGTCACGATGCCCTGCGCCACCTGCGGTACGCCCAGCGCGCTCGGCACGTGGGACAGTTCGGAGAGCAGCAGCGTCACGTCCCGCTCACTGGCCACTGTGGACTTGGCGAGGATCAGCGCGGCGATCACCGGATGGCCGATCCGCGCGCCGACCGCCTCGGCGAAGCGCCCCGACCCGCCGGTGGTCTCCGCGATGAACGACATCGCCTCGCTGGACCGGCCGAGTTCCAGCAGACCCGAGACGGTGTGCATGTGGTTGGCGAACTCGTGCTGCTGGGCGCGCAGCGCGTCGGTGAGCCCGCGCGTACTGGTGAGTTCGCGCATCAGCTCGTCCACCTCGGTGCGGTCCCGCAGGGTCACCACGGCACCGAGTGCCCGACCGGTCAGGCTGACCGCCATCCGGTTCACCACAAGCGAATAGTCCTCGGTGATCACCAGCTGGTCGGGTCCGGTCAACTCGCCGGTGAGCACCTCGCGCAGCCGTCCTGGCGGCAGCAGTTCGTCCAGCCTGCGGCCGATCGCGTCCACGCGCAGGCCGATCAGCCTGCGCGCCTCGTCGTTGATCAGGGTGACGTTGCCGTCCGGGTCGAAGGTGATCACGCCTTCCCGGATGCCGTGCAGCGTGGCCTCGCGCTCCTGGAGCAGCCGCGCGATCTCGTGCAGTTCCAGGCCGAACGTGGTGCGCTTGAGCCTGCGCGCGAGCAGCAGCGCGGCGATCGCGCCGAACAGCAGTGCGAGCACGGTGTACAGCCCGATCAACGGGAGTTCGTGCCAGAGCGCGCCGCTGACCTGTTTTTCCTGAATACCGGCGGACACCTCGCCGATCACCTGGTGATCCGGGCCGAACACCGGCGCGAAGCCGTCCGCCGACGGTCCCAGGGTGCCCGGGTCGACGTCGGTGAAGGTCTGCCCGTTCAGCACGTGGATCGGCTCGCTGACGCGTTGGCCGATCAGCGCCGGCATCGGATGGGTCAGCCGGACGCCGGAGGTGTTGATCACGACGATGAACCGCGCGCCGGTGGACTGCTGCACCCGGCTCACCAACATCTGCACGGTGCTGGTCGGTCGGACGTCGTCGGCGAGCAGCGCCTGGCCGACCTCCGGCAGCGCGGCGACGGACTGCGCGATGGACAGCGCGCGCTGCTGGTACTGCTGGTCGAACTGGTCGGCGGTCAGCGTCGCGTACAGGCCGAACCCGAGGCACATCGTGACGAACAGGATGGCGACCTGGCTGACCAGAATCCGGGTGGACAGTTTGGTGCGTCTACTCACGGCTGAACTCCGCGGCGTTGCGGCAGGGTGGTAGCCGACAAGTGTGCCCGATGAAACCGAGGTTCGCGAGAGGGCGGCCGGGCGCAGAAGGCTCACAACCCCGCGAAATACGAGTTATGCGGGTAAGCCGGGGAAAACTAGGACCCGCGTCACGTTCGCCCTAGCGTCCCTGGCCATGAGTCAAGGCACGATCGAACTACGCGGCGTGACCAAACGCTTTCGCACCCCCGACGGGGGCACCCACACCGCGCTGCGGGACCTGGACCTGACCATCGAGCCCGGCGAGTTCTGCGCGATCGTCGGCCCGACCGGCTGCGGCAAGTCCACCACCGCGACGCTGATCGCCGGCCTGGAAATGCCTTCGGCGGGCGAGGTGCTCGTGGACGACGCACCGGTCACCGGAATCGGCCGGCAGACCGGGTTCGTGTTCCAGAACGACGCGGTACTGCCGTGGAAGTCCGTTGTGGACAACGTGGCGGCCGGTCCGCTGTTCCGAGGGCAGACCAGGAGCCAGGCGTACGGGAAGGCGCGGGACTGGCTGCGCCGGGTCGGCCTGGTCGGGTTCGAGGACCGCTATCCGCACCAGCTCTCCGGCGGCATGCGCAAGCGGGTCGCGCTGGCCCAGAGCTTCATCAACGAGCCGCGCATCCTGCTGCTCGACGAGCCGTTCTCCGCGCTGGACGTGCAGACCAGGCAGATCATGTCGGACGAGCTGCTGGCGCTGTGGGACGTGGTGCGGCCCTCGGTCGTGTTCATCACGCACGACCTTGAGGAGGCGATCGCGCTCGCGGACAAGGTCGTCGTGCTCTCCGCAGGGCCGGGCACGGTGAAGGCCGTGTACCCGATCGACCTGCCCAGGCCGAGGAAGGTCCAGGAGATCCGCTTCGAGCAGCGCTTCGTCGACCTCTACCACCAGATCTGGACCACCCTGCGCGACGAGGTGCAGATCGCCTACGAGCGCCAGACGACAGGAGCAGCCTGATGACCGCCGCGACCGTCTCACCAACGACGGCGACCACAACCGAGACCAAGCACAGCAGCGCCCGGCGCAGGCGCAAGGCGCTCGTCTACGTGACCCGCCTGCTGATCTGCGTGGTCATCTTCGGCGGCTGGCAGCTGTTCACGCAGATCGGGCTGGTGGACAAGTTCTTCTTCGGCCAGCCGACCGAGATCGTCAACCAGGCCGCGAAGTGGTTCGCCAACGGCACGCCCTACGGGTCACTGTGGACACAGATCGGCGTGACGCTGGAGGAGACCGCGTTCGGCTTCGTCATCGGGGTCGCGCTGGGCATCGTGTTCGGCATCGCGCTGGGCCGGGTCCAGTTCCTGGCCGAGGTGCTCGGACCGTTCATCAAGGTGGTCAACTCGATCCCGAGGATCGTGCTCGGCGCGATCCTGACCGTCGCGTTCGGACTCGGCCTGGAGTCCAAGGTGCTGCTGGTCATCGTGCTGGTCTTCTTCTCGGTGTTCTTCAACGCCTTCCAGGGCGCCCGCGAGGTCGACCGCAACCTCATCGCCAACGTGCGCATCCTCGGCGCGTCCCGCACCCAGGTCATCCGGCAGGTCGTGCTGCCATCGGCCTTCACCTGGATCCTGGCGAGCCTGCACGTCAGCTTCGGCTTCGCGCTGATCGGCGCGATCGTCGGCGAGTACATGGGCGCCCAACGCGGGCTCGGCCTGTTGATCTCGCAGTCGCAGAACACGTTCAACCCCAACGGCGTGTTCGCCGCGATGTTCATCATCGCGATCGTGGCGCTGGTCGCCGAGGGTCTGATCACCCTGCTGGAACGCAGGCTGCTCGCCTGGCGCCCACCCGTGTCCACGAACGACAACACCGGAATCTGAAAGGCCATCGATGTTCCTCAAGCACCCGTTCACCCGCAAAGCCGTTGCCACGGCCGGTGTCGCGCTCGCCGTCGCACTCGGCGCGGCCGCCTGCGGCTCCGGTAACTCGACCAGCACCGACAGCAGTGGCAAGCCGGTCGTCAAGATCATGGTCGGCGGCCTCGACAAGCAGATCTACCTGCCCGCCATGCTCGCCCAGCAGCTCGGCTACTACGCCCAGCAGGGCCTGGACGTACAGCTGTCCGACGAACCGGCCGGCGTGAACGCGGAAACCGACATGGTCGCCGGGCAGATCGACGCGGTGGTCGGCTTCTACGACCACAACATCGACCTCCAGGCCAAGGGCAAGCAGACCGAGGAGGTCGTGCAGATGCTCCAGGTGCCCGGCGAGGTCGAGCTGTGCCGCAGCGACGAGCCGAACATCACCTCGCCCAAGGACTGGGCCGGCAAGAGCCTTGGCATCACCGACCTCGGCTCGTCCACCGACTTCCTGACCAAGTATCTGGCCGTGCGCAACGGCGTCTCGGTGGACAGCATCCACGAACTGGGCGTGCAGGCCGGGCAGACGTTCATCGCGGCCATGCAGCACCACAACATCGACTGCGGCATGACCACCGAACCGACCGTCTCGCAACTGGTCGACTCGCACCAGGCGCACGCCATCCTCGACTCGCGCACCCTGGCCGGTTCGCGCGCGGCGTTCGGCGGCGCCTATCCGGCCAGCAGCCTGTACATGTCCACCGCGTACGTGAACGCGCACAAGGACATCGTGCAGAAGCTGGCCAACGCCTACGTGGAGACGCTGAACTGGATCCAGACGCACAGCGCCGCGCAGATCACCGACAAGATGCCGGCCGACTACTACGCCGGCACCGGCAAGGCCGCCTACACCGAGGCGCTGCAGAACGAGAAGGGCATCTACGACCCGACCGGCCAGATGCCCGCCGACGGCCCGCAGACCGTGCTGAAGGTGCTCTCCGCGTTCAACCCCGACGTGAAGAACGTCGATCTGAGCAAGACCTACGACAACTCCTTCGCCACCACCGCCGACAACACGTACCACATCGCGTCGTCCTCCTGAGTTCTGCTGACCGTCGAGCCGGTAGCGGGTCCGCCCGCTACCGGCTCGACGCGCGCAGGGCGGCCATGACCAGGTCGAGCAGGCGACCGATCCGCCCTGCGGGGTCGCAGGCGGGCGCGGCGTGCAGGGTGCCCATGAGCATCAGCGCGATGTCCTCCGGTTCGACATCGGCCCGCAGCGTGCCGGCGTCGACCCCGGCGGCGAGCAGGGTCGCGAGGGCCGCCGTGATGCGTTCGCGGGTGGCAGGCGTGGCGATCCGGCCGGACGCCCAGCCCGCGCGCAGCGTCTCGGCCATGCCGCGCTTGGTGGCGACGAACGCGGCATAACGGGCCATCCAGGCCCGCAGCGCGGCCTCGGGCGGGAGCTGCCCGAGCAGGTCCGCGACGCTGCCGGTCACGTCGTCGAGTTCGGCCGCGTAGACGGCTTCCACCAGGGCTTCCCTGGTCGGGAAATGCCGGTACAGCGTGCCGATGCCCACGCCCGCTTCCCGCGCGATGGTCTCCAGCGGGACGGTGCCGTCCTCGGCGTTGCCGGCGAACACCGACCGCGCGACCTCGATGAGCCTGTCGCGGTTGCGCAGCGCGTCGGTGCGCGGTGCGCGGGCGCGGCGCGCGACCGGGTGATCCGGACTCAATTCGGAGGAACCTCCGGTATAGTGACGGTGTAGCGGAGATTCCTCCGCTTCATCGAGCTTACCCGGAAGGACCGCTCATGACCGCGAACACCGCCGCCAGCAGCGCAGACATCCCGCGTGCCGGCGGGACCGGCACGCTCGGCGACCGCTCGGTGTCTCGGATCGGCTTCGGCGCGATGCAGCTCGACCGCCTGCGCGAGGACCGCGCCGCCGCGATCGCCGTGCTGCGCCGCACCCTGGACCTCGGCATCGACCACGTCGACACCGCCGAGTTCTACGGCAACAGCTTCGTCAACGGGCTCCTGCGCGACGCGTTCCGTCCCGAGGACGGCGTCGTGATCGTCAGCAAGGTCGGCGCCGACTCGAACCCGGGCGGTCCCCTGCCGCTACGTCCCGCGCAACGGCCCGAGGAACTGCGGGCCAGTGTCGAGGACAACCTCCGAACGCTGGGCGTGGACCAGATCCCCGTGGTCAACCTGCGCCGCCTGGACACCAGGCCGGGCGTGACCGCCGAGGGCGATCAGGTGGTCGACCTCGACGACCAGCTCGCGGTGATGACCGCACTGCGCGACGAGGGCAAGATCGGCGCGATCGGCCTGAGCGCGATCACGCTGGACATCCTGCGCCGGGCGCTGCCCGCCGGGATCGCCTGCGTCCAGAACGCCTACAGCCTGGTGGCCCGCGCCGACGAGGACATGCTGGAACTCTGCGTGGCCGAGCAGATCGCCTGGGTGCCGTTCTTCCCGCTCGGCGGCGCCTTCCCCACCATGCCGAAGGTCACCGACGACCCGACCGTGATCGCCGTCGCGGAGTCGCTCGGCGCCACGCCCGCCCAGGTCGGCCTGGCCTGGCTGCTGCACCACGCCCCGAACGTGCTGCTCATCCCCGGTACCGCGAACGCCGAGCACCTGGCGGCCAACGTCGGCGCGGGCGCGATCACCCTCGACGAGGCCACCCTGGCGAAGCTGGACGCGGTGCGCTCCCGATCGAGCGACGTATCGCTCGGCTGACCTACGCCGTCACGCTAAACCACGCTGGCTTCGATCAGCCGTTGCCATATTTCGCCCTGGTCGACTACTTCGACACCCAGTTTGGCGGCCTTGGCGAGCTTGCTTTCCCCGACTCCCGCCCCGGTGATCAGCAGATCGGTGTTCGCCGAAACCGACGACGCCGCGGTCGCGCCCGCCTTCTCGCACAACCGCTGGAAGACCGGCCGCGCGACCTTCTCACCGGAGCGCGGGTCGCTGATCGCGCCCGTGATCACCACGGTCTTGCCGGCCAGCGGCGCGCCCGCCGCCACGACCGGGGGGAGATCCTCGTCCCGGACGTCCAGCGAGACGCCGGCCGCGCGCAGCCGCTCCAGTTCGGGCCGCAGCCGGGTGAGGTGTTCGGCCAGCGACGCGGCGACCTTCGGCCCAATGTCCTCGACCGCCACCAGCGCCTCGACGTCCGCGTCGGCGACCTCCTCCAGGGAGCCGAAACCCGCGCGGCACAGCCGAGCCGCGGTGCCGTCGGAGGCCATCGGGATGGCCAGGCCGATCAGCGCGCGGCGCAGGCCGACCCGCTTGCTCGCGTCGATCGACTCGATCATCCGCGCCGCCGACACCTCGCCGATCCGGTCGAACTCCAACAGCTGCTCCTTGGTCAGCTGGTAGAAGTCGGAGGGCTGCTCGAGAATCCCCGCCTCAGCGAGCCGCTCGATCCACACGCCGCCGATCGCGTCGATGTCCGCCGCGGCGCGCGAGGCCCAGTGGATCAGCCTGCGCACCGTCTGCGCTGGACAGGCCACGTTGGTGCAGAACAGTTCCCTGCTGTTGCCCTGCTCGATCAGGGCCATCCCGCAGGAAGGACAGACGGTCGGCGGCACGATCTCCTGCTCGGCGCCGGTGCGCTTGGACGCGTCGAGCACGCCCGCGACGAACGGGATCACGTCACCGGCCCGGCGCACCAGCACCGTGTCGCCGATCTTGATCCCCCGCGCCCGGATGACCTCCTGGTTGGCGAGCGTGGCTCGGGTGACCGTGGTGCCGCCCACGAACACCGGTTCCAGCCAGGCCACCGGCGCGATCTTGCCGGTCTTGCCGACGTCCCAGACCACATCGGCCAGCACCGTTGTCTTCTCCTCGGCGGCGAACTTGAAGGCCAGCGCGCCGCGCGGCGAACTCGACCGGGTGCCGGCCGCCGCGTAGGCACCCCGATCGGCCAGGCGCAGCACCGCGCCGTCGAGGTCGTAGTCGAGGTCGTTGCGCCCCTGTTCGATCGCGGTGATCGCCTGCTGCGCCGCTTCCGCGTCGGCGCAGTGGCGCATGTCTGCCGCGGTGAAACCGATCTTGGCCAGCGCGCGGCCGAGATCGGCGTCGGTGGTGTCGGGCTCGGTGTCGAGGTCGAAAGCGAAGAATCGCAGCCGCCGCCCGGTCACCGTCGCCGGGTCCTTGGCGCGCAGCGTGCCGGCCGCCGCGTTGCGCGGGTTGATCAGCGGCTTGTCCGGGTGCGCGGTGTTGTACGCGGTGAAGGTGGCGCGCAGCATGACCGCCTCGCCCCGCACCTCGACCCGGCCTGGCGCGTCGATCCGCTCCGGGATGCCGTCGACCATGGCGCGGACCAGCACGGTCACGTCCTCGCCGGTGGTGCCGTCGCCCCGGGTGACCGCGCGCAGCAGCCTGCCGTTCTCGTAGACGACCGACAGCGACAGACCGTCCAGTTTGGGCATCACCACCACGGCCTGGCCCGGGAAGCGGTCGAAGAACGCGGCCACCTGCTCGGGTTTGGTCGACTTCTCCAGCGACAGCATCGGCCGCGCGTGCCGGACCGGCGCGTGCAGCACCGCGGGCGCACCGACCTGCTCCAGCGGATTCGGGCTCGGCGTGAGTTCCGGGTTCGCCTCGATCAGGGCCCGCAACTCGTCCTCGGTCGCGTCGTACTCGGCATCGGCGACCAGCGGCGAGCCCTGGTAGTAGGCGTCGCGCAGTTCGACGAGCCGGTCGGCGAGTTCCTGGATGCGGTCCCGTTCGTTCACAGGACCGGACGTTACCGGGGAACACCGACACGCAGCAGTCGACCTGCGGCGCGCCTACCAGCCGAGTTCGCCCTCGTCCTCCTGGAACGTGCCGGTCGGCCCGTCGGTGTCGATGGTGGCCATCGCGACGATGGTGCGGGCGCTGATCTCGACCGGGCGGCCCGCGCTGTTCTCGACGCCGCCCAGACGGGTCGCGGTGTAGCCGGGCTCGACCGCGTTGAACTTGACCTCCGGTACTGCGCGCGCGTACTGCACGGTGAGCATGGAGACGGCGGCCTTGGTGGCGCCGTAGACGATCGCCGAAAAGTGCGACGCGGGGCGGGCCGGGTCGTGGTTGGCGGCGAAGGAGCCGAGCGCGCTGGAGACGTTGACGACAACCGGATTCGCCGACTTCTTCAGCAGCGGCAGGGCCGCCTCGGTGACCCGGATGACGCCGACCGCGTTCGTGTCGAACATTGTGCGCGCCTCCGGTCCGTTGAGCGCGAGCATCGCGATGCCGGCGTTGTTGACCAGCACGTCCAGCCCGCCCTCGGCCTCGATCCGGGCGAGCGCGGCGGCGACCGAGTCGTCGTCGGTGACGTCCAGCTGGACGAACCGGGCCCCGAGTTCGGTCGCGGCCTGCCGGCCCCGGGTCTCGTCGCGGGCGCCGACGTAGACGGTGTGCCCGGCGGCGATGAGCTGGCGGGCGGTTTCCTTGCCGAGGCCCTTGTTCGCCCCGGTGATCAGTGTCGTTGTCATGTCACCAGCATCGGCCGTTCTCCACCGGTCAGGCAGTCGTTCCGTTTTCGTAGGACTGTCAGTACCAGGACAGTCGCGGCGCGCGGGCGCACACTGGAGGCGTGGAATCATGGGAGTTCGGTCGGATGCTGCGCCGCTGGCGCGACCGGGTCGCGCCGGAAACGGTCGGCGTCCCGGCCGGCAGACGGCGCAGGGCGAGCGGGCTGCGCCGCGAGGAGTTGGCCGGCCTCGCCGGGATCTCGACCGACTATCTGACCAGGCTCGAACAGGGCCGGGCGACCGCGCCGTCCACGCAGGTCGTCGAGGCGCTGGCCACCGCGCTGCGGCTGGCCGACCCCGAACGTGACCTGCTCTACCGACTCGCCGGCCACGCAACGCCCGGCCTGGACGTCGTGCCGACCCGCATCACCGCGAGCGTGCAGCGCCTGCTCGACCGGCTGACCCACACCCCGGTCGCCGTCTACGACGCGACCTGGACCCTCCTGGTCGCCAACGCGCCCTACGACGCGCTCATGGGCGACACCTCGGCCTGGCGCGGCCTGGAACGCAACGCGGTCTGGCGCAACCTGGTCGGCGCGGGCCCGGCGGCCGCCCTCAATCCCGAGGAACGCGCCGCCCTGCAGGCCCAGCAGGTCGCCGACCTCCGGCTGACCGCGACCCGCTACCCGCGCGACCGGTCGTTGCAGCGCTTCGTCCGCGAGCTGGCCGCGCGCAGCCCGCGCTTCACCGAACTGTGGGAGTCCGGCGAGCTGAATGCGCCGCATACCACCTCGAAACGCAAGACCTTCGACCATCCCTCGGTCGGCCGCCTCACGCTCGACTGCGACGTGCTGCTCGTCGCCACCGACGACGTGCGCATCATGATGTACACGGCCGAACCGGGCACCGAGGACGCCGAACGTCTCGAACTCGCGATCGTCCTCGGCACCCAACAACTCGTCGACTAGCCACGCGTCACAGGGGTGTGCTTCGGGGTCCAGCCGAGTTCGCGGCGGGCTTTGGCCGAGCTGAGCTGCTGGTCCAGCGCGAACGCGTCGGCGATCGGGCCCATCTCGGCGCGGGCCTGGTCCAGCGTGATCGAGACCGTTTTGCCGTCGAGCCCGGCGTCGTGCGCGGCGGCCTCGACGAACTCCTTCATGCTTGGCCTGCCGTCGCCGACGCCGATGTACACCGAGCCGGCCGGTGCGGACAGGGCGGCGACGTAGAGCGTGGCGATGTCCTCGACGTGCACCAGCGCCCAGTGGTTCGCGCCGTCGCCGATGTAGGGCACGGCGCCGTTTCGCTTGCCTGGCTTGAGGAAGAAGTCGTCGATCAGCCGGTTGTCGCCGCCGTAGAGCAGACCCGGTTGCACGACAACGGGTCGGCCGCCGGTCGCGGCCCGCGCGAGCACCGCGTCCTCGACCTGCCTGCGCCAGGCCACGACCGAGGGCGGGTTCCACGGCGCGGCCTCGTCCTGGAGTCCGTCGGTGTTGCCGTAGACCCAGCTGCCGCCGGTGTGAACGTAGGTGCCCGCGCCGACACCGTCCTGCATCGCCGTCGCCGCCGCGAGATCCTCCGCCGCCGTGCCGGCCTGCGCGAGGTGGATCACGGCGTCGGCCCGCGCGGCGGCTTCATTCAGCACGGTCAGGTCGGCGAGCCCGCCGCGCACCGCGACCGCGCCCGCGTCCACGACTGCCCGCACCGAGCGCTCGCTGCGGGCCAGCGCCTCGACGGTGTGGCCCTGCCGCACCAGTTCGGCGATGGTGACCCTGCCGATGTAGCCGGAACCGCCCGTCAGAAACACCTTCATCACGCACTCCTTGTTCATCGGGTTCGGTTCCACCATGCGGCGCGGCGGCCCTGGCCGTCCAAGACCTGTTTCGCCCGCTGTGATACCCGCAGGGCATCAGCAGTGGCGCGACGAAAAACCCGGCACCCCGCAACGGGGACGCCGGGCGAATCTCAGCTCGCGATCACTGATGCCAGAAGTGGATGTTCGACCAGGTGACCGTGATGGCGCCGTGGCCGGTACTGGTCTGGTACGTACCGATCTTGTCGTAGAACTCGCCGCCGGGAGCGTTGGTGTCGGTATAGGCGAGCGTTCCGTTGATGTACACCTGGAACTTGTGCGTCTTGGTGTTGTGCACCGTGTTGACCTGCACCGGAACACCGACCTTGGCCGCGCCGGCGGAAATGGTGACGCCGCCCTCGACGCTGTAGATCCGACCGGTGTTCTCGACCGCCATGATGAAGTACGGACCACTGTTCCCGTTGAATGTCTGCTTCAACGCGATTCGGGAACCCGTCATACTCGTAATGGTGAACGTACCGCCGAACTGACGAATACCGGTCGAGTAGTTGCCATCACTGGCGCCACCCGCATAGGTCTTGTACCGGAACTCCGCCCTCGGCTCGTTGTTGTCGCAGGCGCTCATCGGCGCATTGCCGCCGGGCAGCGCGAACGTGGTGCCGCTGACCGTGCCGCCCACGCACAACTGCACGTCGTGCCCTGGCGTGTCCGCGGTCCAGGTACCAGGCCCGATCGGCCCGGTCGAACTGGCGGACGCGGTGGGCGCGGCCCACATCAGGCCGACCATCGCACACGCGATGGCTGCGACGCGCAACTTCATGGCAGCCCCTTTTCAGAGTCGACTCCGCGCTGATATCGCCCGCGAACAACGGCCGGAAAACGTTCGCGCAAGGTGGAACCCATAATCGTTAAGGACCTTTACTATGTCAACTCGGCCGCTTTCACAGTTGACGGCTAGAGTTCAGCGATGACGACCACGTTCGGCGCCGAACTTCGTCGGTTACGCCGGCACGCGAACCTGACACGGGCGGAACTGGCCGAGCGGTCAGGGGTGAACCTGGACGCCATTCGCGGTTTCGAGGCCGGTCGGGTGATCACCCCCCGACTGAAGACCGCCGGACTGTTGGCCGAGGCCCTCGAACTCGCGCCCGACGCGAGCGAACGCCTGCTGGCTCTCGCGGTCGGTCCCCGATCGCCCTATGTCGAGCCGAAGGACGTGTCGCCGAAGGCGGTCGCGGAGATCGCCGATCAGCTCGCCACCCTCGCCGACGTGCTGCTGAAGATCGACGACGAGATGCACGAGGTCCACAAGCCGGGCCCGATGCCGGTGCGCTGGCAGCCAGCGCCCGCCGAGCTGACCGACCCGAACACGGCCGGCCTTGTCCGTCCGGGCGGCCGATTCCAGGACATCCACGATCTCTACTTCGGCATCCCGTCCGGGCGGCTTGTCGTGCTCGGTCGGGCGGGATCGGGAAAAACGGTGCTGGTCAAGGAACTCGCGGCACGGCAACTGAGCGCCAGGGACGGACGCGGCCGGGTGCCGCTGATCTTCCGGCTGGGGTCGTGGAATCCGATGGTCACCACGGTGCGGGACTGGCTGGTCGGCGAACTGGCGCGCGAGCACCCCTGGATGACGCTGGCCGGCCCGCTGATCGACAACGGCCACATTCTCCCGATCCTGGACGGCTTCGACGACATCGCGGCCGGCCTGCGGCACCTGGCGTTGCGCGCGCTCAGCGCGGAAACCCAGCCGATGCTGCTGACCAGCCGCGTCGACGAGTACGCGGCCGCCGTCGCGCAGGCCGACCCGCTCACCCAGGCCGCCGCGCTCGAACTGGTCGACCTCGATGTGCTCGACCTGGCCGACTATCTGCCGGAAATCCTGTGGCGCCCGGAGAGCGGTCACCTCGCCAAGGCGCTCCGGACACCGCTGCTGGTGGCGCTGGCCCGCGACGTCTATCGGCGCGATCTCCAGCGTCATCCGCGCGAACTGCCGGACAGTGGCACGCAGGCGATCGAGGAGCACCTGCTGGACAGTTTCGTTGCCACGGCCTGTACACGGCCTCAAGCGCAGCGCTGGCTGCGCTACCTCGCCGGGCAACTCGACCAGCTCGACGCCCGCGATCTGGTCTGGTGGCAGCTCAGCGACACGATGTCCCGGCCGGCCCGGGTCGCGGTGCTGGCGGTCGTGGTCGGGTTGATCTTCGGCACGGCGGGCGCGTCGGTGCACGGGCTTGTCGGCAGTGCGTTGTTCGGCGCGGGCGGATCGGTTGCCGGCCTGGCACTCGCCGCCGGCGCAACGCTGATCCCGCGCCGTTCCCGCTTCTCCTCGCGCAAGGCCGCCCGCTGGCACGCGGTGGTGCAGCTGCTGGTCACCGGACTCGTGATCGGCGTGCCGGTCGGCCTCGTCGAGGGCCCGGCAGACGGCATCGCCTGGGGAGTCGCGAGCGGTCTCGGTTGCGCGATCACGTTGAGCGAGTGGGGGCGTTGGCTGGTGCTGGCCCGCGTCCGGCTTCCGCTGATGCGGCGCCTGCCCTGGGCGACCATCGCGTTTCTCGACGACGCGACCAGGCGCGGGGTGTTGCGGAAAACCGGTGAGACCTACCGGTTCAGCCATTCCCGGGTGCGCGAACGACTTTCGTCCGCTGGTTGACGCACCTTTGCCCGGATGCCTAACCTCGCCTTGCGACATCTCGGACTATGTGCGGAATTTCGTACACTGCGAGGCGATCCAATGCACAGTAGACACAAGATCACGAACCTCGGGCGACTTCTGGCCGTCAGCGCGGCTGCCGTGTTCACCGCGGGCCTGGTCGGCGGCGTCGGCTGGGCGGACCCGACCACCACCGCCGCGCCCGCCGGCCACGGCGGCGTGACGATCAGCAAGGACTACTTCGGCCAGACCGACGGCACGCCGGTCTACCGGTACACCCTGAGCAACGGCAACGGTGTGCGGGCGCGCATCCTCACTTACGGCGGCATCATCCAGTCGCTCGACGCACCGGACCGCTCCGGTCACGAGCAGGACATCGTGCTCGGCTTCTCGACCCTGAACGACTACGTCACCAAGAACAGCCCGATAGCGGGCGGCGGCGTGTACTTCGGCGCGCTGATCGGCCGATATGCCAACAGGATCGCCAAGGGCACGTTCACCCTGGACGGCACCACGTACCACGTGCCGATCAACAACAACGGCAACAGCCTGCACGGCGGCACGATCGGCTTCGACAAGAAGATCTGGTCGGCGACCGAGGAACGCGGCAACGGCACGGTCGGCCTCCAATTGCGCTACGTCAGCCCCAACGGCGAGATGGGCTATCCCGGCACGCTCACCTCGACCGTCACCTACACGCTGGACACGCACAACCGGCTGAGCATCGGCTACCAGGCGACCACCGACGCGCCGACCATCGTCAACCTGACCAACCACACCTACTGGAACCTGGTGGGAGAGGCGTCCGGCGACGTCTACGACCAACGGCTGATGATCAACGCGAACCGTTACACGCCAACGGATTCCACCCAGATCCCGACCGGCCAGCTCGCCCCGGTGGCCGGCACCCCGATGGACTTCACCCACGCGAGCGCCATCGGCGCCCGCATCAACGCGAACGATCCGCAGCTGCTCACCGGTCAGGGCTACGACCTGAACTGGGTGCTCAACCGGACCGACGACACGTCATTGGCGCTGGCCGCGATCGCGCGGGACCCGGCCAGCGGCCGCACCCTCACCGTCTACACCACCCAGCCCGGCGTGCAGTTCTACTCGGGCAACTTCCTCACCGGCACGCTGGTCGGCACGAGCGGCCACGCCTACCGGCAGAGTGACGGTTTCGCGCTGGAGACCCAGCACTTCCCGGATTCACCCAATCACGCCAACTTCCCGTCCACCGTGCTGCGGCCCGGCCAGACCTACCAGCAGCAAACGGTCTATCAGCTCAGCACCGACGCAACGCCCTGATCACCGGCGTTCGGCGGAGACGAACCGTTCAATCTCGGTGGCCGGCAGGTCGCGGCCTGCCGGACGCAGGTAGCGGTCGGCGTACTCGGCAGGCCCCACCTGTTCCTGCTCGGCCCAGCCGTACTCACGCAGCAGACCGTCCACTTCGGATGGTTCGATGGCGAAGTGCCAGACACCGCCCTCGACGTAGCGCTTGTGCAGCGCGGCGGCGCCGTACATCTCGGTGCCGTCGAGGTAGTCCCGGCGGACGAAGGTGAACAGCAGCCTGCTGCCGATGGCCGCGGTGCCCAGAAAGGACAGCACCTGGCGCACCGCGTCCTCGGTCAGGTACTGGCTGACCGCCTCCCACACGAACACGGTCGGCGTCTCGGCCCGGAAACCGTGCTCCGCAAGCGTTGTCGCCAGGTCCTGCTCGCCGAAGCGGACCTCGACCAGATGCAGCTTGGCCGGTATCTCGCCGAGCACGGCGCGCAGGCGCTCGCGCTTGGTGGCGATGTTCTCCGGCATGTCCACCTCGAACACGGGCACGCCGGTCGGCACGACCACCCCGGCGGCCAGCGTGTCCAGGCCGGCGCCGAGCACCACCACCTGCTCGATTCCCTCGGCCAGCGCGCGGCCGACCTGGTCGCGGACATACCGCTTGCGGCACAGCAGGCCGCCCCACAGGCCGCGCGCGGTGCGTTCCGACCCGTTCTCCAGTTGTCGCCGCAACCATCCTGACCGGCCGAGCAGCGCGGCAAGGCGCAGTCCGGTCGGCAGGATGCGCGGCGCGAGCGGGTCGGTCACGATCCGATGCTCGGGCGGCGTGTACTGCTCAAGGGCGGTGACGAACATCGGGCCGAACGCGGTGCGCGCTGCGGGTGGGCGACGAGCCATGCGGCATGTTAGCGCGAGGCGCGCAGGAACTCGCGGTTCAGGTTGGCGATGCTCGCCAACGGGATGCCCTTCGGGCACGATGCCACGCACTCGCCCGCGTTCGTGCAGCCGCCGAACCCTTCCGCGTCCATCGCCGCGACCATGTCGCGCACCCGCTTCTCCCGCTCCGGCCCGCCCTGCGGCAGCACGTTGAGGTGGGTCACCTTGGCCGCGGCGAACAGCATCGCCGAGGCGTTCGGGCAGGCCGCGACGCACGCGCCGCAGCCGATGCAGGTCGCGTTGTCGAAGGCGAGGTCCGCGTCGGCCTTGGGGACCGGGGTGGCGTGCGCGTCCGGAGCGCTGCCGGTCGGCGCGGTCACGTATCCGCCGGCCTGGATGATGCGATCGAAAGCGGAGCGGTCCACGACCAGGTCCTTGACGACCGGGAATCCCTTGGCGCGCCACGGTTCCACGTCGATGACGTCGCCGTCGCGGAAGGCGCGCATGTGCAGTTGACACGTCGTGGTCCGCTCCGGGCCGTGCGCCCGCCCGTTCACGACCACGCCGCACGAGCCGCAGATGCCCTCCCGGCAGTCGTGGTCGAACGCGATCGGCTCCTCGCCCCGGGTGATCAGGTCCTGGTTGAGCACGTCGAACATTTCCAGGAACGACATGTCCGGGCTGATGTCGTCGACGGTGTAGCGCACCATCGCGCCGGGATCGTCCGGTCCGGACTGGCGCCAGACGCGCACGGTGAGTTTCACGTGTAGCTCCGCTGGGTCGGGTGAACGTGGTCGAAGGTCAGTTCCTCGTGGTGCAGCACGGGTCGCGCGCCGTACTCCCACGCGGCGACGTGGCTGAAACGCTCGTCGTCGCGCAGTGCCTCGCCGTCGGCGGTCTGGTGTTCCTCGCGGAAGTGCCCGCCGCAGGACTCCTCGCGCAGCAGCGCGTCGAGCAGCATCAGTTCGGCCAGTTCGAGGAAGTCCGCGACGCGGTTGGCCTTCTCCAGTTCCTGGTTGAGGTCGGCGGCGTGGCCCGGCACGCGCACCGAGCGCCAGAACTCGGCGCGCAGTTCGGGCACCCTGGCCAGTGCCTCGCGCAGGCCGCGCTCGGTGCGGGACATGCCGCAGTGGTCCCACATCAGCAGGCCGAGTTCGCGGTGGAAGGAGTCGACCGTCCTGGTGCCCTCGATCGACAGGAGTCGGTCGAGTCGCGCCCGCACTTCGGTCTCGGTGGTCGCGACGGCCGGATGGGCGGGATCAACCGGGGCGACGGCGTTGCCGCCGAGGTAGTCGTTGACCGTGGTCGGCAGCACGAAGTAGCCGTCGGCAAGGCCCTGCATCAGCGCGGACGCGCCGAGTCGGTTCGCGCCGTGGTCTGAGAAGTTCGCCTCACCGATGACGAACAGGCCAGGGATCGTGCTCCGGAGGTCGTAGTCGACCCAGAGGCCGCCCATGGTGTAGTGGATCGCGGGATAGATGCGCATCGGGACCTGGTACGGATCCTCGGCGGTGATCCGCTGGTACATGTCGAACAGGTTGCCGTAGCGCTGTTCGATCACCGGCTTGCCGAGTCGCGCGATCGTGTCGGCGAAGTCCAGGTAGACGCCCTGCTTGCCCGGTCCCACACCATATCCCGCGTCGCAGCGGTTCTTCGCCGCCCTGGAGGCGATGTCGCGCGGCACCAGGTTGCCGAAGCTCGGATACATCCGCTCCAGGTAGTAGTCGCGCTCGTCCTCCGGGATCTGGTTCGGCGGCCGGTCGTCGCCCGCGCGCTTGGGCACCCAGATCCGGCCGTCGTTGCGCAGCGACTCGCTCATCAGCGTCAGCTTCGACTGGTGCTCGCCGGAACGCGGAATGCAGGTCGGATGGATCTGGGTGAAGCAGGGGTTGGCGAAGTAGGCGCCGCGTCGGTGCGCGCGCCAGATCGCGCTCGCGTTGGAGCCCTTCGCGTTGGTGGACAGGTAGAACACGTTGCCGTAACCGCCGGTGGCGAGCACGACCGCGTCGGCGAGATGCGTACTGATCTCCCCGGTGATCAGGTCGCGGGCGACAATGCCCCGCGCCCGGCCGTCCACCACGACCAGGTCGAGCATCTCGGTGCGGGCGTGCATCTCGACGTTGCCGGCGTCGATCTGCCGGGACAGCGCCTGATACGCGCCGAGCAGCAGTTGCTGGCCGGTCTGGCCGCGCGCGTAGAACGTGCGCTGCACCTGCACCCCGCCGAACGAGCGGGTGTCGAGCAGGCCGCCGTACTCGCGGGCGAACGGCACGCCCTGGGCGACCGCCTGGTCGATGATCTGCGTGGATATCTCCGCGAGACGGTACACATTGGACTCGCGCGAGCGGAAGTCGCCGCCTTTGACGGTGTCGTAGAACAGCCGGTACACCGAGTCGCCGTCGTTGCGGTAGTTCTTCGCCGCGTTGATGCCGCCCTGCGCGGCCACGGAGTGCGCGCGGCGCGGCGAGTCCTGGAAGCAGAACTGCACCACCCGGTAACCCTGTTCGGCCAGAGTCGCGCCTGCCGAGGCGCCGGCGAGCCCGGTGCCGACCACGATGATCCGGTGCTTGCGGCGGTTGGCCGGGTTGACCAGCTTCGCGGTGAACTGCCGTTCCCGCCACTGCCCTTGCAGCGCGACGTCCGGCGTTGTCGTGTCCGCGATGGCGGATCCGACGATGTGCTCGATCATGGTCAGGCCACCAATCCGGTCATCACGCCGATGGGCACGGCGAGGAAGCCCGCCGTGATCACCACTGTCAGCACCGTGCCGATGGTTTTCACCGCGCCGCCGGCAACGCCGAGCGTGCGGGCCGCGCTCCAGAAGCCGTGGTTGATGTGCAGGCCGAGCATCAGTAGCGCGACCACATAGATCACATTGACCCACCAGACGCTGAAGTCCGCGACGATGTTGTGGTACGGCTGGCCGTCGACGTAGTCGCGATTGGCGACCCCGACGGTCAGGTCGAGGATGTGCCAGACCAGGTAGACGGCCAGTGTCGCGCCGCCCCAGCGCATCGTGCTGGTCGCGAAGCCGGCCCGCGCGCGCTGGCCGTGCGCGTACCGGACCGGCCGCGCCTTCCGGTCGCGAAGGGACAGTTGAACGGCGGCCGTGATGTGCGCGACGACGGCGATGATCAGTCCGATGCGGACGATCCACAGGAACACCCCGTGCGGCAGCGCGGGTTCGCCGACCGTGCGCAGCCAGGCCGCGTAGGAGTTGATGGCGGCCGGGCCGAGGAAGATCTTGAGGTTGCCGAGCATGTGCGCGAACAGGAACGCGACCAGCGCGAGGCCGGTCACCGCCATGACCGTCTTCTTCCCGATGGTCGAGGACCAGAACCGGGCCACATCCGTCTGCACCCCATGAAGCTAGGGCCGCTCCGACCAGAGGTCCAACATAAGTTGAGTCTCGTCAGCAGAGGATATGCCTATGATGACTGAGTGCAGTTCCACCAGCTCGTCTACTTCGTCGCCGTCGCCGAGACGCGGCACTTCACCCGCGCCGCCGAGCGGGTGCGGGTCGCCCAGCCCTCGCTCTCGCAACAGATCCGCGCGCTCGAACGGGACGTCGGCGCCGAGCTTTTCCACCGGATACGGGGAAACCTCTCGCTGACCGAGGCCGGCGAGACGCTGCTTCCCTTCGCCCGGCGCATCCTCGCCGACACCGAGTCGGCGTATCAGGCCGTGCGCGAACTCGACGAACTCGGGCGCGGCCGGGTGCGGCTGGGCGCGACGCCGAGCCTGTGCACCGGCCTGCTGCCGGCGATGCTGGCCGAGTTCCGGACCGCCTACCCTGGGATCGAACTCACACTGCACGAGAGCGGCTCCCGCGACCTGCAGACCGACCTGGCCGAGGGCGCGCTGGATCTGGCGATGATCGTGGACTCCCGGCCGCACGACCACAACCTGCTCGCCACGCTGCCGCTGCTGGTCGAGGAACTCGTGGTGATCTCGGCGCAGGACCGGCCCGCGCCGGTGCGGCGGGCACGAATGCGGATCGCCGACCTGAAGGGCCTGCCGCTGGTGATGTTCCGGCGCGGCTACGACCTGCGCGACGCCACGGTCGACGCCTGCCGCGCCGAGGGGTTCGAGCCGTCGTTCGCGATCGAGGGCGGCGAGATGGACGCCGTGCTGGAGTTCGTGCGAGCCGGTCTGGGGATCGCGGTGGTGCCGAGCACGGTGGTCCGCGACCGGTTCCGGGTCACCCGTTTCGCCGAGCCGGGGCTGAGCCGAGTCGTCCGGCTCGCCTATCGCCGCGATGTCGAACCGACGCGGGCGATCCGCGCGCTGCGCGACGCGGTTACCGGCTACCTGGCGGACGAAGCGGTACTCCCCCGAGGCACGCGCCCGCTGCGTTAGCTGCCCGCCGGGAGTAGCGCGTCGAGCACCGTGGCCGCGGGCGGTTCCGACCGCTCGTCCTCGCCCAGCAGGAAGTGCGCGGCGACGGTGCGGTTGTACCGGGTGAACATCTCGCCGAGGGTGCGCAGATCGGCCTCGGGCCAGTCGGCCAGCATCTCCCCGGCGAGCCTGCGCCGCGCGGTGCGGGTGGTGCGCATCCTGGCCAGGCCGGTCTTGGTCGGCGAGATGACGCTGCGCCGCTTGTCCGTCGGCGACGGGTTGCGCTCGATGAGCCCCTTCGCGGCCATCGCGGACACCTGGCGGCCGGCCGTCGAGGGATCGAGGCCGAGGGCGGCGGCGAGACCGACGATGTCGGAGGGGCCGATCGCGCTGAGCGTGCGCAGCAACAGGTAGTCGGCGCGGTCGAGTTCGCCGACGCCGGTTCCGCGCCTGCGCAGCAATTCGAAGTTGCGCATGAGCATGGCCGTGGCGACCTCGATCACGTCGAGCGTGTCGGGCTCGGCCGCTGTATCGCTCGTCACCGTCAGCTCTCCAAACCACCGGTACCATACCGACTGAATACCGGTATCATACATGTATGCGTGGGTCGGGTCGGCTGGCCGAGATCCGGGACCGGGCGGTCGCGTCCGACCCCGGGCTCGTCCGGTTACGCGTCGCCGCCTCCGCCGCGATCGGCGTGGCCAGCACGCTCGGCGTCGAATTCCTGTTCGCCACACTGACCGGGGCCGGTGCTCAGGGCACCCTGGTGGCCATGCTGCTCGGCGCGGTCGTCGCGATGATGGGCTCGATGGCGCTGACCAGCACCACCGCGCTGGCCAATCTGAGACTGGCCGTGTTCTTCCCGGTCGCCGTCGGCCTCGGCATGGTGGTCGGCATCGCGGTCGGCGACCGCAACGACCTGATGCTCGTCGTGTTCGTGCTGGTCATGTTCGTCGCGGTGTTCGTCCGCCGGTTCGGCCCGCCGTTCTTCGTCTACGGCTTCATGGGCTGGATGGGCTACTTCTTCGCCTCGTTCCTGCACGCGACCCTGCCGATGCTGCCCGGTCTGCTCTACGCGGTCGTCATCGCGTCGGCCTGGGTGCTGCTGTTGTCGGTGACCGTCCTGCGTACCAACCCGCACCGCACGCTGCGCCGGATCGTGCGCGCCACCGACGCCCGCGCCCGCGCGGTCCCCAGGGCCGCCGCCGACCTGCTCGTCGGCTCGGCGCCCAGGGTCCGCGCGCTGCATCGGTTGCGCGGCAGGCAGACCCGGCTCGCCGAGGTCGCGCTGATGGTCGAGGCGTGGTCGGCCGATCCGCACGCGCTCGCCGACGGCGCCTCGGCCGCTGCGTTGCGGCGCAAGCTGATCGACGCCCAACAGGCCGTGGACGGCATGGCCGCGGCGGCCGAGGCGCTGGCCGAACGCGACCCGGCCGAACTGCGCGCGCTCGCCGTCGCCGTGCTCGACCGGCTCGCCCGTCGCGACGATCTCGGCGCCAACCGGGCCGCCTACGCGCTCGCCGAGGCGGCGGAGGCCAACCCGCGCGACATGCACGACGACGGCTGGTGGCCGGCCCGGCATCTCGCCGTCGCCGCGCTGGAGTTCATCGCGCTGGCCCGTCGAGTGGACCAACTGCCGCAGGACATCGCCGGGGTCGACGAGTTCGAGCCCGCGGTCACGCTCGCCATGGGCAACCTGCCCGGCGCGCCCGCGGTGGCCGGCGGCGTGCACGCCCGAGGACACCGCTGGAACCCGTTGGCACGCATGGATCTGCCCGCTCGCCAGGCCGTACAGGTCGCGATCGCGGGCGCGCTGGCCATCGTCGCGGGCCGCGAATTATCCGAGACGCGCTACTACTGGGCGGTCATCGCGGCGTTCGTCATGTTCGCCGGCACCGGCACCCGCGCGGAAGCCTTTCTCAAGGGACTCAACCGGATCGTCGGCACGCTGGTCGGGCTGTTCGCGTCGATCGCGCTCGCCGACCTGACCGCGGGCCACACCAACTGGGTGCTGGTCGTGATCGTGGCCAGCGTGTTCGGCGGCTTCTACCTGATGCAGGTGTCCTACGCCTACATGATCTTCTTCATCACCATCATGGTCGGCCAGCTCTACAGCGTGCTGCACGAATTCTCCGCCGGATTCCTGGTGCTGCGGCTGGAGGAGACGAGCATCGGCGCGGCCATCGGCTTCCTGGTCGCGCTCGTCGTACTCCCGCTGAGTACCCGCGACACCGCGCGCAGCGCCCGCGACGAACTACTCGTCGCGCTCGCCGACCTGCTCGACCGCGTCGCCAACCGGATGACCGGCAGCGGCCCGAGCGCGGTGGTCACCGAGCAGCTGACGCGTGCGCTCGACGACCGGGTGCGGCGACTCGTGCTGGTGACGAAACCGCTGACCAGGCCACTGTTGTGGGGCAACAGCCCACCGAGGACGCGGCACCGGCTCGCGCTGTACACGGCGACCGCGATCCAGGCCCGCAGGCTCACCTCGGCGGTGCGCCGCGCGAGAAGCGTCGGCACGACCGGACCGGCCGACGCGAGCAGGGCACTGGCCAGCGCCGCGCGCCAGATCATCCAGACACCGGTCGGCCACCAGCAGCCTGCCGCCGTCGAACCGCTCGCCGTTGCCGACACCGCGCTGTTCGCGCGCTGCGCGACCGTGCCGGGCGGCCGCGCCAACGATCCGGTCATCCAGCCGCTGATCCGCTTGCGCTACCTGCTGCGCGAGATCGCCGAACCCGGCATCCCGGCCCGCGTCGAGGACATCCGGCCGCAACCCGCACCGCCCGCCGCACCCCTCGCCGTGCTGACCGGCGCGGTCACCGACGAGGCCGGCGCGCCCGCGCGGGGCGGCGTCGTGCTGCTCTTCGACGAGGGCCACTGCCAGGTCGCGCGCGAACGCGTCGGCCCGGACGGCCGGTATCGCGTCGAAGCACCGAGCGGCAACTACATCCTCACGATCAGCGCGCCGGGCCGCGAACCGATCGCCCGGCGCGTGCACCTGCCCGAGGGCCGCACCGTGGACGACCGCGTACTGCGCCCGCTGAAAGCCACGGTCACCAGCGGACGCTAGACAGTCAACTGCTGCGCCACCGAGTCGCGCAGCAGGCCGCCGTCCACGAGCGTCCAGCGAATGTCGGCCCTGGCCAGCAATTCCGGCTCCGCGCTCACGTAGACGACGGTGCCGGGATAGCGGTCGAACAGCTCGGCCAGCGCGCCGTCGTCGGCGTCGCAGTCGTCGAGCAGCAGCACGCGCGGGCCGCCGCGCAGGGCGCGAGCCAGCGCGACCCGGTACCGCTCCCCCGCCGACAGTCCCCGCCCGCCCTCGCCGACCCTGGTGTCCAACCCGTCCGGCAATCGTTGCGCCAGCAGGTCGTCGAAACGTTCGGACAGCGCCCGGACCTGCGCGCCCGCCACGCCGACATCGGGCGGGTCGACCTCGCCGAGTCGCAGGTTCATCGCGACACTGCCGCGCAGCAGCGGAAGTTCCCGACTCACCAGCCGAACCGCCTGGCCGACCGAGTCCGGATCGGACTCGGCGAGGTTCTGCCCGTCCAACAGCACCTCGCCCGCGTCCGGCAGATGCAGCCGTGCGATCAGGGCCAGCAGCAGCGACTTGCCCGACCCGGCCGCGCCGCGGACCGCGATCCGCTGACCGGGCAGGGCGGTCGCGTTGATGCCGCTGAACACGCCGGTCACGCCGAGCTCGCGCAGTTCGAGCCTGCTCGGTCCGGGCCACAGCGCGGACGCGCCGTCCGGTGCGGCGAGTTCGGCCGGGGTACCGAGCACCTCGGTGATCCGGCGACGGGCGACCCGCGAGCGCTGCCGGTACTCCTGCGCCTGCACCAGCGTGGCCAGCGGGCCACCGAGAAAACCGGTGAGCACCACCAGCGACGCGATCAGGTCCGTGTGCGCGCCGTCCGACACCGCGACCGCGAGCACCGCGACGATCACCGCGATGCGGCACAGTTCGGCCACCGAGGCCAGCAAGCCCAACTGGCCGGCCTGGCGGATCATGGCCGAGCTGAACCGCATGCTGCGCCGGGACAGCCGATCCCGCTCCCGCCGCACCCGGCCCAGCGACTGGATCACCGCGGTGTTGGTCACCCGCTCGTTGACGAACGTCGCCAGCCTGCCGTTGTGCCGGCGCACCTCCCGCACCCGCAGCGCCAGCCGCCTGCCCAGCAGCACCACGGTCAGCGCGGCCCCGCCGAGCAGGCCGGCCGCCGCGAGCCCGGCCACCGGCAGCAGCACGGTCAGCATGGCTGTTGTGCAGCAGACGAAAACGCCCTCCACGACCATCGCGGCCACGCCGCGACTCGCCCACATGCGCAGCGCCGAGGAGTCGCCGGTGAAGCGCAGCACGGTCACACCGACCGTGCGGCGGCGCGGCGAGAAGGTGACGCTGTTGGCCACCTGGTCGAACAGCCGCACCCGCACGCTGTGCACGTAGCTCTGCGCGAGTCGCTCGGCCAGCGGAACGCCGAGGCCGCGGCACACCACCGCGATCGCCGCGGTCGCGGTCAGCACGATGATCAGCACCGGCAGGGGCCAGCCGCCCCACGGCGCATAGATGCCGGCCTGCCGGGACACGTGGTGCAGGTGGTCGATCAGCACGTGCAGGGTCAGCGAGAACCCGATGACGCCGACCGCCTGCGCGAGCCCGATCAGCACCAGCCCGACCAGCATCCGGCAGCGCGGGCCACCCAGCGGTCGCGGCAGCGCGAACCGCTCGGTGGGCTGTGCGGTCACACCGGCCCGGCCACACCCGCGTAGGCGGGCGCGGTCCGTACCGCGTCGCGGAGCACGGACGTGGCCAGCAGCGGCGAGGCGAATTCCTCCGACTCGTAGACCGGCACGTCGGCCGCGCCGGCCACCTCCAGCATAGCCAGCCGCGACGCCGTCACCACTCCGCTGAGCGCGACCACCGGCAGACCGAGGGCGCGCAGTTCGCGCAGGCCCGCGACGGCGCTGATCGAGTCCGCTGCCGCGAACACCACAGTGTCCACACTGGACCGGAACTGGGGAGTGTCGATCAGCGCGGCGGTTTCCCGTTGCAGCAGGCCGTCCGCGACCTCGATGACCAGCACGTCGGCCCGCTGGTGGGCGAGTTCGGTGATGGCGTCGCGCATGATGCCGAGCACCTGGTGGTTGTCCAACCGGTAGGTGGTGGCGTAGCCGAAGTCGGTAAAGTCGACGACGCCGACCGCGCCCGCGTCGACCAGCAGCGACGGGTCGCCCGGCGCGCCGGTGCCGGTCACCTTGGCCGCGCCTGCTCGCAGGCCCGCCGCGGTCAGGCCGCGCACCAGCGCGCCGGCGACCGTGGTCTTGCCCGCGTTCATGGCGGTGCCGAGCACGGCGATCGTGCGTGGCCGCGCACCCTGCTCGGGGACGGACGGGCGGCGCAGCGCGCGCAGGTTCAGCACGGCGCCGTGCTCGTCGCGGAGCAGTCCGACCGGTTCGATCCTGGTCGGCGCGGCCATCTTGCTGTGCGCGGAGACGATCCTGGCCGCGATCCCGCCGCCCGCCGCCAACTCGCACGGTCCGAGGTCTTCCGGCACCTCGGCCTCGAACTGGTCGGGGGCGTAGCGCGCGCCGAAGGCGACGACGATCTCGTCGTCCGGGAACAGCTGGCTGCGCCTGCCGTGCACCTGGCCGAGAAACCGGTGCTGCCCCAACTTGGTCACTCGACACAGCGCCAGATCACCGCTGCGCGGCCGGGCGGAACCCGCGTACAGCGCCGCCGGCAGCGCGGTACCGTAGCCGACGTCGGCGAGCCTGCGCGCCACATAAGACACTTTGGCGGCGCGTCGCGACTCGCTGTCGAACCAAATCGTATGCATCATTCTCTTCTCAGGTCGGCGGACGGCACACCGTAACAACTGGACTTTGTCGCCGTGCTCGGCAGAACTTGCTGACCAGGCACGACGTTGCGCGGAATCGCCCGAAGTAGTGAAGCTCTGGCGGGCCCGCCAGACTGGCACGATGAGACGCATCGCCTCGATCGGCGCGGTCGCGCTGTTGGCCTGCCTCGCCGGGTGCGCGAGCACCCCGGCACCGACGAAGCCCCCTGCCAGCACCCGGACGGCGCCGACCAGCAGCCAACCGGCCGCTCCCCCGGCGCAGGCGGCCTGGCCGACCTACCACAAGGACAACGGCCGTTCCGGCGACGCGACCGACCTCGCCCCAGTGTCCACACTGGCCACCGCCTGGCACGCGAAACTGGACGGCGCGGTCTACGGTCAGCCGCTGGTCGTCGGCTCCGAGATCCTGGCCGCGACCGAGAACGACACCGTGTACGCGCTCGACCAGGCCACCGGAAAGGTGCGCTGGCAGGACCACGTCGGCACCCCGGTGCCCCGGTCGGATCTGCCCTGCGGCGACGTGGACCCGCTCGGCATCACCAGCACCATGGCCTACGACGCCGGCACCGGCCGTGTCTTCGCACTCGCCGAAAGCACCGGTGGACAGCACACCCTGTTCGGCATCAACGCGGCGACCGGCGCGATCGAGGTCAGGGTGGGCGCGCAACCGCCGAAGGGCACGGCGATCGCCGCCCAGCAGCGCTCGGCCCTCACCGTGGCGAACGGCCGCGTGTACATCGCCTACGGCGGACTGTTCGGCGACTGCGGCGACTACATCGGATCGGTGGTGTCCACCACGACCAGCGGGACCAACCCGATCAGCTACGCGATCCCGACCGGCCGCGAGGGCGGCATGTGGGCGCCCGGCGGGGCAGTACTCGACGGCGACCGGCTGCTCTACTCGGTCGGCAACGGGGAGTCGACCAGCGGCGCCTACGACGGCAGCGACGCGGTGATCGCGCTGTCGCAGAGCGAGTTGAGCCGGCTCGATTTCTGGGCGCCCGCGTCCTGGGCGAGCGACAACGCGCAGGATCTCGATCTCGGCTCGTCCGCGCCGGTGCTCGCCGGTTCCTACGTGCTGATCACCGGAAAACGCCCGACCACCTACGTACTCGATCACGCGCATCTCGGCGGCGTCGGCGGCAACGCGGTGGCGACGCTGAGCACCTGTCGCGCGTTCGGCGGCGCATCGGTCGCCGGCAACACCGTGTACCTACCGTGTCGCGGCAGTTCCGTGCAGGCGGTCGCCATCGCCGCGAACGGAACGCCGACCGTTGCCTGGACCGCGCCGAACGGCGTGTCCGGCTCACCGACCGTCGGCGGCGGCGCGGTGTGGGTCGTCGATCCGAACGGGACACTGCACGCACTGGAGGAGACGACCGGCGCCGACCGCGAACAGCTCGCACTCGGCGCCGTGCCGCACTTCGCGTCGCCGACCCTGGTCGGCAGCCGCGCCTACGTGGGCACCATGGACGGCGTGGTCGCCGTCAACGGCGCCTGACCTACGCGTCCTCGTCCTGCACGCGGACCTTCCGGCCGGTCCTCGGTTCGGGCTTGGGCCTGCGCGGTTCGCGCACGCCCGAGCCGCCCCGGTCGGTCCACAGCGTCACCTGCGAACCGGCTGGCACCGCCGCGCCGGCCTCCGGGCTCTGGTCGGTCACCACCGCATACGGCCAGGTCGGCACGTTCGGGTCCAGCCCGACGCCGTGAAGTCGCTGGCGGCTCAACGCCATGCACGCGTCGTCCCACTTCATGCCGATGACGTTGGGCACCGAGATGTTGACCCGGCCGCGCTCCGCCGCGACCAGCGCCCCGGCATCAAGCCCGCGCAACCGTATCTGCTCACGCACGGTCTCCAGGTCGGGCGGCGTCGGCAGAGTGGGCGGCGCGTCCTCGTCCACGTCGCGCCAGCGCTCCCAGGCGGACTGCCGCGTCACGCCCAGGCTGACCGCGATGTCCGTCCAGGACTTGCCCTGCCGGCGCGCGGTCCGCACCGCGGTGAGTTCGGCGTGTTCGAGCAACCGCCGAACCAGCCCGATGTCGGTCAGCGCCCCCAGCGCGCGGGCGCCGCCATCGGCGTCCTTCGGTACCGCCGACGGCGTTTCCGGGTACCAGCCGGCCAACCGGTCCCACGCTCGTTGCCCGTCCTGCCACGGGCCCCCCATGTCGCTCATACTGTCAGGCTAACCTTGCAGAGCGATCCGGTCCACGTCCCGCGTTATGCCCACAGCTGACTAGCCGACGCTCTGGTGGTCGAGTTCGATCAGCGCGGCCACCCGCTCGGCCTCGCGCGAATACGGGCCGCCGGTGTACTTCTCGGCGATCCGGTCGACGAGTTCCCAGCCCGCGTCGCCGTCGATCCACTCGACGACCTTGCCGCGCAGGATGATCGGCAGGTACGGGTTGTCGGTCGGGGTCAGCGAGATCGCGACGCGCGGGTCGCGGCGCAGGTTGCGGGCCTTGCGGCCGTCCGGGCCGGTGAGGAACAGGACGTGCTCGCCGTGCGTGCCGATCCAGATCGGGACCGCGTGCGGCGCGCCGTCCGGCAGCAGGGTGGCCAGGTGGGCGATCGGCGTGCCGTCGAGCACGGTGCGGACCTCGTTGTCGATGCTCATCGCTGCACCTTCCTTTGGGTTCCTTGAGGAGACTCCAAGACCGTAGCAGTCGAAGTTCCCCGAGGGAACCCCGAACGCTAAACTGAGGTAATGCAGCGGACGGACTTCAGCAAGATGGCCTGCTCGATCGCGCGCACCCTCGACGTCGTCGGCGAGGAGTGGTCGCCGCTGATCCTGCGGGACGTCTGGGTCGGCATCCGCCGATTCGACCAACTCCAGGCCGAACTGGGGATCTCGCGCAAGGTGCTGACCGAGCGCCTGCACCACCTCCTCGAAGCGGGCGTGCTGGAGCGCCACCCGTACGACCAGCGGCCGCGCTACGAGTACGTGCTGACCGAGAAGGGCACCGACCTGGTCGACCTGCTCATGGTGATGACGCGCTGGGGCGACAAGTGGCTTGCCGGCGAGGCAGGCCCGCCCGTGCTCTACCGCCATCACGCGTGCGGCGAGATCAGCCAGGTCGACCTGCGCTGCACGCACTGCGGCAAACCCATGCACGCCAACGACATCGACCCGCTCCCCGGCCCCGGCGCCGCCGGGTGAGCGGATCAGAGCGTGCGCAGCGCCTCGGTCGGTGACATGCGGGCCGCGCGCAGGGCCGGGAGCAGGCCGGCGACGGCGCCGATGACCAGCGCGGCCGCGAGCCCGCCGCCCCAGGCCAGCGGCGGCACCACGACCGCCCAGCCGCGCAGGCCCGCGTAGACGGCTGTCGCCGCGACGCCGAGACCGATGCCGATCGCGCCGCCGAGCAGGCCGAGCAGCAGTGCCTCGCTGAAGAACTGCGCGCGGATCTGCCCCTTGGTCGAGCCGAGCGCCCTGCGCAGGCCGATCTCGCCGCGCCGCTCCAACACCGAGATCACCATGATGTTGGCGACCCCGACCCCGCCGACGATCAGCGCGACCGCGCCGAGGCCGAGGAACAGACCGGTCAGCGCGCTCTGCGCCTGCGCGCGCGCGATCAGCGCAGCGGAGGGCTGGCTGACATCGACATCGCTCGGGGTCTCCGGATTGGCGGTGCCGGCCAGCACCGCCTGCACCGCGGCGATCTGGTCGGTCGCGGCGCGCACGTAGACCTCGCTGGGATGGCCGTCGAACCCGAGATAGCGTTGCGCTGCCGGGAAACCGACCAGCACGGAGCCGTCGATCTCCGGCGTGAGCTGGGCGGGCGCGAGGATGCCGGCGAGGTAGAACCACTGGCCGCCCAGCCAGATCCGTTCGCCCGGCACGATCCGGTCGATGCCCAGTTGTGCCGCCGCCTGCGCGCCCAGCACCGCAACGGGCTCGGTCGCCGTTGCCGCGTTGAGGAACGTGCCCTTGCTGACGCTGGTGCCGACCGAGGGCAGCAGGCCGGTACTCACCGCGCGCACGGCAAGGCCGCCGGTCTGTCCAGCCGGGACCATCGGGCTGCGGTAGACCTGCGCGTTCACCGTGCCGGTCTCGGCTACCTGTTGAACCGGGCCGATCCTGGCGATCATCGCGGGCGCCGCGACCGGCAACTCGGCCGTGCCGCCGAACAGCGTCTGTCCATTCGTGACGGTCAGCAGGTTGGTGCCCAACCGGTCGATCTCCGCCAGCAGACCCGCCGACGCGGACGCGGAAAGGCCCAGCACGGAGACCATCGCGGCAACGCCGATCGCGATGCCCAGCGCGGAGAGGGCCGCGCGCAGCCGTCGGGTGCGCAGGCCGGCGCTGGCCACCCGGGCCAGATCGGCGGGCCGCAGCCGGGCCGGAGTCGGCGCGGTCATGCCGGCTCCGTCGCGGTCAGGCCGAGTGTGTCGGCGACGATGCGGCCGTCCAGCATGTCGACCCGGCGGGGCATGCTGGCCGCGAGGTCGCGGTCGTGCGTGATCACCACGATGGTGCTGCCCTGCCGGTTCAGCTCGTGCAGCAACGCGATGATGCTGCCGCCGGTCCCGCTGTCCAGGTTCCCGGTCGGCTCGTCCGCGAGCACGATCGCCGGCCTGCCGACCAGGGCGCGGGCGATGGCGACGCGCTGCCGCTGCCCACCGGACAACGTGTTCGGCCGCGACCCGGCCCGCCCGTTCAGCCCGACCCTGGCCAGCGCCTCGATCGCCAGCCGCCTGCGCCGCGTCGCGGACGTGCCCGCGTAGAGCAGACCGGAGGCGACGTTGTCCAGCAGCGTTTCGTGTTCGGCGAGGAAGAACTGCTGGAACACGAACCCGATCCGGGTTGCGCGCACCGCGGCCAGCTGCCGGTCGGACAGGGTCGCCACATCCAGGCCGGTGACCAGGACGCGACCGCTGGTCGGCCGGTCCAGCGTGCCCATGATGTGCAGCAGCGTCGACTTGCCCGACCCGGACGGCCCGACGACCGCGACCAGCTCCCCCGCCCGCACCGTGAGCCTGGTGCCGCGCAACGCGTGCACCGGCGGTTCGCCCGGATAGACCTTGGTGACGTCGTCCAGTTCGAGAACCGGGCTCATGACCCCGCCTCCACGATCCGCTCGCCGGGTTGCAGCGACGTGTTCGTCACCTGCACGAGTCCGTCGGCGTCGTCGAAGAGGCCGAGCGTGACCGGGACCAGCTGGTGCGCACCCCCAGGCCGCACCACCTCGACCGCGTAACCGCCCCCGGTCAGCGACAGCAGCGCGGTCACCGGCACCGTGACCGCGTTCGGCGCGCTGCCGGTGATGATCGCGACCTGCACCGGCGCCTGGTCCAGCGTGCCGACCGCGCTCGGGTCGGCAGGCGTGATCGTCACCGCCACGGTCGGCGTGCCGCCGCCGCTCGGCGTGGTCGCCACGGTGCCGACCTCGGTGACCGTGCCCTGCGTCGTCGAATTGTCGGGCAGCGTGATCGTCACCGTGTCCCCCACCTTCACATCCGCCTGCTGGGTCGCGTCGAGCTGCACGGTGACCACGCGCTGGGTCGCGCTCGCCTGCAACACCGCGCCGCCCGCCGGGGTGCCCAGCGTCGCCGACACCGTGGTCACCCGGATCGCGCCGGGCATGATGCCGACCTGCGCCTGGTGCAGCACGCCGTCCTCGGTCAGGCCGTTGTCCTTCTCCCACCGGTCGACCGCGGATCTGGTCAGCGAGCCGTAGCGGTCGGAGGCGGCGTTGGTGCCGTACCCGAGCGCGGCCAGGTCCGCGTTGAGCTGCGTGACGTCCGCGCCGGTCGCGCCCTCGGACAGGTCGCGATAGGTGGGCACCGTCCCGTACAGCAGCACGACCGGCGTGCCGTCCACCTTGTACAGCGGCCGGCCCTGCGCGATCACCTGGCCGACCGAGGGCAGCCAGGTGATCGTGCCGGCCGCTTTGCCCGGCACCGTATAGGAACCCGAGTAGCCGAGCGTCCCGTTGACCTGCTGCTGCGCGGTGAGATCGCGCCGTGTGACCGTGGTCGTGGTGACCGGGGCGCCGTTGTCCGACGAGTTGCTCGGCGGGTCGGCGGGCCAGATGCGGTTGTGCTCCACCACCACGACACCGGCCCCGGCGAGCACCACGACGACCACGGTCACCGCGACCGCCAGCTTCCGCCTCGGTGCGCTCACGAGCCGCCGCCCGGGTTCGCGCTGCCGGCGTTTCCGGGGCCGGCCCCGATCATCATCGGACCGCCCGGATCCTTCGACTTGCAGGCGCTCATCGCGTTCTGGAAGGCGCCGCTCTGCGGATCGAGGCCGGTGCCGGTCAGGTTCAGCTTCAGCGCGCCGTTGTCGATGGTCGGGTCCGGGAAGTGCGGCAGGCCGTGCGCACGCATGCACGCCGCCCAGGCCGCGACCTTGGTCGGATCGGCGCCCTTGCCCGGCGCGGCCGACGGCACCGGCATGTCCTTCTGACAGGCTTTCTGCGCGCTCTGGAATGTCGGGCTGTTCGGGTTGATGCCGGGTCCGCCGACCTTGATGGTGGTCCCGTTGCCGGAGATCTGCGGGTCGGGGAAGTTCTTCACGCCGTGTGCGCGCATGCAGGCGGAGAACGCGAGGGCGTGTTTCGCGCCCTGACTCGCGTCGCCGCCCGCCGAGGAAGTTGTCGTTGTCGTCGTCGTGCCGCCTACCGAGGCAACCTGCGGACCGTTCGGGCCGGACGAACACGCCGCCAGCAGGGCGCCCGCCGCAACGACGAGCCCGATCCGGGTTGCCCGGCTCAACTGGGAGAACATGGCTGCAAGTGGTACGCGGGTGGCGGTTACCCGGCGGGAACGGGCACTGTAACCACGTGGTAACCGCCGGACGGGGATGCTGACGACGATGCGCGTGTTGATCGTGGAGGACCACGTCGAACTGGCCGAGACCGTGGCCGCCGGCCTGCGCCGCGAGGGCATGGCCGTCGACCTGGCCTTCGACGGGGAGCAGGCACTGGAACGTGGCACCGTGCACGACTACGACGTGATCGTGCTCGACCGCGACCTGCCCAAGGTGCACGGCGACGACGTCTGCCGCGCGCTGATCGCCGGTGCCGTCCGCGCCCGGCTGCTGATGCTGACCGCGGCCTCGACCATCGAGGATCGGGTCGACGGTCTCGGTATCGGCGCGGACGACTACCTGCCCAAGCCGTTCGCGTTCGCCGAACTGATCGCCCGGGTGCGCGCGCTGGCCAGGCGGGCCCAGCCCGCCGTGCCGCCGGTGCTGGTCCGGGGCGAACTGTGGCTGGACCCGGCGCAGCGGGTTGCCAAGCGCGGCGGACGCAGGCTGGACCTCTCGCCCAAGGAGTTCGCCGTCCTGGAACTGCTGCTCGACGCGGCCGGCCGGGTGGTCTCCGCCGAGGCCCTGCTGGAACGGGCGTGGGACGAGGCGGCCGATCCGTTCAGCAACACCGTGAAGGTGACGGTGAGCAGGCTGCGCCGCAAGCTCGGCGACCCGCCGGTGATCGAGACCGTGCCGCACGCCGGCTACCGGATCTGACGCCATGTGGCAGCCCGACCCGGCCCCTCCCCGGCGCACCCTGCGGATGCGGCTGACCCTGTTGTACGGCGGTCTGTTCCTCGCCGCGGGCATCGCGCTGCTCGGCATCACCTACGGCCTCACCGAGACCAACGTCGGCTTCACCATCACGTCCGCCGGCACGTCCTCCGGCGGCGGACAGATCATCGTGACCGGACCGCCCGACGGCGGCCTCGGCGACGGGTCAGGCTCCACGACCGGCGGGCTGCCGCAGACGACGCAGGCGTTCCGCCAGGGCGTCGCGGTGTCCAGGGCCGCGGTGCGGACCCAGTTGCTGGTGCTCTCCGGCATCGCCCTGGTCGGCATGACGCTCATCTCCGGTGGCCTCGGCTGGCTGGTCGCGGGCCGGGTGCTGCGACCGTTGCAGGCGATGGCCGGCAAGGCGCGGCAGATCACCGAGGTCAACCTGCACGAACGGCTGGCCGTGCCCGGTCCGGGCAACGAACTGAAGGATCTCGGCGACACCTTCGACGGGCTGCTCGCCCGGCTGGACGCCGCGTTCGACGCGCAGAAACGCTTTGTGGCCAACGCATCCCACGAGCTGCGCACCCCGTTGACGTTGCAGCGCACGCTGATCGAGGTCGCGCTGGCCGACCCGAACGCGGACGCCGAGTCCCTGCGCGAGGTGTGCCGCCGGATCCTCGCGGCAGGCGAGGACCAGGAACGCACCATCGAGGCGCTGCTCACCCTGGCCCGCAGCCAACGCGGCCTGGACCGGCGCGAACCGATCGACCTCGCCGAGGTGGCCGCGAACGTGGTGCGCGAACGGGAGAACGGCGACATCGTGCCACAGCGCTCGACCGGTACCGCGCCCATCCTCGGCGATCCGCGCCTGGTGACCAGACTTGTCGGCAATCTGGTGGACAACGCGATCCGGCACAACGAACCGGGCGGCTGGGCGTCGGTGTGGACCGGCATGATGGACGGGCGGCCCACCGTTCAGGTCTCCAACGGCGGACCGCTCGTGCCGCCCGCGCTGGTCAGCTCGATCTTCCAGCCCTTCCAACGCCTCGAACCGCGAACGGCGACCCGCGACGGGCACGGCCTCGGACTGTCCATTGTGGTCGCGATCGCCGCCGCGCACGGCGCGACCGTGCTGGCGTCGGCCAATCCGAACGGCGGCCTGACCGTGACGGTCACCTTCCCGGACGCATCGGGTTACCGAGCGGTTACAGTCGGCGTTCCCGCCGTGTAACGCCTGCCCTGCTTCAGTGATCGTCATCGGACGGCGTTCGGATCGTTCGAGGACAACAGGAGGAGGACAGTCGTGGGAGCACCATCCCCCAGGGCGTTGCGCCGGATCGGCCTGCCGATCGCCGCGGCGTTGGCCACCGTGGTCATCGGCGCGCAGGGCGCGTCGGCGGCGACCGCGCACCCGACCCACCCGGTACCGCAGCAGTGCGGCCAGGTACCCGGTGCGCCGCACCTGTCGAAGTCGGACAACGGCGTGATCGTCAGCAAGCCGGCCAGGCCCGGCAAGGGCGGCTGCGTGATATGCGTCGTGCACATCAAGGGCGGCACCGGCACGGCGACTGGCTCCGGCACCACCAGCGCACCCGGCCCCGGCACCATCACCACCGGCCCTGGCACGGTGACCACCGGCCCTGGCACCGTCACCACCGGCCGCGTGACCACCGGTTCCGGCACTGTCACCACCGGCCCTGGCACCGTGACCGCCGGCTCCGGCATCGTCACCGCCGGTTCCGGCTCGGGTCCGGTGACCACGATCGGGTCCGGGTCGGGCACGGTGACCATCAGCCAGAGCGGCGGGGTGACCATCAGCCGCGGCGGTACGCCGCCGGTGGGCGTGTGCCCTGCGCCACCCGGAAAACCGAGCCCACGGCACTGACCAGCACAGCCGGAAAACCCGAATGGCCGCGCCGCACCGGGCGCGGCCCTTCGCCGTTGCACGGGCTCCGGAAACGGCTAGACTCGTGATAGTCACGAAAACTTACTATCTTCGGCGAGTCACCAGGAGTACCGATGTCGCTCGATCACCAGAAAGTCCTGGAAGTTGCCTGGCAGGCGCCCGGCAACACCGCGATCGAACTGCCGCCCGTCGACGTCAACCAGGTGCTGCACGACCGCTACGACGTCGATAACGACTTCGTGTTCACCGGCACCATGCTGTGGGACATGGAGGTGCGCAAGGCGTCGCACCCGGACATCTACATCCCGACCGTGATCGAGCCGGGCAGCGTCGAGAAGTTCCCCGAGTCGCGGGACGACCGGTCGGAGATCTTCACCCGCGTGTCGGACCAGCGAATCTGGCTCGACCAGCCGACCTACGGCACGGTGATCGAGCACGTCCGGGTCGACCACGAGCAGCAGCGCATCTTCTTCATCGGCGCACCGGACTACCGGACGCCCGATGGCCGCACCCGCGAGGCCGGCACCGGGCAGCCGATCTTTCATGTCGAGCACTCGGTCGCCGGCACCGAGCAGCGGCCGATCAACCTGTGGCGCATCGTGCACCTGACCGAACAGGTCGATCCGGCGTTGCGGGAGTATTTCGAGCAGCTGGGCCGCGACCCGTACCTGCGCGTGTTCATCGAGGTCTACCTCCGAGAAAATCTCGGCGTCGACCTCACCCGCCTGCCCGCCCGGTAAACCGGATGCGGCGCCGGCCGGCCTGACTTACGGTCCGGACGTGGCCCACACCTATCCCCCGCTGAACGTCGAAGTCCGGACCCCGCGTCTGATCCTGGCCGGTGCGTCCGACGAACTGCTGGAGCGCCTCGTGCCGCTCGTCCGGGCCGGGATCGCCGACGCGGAGCCGTGGCCGTTCGACGACCCGGCCTCGTTCTACGCCGACAGCCCAGAACGCGAGTGGCGATGGCTGCGCGGCATCTGGTCCGGCCGCGGCCGGATGAGCCCGGATTGGTGGCGGCTGTACTTCGCCGTGCTCGTCGACGGCGAACCGGTCGGCATGCAGGACCTCACCGGCCGGAACTTCACGCGGTTCGGCACGGTGACCAGCTTCTCGTGGCTGGCTCCTGGCAGTCGCGGGCAGGGGCTCGGCAAGGAAATGCGCGCGGCGATCCTGCACTTGGCCTTCGCCGGACTGGGCGCCCGCGAAGCCGGCAGCGACGCCTTCTTCGACAACGCGGCGTCCAACCGCGTTTCCCGTGGCCTTGGCTACGAACCCAACGGCACGGACTGGGACACCCGCCGCGGCGAACCAGGGCTGATCCAGCAGTGGCGGCTCACCCGGGACGCGTGGGAGCGGGCCCGCCGGGACGACATCGAGCTGACCGGCGTGCGGGAATGCCTGCCCGTCCTGGGCATCGACCAGCAAGCCCCGCTGGCTCATCCCACCCGCTGACCCCTCCCACCCCGCTGACTCATCCCACCGCCGACCCCCACCCCGCTGACCCCTCCCACCCCCGTAACAACCAACTAGTTGTTTGTCAGCGGGGTGAAGAGTTCCGGATGGCCGGACAGCTCCACCCTCGTGCGGCGGATGTGCAGTTCGAGGATGCGCTCGGCCGACGTCTGGTCGTGCACGCGCAGCGCCTCGATGAGCAGCCGGTGTTCGGCGCCGATGATCCATCGACGCCGCGCGCCGGTCAGCCGGGTGAACGCGCGACGGTAGTGCTGCGTGGTGTCCCAGAGGCGGGCGACGATCGACGCCAACTCTTCGGCGCGGTGGCGCTGGTAGGTCGCCCAGTGCAGTTGGCGGTCGAGCACCAGGAATCGCTCGACGTCGTCGGTGCGCTCGATCTCCTCCTGCAACCGGTGCAGTTCCGCGATGTCCGCATCGGACAGTTCGGGCGCGGATTCGGCGAGCAGCAGGGGTTCGATGCGCTCGCGCATCTTGTAGCTCAGCTCGCACTCGCGCATGTCCATAGTGGAGACCCAGGCGCCCTGGTTGGCGCGCAGCCGAACCAGGCCGAGCGAGGAGAGAATGCGCAGCGCCTCACGCACCGGCAGCCTGCTGGTGTTCAGCTCCTCGGCGAGGTCGTCCTGGATGATCCTGGTGCCCGGCGCGAGTTCGCCGGCCAGGATGCGTTCGCGCAGCAGATCGGCGATCCGCTGGCTCGCGACCCCGCCCGATCCCCATTCGGCGCGCTCGGTCATCAGAGGCTGATGACTTCCGCGGTGACCGCGAACCGCACGCCGAGCCGCTGTGCGGCGTCGCGCGCCATGGCTTCCAGGAACTCGTGCGGTTCGCGCATGGTGTTGTCCGGGCCGAGCCCGCGCAGGTACTCGGCGTGCGCCTCCAGCGATGCGACGCCCGCGTCCAGGAAGTCCGTGATGTCGATGCCGTGCGTGGGTTCGGTGCTGCCGGCGACGATGATGTGCCGCACCCGCCACGGTTGCAGTCCCTCGTCGACGAGTTCGCGGAACACCCAGCGGTTCGCGGCGTCCCGCACGCCGTCCACTACGGCCCGGCCGACCGCGATGTGGTCGGCCTGGTTGGGCAGGCCGGGGCCCCAGGAGTCGTGGTGGTTGCAGCCGATGACGACGTCCGGCCGGTGCCGGCGGACGGCGCGGGCGATCTCCCGCCGAAGCGGCAGCCCGTACTCCAGCATGCCGTCGGGCAGGCCGAGGAACTCGACCACGTCGACGCCGACGATCGCGGCGCCCGCACGCTCCTCGGCCTCGCGCAGTGGTCCGGCGACGGCCGGATCCATCGCGTCGATGCCGGCCTCGCCGCTGGTGGCCAGGCAGTACGCCACCCGCTTGCCCTGGGCGGTCCAGCGGGCGATGGCCGACGCCGTGCCGTACTCCAGGTCGTCCGGGTGCGCGGCGATCGCCAGCGCGCTCGACCACGACTCGTCCACCAGCGGCAACGGATCGGTCATGGCGAAGGTCTACCACGGGAACGCATGGGTTCGCTCGTCAGTACTTGTTGGCGATGAACAGGTCCTGCGCGGGAAACCTGGTGATCACGTGCGTGCCTGACTCGGTCACCACGACCTCCTCCTCGATTCGCGCGGCGGAGAAGCCGTCCGACGCCGGGCAGTAGGTCTCCAGCGCGAACACCATGCCAGGCTGGATCTCGACCGGGTTGTCCAGGCTGTTGAGTCGGGAGATGATCGGCCGTTCGTGCAGGCCGAGACCGAGGCCGTGGCCGAACTGGAGGCCGAACGCGGCCATTTCACTGTCGAACCCGAACTCCGTAGCTGCCGGCCACACCCGGGCGATCGTGTCGGTGCCGACGCCGGGACCGGCGATCGCGATGGCGGCGTCCATCCATTCGCGAGCCTTGGTGTACGCGTCGCGCTGGGACGGCGTCGCGCTGCCGACGCCGAACGTGCGGTAGTAGCAGGTGCGGTAACCGTTGTAGGACTGGATGATGTCGAAGAACGCCTGGTCGCCGGGGCGAATGAGGCGATCGGAGAAGTTGTGCGGGTGCGGGTTGCACCGCTCCCCCGACACCGCGTTGATCGCCTCGACCTGGTCCGAGCCCATCTCGTAGAGCCGCTTGTTGGCCAGCGCCACGATCTCGTTCTCCCGGACGCCCGGCTTGAGCGCCTCGACGATGTCCTGGTACACGCCGTCGACCATGGCCGCGGCCTGGGTGAGCAGGGTGATCTCGTCGCCCGACTTGAGCTGCCGCGCATCGAGCATCAACTGTTGCGCGTCGAGCACGGTCAGGCCCTGCCGCTGCATCTCGAACAGGAACGGCGGTTCGACGATGTCCACGCCGACCGGCTGACCGGCGAGGCCGGCGTCGGTGAGCATGCCCTTGATCTCGCGTACCGCCGACTCCATCAGGCCGGCGCTCGGGGCGATCGCGCCGCGCAGGCCGAGCATGCCGGCCCGGGAGTTCTCCGGCCGCAGCCACGGCGAGTACAGCTGGTGGTGTTTGGCCGCCGAGCCGAAATCCCACAGCACCGGTTCGCCGCCTCGGGTCAGCAGCGCGTAGCGGGTCATCTTGTCGCCGAGCGCGCCGCCGATCCAGGTCTGGGTCGTGTACCGGATGTTGTAGAAGTCGAACAGCAGGAACGCGCCGCACTCGCTCGACTCCAGCGCCGCCCTGGCCCTGGCCAGCCGATAGGCACGCAGCCGGTCGAAGTCCACCCGCTGCTCGAAGTCGACGCCGCCGTGTCCGGGGGCCGGCAGTGGCCGATTCGTCATGGCACTCACTCGAGCTCCTCGTCTACTAGGCCACCAGGCGCAACGGCTCTTCGAGCACGCCGACCAACGCGGCCAGCCACCGGGCCGCCAGTGCGCCGTCGATGGCCCGGTGATCGACCGACAGCGTGAGCGCCGCACACGTCGCCACCCCAACACTGCCGTCCAGCACGACCGGTGTCGGGATCGCCGCGCCGACGGCCAGGATCGCCGACTGCGGCGGGTTGATGATGGCCGCGAACTGCTCGACCCCGAACATGCCGAGGTTCGTGACGGTGATCGTGCCGCCCTCCAGATCGGCCTGGTTGAGCCTGCCTTCGTCGGCCTGCTGCGCGAAGGTCCGCACCTGAGCGGCGATCGCGCTCGGCGTGGTCTTCTCGACGCCGCGCAGCACGGGCGTGACCAGGCCGCGTTCGGACGCGATGGCAACGCCGACGTCGACCGAGTCGAACCGGCGCGGCGCGTCGTCGGTCCAGATCACGTTGGCCTCGGGTACCACCGTGTGCGCGACGCCGACCGCGCGCAGCACCAGGTCGTTGATGGAAATCCGGTGTGGCGACACGGAGTTGAGCCGCTCGCGCAGGGCGAGCAGGTCGTCAAGGCGCGCGGTGCGGGTGAGGTAGAAGTGCGGCACGGTCTGCTTGCTCAGGATCAGCCTGCGCGCGACCGTCCGCCGGACTCGCTGCTGTCGGTCGGGTTTCGGTCGAACGAGGGCACGTTCGACGTCCCGGCGGACGATCCGGCCGTTCGGCCCGGTGCCGCGCACCTGTGCCGGCTCGACGCCCGCCTCCTTCAACAGCTTGCGCGCCAACGGACTGGCGAAAACCCGGTTCGGTGCCTCGACGTCGGCGCGCTCGCCCTCGACACGCTCGCCCTCGACACCGAGCAACGCCATCGGCGCACCGACCGCGACCGATGTCCCGCCCGACACCAGCGTTGTGAGGATCACGCCGTCCGTCTCGGCCGCTATCTCCACCGCCGCCTTGTCGGTTTCCACGACCGCGATCGGGTCGCCGGTCGCGAACGGCGCGTTCTCCTTGACCAGCCACTCGGACAGCACGGCCTCGGTTGCGCCGGCCGCGACCTCGGGCATGCGCAGCAGCGTTGCCATGGCTCTCCTCACTCGGCGGCGATCGCGCGCAGGGCGGTGGCGACGTCCTCGGTCCGCGCGATCGCCGCGCGCTCGAGAACCTTGCTGATGCTCGGCGACGCCTCGCCGCCGGTGACCCGCTGGATCGGCGCGTCCAGCCAGTCGAACAGGCGCCGTCCGATCTCGTCGGCGAGCCAGCCGCCGTAGGAGGTCCCGATCGCGCCCTGTTCGACGATGAGCACGCGATTGGTCTTGCGGACGCTGCGCTCGATGGTGTCCCAGTCCAGGCTCGCGCGATCCAGCCAGCGCAGGTCGATCAGGTCGGCCTTGATCTCGGCCACCTGGTCCAGCGCGTCGACGCAGTGCCGGACCATGGCGAGGTAGGAGATCACGGTGAGGTCATCGCCTTCCCGGCGCAGCGCGGCCTTGCCCACCGGGATCAGGTAGTCCAGGTCGTCGACCGGACCCGGTCCCCTCGACGCGTACAGGTCGACGTGTTCGAGCACGACGACCGGGTCGTCGCAGGCCAGCGCGGTGTTCATCAGGCCGACGTAGTCGAACGGGTTGGCGGGCGCGACAACCCGCAGACCCGGCGCGGTGACCAGGATGCCGGCCGGATCCATCGAATGCTGCGAGCCATAGCCGGTGCCGGCGGCGAGCTTGCTGCGCAACACCAACGGAACCGCGCTCTCGCCGCCGAACATGTGCCGCGCCTTGGCGACCTGGTTGAACAGCTGATCCGCCGCCACCCACATGAAGTCGGCGTACATGAACTCGACGATCGGCCGGAACCGTCCGTCCAGCGCCATCCCGGCGCCGAGTCCGGTGAACGCGTTCTCGCTGATCGGGGTGCCCAGCACGCGGTCCGGGAAGCGTTCGAGCGCGGCCTTGGTCGCGCCGTTCGTGCCGCCCTTGAGCCGGTGCACGTCCTCGCCCAGCACCACGATCCGCTCGTCGGTCGCCATGCGACGCGCCAGTACCTCGCTGACCACGTCGATGAACCGCCGGTCGGCGATCGCGCCGGAGAACGTGTCCTGCTCCTCGTACCGGCTGCCGGTCAACTCGCTGAGGTCACCGCGCACGCCCACGTCGACGAAGCCGGGATCCGGCCAGGCCGACGCCTTGATCCGCCGCTGCCCGGGTTTGCCGCCGGCCAGTTGTTCGGGCAGGGGTTCGAACAGGCCGTCGCCGATCTCGCGCATGGTCGCGGCGGCCTGTCCCCGGGCGGCATCGACCTCCTCCGCGCTCGCCAGGCCGCGCCGGATCACCTGCGTGCGCAGCAGTTCGATCGGATCCCGGTCGCGCCACGCCTGTTCCTCGGCCTTGTCGCGATAGCCGAAGGCGCTGCCCGGGTACGGCCCGTTCTGGTGGAAGTACCGGTAGACCTCGGCCTCCACGATCGTCGGCCCGTGCCCGCCACGCAGGTGGGCCAGCGCCTCGGTCATGGCGAGGTGGACCGCGAGTGGATCCATTCCGTCCACCCGCCAGCTCGGGATGCCGAAGCCAGGCCCGCGCGCCGAGAGTCTCGGTTCGGCCGTCGCCTCCTCGACCGAGGTCGAGACCGCGTACCGGTTGTTCTCGATGAAGAAACAGACCGGCAGCTGCCACGCGGCGGCGAGGTTGAACGACTCCAGCACCGAGCCGATATTCGCGGCGCCGTCGCCGAAATAGGTCACGCTGACCGCGTCGGTGCCGCACCGGCGCTGGTTGAAGGCATAGCCGAGGGCCTGCGGCACTCCCCCGCCGACGATCGCGTTGGTGCCCATCGCACCCGCCTCGCGCCAGCGCAGGTGCATGGATCCACCGCGACCGTGACCGTAGCCATCGGCAAGGCCGCAGATCTCGGCCAGGGTCCGGCGCAGCACGGTGCGCACGTCGTCGGTCAACTCCGGCAGCACGCCGGACTTGTTCGCCAGCACGTGCCCGAACGCCTTGGCGAGGAACTGATGGTGGCCGCGGTGCGAGCCGTTGACGTAGTCGTCGTCGCGCAGCGGCAGGATCGAGCCGACCGCGCCGCCCTCCTGCCCGATGCTCGAATGCGCGGGCCCGTGGATCAGGCCCTGGCCGGCCAGTTCGAGCACGTACTCCTCGAAGACCCGGATCCACTGCGCCTGGCCGAGCAGGCGCAACAGCACGTCCGGCTCGGCCGCGTCCCAGTCCTCGCCGGTGGCCGTCAGCTCGATCCAGGGGACGCCGGCGGCCAGGTTCGCACGGGTCGGCATCGGCACTCCTCGCCTAGATTGGATCCATTTCAGCCCGCTTGACGTAGACTATCCGCCATCGACGTGGCCATGGCAAGCGCCAATGGATCCAAAAGGAGCATCGATGCCGATCCCCGGAGTCACCCGTGTCGATCACTTCGGGATCACCGTCCCCGACCTCGACCAGGCCCACGAGTTCTTCACCGACGTGCTCGGCTTCGAGTACCTGTACACGCTCGGGCCGCTGCGGGACGACGAGGGCCACTGGATGAGCGAGCACCTCAACGTGTCCGACCGCGCCGTCGCGCCGCGCATCCAGTTCTTCCGGATCGGCGGCCAGGCCATCCTGGAGGTGTTCGAGTACGAGACGCCGGACCAGCGCCGGGAACCGCCGCGCAACAGCGACATCGGCGGCCACCACCTCGCCGTCTACGTCGAGGATCTCGATGCCGCGCTCGCCGATCTGCGCGGTCGCGGCCTGCGCGTGCTCGGCGAACCGACGGCCAGCAAGGGCCCGCACGAGGGCCAGCGCTGGATCTATTTCCTCTCGCCCTGGGGTTTGCAGTGCGAGCTGGTGTCCTATCCGGACGGCAAGGCGTTCCACCGCGACCCGGCGGCATTTCATTAGAGCAGGGTTTCGTCGACGAGGCCCGACGCGAGCACCGCGGCGGGCGTGAGCGGCGGATCGTCGGGCCGGTGCCGGTTGCGCAGTTCGACCAGCGTGGCCAGTTCGGCGGCGCCGAGCCGACCGTCGGGCACGATGCCATGCGCCGGATCGACGAGGGTGTCGACGTAGCGGCGCGCGCCGTCCTCGTCCAGCGTGAGGCGCTGTTTCGCCGCGCCGAGCGCGAGTTCGCGGTGTTCGCCGCGCACGAGTTCCGCGCCGACATCGCGCAGGACGCGGACCATCGAGCGCAGCGCGTCGCGGTCCCGTTCGAGCGCGGCACCGGTCGCGGCGAGCACCGCGCCGACGTACGGTCCGATCGAGCCGACCGAGTCGAGCCGGTGCGCGCCCCGGCTTTCGGCGAGCAGATCGTTGCCCGCGTTGAGCACGGTGGCCTGGCAGGTGCCGGCGAGCAGTTCCCGCGCCCGGCGCGGTGTCGAACCCAGTGGCGCCACGGTGAAATCGGCGCCGGCGCGCAGGCCATGCCGGGCCAGCAGTTCGAGCGCGACGAAGGCGAACCCCGAGCCCGGCGCGTCGACAGCGACCGTGCCGCCGCGCACCCGGCCGAGGTCGGCAGGACCGGGCGGCGTGAACAGCGACAGCCCGAGGCCACGGTCCACAGCGGACAGAATTCGGACGTCACCGGTGCGGCGCAGCGGGTTCGCGGCCACGCACCGGTAGGCGAGCACGTTGTCCGGGTTGGTGAGCGCCGCGTCCAACTCGCCCGCGAACAGGTCGGTGAACTGCTGCGGCGACGACGTGGCCGGCACCTCGCTGACCGACAAACCGGCGTCGGCGAACCGGCCGATCACCGTGGCCACCTCGACCAGCACCGACGGACTGAACGTGCCGAGCCTGAAGTCCCGCATCCCGCTATCATCATGCAATCGATTGCAGAAGGGTAGCTCCGATGAGCAAACAGATCGTGCCCGTCCCCGACCTCGAGGACTCGACCGCGTTCGGCTATTCGCAGTGCGTGCGCAGCGGCAACCTGGTGTTCCTCGCCGGCCAGTGCGGACTCGGTGACGATCACGAGATCGTGTCACCGGACTTCACCGAACAGGCCCGGCAGGCGTTGGCGCGGACGGAGACCGCGCTGCGCGCGGCGGGCGGCACGAGGTCCGACATCGTCAGCATGACCGTGTTCATCACCGACACCCGGCTCGGCCGGCAGTTCACCTCGCTGCGGCGCGAGTTCTTCGGCAGCGACTTCCCGGCCAGCGCGCTGATCTGCGTCCATTCGCTCATGCCGGTCGGCGCGCTGATCGAGATCCAGGCGACGGCGGTGCTGTCGTCCTGAGGGACCGCTCAGCCATCGGCGCTGATTTTCCCGGCGTCACAGGCGTTTGGTGAAGAACACCCTGCGGTAGCCGTGTTCGACCGCGCGATGCGTTTCGACGAAACCGTGTCGCGGGTAGTAGGCGATGTTCTCGGTCATCGCTTCGTTGGTGTAGAGCCGGATTTCGGTGCGCCCGTGCTCACGCGCGTGCGCGTCGGCGAACGCCAGCAGCCGCCGGCCCAGTCCGGTGCCGCGCGCGTCCGGCGACACCGCGACGTTGTCGAGCAACAGGTGATCGGCCGCCAGCCGCAGCACGAGCAACCCGACCACCACGCCGTCCCGCTCGGCGACCCAGACCTCTCGCGCGGCGACCAACGCGGCGTAGTCCGCGCGCATCGGCGCGGGCTCGGCGCCCATCCGGTCTACATAGGACGCATAGGCGACGCGCGCCAGCTCGGCCAGCAGCGGGACGTCGTCGGGTCGGGCGCGGCGGATCGTGGTCATTCAGACCGCTCCGTCGGTGCGCAGCGCCGCCGTGCGGCGGCGGATGGCCGGGCCGAGCAGGAGATGGCCCGCTGCGGCGGCGAAGGCGACGCCCGCGCAGGTCAGCCACAACGTGGCGGCGTTGACGTCGAGCAGGGTGGTGCCGAACAGCGGCGCCACGAACGAGCTGAGCGACCAGGCGAAGCCGTACGCGCCGCTGTAGCGGCCGCGCAGATGCGGGGGCGCGAGGTTCGCCACGATCGTCGCGCTCACCCCGGCGAAGAAGATCTCGCCGACCGACCACACCGCGACCGTGCCGAGATAGCCGAGCAGCGACGAGGCGAACGTGGTCAGGCCGAACCCAATGCCGACAACGGTCATGCCGATCGCGAGCACCCTGCTGTGTTCGATCCGGCCCAGCCAGTTGACCAACAGCGGCTGCACGATCACGATGACGACGCAGTTGAGTGCCATGGCGTAGCCGTAGAACGACGCGGGCAGGCCCTGTCCCTTCATGGCCAGCGGCAGCGTGATCATCGACTGCAGGTAGACGATCCCGTACGCGGTGGTGACCAGCACGTACCCGACCATGACCCGGTCGCGGAGCACGTCGCGGAAGCTCCCGGTCTCGACCTTGTGCTCGGGCGTGGAGTGCGATTCGGGCACCGCGAACCAGACCAGCAGGCCGAACACGACGCCGGTCAGCGCGTCGATCCAGAACAGCAGCTGCACCGCGCTCTGCGCGAGCACACCACCGGTGAGCACACCGCCGGTGAAGCCGAGGTTCACCGCCCAGAACAGCAGGCCGAACGCACGCGGCCGCTGCTCGACCGGGATCAGGTCGGCGACCAGCGCGTTGGACGCGGGCCGGTAGATGTCGATGGCGATGCCGAGCAGGAGCAGGCACGCGGCGATCAGCGGCAGTGTCGTGGCGTAGGCGAGCACGAGCATGATCACCGCGGTGGCGAGCATGCCGCCGGTCAGCGTGACCCGCCTGCCGAACCGGTCGGCCAGCCAGCCGGAGAGCAGTTGGGAGACCAGCGAGCCGGAGCCGAACACGGCGAGCACCACGCCGGCCTCGGCGACCGAGAGGCCACGGCTGCCGGTCAGGTAGAAGGCGAAGAACGGCTGGACCATCGTGCCGAGCCGGTTGACCAGGGTGCCACCCCACAGCACCCAGAACGAGCGGGGCAACCCGGCGAACCGCTGGCGGAGGAACCCGGTCCGAGCATGTGTTTCGGCGACCACGAGCGGGAGCATACGGAACAATCAGGGCGTACTCATTCGGATTTTCCCTGGTCTCGTCGCCGGGTTACGGTGAGGCCGTGTCGGCGTCGCTTCCGAGCAATCCGCTGTGTGCCGGCCCGGTCCGCCTCGCGGAACTGTTGGCCCGCGGCGCGGTGTCCTCGGTCGAGCTGACCCGGCGGTCGCTGGCCGAGATCGCGGCCACCCAGTCGACGGTCAACGCGTTCCGACTGGTCCGGTCCGGCGCGTTGGCCGAGGCCGAGCAGGCCGATCGGCGGTTGCGCGCGGGCGAGCGTGCGCCGTTGCTCGGCGTGCCGCTGGCGGTCAAGGACGACCAGGACGTGACCGGCGAACCGACGGCCTTCGGCTGCCCCGGCACGTTTCCGCCCGCGACGCGGGATTCCGACGTGGTCGCACTGCTGCGGGCTGCGGGCGCGATCATCGTCGGCAAGACCAACGTGCCGGAACTCGGTCAGTGGCCGTTCACCGAGGGCAACGCCTTCGGTGCGACGCGCAACCCCTGGCGGCTGGACCACTCCCCCGGCGGATCCTCCGGTGGGTCGGCCGCCGCGGTGGCCGCCGGCCTGGTGCCGGTCGCGATCGGTTCGGACGGTGCGGGCTCGGTCCGGATTCCGGCCGCCTGGACGCACCTGGTCGGCGTCAAACCGGGTCGGCCCGCTGAGTCCGAAGAGGACGGTTTGTTCGGCGGCGTGAGCGCGCCCGGCCCGCTCGCCCGGAGCACCGCCGATGCCGCGCTGCTGCTCGATGTGCTCGCCGGCCGGCATTCCGACCGACCCGACAGCTTTCTCGCGGCGGCACGGCGGTCGCCGTCGCGGCTGCGCGTCGGGATCTCGCTGCGACCGCCGTTCACCGGGTACCGGCCCCGGCTCGATCCTCGGGTGCGCGACGCGGTCACCGATCTCGGCCGCGCGCTGGCCGAACTGGGGCACCAGGTGCTGGCGGCCGAGCCGCGCTACGGGCTGGTCGGGCTGAACTTCCTCGCGCGGTCCGCGGGCGGCCTGCACACCTGGGCGGCCAGCCTGCCCGACGTCGACCTGCTCGACGCGCGCACCCGCTACAACATGACCTCCGGCGCTCGGGTGGGCAGGCCGTTGCGAGGACTGGTCAAGCCGACGGCGGTCATCGCCGAGCGCCAGGTCGGCCGGATCTTCGACCGGGTCGATGTGGTGCTGGCGCCGACGACCGCGACCGGCCCGCCGCGGATCGGCCAGTGGCGCGATCTCAGCGCACGAGCGCTCAATCGCGCCGTCATCTCGGCCTGTCCGTACGCCTGGCCGTGGAACGCGCTCGGCTGGCCCGCGATCAACGTGCCGGCGGCGATCGGCACGGACGGCCTGCCGATCGGCGCGCAACTGCTCGGCCCGGCGGGCTCCGACGCCCTGCTGATCTCGCTCGCCGGCCAACTGGAATACCGACAAAACTGGTCGAATCGGTATCCGCCGGGCGTACCCGACCGGGACTGAACCACGACTCAAGCTCCCCCCAAGTGCACCTGACCAGAATCGGCGCCACTACCGAGTCGGGGATATCGAGTACGAATCCTGGGGGATATTGTGCCGAATGCCGAGCAAACCGATCAAGAAGTACGTGATTTTCCGAATACGCCAATCGGCCAGTTAAAGCCGCATCCGGCGCTGGACCAGCTCCGCGAAACAGAACCGGTTTCCCGGGTCCGGGCGCCGCACGGCAAGGACGCGTGGTTGGTCACCCGCTACGCCGACGTGCGCACCGTGCTGGCCGATCCCCGGTTCAGCCGCGCTGCGGCCATCACCGAGGACGTGCCGAGGGCGACGCCGGGCGTGCCGCAGGCCGACTCGATCATGTCGCTCGACCCGCCCGACCACACCCGGCTGCGGACCCTGGTCGCCAAGGCGTTCACCGCCGGCCGGGTCGCGAAGCTCCGGCCGCGCGCCGAGCAGATCGCCGAGGAGCTGCTCGATCGCGTCGTCGAGCACGGCGAACCCGCCGACCTGGTCGAGCTGTTCTGCCTGCCGATGCCGGTCGCGGTCATCTGCGAACTGCTCGGCGTGCCAGCTGCCGATCAGGGCGAGTTCCGGACCTGGTCGGACGCGTTCCTCTCGACCAGCAAGCTGACCATGGAGGAGATCGGCACCGCTGGTCTCAAGCTCTACACGTACCTGCTCGACCTGGTGAACCAGCGCCGCGAGACGCCGACCGACGACCTGCTCGGCGCGCTGGTGGCCGCTCGCGACGGTGACGAGCGACTGACCGAGCACGAGCTGGTCATGCTCGGCGTGACCATGCTCATCGCCGGCTACGAGACGACCGGCGGCCAACTCGCGAACTTCCTGTACCTACTACTCGGTACAGACGACGTCGCGCAGCGGTTGCGCGCGCGGCCGGAACTGCTGCCCTCGGCGATCGAGGAAATGCTGCGCACCGTGCCGGTGCTGGCCGGCGTCGGCTTCGCCCGAATCGCCACCGAGGACGTCGAACTGTCCGGCACGCTCATCCGCGCGGGCGAGGCTGTGCTCACTTCCGAACCGGCTGCGAATCGCGACTCGGAAATATTCGGCGAGCACGTCGAATTCGACATCGAACGTCAGCCGAATCCGCACCTGACATTCGGACATGGCGTGCATTACTGCCTTGGCGCGCAACTCGCGAAAATGGAACTCCAGGTCGGCCTCGGCGCGGTTCTGCGCCGTTTTCCGAACCTGCGATTCGCGGCCGACCCGCAGCGGCTCCGCTGGAAGGAAGGCACCTTGGCGCACGGCGTTGCCGAGCTGCCGGTGGCCTGGTCCTGAGCTCTGCCTCCGACGTCAAAGGAATCGCTGATGAACAACACCCAGGCTCTGATCACCGCCGATCCACCGCTGGACGCGGACCTCGCCCAGGTGCAGTACCAACTGGAGGAGGATCTCGCGCGGGTGCGGGATCGGCTGCGCGTGCTGGTCGCCACGCCGAACCCGCGGGTCCGCGAGCCGATCATGTACTCCGTCGAGGACACCGGCCGGCTGCTGCGCCCGACGCTCGCGCTGATCTCGTCGTATCTGGTCGCGGGCGACTGGGGCATCCCGACCAAACCCGACGTGATCGACGCCGCGACCAACGTGGAAATCCTCCATGTGGCAACGCTGTTCCACGACGACATGATCGACGAGGCGCCGATCCGCCGGGGGCGGCCGACCGCCAATATCAAGTACGGCGAGCCGATCGCGTTGCTCACCGGTGACTATCTGCTCGCCAAGTGCATGCGCATCGCCGCCGAACTGGGCACGGCGCAGCTGAAGCTGATGGCGGACACGCTCAACGACCTGTGCATCGGCCAAATGATGGAGACCAGCCAGCTCTACGACGCCAAGCGCAGCGACCACGAGTACCTGACCGCGATCGCCGGCAAGACGGCGAGCCTGATGAAGGCCGCGGCCATGATCGGCGCGTTGCAGGCGGGCGCGGACACCGCTGCCCAGCAGGCGCTGGCGACGTTCGGGCACAACCTGGGCATGGCGTTCCAGATCTGGGACGACATCCTCGACCTGTGCAGCACCGGCACGGGCAAGGCGACCGACAAGGATCTGCTCAACGGTGTCTACACGCTGCCGTTGATCTTCGCGGCGGTTGACCGGCCCGAGCAGGTGCACGGCATTCTCGAGGACGCGGCAACGCTGTCGCTGGAGCAGTGCGACCAGATCCTGGCGATCATGCACGAGACCGGCTCGCTGAACCGGGCGGCCGAGGTGGCGCGGCGGCATGTCGAAACCGCGTTCGCGGCGATCGAGCGGCACCCGACCTTCGCGGGCCGGGCGCCGGTGGTCGGTCGCTACCTGATCGAGCTGGTCGGCAAGCTCACCGCCCGCCATCCCGCGCTTGAGCCGCGTTGAGCAGATGAACACGACAACGCCTTCGAGCCATGGCGTCCTGTCCTCGTCCGAGCGCGTGGTGGCGACGGTGCAGGACTGGCTCATCGACTACATCTCCAGACCCAACGACCTGATCGGCCGCACCGGCCCGGTGTGTCCGTTCGTATCGCCGTCGCGGCGGGCCGGGTCGTTGGAGATCGAGGTGCGGCCGGTGGGCGCCAATCCCGATCTGGCCCGCGTCGCGGGTCTGCTGTGCGACGGGTTGGAGCGCTTTCACCACATCCCCTGGCAGGGCTCGAATCCGGGCCTGCGCAGTCTCATCGTGGTGCTGCCCGACCTGGACGAGGCCACCATGTCGCTGCTGGACGACGCGCATCGCGCGGTCAAGCCGCTGGCCGTGCGCAGGGGCATGATGCTGGGCCAGTTCCACCCGAACTGCGTCGAGCCTGCCGCGCGCAACGCGAACTTCCCGGTCAGCCGCTCGCCGGTGCCGCTGGTCGCGATTCGCCAGATGGCCCTGCACGACGTGTTGTTCCTGCACGGTCGCGAGGACTGGTTCGCGGAGTACCGGCGGCGCTTCAGCAACAACTACGCGCCGGGGCGCAAGCCGGTCGAGCCGCTGTTCGCCGACCTGTTCCACAAGGCGTGCGCCGAGTACGGAGTGGCGATATGACCGGATTTCTCGGCTACGACGACACCGACCTCGCTCACCAGTACTCGCCGAGTTCGCTGGTGCCGAGCCTGGACGCCTACCTCGACGAGTACGCGAAGTTGAGCGCTCAGGCCAGGCAGCACAGCGAACCGGTGGAACTGCGCTATGGCGACGAGCCGGAGGCGCGGCTCGATCTGTTCGGAGTGGACGGTGAGAACGCGCCGCTGATGGTGTTCGTGCACGGAGGCTACTGGCAGGAGTTGACCAAGGACGAGTCCGCGTTCGCGGCGACCGACTTCACCTCCGCCGGCATCGCGTTCGCCGCCCTGGACTACGGCCTTGCGCCGGACCATTCGCTCGACGCGATCGTGGCGATGGTACGGACGGCCGTGACGTGGCTGCACGCGAACGCGGCCGAACTCGGCATCAATCCCCGGCGGATCCACCTCAGCGGCAGCTCGGCAGGCGCGCACCTGATCGCCATGGCCTGCATCACCGACGAGGACCATCACATCGCGAGCGCGACGCTGCTCAGCGGCGTCTACGACCTCGAACCGCTGCGGCACACCTATGTCAACGACGCGCTCGGCCTGAGCATGGCGGACGCGCTGCGCAACAGCCCGATCTACCGGCTGCCGGACCGCCTCCCGCCGATCGTGATCGCCAGGGGTGGCGCGGAGACCGACGAGTTCATCCGCCAGCACGACACCATGACCGCGCTGCTGCGGCTGCGCACCGAGGTGACCGAGGTGGTCAGCCCGGAACGCAACCACTTCGACCTCCCCTACGATCTCGGCGATGCGCACACCGCCCTCGGCGCGGCAGTGCTGAGTCGCATCGCCGCGCCACCCAGGGTCCAGGAGACCCGCTACGCCGGCTACGCCCGGATGGATGCGCTGCTGACGCTGCAACACCCGCAGACGCAGGCGCCGACCGAGCCGGGTTTCATCATCCTCAGCCAGGTCAAGGAACTGCTGTTCGCGCTGCTGCACCTCGAGTTCGGCACCGCGCGCGACCAGCTCGCCAAGGACGACCTGGACCAGGCACTGTGGACGCTGCGCAGGGCGGGCCGGGTGCAGCAGGTGCTGCTGTCCTGCTGGGCGGCGCTGGCCGCGCTCTCGCCCGACGAGTTCGCGTCGTTCCGCGAGGTGCTCGGCTCCGCGTCGGGCTTCCAGTCGGTGTCCTACCGGAAGCTGGAGTTCCTGCTGGGCAACAAGAACGCGCGCCTGGTCGAGCCGCACCGGAACACCCCGCACTACGACGAGGTCATGGCCCAGCTGCACGAGCCGAGCCTGTACGACGAGGCCCTGCGCTACCTGGCCCGGCGCGGCCTGGACATCCCCGCCGAGGTGCTGGACCGCGACGTTTCCCAGCGCTACCAGCCCAACGAGCAGGTCGAGCTGGCCTGGCGGCAGATCTACACCGCGCAGCACCGCGAACACGACCTGTTCCTGCTCGCCGAGGCGCTCACGGACACCGCCGACCAGTACGCCCGCTGGCGTTACACGCACCTGGTGACGGTGCAGCGGCTGCTCGGCGACAAGCCGGGGACGGGCGGCACCGAGGGGTCGAGTTGGCTGAGCCGGATCGCCGAGCACCGGTTCTTCCCGGAACTCTGGTCGATGAGGTCCACGCTGTGACCGGCGTGGCGACCGCGCGCGTTGTCGCGGAGGAGTTGGACGCGGCGGATCCGCTGCGGCCGTTGCGTGCCGAGTTCGTGTGCGTCGAGCCGGGCACGATCTACCTGGACGGCAACTCGCTCGGCCGGCTGCCCGTCGCCACCGCGGATTTCCTGGCCAAGGTGGTGCGGGAGGGCTGGGGTGCCGGGCTGGTTCGGTCCTGGGAGACGTGGATCGACTGGAGCCGGCAACTCGGCGACCGGTTGGCCGCGCACACGCTCGGCGCGGAGCCGGGCGAGGTGGTGGTCGCCGACTCGACCTCGATCAATCTGTACAAGCTCGCCGCGGCCGCACTGGATGCCCGGCCGGATCGGTGCACGATCGTGGTCGACGCCGAGGACTTCCCGACCAACCGCTATCTGCTCCAGGGCCTTGCCGAGCAGCACTGGATCCGGGTCGAGACGGTGCACGGCCGCGACGCGGTGCTGGACGCGTTGACCGACGACGTCGCGGTCGTGGTGTTGTCGCAGGTGTCCTACCGGTCCGGCGCGCTGCTGGACATGGCCGAGATCAACCGGGCGGCGAAGCGGGCCGGCGCGCTGGTGTTGTGGGATCTGAGCCATTCGGCCGGGGTGGTGCCGATCCGGCTGGGCGCGGACGGCGCCGATCTGGCGGTCGGCGCGACCTACAAGTACCTCAACGGCGGACCCGGTTCGCCCGCGTTCCTGTATGTGCGCAAGGAGTTGCAGGTGCAGTTGCGGCAGCCGATCTGGGGCTGGTTCGGGCAGACCGACCAGTTCGCCATGGGCGCGAGCTTCGAGCCGGTCGAGACCATCGACCGGTTCCTGGTCGGCACGCCGCCGCTGCTCTCGCTGGCGGCGATCGCGCCCGCGCTGGACGTGGTCGAGCGGGTGCCGGTGAGCGAGGTGCGGGCGAAGTCGGTGCGGCTCAGCGAGTTCACCATCGACTTGGCCGAGCAGTGGTTGGCGCCGCACGGTTTCCGGCTGGCCTCGCCGCGCGATGCGGCCCGGCGCGGGTCGCACGTGTCGCTGGCCCATCCGGACTCGGCGCTGATCAGCAGGGCGCTGCGCGAGCAGCAGGACGTGATCTGCGACTTCCGCGCGCCCGACCTGCTGCGCATCGGCCTCGCCCCGCTGTACACGAGTTTCACCGACGTGTGGGACGGCCTCGATCGCGTGCGGACGGTCGTCCAGACGCGTGGTCACGAGCACCTGCCGCCGGCAGTGACCAGGGTGACCTGAGAATGGGGTTGACGGGGATGACACTGGCTAACCAGACGCGGCTGACCAGCGACGGACTGGTCGGCATTCTGTTCGGCGCGAACGCGTTCCAGCTGCTCAACGCCGGCTGCGAACTCGGCCTGTTCACTCTGCTTGCGGAGCGGCCGGGCTCCTCGGCGACCGAGATCGAGGTCCGGCTCGGTCTTGCCGAGCGGCCGACGCAGATCCTGCTGCTCGGCACCACCGCGCTCGGTCTGACCGAACGCGGTGACGATGGCTACCGCAACAGCGAACTGGTCCAGGGCATGTGCGCGGACGGCAGCTGGCCGATCATCCAGGATCTGGTCGAGTTCCAGCAGCGGATCACCGGGCCGGCGAGCGTGGACTTCGCGGCGTCGCTGCGCTGGAACACCAATCTCGGGCTGCGCCACATTCCCGGCGACGCGCCCGACCTCTACCAGCGCCTCGCCGCGCATCCCGAACTGGAGCAGCTGTTCTACCGCTGTATGAAGTCGTGGTCGTCGCTGTCGAACCCGATCCTGGTCGACAACGCGGACCTGTCCGGCGTGCGCAGGGTGCTCGATGTCGGCGGCGGCGACGCGGTGAACTCGATCGCGCTGGCCAAGGCCAATCCGCACGCCCGGTTCACCGTGCTCGACCTGCCCGGCGCGGTCGCCATCGCGCGGGACAAGATCAAGGAGCAGGGGCTCGACGAGGCGATCGAGGTCGTCGAGGGCGACATGTTCGGCGAGCCGTTCCCCACCGGTCACGACTGCGTGCTGTTCGCCAACCAGTTGGTGATCTGGTCGCCGGAGGAGAACGAACGCCTGCTGCGCAAGGCATATCAGGCGCTGCCGGAGGGCGGGCGGGTGCTGATCTTCAGCGCCATGTCCGACGAGACCGGCGATGGTCCGCTGTACGCGGCGCTGGACAACGTGTACTTCGCGACACTGCCGACCTCGCGCAGCATGATCTATCACTGGGCACAGTACGAGAAATGGCTTTCCCGGGCCGGGTTCGCCGAGATCTTCCGCCGGCCCGGTGACACCTGGACGCCACACGGGGTGATCGGAGCTGTGAAATGATCAAGGTTGGCCTCGGCATCTTTCCGGATGTCGACGAGCAGGAGAAGCCCGCCGCCGAGTACTTCGAGCAGGTGCTCGACCTCGTCGAGCACGGCGATCGGTTGGGCTTTCACCATGTGCGCATCGTCGAGCACTACTTCCGCCGCTACGGCGGCTATTCGCCGAACCCGATCGTCTTCCTGGCCGCTGCCGCGCAGCGCACCAGGCAGATGCGGTTGGTCACCGGCGCCGTGCTGCCGGCGTTCAACCATCCGCTGAAGCTGGCAGGCGAGATCGGCATGCTGGACGCGATCTCCGGCGGGCGCGCCGAGATCGGCTTCGCGCGGGCGTTCCTGCCGCACGAGTTCCAGCGCTTCGGCGTGGACATGGACACCAGCCGGGCGCGGTTCAACGAGGGCATCACGACCGTGCGCGATCTGCTGACGCGGGAAGAGGTGGCGCGGGAGGGGCAGTTCCACTCGTTCCCGGCGACCACCTCGCTCCCCCGGCCGACGCAGCGTCCGCGCCCGCCGTTCTGGGTGGCCGCACTGTCCACAGAGGAAAGTTTTCGGATGGCGGGCGAACTCGGCTTCGGCATCATGGCTCAGCCGGTCGTGCCGGATTCGCTGCGCGAGAACCTGGACGTGTACCGGCGGGCGTGGAAGGAAGCCGGCCATGACGGCGACGGCCAGGTCATGCTCGCCTTCCACATGGTGTGCATGCGCGACGGCGAGCAGGCGCGTTCGGTGGCCCGCGAGCCGATCAACCGGTACCTGCGCATCCTGGCCGAGGCGGCAGGCGAGTGGACGACCGGCACGCAGAGCGCGGACTACGTCGGCTACCAGGCGATGATCGCCAAGCTCCGCACGGACGATTTCGACCGGCTGTACGAGCGCGGCTCCGCGCTGGTCGGCACGCCGGAGGAGATCACCACGATGCTGCTCGACTACCACGCGGCCTGCGGCGGCTTCGACCTGGCCAGCGTGCAGTTCTGCTTCGCCGGCATCGAGCCGGAACTCGCCCGCGCGTCACTCGAACTGTTCGCCAACGAGGTAATGCCGAGGCTGTCATGACAGAGATCCGCAGTGACTTCATCACCGACTACGACGCGGTCGCCGACGAATGGTGGGACCCGCGCGGTTCGATGGCGCCGTTGAGCTGGATCGCCCGCGCCCGCGCGGAGTTCGTGCCGCAGGCGAGCCGGGAGGGCGCGACGCTGCTCGACATGGCCTGCGGCGGCGGGCTGTCCGGGCCGCACCTCGCCGGCAAGGGGTACCGGGTGATCGGCGTGGACCTGTCCGCCAAGTCGCTGGAACAGGCGCTGCGGCACGGTTTCGACGAGGTCGAGCAGGCTGACATCACGAAACTCCCCTACGCCGACGAGTCCATGGACGTGGTGACCGCCGGTCAGTGCCTTGAGCACGTGCCCGATCCGTACGAGGTGGTCACCGAGGCGTGCCGGGTGCTGCGGCCGGGCGGGACGCTGATCGTGGACACCATCGCGGACACCAGGATCGCGCGGCTGATGTCCATCACGATCGCGGAGAACCTGCCGCTGCCCGGCCGTCCGCCGAAGGGCACGCACGATCATCGGCTGTTCGTGAACCGCGATCGGCTCCGCGCTCGCGCCCGGACGCACGGCGTCGAGTTGACGCTGCTCGGCCTGCGCCCCAGTTTCAGCGACGGCTTCCGCTATCTGGCGCGCCGCCGCGAGGAGGTGCGGATGCTCCCGATCCGCTCGACCTCGGTGCTGTTCGTGGGTGTGGGGACGAAGTCGTGACCACGACCGTGTCGCGGGCAAGCCTGCGCGACTGGCTGGTCGGGGCGCGGCTGAAGACCATGCCGGCCACGTTCGCGCCGGTCGCCGTCGGCACGGCGGTCGCTGCCTCGATGGGCACGTTCGTGGTCTGGCGGACCGTGCTCACGATGTTGTACGCCTTGTGTTTCGTGATCGGCACCAACTATCTCAACGACTACAGCGACGGCATCCGCGGCACCGACGCGCAGCGCGTCGGCCCGGTGCGGCTGGTCGGCTCGGGCCGGGTGCCCGCGCCGACGGTGCTGCGCGCCGGCCTGGCGCTGTTCGTGGGAGCCGGGGTCATCGGTGTGATTCTGGCGGTCACGGTGTCCTGGTGGCTGCTCGGGCTGACCGTGGTCTGCGCGTTCGGCGGCTGGTCGTACACGGGCGGCGCCAAGCCGTACGGCTATCGCGCGATGGGCGAGGTCAGCGTGTTCCTGTACCACGGCGTGATCGCCGTGTGCGGAACGGTGTTCATCCAGTTGGTCCGGATTCCGCTGCTCGCGCTCGGCGCGTCCATTCCGGTCGGCCTGGTCGTGGTGGCGATCCTGATCACCAACAACCTGCGCGACATCCCGACCGACGCGGCCGCCGGCAAGATCACGCTGGCCGTGGTGATCGGCGACCGGAAGACCCGCGCGCTCTATCTCGCGGTGCTGGCCGTCGCGTTCGGCTCGGCGTTGGCGCTGCTGTCGGCGCGGCCGTGGGTGGTGCTGGTGCTCGCGTCGCTGCCGTTCGCGGTCGCGCCGGTTCGTCGCGTGGTGACCGGGATGCGCGGTGCGGACCTGGTCCCGGCGTTGGAACAGACGGCCGTGCTGATGCTCGCGTTCGGCACGCTGTTCACGGTGGGGCTGGCGTTGTGAGGCCCGATGCTGTGCGGCCCGACCACGAGGTGCTGGTGATCGGCGCCGGTTTCTCCGGGATCGGCGCCGCGATCGCGTTGCTCAAGGCCGGCATCGAGGACTTCGCGATCGTCGACGAACTGGACGACATCGGCGGATCGTGGCACGTCAACCGGTATCCGGGCATCTCGGTGGACATCGCCGCGTTCTCCTACTGCTACTCGTTCGAGCCGAACCCGCGCTGGTCGCGGGTGTTCCCGTCGGGCGCGGAGATGAAGGCGTACGCCGATCACTGCGTGGACAAGTACGGCCTCCGGCCACACCTGCGGCTGAAGTCCACGGTCACGAACGCCGAATACGACGAGTCCGCGCATCTGTGGCGGGTCTTCCTGGACAACCAGGAGCCGATCACCGCGCGGTTCATCATCAGCGCGACCGGTTGGCTGACCAAGCCGAACCGGCCGGACATCCCCGGCCTCGACGAGTTCACCGGCACGATCGTGCACACCGCCGACTGGGATCCCGGCCTCGACCTTGCCGGCAAACGGGTCGCGGTGATCGGTACCGGTGCGTCGGCGGTGCAGGTGGTGCCGACGATCGCGCCGAAGGTGCGGGAGCTGAGCGTCTACCAGCGCACGCCGATCTGGCTGTTCCCCAAGCCCGACTTCCGGCTGCCCGCCGCCGGAATCTCGCTGTGGCTGCAACGCGTGATCCGGCTGGGCACCGATGCCGGCACGGAGCTGAGCTTCGTGATCGCGATGGTGCACACACGGCAGTTCCCGTTCCTGGTCAAGATCGGCGAGGCGATCTCGCGGTGGTACCTGCGTCAGCAGGTCAAGGGCGATCGCGACCTGATGCGCAAGCTGACGCCGAGTTACGGGCTCGGCTGCAAGCGGCCCTCGTTCGCCAAGGGCTACTGGCGTACGTTCACCCGGCGCAACGTCGACCTGGTCACCGAGTCGATCGAGCGGTTCACCGAAACCGGCATCCGCACCGTGGGCGGAGTCGAGCGCGACTGCGACGTGCTGGTGCTGGCCACCGGCTTTCACGTGCTCGACAACCTGCCGCCGTTCCCGATGTCCGGCGTCACCGGCCGGGACGTCCGCGAGTTCTGGCGGACCGAACGCTTTCAGGCGTACGAGGGCAGTTCGGTCAAGGGCTACCCGAACCTGTGGTTCATCGTCGGCCCGTACTCGTTCACCGGCGGTTCCTGGTTCGGCACCATCGACCACCAGGTCACGCACGCGCTCCGGGTGATCAAGGAGGCGCGGCGGCGCGACGCGACCGAAGCCGCCGTGCGACCGGAGAAGCACGACCGCTCGTTCCGGCAGGCGCTGCGCCGGCAGCGCAACACGGTGTTCTTCAACAACAACTGCGCCGGCTCGAACAGCTACTACTTCGACGAACGCGGCGACGCGCCCGCTGTCCGCCCGGCCTCCACCTACGAGGTCGCCTGGCGGTCGCGGCACTTCGACCTCGACGACTACCGCTACACGCGGCGTGCGGGAGGCTGATGTGCTGCGATTGCGCGAAACGCGCGGCCGGGACCGCGCTCTGTGCGTGTGCTACGGCCTGTTCGCCATCGTCGACCTGGTGATCGTGTGCGCGATCGCCATCCTCTACCTGGTGGAGCACCACAGTCTCGGCGTGATCGGCGTGATCGGGCATTTCTTCGCCGACGCGCTGGACAATCCGGCCGGCTGGTTCGTCTACACCGATCTCACCCTGGTCTGGATCGCGCTCACCGTCTACATGGTCATCGAGGCGCGCCGGCACGGCATCCGGTTCGTCTGGCTGTATGTGATCGCCGCGCCGCTGTCCGCGTTGAGCGTGAGCTTTCCGGCCTTCATGTTCGTTCGTCAGCTCACGATCGCGGGAGGCACCGCTTGACCGAGACGAAAACCGTGGCCACCTCCCTTGACGCGGCGGTCGACGCGCTGCGCCGCCGCCAGGATTCGGCCGGTTACTGGAAGGGCGAGTTCGAGACCAACGTCATCGGCGAGGCGGCGGAGGTCATGTTCCGCCACTTCCTCGGCCTGACCGGGGAAGAGTCGGCGGCGTCGGCCAAGACCATCCTCAGTGAACAGTCACCGAGCGGCGGGTGGGCCGCGTTCCACAATGGTCCGGACGACCAGCTGCTGTCCGTTTTCTGTTACGTGGCACTGCGTCTGGTCGGCCACCAGCCGGACGATCCGATCATGCGCGCGGCGGCCGGGTCGATCCGGGCGAACGGCGGGGTCGAGGCGTTGAACACGCCGACGATGCTCGCCTGGCTGGCGCTGATCGGGTTGTGGCCGTGGGAGGACATTCCGCTGATCCCGCCGGAGATCATCCTGCTCTCGCCCAAGACGCCCGGCAACATCTACCAGATCGGCGCGGCCGCGCGCGGCATCGTCGTCGCGAGCAGCCTGTTCATGGCACACCGGCCGGTCGTGCCGGCCGGCTTCGGCATCGAGGAGCTCTATGTCAAGGGCGGTCCTCGGCCAGGGCGTGGCCCGATGGGATTGGCGACGAGGTTCAGCCACTGGTTCGCCAACCATCCCATCGGTTTCCTGCGCAGGCGGGCGTTGATCAAGGCAGCCGAGTGGCTGATCCGCACCCAGGAGCGCGACGGGAGCTGGGGCGGCAACTGGCCGCAGACCGCGAACGTGATCATCGGTCTCGGCACCGTCGGCTACGGCCAGGACCATCCGGTCATCCGCGCGGCCGTCGCCGGCCTCGACCAGTACGTGGTCACCAGGAACGGGCAGCGCAGGCTGGAAATGTGGTCCTCGGTGGTGATGGACACCGCGCTCGGCGTGTCCGCGGCCGCCATGGCGAAGCGGGCCGAGATCAGGCCCTCGGCCGATCGCGCGGTGGACTGGTTGCTGGACAACCAGGTGACCGAACTCGGCGACTGGGCGGTGCTCACCAAGAACCCGGTCGCGGGCGGCTGGCCGTACGAGTTCGCCAACAACGCCAACCCGGACGCCGACGACACCGGCTTCGCGGTCGCCGCGCTGCGCAGGCTGCACCGGCCCGGCGAGAACGCGGCCGTCGACGCGGCGTGCGGGCGGGCGAGCCAGTGGCTGTCCTCGCAGCAGTGCCGTGACGGTGGCTGGGCCGCGTTCGAGCCGTTGCGCTGGCGACTGCCCGGCGCGGACGCGCTCGCCAAGATCGGCTTCCTGGAATCGCCGTCCGCCGACGTCACCGGGCACGTGCTGGAGGCGCTCGGCGGCAATGGCGAGGCGACCGGACCGGCCGCGCGACGCGGCATCGAGTGGTTGCGCCGCAACCAGCGGCGCGACGGTGCCTGGCCGGGTTGGTGGGCCTGTTACCACCTGCACGGAACCAGCGCCGCGGTCACCGGCCTCACCGCCTGCGGCGTCGCTGGCGATGATCCGACCGTTGCCCGTGCCTGCCAGTGGATCTTCGCGCACCAGCAGGCCGACGGCGGCTGGGGCGAGGACATCCGCGCGCTGCACGATCCGGCCTGGCTCGGCAGGGGCGACAGCACGCCGTCGCAGACCGGTTGGGCGCTGATCGCGCTGATCGCCGCCGGTCATGGCGACACCGATCCGGTGCGGCGCGGCATCGACTTCCTGATGCGCACGCAGGGCGAGGACGGCGACTGGGACGAACCGTGGCACACCTGGGTGGTGCACCACGACGGTCTTTATTGGCGGGACACCATGTTGCGGCTGATCTATCCGATCATGGCGATGTCCAGTTACCTGCACGGATGGAGTGTGCGGCCATGAACGACGTAACTGTGGTCGGCGGCGGGCTGGCCGGGATGACGGCGGCCTGGGAGATCCGCAAGCTCGGGCTGGACGTGCGATTGCTGGAGGCCGCGCCGGAACTCGGCGGCATGGCCGGCACGCGGGTCATCGACGGCAGGCCGGAAGACCATGGCGTACACATCTTCCCGGCCTGGTACCGCAACGCGCTCGGGCTGCTGGCGGATCTGGACCTGCTCGGCAACCTGCGCGAGTGCGACAACTTCTACCAGCTGATGCCCGGCGAGTTCCCGAACTTCCGGACCTTCCGGTCGCTGTTCACGCTGGGCGATTTCATCAAGGACATCCGCTCCGGCGTCACGTCGACCGCTGACCGGCTGCTGTTCTACTACGGCCTGATCGATCTGCTGTCCCAGGACTACGCGGGCCGCGACGAGTCGCTGAGCCGTTTCCTGCGCAGTCGCTGGTATCTCACCGAAACGGCGATCGCGGACATCGAGCATCTGTTCGTCGCGTCCAGCGCGGCCGAGAGCGACCTCGCCTCGGCGGCCAGTTTCCGCGGCAGCATCGCCGCGTTCTCGCGTCATCCCGGCAACGTGCGCATGCCGAAGGGGACGTTGCAGGACACGCTCGTCGCACCGTTCCGCGCCAAGCTCACCGCGGCGGGCGTCGACATCCGCACCGACACCGAGCTGACCGCGGTGTCGGTGCGCGAGGGTCGGGTCGACGCGATCACGCTGGCCGAGGCCGAACCTGTCACCGGGCATGTCGTGCTCGCCATTCCGCACGGCAGGCTGGCCGGCCTCGACCTCGATCTCGGCGTCGAGGAACTGAGCTCGCGTCCGCTCGGCGCGCTGCATGTCTACCTGCGCCGTCGCCTGCCCGGCCTGCCGGACGAGCACGTGCGGCTGGTGTCCTCGCCGCACGCGATCACGCTCATCGATGTCGGCCAGGTCTGGCCCGGCCAGGACGCGAGCCTGCTGAACTGCGTCGTCGGCCGGGTGTCGCGGCTGGCGACGATGTCGCCGGACGAGGCGAGCAAGGTGCTCGTCGAGGAGTTGATGACCTACCTGCCCGCGATGACCTGGGACGACGTCGAGCACGTCTGCTACCAGCCGCACTTCGCCGAGCCGTTCTTCGTGCCCGGCCCCGGCTTCGACGCGCACCGCCCGGTCGCCACGACCGCGCTGGCCAACCTGCACCTGGCGGGCGACTTCTGCGCGGCGCCGCCGGGAGTGGCCGGCATGGAGGGGGCGATCCGCTCCGGCCTCGCCGCCGCCGAATCGGTCCGCCGCGCGCTGCGGCCCGACGCGTCGCCGGTCCGGATCCTGGACTTCGACCCGGTCGCTCCGGGTGGTGCGCGCGTGCTGCGCAGGATCCTGGCGCCCGTCGCCGCGATCACCCGGTTGGTCGCCCGGTAAGCCCTAGTCCGTCGCGGTGCTGGCCGGGATGGGGTGGACGAGGTCGGCGTAGTCGGGGTGGCGCTCGATCCAGCCCTTGATGAACGGGCACAGCGGGACCACCCGCAGGCCTCGGTCGCGCGCGTCGTCCAACGCCGCCCTGGCGATCTGCGAGCCGACGCCCTTGCCCTCGTACCCTGCCTCGACCTCGGTGTGCGTGAAGACGATCAGGTTGCCGTTGGTCAGCAGGTATGCCGCCAGCCCGGCCAGGGTCTCGCCGTCCCTGGCCTCGTACCGGTGTTCGGCGGGTGCGTCGGCGACAACGATGTTCATCGCTCCGGTATAGCACGGGGCGGGTGCGCGGCCTCGGACCCGGACCGCCTCGTGCATGGCTCGCCGCGAACCCGCGCCGCTTCCTGCTCGGCGTGCCAATCGCCTGCGCGCATTGACGGCGCGATTTCCATTCGATTCATCACACGAATCCACTTGTTGTTACACGGTTCACACATTTGTTCCCCGTTGAATTGCCGCACTGGTCTGAACCATGTGAGCGAGGTACACCTTGTTGGCGGAAATACGCCGACAATCGCTCATTCGGCATGGAGGTTTCCTTATGTTGAGCCGTCGATCGTTTCTCGGACGCGGTGCGGTCGCACTGCTCGGCGCGGGCGTGCTCGGGACCGCACTGGGCGAGCGCGCGTCCGCCGCGCCGAGCGCCGGCGCGCTGGCCATGACGATCGTGAACCACACCTACCGCTATGCCAACGGGCAGATCTGGTACTACATCGTCGGCACCGACCTGAACACCGGCCACCAGGCATACGTCGCACCGGACGGCACGCTCACACCGGTCTCGCTGTCCATCAACGGGCCCAGCGGCTACGCCGACCTGTCGATCGCGCTGGCAGGCGACGGCGACACGCAGTTCACCCTGCCGGCCAACATGTCCGGCCGGATCTACTTCTCGATGGTGGACAAGCTCCAGTTCAGGGCGGTCACCGACGGCAACGGCAACCCGGCGCTCCAGTACCCGGCAGGCTGGGTCACCTCGGACGTGAACTACCCGGTGCTGCACGACTTCTTCGAGTTCACCAACAACGGCAGCGGCATGTTCTGCGACACCACCATGGTCGACCAGTTCGCCGTCCCGTTGGCGGTCACCCTGGTCGGTTCGGCCACCCAGACCACCGGCAGGCTGGTCAGCGGCGGGCGGGACAACATCTTCGCGGCCATCGCCGGCCAGTCCGCTTTCGCCGGACTGGTCGTGCCGAACAACGTGCGGGTCATCGCGCCCGGCCACGGCATCGACAGCGGCGTGTTCTCCTCGACCTACCTTGACTCCTACATCGACGCGGTGTGGAACCAGTACTCGTCCAGCACGCTGACCGTCACCACGAACTCCGGCACCTACACCGGCAGTGTCTCCGGCGGACAGTTCGTCTTCAGCGGCGGCGTCGCGCCGTTCAACAAGCCCAGCACGCAGAACGTCTTCTACTGCAACGGTGCGCTGAACGCGCCGAACGACGGGCTGACCGGGCCGGTGGCCGCGGTGCTCGGTGCCGGGTTCAACCGCTCGACCCTGCTGTCCGACTCGTCCCAACCGGACGTCGCCCCGAGCACCTTCTACCAGACCGCACCGACGAACTACTACGCCAAGGCGATGCACGACAACACCGCGGACGGCAAGGCGTACGGCTTCCCGTTCGACGATGTCGGGGGTTTCGCCGCGTATGTCCAGGACGGTGCGCCGACCCACTGCACTTTGGAGTTGACCCCATTCTGAGTTGTAACAACAGCTCCCTTCGGTAACACCATTCCTTTCTACTTTTTCGGAAAGTGGGTCGGCCATGCTCGCGCGATTATCTCGCCAATGGAAAAGAACCGGCACCGCGCTCGTCGGCACCGTCGCAATCGTCCTGGGAATCCTGATCGGCCTGCCCGGCACCGCGCAGGCCGCCGGCTCGCTCCCCTGCGACATCTACGCCGCCGCCGGCACGCCGTGCGCCGCCGCGCACAGCACCACCCGAGCGCTGTTCTCCTCCTACGGCGGCCCGCTCTACCAAGTGACGCGCGCATCCGACGGGGCGACCTCCGACATCGGCCTGCTGGCCGCGGGCGGTTACGCCAACGCGGGCGCACAGGACGCGTTCTGCGCGAACACCACCTGCCAGATCACCAAGATCTACGACCAGACCGCCAACCACAACGACCTGAGCCTGGGCCCGGCCGGCACCTCCGGCATGGGCGCCGACCGCGGCGCGGACGCGAGCGAGATCGCGGTCACCGCGGGCGGGCACAAGGCGTACGGGGTATGGATCTCGCCGGGCGTCGGCTACCGGTACACCGGGGTCGCGCGCGGCGTGGCCACGAACGGCTCGGCCGAGGGCGAGTACATGGTCGCCAGCGGCACGCACGTCGGCAGCAACTGCTGTTTCGACTACGGCAACGCCGAGAGCAGCCCGTCGGACAACGGCAACGGCCACATGGACGCGGTCAGCCTGGCCACCACCTGCTACTTCAGTCCGTGCAGCGGCAGCGGCCCGTGGGTCGAGGCCGACATGGAGAACGGCATGTTCCAGGGCGCGAACGGCTCCAACACCGCGAACCAGGGCAACAACAGCACGTTCGTCACCGCGGTCGTACGCGACAACGGCCAGACCACGTACTCGCTGGAGGGTGGCAACTCGCAGTCCGGCGGCCTGAGCGACTGGTGGAACGGTTCGCTGCCGACGCAGGGCGGGTACCTGCCCATGCACCAGGAGGGCGGCATCATCCTGGGTATCGGCGGCGACAACAGCAACTGGAACATGGGCACGTTCTTCGAGGGCGTGATGGTCTCGGGCTTCCCGAGCGACGCGACCGAGAACGCGGTGCAGGCCAACGTCGTGTCGGTCGGCTACGGCGGCGAGACCAACGTGCCCAACGGTCCGTCCGGCATCATCGCGGGCCCCGGCGGCCAGTGCGTCGACATCGCGGGTGACGACGTCGGCGGCAACGGCACCCCGGCGCAACTGTGGAACTGCCAGAGCTACGCCGAGGACCAGCACTGGACGCACAATCCGGACAACTCGCTGTCCACGATCAACCGGTGCCTGGACATCATCGGCGACGGCACCGCGCAGGGCACCAAGCTCGAACTGTGGCAGTGCAACGGGGTCGGCGGGCAGAAATGGCTTCAGCAGGCCAACGGTTCGCTGCTCAACCCGCAGTCCGGCCTGTGCCTGGACGACCCGGGTGACAACACCGCCAACGGCACCCAGTTGCAGATCTACACCTGCAACGGCACGGCCGCGCAGCAGTTCTCGGTGCGCGGCGGCGGCCCCGTGGTGAACTCGCCCGGCAAGTGCGTCGACGTGCTCGGCGACGACAACGGCGGCAACGGCACCGCGGTCGAGATCTGGGACTGCCAGTCCTACGCCGTCGACCAGCACTGGTTCCACAACTCGAACGGCTCGCTGGAGACGCTCGGCCGCTGCCTGGACATCAACGGCGACGCCACCGCGGCCGGCACCCCGGTCGAACTGTGGGACTGCAACGGCGTCGGCGGCCAGAACTGGGTGCCGCAGTCGAACGGCTCGCTGCTCAACCCGCAGTCCGGGCTGTGCCTGGACGACCCGAGCGGCAACACGACTGACGGGACCCGGTTGCAGATCTGGACCTGCAACGGCTCGCCTGCCCAGAATTTCCCGCTCAGCT
>DASZJG010000013.1:0-98607 GCA_035948315.1 Pseudonocardiaceae bacterium | reverse complement strand
ATCCCCGGTGAGTGTCTGCACGAGCTGATCGAGCAGCAGGCACAGCGGGCCCCGGACGCGGTCGCCGCGCGGTTCGACGGTGTGTCGCTGACCTACCGGGAACTCGATCAGCGGGCGAACCGGCTCGCGCTCGAACTGGTCGGGTCGGGAGTGCGGGTCGACGACCGGGTCGCCATCGTGATGCACCGGAGCCTGGAGCTGATGGTCGCCACGCTCGCGGTGTTGAAGTCGGGCGGGGCCTATGTGCCGATCGACCCGGACTACCCGGCGCAGCGGAAGCTGTTGATGGTGGCCGCGTCCGGCGCCGCCGTCGTGCTCACCACCGCGGCGGCCACCGGTGACGTGCCGCCGGGCGAACACCGGACGATCGTCGTGGACGCGACCGTGCCGGACGCGTTCTCGGCGACGCCGCCGGTGCGGCCACGCAGCCAGGACTCGCTCGCCTACGTCATCTTCACGTCCGGCTCGACCGGCACCCCCAAGGGCGCCATGGTCTCGCATCGCGCCGTGGTCAACCGGCTGTGCTGGATGCGCGGCGCCTTCGCGGTGACCCCGGCCGACCACATCCTGCAGAAGACCTCCTACGGCTTCGATGTCTCCGTGTGGGAACTGTTCCTGCCGCTGACCTCCGGCGCGACCGTGGTCCTCGCCGCGCCCGGCGCGCACAAGGACCCTGGCGCGCTGGCCAGGCTGATGGCGGCCGAGGAGATCTCGCTGGTGCACTTCGTGCCCGCCATGCTCGCGGTCTTCGTCGACCAGCCCACGCTGGCCGCCCTGCCCGCGTTGCGCGCGGTCGTCGCCAGCGGCGAGGCACTGCCGCGGGAGGTGCGCCGCCGTGCCGAAGCGCGTCTCGGTGTCGGCGTCCACAACCTGTACGGGCCGGCCGAGGCCGCCATCGACGTCACCTGGCGGCCGCCGTCGCACACGCACCCGCGCTGCCCGGTCGAGCCACTGGGTTTCCCGATCGACAACGTGCACGTGCTCGTGCTGGGCGAGAGCATGACCCCGCAACCCGTCGGCATCGCGGGCGAGGTGTTCATCGGCGGAGCCGGTGTCGGGCGCGGCTATGTCGGCAGCCCCGCGCTGACCGCCGAGCGATTCCTGCCGGACCCGTTCGGACCGCCCGGCTCGGTGCTGTACCGGACCGGTGACCGCGCCAGGCTCCTGGACGACGGCGACATCGAGTTCCTCGGCCGGAGCGACCACCAGGTCAAGGTGCGCGGTTTCCGGGTGGAGCTGGAGGAGATCGAGTCGGTGCTGCGCGCGCACCCGTCGATCAGCGACGCGGCCGTGGTCGCGTCCGCGGACGGCGAATCGCTGCTCGGCTACGCCGCACCGAGTTCCCGGATCCCGGTCGACGCCGAGCCGGCCACGGTCGTGGATGAGTGGAGCGACGTCTTCGACGACGCCTACACCGCGCCCGGCGACGACGGTGCCGACTTCTCGGGCTGGCGCAGCAGCTACACCCGCACCGACTACACCCGGACCGAGATGACCGAGTGGATGCGGTCGACGGTCGCCGCGATCAGCGAGCTGAACCCGGGGAACGTGCTGGAGATCGGCTGCGGCACCGGTCTGCTGCTCGACCCGCTGCTGCCCGGCCTGACCGGCTACGTGGGCACCGACATCTCGCCGACGGTGGTCGCCCGGCTGCGCGAGCGGTACGCCGATGACGACCGCGTCGAGATCCGCCGCGTCGCCGCGGACGCGGTGACCGACGACCACGCCTTCGACACGGTGGTGCTCAACTCGGTGGTCCAGTACTTCCCCGGCGCCGACTACCTCCTCGACGTTCTGACCAGGGCGGTGGCCGCCTGCACGGCCGGTGGGACGGTGTTCGTCGGCGACGTGCGCAGCCTGCCGCTCTACGACGCGTTCCGGCTGTCGGTGTTGGCGGAGGAGGCCACCGGCCCGGTTCCGGCCCAGGACATCCTGAGCAGGCTGGCCGCGGATGCGCTCGGCGAGCGGGAGCTGGTGGTGGACCCGGCGTTGTTCGCGCGGTTCGCACAGGCGCACGGCATGGTCGCGGACATCCGGTTCAAGACCGGGGTAGCGCCGACCGAGATGAACATCTTCCGCTACGACGTGGTGTTGCGCCCGGCCGACGGCGCACTGCTCGACATCGGCGCGCTCGCCGGGCAGCGCTATGTGCCGGGCGGCCTGGCGGATCAGATCGCCGGGTGTACGGAGCCGGAGGTGATCGCCGGGGTTCCCCATCCGCAGCACGCGGTACTGATGTCCACATTGGACTCCGTCCGGGCCGCCGAGCCGGGCACCCTGGTCGACCTCTCGCCCGCGCGGGCCGCGCGAACGTCATGGGATCTTGCCCCGGGCGAGGTCACTCGGCTGGCCGGGGAACTGGGCCTGCACGCGTACTGTGTCCCCTCCGCCGCGCGCAACGGCACCTATGACGTGGTGCTGTCCCCACGACCGGTCGCCGGACTACGCGGGGTCGCCGGTGCGGCAACCGGGAAGGTGGCCAACGAGCCCAGGCTCGCCGTGCGGTATCGCCTGCTCGCCACCGAACTGCGCGAGTACCTGCGCGACCGGCTGCCCGAGTTCATGGTGCCCAGCCGGGTGATCGTGCTGCCGGAGCTGCCACTGACACCCAACGGCAAGACCGACCGGGCCGCACTGCGCGGTCAGGCACCCGAGGTGCGCGCCGGTTCGGAACCGCCACGGGGCCAGGTCGAGCAGCGCCTCGCGGCGCTCGTGTGCGACCTGCTCGGACTGCGCGAGGTAGGCAGGGAGGACAATTTCTTCACCGTCGGCGGCCATTCGATCATGGCACTGCAACTGGTGAACCGGGCCCGCGCCGCGGGAATCACGCTGACCGCGCCCATGGTGTTCGCGAATCCGACGATCGCCGCGATGGCCGTCGCCAGCGAAGCCACGCCCGCGCCCGCCGCGCCGGCCAAGGTCGAGACGCCGGCAGCGACCGACGGGGCGGATTTCTGGCAGCGATGGGATCCGCGGCCGTGGCACACCGACGTCCCGTCCGAGCAGCCCTACCCGGTCTCGCCGATGCAACACGAGATGTTGTGCGCCGCGATGGACAAGCACGAGCCGGGCATGCACATCGCGTTCCTGCACGTGCGCATCGCGGGCCAGTCGTTCGATCCGGCTGCCTTCGTCGCCGCCTGGCACTACGTGATGAAGCGGCACAGCATCTACCGGACGTCCTTCCGCTGGCGCGGACTACCCCGGCCGGTGCTGACCCCCAGGCAGATCGAGCTGCCGCCGGTCACCGTGCTCGACCTGACCGATCTGCCGAAGGCCCAACGGATGGCCAGGGTTCAGGCCGCTCTCGCGCAGGCGCGCACGCACATCTACGACATGGAACAGGCGCCGCTGTGGTACATCACGATGCTGCGCACCGACGAGGATGAGTACCACGGCATGTTCGGCACGACCTACCTGCTCCAGGACGGCTGGTCGATGGAGAACGTGCAGCGCGACCTGTACCTGGCCTACGACTGCTACCGCGCGGGGACCGAGCCGGACCAGCCGCCGGCACCGGATTTCCGCGAGTACGTGGAATGGGTGGCCCGGCGTGACTTCAGCGCCGACGCGACGTACTGGACCGAGCGGATGAAGCGTTTCGCCGGGCGCAACCAGCTGGTCGAGTCGATCGGGCGGGCGCGGGTGCTCGACTCGAGCGACATGCCCTACGAGCAGGAACGCATCGAGGTGCCACCGGAGATCATCGCGCCACTGCCGGCGATGGCCGCCGCACACGGCTTGACCGTGTTCACCGTCCTACAGGCGGCCTGGGCGCTGGTGGTCTCGGTGGCGACCGGCAGCGACGCGGTCACGCTGGGCATGGTCACCTCCGGCCGGCCGGAACACCTGCCGAGGATGGACGAGATGGTCGGCTCCATCAACAACATCCTGCCCGCGATCATGGAGATCCCGTCCACCGCGACGGTCGCCGAGTGGCTGCGCGAGGTCCAGACCGACCTGGTGGACCTGCGCGAGCACCAGTACGTCGCGCTCGCCCAGGTCCGTGAATGGGGTGGGCTGCCGTGGCGCCACCAGCTCTACGACATGCACGTCGTCTTCGAGAACTTCCCGCAGGTCTCGGACAACTTCGAGCGGTTGCAGTTGTGGGATCCGCAGTTGGGCATCACGCAGACCGAGAACCCGATCCGCACCACCATGTGGTTGCTGGACGAGTACGGCCTGATCGTCGACATGGGCTACTACCGGCGCTACTTCGACGTGGACACCATCCGCCTGCTGCTGCGGACCTACCGCGACGTGGTGCTCGCCATGGCCACCTCGCCCGATGCTCCCGTCGTCGACGTCCGCCGACGATTCCTGAACGTGTTCAAGCGCTGAGCAGATTTCGGAGGGAACCCATCATGGCCGAGAACCAGGACCGCGAGGAGACGTTCCTCGTCGTTGTCAACGACGAGGAACGCCACGCCATCTGGCCGGTCCGGCTGGCAGCGCCAGGCGGCTGGCGCCAGGTCGGCACGCCGGGCCCGAAGCCGGACTGCCTTGCCTACATCGAGAAGTCGTGGACGGACATGCGACCCAAGAGCCTGCGTGTGTTCCTGGACTCGGCGGGCGGATCCGCGTGAGCACTCCCTCGGACAGCGCCGTGTCGCCGATGTCGGGCACGGCCGCCGCGCCACGCTCGGCGTTCGCGCCACTGCGTGATCGGACCTTCGCCCTCTACCTGAGCGGTCAACTGCTCTCCCAGATCGGCGACGGCGTGTACCTGGTCGCCCTGCCGTTCCTGGTGCTTGGTAGGGGCGGCGGCGTGGGCGTCCTCGGTGTGGTGCTCGCGGTGTACGGCGTCGCTCGGCTGGGAATGTTCCCGGTCGGCGGAACGCTGGCCGACCGGTGGGGCGCCCGGCGGCTCATGCTGACCACGGACGTGCTGCGGGCCGTCGTCGTGCTCGGCTTCGTGGCGCTGGCCACGAGTGCGACCGTGCCGATGTGGGCACTGATCGCGGTCGCCGTGCCGTTCGGCATGCTCGACGGGTTGTTCATGCCCGCCTCGCTCGCGGTACTGCCGCGTCTGGTGCCGCCCGCGTCGTTGCCCGCGTGCAACGGCCTGAACTCGGCCATGCAGAGCGTGGCGCTGGTCGTCGGACCCGCCATCGGTGGCGTGCTGGTGGGCGCGGTGCACACCAATGCCGCACTGCTGCTGGATTCCGCGACGTTCGTGGCATCGAGCGTGACGCTGTTCCTCGCGCGTCCCCCGGCCGTGGTGGGCGAGCCGGCCGAGGACGGTGCTGAGCAGGTGCCGACCACCTGGCGGTCGGTCGGTGCCTTCCTGCGTGGGTCGGCCGTGCTGAAGATGGCGCTGCTCATCACGTTCGTGGTCAACCTCGCCTATGCCGGCCTGACCGAGGTCGCGCTGCCGAGCTTCGCCATCACGCCGTTGGGGGTCGGCGCGACGGGCTTCGGCGTGATGATCGCGGGCTACGGCATCGGCGCGGCCCTGGGCGCGCTGCTCAGCAACAGGTTCGACCGGCTGCCGCACCGCGGTCTGCTCGCGCTGGGCATCGGCGTGTCGCAGGGACTCGTGCTGGCGTGCGCACCGCTGGGCAGCGCTCTCGGTGTCGTGGTCGCGGCGATGTTCGCCGCTGCCGCGCTCCAGTCGGTGTGCAGCGTCTTCTTCCTGACCTCGCTGCAACGCGAGGTGCCCGACGCCATGTTGGGGCGGGTGATGAGCATGCTCGCGGCGGCGGTGGGCTGCGCCTATCCGTTGTCCGTCGTGATCGCGGGCGCGCTGGCCGCCGCGAGCGGGGCCGGCGTCGTGATCGTCGCCGCCGGTGCCGCCATCGCGGCCGCGTTCTGCGTCGGTTTCGCCAGCAGGCGCTTCCGCTCCCTGTAGGCAATCCACCACCCACCGAGGGAGGACAACCGCGATGCCGGTCCCCGAGCAGATCTTTCAGCAGGTGATCGACCGTCCCGACGACGTCGCCGTGGTCAGTGCGGATCGGGTACTGAGCTATCGGCTGCTGTGGCAGCGCGCGCAAGCCTGGCGCGACACGTTCCGGCCGCACCTGTCAGCGGGTGAGCAGGCCGTCATCGCGCTCACCCGGCCCCGCGACGCGGAACTGCCCGCGATCCAGTTGGGCGCCTGGCTGGCCGGTGCGGCATACCTGCCGCTCGATCCGACCACGCCCGCCGCCAGGGTCGCGCGCATCACCTCCGACGCGGGCTGCCGGATCATCGTGACCGCGTCCGGCCACGATGATCCGCCCGGTCTGGTCGCGCTGACCGCAGCGGCCGACATCGAGCCCGCCCCACCGGTGAGGCCGGTCACCGACCCGCGATCGTTGGCATATCTCATCTTCACCTCCGGCTCGTCGGGCCGGCCCAAGGGCGTCGCGATGGAGCACGGCAGCCTCGACCACCTGATCGGCTGGTATGCGCCGATGTGCGGGATCGGGCCGGGTACCAGGACGGGGATCTTCGCCGGTCTCGGTTTCGACGCGACGGTGGGGGACACGTGGGCGCCGTTGGCCCGCGGTGGTGAGCTGTACGTGCCGGACGAGTCGATCATCCGCAGTCCGGAGGCGGTGCTCGCGGACCTCGACCGCGCGGCGGTCCAGCACAGTCTGCTGTCGACCCCGGTCGCCGAGTACGTGATCGGCGCGGAGCATCCGCCGCGCCGCCTGCGCAGCCTGATCGCCGGTGGCGACCGGCTGCGCGTGTGGCCGGCAGCTACGTTCCCGTCGGCCGTGTACAACGGTTACGGCCCGACCGAGACATGCATGCTCACCACCGTCAGCACCGACCTGCGGACACATCCCGGCCGCACGGCGGGAAGCGCGCCGTCGATCGGCAGGGCCGCCGGGTCCGCCACGGTCCTTGTGGTCGACCAGGACGGCAACGAGATCACCGAGCCGGGGCGGCCGGGCGAACTGCTCATCGGCGGGCCCGGTCTGGCGCGGGGGTACTACCGCGCGCCCGAACTGACCGACGCCGCGTTCGTGCGCTTCCCGGACGGCACCCGGTGGTACCGGTCCGGAGACGTGTGCGCGTGGACCGCGTCCGGCGAGCTGGAATTCCTCGGCCGCCGCGATGGTCAGGTCAAGATCAGAGGACACCGGATCGAACTGGGCGAGGTCGAGTACGCGATCATGCGCGCGCCCGGGGTGCGCCTTGCCACGGCCGCGGTCGTGACCGACCACGGCGGCGATCCCGCGCTGGTCGCATGGATCACCTCGACACCGGGCACGCCGGTCACCCGGGAGTTCCTGCGCGAATGGCTGCCGGAAGCGATGATCCCGGCCGAGATCATCCACGTGGACCAGTTGCCCCTCAACGCCAACGGAAAACCCGACCGGGCCGCCCTGGTCGCCGGATACCGGCCGGGCGCGACCGCCGGACCGGCCGCCGACAACGAGCTGGAAACCGAGACCGAGCGTGCCCTCGCGCGGGTGTGGCAGGAACTGCTCGGGCGCACACCGCTGCCGGACAGCAACTTCTTCGAGCTGGGCGGGCATTCGCTCAAGGCCCAGCAGCTCATCGTGCGGCTGCGCGCGACGCTGGGCGTGCGCATGTCGGTGATCGACCTGTTCGACCATCCCGATCTGCGTTCGTTCGCCGCACACATCGACGACCAGCGCGCTGGGGCAACCTCGTGACGGCCACCCGCTCGCCCGCCTCGGCCGGCGAGGAACTCCTCTGGCTCACCGAGCGGTTCCTGCCCGGCTTGCGCAGCACGGCCAACCTCACCCACCTGCACCTGGACGGCCCGGCAGACGCCGACCTGCTGGCCGCCGCGATCAGCGTGCTCCGCGCGCGTCACCCGGCCCTGCGCACCCGATTCACCGTCGCGGACAACCGATTGTGGCGCGAGGTCGATCCGGTAGCCGCCGAACCGGGGATCCGGCGGCTGCCGGCGGGCATCGGCAACGCGGCCGCCTTCGACGCACTGGTCCCGGACCGCTTCGACCTCGCGCGCGGCGACCTGCTGCGGGCCGGGCTCGCGCCCGCCCGGGGCGGTGCCGAGCTGTACCTCGCCGCACATCACATCGTGCTGGACGGGTACGCCGAGGAGATCATCGCCGCCGACCTCGCCCGTGCCTACGCCCAGCTTGTCGCGGGCGAGGTCCCGGACACCACGCCACGGCCACGAACCGAGCCGGTCACCGTGACCGCGGATCGCCGGGACCGGCTCACCGCCTACTGGGCGCGGGCGCTGGAGGGCGTGCCCAGCCTGCCCGACGACCGGCCGCGCCAGTCCCACCGGGAGTTGCTGTTCGCCCGCGTGGTGGAGCAACGTTTCGCGGTCCCGCGAGAATCCGCCCGGTCGCTGCGGCGACAGGCCAGGGCCGGTGCGATGTCGGTGTTCCCGCTCCTGCTGACCGCGGTCGGTCGGGCCGTCGCCGAGTTGGCCGGTGCGGACGACTTCTGCGTCGGCACGCCCATCAGCACCCGGCGCTACGACCAGCGGGACGAGGTCTGCTGCGAGTTGAACATGGTGCCGATCCGGATCACCGACCCGTTCGGCACCGGCGCGGCGGCCAGGCTCTGGGAGCGCGTCGTCGATGCGACCCAGCACGCCGACCTGCCCAGAACCGAGATCATCGCGGCGGGACCACCCGGCGACGACATCAGGATGCCGCTCTACCAGGTCGTCATGACCCTCCAGAACTGGGCGCGGCCGGTGCACCGCGCGGGACCGGTGCGCCTGCGCACGCTGCCCGGCCGCGCCCTGTCGCCACTGGCCGAATTGATGATCGAGTTCTATGACCAAGGCCCCGATGACCTCACCGGCATCGTGCAGGTACCGGCCGGTGGGGCGTGGGCCCCACGCCTGGCGCGGTTCGGCGAGCTGCTGGCCGAGCACCTTGCGGTGCCTGCCGAGAAGGAGCCCAGATGACGACACCTGGCCTGACCACGGTGGAACTGCTGATGCGGGGCGAGGAGATCCTGGCCGCGACCGACCCGGAACTCGCCGAACTGCTCGACGCCGAGCTGCGCACGCAGAACGACACGCTCGCCGCGGTCGCACACGCCAGCCTGGCAGACCCGTCCGTGCTGGTGGCCACCGGCTCGGTGCTCGGCAACGTCACGGCGGAAGGATATCCGGGCGCCCGCTACCACCCGGGCGCCGAGATCTTCGATTCGATCGAGCGCCTGGCGGTCCGGCGCGCATGTGCCGTGTTCGGCGCGCGCTACGCCAACGTGCAGCCCCATTCCTGTTCGGCCGCGAACCAGGTCGTGCTCTACAGCCTGCTCGATACCGGCGACACCGTGCTCAGTCTCGGCTTGGACGATGGCGGGCACCTCACGCACGGCGCCCGCGCCTCCATGACCGGCCGCCACTTCCAGGTTGTCCACTATGGACTCGACGACGCCGGGTTCATCGACTACGCGGCGGCGGCCCGGCTGGCCGCGACGCATCGGCCGAAACTGGTCATCGCCGGGGCGAGCGCGTATCCGCGCACCATCGACTATGCCGCGTTCCGCGCGATCGCCGACGACGTCGGTGCCTTTCTGCTCGCCGACATCTCGCACGTCTCCGGACTGGTCGCGGCTGGCCTGCACCCGAGTCCGATCGACCACGCGCACGTCACCACGACCAGCACGTACAAACAACTCGGTGGCCCGCGCGGCGGCCTGATCCTGAGCGGACGCGACCACGCCACGCTGGCCTCCCGGCTCGATCGGGGAGTCTTCCCGCGCGTGCAGGGCACCCCGAACGCCGCGGCGATAGCGGGCAAGGCGCGGGCACTGCACCTGGCCGGTACCGCCGAATTCCGCGCCTGGGCGCGACTCATCGTGGCCGATGCGCAAGCACTGGCCGGTGCACTGGCCGCGCGAGGGCACCGGATCATGACCGGCGGCACCGACAACCACATGGTGCTGGTCGATGTCGACGCCGCCGGACTGACCGGCGTCGTGGCCGAGAAGGCGTTGCGCGAGTGCGGAATCCTCGCCAACCGCAACCGCATCAGCGGTGACACCAAACCGGCGACCGTGGGCAGCGGCCTTCGCTTCGGCACGAACATCCTGGCGCAGCGCGGCCTGACTCCGGCGCAGGTGCGGCGGATCGGCCAACTCGCCGACCGCGTGCTGCGCTCGATCTCGACAACCGGCGACACCGGGTACCGGCTCGACCCGGTGGTCCGTGCCGAGGTCGGGGCGGAGGTGGCGGACATCTGCCGACGATTCCCGTTTCCCGGTTACACCGCCGCCAGCAAGGAGGAGATATCGTGACCGGCCCGCTGCCCACCGGCGTCGAGCCACGGCTGACCCCGGTGCTGCTGCCCGTCGACCGCCCGCGCGGCCCGACCCGCCCGGTCCGGGCCGCCGAGACTCGGTTCGCGTTGCCCGCCGACCTCGTCGAGAAGTTGCACCGGTACGCGGCGGGGCAACTCCTCGACGCCTTCGACGTGCTGCTCGCCGCGTTCGTCCTGGTGCTTGGCCGGCACAGTGGGCAATCCGAGGTGGTGATGGGCACCGGCCACCTGGTTTTCGCCATCGACACCAGCGAAGAGGAGAGCTTCACCGAGTTCGTCGAGCGCGTCCGCGCAGCGACAGCCGTGGCCGGGCTCGCGCACTCATCGTTCGTCCCGGTGGTGTGCCAACTCGCCGACCAGTCCTCCATCGACGCCGAACTGTGCGTCGACGTAGCGCTGCGGGCGGACGGCGTGACGGCACACCTGCGCTACCTGGTCGACCTGTTCGACGCGGATACCATCGAACGGCTGCACGGGCACTGGCACACCCTGCTCGCCGGCGCCCTCGCCCAGCCCGCGACACCCGTTGCGGCGCTGCCGATGCTGACCACCGACGAACTGCGACGCCAGCTCATCGACTGGAACGCGACACGTGTCCCGCTCGGACCGGACAGGCCCATCCACGAGCACGTCGCCGACCGCTGTGCCGCCCAACCGGACGCGATCGCCGTGATCCAGGGCGACACCAGCTACACGTACCGCGAACTCGACGAACGCGCCAACCAACTGGCGAACCATCTGATCGGGCTCGGCGTCCGGCGCGGCAGCCTGGTCGGGTTGTGCCTGCGCCGCGGCCCGGACTGGCCGATCGCGATCCTCGCCGTGCTGAAGGCAGGCGCGGCCTACGTCCCCCTGGACGGGGCGTACCCGGCCGCGCGGCTCGATCGCATGGTGCGCCAGTCGGACTGCGCGGTGCTGGTGGCCGGCGCCGAATTCGTCGACCGGCTGCCGGCGCGAGCCGCGCCGATCGTGCGCATCGACGCCGACGCCCACCTCATCGGGGCGGCGTCGCGTTCCGGACCGGCGGTCGCGGTCGGCCGGGACGACCTGTGCTACGTGATCTACACCTCCGGATCGACCGGCCGGCCCAAGGGCATCGCCCTACGCCACGGGGGAGTGGCCAACAACCTGCTCGACCTCGACACGCGATTCCACCTCGGGCCGAGGGACCGGGTGCTGGCCGTGTCCTCGCCCAGTTTCGACATGTCCGTCTACGAGGTGCTCGGCACGATGATCGCGGGCGCCACGATAGTCATGCCCGAGCCGGACGGAGTCGCCGATCCCGCGCACTGGGTCCGTCTCGTCACCGGCCACCAGGTCACCGTGTGGAACTCCGCGCCCGCGCTGGCCGAACTGTTCGTCGGCGCGCTCAGCGCGGCCGGGCGAACCGCGCCCAGCCTGCGACTGGCCATGTTCGGTGGCGACTGGATCCCACTCGCGTTGCCGGACCGGCTGCGTGCACTGGCCCCGAACCTGGTGTTCGTGGCGCTCGGCGGGGCAACCGAAGCCTCGATCCACTCGACCATCCACGAGGTGCGCGAGGTCGACTTCGACCGGCCGAGCATCCCCTACGGGCGGCCCATGGCCAATCAGCGCACCTACATCCTCGACGCCGCACGGCGTCCGGTCCCGGTCGGCGTGCCTGGCGAGCTGTACCTGGCGGGCGACGGACTGGCCCGCGGCTACCTCAACCAGCCGGATCTGACCGCGCAGCGATTCACCACCTGGTCATTCGGGCCGGTGCGGGATGAGCGCGTCTACCGCACCGGCGACCTCGCCAAGTACCGAGTGGACGGCGAGATCGAGCTGCTCGGCCGCATCGACTCGCAGATCAAGATCCGCGGCCTGCGGATCGAGCTGGGAGAGGTCGAAGCCGCGCTGCGGGCGCACCCGGGTGTGGTCGACGCGGTGGCCACCGCGAAAGCCGATCGGGCCGGCGACCGGCGGCTCGTCGGCTACATCACCAGCCGCGACCCCGAACTGGACCCGGAGGCGGTGCGCGCCACGGCGACCGACGCGCTGCCCGCCTACATGGTCCCCGCCGCCGTGGTGGTGCTGGCGACGCTGCCGTTGAGCCCCAACGGCAAGGTCGACCGGACGATGCTCCCCGAGCCGCCGTCGTCGCGCCCGGCCCCGGCCGGAGCGCGGCCACGCGACGATCTGGAAACGCGGATCACCGAGGTGCTCGCAGACGTACTCGGCCTCGACGAGGTCGGCCTCGACGAGGATTTCTTCACTCTCGGCGGCGACTCGTGGAAAGCGATGATCGCGCTCCAGCAGATCGGCTGCGAGCCGCTCCGCGTCGCCGACATGTTCGGCAACCCCACCGTTCGCGGCCTGGCCGCCGCGGTGCGCGGGCATTCCGGCCACGACAACCCCCATCCACCGAAAGAAACGAGCTGAACATGTTCCAGCGAATCGTTCCCGGGAGCAGGCCATGACGGCCGTCGGCGTGGTCGGTGCCGGCGTGATGGGGATCGGCGTCGCGCAGAACCTCGCGCAGTGCGGCCACGACGTGGTGCTGGTCGACATCGACAAGACGATCCTCGACGACGCGCTCACCCAGATCGAACGCGGCGCCAGGATGAGCAGGCTGCTCGGCGGTCCCGCCGTCGACGCCGACGCGGTGATGGCCGCGATCACCACCGCGATCGAGCCGGCTGCGCTGGCCGATGTCGACGTGGTGATCGAGAACATCACCGAGAACTGGCCGATGAAAAAAGCGCTCTATGCCGCGCTCGACGAACACTGCCGGCCAGGCGCGATCTTCGTCGCGAACACCTCGGCGATCCCGATCACCACCATCGCATCGGCCACGAAACGCCCCGCCGACGTCGTCGGGGTGCACTTCATGAACCCGGTACCGCTCAAGCCCGCCGTCGAGCTGATCCCCGGCCTGCTCACCGCACCGGACACCGTGACACGCGTGCGCGAGCTGCTGGGGTCCATCGGCAAACGCGCCATCGAGGTCCGGGACGCGTGTGGCTTCGTGTCCAACCGGGTGCTGATGCTGACCGTGAACGAGGCCGCCTTCCTCGTCCACGAGGGGGTGGCCGACGCCGCCACCGTCGACGACGTGTTCCGCAGCTGTTTCGGTCATCCGATGGGGCCGTTGGAAACGGCGGATCTGATCGGCATCGACACGATCCTGCGCAGCGTCGAGGTGCTCTACGAGAACTTCGCCGACAGCAAATACCGGCCGTGCCCGCTGCTGCGCCAGATGACCGCCGCCGGGCGACTCGGCCGCAAGACCGGTCGAGGGTTCCACACCTACGACGACTTCGGCACGATCGTCGCTCCGAAAGCCGCGAGCCCCACGAGTGTGAAGGATGCAGAACATTGACCGACAACGCAACGACCATCGCACCCCCGATCCGAGAATTCATCGTCGGCCGATTCCCGCAGGTCCGGTTCGGCGATGACGACGACATCTTCTCCCTGGGCTTCGTGAACTCGCTGTTCGCGATGGAGCTGGTCATGTTCATCGAGAAGACCTTCGAATTCCGCATCCCCAACGCCGCGCTCCAGATCCGCAACTTCCGCAGCGTGCACGCGATGAGCGAGTTGGTCGAAGCACACCGCGCCGTCGCGCGACAGGGATAGGAAACCACCCAGTGACCACCACCACCGCGCCGGACAACGATGCGGTACAGGCCGCGCGTGTGTTCGTCGACGACCACGTCATCCCGGTCGCCGACGCCTACGATCGCGACGGCCGGATACCCGAGGACCTGCTGGCCAACGTCTCCCGCGCCGGGCTGTGGGCACCTTTCCTCCCGGCCGAATTCGGTGGCTCGGGACTGGACACGGTCACCCTCGGCGCGATCCACGAGGAGGTAGGGCGCGGATGTTCGGCCCTACGCAGCCTGCTGACCGTGCACACGATGCTCGCCTGGGCTGTACACAGGTTCGGGACGCCAGAGCAGCAGCTGCGCTGGCTGCCGGAACTGGCCGATGGCCGCACGCTCGGCGCGTTCTGCCTCACCGAGGCGGGAGCCGGCAGCGACACCAGCGCGCTCACCACGACGGCCACCCCCGACGGCGCCGGCTGGATCCTCAACGGTACGAAAAAGTGGATCACCGGCGGCCAGCGCGCCGACCTGCTGCTGGTCTTCGCCCGAACTCCCAACGGGACAGGCGCGTTCCTGGTGCCCAGCGTAACGCCTGGGGTGGCGATCAGGCCCATCGACGACATCCTGGGTACCAGGGCCAGCATGCTCGCCGACATCACCTTCGCCGACGCGATCGTCGAGCCGGACGCCCTGGTGGGCCCAGACGGTTTCGCCTCGGGCATGGTCATGACCGGCGTGCTCGACCTTGGCAGGTACAGCGTCGCGGCCGGCTGCGTCGGCATCGTGCAAGGCTGCCTGGACGCGTGTGCCCGCTACGCCGAGCGTCGATCGGTCAGCGCGGGCAGACTGCGCGACCTACAGCTCGTCCGCGCAAAACTCACCGACATGGTGACCGACGTCCAGGCCGGACGGCTGCTCTACCGGCGCGCGGGCCAACTGCGGGATGCCGGTGACGCCGAGAGCCTGATGGCGACGTTCGTGGCGAAGTACTTCGCGTCCAGGGCCGCGGCGCGGCACACCGGCGAGGCGGTGCAGATCCACGGCGCACTCGGCTGCGGTTCGGACTACCCGGTCGCACGGATGTTCCGGGACGCGAAGGTCATGGAGATCATCGAGGGCAGCTCGGAGATCCAGCAGATCACCATTGCCGAACAAGCATTCCAGGGAGGCCGGAGATGAGCCGAGCCACGAGCCCGGCATGGGCACCGCTCGCGGGTAAGCCACGTCAGGGCCGCGTGAAGGTCGTCGCCTGGGATCTCGACGGCACCGTCTGGGACGGGGTGCTGCTGGAGGACGACGATGTCGCGCCGAAGGATGAGGTCGTCGCCACCATCCGCGCGTTGGACCGGCTGGGCATCCTGCACTCGGTGGTCAGCAAGAACGACTCCGCGGCCGCGCTCGCGAAACTGCGCGAGCTCGGCATCGCCGACTACTTCCTCTACCCGCAGATCGGCTGGAGCGCCAAGTCTTCCGCGATCGAGCGAATCGCCGAGCGCCTCAACATCGATGTCGCCGCGGTCGCCTTCGTCGACGATCAGGAGTTCGAACGGGCCGAGGTCGCGCACGTCCTACCTCAGGTGATCTGTGTTGACGTGGCAGATCTCGCCGTGGCCGTGGCGGAGCCGGAGTTCCAGCCGAGGTTCGTCACCTCGGAATCCGCGCGGCGACGACAGATGTACCGGCAGCAGATGGCCAGGGACGAGGCCGAGCACGACTTCGTCGGCCCGAGTGAGGAGTTCCTCGCCGGCCTGGAAATGGTCTTCACCATCTCCGAAGCCAAGGTGCAGGACCTGCAACGGGCCGAGGAACTGACCGTGCGCACCAGCCAGCTCAACTCCACCGGACGGACCTATTCCTACGAGGAACTCGTGCAACTGTGCGACTCGCCCGATCACCTGCTGCTCGTTGCGTCACTGACGGACAAGTTCGGCGACTACGGCGCGATCGGCCTGTGCCTGGTGGAGAAAACCGCGGATAGCTGGTACCTGCGGCTGTTGCTGATGTCCTGCCGAGTGGTGTCCCGCGGCGTCGGCACCGTCCTGCTCAACCACGTCATCGAACTCGCCGACCGGGCCGGTGCCGCGCTGCGCGCCGACTTCGTGGAGACCGGCCGCAACCGGATGATGCAGATCACCTATGCCTTCGCGGGTTTCCAGGAGCTGACCCGCGAAGGCGAGGCGGTGACGCTGGAGCTGACCACACCACGAACCCAGCCGCAGCCCGGCTTCGTGACCGTGATCGCTCCGGACACCGGGGGCAGCCGATGACCGGCGACACGCGCCGATGGGAGTTGCTGCCGGTATCGGCCCCGACCGCACACGAGGCAGCCGCCGGCTGCGCCGACCTCGCCGACCGGCTCACCCACCAGCCGGGCGAACTCGCGAACGTCGCGGCCGCACAGCGCAACGACCCGCTACCCGGTCCGCACCGGCACGCCGTCGTGGCGGACTCCGTAGCCGCAGCCGTCGCCGCACTGCGCGACCCGGCCAAGCGTCTGTCCAGAGTGGACCAAACGACTGGTCGGGGTTGCGCCTTCCTGCTGGCCGGCGTCGGCGAGCAGTATCCCGGCATGGTGTCCGACCTGTACGCCGAGGAGCCCCGCTACCGCGAGCACGTCGATCACTGCCAGCGCATCCTGGGGGAGCGGTGGGACATCGACGTGATACCGGTCCTGACCGAGCGACCGGTGGCCGACGCGACGCCCCCGGCCGGTGATCTGGCAGGCTGGCTGGGGCGTGGCACGCCCGCACACGCCACGACGACCATGCACCGCACCGAGATCGCCCAGCCCGCGGTATTCGTCGCGGAGTACGCGCTGGCTCGGCTGCTCATGGACTGGGGCATCGCGCCCCGCACGATGCTCGGCTACAGCCTCGGCGAGTACGTCGCGGCCTGCATCGCCGGAGTGATGTCCCTTCCGGACGCGCTGCACCTGGTGGCCAAGCGCGCTGAGCTGATCGCCGAGCTACCCGGCGGTGCGATGCTCGCGGTCGGACTGCCCCCGGCGCAGCTTCGGGCGAAGGTACCGGAACTCGGCGATGCCGGTATCGACATCGCCGCACTCACCGGCGACCAACTGGTCCTGGCGGGGCCCGTCGACGCCATCGACTCACTCGTCGTTCGCCTGCTGAGCGCCCAGGTACCGTGCCGTCAGCTCCAGACCACACACGCATTCCACTCACGGATGCTGCAACCGGCCGTTGCGCCGTTGACCGACTGGATCGCGCGCAACATCAGCATGAACGCACCGCGCATCCCCTACATCTCGAACGTGACCGGCCGCGAGGCCACCGTCGACCTCGTCACCGACCCGGGATACTGGGCGCGGCACATGCGCCGTCCGGTGCGTTTCGGGGACGGAGCAGGCAGCGTCCTCGCCAAAGGCGAACTGGCCTTCGTCGAGCTCGGCGCCGGTCAGTCCCTCGGAACCATGCTGCGCAGGCACCAGGACTGCGGCACCGAGCGCTGGCCGCTGATTGTCGGCACATTGCCCACCGCGGACCAGAGCGCTTCCGCGACCGCCCACGTCACCGAGGCGCTGGCCAGGCTATGGCTGGCCGGAGTACCCATCGACTGGCACGCCTATGGTGGTACGCCAGCGAACGAGCAGCCAGGGTGAGGATCAGCCGGCGCACGTGAGGCGTCCAAGAGAACCAAAATGCGCCGCGTGCCGCCGGCGGATGCAGGGCCAGCAGCGCCAGGCGCAACTGTTCTACAGGCCTCAGGTGTCGCCTTCGTCGACATCGCCGCGCGCCAGTTGCCTGGCGATGCGGACCATTTCGCGGACCGGCACGCTGGGCTCGCGATTTGCGACGGCCAGCGAGATCACGAACCTCGGCGCGTACCGGGCGATCGGCACGAACGCCAGGTCCGCGGGGACGGTCGAGGGCGGGAGGATCGCGACCCCGAGGCCGTTCCGGACGAAGTCGTGCGCCTCGGTACCGGCCACCTCGTAGCGGATCACCCGGGTGGCCCGCGCCCGGATGAACGCCCGGTCGACCGCGATCCGCGTGCCCCACCCTTCCGCCGACTCGACGAACGGTTCGTCGGCGAGTTCGCCGAGGCTGACCCGATCACGTCCGGCGAGTGGATGGTCGGCTGGTACCACCAGGCCCATTGTCTCGGCGAACAACCGGTACAGCGTCAGTCCGGTGGTGTCTTCCGGCGGTAGCACGATGAAAGCGAGATCGAGCCTGCGGCGACGCAGGTCCTCCGCGTGCGGTCCGCTGATACCGGTGCGTACCTGCACCTCCATACCGGGATGCTTGGCGAGAAATCGCGCGATCAGCATCGGCGGCGTGACAACGCCCTGCAGGCTGGCCAGCAGGATCCCGAGGTGCAGCGTGCCGCGCAGACCGCCGTGCAGTTCCTGCACCACGTACTGCGCCTGCTCGGCCGTGGCGAGCACGCGCCGCGCCTCGGGCAGCAACACCCTGCCCGCGTCGGTCAGTTCCACCTGGTGGGTGTTGCGCCGGAGGAGTTCGACCCCGAGTTGCCGTTCCAGGCTGCGCAGGGTCGCCGACACCGCCGACTGCACGACATTCTGCCGATGCGCCGCCCGTGTGAAGCTCATCTCCTCGGCGACCGCGACGAACACGGCAAGCTGACGAAGTTCCATGTTATCTCCGATCGAGCTAACCGCTAGCTCCGGATTTCGTTTCCACAGAACATCGCAGCCGAGTTACCTGGAGTTGTCAACGACATCGACCAATGGAGAACACCATGGACAACCTCAAGGGAAAGGTCGCGCTCGTCACCGGAGGATCGCGCGGCATCGGTGCGGCCGTGGTGCGTCGCCTCGCCCGCGACGGTGCGGCGGTCGCCATCAACTACCGCGCCAACGCGACCACCGCCGACGCCATCGCGGCCGACATCATCGCCGACGGCGGCACGGCCATCACGGTGCCCGGTGACGTGGCGATCCCTGAGCGGATCCGCGATGTCGTCGAGGAGACCGTGCGCCGCCTCGGCGGGGTGGACATCCTGGTCAGCAACGCGGGCATCGAGCACTTCGGTGCGCTGGAGACGTTGACCCCGGGCGAGTTCGACCGCATCTACCACACCAACACGCGTGCCCAACTGTTCGCGACCCAACAGGTCGTTCGACACATGCCCATCGGTGGCCGGATCGTGCTCACGTCCTCGGTCAGCGCGCACCGTTCCTTCCGCCACCACACGCTCTACGCGTCGAGCAAGGCCGCGGTCGAGTCGATGGTGCTCAACCTCGCCCCGGAACTGGCCGACCGAGGCATCACGATCAACGCGATCGCACCCGGCGGCACCGCGACCGACATGGCCAACAGCGCGGCCAAGGACTACTTCCGGGGCCGGGACAACGTGGACGTCGCCGTCGAAGCCAAGGCCATGATCGCCCTCGGCCGCCTCGCTCAGCCGGAGGAGATCGCGTCGGCCGTCGCGTTCCTGGTGTCCGAGGAGGCCTCTTACGTCACCGGCCGCACACTCGCGGTCGACGGCGGCATGCGGTAGAGCCGTGAGCCGGCATCGAGCTGGTCGGTGCCAAACGGGTTGTCGATCGCCGACAACATTCCCGAGCCTGTGCCGCCTACCGCTCGCGGAACTCCGGTGATCGCGACGACAACGCGTTCACCAGGTTGCCGCCAGGCATGGTCGTCGAGCTTGTTCAGGTCGGTCATCGAGGCTCGGAACTGCGCGACGACCCGCGTCGCGTCCGAGGCATGGTCGGTGCGCAACCGTTCGACGCACGTGTCTGCTCTCCATTTGCTCCCCGCCGTGCTCCCTCCGTGGGCCGTTGGCGTTCAGGACGGGGCGTCGATGCCGGCGACGAGTTCTCGCACGGTGGCGAGGGTTTCGGCGGGGTGGTCGAGGTGCACGGCGTGGGTCGCACCGGGCCAGGACACGAGGGGCGCGCCGAACGTGGCGGCGAGTCGAGCGTGGGCACGTCTGATCGGGTTGTCCGGTTTGCGGTCGGCGGTGACCACCACCGCCGGAAGCTGGGGCAGGTCCGTTTGGCGGAAATCGGCGGACAGCTCGGTGATGCCGACCACGGCGTGAGCCAGCTTCGGGAAGCTGAGACCGAGTGTCCTGTCGAGCGCGGCTGCGCAGTCCGGCCGTAGTTGCAGTCGGCGCATGCTCCGGTTGACAGCGGTGCGCATGACGGCCGACAACAGGCCGCGTACCACCGGGACCGAGGCCAGTGTCGCGTACATGCGTGCGGTGCGTTCGAGGCCTGCGCAGATACGTGGGTCGTTGATCGGGGTCGGGTCGAGCAGGACCAGGCCGGACACGTTCTCGGGATGGTCGCGGGCCAGTAGTACGGCTACCGCTCCGCCGAGGCTCTGGCCGACCACGACGACAGGGCCACAACCCACGTGGTCGATGAGCGAGTTCAGGTGAGACGCCGCCTGCGCAAGTGATCCATCGGTGGCCGACGATCCGGTGCCGGGGCGGTCGTAGACGATGACGCGGCAGCCGGGGTCGACGGCCAGCCCTTCGGACAAGCCCGGGAAGAAGCCCTCACAGGTTTCAGCTCCGCCAGGCAGCAGAAGGACAGGCACTCCCACGGCGCCCCGTACTCGGACATCGTCGAACGCCATGGGCACTCCCTGAACTGACGGGGTGAAGACCCAGATTGTACAACAAGATATCCAGAATTGTCGCACAATAATGCGGTGTATCGTGGTCGATCGTCGATGGAATCAGTACCTGGATCAAGAGGGGTCATGGTCGCGTCATCCGCCGAACCAGCCGATGGCCAGACCGCGCCCGAGCGCGTCGCCGCCGCGCTGCGCGACGAGTTGCTGGACGGGGCTCATCCGGTCGGTACGCGCTTCCGCGAGGAGGACTTGGCGCAACGGCTCGACGTCGCCCGGCACACGGTCCGCTCGGGCCTGCGGCTGCTGGTCGAGCGCGGTCTGGTGGTCCACGAACGCCATCGCGGTGCGGTCGTCGCCGCCTTGAGCAAGGCGCGTATCGACGAGATATTCGACTATCGCAAGCTGCTCGAACTCGGCGCGCTGCGCATGGCACTGGACGCGGGCACGGACTTCGGCCCGGTGCTCGCCGAAGTCGAACGGCTCGAAGCGTTGGCCGAGCAGTCGCCAACTCCGTCCTGGCGCGAGTTGACGCAGGCCCACAGCGCCATTCACCGAGCAATCGTGCAGGCAGCGGGAAACCAGCACCTGCTGGACACCTATCGGCGTTGCGAGGATGAGGTCCGGCTGCTGCTCACCTTCATCCGGCCGGACTTCGACGCCGCGCGCCTGGCCACCGTCCACCGTGAACTGGTCGAGAAACTCCGGTTGGGCGGGGAAGCCGCGGCCGAGGCACTGACCGACGACATCGATCACACCGGCCGGGCGGCGTTGCTGGTCGCGCTGCGGCGGGCCGAGGAGAGCGCCCGCCTGCTCGGCCATTGACCACATCGACGGTCGCCCCCCGACCACGTCCGCGTCACCCGGGAATGACGCTGGCGGCGATCCGTCCCCACGACCGCCGTTGCGCGGCATCCGGATCCCGTTCGATGGCCAGGTCGCGGTCGATGATCATGACCTCCCGGTCGCGCCGGTCGTAGGCGGGCCAGATCAGCGGCGTAACGTCCGGCACGTGATCCCGGGCGAAGCCGAGCCAGGCCGTCTGCATGGTCTGGGACAGGTGAAGGATCTCGGTGGCGTCCTCGCCCTGGAGATTCACGAGGCCACCAACCTGGAAGTTCCCGAACACGAATGGCACGTCCAGGGCGTGCGGAGTACCAAGCCTGCTGTTCATCAGCGCCTCATTGGTCCATCGAAAGCGATAGACAAAGACCGGCGCGCGTGGGCAGAGACTCTCGGCGATGTGGAGGGCTGGCATGGTCACCATGCCGTCGCCGCCGATCGATATCTCCGTGCCGAACCGTCCATGCCCACAATATGCGGCGACGATCGCGTCCTCGGCGCCCGGATAGTTCTGGCGCAGGAATATGTCACTGTTCGGCTTCATCACGGGGATCAACGCAGGCATGGGTGGGCGGGCGAACAGGCTTCCTTCGTCCTCGTTACTGCCGATGAGCAGCGGAACGAGGCTGCCGTGCGCCGCCGCGATCGATGCCGTGGGTCGTTCGGGTAGCACGTCTCCATCAATGACGGGTTGGCATGCGTGTTGACCGGGGAAGATATTCGCGATGGTCTCGACCAGCCGACCGGAGGCATTCAGCAGGATCGACGGATCGAATTCCAGAATATCGTCGAAGCCGGCGTCCGGTTTGCCTGCCATGGCGAGGAAAGTCGTCGTGACGGTCGCGGCATCGTCGCGGCTGAAAACGCTGTCCGCGGGCGGGGACTGTGCGATCGCGGCGTGGAACAGCCCGGTGGCGAGGGGCGATGCCAGCAGGCAACAGACGCCGCCACCACCGGCGGACTGTCCGAAGATGGTGACGTTGTTCGGGTTGCCGCCGAACGCATCGATGTTGTCGCGTAGCCAAGACAGTGCGGCGATCTGGTCACGGATGCCGAGGTTGGTCTCGAAGCGTCCCTCCGCGCCAGGCAGCATCGAAAGATCGAGATAGCCTCGATATCCGAGCCGGTAATTCAGGGTGACGACAACCGCGGGTCCCTTCGCGGCCAGGTGTGATCCGTTGTAGTTCGGTGCCGAGCCCGACCCGACGAAATAGGCTCCGCCATGGATCCAGACCATGACCGGAAGGCCATGCGCATCGTGCGGCGACCAGACGTTGAGAAACAGACTGTCCTCGTCCATCGGCTCGGCCGGAGCGGTGCCGGCCAGGGGTGGCTGCGGGCAGATCGGGCCGAACCGGGTCGCGTCGCGCACGCCTTCCCAGGTTGACGGTGGTTCGGGAGCCGTGAATCGGCGCGCCCCGACGGGAGCGGCCGCATAGGGAATCGAGCGCCATACGCGAACGCCGTTTCTCTCCAGCGCACCCTTCAGCCTGCCCTGCCCTACGCCGACAACCAGCGACGCATCCTGGTCTGCGGACACGACTGCTCCTCTCTGCGGCACTGAGCCTGATCTGGCGGGTTCACCGGGGTAGCAGGCGGGCGTGGCGGGCGCCGAGGTCGTCGACGCACTCGACGCCGAGCAACTGCAGCGTGCGGGCGACCTCGCCGCGCAGGATGTCCAGCGCGCGGCCGACTCCGGCTTGGCCGCCTGCCATGAGTCCGTAGAGGTAGGCGCGGCCGACCAGCGTGGCGCGGGCGCCCAGAGCACGGGCGGCCACCACGTCCGCCCCGGTGGTGACGCCGGAGTCGACGAACACCTCGGCCCGCTCCGCCACGGCGGCCACCACCTCGGGCAGCAGGTCCAGCGGGGTGGGGGCGCGGTCGAGTTGGCGGCCGCCGTGGTTGGAGACCACAACGGCATCGGCCCCGAGATCGACAACGGCACGGGCATCGTCGACGTGCTGGATGCCTTTGACGACAAGGTGTCCGGGCCATTGCTCCCGAAGCCAGCTGAGGTCGGCGGCGGTCGCGGTCGGGTCGAACATGTGGCCGACGAGTTCGGCGACCGTGCCGTTCCAGGAGTTCAACGAGGCGAAGGTCAGCGGCTCCGTGGTGAGCAGATTGGCCCACCAGGCGGGATGGCGAGCCATGTCGAGCAGGGTGCGGGCGGTCAGCGACGGCGGGATCGTCAGCCCGTTGCGTGAGTCGCGCAGCCGCACACCCGCGACGGGGGTGTCGACGGTGAGCACGAGCGTCTCGTAGCCAGCCTTCCACGCGCGGTCGACAAGATCGGCCGAGGCATCGCGGTCCTTCCACAGGTAGAGCTGGAACCAGCGTCGCCCCAGCGGTGCGGCGGCGGCGAGGTCCTCGATCGATGTGGTGCCCATTGTGGACAGTGCGTAGGGTATTGAGGCGGCTGCGGCAGCTCGGGCGACCGCGCGTTCACCCTCGTGGTGCATCATCCGGGTGAAGCCGGTCGGCGCGAGCACGAGTGGCAGGGACGCGCTGGCTCCCAGGATGGCGGTGGCCGTGTCGACCGACCCGACATCGCGCAGTATCCGAGGGGAGAACTCGACCCGCGCGTAGGCCTCGCGAGCCCTACGCAGGCTGATCTCCTGCTCGGCGCCCCCGTCGACGTAGTCGAAGACCGCCCGTGGGCAGCGACGCCGGGCGATCGCGCGCAGGTCGGCGATGGTGAAGGCGGACTCAAGCCGACGTCGTGTCGCGTCGAGGCGGGGAGGGCGCATCCGCAGCAACGGCTTGAGCTCGGAATAGCGCGGGAACTGGCGGCCCTGACGCGACTGTGCGGGCATGGGCAGTCCTTCCGTCATCGGGCAGGCGGGGTCGTTCCGGGTGGACCGCTACAGCGCCGCAGCGAGCACCGCTGTGTAGAACTCGGCCTGGAGGCTGGGTTCTGGTGCATGCCCGGTCTGTTCCCAGGTGATGAACCGGCAGTGCGGGAGCTGTCCGGCGAGCCGGGCGGCGGCGGTGACGGGGACGTTGTGGTCATCCTGGCCGTGCGCCCACACGACCGGCACGGCCACGTGTGCGGGTTCGAATCCCCACGGCCTGCTGTAGAGGGCGGTGAAGTCGTCGATGAGGCCGTCGGCTCCGGGGGCGAGCGCGTCGGAGAGGGCCTGCTGCATGGCGTCCGCTTGCCGTGACCACTGTTCCCGGTCAGTGGCGGCAGCGCCGGGCACAAGGGCGGCGACTCCTTGCTGGAGCAGGCTGGTGCGTACGTGTTCGGCTGTCGCGCGCAGGACGTTCGCGTCGTCGAGGCTGGCCAGCACCGCGCGACCGAGCCCGGTCAGGCCAGCAAGCTCGTCGGCGTGCAAGGGTGCCGCGCCGACCAGGACCCCGACGGCGTGGACACGATGAGGCGCGATTGCAGCCAGAGCGAGCGCGTAGGGCCCGCCGCCCGACCCGCCGACGACGAACATCCGGTCGAGCCCGCAGGCGTCAAGCAGGGCGAGGAGGTCGTCGGCGATATCGCGCACGGTGTGTCCGGACGCGGCGTCACTACGGCCGTAACCGGGCCGTTCGGGAGCGATGACCCGGAGTCCCTGGCGGGCGAATCGTTGATCATGCGGTGCCGCGGAGAGTCGTCCGCCGGGGGCGCCGTGCAGGAACAGCACGGGGACACCGGCAGGGTCGCCGTATTCGGCCCAGGCGAGGCGTCGTCCGGTGGCGACGGTGCAGGTCAGTGGTTCGGGCATGTGCTGCTCCTCGCGCCCTTCGAGATGGCGGTCTTGCTAGCCGACCAACATTGTTGCACAACATATGAGAGGTTGTGCAACAATCTGATTCTGGCGATGGCCGGACTCCTCGACCACTGTCTGTGGGGTTCCAGAAGTCGGTCCGCACGTCCGACCTGCGGCAACGGGCACGTGACGGGCAGGGCATGATCGCCAGACCGGTCGCTGCGTCTGCTCTACCTGCCCTACCTGATCTTCCTCAGACTCCTGGGCCTGCTCGTGCTGCTCGGCCGCTCGTCAGCGCCGCCGCACGCGCACATCAACCTGTGAGTTGATGCAGGTCCGGTTGCCGAACACGCAAGCGACCGCTGCACAGCTACCGACAGAGGTGCGGCGGTCGCGGCGCAGAATCACGGCGAGCGGTCAGCGGGTACGAGACTTCAGATGCGTGTCCTGGAGGCGGCCTCCAGACGGCTGGCTGCCTCGGGGTCGTGGGCGGGCAGGATCACCATGTCGGGATAGGTTTCCCTCAACTGGTGGATCTTGTCGGTTGCGTCCTTCATCTGGTGCTTGTTCCCCGTGCCCGGCAGATGCCGCTCCTCCAGGAGATGGGCGTCGTAGGTGAGGTCCCCGACCATCAGCAGCGGTGCGACCCCGGGCTGGCGCACGAGCAGCGACATCGACCCTGGCGTGTGCCCCGGGGTGGGTAGCAGGGTGAGGGTTCCGTCGCCGAGCAGGTCATGTGCTTCGGTGAACGGTGTCAGGGACGGGTCGGTTGTGGGTTCGAAGGTGATCCGATCCCACTGCAGGCCGGTCAGGTCGACGTGGTTGCGCATCAGACCGATCATCGCCGCCTTCGGACCCACCAGCGCGTCCCATTCGTCTTGGCTGACCACCAGATTGGCGTGTCGCAACTGAGGCACTCCACCGGCGTGGTCGGGGTGAAGGTGGGAGAGGATCGCCGTTCGTACGTCGGTGATGTTGTGGCCAAGCATGGCCAACCGGGCCGACAGGGTGTCGTGGGGTTCGATGTTGAATCGGCCGATCCGGCGGTAGACGAAGCCGGTGAAGCCACCGGGGTTGTAGCCGGGGTCGGTGACCGCGGCACGGTCCTGGCCGGTGTCGAACAGGACCAGTCCGTTTTCGTGCTCGATGACGTAGACGTTGATCGGCAGCGGGTTGGTCCACCGGCGTGAGGTCAGGAGCCACCACATTTGCGGGGTGCCTTCAGATCGGACGTGTTGGGGGTGGATCTCGACGGTGCCGGTGCTGATCACGGACACTCGTTTGATCGGGTTCGTTCCCATCGTTTCTCCTCATGTTGTTTCGTGCGCGCCATGGGCGGCGTGTCTTGGCCCAGGCCGAGGAAGTCATTTCGTGGCGTTCGCCGGCTGACGCCAGGGGTGCTGTCGATCGAGGCGGTAGGAGGGGTTGCTCCGCCGGGCGGCGATGAAGATCGCCGCGATCCCGCCTGCCAGAGAGAGGGCGGCACTGACCTCGAGCACGCGCTGCATGCTTCGCGGGAAGTCGGCGTATCCCCCGACGGTGGTGAAGACTGCGGTCAGGACGGCGACTCCGACAGCGCCTCCGGTTTGGCGCATCATCGAGTAGATGCCGCCCGCCATCCCGGCGGCTTGGGCGGGAACGGCCCCGGTGACCGCAGCCTGCGCAGCTGGTAGCGCGAGGGAGACGCCGAAGCCGGCGATGATCATCGGGAGCACCATGGCCCCGTACCCGTGGTGGGTGGCTTCGCGGCTCATCCAGAACATCCCTACGGCCTGGATACTCAAGCCGATGACAGCGAAGGGCCGCTCGCCGACGCGGTCGATGAGGCGTCCCGCGATCGGGGCGACGGCGAACAGGGATCCGGTCCACGGCAGCAGCTGGAGCCCGGACTTGAGCGGACCGGACCCGTAGGCGGCGTGCATGTACTGGGCTGCGAAGAAGACCGTTGCGAAGAGCGAAGCAGTGAGCAGGAATCCTGCGGCATTCCCCGCGGCGAAGCTGGGGTTGCGGAAGAGTCGCAAGGGAAGCATCGGATGTGGTGCCTTCGCCTCCCACGCGCCGAAAGCAACCAGGAGTAGTCCGCCGACGGAAAGGGTTGTGACGACTTCGGTGCTGCTCCATCCGACCGCGCCGCCGCGTACGACGCCCCAGACGATTCCCACGACGCCGAGGGTGATCAGCAGGGTGCCGAGGATGTCGAGTGGGCGGCGGGTGCCGCGGCTTTCCGCGATCTTCAGCACGGTGAGAGCGATGACGACCAGGCCGATGGGGACGTTGATCCAGAAGATGCCGCGCCAGGCGAATCCCTGGGTGATCGCCCCGCCGACGATCGGGCCGGCGAGCACGCCGAGGCCGGTGATTCCTGCGAAGATCCCGGTCGCCCATCCGCGCCGCTCGGGAGGGAACCCGGCCACCAGGAGCCCCATCGCCATGGGCATGATGAACGCCGCGCCCGCGCCTTGCACGGTCCGTGCAGCGACGAGGGCACCGATCGTGGGCGAGACCGCGCACGCAGCTGATGCGGCTGTGAACACCAAGAGTCCGGCCACGAACGTGCGTCGGCGACCCCATCTGTCTCCGAGGACGGAGGCGACCATCAGCATCATCGCCACTGACAGGGTGTAGGCGTTGGCGGTCCACTGCAGTTGGTCGATCGAGGCGTGCAACTCGCGGCGAATGGTCGAGAACGCGGAGGCGACCACCAGCGCGTCGAGCGTGACCATGAGCGCTCCCAACGAGGTCAGTGCGAGGAGCCACTTGCCGCCGGTTGTCGATGGAGCCGGCGAAGTCTGCTCGGCTGCGACGGCGACCTGGTGTTGCGGTGTGGCTGCCATGGGGGCGTCCCTTCGACGGACGGTTGGTTGATCACTCCTAAGACGGTGGCTGGTTCCGGATTTCGTCGGCGAGTACGAGGTGGGCTGCTGAGTCCGCCCGGTCGCACCGGGAGGCGCTGACACTGTGGTCGGCGCCTCCCGGAGTCGTGGTCCTCAGACCAACTTGGCGAGCCCGTCGACGGTGAGCCGAAAACTTCCCGCGGCCTCCGACGCCGGCCGATCGGCTAGCTCCACCAGGGCTTGACCGAAGATCCCAGGCGTCAACGTGTCGCCCAGCTGGTCGGTGAACTCCGCCACGCTGATTCCAGCCACTTCCGCGTGCGCGTGCGCACCGACCGCACCGACAGCGGTCAGCGGGGTGAGCTTCGGGAGCACCGAGGTGAAGGTGATCCCGAGTCCACGCAGGTCGGATTCAACCTGAGCATCGGTGGCCATGAAGCGTTGCATCGCCTTCGCGCCGGAGTACCCGCCGGACCGGGGGGAACCGCTCAGTGAGGCGCCGCTACTGATCACGATCACTCGGCTGCCCGGGCGCATCGGCGTGGTCAACGCCGTGCCGAGCCACAGATGGGTGAGTTTCACGTCGGTCTCCCACGTGGCGGAGAACTCGGTCCAACTCAGCTCGTGGATCGGCGCGATCGGTGGGGTGGTTCCGGCAACCAGCACCAGCACATCGGGCTGATGGTCGGTCATGACAGCGTCGGGCGAGCCAGGTTGCGTCGCGTCGACGGCGATCGGTCGCACCGTCGCGTAGCGGGCGGCCAGGTCCTCCAAGGCTCGTTGATCACGGGCAACCGCGACAACGTCGGCTCCGGCGGCAGAGAATGCCTCCGCGGCCCCGCGGCCCAATCCTCGGCTGGCACCGATGATCGCGACAGTTCGGGAGCTCAAGGGGTTCGTCACAGTGTTCCTCGCAGTTGTGTTGAATGCCGGCGGCCGCACGGGCTAACGTGGGCCGTACCAGGCCAGGAGAGTGGTGTCGCTGATAGGACGCTGACCGGAGACTCTTTTGGTCGGGCCGGGTGACCCGCCACGGCGGGAGGAGAAACGTGTGAGAGGACCGACGAATCCGCTACCGGAATGACGTCACACAGGTATGAGTGATCTGCTGGTCCAGCAGGCCCAGATGGGTTCCGAGCGGGCGTTCGAGGAGTTGGCGTCACCACACCGGCGCGAACTACAGGTGCACTGTTACCGCATGCTCGGCTCTGCTGAGGATGCCGAAGACGCTGTTCAGGAGACCCTGCTCCGGGCCTGGACCCGAGTGGGCACCTATGCGGGCACGAGCACGTTCCGTGCCTGGTTGTACGCGGTCGCCACCAACGTATGTCTGGATGCGCTGCGTCGGCGCAAGCGTCGGCCGTGGCCCACCGACGTGGTCGAGGCGGCCGAATTCGGAAGCGCCCCAGGCACGCCAACCGATATTCCCTGGTTGCAGCCCTACCCCGACTCGTTGCTAGGCGAAACCTCCTCGGCGGAGGACTCGGTCCTGGCACGGGAACGGATCCAACTCGCGTTCCTCACGGCGATCCAACAACTGCCGCCACGCCAGCGCGCTGTGCTCATCCTGTGTGATGTCCTGGCCTGGCCGGCAAAGGAAGCAGCGACGGCGCTGGACATGACCCCGACCGCGGTCTACTCAGCTCTTCGGCGCGCCCAGGCCACGTTGGCCACACGCATGCCCGACCGTGCCGAGGCGCTCACGTCCTCGACGAGCATCGAACGGGCGACATTGGACAAGTTCGTGCAGGCATGGGAGACCGCCGACATGGACGGGCTGGTCAGCCTGCTCGCGCACGATGCGCGGCTTGTCATGCCGCCCTATCAGACCTGGTACCAAGGACCTGCCGCCATCGCTATGTTCTTGGGCGGTCGGATGCCGGACTCGCTGGCCCGGACCCATGTTGGGGGTCACTGGCGGCTCCTACCGACCGCGGCGAACGGGCAGCCCGCGTTCGGTCTGTATCTCCAGTCAGCCGACCAATCCCAGTACGAACGGTTCGGGATCGGTGTCCTCACCCTCGGCGCCGATGGCATCGCTGAGATCGCGATGTTCATGTTGGGCCCGGCACTGTTCGACCTGTTCGACTTGCCCGCGGTGGCATGACCAGTGAGTCGGACGGTCTGATCCTTCCGGTCGGTCCGTCCTCGAGAACCAACTGCGCACATGTCAGCTTTCCTGCTGGAATACCGGTCAGTTACGACCCCGGTGCGTGGGACCAGACCCTGGTGATGGTGCAGCAGGGTGTCCTGCGGCTGACCTGTCAATCCGGTCGCGATGCCGACTTTCCGGCGGGGGCGATCGTCTATCTCGCCGGACTGCCTCTGGCCAGCATCGGTTCTGCCGGTCGCGAACCGGTCCTCCTCTTGCTTCTGTTCCCGCGGCCGCTCGAACACAGCGACCACGACGAAGCGACCGATGACAAAGCGTCCTGAGCAGGCCCCGGCTGCTGCGCTTCCGGCACGCGCTGCGCCCGATCTGCGGGCGTGAGGACTGGTGCTATCGCAGGTGGCGACCAGGTGCGGTTACGCCGATCAGACGCATCTGGCCAGCGAGATCCGCTCGCTGGCGGGCTGCGCGCCGACTGATCTGATAGGTCTACTGTGGATAGACATTTAACGTAAGTTTTTGCAGTTCTTCTCGCATTTTTTGCGGAAATTTATTTCATTATTGCGAATTTGTGTTAAGTGGGCCTACGCTCCGCCAGGAGCGCTCTCGTTTCCCTGCTACGAGTGAAAGGCTCATCACGCTGATGTCCAGCACAAGCAGATCGGCGGCGTTGCCGACTGCGGCGGTCAAGCACCGCGGACGTATCGTTGCCGCGGTCGTTGCCACGGTCACCGCGTTCGCGACCTTACCCGCGCTACTCGCAGCCGCACCCGCTGACGCCGAGAACGGCCCTGGCATACCGCCATACTGGGCCCAGTCCCCATTCGACGTGCCGAGCGGCACCGGGGCCAGTGCCCCGATGACCGAATACGAAGCAGAAGCCGCCAGCACCAACGGAAGCACGATCGGACCATCCTTCGCCCAGGGCCAGTTGGCCACCGAGGCATCCGGCCGCGAAGCGGTGCAGCTGGGCTCGCAAGGCCAGTACGTCCAGTTCACTCTTACCGCCGCAGCCAACGCGTTCGACCTGCATTACTCGGTCCCGCAAGGCTCTTCCGGCACGCTGTCCGTCTACGTGAACGGCAGCAAGCTCAGCCAGCAGCTCTCGCTCACCTCCGCCTACAGCTACATCAGCACCGGGAACATCACCGGCAGCATGACGCACAAGCTGTATGACGACACCAGGCTGATGTTCGGCCAGACCTATCCGGCCGGCACCACGGTCAAATTCCAGGTCGACTCGGGCAACACCGCGATGCCCTACACCATCGACGTCGCTGACTTCTACAACGTCCCGGCGGCGATCACCCAGCCCGCCAACACGGTGTCGGTGACGAGCGAAGGCGCCGACCCGACTGGCGCGAACGACTCGACCAGCGCGTTCAACAACGCGATCACCGCAGCCAACAGCGCGCACGAGGCAGTCTGGATTCCGTCCGGCACCTACCTCGTCGGCTCGCACCTGAACATCACCAATGGCACGATCGAGGGTGCGGGGGACTGGTACTCGCAGATCAAGACCAACGAGCTGATCGACAACACCTCGGCGGTCTCGGGCGCGGTCAATCTGAGCAACTTCGCGATCCTCGGCTCGACCGTGGGCAGGCACGATGACAGCACCGCCAACGCGATCGACGGATCGCTGGGCAGCGGCTGGACTGTGGACGGCCTGTGGATCCAGGACACGAACGTCGGATTCTGGCTCCAGTTCGGCAACAGCGGCTGCACTGTGGAGAACAGCGTTGTCGAATCGACCGACGCGGATGGCTTGAACTTCAACGGAAACGCGTCGAATTGCACGGTGAAGAACAATTTCCTGCGCAACACCGGCGATGACGGCCTCGCCATCTGGTCGTATCCGACGGCGGATTCGAACATCACGTTCAGCAACAACACGATCGTGCAGCCGACGCTGGCCAACGGCATCGCCGACTACGGCGGGTCCAACAATACGATCTCGAATAACGTGGTCGCGGACACCGAACCGCTCGGCAGCGGCATCGACATCTCCAACGAGGCGTTCCTGCAGCCGTTCACCCCGTTGTCCGGCACGATCACGGTCTCCGGCAACTACCTGATCCGGGCCGGCGCGTACAACCCGAACTGGAGCCACCCGATGGGTGCGGTGCAGTTCGACGCGTACGACACCTCCTACACCAACGTCACCGTGAACTACAGCGGCGGCGCGATCCTGGACAGCCCCTACGAGGCGTTCGAGTTCGTCGGCGGCGCGGGCACCGGGGACACGGTTACCGGCGTGAACATCAGCGCCGTCAACGTGCAGAACACCGGAACAACGGTGATGCAGGCGGAAACAGGTGGCTCGGCGAGCGTGAGCGGCGTGACCGCGAGCGGCGTGGGCGTGTCCGGCACGTACAACGACGGCTACGCCAGCGGCAACTACACCCCGGGCGCGTTCAACTTCAACTTGGGCAGCGGCAACTCGGGGTGGAGCACCACGCCCCAGTTGACCACCTTCCCCGATCCCGCGCAGCCCGGCGCGCTGAAAGCCAACCCGGCGAGCGTGTCCTTCGGTGACGTGAACGTGGGTGCCACCAGTTCCGCGCAAGCGGTCACGGTGACCAACCCAGGCACCAGCGCGGCTTCGGTCTCGTCGGTCAGCGCGTCGGCCGGATTCACCGAGACCAACAACTGCGGCGGATCGATCGCGGCAGGTGGTTCGTGCACGGCGGACGTGACATTCGCGCCGACCGCGGGCGGCCGGGTCAACGGAACGCTGACTGTCGACTCGAACGCGCCAGGTGGTGCGCTGTCCGTGCCGCTCACCGGGCTCGGCGTCACGGCGACCACTGACCTGGCGCTCGGTGCGCCGGTCACGGCCAGCAGTGACTACCAGACGTTCGTCCCGGCGAACGTGACCGATGGCAATACCAGCACCTACTGGGAAAGCCAGGACAACGCAGGCTATCCGCAGACCATCACCGTGGACCTGGGCTCGACGCAGTCGATCGGCTCGCTCACGCTGAACCTGCCACCGTCCACGGCCTGGAACACCCGCACCGAAACGCTGTCCGTGCTGGGCAGTATCGCCGGTTCGAATTTCAGCCAGATCGTGGGATCGGCCGGATACACCTTCAACCCGTCCGTCAACAACAACTCAGTCAGCGTCAGTCTGCCCGCCGGGACCAGCGCCCGGTACGTCGAGCTGAGCTTCACCGCCAACACCGGCTGGCCCGCCGCACAGTTGTCGGAATTCCAGGTGTTCTCCGGCGGTGCGAGCAACGGCAGCGCGCTGACGGCCTCGCCGTCGGACCTGTCCTTCGGCAACGTCAACGTCGGCGCCACCAGTGCGGCGCGGGCGGTGACCGTGACGAACCCGGGCAGCAGCGCGGTCAGTATTTCGTCGGTGGCGGCGGGCGCTCCGTTCGCCCAGACGAACAACTGCGGCGCAACCCTCGGCGCGGGCGCGAGCTGCGCGGTCGACGTGACGTTCACGCCGACCGCCGCCGGTGCGGCCAACGGGACGCTGTCGGTGGCAAGCGGCGCACCGGGCAGTCCGCTGACCGTCGCGCTGTCCGGTTCCGGGATCGCCGCGAACTCCAACCTGGCGCTGAACCAGCCGGTCACGGCGAGCGGCTACACCCAGAACTACCTGCCGTCCAACGCGGTCGACGGCAACACCAGCACCTACTGGGAAAGCACGGACAACGCGTTCCCGCAGTGGGTCCAGGTGGATCTGGGCTCGGCCATGGGTGTCGGCAGGATCGTCATGGACCTGCCGCCGTCGAGCGCGTGGGGCACCCGCACGCAGACCATCCAGATCCAGGGCAGCACGGACGGCACCAACTACACGACGCTGGTCCCGTCGCAGGGTTACACCTTCGACCCCAGCACCGGAAACACGGCGAGCATTACCTTCACCTCCGCCAGCGTGCGGTACGTGAAGCTGACCTTCACCGCGAACACCGGCTGGCCCGCCGGACAGCTCTCCGAACTCCAGGTCTATTCGAGCTGAAGCAGGCGCACTGGGTGGGCCGGGAGCACGCGTTCCCGGCCCACTGCTTGAGAGATCAGATTCAAAATGAGCTATTGAATACAGCGGTGATCAGGCAGGTAATTGGTTTGGTGGTCGAAGCGGTCCGAGCTGAGGATCCTCGCATGCTGACGTCGCAGTACCGCTACGTCGCGCTCACGAGCACCGCTATGTCAGCCGGCGAGATCGCCGATCGGCACGTCGGCATCCGGGTCACCGGTCTGCCTAGTAGATTCGCGTTGGGTCTAGTAGATCCGTAGCTTCAGTGACGATTAAAATCAACCATCCAATTACGCCAACTGAACACCCGCAAAGACGCCACAGCCCACGACGACACGCACGGCAATTACGCCGCCAGGCGTGTCCACCCACCTCAGCCGTATGGGGCCTCGGGCGGGCGGCGGCCTCCGTCCAACGAGGCCGCTGGCCGATCGCGGAAGAGATTTCCTCGCAGAGACGGCCGGGGAGGACGTACACCTCCCGACTGTTGGAGAGGCTCGACCTTCGGGGCCGGCGTATTCCGGTGCGAGCAGCGCTGATGAACGGCCCAGAGCGAGAACGCCTCTGGAGCCTCGTCACTCGGACCTTCCGTGACGCCAATGCCAACGACCTGACCGACTTCCTGGATTTGACGGAGTTGGCCGCTGGCACACCGACGTTCCCGACGCTGCCCGCGTTGGCGCCGGCTGGTGACACGCCCGCCGCGCTGGCATGTTCGACCACTGGTCCGGGGACTATTCCGCCGGTCGGTTCGATCAGCTTGTAGTTACGCATAGAGGTGACCAGTCGCGAGGGCATCCCGCTCGGCCGCCGCGCGGTTCGCAGGTGTGCGTGCGAGGCCGCTCACAGCTGCTCGGTTGGGCCACGTTGCCGCCGTGCATGCTCTGCCGGCTAACCTCGTGTCAGTGGCTGACGTCACCTACATCAGGCGAACCTGCCAGGAAGCGTTGTCGATGGCTGAGCAAGCTGTTCTGCGCCCGGTATCGGACCTGTTGCGGCACAACGCGGATCGGTTCGGTGAGGCACCCGCGTTCGCCGACGATCGACGTGCCGTGAGCTGGGCTGGGTTGGCGCGGCGGACCGGGGTGATCGCGGCCGGACTGAACGTCGCCCGAGGTGAGCGGGTCGCGTTCCTGCTGGACAACAGCGTCGAGCTGGTGGAACACGTGTTCGCCGCGGTCCGCGCGGCGGCCATCGGTGTGCTGTTGAGCCCGCACTCCACCGATGCGGAACTCGCCGCGCTGCTGGCCGACTGCGACCCGGCGGTGCTGGTCACCGACGAACGGCACCTGGCGCAACTGCGCCGCTTGCCAGCGAATCGTCGACCCCGGTTGGTCATGTCCGACGCCGACGACCACGGCCCGATAACAGCGGTTCCGGACGACCTCGGGCTCGACGAGCCGGCCTGGCTGCTCTACACATCAGGCACGACCGGGACACCCAAGGGTGTGCTGTTCACCCAGCGCGCGGCGCTGTGGTCACCAATCTCCTGCTACGGGCCGATGCTGGGGCTGGGTGCCGATGATCGCCTGCTCTGGCCGCTGCCGCTGGCGCACAGCTTCGCGCATTCCCTCTGCCTGCTGGGCGTGTGCGTGGCCGGCGCGAGCGCCCGGATCGTCAACGCGCCCGATCCCACCACGGTGGCCCGGTTGCTCGCCGAGTACCAGCCGACCGTGCTCGCCGGGGTGCCCACGTCGTATCGGCAGCTGCTGGACGTCGTGTCCGCGCCGGTCCCTTCCCTGCGTGTCTGTGTCACGGCCGGTGCGCCAAGCGACGCGAACCTGCGTTCGGACATCGAGACGCTGCTCGGCGCACCGTTGCTCGACTGCTATGGCAGCACGGAAACCTGCGGCATGATCGCCGCTGAGTCGACGACCGGCGAGCGCGTCACCGGCGCGAGCGGGCTGCCCATCCCGGGCGTGGACGTGCGGCTGGTGGATCCGGTCACGGGCACGCCGGCCGAGTTCGGCGCCGCCGGTGAACTCTACGTTCGCGGTCCTGGTCTGATGCTCGGATATCGCGGCCGGCCCGAGGCAACTGCCGCTGCCCTGCCCGATGGCTGGTACCGCACCGGTGACCTGGGCCGGATCGACGCCGACGGGCATGTCTTCGTCGTCGGGCGGGTGAGCGAGGTCATCATCAGGGGCGGGACCAACGTCGACCCGGCGGAGGTGGAGCAGGTCCTGCGTGGCCTGGCCGGGGTCCGGGACACGGCCGTGGTGGCGCGGGAGCATCCGCTGCTCGGCGAGGTGCCGGTGGCGTTCGTCGTGCCGGTCGACGATGGTGTCGACCCGGCGGCGCTGCTGCGGGAGTGCGCCGCGCTCCTGTCCGCGCACAAGGTGCCGGAGGAGATCCTGTTCATCCCGGCGATTCCGCGCACCGCATCGGGAAAGCCGAAGCGCGGCGTACTCCGCGAAACGCTGGACGTCCGGCCTTCGTCTGCCGCCGTGACGTTCACGGCCCTGTCACCAGGCGAACTACGGGCCGCCGTTGCGGATCTGGTCAACGCCGAGACCGCGGTGATCTGCGGGGGTCCGTCCGACCCGGCGACCGCGTTCGCCGATCTCGGCCTGACCTCGATGGGTGCCATGACCCTGTGGCAGCGGCTCAGTGTGCTGACCGGCCTCCGGCTGCCGTCCACGATCGTGTGGGACCAGCCGAATCCGGCGGCCCTCAGTGCCGACCTGGTGGCCCGGCTGTCCGGCCGCCCGGCGCGCCGGTCCCCGGCCACGCGCCAGACCCCCACCGCCGAACCGATCGCGATCGTCGCGATGGGATGCCGGTATCCCGGCGGCGTGCGCTCGCCGGAGGACCTGTGGCGGCTGGTGGCCGAAGGCGTGGATGCCACCAGCGACTTCCCGACCAATCGTGGCTGGGATCTCGCGACGAGCTATGACCCCGACCCGGAGCGCATCGGCACGACCTACGTGCGGCGCGGCGGTTTCCTACACGACGCCGCGGAGTTCGATCCGGCGTTCTTCGGCATCGCACCCCGTGAAGCGCTCGCGATCGATCCGCAGCACCGGTTGCTGCTGGAAGTCGCGTGGGAGACGTTCGAGCGGGCCGGGATTCCCGCGTCCGCCTTGCGCGGAACCGATACCGGTGTGTTCGTCGGGCTCATGCACAGCGACTACGGGACTCGATTCGCCGCTCACGAGCTCGAGTCGCATCTGGGCATCGGCTCCGCGGGCAGCCTGGCGTCCGGCCGGATCTCCTATGTGCTCGGCCTGCGCGGCCCCACGATGACCATCGACACGGCGTGCTCATCCTCGCTCGTCGCGCTGAACCTGGCCACGAAGGCGTTGCGGGCGGGCGAATGCGCGCTCGCGTTGGCCGGTGGCGTGACCGTGATGTCCACCGTGCGCCCCTTCATCTCGTTCAGCAGCCAGCGCGGCCTGTCACCGGACGGCCGGTGCCGCTCGTTCGCTGCGGGCGCGGACGGCACCGCGTGGGCGGAGGGCGCCGGACTCGTGCTGCTGGAGCGCTTGGCGGACGCGCGGCGCAACGGGCATCCCGTGTTGGCGGTGCTGCGCGGTTCCTCGGTGAACTCCGACGGCGCGTCCAACGGGCTGACCGCGCCCAACGGCGAGGCACAGCGGGAACTGATCCGGCTCGCCCTTGCCGACGCCGGGTTACGCGCCGAGGACGTGGACGTCGTGGAGGGTCACGGCACGGGCACCAGACTCGGCGATCCGATCGAGGCCGCTGCCGTGCTGGACACCTATGGCCAGGACCGCGCCGAGGAGCGTCCGCTGTGGCTGGGATCGGTCAAATCGAATCTCGGCCACACGCAGGCGGCGTCGGGTGTGGCCGGTGTCATCAAGATGGTGGAGGCGTTGCGCCACGGCGAACTGCCGCGTTCGCTGTACGCGCAGGCACCCTCGCCGCACGTCGACTGGTCCGCCGGTGCGGTGCGCCTGCTCGCGGACGCACAGCCGTGGCCTGCCGGCGACCGCCCGAGGCGGGCCGCCGTGTCCTCGTTCGGCATCGGTGGCACCAACGCGCACGTCATTGTCGAGGAACCGCCGCCCACGGCAGCTATGGCCGCCACGCCGACCTGGACCGTGGCGCCGTGGCTGGTCAGCGGCAGCGACGAACCGGGACTGCGCGCCCACGCGGCCGCGCTGGCGGCCAGTATCGCGAACGGTTCCATAGTGGACATCGCATTCTCGTTGGCCACGACCAGGACCGCGCTGAGTCGCCGCGCGGCCGCGCTCGGCAACGACCGGGACAGTCTCGTGGCTGGCCTGCGCGATCTGGCCGACGGCAACGAGAACGCGGTCGTACGGCGGGCCACCGCTCGCCGCGATCCCAAGGTCGCCTTCCTCTTCAGCGGACAGGGCGCCCAGCGTCTCGGCATGGGCCGCGATCTCGCCGCCGCCTTTCCCGAGTTCGCCGCGTCGTTCGCGGCCGTGTGCGAGCAGTTCACTCCCTACCTGCCGCGACTGCTGCGTGACGTGATCGACGAAGGTGACGCCGACCTCCTCGATCGCACCGACTACGCCCAGCCGGCGCTGTTCGCCTTCGAAGTCGCGCTGCACACGCTGCTCACCGCCGTTGGCTTGCGAGCGGATCACCTGGTTGGCCACTCGGTCGGCGAGATCGCGGCCGCGCACGTCGCCGGTGTCTTCTCGCTGTCCGACGCGGTGCGGCTGGTGGCGCAGCGGGGCCGGTTGATGGCCGCGTTGCCCGCCGGCGGCGCGATGATCGCGGTGGCGGCCGCCGAAGCCGACGTGTCGCGACACCTCGCCGAGCTGTCCGGGCGAGTGGCCGTCGGGGCCGTCAACGGTCCGGAGTCCGTCGTGCTCTCGGGCGACGAGGCGGCCGTGACCGCCCTCGCCGCGCGGATCGGCCGCCGGTCCACCCGGCTGCGGGTGAGCCACGCGTTCCACTCACCGCTGATCGATCCGATGCTCGCGGAATTCCGGGCCGTCGCCGAGTCGATCACCTACCATCGCCCCGCCGTGCCGGTGGTGTCCGCGCTGACCGGCAGGCCCGAGCCCGAACTGCTCGCCACCGCCGACTACTGGGTACGCCACGCGCGGGAGACGGTTCGCTTCGCCGACGCGATCGGATGGCTTGGCGCGGCGGGAGTCGACGCGCTCGTCGAGATCGGGCCCGACGCCGTGCTGAGTGCCCTCGCGGAGGAATGCGTCGGCCCGGATCGGGAAGTCCGCATCGTGCCCGCGGTGAATCGCCGCGCCGCCGAGGTCAAGGCCGTGCTCGACGCGCTGGCGACGTTGCACGTCCACGGCGTGCCGGTCGCCTGGGGGCCGGTGTACGCCGCCAGCGGCGCCCGACGGCTCGACCTGCCCACCTATCCGTTTCAGCGACAGCGGTACTGGTTGGACAGTAACGCCTCCACGGCGGCCGACTCCGCGCATCCGATCCTGGACGCCCCACGGCCCGACGCCGACCGGCCCGAGATTCGCCATCATGGCGTGCTTTCCACGACCCGGCAGCCGTGGCTCGCCGACCACGTCATCGGTGACCGCGTGGTCGTGCCCGCGACGGTCGTGGCCGAACTGGCGTTGCGGGCGGGAGCCGAGCGCGGCGCGGCACGCATCGCCGAGCTGACGATGCACACGCCGCTGATCATCGCCGACGCCGCCGACCACGATGTGCAGGTAGTCGTGGAATCCGCTGACACCAACGGAAACCACCCGCTGACGGTCTGGGCCCGGCAGGCGGGATCGACCCGGCCGTGGACCCGGCAGGCCACCGGTACCGTAGCCAAGGGCGAGCAGGTGCCGATTGACACGACCGCGTGGCCGCCACCAGACGCCCAGCCGATACTCCTCGACTACGACCGGCTCGCTGCGAGCGGCTTCCATTACGGGCCGGCGTTTCGCGCGGTGACCGCACTGTGGCGGCGAGATGCCGAACTGTTCGCCGACCTGGCGCTGCCACCGAGCGAGGCGGCCAGCGCTGGTCGGTACGCCGTCCACCCGGCGCTGCTCGACGCGGCACTGCACGCGATGCTGCTCGCCGAACCGCAGGGCTCGCCTCGCGTGCCGTTCTCGCTGACCGGTGTCGACCTCTCGGCTCCCGGCGCGGCTGCCGCACGCGCCCGCATCACGCCGATCGGGCCGGACGAGGTCCGGGTCGTGCTGACCACGCCAGCCGGGCAACCGCTGGCCTCGGTCGCGTCACTGGTGACCCGACCGATCGAACTGGAGCCCGCCGGCGGGTTGCTGCGGCCGAACTGGGTCGCGGCCACGCCAACCGGCGGTGAGGCGCCATACGAACTGTTCCGGGTGGACCCGCAGCCGACCCTCGACCCACCGGCCGCTGCACGGCGATTGCTGACCGACACGCTGGCCCGCCTGCGCGACTGGGTCAGCGGCGAGGCGCCCGAGCGACTCGTCGTGGTCACCGTCCGCGCCACCACGGACGACCCGGACCCGGCGAGTGCCGCCGTCTGGGGCCTGGTCCGCAGCGCGCAAGCCGAGCATCCAGACCGGATCGCGCTCGTCGACCTGTGCGGTGCGCCCGCATCCGAGTCCGCGCTGCCGGCGGCCGCGACAATGGGGCAGCCCCAACTCGCTGTCCGGGAGGGCGTCATCCTGGCTCCCGTGCTGGAACCGGTCGACACCGCGCAAGGGCGGCCTCCGGCGCTGGACACCGGCAGCGTGCTGATCACCGGTAGCGGTGGAGGGCTCGCCGGTATCCTCGCGCGTCATCTCGTCACTACGTACGGAGTCCGGCGTCTCGTGCTCGCCAGTCGACGCGGTGCGCGACCGGCCTGGGCGGCGGACCTGGCCGCCGAGGTGACCTCCCTCGCCTGCGACGTCAGCGACGAAGCGGCCGTGCGCAACGTGGTCGCTTCGTGCCAGCCACCGCTCACCGCCGTGTTCCACCTCGCCGGTGTGCTCGATGACGGCGTGCTGGACGCCATGACACCGCAACGCATCGACGCGGTCCTTGCCCCGAAGGCGGATGGCGCCTGGAATCTGCACCGGGCCACCGAACACCACCGGCTGTCGGCGTTCGTGCTGTACTCGTCGGCGGTAGGCGTGCTGGGCCGGGCCGGGCAAGCCAACTATGCCGCTGCCAACGCCTTTCTCGACGCGCTGGCTCGTCATCGCGTCGCCAGGTCGCTGCCCGCCCAATCCCTCGCCTGGGGCCCGTGGGCAGACGGAGCCAGCGGCGGCATGACCGAGCGGATGTCCGCCGTGTCGCGACGGCAGCTCGCCGAGGACGGCGTCCGTGCCATCGGTGCGGCCGAGGGCATGGCCCTGCTCGATCGCGCGCTGCGCACCGACGAGCCGGTGCTGGTGCCGCTGCTCGTTGAACAGTCCACTGAGGATTCGCCGGCTCGCCGGGAACCTGCGCGGTCCGCCTCGGTCGCGGCGTCGGTGAGCCAGGAGCCGGGGGAGTGGCGGCGTGTGCTCAGCGCGCTGCCCGTCGGCGAACGGCCTGCCGCACTGGCCGGGCTGATCCGCGCGGAACTGGCCGCGGTGCTGGGTTTTCCGGACGCCGAGTCGTTCCCCGCCGACAAGCACTTCACCGACGTCGGCTTCGACTCGCTGTCCGCCGTCCAGCTGCGCAACCGCCTCAGCACCTTCTCCGGGATCCGGCTCAGTGCCACGATCGCGCTCGACCATCCGACGTTTCCCGAACTCGTCGCGCACGTCCAGGCTGCCATGGACGGCGTACTCACCGAACCGGCGCCGCAGCCGGAACCGCCGACCCCCGCCGGGCCGGACTCTGTCCGGTTCTCCGTGCTCTACCACCGGGTGATGCGGGAACGGGGTGCCGCCGAGGCGATGGCGCTGCGGTACATGGCGTCCTACGCGTTGCCGTCGTTCCCGATGACCGATCGCGCCGTTCACGCGGTCCAGCCCGTGCGGCTCGCCGAAGGCGTCGGGGGAGCACCCGCGCTGATGTTCTTCCCCGGTTACCTGCCGCTGTTTCCTCCGGTACCGGCCGCACTCGCCGCCGAGTTCGCCGGCGAGCACGATCTGTTCCTGCTCGACAATCCCGGATTCGCGGCGGACCGTCCGCTGCCGGACAGCGTCGCCACCCTCGCGGCACTGCACGCCGAATCGGTGCGTCGGCTGTCCACCGGCGAGCCGGTCGTCCTCATCGGACACTGTAGCGGCGGTGCGATCGCGCACGCCGTCGCCAGCCGGCTCGCGGCCGCCGGACACCCGCCTGCCGGTGTGATCCTGATCGAGACCCACCACGGTGTCAGTCGCCGTGGCGACGTCCGCGCGCTCGCCCTGATGTCCGCCGACCGTGATCGGCCCGTGCACCAGTTCGCCGAGCTCATTGAGGATTCCGTGGTGATCGCGGGCGGCGGTTACGTACGGATCTTCGACAACTGGGAGCCCGAACCCATTGCGGTCCCTGCCGTGCTGCTGCGCGCAGGCCCGACCAGACAGATGCGCGAGATCGATCCGGACCGCGACTGGCGCCCAACGTGGCCGTTGCCGCACGACGTGATCGACATCGTCGGCGACCACATGTCGGTTCTCGGCCAGGACGCCGCGACAACGGCAGCGGCGATGCGCACCTGGCTCAGCACACTCCCGATCGCGCACTCGGACCGTCGCGGCGGACAGGAGAATTCGTGAACGAGACGTTCGACGTGGTGGTCGTCGGCGGTGGTCCGGCAGGATCGACCGCGGCCACGGTGGTCGCGAAGCGTGGGCATCGGGTGCTGCTGCTGGAGAAGCAGCGGTTCCCGCGCTACCAGATCGGCGAGTCGCTGCTTCCGTCCACTGTGCACGGTGTGTGCCGCCTTCTCGGCGTCGCCGACGAGGTGGCCGCCGCCGGGTTCACGTTGAAGCGGGGCGGCACGTTTCGCTGGGGCAGCGGGCGCGAACCGTGGCAGTTCTCCTTCGCCATGTCGCCGCGACTGCCCGAGCCGACGTCGACCGCGTTCCAGGTCGAGCGGGCCCGATTCGACGACATCCTGCTGCGCAACGCGGCCCGGCACGGCGTGGACGTCCGGCAGGACTGCGACGTGCGGGACGTCGTCACCGACGAGAACCGGATCGGTGGCGTCGAGTACATCACCGCCGACGGTGTTCGCCGCACGGTGTCCGCACGCTACGTCGTGGACGCCTCCGGCAACAACAGCCGACTGCACGGTGCGACGGGCGGTGCCCGCGTCTACTCAGACTTCTTTCGCAACCTCGCGGTGTTCGGCTACTTCGCCGGTGGCCGACGACTGCCACAGCCCAACAGCGGCAACATCTTCTGTGCGGCTTTCGACGCGGGCTGGCTGTGGTACATCCCGCTGCGCGAGGACCTCACCAGCGTGGGCGCGGTCATCTCGCCCGAGTACTGGTCAGCGGTGGCGCGCGACCCGAGGGCCACGTGGCGCGAGCTGATCGACGCCTGCCCGGAGGTGCGCGACCTGCTCACCGGCGTGCCGACCGCGACACAGGCGCCGTATGACCAGGTGCGGGTCCGCAAGGACTACTCGTACTGGACGACGAAGTTCTGCTCGCCTGGACTGGTGCTGGTCGGGGACGCTGCCTGCTTCGTGGATCCGGTGCTCTCCTCGGGCGTGCACCTCGCCACGTATGGCGCGATACTCGCCGCCCGGTCCATCAACGCCTGCCTCGCGGGCGCGCTGCCCGAGGCTCGCGCTTTCGCCGAGTTCGAGAATCGCTACCGGCGCGAATTCGGGCAGTTCTACGAGTTCCTCGTCTCCTTCTACGACATGCAGCGGGACGAACAATCGTATTTCTGGTCCGCGAAGCAGGTCACGGGCCTCGAAGAGACGGAGAGCGCCGCGTTTGCCGCGCTGGTGGGCGGCCTGATCTCCGGTGACGAGGCCGTCGGTGCCCGGCTGTCCGGCGCGGCGGACGATCTCCGAGGCGCCGTCGACCGGCTGGCGACAGCCGACGATCGACGCAATCCGCTGTACTCCTCGCGCATCGTCGGCGAGACATTCCGGGAGGGACGAAACCTCGCGGAAGAAGCCATGTTCGGCGCGCCTCTCGACGACGATGCGGGAACCGCTCCTGGCGGCGTCGTGCTGGCAGCGGACGGGTTGGGCTGGACGACCAGCTGAGCGCTGTCGCGAGTGCCCGAAGTCTGTAGTAGGTGGGCTGAACGCCTTCAGCGATAGTCGGGCGGCTGTGTCGCTCAGTATTCGGGTGGCTGTCGCACGCATGATCAGTGGTAGGTCAGGTTCAGGCGGGTGTCGGCCCGCGGACCCGTCAGCTCGACCACGGCGAGCGACGAGGACACTTGCCGGCATGAGTGAGATGGGGCCGACCATGCCGCCCGAGGTGGAGGCGTACTTCGTTAACCTGTTCGCCGAGGCGGGCAGGCTGGGCGGGAGTATCGGGGGCGGCGGCGCGGGCGCACGTGGTGGAGCCCGGGGCGGCGCCATCGGCGCGCGGATGGCGCGGTCCAAGGTCTACCAGCGCGACGGGCTCGCGCCGGGCACCGCTGACGAGGTGGTCCAACGTGTCGCGGCGGCTTTTCCCAAGGCCATGGAGTTGAGCGCGGCCGATCGACTCCGGTTGGCAGTGCCGATCGGGCTGACCGGTCTGCAACATGTCGTCGCAGACCTGATCTTCGGTCCGGCCCCGGCGGACCAACCGGGCGTACCGGTAAGGCTGCTCTGCTACGGCAAGGAGGGGCTGCTCAGCCGGAACCCCACGGCGAAAACGACCGACAAGCTGTGGTCAGTGATCGCCGAGCCGAGTTAACGGATCGGAAGGTGTGGACCGCGCGCCAGCTTGCTGGCCGACCGGGGCTGTCGCGCTGGGCGCCGTGGGTCGTCGTCGACGCTCGCGCCACGTTCCCGTTCTGCTCGCTCACCGAGCAGCGTGACCGCGTCGCCTACCTGGAAACTCGCGGTTATCAGCAGATCTTCTCCGGCGACGGCTACGTGGTGCCGCACGCCAGCGGGCTTTTCCGCCGATCGACACCACCCGCTCGCCGGGTCGCTGATCCGCTCGGGGGGTCCGCGTCAACCCCCTTGATGTTGGGATTCTCCTGCCCCCGCACCTTGAGTGACTGTGGAGCGGTACACGCTCCACGTAATCACAGTTACTCAGTCACGGGGGAATTTGACCATGAGCGGGTCGCCGGTTGATGGCGCCAGCACAACCGAGTACTGAACATCGGTCAGAGGGGAATATTTTGATGAAGCTGTCATCCAAGGTCGGGATCGCCATGTCGGTATTGACGCTTGCGACCGGCATCGCCGCATCGTCAGCGGCCGCCGCTCCACAGCAGCATGCCGCCAAGCCGAACGTCGCGACTCCGAGCACCGACACCAACATCATCGGTGAGTATGGCTGGAACTCCAACGGCTCCACCGGAGAGCTGTACATCTCCAGCCAGGCGAACGGGGCCGTCAAGGCCATTCTGTACGACGGCGGCAAGACCGAGAACCTTGTCGGCTCCTGGTATCAGGCATCCGGCACGCTTGGCTTGTCCCGTCCGATGCCCGACGGGACCTGGCAGTACTACCTCTACACCCTCGGTGGCGGTCCGCTCGCCGGGAACGTGAAGCCCCAGATGTTCGGCGGCTACTACACGATCAACACCAACACCTCCCCGTACGGGAGCTACCTGGACAACGGAATCACATTCCCGATCAAGTGACGCCTGCGGGATCTGCGGTCATCGGCCACTGATGTGCTCAGTGACCGATGACCGCGAGGAGTTCTTCGCGGCTGGTCACACCGACTTTTCGATGAATGGCCTTGAAATGGTCGTTGACGGTGTGCGGCGAGAGACGAAGTTGGCTGGCGATCTGCTGGGTCGACAGACCGTCGAGGGCGTATTCGATGATGGTGTTCTCGCGCGGGGTGACTCCTCGGAGAACAGCCATGACCGAAAGCAAGTCAGCGCTGGACGCAGGCTGGATGGTGACCGCCACGTCGCCCGGCCGGTCGCCGTCGAGGAGCTGCGCGTGCACGGTCGCCCAGCCACAGGACGTCGGCACGACGGTGATCTCCGGCGGTTCTCCCGCGCGAGCGGCATCCACCGGGCCCAGCAGAGCGGCCTTATGACCTGCGGGATAGTTGGCGAGATCCCGCAGCCACCCGCGCCCAGCCTCGGTGGCGGCGGCGATGTGATCGTCGCGATCGAGGACGACGGTACCCGGGACCGATCCACGCGCCGGATTCAGCCGGATCTTGGTAAGAAATCGTTGTAACGCCGCAGTCAGCGAGGAGTGCAATTTTTCGGCGACGCCAAGTTCATCAGGGGTAAAGGGCCTCGCCGCGCGCTCGCGCACAAGCCCGACCCCGCCCCAGACGCGGCCGCGCACGGTCAAGGCGATCCGCAGGTCGGCGCCAACACCGTCGGCGGTCATGATCTCGTGGACGTCCGCGAGTCGGCGGGTCTTGGGCGAGCCGGAGCCGAATGTCGCGACTGGGCAGAGTCCGCCTTTGACAGCGAAAGGCGGGTAGAGATCACGGTTGGCGCGGCAGTGCTGCACCAGGTAGAGACCTGCACGCGGGCTGTAGGTGTTGTTGCGGACGCTCAACAGCATCGGCCCGGTGACCGGATCCAACCCGCCTGCCTGGCATTCGTACCCGTCGTGTGGCAGGACTTCGCCCAGCACTCGGGATATCTCCGCACCCAACTCCGCCAGCGAGTCCGCCGCGCCCCCGGCGCCCAACACGGCGCGTGAGATCCCCTCCATACCCAGCGTCATCCCACGAGTGTGACCGAGACCGGACACGGTGGTCACGTACTTGTCCGCCAGATGGACCGCGCTCGCGATTCGCACGTCATCGATAAGTCATACTCGGCGAATGGTGCGGGATAATGGTGCGGGATATGGAGGGGATTTCACGCGATCTGTTGGGCGCTGCGGACGAGATCAGTTCGATGACCGAGCTCGGCGAAGCGGTTTCCCGGTTGTTGGGTTCGGTCGTTGCGCACGACGGGTACGCCTATCGGGTCGGCAGGCTGGATCCGGTTACCGGGCCGGTGATCTTGGGTGTGCGCGGCGAAGGCTACAGCCTGCGGGCGCTCCTCCGTTTGGAGCGTCATTGCCGGGCCAATCGTGATCTTTATCCGCCTTTCACCCAGCGCAGAGGCATATGTTCTGTCGGAGCTTTTGGCTCCAGATCTCCCAAGACGGAACGTCACGCCGATCTCTACGCGACGATGGCAGCGGACGGAGTCGGCGCCGACCTGCGCATCGCGTTGACGGTACGAGGACGAACCTGGGGTGGAATTTCCCTCGTACGCGAGCATGGCGCAAGGTCGTTCTCCGCCGATGACATTGGCCACGCCGAACAGTTGAGCGCGTCGCTGGCTGCCGCCCTGCGGCGATTTGTCGCCAGCATCCCGATGAATCCGGCCAGCCGATCCGTACCGGGCACGGTCATCCTCAATCGTGCCGACCACATCACCGCAGCCACCGAGGCTGGGCGCGGCTGGCTGCGGGATCTCGGCGACCATCCCACGCATCATGCGGCAGCGCTGTTGGGGCCGGTGGCCGCCGCCCGTACGGGGACTTCGCCGGAGATTGCCGTCGTTCCGACCTGCCATGGCTGGGCCACCATTCACGCGCATCCGCTCGATGGTGACTGGTCCGGTGACGTGGCGGTCACGATGCAGCCCGCGTCGAGCAGCGACCTGTTCTCGGTCATGGCTGTCTTCAGAGGCATCACGGCCCGCGAGCAAACGATCATCGAGCACGCGCTCAACGGCCTGTCGACCCGGCAGATGGCCCGCCAAGTCGGTCTGTCCCCGCATACCGTCGGCGACCATTTCAAGGCGATACACCGAAAGATGGGCGTAACCACTCGGGAAGAGATGAGGATGATCAGCGCCGGGATTTGCAGGAGGCCGTAGATGACGTGGAACAGGTAGTGGTGGAGGGTCTGTTCGGGGTGGAACGGCAGGAACGGCAGTGGCAGGACGCTGATGATCGCTCCGCCGATCAGTTGCAGGAGAACCCAGACCAGCAACAGCAACTCCGCGATCCGTCGCCAGGGCGTGAGCCAGAACGCGACGAGGACGAGGTACACGAGCGTGGGATAGGCCGAGTCCGGGCTCAGAATCGTCTGACCGGGCAGGTCTGAGATGTTGTGGATGAACAAGCCCAGCCAGGAAAGGACGACAGCGCCCAGGAGGACCACTGTCCACTCACGATAGTTGGCCAGGCGGGATCGAACCTTGGGCGAGCGGCCGGTGCCTGTCATGCGTCGGCTCCTCCGCGTTGCCGCCAATCGCGTCTGGGTACCCATTTACACATGCCACGGCCGGCCCTGCCAAGCGCAGGTTCGCCCATCGGAACTGGGTTCGCTATCGGGCGCTGACGGTGAGCGTCCTGGTGATGGCGGGGTTGCCAGCGGGGGACAGGGTGTAGGTCTGGGTGGTGGGCGCGACCGGGCCGGCGCAGGCGAACGGGAGGGTCACCGTGTCGGTCGCCGGGTAGCCGGTGGGTGCGGCCTTGTCCACGGCGAGTTCGGCGGTGGTTGCCGAGCTGATCGACCAGCTCAGTCCCACCTGCGCGGGAGGCCCGCCCGCTGCGCACGTCGGTTGCTTGGTCACGACGAAGCTGGTGATCACGGGCAGTGGTGGGCTGCTGGTGGTCGTGCCGTGCGACGTCGTGGTGGTGCGCCGCGTTGTCGGCTCGGTGGTCGTGGTGCGGGACGTGGCAGTCGTGGTGGTCGACGGCGGGGTGGTGGGTGGCTGGGCCGTTGTTGGTTGAGCCGGGTCGGTGGTGGTCAGCGTGACCGGCTGAGGCTGGCCCGCGACCAGGCGCGGCCGATGTGGACCGAGCGTGACGACGGTCAGGGCCGCGATCAGCACGATCAGGATGGCGGCGACCAGCGCGGCGCGGCGGCCCGCGTGGCGCTTCTTCGGGAGTTGGGTGTCGTCGCTGGTGAGTTCGATGGGGCCCGGCCAGCCATTCGAGGTGACGGTTCCGGTCGGGGCAGCCGCCGCCGGGTTGAGAGCCTGTTCGCGCAGCCAGACCGGCGCGGCGACGATCGGGATGGCGCTGAACATGGCCAGCGGCGTGAGCAGCGCGCGGCGCTTGGGCTGGCAGACGTCGCAGGAATCCACGTGACGGGCGACGCGTTTGCGGATCACCGGCGTGTATTGACCGTCCCAGTCGGCGAGCAGGGCAGCCAGTTCGGTGCAGTCGCGCCGGCCGTGCCGGGCCAGCAGTAGCGCGCCGAGGGCGCGTTCCATCGTGTCGCGCACCCGCTGCATCAGTTTGTACGCGTGCGGCGCGCTGACGCCGAGCGCATCGCCGAGTTCCTGGCCGTCGAGGCCGTGCCGCAGGTGCAGGTCGAGCACGGCGCGGTCGCGTGGTGGCAGGCTGGCTGCGGCATCCCAGACCAACCGGCTGAGATCGGCGCTGATCGCATGCTGCTCGGGGGAGGGTTCGGTGCTCGTCGGCTCGGGCAGTTGCTCGGCCGGTGCTTCGCGTTGCCTGGCGCGCATTCTGCCCAGCGCCTCGTGCCGGGCCACGGCGTACAACCAGGCCCGCAACTTCTCCGGTTCACGCAGCTGCGCCAACCGGTGCATGGCGATCACGAAAACCTCCGCGACGGTGTCGGCCGCCTCGTGCCGGTCGCCCAGCACCGAGCAGCAGAAGTCGTAGAGCCGGTCGGCGTACCGGTCGTAGATCGCGGCCAGCGCGCCGCGATCACCGGCCGCAGCCGCTGTGGCCAGCGCGGCATCGCTGGCTGCCGGGTCGCCGTGCATGCCGTATCACCGACCTTCCGCACCCATCGGTGCCGACCCCATCGAGGTGCCAACATGATCTGCCGCGAGTCAGCATTTGCCTAACGGCACGGAGAAATAGTCGGTCGCCGTGCCACCATCGTGATCTGTCGCGGTGAAGCTCCCCGAGACAAACGCGACATTCGCCGGATTGGCGATATTGCCGGAGAACGACCAGTAGCCGTCATTTCCCTGCGCATCGGGCATCGGGCCGTCGACCACGGTCACGGACAACGGGTTCGGCAGGAGCACGCCGTTGACCAGGTACATCGGTCCGTCAGCGGTCGCGGAGAGGGTGAGGTGCGCGTCCCAGGACAGGAAGCTGGCCGTCCACACGAGATCATGGTCGGCGCAGTCGGCGGTGACGATGGTGCCGGTGGCGATCGGCGGGTCGAGGTTGACGTGCGGGGCGGGGGCCGGCACGCCGATGAGGATGGCGCCGAACGTGCTGAGTATCGCGGTGGTGAACACGGTGGTCTCCCGGTGTCTGTTGTGGATGCTGGTCAGGAAATGCAGGTGGTGCTGACGGGTTCGGAGAAGGTCTTGCTGGTGCGGGCGCCGTCCGCGTCGGTCGCGGTGAGGGTGCCGTTGACCTCGAAGGGATGGATCGTGTTGACCGGCAGGCTGTCGAAGAAGGTCGTGGTGGTCTCGCCGTCGGCGGTGCTGCTGTGCTGGGCGCTCGGGAAGGTCGCGCTGGTCTGCACGCGTGGCAGGGGGCTGCCGGAAGTCCAGTAGGTCACGCTCGCGGTGATGCTGACCGGACCGTCGGAGTCGACGCCGAAGGTGACGTTGAGCGGGACTCCCCAGCACGCCAGATCGAACGTGGTCCAGGCGAAGCTCGGTGGCACGTGCACCGGCACGGCGGGCGGCGTTGTGGTGGGTGGCGTGGCGGGCGGCGGCGGGACATGCGTGGGGTTGGGGGAGCCGGTGCCGTGCGGGGCCTGGGTCGGCGTGGCGTTCGACGGCTGTGCGGTGCTGGTCGGCCCGGCGATGGCGGCGACGGGCGCCGGTGGCGTGGTGCTGCTCGGGGTCGCGGTGCCGGTCGAAGTGGAACCGCAGGCGGTCAGGCCGAGACCGGTCAGTGCGATCGCGCCGGCCACGGTGAGGATTCGGATGGTGTGCATGTCGATCACTCCGGGCGTCCTGGGCACCCGTGGATGGGCGCCGTCACCCGTACGAGCGACCAGCGCGACAGAACCTGACCGTTTTTCGGCGACTATTTTTGCCGGTCGGCACCAGGCCGAACCCGTAGGCGACGATGACCAACCGCACCCGGTCGCGAGCGTCGAGCTTGGCCATCGCTGGCTCGCTCCTGTCTGGGGCGAACGTCGCGACATGCTCATTGCTCCGCTGTTCGGCGCCGTGATCGCCGGTGTGCCGCACACTTGCCGACGTCTGGAGTTGCGAGGTCCGGCTCTCGCCTGGGTCGGGCGGATGCGGGCAGTTGCGAGTGGGCGACGTCGCGGACCAGCGGGCCGGTGAACTCGTATCCGGTGCGATCGGTCGTGTGCCGCAGGAGATGTCGTCGGACCAGGTCGTCGAGATCGTCCCGGACCTCCTCGACGTTGCGGCGTAGCGCGCTGGCGAGCGCGTCGGGTTCGATCCGGTCCGGCGCCGGCGCGGCCGATGTGAGGATCTGCTTGGCGGCGGCCGGCAGCTCGTCCAACTCGGCGGCGATCGCGCGATACACCCGTGGCGGCAGCGTGTCCGGCCGTGCGGGCGACGGATCGTGCTTTCGCTGTCGCGCGAACTCGACGGCGAACAGTGGATTGCCGCTGATGCGTTCGGTGAGTTCGGGCGTTGGCGCAGCGTCGGCATCGCCCAGTACCGATGCCCACAGCGTCCGGACGGCCTCGTCGCTGAGCCGGTCCAGCATCATGGTGGTCGACGCTGGGACGCGGCAGTGACCTCGGTCGAACAGTTGCGGTCGGGCGGTCGAGATCATCAGCAGTGGAACCGATCGGAGCTGCTCGGCGAGCGCGTCGAACAGGCGGAGCAGGTCGTCCTCGGCTCGGTGCAGGTCCTCGATCACCAGGATCAGTGGACGCCGGATGGCGGCCGCGGTGATCAGGTCTGCCAGTGCGTCCGGGGCACGGCTCAGGTTCTCCTCGGTGGACGATGCGCGCTCGTGCCGCCGGAGCAGTGGCAGCAGCCGGTGGGTCAGCGACTCGGCCAGGTTGCCCTCGCCGACCAGGCTGGCCAGCCCGGTCGCCAACTCCGCCTCGGCGGTGGTGGCCGAGCCGGATCTCGACAGGCTCGGGCAGCAGGCGACGACGAGTTCGCCGATGAACTCGGCCGTGCTCATCGAGCCACGGTGGGGGATCCGGGTGGCGACGACCTGCACCGGATCGTGTCGCATCTGGACGGTGCGGACGAACTCGGCAACGAGCCGGGTCTTGCCCATACCGGCCTGGCCGAGTACGGCGGCCGACCGACCCCGGCCATGTCGCGCGACCTGGTCGAAGTGTTCGCGGAGGATCGCCAACTCGTGGTCGCGGTCGACGAAGCGCTGACCGCATCGGTCGTCCGACATCGGTTCGTCGGGCCTGATGTCCCAGGCGCACCACAGCGCGGACGGCGGGTTGTGCGTGTACACGACGTTGTGGCCGGTGCCGAGGCGAGTCTCGCCGCAGACCCACACCCGACCAGGCGGCAGGGGCCAGAGCAGCCGCAGACAGTCCTCGAACGCGGGACTGATCACTTCGGGACCTGTCTGCGTCAGCTTGACGCGGGCCTCGGCCGTGCTCACCACGAGACGCACCCGTAGCGGGTCTGCGGCGAAGCGATCCCGGATGGCCAGCGCGGTCCGCACCGCGGTGAGCGCGTCCTGTTCGTCGGTGCGGGGAACACCGAAAACCGCCTGCACCGAGGAGCCGGTGCTCCGCAGCACGAGGGCGCCCGCCGAACTCAGGTCGGCCCGCACGGCCGCGTCGAGTTCGGCCAGTATCTCGTCGGTCTCCTTGCGATCGGCGACACCGAGTTCGAACGCGACGGTCAGGATGGCGACCAGCTTGCGTTCGACGATGGGTTCGCCGGCATCGGATTGTTGCGCCACGACAACGGGATCAGCCGGCCGTCGCGATTGGACCGGAGGGATCTGTCGGGTGGGCGGGGCCAGCGCGGTGTCCTGGCGGAGGATGGCCTGCTCCGTCTCGCGCAGTTCGGGCGTCGGCTCGATGCCGAACTTGGCGGCGAGCACCATGCGGGTGCGCTGGTAGGTATCGAGGGCCTCGACCTGCCGGCCGCAACGGTAGAGGGCGAGCATGAGCTGACGGCAGGCGCGTTCGCGATGGGGCTGGGCCGACACCAGCCGGTCCAGTTCGCTGAGGTGATCGTAATGGCGGCCGGCCGCGAGCTCGGCCTCGAAGTAGTCCTCCAGCGTGGTCAGGCGGTCTTCGCGCAACGCGGCCAGCTCCGGCCAATCGACACCGGCGTCGGTCAGATCGACAAGTGCGTCACCACGCCACAGTCGACAGGCGCGGCCGAGTAGATCGGACGCTTCGATCCACGAGCCATTGGCCAGCGCCTGCCGGCCGGACCGGGCCAGCTGCTGGAACTCCAGCAGGTCGATCCGGTGTTCGGCCGCTCGGAGCAGATAACCGGGGGAGTGGGTGAGCAAGGCGAAGCAGTCGTCCCGATCGTGCTCGGCCAGCATGGCCCGGATGTCGGAAACAGTGTTCTGCACCATCTTCCGGGCCGTTGACGGGGCGTCGCCCGGCCACAGCGCCTCGACCAGTTGGCTCGTCGCGACGACTTCGTTGGCGTGCAGCAGCAGATAACCGAGGGCGGCCCGTTTCTTCGGTCCACCGATGGAAAGCAGGACGTCGTCGTAGCCGACCACTTCGAGCGGACCAAGGACGTCGAACCGCATGCAAGCCCCAATTTGTCATCGACGCCGGACTTGTTCCTGAGCTTAGTGGCTATGCGTCGAATGTAAAGAAGCTCGGATTACGACGCTCTTCTGAGCAGAATTTTCAGGGGTTGACTCGACACTTCAACAATGACCCCGAGCTTGACGCCGGTCCAGTTGTTACACGCCAACGCAATGTTTCGACCCGGTGAACTCCATCGGTCTCGGCGGACCGACCCGGTCGGCGTGAACTGCGCTCTGTCCAGCTGACGGCCGCCTATTCGAGTAAGCGTGTTGTACTGGGAAAGTTAGCGTGCTTCGGCAAGAGCCGGTTGTGACTTGACGAAATCAACGCTGATTCGACCAATGTCCACGGCGCGGACCTGACGTACTCGATATGGCCCGGATTGCGTCGCTCGAAGGGCCGAACAGGGGGTGTCAGGGGTGGTTGTCGTGCTGATACGGCGGCTAGCGTTTCGTCGTGTCATTGTTCGACATATCTTCGATCTTTTACCGACCAAGCGGTGTTACCGGGCGTACAAACTCAACACAATCCTGGAATATTCCGCGAGGCGATTCGCCGCCGCGAAGTGAGAAGAGTGGGACACAGATGACTCGACAGGCCATCGGTTTCCTGGGCACGGGCTCGTACCTACCCGAGCGCACCGTGTCCAACGAGGAGATCGCCGAGTGGATTCCGGATATCACTCCCGAATGGATCGTGCGCAAGACCGCCATCCGCAGCAGGCGCTTCGCCGCCGAGCACGATGTCGGTTGGCGGCGCGCTGCTGCGTTGGTCCGCATCCCCGGAGGTGGCGTGATGACGGTGGAGGTCAAACGGGTCGGCGTGGTCGGCTGCGGGCTGATGGGGTCGGGTTTCGCCGATCTGTGCGCGCGGGCCGGCCTCGAAGTGAACATCGTGGTGTCCAGCAGCGCCAGCGCCGAGCGGGACCGGGCGCGCATGGCGTCCTCCTACGACCGCAGGGTGAGCAAGGGCAAGCTGACCGAGGCGCAGCGGGACGCGGCACAGGCACTGATCTCCTTCTCCGACGATCTGGATTCGGTGACCGACTGCCAGTTCGTGCTGGAGGCGGTCGGTGAGCGGCTGCTGGACAAACTGGCGATCTTCGGCGCGCTCGACCGCGTGGTGGCCGACCCGGAGGCGATCCTGGCCACCAACACCTCATCGATCCCGATCATGAAACTCGGTCGGGCCACCGCCGACCGGGCCGGGTGGTCGGGGTGCACTTTTTCAACCCGGTTCCGGTCATGCCGCTGGTCGAGCTGATCGGGTCGCTGCACACCGCACCGGAAACGGTCGACCGCGCGGCCGCGTTCGTCACCGGCATCTTGGGCAAACAGGTGAAGTCCGACGCCTGCCGGCCGCCGAGTTCCGCGTCGTTGCGCAGCGCCAGAAAACCCGCTGCGCGCAGATCGTCGATCAGTCCCTCCGGCAGGGTCGCGGTGCGGTCGATCGTCACCGGGTCGACGTCGGCCAGCAGCGTGGCCATGGAGTCGACCAGTTCGTCGCCGGCACGTTGGTCCGTCCCGTCGTAGCGCGGGAAGTTCGGCAGCCGATGCCACGCAGTGGCGGCCGCGTCCAGAAAGCTCAGAAAGCTCGGCTCGGCCGAGATGTCGAGTTCGGATACGGTGCTCGTGCCCTGGTTTCCGGCTGGCATGGTGGTCCTTCCTGGCCCGGCGAGTGACGCTTCCACCTTGGTATTCAGCGATGCGCCGCCCCCTGTTGACAACCGGAGGAAAAATTCGCCGACCCCCTATGCCCCTGGCCGGTTACTGACGAACAGTGACCCGTTCATGGATGACTTGCTGAATTTGCCACCTAGGCGTGCCTGAGTCGTACACATAGCGTCAGAACCGGCCACGCAGGGAAATAGCGTGGGTCCGTGATCGGGGAGGCTCCCCATGCTGAGGTTGGTGGATCGGGATGCTCAGCTGGCCGCGCTTGGCTTGAGCTGGTCGCAGGCCAGGTCGGGCGCGGGCAGCGTCATCCTGGTCGAGGGGCCGGTGGCGACGGGCAAAACCGAACTGCTGCACGCCTTCGGTGACCTCGTGCGGGACGGCGCACCACTACGGCTGTGCGCCACGTGTTCGCCCGCTGAACGCTCGCTGCCGCTCGGCGTCGCGGGCCAACTCGCTCTCGGCCTGCCCGCCGAGTTCCGGGCGCACACCACCGCACTGATCGACCGGGCCACCTCGGCGACCGACAGTGTCGCGGTGTTGCATGACCTGTGCCGGGAACTGCTCGAGTTGGCCGCCCACACTCCGATGCTGATCACCGTCGACGACGCGCAGCACGCCGACCCGCTGTCCATGGTGTGGCTGTTGTGTCTGGCCAGAAGGCTGGCCACGGTGCCGATGCTGCTCGTACTCGCTGGTGGCCTCGGCTCGTGCCCCGGCTTCGCGACCACCCGGACCGACCTGCTGCGGCTGCCGCACTGCGCGAGCACACAGGTCGCGCCGCTGTCCGAGCCTGCGCTCACCCAACTGTTGAGCCGACGGTGCGGATCCCGCATGGCAGACCGGCTCGCCGGCCCTTTCTTCGCGGCCAGCGGCGGCAATCCGCTGCTGTTCACGGCGTTGCTGGAGGACTGGCGGGCCGGCCGAGGGATCGCCGGCAGTGGTTATCAACGGGCTCTGCTCGACTGCCTTCGCCGATCCGGTCCGTGCGACCTACGGGTGGTCCAAGGGTTGGCCCTGCTCGACCAACCGACACCGGCCGCGCTCCTCGGCGCCCTGCTAGACCTCGACTCGGACCTGGTCGCCGACCTCGTCCGCGCGCTCGAAGCGGCCGGTCTGCTCGTCAACGGCACCGTCGCGCACGACAACGGCCGGTCCGGCCTGCTGGCCGACCTGGCCCCGGGGGAGCGGGCGGCACTGCACCGCGCCGCTGCCCGCCTGTTGCACGAACGGGGCGCACCGGCGACCGCGGTGGCCCGGCACATCGTGGCCGGCGCGGGCGGCGTGGCAGACGTAGCCGGCGCGGGCGGCGCGGCCGGTGCGGCCGGTGCGGCCGGTGCGGCCGGTGCGGGCGGTGCGGACGTCGCGATCGTGCTCGACGCAGCCGACGCCCACCTGCTCGCCGATGATCTGCCCGCCGCGCGTGAATGTCTCGCGTACGCGGCCGAGCACAGCACCGGGGAGCGCAGCGCGGCCGCCGCCCGGGCCCGCCTGGCCACGGTCGAATGGTGCGTCGATCCGGTCACGGCGGCCCGGCATCTCACCCCGCTGCTGGCCGACGCACGGGCCGGCCTGCTCACCGTGGCCCAGCGCATCGACCTGTGCCGGCAGCTCATCTGGCGGGGGCGGATGCAGGACGCTGCCGGCGTCGTGGACGAACTCCCGGACGACGACGCGCAGGTGCGCTCCTTCCGGCTGTGGCTGGCCTGCACACATCCCCGGCTCGCGCCCGCCCGGCAACGGTGCTGGAGCCGTGACGCCCCGTCCGGGCTGCGGTTCTCGGCGGTGCTGGCCGATGTCCTGCTGCACGGTCGACCGGAGCAGGTCGTCGACCGCTGCGAGCAGTTGTTCCAGGAGTCCCAGGTGCACCGGGACGTCCGGTGGCCCAACGACTCACCCTTGGTGAGCCTGCTGCCCGGGGTCTACGTGGGCGCGCTCGAGGCCACGGCGACGTGGTGCGAGCGGTGGACCGCGAACGCCGGCAACAATCCCGTGCTGCGGGCCCAACTGGCCGCGGTGAGCGCGGAGATCGCGGCCCGGTGCGGCGATTTCGGCACCGCCATTGACAAGGCCCGGGCCGCCCTGGACATCGTCGCCCCCAAGGCGTGGGGAACCGCGGCCGGACTGCCGCTCGGTACGCTCGTGCTCGCCGCCACCCGGACCGGCGATCTCGACACCGCGGCCGAGTGCCTGCGCCTGCCGGTGCCCTGCGCGATGTTCGAGAGCCGCTCCGGCCTGCATTACCAGTACGCGCGTGGCATCCACCAGCTCGCCCTGGACAACGCGCACGCGGCGGCAGCGGACTTCCGCGCTTGCGGCGATCTGATGCGGCAGTGGTCGATCGACACGCCGGGACTCGTCGCGTGGCGCATCGGTCTCGCGCAGGCATGGCTGCGCCTGGGGAGGCACGAACAGGCCAGGGCGCTGCTCAAGGAGCAGTTGGTCGGACTCGGCCCGGAGTTCGATGCGGTGCGCGGCGCGACGATGCGGCTGCTCGCCGCCTGCGCTCCGCCGGACCAGCGGGTCAACCTGCTGACCGCGGCCACGGAGATCATCGACAACAGTGCGAACCGCTTCGAGTTGGCACTCGCGCTCACCGACCTCAGCTACGCCCACGAGGCGGCAGGCGAACACCGCAGGGCCCGGCTGACCGCGCGTCGCGCGTGGCACGTCGCACAGAGTTGCGATGCGGGGCCGATCTGTGCCGAACTGGCGAAACTGGTTGGGGCGGACACCGCCCGAGGAGTCCAGGACGACACCGGGTCCACTGCGCTGAGCCGCGCCGAACGCCGAGTAGCCGCATTGGCGGCGGACGGGCACAGCAACCGCGCGATAGCCGCCAAACTGTTCATCACCGAGAGCACGGTGGAACAGCACCTGACCAAGATCTACCGCAAGCTGAACCTGAAGCGACGCGAGGATCTGCTCGCGAGCCTGCCGCCCGACCTGTCGGCCTCCATCCGCACCGTCTCGAACCGGCGGTCGTGATCAGTGGCCACAGCCGCCGCCTACGACGGACGACCCGTCAGTTGGGGCCAGGCCCCGCGGGTAGTCCCAGCGCTTCGACGATGTGCTGCGCGACGGATCCGAGCGCGCTGAACTGATCGCCCGCCGGCTCGATCACCAGACGATGGACGAGTGCCGTGTGTTCAGGCGTGGCCCGCGCCAGGTGCGCGCGACCGGCCTCGGTCAGGGAGGCGGTGGTGAAACGCCGGCCTTGCCCGCGCCCGCTGATGACGGTCCGGCGCACCCATCCCCGATCCTCCAGGCGCGAGATCGCCTGCGAGGTCCGCGGCAGAGATCCGTTCGCCATCATGGCGATCTGACTCATTCGCAGGGTCTCATTGGGCGTGTCGGCCAGCCGCGCCAAGATCATGTAGCCGAGCAGTGTCAGGTCGCAGTCGCGCAGGAGCTGTGCTTCCAGCACGCCGGGCAGCACGAGCAGGACCTTCACGAACGCGATCCACTCCTGTTGGTGGTCCTCGTCGATCCGTTTCGTCGGGCCGTCACCGGTTTCGGCCAGGTTCATGATCGCGTCCTTCGTCCGTTGACTTTCATGTGCAAGTCAGCGTAGCTTCTGAGTTGCACAGGCAACTCAAGCAGGTTTCGTGATCGCCCGCAACCGGGGAAAGAGGTAATGAGATGCGTACTGCGGACCATTGCGACGTCGCGATAATCGGCGGCGGCCCCACCGGGATGACCGCCGCTGGAGATCTGGCCCGTGCGGGCCACCACGTGGTCGTGCTGGAACGCCGGCCGTCGCCCAACCCGGCCAGTCGTGCCTTCACCACCCAACCCCGCACCCTCGAGTTGCTCGCGAGCCGAACCGTCGGCGGACGGACCATCACCGAGCAGTTGCTCGAACTCGGGGAACGCGTGACTCGCGTCAGCCTGTGGCCGGGCGCGGCCCTGCGGCTCGACCAGGACGATTCGCCCTACCCCTTTACGCTGGTGACTCCGCAGACCAACGTCGACCACCTGCTGGCCGACTACGCCCGCGAGCATGGCGCCGACGTGCGCCGCGGAGTCGAACTCCTCGGCCTGTCCGAGGACGACGACGGCGTCACCCTGGTGGTGCGGGCGAAGGGGACCAAGGACACCTCGCTGCTGCGTGCCACCTGGGTGATCGCGGCCGACGGTGCGCACAGCACCACACGCGACCTGCTCGGCGTGGCGTTCCCCGGCGAAACCGTGCTGTCCTCGTTGGTCCTGGCTGACGTGCTGCCGACCCGGCCGCCGGCCGCGGGGCGGCTGACGGTGGGCGCAAGCGCCCGGGACGCGTTCGGCTTTCTCGCCCCCTACGGTAACGGCTGGTACCGCTCGATGACCTGGGACCGCCGCCGCCAGGTGCCGGAGACCGCCGGGATCGATGAGGCCGACGTTCGTGAGGTGCTCGACCGCGCGATGGGACGCGAGATCGGGATACAGGAGATCGGCTGGGCGTCCCGGTTCCACTGCGACGAGCGCCAGATCGAACAGTACCGGCACGGACGGACCTTCTTCGCCGGAGACGCCGCCCACGTCCACTCGCCCGTCGGTGGCCAGGGGATGAACACCGGGATCCAGGACGCGATCAACCTGGCGTGGAAGCTCGACGCCGTCCTCGGAGGCGCGCCCGAGCAACTGCTCGACACCTATCACCAGGAGCGTCACCCGGTGGGTCGCCGAGCGCTGCGAACCAGCGGCGCGATGATGCGCAGCATCACGCTCGGCGGACGCGTTTCCCGCGCGATCCGCGACCACGTCGGCACCTGGGTGCTCGGCCTGCCCGTGGTCGCCCGCGTCATGGTCGGCGGTCTGTCCGGCACCGCCCTGCGCTACCCGCGAACCCGCGGCCAGCACCGCCTGGTCGGTACCCGGGCCACGACCATCCCGCTCTCCGACGGCACCATGGCCGGACAGGTGCGTTCAAGCGGGTTCCTGCTCATCCGCCCGCCTGGCATGCCGCCGGTCGAGACCGACCTCAGGCAGGTCCAGCGTCGCGACGACGGTCCCGCTGTGTTGGTCCGCCCCGACGGCTACATCGCCTGGGCCGGCACCGATGACGGCTGGCGTGCGGCCTTGCGTGTGTGGACGGGGTCGCACCAGCGATCCGAAATCCCGGCGGAACGACTGCACCGGTGAGGCCGACACGTCACCGGGCTGATCCACGATCGAGATGAGGGACGAGATGCCACACCGCAACTGCCTGACGGTCGGGCGATCGCTGATCGGCGTCGTCGCTGCCGTAACCGCGGTCGGGCCTTTCGTCGCCGACTGGAACGAAACCCACATCCACAATCCCGCCTGGCCGCCGCACGCCAAGTTCCACAACGCGCAGACCATGAGCATGGGCGTCGGACTGGCCCTCACCTCGCTGGCGATCATTGCGCGGTCCCGGGGAACCGTCGAGGACCGACGACGCGACCTCGATGTGGCCAGCGTCGTCGCGTCGCTGTACTGGCTGACCAACATCGCGGCACTGGGCTTCCCGGGTACTAAGGCGGTCGACCCTCCGGCAACCGGGTTCTTTCCCCAATGGAGGGTGGCCCTGCCGTCGATAGCAGTGGTGGCCCTGGGCAATCTCCTCGAGCGTCGCAGGCTACGCCTTTCCGCCGAAAGGCACGTCGCCTTGGCGACGTAATGAGATAACCGATTCTTCCTCATGGTGCATCGGACGGGTAGGTCGCTATGCGAAAGACACGACACGAATCGATTCCCGGCACAGTGCGCTTCACGCTCTGGCGTGAGGTTGTGGTGGCCTATGCGGCGCCGGCGCTGATAGCCGGAGGCTGCGGGCTGATTAGCGGGCAGGCCAGTCTCCTGGTCGAGGCATTCACCTCGATCGGCATCAGTTCCGCTGTCGTGGCCACGCTGATCGGAACCTGGCTGCGGCGGCGTGGCCTGCGCCACGGGTGGCTGAGTTCGGGGCCCCGGCTCACGGCCATCGCCACGGTCGCCGTCGGAGCGGCCCTGCTCGGTAGCCTCGCCGGCTGGCTGGTCAACGCCGTCGCGTCGGCATCGGTCGCCGCGCATCAGTGGCCGTGGCCCGACCACCTCGGCATCGACCTGCCCGTGTCGGCGGTCATCGCGGCCACCATCATCACCGCGCGCTGGCGCGCGGCGCACAACAGAAACTCACGTCGTTGGTTGCTCCGCAATTCCGGGTCGACATGGGCTGGCCGATCGGTCAATTCTTGAACGAGCGTGCTGCTGGCCAAGTGAACGAGTTCGACGCCGACGATGTACCTCGGATCACGCTATCCGTCGACTAGTCAATGCACTATTGCTGAAATTCGATCGGAACGTTCGGCTTTTCGCATGCAATGACCACGAATTAGAGTCGGATCGATCATACGGTACAAAACGCCCATGGCCTCGCTGAGCCGGGTGCATGGGGCGCGTCGGGGCGCTGGCGCGGAAACGGCTGAACCGCTGATGCGGGTCGGGGATCCGGTTGTGAACACGGGGAACGGCGCTGTGCAACGGATCGCTGGCCGATGGGCAAAGTGATCCTGGTGAGGGCGCTAAGTGATCACTAAGTGGATCGGCTCGGGTGTCAGTGCACCTGATGAACCCGCTCGGGACCGGCGGACAGGGCCCTGACGAGCCGGATGACTATCCGCATGCGGTTCGACGACTCCGCGGGCCGGGCCGGTGCCGCCCTCGCTCGAACCCGGTTCCTGATTCACGTTTCTCTTGCGTACGTGGTCTTCAATGGTGCTGCCGGTACTGTCGGTCTTGTGCGACACAACGACGGGGGCGCGCCACTGTTCGATCGGATTCAGCCACGGTGGCCGTTCTCTCCGCTCTCCGGCGCGAGACCCGCGCAATATTCGGAAATATGCTCCGGGCCTGCGATCAGCGATTTCCTGTTATCTGTTCCCTGAAGGAGACCGTCATGAGGACGATCCATCGAGCCGCCGTCAGCGTGGTGGCCGTTGGTCTGCTGACCGCCATGCAGTCCGGCGGGAGATGCCCAGCGTCAACGGTGTCCACATCGGATGGATAGTAGGCTCGATCCGGTAGGTGCTCGACGTGCTTAACGTCGGCCCGGCCTACGGGCCGTTCGCAGTCGGCAGGCCCAATCCTGGCTGTTCGTTCCTTTAGACGTGACTTCTTGTTCATGTTGCACCGCTGTGCCGGTCGATCGGCGTCGACTGGCACAGCGGTGAGTCCGGCCTGCGTGGCGCTTGGCAGAAGTAACGGGGGTGATCGGGTCATGGCAGACTCGAGAAGCTGTGATGGCAACGACGTGACCGGAGCGTCTTTCCGGGTGCTGGGGCCGCTGGAAGTGCGCGGCGAGCTGCAGACGGTTTACGTGGCTCCGGGGCGGCAGGAGATCGTGCTCGCTGCTCTGGTGCTCGAGTTGAACAGGGTGGTCTCGACCACCTATCTGGTCGATCTCATCTGGGCGCATGATCCGCCCAAGACCGCGCGGACCCAGGCGCAGATCTGCGTCTCCCTGCTGCGCAAGGCGCTGTCGGACGCGAAGGTCGACGCCACCATCGAGACGCGCGGTCGCGGGTACATCCTGCGGGCGCCGGAGAACGCGACCGACGTCGGTACCTTCCACAGCCTGGTGGCGCGGGCGCACACGCAGGCCCGTGAGGGCCTGAAGGCGGCTGCGGTGGACACGCTGCGCCAGGCGATCGGCCTGTGGCGGGGCCGGTGCCTGGCCGGAGTGCCCAGTGAAGTCCTGGCCGGCGCGGCGGCGCAGTTGGACGAGAGCCGCCTGGAGGCCATGGAGACCTGCGCCCGGCTTGAACTGGAGCTGGGACAGTACGAGCGCCTGATCGGCGAACTGCAGCAGTTGGTCGCCAGTCACCCGCTGCGCGAGCGGCTGCGCGGCTACCTCATGGTGGCGCTGTACCGCTCGGGTCGGCAGGCGGAGGCACTCAACGTCTACCACCAGGGCCGCGCGATGTTCACTGAGGAACTGGGCCTTGCCCCCGGGCGGGAACTGCGCGACCTGGCGCAGGCGATTCTGACCGACGACGACGATCTGGCCCTGGCCGAGCCGGCCGAAGCAGCCGAGCCGCTGCCGTCCGTGGCGACGGCGCCCGCCGGGGCGGAACACGAGCGCGGCGGCCATCGCGACCATGTAGTCACGCCACGGCAGCTTCCCGCCGACATCGGTGACCTCGTGGCCGACGACACGATCGTCTCGGTGGTCTGCGATGCCGTTACCGAGGGACAGAGCAGGGGGCTGCTCAACGTGGTCCTGGTGCTCGGCGGAGCCGGCGTCGGCAAGAGCACGCTGGCCAGGCACGTGGCACACCGGCTCGCCGCCGAGTACTTTCCGGACGGGCAGCTCTACTGCGACCTGCGCGGTCCCGGCGGCGAGCCCGTGGACGCAGGCCAGGCGCTGGGACGGTTCCTGCGCGCACTGGGCGTTCCCGGCCAGGCCATCCCCGAGGCGCTCGACGAGCGCGCGGAGATGTATCGCAGCCTCCTGGCCGATCGCCGGATCCTGGTGCTGCTGGACGACGCCGTGACCGAGTCGCAGGTGCTGCCGCTGCTGCCCGGCACCGGCAGCAGCGGTGTGCTGGTCACCAGTAGGGGCCAGCTCACGGCGTTGCCGAGCACCCGCCGGTTCGAACTCGAGCCGCTGTGCCCGGACCAGGCCGTCGAGCTGCTGGGGCGGATCATCGGCGTACGCCGGGTGGAGAACGAGCCGGAGGCCGCGCGAGCCCTCGCGTCCCTGGTCGGCGGGCTGCCGCTGGCGTTGCGGATCATCGGCGCGCGTCTCGCCGCCCGCCCGCACTGGTCACTCACCTCCCTGCGGGACAGGCTGGAGAGCGAGCACTGCCGGTTGGACGAGTTGTCCCACGGCGAGCTGTCCATCCGCGCCAGCCTCTCGCTGAGCTACGACGGCCTGACCGCGGCCGACCGCAGGCTGCTGTGCCTGATCAGCCTCGCCGACACGGCGGACGTGCCGAGCTGGCTGGGCGCGGCGCTGGTCGACGACCGCACGCCGTACCCCGCCGACATGCTGGAACCGCTCATCGCCATGCGCCTGCTGGACATCACGGCCATGGACGGGCCCGGTGAATTCCGATGTGGACTGTCGCGGATCGTGCGGACCTACGCGCAGGAACGGCTGCTCGCCGAGATTCCCGAGCAGGAGCGGGCCGCGGCGGTGCGGCGGATGGTCGGCGGCTGGATGGCGCTGGCCGAGCGGGCTCACCGGGAGATCTACGGCGGTGCCTACACCATCGTGACGGGCCAGGGCGAACGGTGGCAGCCGCCGGAGGACTACGTCCAGCAGTGCCTGCGCGATCCGCTCGGGTGGCTGGAACGCGAGCAGACCAACCTGTTGGCCGCGGTCGAACTGGCGGCCCGGTCCGGGCTGGACGAGCTGTGCTGGGAACTGGCCACGACCCTGGTGACCCTGTTCGAGGCGCGCGGCTATCCGGAACTGTGGGAGCGCACCCATCAGGTGGCGCTGGCCGCGGTCCAGCAGGCCGGTAACGAGCGCGGCCGGGCCGCGGTGCTCGCCTCGCTGGGAAACCTGCACCTGCATCGGGGCGAGCACGACGCGGCCCGCCCGTACCTGAGCACCGCGCTGGAGATCTTCGAGCGGATCGCGGAATCGAGCGGCCGGGCCCTGTGCCTGCGCGACCTGGCCCGCATCGAGCGGTACCACGGCGCCGACGACCGGGCGCTGGCCCTGTACAAGAGCGCCGGGCGCAACTTCGTACGAGCGCAGGACGCCATCGGCCGGGCCTACGTCCTGGGCGAGATGGCCCACATCACGATGCGGCGAGGCGACTTCGCGCGAACGCGGCCCTACCTCGACCAAGCGCTCGGGATCTACCGGTCGGCCGGGTTCGCCCGCGGCCAGGCCCTGGTACTGCGGCGGCTGGGCCAGATGCTGATGTACCAGAGGCGCTACGAGGAGGCGGAGCAGACGCTGCTCGAAGTGCTGGCCATGGTCAGAGCGAGCGGCGACGCGGTCGGTGAGGGGTACGTGCTGCACGACCTCGGCCAGGTCAACGCCCAGCTGTTCCGGGTGGAACAGGCCGTCGTGCACTACTCGCAGTCGGCCCGGGTCCGAGAGCGGATTCTCGACTTCAGCGGAGCCTCCGCTGCCCGGGCCGACATCGCCCTGATCCTGCGCGGTCCGCAGAGATCGGTCAGCTGACGCCGGACACGGCTGCTGGTTCGTTGCTCTGTCACTTTGTCCACGGCGTGTCGCCGGTCGTCGATCCGTCGGCCAGCGAAACGGCCGTCGAAGCTGGCTCGGCACTGTGCTGATGCGCCGCAGCGCCAAGGACCACCACGAAGACGGCACCCAGGGCCGCCAGCAACTTCTTGATGGTCATCTCAGTCGGTTCTCCTTCATCTCGGTTACAGCGCCGGGATCTGTCCAGCCGCTGCCCAATCAGCATGAGGCCGGCGCCCATCGTGGCGACATGCTCGCGTTATCGCAGGCTTATCACCGGCTTATCCCGGTCGGCTAGGCGCTGTGATGCCGGACTGATAGTGCGACCGCCAAGGCTGGATCTGCCGACATCGGCGCCGCTCCGACATCCGGGACGGTTCTCGACGTTTTCCCACGGCTTCGCCCACGACCGTGGCTCAGGGAAGGTGCACCGCCGATGACGATGGACGCGGAGTTCTACTCCCGGGTGGCCGATCGCTTCGGCGGCTACTTCAGCGACGCGCGCAGCACCGACGTGTTCGAGGACGGCCGCCCGGATGCCGTCTTCGACGAACTGGTGATCGGACTGGGTACGCCGGAGCGCAGGCTGCTCGACGTCGGCTGCGCCGACGGGCGCAGTCTGCTGCGCACCGCTCGCGAATACGGTGCGGTCACCGGGATCGACCTGTCACCCTCCATGTTGGAATGCGCGGTGCGGTACCGGGCCGAGGCCGGACTGCCGCACGTGGCGCTGCGCCTGTGCGATGCCGCCGACACCGGGCTGCCCGACGAGTACGCCGATGTGGTCACGTCACGCCGTGGCCCGTTGCTCGCCGGTGAGTTCGCGCGGCTGCTGGGTCCCGGCGGAACCCTGGTGTACATGGGGATCGGCGAGCAGGATGCGCGCGAACTGAAGGAGATCTTCGGCCGTGGCCAGGACTTCGGTAAGTGGAACGGGACGCCCGTCACGGCCCAGGTCGCGCAGGAGCTGACCGACGCGGGCTTCGTCGTGACCAGGAACCAGGCGTTTCGGTTCGAGGAGTTCTACCACTCCCCGGGTGATCTGGACACGTTCCTGCACCAGGTCCCGATTCTGGAGGACTACGACTCCACCGCCGACAGGGAAGCCTTCGATCGCTATGTCGCCACGGTGACCGACGATCGGGGCATCCGGCTCAGCAGGCAGTGGTTCATCGTGCAGGCGCACAAGCCGGCGGCCGCCGAGCCGTCCCACTTCTAGGAAACGGTGCGCCATGGACCAAGACCTCGTCGTCAACGAAATCTTCGGCCCGACCGTCCAGGGTGAGGGCCGGTCCCTGGGACGCCGGTGCGCGTTCCTGCGGCTCGGCGGGTGCAACCTGTCGTGCACGTGGTGCGACACGCCCTACACCTGGGACTGGACCGGAGCCAGCGACAGCGGCGTGCCGCACGATCCGCGCAAGGAACTGCACCGCCGCACGGTCGAGGACGTCGGCGCCGAACTGCTGGGGTTGGGTGCGGACCTGATCGTGATCTCCGGCGGTGAGCCGCTCGGCCAGCAGCACCGGTTGATTCCCTTGGTCACCACGCTGATCGAGCGCGGCCGGGAGATCGAGATCGAGACCAACGGGACACATGCCGCGCACCCCGAACTCGTCTCGGCGGGCGTTCGGTTCAACGTCTCGCCGAAGTTGTCGCACTCGGGCGACCCCGCGCACCGCAGAATCGTCCCGGACGCGCTCACCAGCCTCTCGGCCGTGCCGGGCACCATGTTCAAGTTCGTCTGCCAGAACACCGGTGATCTCGACGAAGTGGCCGAGTTGGTCACCGCCTACGACCTGCGCTCGGTGTGGATCATGCCGATCGGACGCACCGCTGACGATGTCACGAAACACCTGAGCGAGCTCGCCGACGCGGTGGTAGAGCGCGGCTGGAACCTGACCACCAGGCTGCACACCCTGTTGTGGGGCGACAAACGCGGCGTGTGAACAACGGCACCCGCGAGGAGAAAGGACTTCGAGTCGATGGCGTTCCGCATCACGAAGAAATTTGAGTTCTCGGCCAGTCACCAGCTCAACGGCCTCATACCTGAGCACCAGTGTGCGCGGATGCACGGGCACAACTACGTGATCGAGCTGGAGCTCGGTGCCGAGGACAAGAACCTGTCATCGGTGGGCTTCGTCCGGGATTACGGCGAGCTGTCCACATTCAAGAACTGGCTCGACAAACACCTTGATCATCGGCACCTGAACGACGTGATGGACGACAACCCGACGGCCGAGAACATGGCCGCCTGGGTCTACCAGACCTGGTCGTTGGAGTTTCCCGAGCTGACCTGCGTGCGCATCTCGGAAACTCCCAAGACGTGGGCCGAGTACCGGCCGTGAGGCCGGGAACACCGAAGCCCGAACGAAAGGGGACCGAATGTCGGTGAGCGAACTGGACCTCACTGGTGATCCGTCGGCGTCGAGGACGGCCGAGGACCCACTGGTCGATATCGCCCGTCAGCTGTTGAAGGAGATCGGCGAGGATCCTGATCGGGACGGACTGCGCGACACACCCACACGGTTCGCCCGCTGGTGGCGTGAATTCATCGACTACGCCCCGGGCTCGCTCGGCACGCTGTTCGAGTCCACCGGCACGAACCAGCTCGTCGTCGTCTCGGGTATCGAGGTGTGGTCGCTGTGCGAGCACCACCTCCTGCCCTTCAACTGCTCGGTGACGATCGCGTACCGCCCGACCGGACAACTGCTCGGCCTGTCCAAGTTCGGCAGGGTCGCGCACCAGTACGCGCACAAGTTGCAGGTCCAGGAACGCCTCGTGGACCAGATCGCTTTCGAGATCAGCACTCTCAGCGGCGCCTCCGATGTCGCGGTCATCGCCAAGGGCGAGCACCTGTGCATGACGATGCGCGGCATCAAGGCTCCCGCGCAGATGACATCGACCGCCTACCGCGGGGAGTTCGGCACGGACTCGGGGCTGCGGGCCGAACTGTTCAACCTGCTCCGGGTGTGACGGCGGTCGGCGGCGTGAAAGGACAACGATGAACCCGAACGACTCCTCGACGCCCGCGGAAGCGGTGCGGCTGCTCCCCGCGATCGACGTCGACCGCTTGGTGGCCGACCTGAAAACCGCACGCGACCACCTGTGGGACGAGCAGAGCTCGTTCGTGAACGGCAAGGTGTCCCGGTGGGCAGAGCAGGACTGGCGCGTCCTGTCGGTGCGCAGCCCTGGTGGCGACAAGACCCGCACGGACCCAGGAGGTCCTGGCAGCGCGGAGTTCGCCGACACCGAGTGGCTGGAACACATGCCCTACGTGCAGGAGATCCTGCGCTCGATTCCCAGCCCCCTCTACGCGGTCCGATTCATGGACCTGGGACCGGGTGTCATCGGATACCCCCACTCCGACCCGAAGTTCTCCCCGGACTGGGGCATGGCACGGCTGCACATTCCCGTCACCACGCACGAGGAAGCCTTGCTGGACCTGGACGGACAGATCCACCGCTGGCAACCTGGCGAGTTCTGGTTCGGCGACTTCAGCCGCAAGCACCAGATCCAGAACACCGGTCCCGAGCACCGCGTGCACCTGGTCATCGACGTGCTCGTCACCGCGGAACTGGCTCAGCTGTTCCCGGCCGACTGGGCCGGTTACTTCACCAGTACCGAGGTGCTCTACAACCGGGCGGCCGTCGCCACCACCGACCGCGAGCGGGACGCCGCGCGATGTTCCTTCGACGCACCGGCCCACCTGCTGGAGATCGAGGTGTTCGAGTCGCTCACCGGCGCGCAGCCGCAGGCCTCCTTCAGCATCGAGGACACCGGGACCGGTCTCGCCATCCGCTCTCCCCAGAGCCACCTGTTCCCGTTGGCGGCTCTGGGCGGACACGAGTACCGCCTGGTCGGCTGGAGCGAGGAACGCACCGTCACCACGAAACTGGACGGCCCTGCGCCCGAAGTCGAACTGGCCTACCGCAAGGGCGACCGAACGCAACGGCTACTCGTCCCGGCCACGCCGGCGGCCTGACCCCGGGCACTGCTGCTCCACCCATTCCATCCGCAGGAAGGCGGCTCATGCCGAAAACTGTCGCAGTCGTGTCCGGCGGCCTGGACTCGGTCACGATGGCCTACCACCTCCAGGCGCAAGGACACACTCTTCACCTGCTGTCCATGGACTACGGCCAGCGCCATCTCGTCGAGCATGAGTTCGCCGCCAAGGCGGCGCAGAAGCTCGGAGTGTCGCACGACGTCGTCGACCTCCGGCCCGTCGGGAATCTGATGAGCGGCTCCTCGCTGACCGACCGGTCCGTCGACGTGCCCGACCACCAGGGGGCGACATCCGGCACGAGCCGCAACGTCGTCCCCAACCGCAACGCCATTCTGCTGTCCGTCGCGTTCGCGGTCGCGGTCGCCGAGCAGGCCGAAGCCGTGGCGGTCGGCGTGGTCGACGACCTCAGCGCCGCGCCCGACAGCAATGCCGCGTTCATCGATTCCTTCATCGCGATGGAACGGATCGCGACCCGTGGTTATGCGCACCCCGATCTGGCCCTGATCGCGCCACTGGTCCGGCTGCGCAAGAGCGAGGTGGTCGCACTGGGCGAAGAACTCGGTGTCCCCTGGACCGAAACCTGGAGCTGCTTCCGCGGCGAAGAAATCCAGTGTGGACGGTGCGCCGCCTGTCGGGAGCGGCAGGAGGCCTTCCGGGACGCAGGGGTGTCAGATCCGACGATCTACCAGACCAGCAATGCCAAGGAGTTGCCATGACCGACACCTTTCCCGTGCTCGATCTCCGGGATGCCACTGGTCCGGCCGAAACCCGGGCGGAGTTCCTGGACCGGCTGCGCAAGGCCATCCACGAGGTCGGCTTCTTCCAGCTCGTCGGTCACGGCATCGAGGACTCCGAGGACATGCTCGAACTGTCCCGCCGGTTCTTCGAGCTGCCCGAGGCCGATCGGCTCGCGCTGAACATCCTCGACTCGCCGCTGTTTCGCGGCTACTCCGAACTCGGGCGCGAACACACCAAGGGCATTCCTGACCAGCGCCAGCAACTGGACATCGGGCCAGAGCAACCGGCGCGAACCGCCGAGCCCGGCGACCCCGCGTACCAGTGCCTGATCGGCCCGAACGAATGGCCAGCGGCAATGCCCGAGCTGCGCCCGGCCATCGAGTCCTGGATCGACCGGCTGACCGCGCTGTCCCACCGGCTGCTGCGGCTGATGCTGGAGTCGCTCGATGCCCCGGCCGGATTCCTGGACGACGTGGTCGCCCCGAATCCGCAGATCCACCTCAAGCTGCTGCACTACCCCGGTCCTGGGCGGGCTACCGAGCACGCGGGCGCGGGCCAGGGGACCGGCATCCACAACGACCTCGGGCTGCTGACCCTGCTGGTCCAGGACGGCAACGGCGGTCTCCAGGTCGCCGTCGAGGACGACCGCTTCGCCGACGTGCCGGTGATCCCGGGGGCGTTCGTGGTCAACCTTGGCGAGCTGCTGGAGGTGGCGACCAGGGGCTATGTGCGCGCCACGCTGCACAGGGTGGTCCGGCCCGCCCCGGGCGTCAACCGCTACTCCATCCCGTTCTTCTTCAACCCCCGGCTGGACGCCACGATGCAGCCGCTGCCCAGCCCCTACGTCGAGAACGCCGACGGAGCCACGGACGCCGCCGACAACCCGCTGTTCGCCCTGTACGGCGAGAACGTCATGAAGGGCCTGATCCGCTCCTTCCCGGACATCGTCGCCCGCCACCACCCGACCCTGGCCGCGGTGGCCGGGGCCAGGAGTTCCTGACAGCGGTCGGCCGGGCACATCCGTACGAGGCAAGGCGAATGTCATGAGGATCAACCTTCTCGGGCCGCTCCAGGCATATGGCGACGACGACCGCGTCGACCTGGCGCCGGCCGCCCAGAAAATACGTCAGACGCTGGCCATGCTCGTGCTGAACGCGGGCCGGGTGGTGCCCTTGGAGCAACTCATGGACGAGCTGTGGAACGACAGCCCGCCTGCCAGTGCGCACACCGCGTTGCAGACGTACGTGTACCAGCTCAGGAAGCGTTTCTCGCTGGGCAATCCGCGGCGCGGCGGCGCGGTGCGGGCGGCCGCGCCGTTGCTGGGCACGGTCGATGGCGGCTACCAACTGTCGTTGGCGGCCGATCAGGTGGACGTCTTCCGGTGCGAGTCGCTGCTCACCCGGGCCAGGGCCGAGTTCCGTGACGAGGACTTCGCCCTCGCCCGGGACACGGCCGCCGAGGCGCTGCGGCTGTGGCGCGACGATGCCCTTGTCGACGTGCGCAAAGGACCCGCGCTCAAGGCGGATTCGGTGCGCCTGAGGGAGTTGCGCACCAGCGCGCACCACCTGCGCATCGAATCCGACCTGCACCTCGGGCGCCACCACGAGGTGCTCGGCGAACTCACCGCGTTGGCCGAGCAGGAGCCGACCGACGAGCGAGCCCAGGGCAATCTGATGACGGCGCTCTACCGCATGGACCGGCGGGCCGAAGCGCTCCAGGTCTTCCGGCGGGCCCGCGAGCGCATCGCCACCGAACTCGGGCTCGACCCCTCGCCCCAACTGCAGGCGCTGCACACCGCGATGCTCACCTCGGACGAGACGCTGCTGCGTCCCGCCGGGCGGTTCACCGCCGTGACCGTCACCAGCCGGGCGCCCTGCCATCTGCCCGCCCCGCGCGAGCCGCTCATCGGGCGGGCGGGCCAGTTGGCCCGTCTCACCGCGGTGCTGGCCGGGCCGACGCGGGAGAACCGGCCGGTGGTGATCGTGGGGGGCGCGCCCGGCACCGGCAAGAGCGAGTTGTGCCTGCACGCCGCGAACCAGGTGAGTGATCACTACCCGGACGGACGGCTCTACGCGCGGCTGCGGGACAGCGCGGGCCGGGCAGTGTCCTCGGCCCAGATCCTGCGCTCGTTCCTGCGCGGACTCGGTGCGACCGAGGACCAGTTGCGGCTGGGCCCGACCGACCTGAGCCTGCTGTTCCGCTCGTGGACCGCGGACCTGCGCGTCCTGGTGGTGCTCGACGACGTGTGCGACGCGGCCGAGCTGTCGTCGTTGCTGCCCTCCGGCGCAGGCTGCGGCGTGGTGATCGGCACCCGCAGGCGGCTGTTCATGTCCTCATCGGCGGTGCACGTCGAACTGACTGCACTGTCCTTTGCGGACTGTCTGCGGCTGCTGGCATCCTCGGTGCCGAGACACCGGATCACCATGGAACCGGAGGGGCTGGCCCGGCTGGCCCGGCTGTGCCGGGGGCTGCCTGGTGCGGTCTTCGCGGTCGCCGCCCAGTTGCGTCGACGTCCACACTGGACCGCGCGGCAGGCCGTCGACTGGGCCCTCGCCGCCGACGGCGATCCGCTGGGGGTGCGGGCCGGTCTCGACCGGACGCTGGCCACACTGCCCACCGGCTCGCGGTCCCTGGCCCACGCGCTGGTGTCGCCCGGCCTTCGCGATCGGCTCAAGCCCGATCGGCTCACGCCCGCGCTGGTCGCGACGGCACTGGGCATCGGCGATCAGCAGGCCGAGGACCTGCTGGAGGAACTGGCCGAGAGCTACCTGCTGCGTGCCCGGCATCCGTGTGTGAACGGCCGGTTCTCCTACGAGTGGGAGCCGGGGGCACGCCCGTTCACCGTGCGGCCGAGCAGCGCGCCGGTCATGTGCTCCGCGTGAGGATCACGCCGCGGCCCGGCAGCACCTGTTTCCGCACTCCGCCGATCCTGGGAGATCCGTCATGCCACAGCGCCCGAAACTCGTCCTCGTCGGCCTGTTGTCGGTGTTCCCGTGGGCGTTCGAGGCCGCGGAGCGGGCCGGTATCGACCTGATCCTCATCCCCAGGGGGGATGACACGACGGAGTCGGCCGCGCGCGCCAAGTCCGTGGTCGAAGTGCTTCCGCTGGACATCGACGGGGACCCGGACGGTGCGCTGGCCGCGCTCGTCGAGCGCCACCGGCAGGAGCCCTTCGGCGGCATCATGTCCGGCAACGAAAGGGTCATCCCGTTCGTTGCGCGTGCGGCCCGGGAACTCGGCCTCACCGGGATGACCGAGGAGTCGGCGGCCGTCGTGCGGGACAAGCGCGTCATGCGCCAGCGCCTGCTGGAAGCGGGCCTGGGCGTACCGGGGTTCGTGGTCATCAAGGACGTCGAGGGCTGGACCGACGCGCTGGCCCTGCGCTTCCCCGTCGTGGTCAAGCCGGTGAACGCCCACTCCAGTTTCGCCGTGATCCGCGCCGACGACCGGGACGGCCTCGAACAGGCCGTGGCCCGCACCTGGCAACTGGTCGAATCCCATCTCGACTCCGACGGGTCGGACCTGGAACCCGGTGTGCTGGTCGAGGAATACCTGGACGGGCCGGAGCTCTCCGCCGAATCCCTGGTACACCACGGGCAGGTACGGGTCTGCGCCATCAGCTGGAAGGGCGAGCTGACCGGGCCCTACTTCGAGGAGAGCACGTTGCGCGCCCCGGCCCAGCTACCGGCCGAGATCCTGGCCGCGATCGAGGCCGAGGTGATCGGCGCCCACCACGCGTTCGGCGTCACCGAAGGCACGATGCACACCGAACTGCGGCTGGTCGGTGGGGTGCGGCCGGTGCTGCTGGAGATGACCGCGCGGTTGGGCGGCGGCGGCAACATGCACCACCTGGTCCAGGTCAGCAGCGGGATCGACCTGGCTGCCGAGGCCATGCGCATCCACCTCGGACAGGAACCGCTGTGCTGGCACCAGGAACAGGTGCCAGGCGGCTACGGGGCGGTCTACCTGGTGCCGATCGGCACGGGTGGACGGCTCAAGCGCATCCGCGGCCTCGACGAGGTCCGCGCCGACCCGCGAGTGGACTACGTGGTGCAGACCGCAGGCCCCGGCTCCGTGCTGCGCCCCTACCCGGACTGGACCGGAAACCCGGCGGTCGTGCTGTCCCACCACGAGTCGGACGCGGCGGCCGAGGCCTTCCTGCGCCACCTCGCCGGGACACTGCTCGTCGAGTACGAGGAGGCGGAGTGAAGGCCACCCAGCGCCACGGGCCCACCCCCATGACTCCGCTCACCGCCCGCGCCGAGGCCTGGAGCTGGGCGTGCGGCTTGCTGAGGGCGGTGAGGCCGGGTGTGGGCCGCCGGAAGCGAGAACCGGCAACTCCGAACAACACCAACGCGAGGGAAGCACCATGACCGACACCGCCAGCAGCACGCCGAGCACCGGAGCGCGGATCCGGGACGCCGTGCCCACGTTCTCCGAACAGGTCCGCCGCACCGGTTTCGTCATCCTGCGGCAGCCGGAGCTCGCTGGCGTGATCAGCGACACCGACCTCGAGGAATTCCGTGGCGCCTGGGAGGACCTGCCGGTCGACACCCAGGTCGAGGGCGTCGGCGTCTACCGCGAGCGCCGCTACGGCAGACTGCGGGTCGAGGTCGACGGCGACACCGTCAGCTTCGAGGTGTTGCCCAGCGCCGTGTTCCGGCAGGACTCCATCCCGCTCTGGGAGGGCAAGGACCGGGTCTTCGAGCCGATCGCCGAGAACGTCCTGCGCAGTGCCGGTATGCGCGCCATGGTCGGGTTCAACGCCCTGCTGGCCACCGCGGTGGACGGCAACACCGTGTGGGAGGCCGGCATCCACCTGATGCGCGTCGTCGCCCGCGCCGACGCGCAGGGCCTACCCACCCCCGAGGGCCGCCACCGCGACGGCCAGACCTACGTCGGTATGCACCTGATGCGCCGCGACGGCGTCACCGGCGGTCTGTCCACAGTGCACCCCAACGACGGCAGCGACCCCGTGCGGACCACCATGCTGGAGCCGCTGGACACCATTTTCGTCGACGACAGCATGATCACCCACGAGGTCTCGCCGATCGTCGCGGATGGCGCGTCGGGCGTGCGGGACATGCTCATCATCAACTCGAATCCGATGGCCTGAGACCATGGGCTGGGAGAACGTGACTGGGCGGTTCCTGCCGGTTTCCGGCTGGAGCCGCCCAGTTCGTTCCAGCGGGGTCAGCAGTACGGCTGCCAGAGCTCGTAGTCCAACGCGCCGGACACCGCGGGGGAGGAGTCGCGCAAGCCGGCGAACAGGGCGCGGTTGTGCGCGCGGATCTCCTCGTCGTGCCCGGCCAGCGGGCTGTCGTGGGCCAGGTCCAGCAACCACAGGGGCCGCAGCGTCGCGCCGCGCAGGGCCTTTCCTGCCGCGGTCTCGGTGCCCGCGTGCAGGCGGCGCACTCCGGGCAGCCGCACCGCCATGTAGTAGGTGAGGTTGAAGTACTCGGCGGCCGAGACGAGCCGGTCGTGGTCGAGGCCGAGCCCGCGCAGGTAGACGGTGTCACCGCAACGGTAGTAGAGGCAGAAGCCGACCGGTGCTTCGCCGTCGCGCGCGCACAGCACCACCTGGGCGCGCGAACCGGCCAGCTCAGCCTGCTTGCGGAACGATTCGGCCATCGGGGCCACGTCGACGGTGCGCCCGTAGCGTTGCAGCGAACAGGCCAGTAGCCGGGCGACATCCTGCCAGCACTCGGCCAGCGTTCGGTACGTCAGCTCGTAGCCCGCCTTCTCGAACTTCCTGATCTCGCTGCGGATCCGGCGGGCCCGGTGCGCCGACAGCGATTCCAGCCAGGCCGGGTAACCGCCGGGCGGGACCTCGATCCAGGCGTCGGTCTTGAGCGCGACCGGAACGGTCCGTGCTCCGGCCGCGCGGAACGTTGCCACGTCCTCGGTGGTCAGGTACATGGCGACGCGCGCGATCGCCGACTCGTCGTGCAGTGGTGAGCGCAGCGCGCGGATCCCGTCGAGCACGGCGGCGGCGCCCTCGGTCCGATCGGTCCCCTCATCGGTGAGCAGGTGCGCCAGGTAGCCGCGCCGCTGGCCGACGAGCAGGCCGCCCGGCTCGGGCGCGGGCAGGCCACGCGCGACCAGCACGTCGTGCCACCGCAGGTCCGGGGTGGGCTCGTCGGTCACCGCCGCCACCGGAACGGCGGCCCGGCCGCCACCGGGGGTCGCCACGTGCAGCCCGCCGGAGATCGACCCGGGGTCGAGCGCGCACACCCGCAGCCACAGCGCCGAGGAATAGAACCGGCCGTCGGCGAGCCGGTCCCACTCGTCGTCGCCGAGCCCGCCGATGGCATCGGTGAACGTGTCCGTCATGACGGTCATGGCCGCTCCCACGTCAGTCGCATACTGGTGCTACTCACTGAAAAGTGAGGGCGCGGACGGTTTTCTCCTGTCCGCGAATTCGTCGCTGCCGAAGTCGGCTGCGTTCGATACGACCAGCCTTGCCGTCAGGGCCCTCGGATGCAACAGTGCCGCCACTCCCGGCACAGAACTCCCGTCGACCGTCAGTCCACAGTTGAGTCGCGGTTGAGTCGCACGGACCGCCGGGGTGAAACGATGACTCCCGAGATGCCCAGTCACCATCGAACAGGAGTGGAGATGCGCATGTCGGCGGAGCGGGTAACGACCCAGTACAACGAGGAGTTCCGCGCGCCGGGCAGCACTCTGCCCACGATCGCCAAGCACGTCAGGAACTTCCCGACGCTCGCGCCCTGGCACGGCCCGTACCTGGCCCGGCCGCTGTTCGTCACCGAACGCGAGACGCGCGCATTCGCCGACGATTTGCAGCAGCTCCTCGATCTACTCCTGTCGCTGCCGGACCGGATGTTCGACGGTGATCTGGACGCAACCCGGCTCGCGCTGGGAATCAGCGACAGCCACTGGAAAGCGATACGGCGTTTCGGTGATGCCGCGCCGCCCCATTACGGCCGGGCCGACATGTATCACGACGGCACTTCGTTCAAACTCCTGGAATTCAATCTGGGCAGTGAAGCGGGTGGCTGGGGCCTCGCCGGGGAAATCGCCCGCGCGACCATGGAGGTCGACGCCTTCGCCGATTTCGCGCGCCGCAACCGGCTCGGTTATGTGCATCCCGCTCGCGCCGCCGCGGAGGCGTTGCGCCGCTTCGGCACCCAGGTCTCCGACGGCCGCGAACCGGTGGTGGCCCTACTGGAATGGCGTGGCGGCCTGAAGGACTACGGCGCCACTCACCTCAACGAGGCGTCCGCGATGCGCTGGGCCGGTCTCGACATCCGGCTGGCCGAGATCCCCGACGTGCACGAGCACGACGGCGCGCTCTACCTCGGGGACACCAAGATCGACGTCGTCTACCGCGCCTTCGTTCCGGACCAGATCGCCGACGAACCCGGCGGCTGGGACCTGGTCGAGCCCCTGCTGCGCGCGCTCGATGCGGGCGGGACGCTGCTGTGGACTCCACTGTCCAGCAACGTGTTCGCCAACAAAGCCTGCATGGCGCTGCTGTCGGACCCGGCACGGCGGCACAACTTCGACGAGGACGAGTCCCGGCTCATCGACCGGGTGCTGCCCTGGACCCGGCTGATCAACACCGACGTGCTCGACAACGATGCCGACCTCCTCGACGAATGCGTACAACGGCGCGAGCAGTTGATCATGAAGGTCAACGCGCGCGGCGGCGGATTCGGCGCGGTGGTCGGCTGGGACACCGACGACGCGGACTGGCGGCTGGCACTGCGCAACGCCGCAGGCGAAGGGTGTGTCGTCCAGCAACGCGTGACTCCCCGGTCCGAGATCGTGGTGGACCCGGCGACCGGCCAAACCGGGCAGTGGCATGCCGCGTATGGAATGTTCTATACGCCGCAAGGCTGTGGGGGACTGTTCGCCAAGCTGGTACCGGCCGGTTCGAGCAGCGTCATCTCCGTCCTGTCGCACGTGAACGCGTGCAGTGCGGCCGTCTTCCAGCAGAAGCAATGACGCCGGGGCATGCTCCCGCACCGTCGGCGTGGCAGCGGATCCAGACGGCCTGGGGTCTGCCGGAGCTCGCGGGAAAAGGTCGGTTCGTCACCGCCAACCTGATCGACAGCCTCGGAAACGGGCTGGTGCTGGCGTTCACCGTCGTGTTCTTTGTGAAGACGACGACGCTGTCACTGGTCGACGTGGGCGCCGCGCTGACCGTTGGTCAGCTGCTCACCCTGCCCGTCCCGCTCGTCATCGGGCACCTGCTGGAGAAACTCGGTCCGCGCGCCATTGTCGCCGTCGGCAACTGGATCTCGGCGGCCGGTTTCATCGGTTTCCTGTTCTCGCAGACCGCCTGGCAGATCGTGCTGTGGCAGTTCGTGGTGCAGGTCGGCGCCACCGCCTTCTGGATGGGCGGCAGCCCGCTCACCGTGGCGGTCGCGCGGAACGTCGAGCGGGGCCGCTGGTTCGGCTTCGTCCGGGCCCTGCGCAATGTCGGCGTCGGTTTCGGCGGTGCCGCGTCCGCGGTGGCGCTGGGCGTCAGCAGCGTGGCGGGCCTGCGCGCGGTCATGGTGCTCAACGTGGTCACCTTCGTCGTCGCGGGCTGGCTCGTGATCACCATGCGAGGCGTGGACCCCAGCGAGCCCGCGCAGCCCAGGCCCGTCAGCACTGCCGAACGCACTCCGTCCGGCTACCGCACGGCGCTGACCGACACCCGGTATCTGCGCCTGATCGCGACCAGCACCGTCTTCGTCTTCGCTCCCACCGTGATCAGGGTGCTGCTGGCCGTCTACGCGGTGGACAACCTCCACGTCGGCTCCTGGATCGTCGGCGTGCTCGTGGTGCTGAACACGGCCATGGTCGTGCTGCTCCAAACGCTCGCCAGCGGATGGATGCAGACGCGCAGGCCTGAGACCGTGCTGGTGCTGGCGCTACTGGTCAACGCGGCCGCGTTCGTCGGGTTCGGCCTGCTGCTGGTGCTGCCCGGCTGGGCGGTGATCGCCGGGCTGGTGATCGCGATGGTGCTCTACACCGTCGCCGAGATCCTCAGCTCGCCGCTGATCAGCGAACTGAGCGTGGTGCTGGCGCCCGCGCACCTGCGGGGCCGTTACCTGGGTATCTACCAGGTGGCCTGGTCGGTCGGCAGCGCCGTCGCCCCCGCGCTGCTCACCGCGCTGCTGACGGCCGGAGCGGCGCTGCCCTGGGTGTTCCTCATCGCGATCAGCGTGCTGGCCGTGCCGCTGGTGTTCGGGCTCGACCGGCGGCGCGCGGCCGCGCCGGTCGGGGATTGACCACCATGTCCTGGCGGGGCAGATTCCGGTTGCTGGCGGGCGCGTACTCGCTCAGCTCCTACGGCAGCTACCTGAACATGGTCGCGCTCAACCTGTTCGTCTACCAGGTCACCGGCAGCGTGCTCGGCATGGGCGCGTTCATGGCGGTCCGGCTCATCTCCGGCGTGCTGGCCGGTGCGGTCGCGCGCACGCTGATCACCCGGATGGGCCGCAGGCCGGTCATGATCTGGGCCAACGCGGCGCCTGCCGTCGCCCTGGTGGCGTTGGTGTGCTGCCCGGTCGCGCTGCGGCCCGCGATGCTGTTCGCGACCGCGCTGATCAGCGGTCTCGGGTCCACGTTGTTCCTGGTGGCGCAACGCAGTTCGGTGCCGGGGATGGTTCCGGCGGACCGGTTGGGCTGGGCCAACTCGCTGGTCATCACCGGTCGGTCGCTGGCGATGGTCGGTGGTTTCGCGTCCGCCGGGCTGGTCGTCTCCTGGTGGGGGTACTCGGCCGCGATGCTGGTCGACGCCGCGACCTTCGTGGCCTGCGCGGCGGTCGTCGCCTGGGTGCGGATCACCGGCGTCACCAACGAACCCGTGCCGCGACCCGTCGCCGTCCCGGCCCGCCGGTCCTGGGTCAGACCCTGGGCCGTACTGGGCGGCACCGTGTCGGCCATGATCGCGTTGCGGGCGGTGGACGCGTTCGGTTCCTCCTCGCACAACGTGGCCCTGCCGGTCTATTCGACCTTGCTCCACCCGCACCAGCCCGCCACCTTCGTCAGCCAGTTCTGGTGCTGCTGGGCGATCGGCAACGTCGTGGTGCAACAGCTCGTCCGGCGCTACGGCGGCAGGGACGGCAGGGACGGCAGGGACGGCCGGAGCGCGGGACTGCGCGGCTTCGCCGTCGGCACCGTCCTGATGTCGGCCGCGTTCGTGCTCGGCTTCGCGGGACTGCCACTGGTGTTCACCCTGATCTTCGCGTTCCTGGCCGGGCAGGCCGACGGTTTCACCGAGGTCTCCTACACGACCTTTCTGCAACGCCTGCCCGACGCGCGACGCGATCAGGCCTTCGCGTTGTCCGCGACCGCGGAGAACACCGGTTTCGGCGTGGGCATGATCGTCAACGCGGGCGTGCTGGACCGGCACTCACCGCTCACGGTGGTCGCCGGTTCGCACGGGATCGCGATCGTTGTCGGCCTGTTCATGCTCACCTACCTCGGATGGCACAGGAGACGAGATGGCCGCACCACCGTCGGACCAGGTCGCGATCATCGGGATGGCGTTCCGGTTTCCTGGAGCTGATTCCCCCGAGGAGTTCTGGCGCGACATCAGCACGGGCACGAGCCGCATCCACCGGTTCACCGAGGCCGAACTGGCCGCCGCCGGAATCGCCGAACGCGAGTACCGGTCGCCGGACTTCACCGGCGCCAGCGGCCTGATCCCCGGCATCGACCGATTCGACGCCGAGTTCTTCGGCATGACCGCGCGCGAGGCCGCGATCACCGACCCGCAGCAGCGACTGTTCCTCCAGTGCTGCCACCACGCGCTCGAAGACGGCGGCTACCCGGCCACCGACGCCAGGGTCGGCGTCTACGCCAGCACCGGTTACCGGCTCTACTCGTTGCACAGCTACCTCGACCACAACCTGGCCGCGGCAGGCTGGGAGCCGGACTGGACGTCGGTCAAACAGGTACAGGTCGGCAACTACCCGGACTTCACCGCGACCAGGGCCGCGTTCCGGCTCGGCCTCACCGGCGCCGCGGTCAACGTGGCCACCGCCTGTTCCGGCGCGCTGGTGGCCGTCCACCTTGCCGCCCAGGCGGTCCGGCTCGGCGACGCCGACCTGGCCATCGCGGGCGCGTCCGCGCTGCATCTGCCGCAGGTCACCGGCCACCGCCACGTCAAGGGCTCCACCATCTCCCGCACCGGCGTCATCCGCCCGTTCGACGCGGCCGCCGACGGCACCGTCGGCGGCAACGGGGTGGCCGCCGTGCTGCTCAAACGGCTGGACCGGGCACTGGCCGACGGCGATACCGTGCACGCGGTCATCCTGGGCTCGGGGGTGACCAACGACGGCGCCGACAAGGCCGGGTTCCCGGCGCCCAGCGTCACCGGCCAGCGCGACGCGGTGCTGCGCGCACTGGAAACCGCGGGCGTGCCCGCCACGTCCATCGGCTACCTGGAAGCGCATGGCACCGGCACCCGCAAGGGCGACCCGATCGAGTTCGAGGCGCTGCGCTCGGCGTTCGCGCGGCACACCGACCGGACCGGCTTCTGCTCGCTGGGCACGGTCAAGCCCGGCATCGGCCATCTGGACAGTTGCGCCGGGCTGGCCGGACTGATCAAGGCCGTGCTGGTGCTGCGCAACGGCGTGCTGCCGCCGCTGGCGAACTTCCGCACCCTCAATCCAGCCATCGATCTGGCCAACAGCCCGTTCACCATCGACACCGAGGCCCGCGCCTGGCCCGACACCGGCCATCCGCGCCGGGTCGGCGTGCACTCGGTCGGCATGGGCGGCACCAACGCGCACGTGATCCTGCAGGCGCCACCGGCCGCGCCGGCCCGGCGCCGCGAGCCGGTGCCTGCGGTGTTGCCGTTGTCGGCGCGCGATCCGCAGGCCCTGGCCGAGTTGGCCGCCGCCTACCGCGACCACCTGCGCCGCCATCCCGGCATCGACCCGGCCGACCTGCTCACCACGGCGGCACTGGGCCGTCGGCACTTCGCGCACCGGCTGGTCGCCATGGGCCGCACACCGGCCGAACTCGCCGCCGCGCTGGACCGCCCGGACGCCTGCCCCGGCTCGTCCGCGCCCGACCGGGGCACCGGCTCGGGCCCGGACGGCGAACTGGCCCGGTCCTACTGCCTCGGCGCGGACATCGACTGGGCAGCCGAGCTGGCCGGTCGCGGCGGCGGCCGGATCCCGTTGCCGCACTACCCGTTCCGGCCCACCCCGCACTGGGTGGGGCCGCCCGCGATGCCGGTCGTCGCGGCCGATCAGCAGCACAAGGGAGGAAACGTGGCGGCGGAAACGGTGGCCAAAGTCGTCGAGCTGACGGCCCGTCATCTCGGCTACCAGCCCAACGAGATCGACCCGGAAAAGTCCTTCGTGAACCTGGGCGCCGACTCGCTGCAACTGGTCGGCATCATGGTCGCGCTGGAGAGCGAGTACGGCGTCGACATCGACATGACCGAACTGCTCGACACCGCCCCCAACCCCCGCCTGGTCGGGGAACTGATCGAGTCCCGGCGCGCTCGGCCCGAACCACCGGAACCGGCCGCGCCGGTGGTGGACGGACCGAGGGTCAGCGTGCCCGTGGACTCGGGCATGGCCGCGACCGCCGACGAACTGCAGCGCGCGCATGCCGACGAACTCGTCCGGCGGCTGACCGAACGGACCAAGGGTTCCAAGGAGCAGGCCGCCCGGTATCGCGGTGTGCTGGCCGACAGTCGGGCCGTGGTCGGGTTCCGCGGCGCCACCAAGGAAATGCTCTACCCGATCGTCGGCCGCTCGGCCTGGGGCGCCCGGCTGGAGGACGTCGACGGCAACAGCTACGTCGACATCACCATGGGTTTCGGCGCGCTGCTGTTCGGCCATGAACCCGATTTCGTCACCGAGGCGGTGCGCGCACACCTGGCCGACGGGCTGCGGCTCGGGCCGCGCAGCGCCGATACCGGCGAGGCCGCGCTGCTGCTGGCCGAACTGACCGGCGCCGAGCGGGTCGCGTTCGCCAACTCCGGCACGGAAGCCAACTCGGCCGCGATCAGGCTGGCCCGCGCCGCGACCGGCCGTACCAGGATCGTCACCTTCCGCGGCGCCTACCACGGCCACATCGACTCGCTGCTCGGCCGCCCCGGAGGTGGGCTGCACACCGTGCCTGCCTCGGCAGGTATCCCGGACAGCGCGGTCGCCGAGGTGATCGTGCTGGAGTACGGCAGCGCGGAGAGCCTCGATGTCATCGCGGACAAGGCGGGGGAGATCGCCGCCGTGCTGGTGGAACCCGTGCAGTGCCGCAATCCCGCGCTACGGCCGGTCGAGTTCGTCCGCGCGTTGCGCGAACTGACCGAGCGCAACGGCATCGTGCTGATCTTCGACGAGATGCTGACCGGCCTGCGCCCGCACCACCGCGGCGCCCAGCACCACTACGGCGTCACCGCCGACCTCGCCACCTACGGCAAGGCGCTGGGCAGCGGCTTCCCGATCGGCGCGATCGCGGGCCGGGGCGAGCTCCTGGACGGCGTCGACGGTGGCTTCTGGCGCTATGGCGACGATTCCCGTCCCACCCGGGACACCGTGTTCTACGGCGGCACCTACCTCCAGCACCCGGTGTCGATGGCCGCCGCCAGGGCCGTGCTGACCCACCTGCGCGAACAGGGACCTGCGCTGACCGAGTCGGTGAACGCCCGGACCACGCGGCTGGCCGAACGCCTGAACACGTTCTTCACCGACGAAGCCTTCCCGTTGCGGGTGGACTGGTTCGGTTCGATGTTCCGGTTCGTCAACCGTGCCGACGTGGAACTGCTCTACCACCACCTGCTGCTGCGCGGCGTCTACATCTGGGAGTGGCGCAGCTGCTACCTGTCCACCGCGCACACCGACGCCGACGTCGACCACATCGTCGACGCCGTCCAGGACTCGCTGCACGAGCTGCGGCAGGCCGGGTACTTCCCGGACCCGCGCCCGGCCCCCGTCGCGCCCCCAGTCGCGGCTCCCGTTGCGGCGCCCGAGTCCAAGCCCCGGCCCGCGCCCGATTTCAGCGTCTACTTCTTCGGCGACTCGGCCGACGGCGACCAGCGACAGCACTATGACCTGGTCTTCGACACCGCCCGCTTCGCCGACGAGCACGACTTCCACGCGGTGTGGCTGCCGGAGCGGCACTTCCACTCGTTCGGCGGCCTGTTCCCCAACCCGGTGGTGCTGGCCGCCGCACTGGCCCGGCACACCAGCCGGGTCCGGCTCAACGCCGGATCAGTGGTGCTGCCGTTGCACGACCCGATCCGGGTGGCCGAGGAGTGGTCCGTGGTGGACAACCTCTCCGACGGCCGGGTCGGGCTCGGTTTCGGCACCGGCTGGCACGCCGAGGACTTCGCCCTGCACCCGGACCGGTTCGAACAACGCCGCGACCTCACCTTCGACGGCCTGGCCGACGTGCGGCGGCTGTGGCGGGGCGAGTCGGTGGCCCGCCGGTCCGGTGACGGGCAGCCGGTCGACGTCCTGGTGTATCCGCGGCCCGTCCAGGACCAGCCGCCGATGTTCCTGGCCACGTCGGGACGTGCCGAGTCCTACGCCAAGGCCGGAAGCCTCGACCTCGGCGTCGTGACCAACCTGATGAACCAGACCATCGAGCAACTCGCCGAGAACATCGCGGTCTACCGGAAGGCCCGCGCGGACGCGGGTCTCGACCCGGACACCGGCCGGGTCACCGTGCTGCTGCACACCTACCTCACCGATGACCAGCTGACCGCCCGGGCCGACGCGGCCGAACCGATGATCCGCTACCTGAGGTCGTCGCTGTTGATGCGCTCGGCGGCCAGCGCGGCCGGACCTGGTCCGGCGGAACTGGCCGCGGCCAGCGAGGACGATCTGGAGCGGCTGTTCCGCCGCGCCTACGACCGCTACTGCGAACAGCGGGCGCTGATCGGCACCCCGGAGAGCTGCGCGGCCACCGTGGACGCGCTGCGGGACGCCGGCGTCACCGAGATCGCCGCCCTGGTCGACTTCGGCCTGCCCGCCGAGAAGGTGTCGACCGGCCTGGTCGCCCTGGACCGCCTGCGCCGCCGCTACCACGACAGCGAACCAGCCGCACCAACCGAACCAGCCGAACTGGCCGCGCCCGCGACCCCGGCGCAACGGCGGATCTGGCTGGCCTGCCAGTTGACCCGGCCGAGCGCCTACAACGAGATCCAGGCCGTCCGGCTGCGCGGCCCGCTGGACGAGTCCGGGCTGCGCACGGCGCTGCGCGGGCTGGTGGACCGGCATCCCGGCCTGCGCACGGTGTTCCGGCCGGACGAGGACACGCTGCACCAGGTGGTGCTGGACCGGCTCGACGTCCCGCTCGTCCTCGCGTCCGGCACCGGCGATCCGGACGCCGACATCGCCGCCGCGATCCGGGCCGAGAGCCATCGCGACCGCGATCTGGCGCAGGGGCCCCTGTTCACCCCGCGCCTGCTGCGTCTCAACGCCGAGGACCACGTGCTGATCCTGGGCAGCCACCACATCATCACCGACGGCCACTCGGCGGGCGTGCTGGCCGCCGACCTCGCCGAGCACTACCGCGCCGCGGTCGAGGGGCGCCCACCACACTGGGCCAGCCCGGCCGGATCGACCCTCGACCTGCCCGCCGCGGCGCCCCCATCGGCCGACCTGGACTGGTGGCGCACACACCTCGGCACCGAGCCGCCAGTGCTCGACCTGCCCACGGACCGGCCGCGCCCCCGCACCGTCGCGGGCGCCGGCGGTTCGGTCGGTGCCGCGCTCGGCGAGGAGCGCACCGAGGCACTGCGCCGGTGGAGCGGCGCGCAGGGCGTGACCCTGCTGGCGACCCTGCACACCGCCTGGCGGATCGTGCTGCGCCGGTTCAGCGGCCAGGACGAGTTCCTGCTCGGCGCGACCTTCGACGCCCGGCCCCCGGCGGCCCGCGACACCATCGGCTTCTTCGCCGCGCTGCTGCCACTGCGCGCCCGGCTGACCGACGAACAGTCGCTGCGCTCGGCCGTGCGCGCCACCCGCGACCTGGTCCTGGCGGCCAATCGGCACAGCAAGGTCGATCTGGACGCGCTGCTCTCGTCCGTCAACCCGGACCCGGGCGCGGCCCGGCCGCTCATCCCGGCCTCGATCGACCTGGACGACGAGCCGCTGGCCGGGATCGCCCTGCCCGGCCTGCGCGCGGAACCGGTGGCCGAGGGCACCGAGTCCGCGCCGCTGGAGCTGTCGCTGATGGCGGTGCGCACCAATACCGGTCTGCGGCTACGGCTGCGCTACGACAGCGACCTGTTCACCGAGTCCACCGCGCGCGGTTACCTGGCCCAGTTGGAGCTGGTGCTGGACGGCATCGCCAACGCCACCGGCACCACCCGCATCGGCGAGTTGCCGACCGGCGTCGTGGCCGCCGATCCGGCCGAGCCTGACGCCGGAGCGGCTCTGGTCCTACCGGGACAGTTGCGCACCACGCTGGTCGCGGACACCCGCGTGCCGGGCGCGCGACTGTCCTCGGCCGCCGCCGCCATCACCGACCAGCTGACCGAACGGGGCGTCGGCCCCGGCGACGTGGTGGCGCTGGCCTTGCCCCGAGGCGCGGACTTCATCGCCGCGATGCTCGGCTCGCTCGCCACGGGCGCCGCCTACCTGCCGCTCGATCTCGGACAACCGTGGCCCCGCAGCGCGGCCATGCTCGCAGACGCGACCCCGGCGGCCATCGTCTGCGCGCCGGACTTCCAGCCCGATCTCGACCTGCCCCGCATCCACCCCGGCCGTGGTACCGGCACCCGGCTGGCAGGCCCGGGGCGAACAGCGGCACCGGCGGACCTGTTGTGCCTGCTCTACACCTCCGGGTCGACCGGCCGGCCCAAGGGCGTCGCCGTCGAACACGGCAACCTCGCCGCCGTCGAGAAGGTGTACCGGGAGCGGCTGGGCATCACCGAACGAGACCGGCTGTCCTGGTACAGCAGCACCGGCTTCGACGCGAGCCTGATCGAGACGTGGCCCGCGCTGGTCACCGGCGCGGAACTGCACGTGGTGCCCGAGGACGTGCGGCTCGACCCGGCCGAGCTGCTCGCCTGGTTCGTCAGGGCCGGGATCACCGTGGCGTTCCTGCCCACCGTGATCGCCGAGGCCGTGCTGCGCGAACCCTGGCCAGCCGACGCGGCGCTGCGCGTGCTGTGCGCCGGCGGGGAGCGGCTCACCACGCGCCCGCGCCCGGACCTCCCGTTCACCCTGTACAACATCTACGGCCCCACCGAGTGCTGCGTGTTCTGCTCGTGGGGGCCGGTGGCGCCGGACGCGCCGGGCCTGCCGTCCATCGGTGCGCCCAATCCCGGCATGCGCCTGGAGATCCGGGATGCCGCGGGCCAGGTGCTGCCGCCAGGGGCGATGGGGGAGTTGTACGTCAGCGGGCCGCAGGTGGCGCGCGGCTACCACGCCGACCCAGAGCTGACCGCGGCCCGGTTCAGCACCGACGACGTCGGCCGCCGCTGGTACCGAACCGGTGACCTGGCCCGGTCGCGCCCCGACGGTGAGCTGGACTTCGCCGGCCGCGCCGACCACCAGGTGAAGATCCGAGGTTTCCGGGTGGAACCGGCCGAGGTGACCGCGGCGGTGCGCGCGCTGCCCGGCATCCCGGACGCCAGAGTTGTCGCCAGTGACGGCGAGCTGACCTGCTACGTCCGCAGTGACGAGCCGCTGACCGAGCAGTCGACGCGCTGGCGGGCGCGGCTGGCCGAGATACTGCCCCGGCCGATGGTGCCGCTGCACTGGCGGGTGGTGCGGGAGTTCCCGTTGAACGGCAACGGAAAATGGACCCACAACGGCAAGCCCGGCGGCCCGGCGAAGCCGGACACCCGCAGCACGGTGCGGGCGGAGTGGGCGGCCGTGCTCGGAGCCGGGGAGTTCGCCGATGACACCCGGTTCTTCGACCTGGGCGGTCATTCGGTCAACGCGATCACGCTGCTCAACCGGGTCCGCGCCCGGTTCGACACCGACTACTCGATCGGCGAGTTCTTCGCGGCGCCCACGGTGGCGGGCATGGTGGCGCGGTTGTCCGGCCGGGTCCGGGGGCAGGTGTGAGCGAGCTGGACGCGCTGCTGGCGCGGCTGGCCGAGGACGACGTCCAGCTCACCGCCGACGGCGCCGTGCTGCGCTACGATGCCCCGGCGCTGGCGCTCACCTCGCGCCTGCTTGCCGACCTGCGCACGCACAAATCCGCGCTGCTGGCGCGCCTGCGCGAGCCGCTCGACGATGCACCGGCCTCGACGCAGCAGGAGCTCATGCTGGCGACGGTCGCGCGGGCCGGTCGGCCGCAGGTGTGGAACGTGGCGACCCGAATCGGGCTGCGCGGTCGGCTGGACGTCACCGCGCTCGGCGTGGCGCTCACCGAGTTGGTCGCCCGGCACGAGAGCCTGCGCTCCCGGTTCGTGTCCGGTTCGGACGGTCGGCACCGGCAACAGGTGCTGGCACCGAGGCCGTGCTGGCCACCGGTCGACGATCTGCGCGACCTCCCGGCGCGGCGGCGCGCCGCCCGGGAGAAGGAGATCGGCCGGACCCTCGCCGACACGCCGTTCGACCTGGCCGTGGGCACCACGCCGGTGGTCCGGTTGCTGCGGTTGGCCGAGCGGGAGTGGGCCCTGATCCTGGTGCTGCACCACATCAGCGTCGATGGCTGGGCGCTGAATCTGGTCCTCACCGAACTCGCCGAGCTGTACCGCGCCGCGGTTACCGGCGTCGCGTCCCGCCTGGCCGCGCCGAGCGCGCAGGCGAGCGACTACGCCCGGTGGCAGGAGCGGCACCGCGATCCGGCCCGGGACGCCAACGCGCTCGCGTTCTGGCGTGACCGGTTCGCGACGGTGCCGTTCGGGTTGGCGGTGGCCGCCGACCGTCGACGTCCGGACCGGCCGACCGGAGCAGGCGACACCGTCCGGCTGCCCGTCCCGGCCGCCACCCGCGCCGCGGTGGAAGGCTTCGCCCGCACGCACAACAGCACGCCGTTCGCGGTGGCCGCCGCCGCACTGGGCGCCTACCTGACCGGCGCTGCGCCTGATCACCGTGGCGCTGTCGTGCTCAGCGTCTCCTACGCCAACCGGGAACGGGCCGAGTTCGAAAGCCTGGTCAGCTGCACCCGCCTCGGCGTCGGCCTGGTGGTCGACGTGGACGGTCAGGACAGCTTCGCCGCACTGGTGGACCGCACCACCGTGGAGATCCAGACCGTGCTGGACCGCCCGGTGCCGGTGACCGAGGTGCTGCGGGCGCTGTGCGAGTCCGGCCGGACCGACGTGCCCGCGGGCCTGCCCTACGCGATGGCCTTCCAGAACCTCCCGCCCGCCGTGCTCGACTTCCCGGATCTGGTCAGCACGGTGCGGGACGTGGCGGGCACCGCCGCCCGGCAGGAACTGGTCTTCGGCATCGTGCCGGACACCGACCCGGCGCGGGGTTACCAGTGCTGGCTGGAGTATTCGGGGGACCGCTGGGATCCGGCGTCCGCGGCGGCAGTGCTGGCCGGCTACGTCCAGGCCCTGACCGACCGGGTTCAGTCCACCAGCGCCTGGTAGACGAGCTGGCGGAACCGCCTGCGGATCGGATGGGTACCGGAAGGCACCAGCTGGGTGAAGAACAAGGCCGTCACCTGCTCGACCGGATCGACCCAGAACGCGGTACCGGCCACCCCGCCCCACGCGTACTCGCCGATGCTGGCGCCGGTCCGGAAGGCCACCGGGTCGAGCACCACCGAAAACCCCAGCCCGAAACCGACTCCGCCGTAGGGCATCTCGCCGAACGAGGGCCGCCCGAACTGCGCGAGGTCCACGCCGCCCGGCAGGTGGTTGCGGGTCATGTAGGACACGGTGCGGGGACCGAGGATCCGGGCACCGTCGAGCTCGCCGCCACGCGCGAGCATCTGCACGAACCGGTGGTAGTCGCCCGCGGTGCCCACCAGCCCGCCGCCGCCGGAGAACGCGGTGGGCGGCGTGCGCCCTCCCCGGCTCATCGCCGCGTGCGGCACCCGTCGCCCCGACCCCGGTTCGAGGGCGTAGACGCGGGCCAGCCGATCGGGATCGTCCACGACGAAACCGGTGGCGCCCATACCCAGCGGCCGGAAGATCTCCTCCTCGAAGAACCGGTCCAGCGGCCGCCCCGACACGATCTCCACGACCCTGCCGAGCACGTCGGTGGCGCGCCCGTAGTTCCATTGCGCGCCGGGCTGGTGCATCAACGGCAGCGACGCCAGCACATCGACGCACCCGGCGAGGTCCAGGCCCGGCGGCGCGTTGTACTCGAAACCGGCGGCGCGGTGGATCTCGTCGACCGGGTGGGCGTGGTGGAAGCCGTAGGTCAGCCCGGCCGTGTGGGTCAACAGGTGCCAGACCCGGATCGGCTCGGTCTGGGGGGCCAGCACCGGGTTCGTCGCCGGGCCCTCGACGTAGACCGGGGTGTCGGCGAAGGCGGGGATCCACCGGCTGATCGGATCGGTGAGCTCCAGTTCGCCGCGCTCCCAGAGGATCATCGCCGCGACCGAGGTGATCGGTTTGGTCATCGAGTACAGCCGCCACCGGGTGTCGGCGGTCACCGGGAGCCCTGCGGACTCGTCGCGCAGTCCGTACGTGCTCGAGTGCACGACCCGCCCGCGCCGGGCCACGACGACCTGCCAGCCGGACAACCGCCCGTCGTCGACGTATCCGGCGAAGTGGCGGTCGATCCGGGCGAGCCGACCCGGGTCCATGCCGACCTCGGCGGGATCGACCTCGACGGCGACCGCGTCCAGCCGGCTCATCGCCGGGGCTCCGCATCCAGGGCCTCGGCCAGGCCCGCGACAGTGGGATTCCGGAAGATCAGGACCGGCGGCACCCGCCGGCCGAGGCGCTCGCCGAGCCCGCTCGCGACCGCCGTGATGGTCAACGAGGTGCCGCCGACGTCGAAGAAGTTGTCCTCCGGCCCGAAATCCTCCTCGACGCCAAGACACGCCCGCCACACCTCGGCGACGAGCAGTTGCTGCTTGGTGACGACCCGGTGGGTGGCGACCGGGGCGGCCACCTGGTGTGGTTCGGGCAGAGCGTCGCGGTCCACCTTGCCGTTGGGGCTCAACGGGATCTCGGCGATGGTCGTGCAGCTCTGCGGCAGCATGTACGGCGGCAGTCGCTCGGCCAGATAGGCGCGCAGCTGCGCCGGGTCCGGGGCGGGCCGGTCGGGGTGCTCGGGAATCACGTAGGCCGCCAGCTGGTCCACGCCGGTTCGGTTGCGGCGCACGGAAACCACGCAGTCGGCAACGGCGGGATGCTCCTGCAGGGCGGACTCGATCTCGCCGAGCTCGATGCGGAACCCGCGCACCTTGACCTGGTGGTCGTTACGGCCCAGGAAGACCAGGTTCCCGTCGGGGAGCAGCCGGACCACGTCGCCGGTGGCGTACATCCGGGCGCCGGGTTCGGCCGCGTACGGGTCGGGCAGGTAGGCCGCTGCCGTGCGGGCCGGTCGGCCGAGATAGCCGCGGCCGACCGCGCTGCCGCCGACGTACAGCTCGCCGCGACACCCCGGGACGACCGGGCGCAGCCGCTGGTCCAGCACGTAGAGGCGCGCATTGTCGGTGGCCCGGCCGAACGGAACGCTCGGGAGGTGGCTGTGCCGGTCGAGCAGATCCTCGGTGATCGGGCAGAAGGCCGAGGTGACAGTCGCTTCGGTCGGCCCGTACTCGTTGAAGACCTGGCATCCCGGCGCGGTGGCGGCCAGGATGCGCCGGGCCACGTCGTGCGGCACGGCCTCCGCACCGGTGAACACCAGGCGGACGGAGTCCAGCAGCGGCGCGGGGTCCACATCGGACTCCAGCAGGATCCGCAGCTGCGAGGGCGTGGCGTTGAGCGTCGTGATGCCGCGCTCGTGGACCTCGCGCAGGAACTCCTGGGGATCGTAGGCGGCGGTGGGCCCGGCCAGGTGCAGTTCGGCGCCGGAGACCAGGCACTGGAAGATCTCCCAGACCGAGTTGTCGAATGCCACCGAGTGGTTGAGCAGCGCCCGGTCCCGTCCGGTCAGCCGGGACAGCCGCTGGTTCCAGGCCAGGAATCCGGTGATGTTGGCGTGGGTGATCGCAACGCCCTTGGGGTTGCCGGTGGAGCCGGACGTGTAGATCACGTAGGCGAGGTGGTGCGGCCGCACCTGCTCTACCGGCTCCGGGTCGGTCCCGGGTTCCTGGTTCACCGCCACCATCCGCACGTCGTCGCCGAAGAGGGTCACACTGGCGTGCGCCGGATCCGCGACGACCAGGCGCACGCCCGAGTCGGCCAGCAGGTACCGCAACCGGTCAGCCGGATAGCCGGGATCGAGCGGGACGTAGGCGCCGCCCGCCTTCAGCACGCCGAGCAGGGCGACCACCAGTTCCACCGATCGCTCCAGGCACACGCCGACCAGGCTTTCCGCGCGCACGCCGCTGGCCCGCAGCTCCCGGGCCAGGGCCGAGGCCCGCGCGTCGGTCTCGGCAAAGGTCAGCGAACGGCCGACCCCGACGACGCAACGCGCGTCCGGGGTGGCCCGCACCTGGCGTTCCCACAGCCGTACCAGGGTGGTCGGCTCGATCCGCTCGTCACCGGACCGGGCCCGCAGCTCGTCGGCCGAGACGATCTCCAGGTCGGACAGCCGGGCCGTCACGCTGGACACCATCTGTTCGATCACCCGCACGAAGTGCCGGCCGAGGCCGCGCACGAAGCCGTCGTCGAACAGGTCGGTGGCGTACTCGACCGAGATGCCGAGATCACCGGTGGCGTGGTCGGTCACGTCCAGGGCGAGGTCGAAACGGGCGGTGCCGAGCCGTCCCTCCAGCTCCCTGCGGTCGTACAGTTCGATGACGTGCCCGGCGCTCGGTTCGTCGTGCAGGGCGAACAGCACCTGGAACAGCGGGTTGCGGCTCAGGTCGCGCTCCGGGCTCAGCTCGGCGACGAGCTTCTCGAAAGGCAACTCCTGGTGCGCGTAGGCCTGCCGCGCGACCTCGCGGACCTGGGCCAGCAGCTCGCGCCAGGTCGGATCGCCGGACAGGTCGGTGCGCAGCACCAGGGTGTTCACGAAGTAGCCGACCACCTCGTCCAGTTCCGGGCGTGGCCTGGCCCCGGCCAGCGTGCCGACGGCGACGTCGCTCTCGTCGGCGTAGCGGCCCAGCAGCACCTGCAACGGCGCCAGCAGCCCCATGAACAGGGTGACGCCCTCGGCCCGGCACAGGGCACGCAGCCGGTCAGCCAGGTCGGCCGGGACGCGCAGCAGTTCGCGGCGGCCACGGTGGCTCGCCACGGCCGGGCGGGGCCTGCTGGTCGGCAGCTCCAGGGCGGGTATGCCAGCGAGCCGGGTGCGCCAGTGGCCGAGCAGCCGCTCCAACTCGGCGCCGGTGAGCCGCCGACGTTGCCAGGCCGCGTAGTCGGCGTAGGTCACCGGCAGCGGTGCCAGGGCGGCGGACCTCGTGTACAGCTCGCCCAACTCCCGCACCATCAGGTCCACCGAAGCGCCGTCGCAGGCGATGTGGTGGATCGTCAACAGCGTGATGTCCCGGTTCGGGGTGCGCAGCACGTCCGCGCGCAGCAGCGGCGGGCGATCCAGCCTGAACGGGGCGCGGACCAGCTCGGTGACCAGCGCGTCCAGGTCCTCCTCGGCGACCTCGGTCAGGCGCAGCGGCACCGGTCCCGGCTCGCGCGGTTCGGGACGGACCCGGCCCGCGACGACGACCAGGGCCGTCCGCAGCGTCGGGTGCCGGTGCAGCAGCGCGGACAGGCCCTCCCGCAACCGTGGCAGGTCGACGCGTCCGCCGGGCAGGCCGAGGGCGACCGGCAGGTGGTAGGCGGGCACCGCCTCGTTGAGCTGTTCGAAGAACCAGATCCGCTCCTGGCCGAAGGACAGTTCGGCGGTCGCCGCCGGGGGGATCGGCTCGTCCTCCGCCGGCGCGACACCGTCCAGGGCGGCGGCCAGCGCGGCCGGGGTCGGATGGGCGAAGACCGACTGGGCGTCGACCGGTAGGCCCAGTTCGGCCCGCAACCGGCCAACGGCGCGCACCGCCGTGAGCGACTGGCCGCCCAGCCCGAAGAAGTCGTCGTGGGGAGACACGTCGCCGAGCCCGAGCACCTCGGCCCACACCCGGCGCACCACCCCGGTGTGCCGTGCCAATGGGGCGTCGCCGGCTACCGGCCCGCTCGCCCGCACCGGGCCGTACGGAAGCCGGGCCACGGCGTCCCGGTCGGCCTTGCCCGCCGGAGTGCGGGGCAGGGCATCGAGCACCGCGTAGCCGTGGGCCACCATGTGGGCGGGCAGTCGCTGCGCGAGGTGATCCCGGACCTGGCGCGGCAGGTCATCGGAAGCGTCACGTGCCGGTACGAGGTAGGCCACCAACTGGTCGCCGCTCGCCGCATCCCGGTCGACGGCCACGACCGCGTCGATGACCAGCGGGTGGCTGCGCACGCATGCCTCGATCTCGCCGAGCTCGATGCGGAAGCCGCGCACCTTGACCTGGGTGTCGTTGCGCCCCAACACCTCCAGGGTGCCGTCGGACGACCACCGGGCCAGGTCACCGGTCCGGTACAGGCGCCCGGCGACGTCCCCGAACGGGTCGGGCACGAACCGTTCGGCGGTCAGCGCGGGCCGGTTGAGGTAGCCGCGCGCCACGCCCGCGCCACCGATCCACAGCTCACCGATCACACCCGGGCCGACCTCCCGGCCGCCCTCGTCGACCACGTGCAGCCGGGTGTTGGCCAGGGCGGCACCGACCGTGACCCGGTCGGCCGAGGCGTCGATGCGGGCGGCGGTGGCCCACACCGTCGCCTCGGTCGGCCCGTAGAGGTTCCACAGGGTGCCTCCGGTGGCGAGCAGGTCGCGCGCCAGCTGCGGATCGAGCGGCTCTCCGCCGGAGAGCAGCACCCGGCCCAGCCCGTCCGTCCAGCCCGACGCCAGCAGCATCCGCCAGGTGGTCGGGGTCGCCTGGACGACACGCACGCCCGCCGCGGCGATGGTGGCGGCCAGCAGTTCGGGGTCGGTATTGGCGGCGCGCGGGGCCATCACCACCGTCGCTCCCTGGGTCAGCGGCAGGAACAGCTCCAGGATCGAGATGTCGAACGAGAGCGGCGTCAGCGCGAGAACCCGGTCGCGCGCACCGATTCCGGGCCGTTCGGCCACGCTCCGCAGGAACGAGGCAACCGCCGCGTGGTCGACGGCGACGCCCTTGGGCACGCCGGTCGAACCGGAGGTGTAGATGACGTAGGCCAGCTGGTGCGGGTGTATCGCCGCGGCCGCCGGAGCCGTCGGTGCCTCGGGGAAGTCCTCGACCAACAGGACATCGGACGCGCCCGACGCCAGCGCCAGCGCGTGGTGCTCGGCGTCGCACATCCACAACCGTGTCCTCGCGTCGATGGTCATGTGCCGCAACCGATCCGCCGGGTAGCTGGGGTCGAGAGGCAGGTACGCGGCACCGGACTTCAGGATGCCGAGCAAGGCCACGACCAGCTCGACCGAGCGACCCACGCAGACGCCGACCAGACTCTCCGCGCCGACGGCGCTGGCCGCCAACTCGGCGGCCAGCGCCGTAGCCCGGCGATCCACCTCGGCGTACGTGGCAAGCCGTGCTCCCGCGACGACGGCAACCGCCTCGGGGGTCGCGGCGGCTTGCCGCTCCCACAGTGCCACCAGGGTGGTCGGCGCCATGAACGGTCCTTTCTCAGCCCCGCACGGGGAAAACCCGGGTGATCGTCTCGGCCAACAGTCGCTCTTCACCGCGCACATACAGGTGGGAGGCACCGGGGAACAGGTGCAGCGCGAACTCGGCCGACGTCTGCCCGCGCCAGGCGGCGAGCTCGGCTTCGCCGACGCTGTCGTCCGCCGCCCCGGCCAGCACGGTCAACGGGCAGGGCAGCGGAGCCTCGGCCCGGTACGCGTACGTCTCGCACAGCGTCAGGTCCGCGCGCAGCGTCGGCAGCAGCAATTCCCGCACCTCGGCATCGACGCCATCGAACTCGGCCGTGGCCAGCAACTCGTCGTCAGGCAACGCGTGCCGAGGATCGTGGTCCGGCAGCTCCGGAGCGCGCATGCCCGACAGGAACAGGCGGTCCGGCAGGCGCGCGCCCAGTGCGCGCAGCCGCCGGGCTGTCTCGAACGCGATCAGGGCGCCCATGCTGTGCCCGAAGAAGGCGTACGGCAGGTCGGTGTGATCGGCGACGATCGGCGCGAGCGCGGCCACAGCCTCGTCCATCGACGTCAGGGCCGGTTCGGCGAACCGGCTCTCCCGGCCGGGCAGCTGGACCGCACAAACCTCCACGGCGTCCGGCAGGTACGCCGCGAGCTGGTAGGCGGAAGCGCCCGCGCCGGCATGCGGAAACACGAACAGGCGCTGCCGCGCGGTGCCCGCACGGCAGCCGAGCCCGCGCAGCCAGGCCGCCGCGAGGGCAGCAGCCATCACCAGGCCCCTCGCACGGAGCGCGGGGTCAGGTCGGTCCACACCTGCTCGATGCGGTCAAGGCACTCCTGGCGGGTGCCCGCCGTGCCGGTGGCGGTCCAGCCCACGGGCAAGGCCCGGTCGGCGAACCAGATCGAGTACTGCTCCTCGTCGTTCACCACGACGACGTACCGATCCCCGGTGGGGCCTGGCGCGGATGACGTACTCATCGGTCAGACCCCCACTCCGGTGAAGAAGTCGCTCTCCTGGCGCCCCCGGCCGGCCGCGACGACCCGGTCGTGCGCCCACTTCCCGACGGCGAGGTCGAGCACGCCGAGCCCGAACGGTGAGAAGATCGCCGGGCGCTCGCGGTCCCGCCGTAGTCGCCCGCGCAGCAGGTCGGCGAGGGTGCCGTCGATGAAGTCCCGGTTGCCGGTGCGCTGCTCGGTCAGGTGCAGCGAGGTGCGCTCGCGCACGGCGTGGTCGGCGTCGTCGGTGACGTTCTGGGCGGCCAGGATCATCTCGGGAGCGAGGTCGCGCAGGGACAGGTGCAGCACCACCGGGTTGTGCGCCAGCAGCCTGGGATCGTGCAGGTACGGTTCGGCGGCCACGGTGGTCAGCACGACGAGGTCACAGTCGGCGAACGCGTCCGCCGCGGTGTCGGCGACCACGATCTTGGCCGTGGTGTCCTCGGCCAGCGCAGCCCGGTAACCCTCCGCTGCCGCCCGGTCGAGGTCGAAGAGCCGGAAGCTGTCGATCTCCCAGTCGAGATCACGCAGGAACCGCCACACGTGCTGGGCGATCAGACCGGTGCCCACGATGCCGACCCGACCGGCCTGACGCGCCCCGAGCAGCGTCTGCGCGCCGAGCGCCGCGGACGCGGCAGTCCGCGTCGCCGAGATGATCGAGGACTCCATGCAGGCGAACGGGTAGCCGGTGACGCAGTCGTTGAGGATCAACGTGGCCGAGGCACGGGGAAGCCCGTGCCGCACGTTGTCGGGAAAGCTCGCGATCCACTTGTTCCCCGCGACCTCGAACTCGCCGCCCAGGTAGGCAGGCAGCGAAATGATCCGCGACCGCCTCTGGTTCGGGAAGCGTAGGAACGAGCTGTGCGGGTTCGAGCTGTTTCCGGCGTCGTGCACGAGGTAGGCGGCGCGGACGACCTCGACGAGCTCCGGACGGTGAGCATCCGTCTGCGCGGCGATGTCACCGGCACCGATCACGGTCATGGTCGGCAGGGCCAGGCTGGACACGTGGCGGATCTCCTTCAGTTGACGGCCAGGGCTTCGGCGCCGACGGGTGCCACCGCCTCCGCGCGCAGGCGCGCGACCCACGCGGAGTCGTACACGGTCTGGGCATAGGCGTTGCCGCGGTCGGCGGCGAGGAAGGCAACCCGGGGACGGTGCACGCCGGGACGGTGCCGAGCGAAGTAGTCCTGGACGGCGGCATAGCAGCTGCCGGTCGAACCGCCCGTGTACACGCCGTACCGGGAGGCCAGGGCGGTGCAGCCGTCGACGGCGCGTACCTCCGAGACGATCTCGACCTGGTCGATCAGCGCCGCACCGCACAGCGGCGGCACGATGCTTGAGCCGATGCCCGGAATCCGCCGCTTCTTCGGCGGGCCGCCGAAGATCACGGAGCCTTCGGAGTCGACCGCGACGACCACGCAGCCCGGATAGGTCTCCTTGATCCGATGCGAGAGCCCAGCGATCGTGCCACCGGTACCCACCCCGACGAAGAGGTAGTCGAGCCGCCCCGCCTGCGCTATCAACTCGCTCGCGGTGAAGCGGTAGTGCGCGTCGCGGGCATCCGGATTGGCGTACTGGTTGGTCCAGTAGGCCGAGTCGAGTTCGACCAGCAGTTCCCGCACTCGGGACAACCGGGACTTCAGGTAGCTGCCCGCCCCATCAGCGACGGTGACCTTCTCCACCCGCCCGCACAGCAGCCGCAACTGGGTCTCGGTGGCCTGGTTGCAGTTCGGATCGATGACCGGGACGAATCGGAGACCAAGCATTCTGCAGTAGAAAGCCAGCGCCAGCGCGAAATTGCCGGACGACGACTCGACGACCGTGGTGTCGGGCGTTATCTCCCCACGGCCTATCGCCTGTTCCAGAATCCACAGTGCCGAACGGTCTTTGCTACTTCCAGCGGGATTGCAGAATTCCAGCTTGGTGACGATGTCACAGTGCTCGTCGGCAAGGGAAATCAACGGGGTTTCCGTGAGGCCCGTCCGGATTTGCGTCATCCGTTCGACCAGCAACTGCTCAGCACGCCTATGGGGCATGGGCCGAGTGTGGCACGGGATCGGTAACGGCAACTCAACCGCGACTCAAGTGACCA
>DASZJG010000012.1:0-8638 GCA_035948315.1 Pseudonocardiaceae bacterium | reverse complement strand
CGAGGCGACTGGTGCGGCCATCGTGCGGCTGGCGCTGGAGGCTCCGCTCAAGCAGATCGCGATCAACGCCGGCCTGGAGGGTGGCGTTGTGGTGGAGAAGGTGAAGAACCTGCCTTCGGGTGAGGGTCTGGACGCTGCCACCGGCGAGTACAAGGATCTGCTGAAGGCGGGCATCATCGACCCGGCCAAGGTCACTCGTTCCGCGTTGCAGAACGCGGCGTCGATCGCGGCGTTGTTCCTGACCACGGAGGCTGTGGTGGCGGACAAGCCGGAGAAGGCTGCTCCGGCGGCGCCTGGTCAGGACGCGGGCGGCATGGACTTCTGAGCCGGTGCGAGCGTGAGTGGCCTGCTCCTCGCCGGTCGAGCGGGCCGCTCACCGGAGGCGGTGGCCTGCTACGCCAACTCGGCCAACTGCGTGATGAAGGTTTCGTTGTTGCGGGTGAGGTAGTCGACGACGACTTCGAGCTGATCGTCGGTGTAGTCGGCGGCGACGTCCGTGAAACCCGCGCCGATCGGGGTGAACAGGTCGGCGAGGCGGCGGAGTGGTTCGCCGTCGATCTCCGCCTCGACCAGCACCTTGCGTCGATCGTGCGGGTCCGGGGTGCGGCGTAGGTAGCCGGCCTTCTCCAGCCGGTCGATCATCGCGGTGATCGCACCGCCCTTGCTCATCGCCATGGCCTGCGCGATCTGGCTCGGCGTCATGGGGCCCTCCAGGGTGAGCAGGTTCAGGCACTGCACGTCGGTCATGTTGATCCCGGCCTGCGTGGCGATCACCTGCATGTTCATCACGGTGGCCAGCACCTGGATCCGGCTCTGCCGTTCCAGCGCGGTCACCAGCGCGTCTCGCCGGGTTGACATGGTTTCCCCTCATGCCTAAAGTCTCTCTATATTAGAGAGATACCAATAAGGTGCAACTCCATCATGGAGAGGCACTGTCAGGTAGTCAACCAGGCAGGGGAGACCGCACCGTGGTCAGCACCACCACCGCACCGGCATTCACGCCGGTTGCCGTCGGCAGGCGGCGCACGATCGCGCTCTACGTCGTCCTGCTCGCGTCGTTCATGGACCTGATGGACAGCTCGGTGGTGAACGTCGCCCTGCCGCCCATCCAGCACGAACTGCACACCAGCTACGAAACCGTGCAGTGGATGCTCACCGGCTACACGCTCGCGTTCGCGATCCTGCAGATCACCGCGGGCCGGCTCGGCGACATCCTCGGCCACCGCGCGATGTTCCTGACCGGCGTTGCCGGCTTCACCGTCGCCTCCGCGCTGTGCGGGGCCAGCCAGAACGGCGCGCAACTGGTCGGTGTTCGCGTGGTGCAGGGCGCGTTTGCCGCGCTGATGGTGCCGCAGGTGCTGTCGATCCTGCAGGCCATGTACCCGCCTGCCGCGCGCGGCCGGGCCATGGGCGCGTTCGGTGCGTTGGCCGGGTTCGCCACCGTGGGCGGGCCGATCATCGGCGCGCTGCTCACCAGCGGCAACATCGCCGGGCTCGGCTGGCGGGCGATCTTCTACATCAACGTTCCGGTCGGCGTCCTCACGCTGGTGCTGGGCGTGCTGTTCGTGCCCAGGTCGGCGTCGACCGACGCGGCGCGCGTCGACGGGATCGGCGTCGCACTGTCCACTGTGGGCCTTTTCCTGGTCGTGTACCCGTTGGTGCAGGGCCGGGCGGAGGGTTGGCCCGCCTGGATCTTCGGCATGCTCGTCGCCGGACTCCTCGTGCTGGCCGGCTTCGTCGCGCACCAGAACCGGCGGCGTCGCCGTGGCGCGTCGCCCATGCTGGACACCGGCCTGTTCCGGTACCGCTCGCTCGACGGCGGCCTGCTGACCTCGCTGCTGTTCATGGGCGGTGTGATCGGCTTCTTCCTGATCTTCACCGTCTACCTGCAGAACGGTCTCGGCTACGGCGTGCTGCACGCCGGACTGACCGGTATCCCGTGGGGCATCGGCGTTCCGCTGTTCGCCGGAGTGTCTTCCGGCATGCTCACGCCCAAACTCGGCCGGGTCGGCGTGCAGATCGGCATCCTGCTGACCGTGGCCGGCATGCTCGGTCTGATCTGGACGGTGCGTGACGCGGACGCCACGTCCTGGCAGTTCGTGCCCGCGCTGTTCGTCGGCGGCGCCGGCATGGGGCTGGTGGTCGCCGCGATCGTCGACTTCACCCTGTCGGAGGTCCCGATCTCCGCCGCCGGATCCGCGTCCGGCCTCTACAACACCGTGCAGCAACTCGCGGGCGCGTTGAGCCTCGCCGGCATCGCGACGGTGTTCTTCAACGTCCTGGGCAACTCGGGCGGACCCGTCCCGTTCACCAATGCCCTGCGCATCACCCTCTGGGTCGAGGTGGGCATCTTCGTGCTCGCCTTCGCCGCCAGCTTTCTCCTGCCACGGAAGAGGACATCATGACCGAACCCGAAACCACGCCCGTGCTCATCGTCGGCGGCAGCCTGGTCGGGCTGAGCACCGCCCTGTTTCTCGGCCACCACGGCATTCCGTCGCTGGTCGTCGACCGCCATCCGAGCACCTCCATCCACCCGCGCGTGGCCAGCCTGACCGCACGCACCATGGAGATCTTCCGCTCGGTCGGCGCGGAGCAGGCAATCCGCGCCGTCGAGCCGGACTTCCCGCGCGCCAGCCGGATTCCGCTGGCGGAAAGCCTGGTCGCGAAGGAGGTGGACAACCTGATGCAGGACTTCGACGCCTACTTCACCCCGGCGAGCCCGGTGCGCGGCAGCATGATCGCGCAGGACGTGCTCGAACCCGTACTGCTCGACCTGGCCCGCCGAGCCGGCGCGGAGGTCCGCCACCAGACCGAACTTCTCGATTTCACCCAGGACGACGACGGCGTCCTGGCCACTGTTCGCGACCTGCGGTCCGGAAAGGACAGTCGGGTGCGCGCCACCTTCCTCCTCGCCGCCGACGGCGGCAGCGGCACGATCCGGCAGCGGCTGGGCATCGGTGTGCACAACGACCACAGCATGGGCAGCATGATCAGCGCCACGTTCCACGCGCCCGGACTGCTGGAACGCTTCCGCGAGCGGGACGCGGTGATGTGCTTCCTGGCCAACGACATCATCGGCACCGGCGCGCTCACGCCCTATCCCGGCTCGTCGGCGCGCCCAGACCTGTTCCGCCTCGACGTCGCCTACGACCCGGACACCGAAACCCTGGCCGACTATCCAGAGCAGCGCTGCGTTCCGCTGATCCGCGCGGCCATCGGCATCCCGGATCAGCCGATCGAGATCGTCACGGTGCAGTCCTGGGACATGATCACCCGGGTCGCTGACCGCTTCGCCGACGGCCGGGTCTTCCTGGTCGGCGACGCCGCCCGGACCCAGCCGCCCTCCGGCGCGCTCGGCGGCAACACCGGGATCGCCGAGGCGCACAACCTCGCCTGGAAACTCGCGGCCGTCCTGCACGGCGAGGCCGGCCTCGACCTGATGGCCAGTTACGACGCGGAACGCCGTCCGGTCGCCGACGCCACGGTGACGCAGGTGGCCAACCTGTCTCAACAGCGCGGCGAGGGCTCCGAGGCCATCACCGTCGACACTCTGATGCTGAACATGGGTTACCGCTACGGCGCGGGCGCGGCCATCGTCGCGGAGGAGGACGAGCAGCGGCTGCCGGTGTTCCAGGACCCGCTGAACTGGACCGGCCAGCCCGGCACCCGCGCTCCTGCCGACCTCGACCTGTTCGGCGCCGGATTCGTGCTGCTGACTGGATCGGACGGCGCGGACTGGCGCGCCGCGGCCACCAACCTGGCGAAAACGCTGACCTGCCACCAGATCGACGACCACGCCGCATACGGCATCACCGTCGAGGGTGCGGTGCTGGTCCGTCCCGACGGTTTCGTCGGCTGGCGCAGCAAGACTGGCGCTGCCGACCCGCAGGCCGAACTGACCATGGCGCTCGCCGCGCTGCTGAGCAACTGACCAGGTTGGCGGGCAAGAAGATCGGCTAGCATGCCGACGTGGACCGGATCGACTGGCGTGGTTGGCTGCGGCGCTGGGACGCGCAGCAGGAGGGTTACGTGCCCGAACGCGAGGCGCGTTTCACCGCCATGTTCGACGCGGTGGCCGAGTTGCTGCCGCCGTCGTTCGTGGCGCTGGACCTGGCCTGCGGGCCGGGCTCGATCAGCCAGCGACTGCTGGCGCGCTTCCCGCTGGCGCGCGCGATCGCGGTCGACATGGACCCGGTGATGCTGGCGATCGGCCGGGGCGCACTGGACACCGTGGACGGACGGCTGCGCTGGATCGAGGCCGACCTGGCCGAACCCGACTGGCTGCGCGAACTGGGGGAGTCCCGGGTGGACGCGGTGCTCAGCACCACCGCGCTGCACTGGCTGCAACCGGAAACGCTGACCCGCGTCTACCGCGACCTCGCCGGACTGCTCCAACCCGGCGGGCTGTTTCTCAACGGCGACAACCTCGCCTACGGCCCGGAGTCGCCCGCGCTGTCCCGGTTGAGCGCGCGGACGCTGGACCGACTGTGGTCCGACGATGCCTTCCGTGAGCGCGGCATCGAGACCGCCGAGCAGTGGTGGGCGGCATTCGGAGCGGAGCCATCGGTCGCGCCCTTGATCGAGGCCAGGGAGCGCCTGCTCGCCGGCAAGGCGCGGCCGAGTTCGACGGTCGGCTTCGACGAACATGTCGCCGCCCTGCGCGGCGCCGGTTTCGCCGAGGTGGGCACGATCTGGCAGGCGCTGTCCAACCGCGTGCTGGTGGCGGTCCGTTAGCTGGCACGGGCGCCGATGCGCCGGGAGATCTCCTTCGCGGTCGCCTTGACCTGTTCGCCGAGTTCGGGCACCCGGTCCTCGGTGACCCGCATGGTCGGCCCGGACACGGACAGCGCGGCGACCACGACACCGAGGTGATCGAGGATCGGCGCCCCGACGCAGCGAACGCCGTCCTCGTTCTCGACGTCGTCCGCGGCCCAGCCTCGCGCGCGCACCTCGTCGAGCGCGTCGATCAGCGCCTGCTCGGTGGTGATGGTGTTGGCGGTGCGGCGGGGGAGACCGCGCGCGATGGCGTCGGCGACGCGATCATCGGGCAGGTGCGCGAGAAACGCCTTACCGGTCGCGGTGCTGTAGGCGGGCATCCGTTTGCCGATCTCCGAGCGCATGTGCACGACGTTCGGCGATTCCACCTTGTCGACGTAGACGACGTCGGGGTGGTCGTAGATGACCAGGTGCACGGTTTCGCCGGTGTCGGTCATCAGGGTGCGCAGCGCGGGGTGCGCGATGGCGCGCAGGTCCACTCGGGACAGAAACGACTGGCCGAGGCTGACCACGCGGGAGCCGAGCCGGAAGCGGCCGGTCTCGTCGTCCTGGGCGACCAGGCCGAAATCGATGAGCGGTTCGAACAGCCGCAGCGCCGTGCTTTTGTTCAGGTCGAGCCCGGCGGCGACGTCCTTGAGCGAGACGCCGCGCGGGTCGTCGTGTTCGCCGACGAACATGAGCAGACCGAGGGCCCTGCGTACGGACGTAGACCGATTGCGGCCGGCTTCGACCGGTTCGGCGGAGAGTTCCACGGGTGCTCCCTCGACAGCCTTGACAAGCGTTTGCAGCGTATCTAGGTTCCACGCTACCGCATTGCAAACCAACGTTTTGCATTGCAAACTCCAGGGAGCCGCCGTGTCCGACGTGTCCAACGCGCCCAGCGTCCAGGCCACCCCGCGCCCGCAACCGCGCCTGTCCTGGTCGGCGGGACACCTGCGCTGGGGCATCGCGCTCCTGCTCGGCGTGGGCATCCTGGTCAACTACTTCGACCGCGTGAACATGTCCGTCGCGGGCACCGGCCTGCGCACGGCGTTCGGCATGAGCGCGGGCCAGCTCGGCATCCTGCTCTCCGCGTTCACCTGGTCCTACGGCCTGACCCAGATCCCGATCGGCCTGCTGCTCGACCGCATCGGCGTCAAGTGGATCATGCGGGTGACCAGCATCCTGTGGGGCGTCGCGACGCTGCTCACCGCGGTCGTCAGCGGGTTCGGCCTGATCATCGCGACCCGCCTGCTGCTCGGCGTCGCCGAGGCACCGGCCATCGTGTCCTCGCAGAAGTCCACCGGCTACTGGTTCCCCCGACACGAGCGCGGCCTGTGCACGTCGGCCTTTGACGGGGCGGCGAAGTTCTCCAACGTCATCGGCCTGCCGCTGATGTCGCTGGTGGTGTCCGGGTTCGGCTGGCGCGGCGCGTTCGTCGTGTCCGGTGTGGTCAGCCTGCTGTTCGCGGTCGCCTACTGGCTGATCTACCGCAACCCCAAGGAGATGCGCGACGCGGGCCGGCTCGGCGAAGCGGAGTACGTCTACCTCACCGAGGGCGGCGCGCAGGACGAGGCGGTCGTCCCGCGCACCGGCCTGCGCGACTTCGGCTACCTGCTGCGCAGCCGCAAGGTGTGGGGCCTCTCGCTCGGCTTCGCCTGCTACAACTACGCCTTCTTCATGCTGCTCACCTGGCTGCCCGGGTACCTGGAGATCCAGCTGCACATGACCGTGCTCAAGGGCGGCCTGTACTCGGCGGTGCCGTGGATCGTCGCGACCCTCGCCGACCTGCTCATCGGCGGCCTCCTGGTGGACCGGCTGATCGCCCGCGGCCGCGACGCCGAACGCGTTCGCAAATGGGTGCTCATCGGCGGCATGGTCTTCGGCCTTTTCGTGGTCGGCGCGGCCGCGACCAGCACGCCGGTCTGGGCGGTGCTGTTCATCTCGCTCGGCCTGGGCGGTCTGTCCGCGTCCGCCCCGGTCGGGTCGAGCTGCGTCGCGCTGATCGCCCCGGAAGGTCAGGTCGGCACGGTCGGCGGCATCCTGAACTTCCTCAGCCAGCTGTTCGTCGCGGGCGCGCCGATCATCACCGGTTTCATCGTCGACGCCACCGGCAGCTTCGCCTGGGGCTTCGTCATCGCCGCGGTCATGGTCGCGCTCGGCATCGTCTGCTACGTCTTCATTCTCGGCCGCATCGAACAGATACCGGCTCGCTGATCGTTCACCGCTGCTGTTCGAACCAGCTCAGCACGGCACCGACCGAGCGGTGCGCGGACTCGGAATGCCCGACTGTGCCGACGTCGACCGCGCCGGACGGCACGCCGTGCGCGGCGAGGTCGGCCCGGCACTCGCTGGTGTTGCCGGGCGCGACCTGCTCGTCGCCGTCGGCGTAGAAGAACGTGATCGGCATCCTCGGCCGCCAGTCCGAGCAGACCGCGTCGTTCGCGCGCAACGCGGCCAGCAGCCGCCCGGTCGGCTGCGTCAGCTCGGCCAGGAAGGCGGGCGTGACCAGCTGTCGCGGCGTGCTCGGCAACTGCGCGAAGATCGCGTCCTCGTCGTGGTTGCCGTCGAACAGCGGCGGAATGGTCCGGTCGTACGGCGCCTGGAACACCTCGGCCGGATCGCCGTAGATGTGGTAGACGCGCTGCCACGCGACGAGGACGTAGGCCAGGTAGAAGGCGGCATCGGCCTGGTTGAGCGGGGTCGGGCCGGCGCCCAGCGCAGCCGGGATCTCCTTGTCCTGCAACGCGTACGGTCCGCTGATCGGTGCGATCGCCTTCGCGCGCATCCCCGGCACCGCACCATGCTGAAGGGCGTCGCCGAGACTCATCGCGACCACCCCGCCCTGGGAGAACCCGTTCACGTACACGTCCGGGCGCAGGTGCCGGCCGAGCCGGTCGGCGGCGACGCGGGCGGCGTCGAGCAGGTCCACGCTCGCGGCCGTCGCGTCCGCGACATCCAGGTACGGATGCGGCCCCGGCCCGGTGCCCAGCCCGACGTAGTCCGGCGCGACCGTGGCATAGCCTGCCGACGAGTAGAGGTAGGAGGCGTACCGGTCGTTGCTGCGCGCCTCGACCGAGGGCGCCTCGTCCCGGCCGGACATGGTGCCGTGCAGGTAGGTGATGGTCGCGAGGTCGCGAGTGTTGTTGTCCGGCAACACCAACAGGCTACTGGCCGTCGTCGGTCGTCCGGCCGAGTCGATCGTGCGATACGTCAACCGGTACGCGCGCACCGAGTTCCGCACCTGGTTCGGGTCGAAGGTGAAGTGGTCCGAGGTGAGATCGCCGACGATGTCCGACCGGGACGCGGTGTCGATCGGCGTGCTGCCGAGCAGCGCGCCCCGGCTCGGGCTCGCCTGGGCCGGCAGGGTGAGCGCGGCGGCGGTGATCAGTCCGATGCAGACGGCCGCGCCGATCTTCCTTGCCCCTGTTCGCTTTGTCATGATTCGACGCTAGGCCGCGCCGACTGCCGCCGGAACCGGGGTACATCCACCAGCGGGGTAGGGAAAACCCCACTCGGGCCAGGCCCGAGTGGGGTTGTGCGGGGGAGAACCTCAGCAGGTGAGGTTGTTACCCGCGGGCACGCCCAGGATTCCGGTGAACTGTTCGTAGAGGTTGACCCGGTCCTGCATCTCGGCGGTGTTGCCGCCGTTGCACTCGATGCTGCCGTTGATGGACCAGATGGTCTGGCCGAAGCCCGCGCCGTTGACCATCGCGTTGTGTCCGGTCATGGTGCCCGGCCCGTTCTGGGTGTCCCAGTACCAGAGTGCGGTCTTCCAGGAGGTCGCGGAGTCGGTCGCGACCAGGTTCGGGTTGTCCAGCAGGTCGACGCCGATGGCGTTGCCGGCCGCGTAGTAGTTGAAGTTCCAGCTGATCTGGAGTGG
>DASZJG010000011.1:0-2867 GCA_035948315.1 Pseudonocardiaceae bacterium | reverse complement strand
GCGGGCCGAAATCGACTGTGGTCAGACCGGCCGCGCGCCCTACGATCGGACGCATGCCGAGCTATGAGCCAGTAGACCTGTCCGCTGTATGCAACGCGGGTGTGGACGTTCTTGGCGATGAGCCGGGTGATGTTCCGCTCGGGAGGGTGGACCTGCGCGGCCTGCCGTTCCTGATCGGGTCGGAACCGCCGTCTGCGGAGCGGTGCTTCCTGCTGCCCGGCGCCCCGATGCCGGTCCGGATCGGCCGGCTGGCGCGGCGGGTGATCGTCGCGCATCGGCTGCTCGAGCCGGGCGCACCAGCCGGTCACGCCGTCGGGAAGGTCGTCGCGGACTATACGTTTCACCTGGCCGGCGGTGAGGTCGTCACCGCGCCCATCCGGGAGCGGTTCGAGATCCAGGTGGTACCGCCGGGTTGGGGTCGTCTGCCGTTCCTCGCCGTCACCGACACCAACGACCGCAACCTGCCGCGTTTTGAGGGCAGCTGGGGCGAGGCAGGGGCTCGCCTGGCAGAGCATGAGATGGGATGGCCCGCCGGGTACTACCTGTGGTGCTGGGAGAATCCTCATCCGGATCGGCCGGTTGAGAGGATCGTGTTCATCCCGCGCGGCACGCGGTTCGTCGTCGCCGGCATCACGACCAGCGACGTTGATGAGCACCCGTTCGTCCGCGCGCCGGCGCGCCCCGTGCGGTTGGTGGCGAAGGACGGACGGAACGGCATCCTAGATATCGACGTGGACCGGGGTGTCGCGACCTATCCGCAGCCGCTGCCCGGCGAGGACGACAGGGCCGGCTGGGGAGCCACCGAGGGAACGGCCGCGTATGCCTCGATCGCCGCGGTGCCGTCGGCCACCGTCGCGGTCCGACGGGGCGACGGCGAACTCGGCCGGGTGCGCTGGGGCGACGTGGAACGCGACGGGCGGGCGGTCGCCGGCCAGGTCTCGTTCGAGTTGATGGAAGGCGGCCGCAACTGGGTGCATGTCAGCGTGGTCGACGACGCGACCGGGCGACCGGTGCCGTGCCGAGTCCATTTCCGCTCGGTCGAGGGAATTCCCTACCAGCCGCACGGCCACCATAATCACGTCACGCAGAATCTCGGCAGCTGGCATTACGACGTTGGCGGTGACATCCGTCTGGGGCAGCGAAGCTACGCATATATCGACGGCACCTGCCAGGGGTGGCTGCCACGAGGCGACGTCGTCGTGGACGTTGCGCGCGGATTCGAATACGAGCCGCTCCGGCAGACCGTGCGGATCGAACCGGGTCAGCGCGACCTGACGCTGCGGATCAGGCGCGTCGCTGATATGGCTTCGGAAGGATGGTGGTCGGGCGACTCCCACGTGCACTTCCTGTCGACCCCGGGCGCTCAGCTCGAGCAGAGGGGCGAGGATCTGCGTGTCGTCAATGTGCTGCAGACGCAGTGGGGCGCGCTGTTCACCAATACCGAGGATTTCTCCGGTCGGCCCAGTGTCGTCGATGGCGGCGGCTACGTGACGTACGTTGGCCAAGAAAACCGGCAGCACGCACTCGGCCACATGGTCCTGTGGGGCCTGAAAGAACCAGTCATGCCGTGGTGCAGCGACGGTCCCGACGAGGCCGAGCTCGGCGGCGCGCTGGACGCGACGCTGAGCGACTGGGCTGACCGGACGCACGCCCAGGGCGGCACCGTCGTCGCCGCGCACTTCCCGAATCCGAACGGCGAGCCGGCCGTTCTCGTCGCGACCGGCCGGGCCGACGCGGTCGAGATGCTGGCCCATTCCGACGACGCGATGCTCGAGTATTACCGGTACCTGAACAGCGGCTACCGGCTGCCGCTCGTCGGTGGCACGGATAAGATGTCCAGCGCCGTGCCGGTCGGCCTGTATCGCACGTACGCGCGGCTGGACGAGGAGTTCAGCTATGAGGCCTGGTGCCGGGCGGTGCGATCGGGTCGCACGTTCCTTTCCGGCGGGCCGCTGGTGACGCTCTCGGTCGACGGGCGCGAGCCGGGCGGTACCGTCCAGCTTTCCGGGCCGGGAACGGTCAGTGTCCATGCCGCAGTGCGCAGCATTTTCGCGCTGCGTTCGCTCGAAATCGTGCATAACGGCGAGGTCGTTGCGAGGGCAGAAGCCAACGGCGGGCGGCAGGCCGACATCAGCGAGGATCTGCGGATCGACGCGAACTCATGGATAGCCTGCCGAGCATTCGGCGTCGATTACCACCTCGATGAATGGGGGCGCCGGGTTTTCGCGCACACCTCGCCGGTCTACGTCGCTTGCGGCGGCGACTGGACGATGACCGACCCCGAAGGCATCCGCTACATCCGGACCCTCGTCGAGGGTGCCCGCGAATACGTACGGCACACCGCGGTCCGGAGATCCGACCAGTTCACGACGCACCATCACGGCGAGGCCGACCACCTCGCCTGGCTTGAGCGCCCGTTTGCCGAGGCCCTCCGCGCGCTGGAAGAGCGCGGCCGCGGGTAAGCGAATCGAATACAGCTAGCCGAGGGTCGGTATTGCGGGGCGCGCGCCCATACCCTGGCGACTGGTGGCTGCTCGCCAGCAGTGCGCTGCCCAGGCGGGTTGCACAGGGCTCGGGGTCGCCGGATACTCGCCTTTGCGGGGAAACCGGCGCGGTCGCCTGGAGCACGTTCCGGGGAGTTCCGCTGTACGGCCAGCAGCTGCCCGGCGAAGTGGCAGGCGTTCGCCACGAGGTCTGCTGGCTTGGGCGCCTTGCCGGCGAACGGCTGTTCAGACCCTGGCGAAGTCGGTGATGTCCTGCTCGAAGTCCGCGACCATCTGCTGGGTGAGAGTACGCCTGGTCTCGGCGATGCCGCGCAGGACATCCGCCGTGGCAGCCAGCTCCTCCTGGTGCTCGAACAGGACTCG
>DASZJG010000010.1:0-131247 GCA_035948315.1 Pseudonocardiaceae bacterium | reverse complement strand
GTTGGTGGCGACCGAGGCGTGGCTGCCGAACGTGCCGTCCGCGAACGGCAACCCGTCCTGCTCGGACCCGGCGACCACCCGGCCGCCCAGCGGCGCCAGGTTCGCCGCGGCGACCGGCACGTTCGGCAGCCACGCCTCGGTCGCCACCAACAACTCGGGCGCGCGCGGAATGCTCGCCAGCACCTCGCCGCCGCCGGTGTCGATGTCCAGACCCGCGCGCACGCCTGCCATCCGCTCGCCGATCAGCCGCGCGTAGCCCCAGGACGGTCGTTCCTCGCTCGCGCGACCGTCGAACCAGGAGAAGTCCCAGCCCTCCACCGGTTCGGCCGCTCCCTCCGCGACCAGCCGCTCGAACTCCGCGTCGCTCATGGCGTCCACACGTAGGGGGTGGTCGTGGTGACGGCGGTGAAGCCGAGCCGCTGCACGATCGGCCGACTGTCCTCGGACGCGTCGATCTGCAGGTACTTGTAGCCGCGCCGCACGGCCAGCCAGGCGCGCCGGGCCAGCAGCGCCCGGTAAATGCCGCGCCCGCGCCACTGCGGCAGCGTCGCCCCGCCCCAGATGCCCACGAACTCGATGCCCGGCTTGAACTCGGCCCAGGCGGCGGACACGATCCGGCCCTCCGCGACCGCCGCGTACACCGTGAGCAGGCCCGCCCCCACTTCGCGCACGAGTCGCGGCACCAGGTGGGCGCGTTCCTCCGACCACACCTCGGCCTCCATGTCCGCGATCTGCCGGAACCCGGCCTCCTCGGTGATCTCGCGCAGTTCGACGCCCGCCGGCAGCGGCGGATGCTCGTCCGCGACATCGGCGGCCAGGCCGATCAGGACGGTCTCCCGTTCCTCCGGAACGAACCCGGCCGCGAGCAGCCGCTCGGCGATCTCGGCAGGCTTGTCGTGCGCGCGGGTCTTCCACTCCAGACCCTCGCCGCGCGCGCCGAAGAAGTCCTGCTGGCGTTTGATCAGCGCGTCCAGTTCGGCGCCGGACACGCCGAGATCGACCGGCCCGTTGACGAAGCCCAGATGGTCGCCGACGACGCGCACGATCGGCCCGTCCGGCTCGGCGTAGAGACCCTCCGGCAGGTCGTGGGTCTCGGCCGGTCGGGCCTGTTCGTCGTAGGCGCGCAACAGTGCGGCGGCATCGGTCATGCGGTCAAACTAGCCAGGGCCACCGGCACCGGCATCCCGTTTTCGGCCCGTGGCGTAATCCGTGGCGCACCGGGCGAACGTACGGCCACGATGAGGTCATGGGAACGACGGCCTGGCTCGCCCCCGATCTCGCCGAACACGACGACTGGCACTGGCCCTTCCGCGACGATCCCGCGTTGTTCGACGCGATCCGCACCGAACTCGGCACCGGACGCGGTGTCGTGCTGCTGCACGGCCTTCCGGTCGACGGACTGACCGACACGCAGGCCGAACGCCTCGCGATCGACGTGGCGCGGCGGATCGGCGACGTCGTGCCGCAGGGCGCGGGCGGCGAACTCGTCCGGCACGTGCGCGACATCGGCGTGGACGCGAACGCGCCGACCAGCAAGAGCTACATGCACAGCGGAGAACTCAGCTTCCACGCCGACCCGACCGACGTGGTCGGCCTGCTCTGCCTGCGGCAGGCGAAATCCGGTGGCCGCAGCGGGGTGCTGAGCACGGTCGCGGTGCACGACGAGATCGTGCGCGTCCGTCCCGACCTCGTCGACCTGCTCTACCAGCCGTGGTGGCACGACGCCCGCAACGGCACCTTCCAGCAGCGCCCGCTCTACACCCGTGACGAGACGGGGCGCCTCTCCGCCGCCTGGGGCCTGGATTACCTGCGTTCCGCGCAACACGGCGCCGACGTCCCGCCGTTCACGAAGGCCCAGTCCGACCTCGTCGACCTGCTCGACCGACTCACCAACGACCCGCGTTTCGGCTACACCATGGACCTGCGCCCCGGCGACCTTCAGTTGCTGAACAACCACGTGATCATGCACAACCGCACCGCCTACGTCGACGATCCGGACCCGGAGCGGCGCCGGCACCTGATCCGCGTCTGGCTGAACATGCCGGAGCATCGCGGACGTCGATAAACTGGGCACATGGGATTCCTTGATGACGTCAAGAAGCAGGCCGAGGAACTGAAGGACCGCGCCTCCGACTTCGTCGGCCAGCACGGCGACAAGATCGCCGAGGGCATCGACAAGGTGGCCGGCAAGTTGGACAGCGGTACGCAGGGCAAGTACTCGGAGAAGATCCAGCAGAGCGCGGCCAAGGCCAAGGACGCGGCCCAGCGCTTCGGTGAGCAGGGCGGCGGCGAGCAGCCCGGCGAGCAGCCCAGCTGAGCGGCCGGCTGGCCAGCCAGGGTTGACCGGCGCCAAGAAGGTTGACCGGCGGCCTGGTTGCGGCGGTGCGGTCAGCCGGGCCGGTCAGCCGGGCCGGTTGAACTGCGCGGTCAGGTCCGCGTGGGTCACCGGCGCCGGTATCCGGCGTGCCCCGGTCGGGTTGAAGCCGTCCACGAACACGCGCACGTGCCGCGCGGACAGCGTGGACGCATCCGCGGGCGAGAGGTGTGGCATCGGCCGGCAGACCAGCGCGGACGCGGTGATGATGTCCACCGAGTTGAGGTCCTCGCGGATGGTGCCGGCCGCGCGGCCCGCCGCGAGCACGGTCTCCAGATTCGTGGCGATCTCGTGCTGCATGTGGAAGACGTCCGGGTTGTCCACGGACGGGCCGCCCAGCAGCGGCAGCACCAGCTCGTCGCGGCGCTCGACCAGGTTCAGCAGGAGTTCCTCGATCGCGCCGACCGGGTCGGCCAGCTTGGTCCTGGCCTGCCTGGTCTCCTCCAGCACCAGCCTGTAAGCGTCCAGCACGACCTGGCTGATCAGCGCGTTGCGGTCCGGAAAGCGCCGGTAGAGGGTCGCGATGTTCACGCCCGCCGTGCGCGCGATGTCGTCCAGCGGCGCGGAGATGCCCCGCTCACGGAACGCGGCACGGGCGGCCGTGAGGATGAGCTCCCGGTTGCGTGCCGCATCTGCCCGCAACCGGGTGGGCTGGGTCGTCATTCGTTTGACCCTATGGCATCCCGCTGACCACCGGTATAACCGAAGGACAGTACTTCGGTTATACGAGACGACAGTCTCACGTTCTGCTACCGTGGGTATATGTTGCCCGACACCGTGCAGGCTCCTCTCGGGCTTCGGGAACGCAAGAAACAACAGACAAAACGGGCCCTCGAACAGGCGGCCTTCGACCTGTTCGCGCAACAGGGCTACGCCGACACGACGGTCGAGGACATCGCCGCCGCCGCGCAGGTGTCGCGGGCGAGTTTCTTCCGCTATTTCGGCTCCAAGGAGGACGTGCTCGCCGCGGGCGACGACCTCCGCCGCGAACGGTTCATGCACGCCCTCGCCAGGCAGTCCGAGGACCTGCCGGTGCTGACCGCGGTCCGCGCCGCGCTCGCCGAATACCTCGCCGGGGTACGCGCCGACGAGCGCAGAGACACTTACACCAAGGTGATTCTCGGTTCCCGCGTCCTGCTCGGCCGCGCCAACGAGATCCGGCTGCGCTGGCTGCGCGAGGTCGAATCGCAACTGCGTGGCAGGCTCGCCGGATCGTCCGATGTGGACGCCATGGCCGCGATGCTGGCCGGGATCGTGCTGGCCGTACTGGAAACCAGCCTGCGGCTGACCGCACTCGATCCCGAGCGGGACTTCGCCGACATCCTGGACACCGGTTTCGCCCTGCTCACGCCCGACTTGGCCCGCTGAGGTCTGCCGTCGTCAGCCGACCGGGTAGTACCCGATCGAGTGCGCGTGCGTGAACCCCGAGGTCAGCCCGTTTTTCCTATGGTTGCGGTCACGGCGGGCAACCCGAAGGGGTACGCCGCGTCTGGACATGTAGGTAGCGAAACCCGGATCGAGAGGTTGGCGAACCGATGGCTGGACAGTGGGGTCGCAACGACCAGTACATGGAGCCACATCGTCCACCGGTGAATCCGCGCCCGGACTATGCCCGACACCAGGCGTACCAGCAGCAGGTGGACCAGGCGCGCAGGGAGGGCTTCGGGGCCGACTCCTACGTCGACCCGACCCGGCTGCCCAGGCCGCCGCGCCCGATGCGGCAGCGGGGCCGGCGCAACGGCTGGCGCATCTTCCGCCGGATCGTCGCGATCCTGTTGGTGCTGCTCGTGGTCGGCGCGGTCGTGCTCTGGTTCTACCTCGACTCGTCGATCAACCGAGTGAACGCGCTGTCCGACTACGCGGGTCGGCCCGCGCAGGGCACCGGTACCAACTGGCTGATCACCGGCTCGGACTCCCGCCAGGGCCTGACCGACGCGCAGGCCGCACAGCTGCACACCGGCGACTCCTCGGCCGTCTCCGGTGGCCGCACCGACACCATCATCCTGTTGCACGTCCCGGACAACAGCACCAAGCCGACCATGGTCAGCCTGCTGCGCGACTCCTACGTCAACATTCCGGGCCACGGCAAGAACAAGATCAACGCGGCCTTCGCCTTCGGCGGCCCGTCCCTGCTGGTGCAGACCGTCGAACTCGCCACCGGCCTGCGCATCGACCACTACGCCGAGATCGGTCTCGGCGGCTTCGCCTCGGTCGTGGACGACGTCGGCGGCGTGACCATGTGCCTTGACCAGCCGGACAACGACTCCTATGCGGGCATCAACCTGCCGGCTGGCTGCCAGAACCTCAACGGTGCCAACGCACTGGGCTACGTGCGCAGCCGGCATGCCTTTGCCACCAGCGACTTCGCCCGCACCGACCACCAGCGGCAGTTCCTCGGCGCGCTGGCGAACAAGATATCCAGCCCCGGCGTGCTGCTCAACCCGTTCGCCTTCTTCCCGATGATCTCCGACCTGCCCGGCTCGATCACCGTGGACAACGGCGACCACCTGCAGAACCTGATCGGCCTGGCCTGGGCGATGCGCGGCATCTCAAGCGGCGGCGTGGTCAGCACCGCGGTCCCGGTCAGCGGTTCCACCGGCAGCTCACTGCTGTGGGATCCGACCAAGGCACCGCAGTTGTTCACCGACCTCAACACCGACCAGGCCGTGCCGACGAGCCTGGTCACCCAGCACTGATCCCTGCCGCGGACTCGGCCGGCCGTCGCCCCTCGACGGCCGGCCGAATCTTTCAGCTGCCACCAAGGCTCACCGCGACCTGCTCCAGGTAGTCCATGGCCTCCTGCAGCCCGTCCTCCATCCCGGAGTTCAGGTGCATGTCCCGGTTTTCCCTGCTCTCGTGCCGAACCAGGATCTCGGCCCGCGTGCGACCGTCCTTTTCGGTCAGTGTCAGCGTGCTCACCGCGCCCGCGTCCGGCACGGCCTCGAAGATCTCCGTGCGGGTCAGCCGTTCGTTCGGCACGATCTCGGTGAACTCGCCGTGGAACGCGACCTCGAAGCCACCGTTCGCGGTCATCACGTAGCGCCACGCGCCGCCGACCCGCAGGTCGATCTCGATGCTGTTCACCTCGCCGAGATCGCCGGCCCACCACCGTTTCACCAGTGCGGGTTCGGTGTAGGCGCGGTAGACCAGGTGCTTGGGTGCGTCGAAGTCCCTGGTGATCAGGATTTCGTTGTCGCTGGGCAGGGACACCACCGCGGACTTACTGGCCATCATCTTCTGCTCCTTTGAGTTCGGCCAACACATCGTCGAGTAGCTCGAAGCGCGCCGACCAGGTCTGTTCGTAGGTCTTCACCCAGTCGTGAATGACCTTGAGGGGTGCGCCGTTGAGCCGGTACAGGCGCTGCCGGCCCTCCTCGCGCACGTCGACCAGCCCGACCTCGCGCAGCACGCGCAGGTGCCTTGAGACGTGCGGCTGGGCGAGGTCCAGCAGTTCGACCAGGTCGTTCACGGACCGTTCGCCGTCGGCGAGCAGATCGAGGATCTGCCGCCGCCGGGGTTCGGCTATCGCGTTGAACGCGTCCGTCGTGGTCGCCGCCCGAGCCATGTGGCAAACATATACTCATATTGATATATGTCAAGGCGAGGAGGTCGCCTGTTCGAGTTTCGTGGCCGCGGTCGCCGCGCACTACGACGACGACTGAGGGCGGATGGGTCCGCCCTCAGTCGTCGTGGCTTCGTGGTGGCTTCAGCCGGTGATCGCGTTGAAGATCTTCGAGTACGCGTAGCCGAGCGGCTTGTCGTACTGGTCGACCTCCCAGAAGGCCAGCTCGCCGACGCCGTTGGACTTCGCGAAGCCCTCCAGCGTCTTGGCGTTGGCCTGGGTGAAGTTCTCGTTGTCGTCGTTCTTGCCGGCGATCGGCGTCAGGCCGAGCATGCCCCACACCTGCGCCGAGGAGTCACCGGTGTAGATCTTCTGCAACTGGCCGTGCGTCGCGTTGGCTCCGGACTCCGCGTCCTTGAGCGCGTTCTGGCCGTCGCCGAAGTCCATGGTCATGATGTTGACGACGGACACCGCGACGCCCTTGCTCTTGGCGTCCTTGAGCACGTTGGTCGCGTTGCTCTCCAGGCCGGTCGGGTCGACGGGCAGCGTGAAGTCCACCTGGACCGACTTGTTCGACTTCTGGAGCTGCGCCAGTGCCTGGTCGCGCCGCGAGGTGGCCGCGGTGTTGTTGATCGTGTTGCCCTCGATGTCGAAGTCCAACCGGGTGATGCCGTAGGTGCTGACGATCTTCCCGTAGGCGGCGGCCAGGCTGGACACCGAGGTGCAGGTTTCGGCCAGTTCCTTGCTGCCGGCCCCGCCGAAGGACGCGGCCACGTTCCCGCCCGCCGACTGCAACGAGCTGATCTGCGACTTGAAGGCGCCGACGGCGTCGCCGCCGTCCTCCCACTGCAGGGTGCAGCCGCTCTTGGAGGTGAGGAAGGCGAGGGTGTAGTACTTGTCGCCCGACGCCTTCAGGTCCGCCGCCAGGTCGCCCGTGTCGCCACTGCCGATCTGCAGGTACGGCGCGGAGAAGTGGGTCGGGAAGGCCGTCGCGGCCGCCGGGGCGGCGGCGGAGGTGGTCGCACTGCTGATGACCAGCGCGGCCGGCAGCAGGGCGATCGCGGACGCGATCAATGACCTGCGGAGATTACGTGCCATTGGTTGTTTTCTCCCAGTCGAAAAAGGGCGCCCGATCGGTTACGGAATGAATATGTAAGGAAATCTTCCTTACATATGGCGAACCGTACGCCCGGGGTCAGGGAGCGTCAAGACTCCGTTCATCGGCTTTTTCCTGGGAAACCGTTGCCAGCGAGGGAAAAAGTGTGAACGACCGGACCAGGTGGACCGGTGGCATTATCGGCAATGCTTCGACGAGAACGCGAGAAACGAAATGTGGAGGCGGCCGTGCGCATCGGCACCGAGTCGGTACACCATGCCTGGGACAACAGCCTGGCCCCGGTCATCGAGATCGAACCTGGTCAGCGCGTCGAACTCGACCTGCTGAACTCCTCGGGCGGCCAACTCGGCCCGGACTCGACCGTCTCCGACGTGGCCGCGCTCGACTTCGCCAGGGTCAACCCGGTCACCGGCCCGATCGCGGTGCGCGGCGCCAACCCTGGCGACGCCCTGACCGTCCGGGTCGTCGAACTCGCCGTGGACAGTTGGGGTTGGACGGCCTGCATTCCCGGTTTCGGCCTGCTCGCCGACGAGTTTCCCGACGCCCACCTGGCGGTGTCCAGCATCGCCGAGGGCACCATCGCCCTCCCGTTCGGACCGAGTCTGCCGGCCCTGCCCATGATCGGCACCCTCGGCGTCGCGCTGCCCGAACCCGGCGCGCACTCCCTGGTCCCGCCCAGCCGGCACGGCGGCAACCTGGACATCCGGCACCTCACCGAGGGTGCCACCATCACCCTCCCGGTCGGCGTCGCGGGCGCGCTGCTCTCCGTCGGCGACGCGCACGCCGCCATGGGCGACGGCGAGGTCTGCGGCACCGGCATTGAGACCTCCGCGCGCACGGTCCTGGAGATCGGCCTGCGACCCGGCGCCGCCCCGCGCTTCCCGATCCTGGAAACCGCGCCCGCGTCCAGCCGTCCCGGCGCGGCCCTGGCCACCACCGGCGTCGGCCCCGACCTGATGGCCGCGGCCAAGGACGCGACCAGGGCGATGATCGACGAGATCACCCGCCGCACCGGCCTCGCCCCGGTCGAGGCCTACCTGTTGGCCAGCACCTCCGCGGACCTGAAGATCAGCGAGGTGGTCGACATGCCGAACTGGGTCGTGTCGATGCACCTTCCGCTGGCCCTGCTGGCCGCATAATCGTCGGTATGAAGGTGATTCTGAACATCATCTGGTTGGTCCTGTGCGGCTTCTGGATGGCGATCGGCTACTGCGTGGCGGGCATCATCTGCTGCATCCTGATCATCACGATCCCGTTCGGCATCGCCTCGTTCCGGATCGCGAGCTACGCGCTGTGGCCGTTCGGCCGGACCATCGTGGACGCGCCCGATGCCGGCGCCGGCTCGCTGATCGGCAACATCATCTGGTTCATCTTCGCCGGCCTGTGGTTGGCCATCGGCCACCTGATCACCGGCGTGCTGCTGTGCGTGACGATCATCGGCATCCCGCTCGGCCTGGCCAACTTCAAGCTGATCCCGATCTCGCTGATGCCGCTCGGCAAGCTCATCGTCAACACCTGATCAGGCCCGCACCTGCGCACGAACTATTCCGGGTCGTAGGCCAGGTTCGGCCTGAGCCACCGCTCGACGTCGGCCACGGTCATACCGCGCCGCGCCGCGTAGTCGGAGACCTGGTCGCGGCCCAGCCGGCCGACCGAGAAGTAACGCGAGTCCGGATGGGCGAAGATCAGGCCGCTTACGCTCGCCGCGGGCGTCATGGCGTAGCTCTCGGTCAGGTCCATGTCCAGCCGCTTGGCGTCGAGCAGGTCGAAGAGCACCTGCTTCTGGCTGTGGTCCGGGCTGGCCGGGTAGCCCAGCGCGGGCCGGATGCCGCGGAACCGTTCCGCGTGCAGGTCCTCAAGCTTCGGGTCGGCGTCCGGCTCGAACCAGTCGCGTCGTGCCTGGAGGTGGATGTACTCGGCGAACGCCTCGGCGAGCCGGTCGGCGAGCGCCTTGACCATGATCGCGCGATAGTCGTCGTTGGCGGCCTCGTACTCGGCGGCGAGCGTGTCCGCGCCGTGGATGGCGACCGCGAAGCCACCGAGGTGATCGCCCCGCGGCGCGACGTAGTCGGCGAGCGAGCGGTTCGGCCGGCCCGTCGGCTTCTCGGTCTGCTGGCGCAGCATGGGCAGCCCGGCCGGCGTCTCGCCGTACAGTTCCGTGTCGATCAGGATGTCGTCGCCGTCGGCATGGGCCGGCCAGAAGCCGTACGCGCCCTTGGCGGTGAACCGGCCCCGCTCGATGATCTCGTCCAGCAGCGTGTTGGCGTCGTCGAACAGTTCCCTGGCCACCGGCTGGTCCAGGATCGCAGGGTACTTGCCCTTCAACTCCCAGGCCAGGAACAGGAACTGCCAGTCGATCATGGCGCGCAGCTCGGTCAGGTCCGGCTCGAGGAACCGGACGCCGGTGAACGCGGGCACCGGCAGGTCGTCGAAGGAGACCCGTTCCGGGTTGGCGCGCGCCTGTTCGACGGTCAGCAGCGGGCGTTCCTGCCGGTTCGCGTGCGCGATCCGCAGTTTCTCCTGCTCCTGCGCGTTGCGCACGGCCAGCGCGGCGGCGCGGTCCGGGTCGAGCAGGTCGGACACCACGCCGACCACCCGCGACGCGTCGAGCACGTGCACGATGGTGCCCTCGTAGGCGGGCGCGATGCGCACCGCGGTGTGCTGGCGGGAGGTGGTCGCGCCGCCGATCAGCAGCGGCAGGTCGATGCCGCGCCGCGTCATCTCCGTCGCCACGTTGACCATCTGGTCCAGCGACGGCGTGATCAGCCCGGACAGGCCGATCGCGTCGGCGTTCTCCGCCAACGCGGTGTCCAGGATCTTGCCGGCCGGCACCATCACGCCGAGGTCGATCACCTCGTAGTTGTTGCAGCCCAGCACCACGCCGACGATGTTCTTGCCGATGTCGTGCACGTCGCCCTTGACCGTGGCGAGCACGACCTTGCCCTGGCCCTTCCTGGCGTCCAGCCGGCCCTCGCGCCGCGCCTGCTCCTTCTCCGCCTCCATGAACGGCTCCAGGTAGGCGACCGAGCGCTTCATCACCCGCGCGCTCTTCACCACCTGCGGCAGGAACATCTTGCCCGAGCCGAACAGGTCGCCGACGATCTTCATACCGTCCATGAGCGGACCCTCGATCACGTCGAGCGGACGCGCCGCCGTGACCCGGGCCTCTTCGGTGTCGTCCTCGATGAAGTCGACGATGCCGTGCACGAGCGCGTGCGAGAGCCGCTGCGCGACCGGCGCCTCACGCCAGCTCAGGTCGACCTCGCGCTTGGTACCGCTGCCGCGGACGTTCTCGGCGAAGGCGACAAGTCGGTCGGTCGCGTCCTCGCGCCGGTCGAACAGCACGTCCTCGACGAGTTCCAGCAGGTCGGCCGGGATGTCCTCGTACACCGCCAGTTGGCCGGCGTTGACGATGCCCATGTCGAGCCCGGCGCGCACCGCGTGCAGCAGGAACGCCGAGTGCATGGCCTCGCGCACGATGTCGTTGCCACGGAAGGAGAACGAGAGGTTCGAGATGCCGCCGCTGGTCCGCGCGCCGGGACAGCGCTGCTTGATCCGGGGCAGTGCGTCGATGAACGCCTTGGCGTACCCGTTGTGCTCGGCGATGCCGGTGGCCACGGCCAGCACGTTCGGGTCGAACACGATGTCGTCGGCGGGGAAGCCGACCTCCTTGGTGAGCAGGTCGTAGGCGCGGCCGCAGATCTCGACCTTGCGGTCGGCGGTGTCGGCCTGGCCCTGTTCGTCGAAGGCCATCACCACGACACCCGCGCCGTAGTCGCGGATCTTGCGGGCCTGCTCCAGGAAGGGCTCCGCACCCTCCTTGAGGCTGATCGAGTTGACCACGCCCTTGCCCTGCACGCACTTGAGGCCGGCCTCCAGCGCGCTCCACCGCGAGCTGTCGATCATGATCGGGATCCGGGCGACCTCCGGCTCGGTCGCGACCAGGTTCAGGAACGTGGTCATCGCCTCCGAGCTGTCCAGCAGGTCGGCGTCCATGTTCACGTCGAGCAGGTTGGCACCGCCGCGCACCTGCTCCAGCGCCACGTCCACCGCGGCCTGGTGGTTGTCGCTCTCGATCAGCCTGCGGAACCGCTTGGACCCGGTGACGTTGGTGCGCTCGCCGATCATCACGAACCCGGTGTCCGCGCCGATCTCGAACGGCTCCAACCCGCTGAACCGGGTGTGCCCGGCGATCTCCGGCAACTGCCTGGGCGCCAGGCCCTGCACCGACGACGCGATCTTCGCGATGTGCGCCGGGGTGGTGCCGCAGCAGCCGCCGACGATGTTCACGATCCCGGCCTGCGCGAACTCGCCCATCAGCACACCGGTCTGCTCGGGCGTCTGGTCGTAGCCGCCGAACGCGTTGGGCAGGCCCGCGTTGGGGTGCGAGGCGACGTAGGTGCCGGCCAACCGGGACAGCTCCGCGATGTGCGGGCGCATCTCGGTCGCGCCCAACGAGCAGTTCACGCCGACGACCAGCGGATTCGCGTGCTCGATCGAACTCCAGAACGCCTCGACCGTCTGTCCGGAGAGGGTGCGCCCGCTCAGGTCGACGATGGTCACCGAGATCCACAGCGGCAGGTGCGGGGCGACGTCGCGAGCGGCCGCGATCGCGGCCTTGGCGTTGAGCGTGTCGAAGATCGTCTCGACCAGCAGCAGGTCGACGCCGCCCTCGGCGAGCGCGGAGATCTGCTCGGCGTACGCGTCGCGCACCTGGTCGAACGAGACCGCGCGGAACGCCGGGTCCTCGACCTTGGGCGAGAGCGAGAGCGTCACGTTCAGCGGCCCGATCGAACCGGCGACGAACTTCCCGCCCGCCTCGTCGGCCGCCTTCCTGGCCAGCCCGGCGCCCTCGATGTTCATCTCGCGCACCAGGTGTTGCAGCGCGTAGTCGGACTGGCCGATCGAGGTCGCGGTGAAGGTGTTCGTGGTGGTGATGTCGGCGCCCGCGTCCAGGTACTGGCGGTGCACGTCGAGCACCACGTCCGGCCTGGTCAGATTCAGCAGATCGGGGTCGCCGGTCACATCGTGGGAATGGTTGCGCAGCGAATCGTCGCGATAGTCCTCGGGGGACAGTTTCGCGTTCTGGAACATGGTGCCCCAGGCACCGTCCAGCACCGCGACGCGTGAGTCGAACAGGCGGCGCAGGTCATCGGTCCGTTCGCCGCGGTTGCCTGATGTCCGCACGCGCGCACCTCCCAGTAGGTGGGAGGCGCCCTTGTCCGTGGTCGATCCGGCCGAGCGTGGCGGGCGAAACGCCCGTTGCAGCGCCTCTCGGCCTGCCGACGAATATACTCCGATGCCTTGCAGCTCAGGGAACCTCTCGAGCCCGGCTCGATCCCACAGTGATCGACACGGTCGAATTCGCTTACCGCCACGCGCCAATGGGCCTGATGACCACCGTGTTCACGTCGGCACCGGCCGGTTGGCCCAGCGTCCACACTATGGAATCGGCGAGGTATTCGGTGGTCCGGGCGCGACCAGCGTCACGCCGATCCCGTCGGTGCCCACCTGCTGTCGCACGTTCGCGGCGAGCGCGGTCACAAGTGTTTAGGCTGAGGCCATGGTGGACACGGTCGAGCGGCTGACCATCGGCCAGGTCGCGGAGCGCACCGAGTTGAGCGTGCACGCGCTGCGTTTCTACGAGCGCGAAGGGCTGTTCGCCAACCCGGTTCGCCGCGACAGCGCGGGTCGGCGCGTGTACGACGAGTCGGATCTGGAATGGCTCAACATCTGTAGCCGGCTGCGTGCCTCCGGCATGCCGCTGCGTGCCATCCGCGAGTATGTCGAACTCGTCCGGGCCGGCGCCGGCAACGAACTCGCGCGGCTGAACCTGCTCCGCGAGCACCAGGAACGCGTGGCCGCGCGGATGCGCGAACTCGCCGAGTGCTACGAGTTGATCAGCTGCAAGGTCACGATCTACGAGCAGCACGTGGCCGACGGCGACGCCGACCGGTTGTGGAACCCGGAACGACCCGACTGACTCACTCGATCGGTGCGCCGAACCGGCCGATGTGGTGCCAGACCCGTTTGAGTTCCTGCTGGTCGTAGTCGCCGGTCCGGGCCGCGTCGCCGACGATCCGCGCGTCGAGAAAGCCGTCCCGGGCAAGGGAAATCCCGAGTTCAACGATGTCCGCCCCGCGATAGTCCGGATGCTCGCGCAGTTCGTCGACCGCGAGCCGGAACCCGCGATGCCATTCGAGTTGGCAGGGGAGTCGCGCGGCGAACCGCTCGATCTCGGTGTCGCGGAAACACGGATCCAGCACCACCGCGTCGACGTCCTCGGCGAGCAGCACCGGCCCGTGCACCTGCGCCTCGATGTAGTCGTCCAACAGGTCCTTCTCGTCGGCGAGCGCCAGTTCGATCAGGGGCATGTGCGCGGCGACGCCGACGTCGCCCGGGTCGAGAAAGCTGTCCGGATAACAGAAAGTCGTGCGGTCGAGGCATTTCTCGGTCAACCGGAAACGCGCCGAGCCGAAGCGCGGCGCCGCACCGCCGTGCCGGTGCCGGAAATCCAGGGCGCCGTATTTCGGCCGTGCGTCCGCGGGCGCGTCGTCGTAGGCCGAGCCGAACAGCCTGCTCTCGCAGCGCCACCGGTCGCCGCCCGGATGCGCGGTGAGGCCGCCGTTGCCGGTCCCGGTCTCGAACTGGGAGCGGTAGCGCCCGTCATCGGCCATCGCCAGGAGTATCGGCCTGCCCTCGACCAGACGATCCGGATGAAAGTGCAGGTCGACGCGAAGATCGCGGCGCAGCGGTCCTCCGCTGGATCGTTGCGCGACATGAGCCAGCGCTCGTTGCGCCCACTGATCATGTTCCCCCATGATCGCCATTGTCGCTCGGGCGCAACGTGTGCAGGTGCGCGATGGCCAGGTCGATGGCGGCCTCCAGCGGCGCGGTCTCCCGGCGCGCCTGGCTGAGCAGCATGCCGCCCTGCACCGCGCCCAGCAGCGCCAGCGCCAGCTGGTCCGGGTCCGCCTCCGGGCACAGTTCGCCGCGCTCGCGCATGGCGGAGATGCCGCGCCGCAGCATCTCCTCCCAGCGTGCGAACGACGTGGCCAGCTCGCCGCGCGCGTGCTCGTCGGTCTCGGACAGCTCGCCTGCCAGCGTGCCGAGCGGGCAGCCGCCCATGCTGTTGCGCCCGCGTTGCAGCGCGACCAGTTCGTCGCGCCAGTGCCGCAGCGCGGCGAAGCTGTCCAACTGCGCCAGCGACCTCGCCTGGAACCTCAGCACCTCGTCCGTCTGCTGCTCGATCACCGCGTAGACCAGGGCGTTCTTGTCCGCGAAGTAGTGGTAGAGCTGCGAGGGGCCGACCTTGGCCGCGGCCTGCACGTCGGCGACGGTCGTCCGGCCGACGCCCTGGTCGAGCATGAGTCGCGAGGCCGCGGCGACGATCCGGTCGCGGGTCGCCCTGCCCTTCGCGGTCAGCCGGTGCCGGCTCGTCCCGCGCCGCCGCGCCGCGCTCACCATGCGTCGAACTCTACCAAATTTTAGAGCTTACGCTCCATTTTATCGGACCATCGCGAAGAACGTCCGCACGTCGGCGGCCAGCACGTCCGGCACCTCCATCGCGCAGAAGTGCCCGCCGACCGCGCCCGTCGGCCAGTGGATGATCTTGTTGTGCCGCTCCGCGACCGACCGCACTCCGGGCGGACCCGAGTACACGCCGGTCGGTACCAGGTTCTGCCCGACCGGCCAGGCGAACCGGGTCGTGTCGTACATCGGCCATGACGACGTGCCCGACGTCCCGGTGAACCAGTAGACGCTCGCGTTGGTCAGCAGCAGGTCGCGGTCGATCGCCTGGTCCGGAGTGTCCACAGTGAACCCGAACTCGCCGAACTTCTGCATCAGCCAGGCCAGCAGCCCGACCGGTGAGTCCTGCCAACCGTAGCTGAACGTCTGCGGCGCGGCCCGCAACAGGCCGTGGTGGTCGACGCCGTGCCCGGAGAACTCCTGGATCTGCCGGTACAGCGCCAGATCCTCGCCGGTCAGCTCGGCGAGATCGGCCTCGCCAGGCACGCCAAGTCCGCTGTGGACATACACGCCGACGACATGCTCCGGTGCGGCTCTGGCCACCTCCGGCGCCACGTACGCGCCGAGATCGCCGCCCTGCGCGCCGTAGCGCGCGTAGCCGAGCCTGCGCATCAGCTCGGCCCACATCCGCCCGACCCGCTCCACCGTGAACCCGGTCGAGGTCGGCGCCTGCGAGAAACCGAACCCCGGCACCGACGGCACCACCACGTGAAAGTCCTTCCTCAACCGCCCGATCAGCGTGCTGAACTCGACGAACGAGTTCGGCCAGCCGTGCGTGAGGATCAGCGGCAACGCGTCCGGCGCGGACGAGCGAACGTGCAGAAAGTGCACCTCCAGCCCGTCGATCTCGGTCGTGAACTGCGGAAACTCGTTCAGTGCCGCCTCGTGCGCCCGCCAGTCGTAGCCGTCGCGCCAGTACTCGGCCAGCTCACGCAGGTAGTCGACGGGCACGCCGCGCTGCCATCCCTCGCCCGGCAGCTGCCGGGGCCACCTCGTCCGCGCGAGCCGTTCCCGCAGGTCAGCCAGGTCGCGATCATCGATGTTGATCCGAAACGGAACAATCTCTTCGCTCATGACAACCAAGCTAGAGCCCATGTAGGTCAGCTTCGGTCCTACTTGAGGGGCAGAATTCTCTCCCATGCCGACCGAGACCGCCGCGCGCCTGCTCCGCCTGCTCTCCCTCCTCCAGACCCCGCGCGAATGGCCGGGCAGCGAACTCGCCGAGCGGCTCGCGGTCAGCCCGCGCACGGTGCGCCGCGACGTCGACCGGCTGCGCGACCTCGGCTACCCGGTCGAGGCATCGATGGGCGCCACCGGCGGATATCGCCTGGTCGCGGGCTCGGCGATGCCGCCGTTGCTGGTCGACGACGACGAAGCCGTCGCTATCGCGGTCGGCCTGAGCACCGCGGCCAGGCAGGCCGTGGAAGGCATGGCCGAGGCGGCGCTGCGTGCGTTGGCCAAGCTCGAACAGGTGCTCCCGGCCAGGTTGCGCTACCGCGTCGGCACGCTCGGCGCGGCCACCGTGCCGATGACCGCGCTGGCCGGCGAGGCACCGGTCGAACCGGCCGTGCTGACCCTGCTCGCCGCGGCCATCGCCAATCGCGAACGGGTCCGGTTCCGCTACCGGGACGAGTCGCGCCTGCTCGAACCGCACCGGCTCGTCGCCGCGGGCCATCGCTGGTACCTGCTCGGCCACGACGAGCAGCGCGCGGACTGGCGCGTGTTCCGCGTCGACCGGCTCACCGACCCGACCGCGACCGGCGCCCGTTTCACCCCGCGTGAGATCCCCGGCGGCGACCCGGCTCGCTACGTGCGCGAGCGCCTGCTCACCCTCCTGCCCACCCACCGCGCCCAGGTCACCGTGCACGCGCCGGCCGCCGACCTGGCCACCGCGTTCGCTCCGCCCGCCGAACTCACCGCCCTCGACCAGCACACCACCCGCGTGCATACGGCGCCCGACACCCTCGACTGGCTGGCGTTCCGCCTGCTCGGCCTCGGCCGCGCGTTCGTCGTGCACGAGCCGGTCGAACTCGTCGAGCACCTGCGCACCCTCGCCGTCCGCATCGAGCACGCGGTCGGGCCCTCGCCAACGCCGACGGAAACGGGCAAGGTGAAACGGTGACCGAACCCAAGTACCGACAGGTCAAGAAGCAACTGGTCGCCGAACTGAACGACATCCCGCTGGGCAGGCCGATCCCGCCGGAACGCGAACTGGCCGATCAGTTCGCGGTCGCGCGGTCCACGGTCCGCAAGGCCATCGCCGAACTCACCGCCGAGGGCAGGCTGCTGCGCACGCACGGCAAGGGCACCTTCGTCACCGAGCCGCAGCAGGCCCAGCGGCTGCCGCTGGCCATCACGTCCTACACCGAGTTCATGCGCGGGCACGGCCGGGTGCCGTCGTCCCGTCTGCTCGAACTCGTCACCGTCCCGGCCGACGACGAACTCGCGCACCGCCTCGCCGTCGCGGTCGGCTCGCGGGTGCTGCGCATCGGCAGGCTCCGCCTCGCCGACGGCGTCCCGGTCATGGTCGAGACCACGAACCTGTCCCTGGTCCGCTTTCCCGGTCTGCGCCGCTATCTCACCCCTGACGCGTCGCTGCACCAGATCCTGGCCGCCCGGTTCGGCGTCGAACTCCCCGGCGCGGAGAAGTCCCTGGAGACCGCGCTCGCCGGCCCCGACGAGGTGCGACTGCTGGACGCCGTGATCGGCCAGCCGATGCTGGTGGCCCGCCGGCAGTCCTTCGACACCCACAACCGCCCGGTCGAATGGGCCCGCTCGATTCTGCGCGGCGACCGGTACAAGTTCGAGGCCACGGTCAACCTGTGACCGCCCGGGTATTCCCGCGCTGAGGATCTTCGCCTATGGCAAAGGTCATGACCGTCGGCACCACCGACCGGAATGGGGCTGATCGTCACCAACGTTGACGATCAGTAAGTGCTGCCCATCGCGTGGTTCGCCGGGAGGTCGACGATGTCCGTCCAGCAACCGACCCGCACCATCTCCTACGGCCCGGACCCGCTCCAGTCCGGCGATCTGTACCTGCCGCCGGGCGCCGGCCCGTTCCCGGTCGTGGTACTGATCCACGGCGGCAACTGGACCGCGCCCGACGACCGAACCCAGCTGGCCGCGCTCGCGGAAGACCTGCGCGCCAAGGGATACGCGGTCTGGAACATCGACTACCGCACCGTCGACACGCCCGGCGGGGGCTGGCCCGGCACGTTCGCGGACATCGCTGCCGCGCTCGACGTCGTCGCCGATCTGGACCGCGCGCTCGACTGGCGCAACGTGATCACCGTCGGCCACTCGGCGGGCGGCCAACTCGCGGTCTGGGCGGCCAGCCGTCCCGATCTGCCCAAGCAGGCGCCCGGTTTCGCGCCGAAGGTGCTGCCGGTCGCGGCGGTGTCCATTGCCGGCATCCTCGACCTCGTCGCCGCCGACGCCGACCGCATCGGCGTGTCCGGTCTGCTGGGTGGGCACGCCGCCGAATACCCGGAGCGCTACGCGTGGACGTCGCCGACCATGCTCAGTTCCGGCGCGGTCGCGGTGCTCGCCGTGCACGGCACCGACGACGACGCGGTGCCGATCCGCTACGGCCGCAACTATTCCGGCGCGGCGCGCGCTCGGCACGAGCCGGTCGACTTCCGCGAACTCCCCGGCCTGCACCACACCGACCTGCTCGACCCAGTGCACCCCGGCTGGTCGGAGATCACCGACTGGCTGGCCGACCGATTCAGGCCGAACCCCGGATCACCAACTCGGTCGGCAGCACCACGGTCGACTCGATCTCCGCACCGTTGACCAGACACAGCAGCTGCCTGGCCATCTGCCGTCCGATCTCGACGATCGGCTGGCGGACCGTGGTCAGCGGCGGATCGGTGTAGGCGGCCAGCGCGATGTCGTCGAAGCCGATCAGCGCGACGTCGTCCGGCACTCGCCTGCCCGCCTGGCGCAACGCCTGCAACGCCCCGTCCGCCATCAGATCCGAAGCGACGAACACCGCGTCGAGCGCGGGATCGTCCTCAAGCAACTGGCGCATGGCCGCCGCGCCGGAATCCATGGTGAAGTCGCCGACGGCGACGATCGAGCGCCGCGACGAACCGCGCAGCGCGTCCCGGTAGCCGGTCAGCCGGTCGATCCCGCCGATCATGTCCTGCGGCCCGGCGATGGTCGCGATCCTGGTCCGGCCCGCGTCCAGCAGGTGTCGAACGGCCGCCGCCGCACCGCCGACATTGTCGACGCCGACGTAGGGCACGGACGTCGGCCCGAGCGAACGCTCGTTGCAGACAACGGGAATCCCGATCCTGGTCAACGCGGCCGGCAGCGGATCCGCGCCGTGCAGCGAAGCCAGCATGACGCCGTCCACGTGGTGCGCGGCGATCGAGCGCTCGATCCGGGTGTGGCTGGCCTCCGACCCGGCCAGCATCAGCACGAGCTGCTTGTCCGCGGCCTCGAGTTCCTGGCTGACGCCGTGGATCACGCCGGGAAAGAAAGGATCGTCGGAGAACACGCGCGTGGTCGGCTCCGGCAGCACCAGCGCGATCAGGTCCGTCCGCCGGGTGACCAGGGTGCGCGCGGCATGGTTCGGCACGTAGCCGAGTTCGGCGATGGCCCGCTCGACGGATTCCTGGCTCGCCGTCGTCACCGGCAATCCGTTGACCACACGCGACACCGTCGCCCGCGACACGCCCGCCCGCGCCGCGACGCTTTCCAACGTCGGCCGCCGATGCTGCACGTTCACCAGTCGCACCCCGCCTTCCGTCGTCGATTCTGCCTCATCATCATCCACTGTGAGAGCGCTCTAAGCAGAAGTCAGCTCGATCGGCCGATCGAGACTTAACCGTTAGCCTAAGCAGGACAAGCCGTCGAACCGATCTGCGATCCCCAGGTGAGAGCGCTCTTAGTCGATCCAGATTTCGATACAGAATCCCCGGCTGGAGACGAATCGGTTGATCATGCACAGACCATCGTCGCGCGCGCCGTCGCCGTTTCACCATCTGGGCACCGGGATCACGCGGAAAAGGCGAAGCGTCGACGGGACTGGGCACCGCCGACGCTTCCGTGATCAGTATGTGGGACCCGTCACCGGGCCGAGGGTGGAGTAGCCGAGCCGTCTTACGATCAAACCGGGGTGACCGAGAAAACTTGGTGTCTATTCGGTAACGCACAACGGTCTGACGCAAGCTCCCCGACCGGCGTACGTTCGCGGCATGCGGGACGGGGCGGGCGAACGGGCGCGGTGGACGCGGGTGGCCGCGCGCCGCGAGCTGCCGTTGGACCTGCTCGACGCGCGGTTCGTGCGGCACCGCTTCGCCCCGCACGCGCACGAGGAGTTCTCCATCGGCGTCTGCTCGGAGGGCGTCGAGGTGCTCGACTACCGCGGCGCCAAGTGGTACGCGAGTCCCGGCACCGTGGTCATCCTCGAACCGGGCGAGCCGCATACCGGCTATTCGGCCGTCCCGGAGGGATTCGCCTACCGCGCGATGTACCCGGCCGCGTCGCTGGTCGCCGAGAGCGGCCTGGCCAGCCCGCACTTCCCGGTGCCGATCGTGGCCGACCCGGAACTGGCTGCCGCGCTGCGCACCGCGCACGTCGCGCTCGCGGCGGGCGCCGACCCGATCGAGGCGGAAACCCGCCTCACCACCGGACTCGCCACCCTCCTGGCCCGCCATGCCGAACCCGGCCCTCGCCGCACCGGCGGTCAACTCGGCCGTCGACCGGGCCGGGGCGTCGCCCGCGCCACCATGGCCCGCCTCGCCGACCAACTCCTCGACCCGCCCTCGCTGGCCGACATCGCCGCCGAGTTCGGCCTGTCCCGCTTCCAACTCCTGCGCGCCTTCCACGCCGAGATCGGCATGCCGCCCTATGCCTGGCTGGCCCAGTACCGGGTCAACCGGGCCCGCTGCCTGCTCGTCGACGGCCACCGGCCCGCCGAGGCCGCGGCCCTGGTCGGGTTCGCCGACCAGGCGCATCTCAATCGGTGGTTCCGGCGCGTCGTCGGCGTCACCCCGGGCAGCTTCCGCAACAGCGTTCAAGACAGCCTGCGCCACGTCGGCTGAACTGGGCCGCATGAGCAGGCGTGGCTGGGTGCTGTTCGGGTTGATGGCACTGCTGTGGGGCATCCCGTATCTGTTGATCAAGATCGCGGACAGCGGCGTGTCCGTGTGGGTACTGGTCTTCGCGCGGACGAGCATCGGCGCGCTCGCGCTGCTGCCGTTCGCGGTGCGCAGGGGTCACCTCGCGATCCTGCGCCGACACTGGTTACCCCTGCTCGCCTTCGCCGGCAGCGAGATCCTCCTGCCCTGGTTCCTGCTGCCCGACGCGGAACACCGGCTGCCCAGCTCGCTGACCGGCATGCTGATCGCGGCCGTGCCGATCGTCGGCGCGATCATCGGCCAACTGGGCCGCGACCCGGAACGGCTCGGCCCGCTGCGCTGGACCGGCCTGCTCGTCGGTTTCGGCGGCGTCGCGCTGCTCGCCGGGCCCGATCTCGGCAAGGGCGGCGGCGACACCTTCGCCATCGTCGAGGTGCTGATCACCGCGATCCTCTACGCGATCGCGCCGCGCATCGTGGCCAGCAAGCTCGCCGACGTGCCCGGACCGCTGATGACCAGTGCCAGCCTCGGTTTCTCCGCGATCCTCTACGCGCCGGCCGCCGCGGCGAGTTGGCCGTCAGCGACGCCGAGCGCCAAGGTGCTGCTCGCACTGGTCGGCCTCGGCCTGATCTGCACCGCGCTCGGCTTCATCGTGTTCTTCGCGCTGGTCCGCGCCGAAGGACCGGGCCGGGCCATGGTGTTCACCTACTTCAACCCGCCGGTCGCGGTGCTGGCCGGCGCGCTCGTGCTCAACGAGACGATCACGCCGCTGACCATCGTCGCGTTCGTGCTGATCCTCGGCGGCTCGGTGCTGGCGACCCTGCGCACCCGCCGCCCGGCCGAACCGATCCCGGAACTTCTCGGCTGATCAGCTTCGCCAGCCCACCGTGTTCAACGCGATCCGCACGTAACGCTTCGCCACCGTGTTGGGCGAGAGCCGTCCGCCGGGCCGGTACCAGCGCCCGACCGCGTCGCACATGGTCAGCACCGCACGGGTCGTCTCCACCGGGTACTCGGTGTGGAACACCCCGGACTCGTTGCCGGCCAGCACGATGCCGCGGGTCAACTGCTCCAACTCGTCGCGCAGAGCCACATACCGGGCGCGGTTCTCCGGTTCGAGACTGCGCAGCTCCGCGGTCAGGCCCTGGGAGGCGTGCCGCGCGATGAACTCGACGACGCACTCCACCAACGCGGCCAGCCGACTTCTCGGATCGTCCGGCACCTTGGCGAGCGCGGCGTGACACCGGTCCAGCAGGCCCTGCATGCTGCCCATCAGCAGCGCGATCAGCATGGCCTGCTTGCTCTCGTAGTGGTAGTACAGGCCGGGCACGGTGACCCCGGCGCGCTGCGCGATGTCCCGCACGGTCGTGCCGTGATACCCGTGTTCCTCGAACGCGGCCTTGGCGCCGGCCAGAATCGGTGGCAGTTGCCAGTCGGCAGGTGTCGACCCGTTCGCGAACGGGACCTGCTGTTCCCGGTTGGTCGCCATGCTCGCCTCCGCTTGCCTCAGTCGGCGGGCACCAGCACCGGCTTGACCACGTCGCCGCGCGCCATCGCCTGCTCCGCCTCGCCGATCCGGTCGAGCGGGAAAGTGCCGACCAGCTTGTCGAACGGAAACCGGCCCTGCCGCCACAGCTCGATCAGCCGGGGAATCATCAGCCTCGGCACCGCGTCGCCCTCGATGATGCCCTTCATACTCCGGCCCAGCGACAGAATGCGTGGATCGAACACCATCTCACCCTGCGGCGCGCCGACCAGGCCGCAGGTCCCGGTCAACCGCAGCGAATTGACCGCGGTGAGAATGACATCGGGCGCCCCGGTCGTGTCCACTGTGTACTGCGTGCCGCCGCCGGTGATCCGGTGGATCTCGCCGGCCAGGTCGCCATCGGCCGCCAACGCGTGCGTCGCGCCCAGTTCCTTGGCCAGCGTCAGCCGCGACCCCAGCCGGTCGACCGCGATGATCGTGGTCGCGCCCGCGACCAGCGCCGCCATCACCGCGGACAGCCCGACCGCGCCCACCCCGAACACCGCGATGCTCTCGCCAGGCCGCACGCCCAGCGCGTTGAACACCGACGCCGCGCCGGTCTGCACCCCACATCCCAACGGCCCCAACAGTTCCAGTGGCAGATCCTGATCGACCACGACCAGGTTGCGCGCCGCGACCACCGCGTGGCTGGCGAACGAGGACTGGCCGAACCAGCGTGCACCCACCTCCGCGCCGTCCGCGTCCCGGGCGGAGGTCGAGCCGTCCAGCGCGCGGCCGGTCATGTTGCGCGGCAGGAACGTCGCGCAGTAGGCCGGGTGCGCGGCCAGGCAGTTCGCGCACTCACCGCAGGAGTCGAACGAGGCGACCACGTGGTCCCCGACGGAGATCCCGGTGACGTTCGCGCCCACCTCGGTCACCACGCCGCTGCCCTCGTGCCCGAGGATCACCGGCACCGGAACGTGGGAGCCGGGCGCGCGCGGCAGCAGGTCGGTGTGGCACATGCCGACTCCGCTGATCCGCAGCACCACCTCGTCCGGCCCCGGCCCCGCCAGCTCGACGGTTTCCAGCGCGGGCCCGGCCTCGCGATCGCGCAGCACGGCAGCGGTGATCCGCACGCCGACCTCCTCAGCTCGTGGTCAGATAACGCCTGCGCAGCTCGCCCTTGACCAGCTTCCCGGTCGGCGTGCGCGGCAGATCGTCGCTGAAGTCGATGGTGCGCGGGCACTTGTAGTGCGCGATGCGCTCGCGGGCATAGCTGAGCAGTTCCTCGGCGAGTTCCGGTCCCGGCACCGCGTCCGGCGCCGGCTGCACGACGGCCAGCACCACCTCGCCCATTTCCTCGTCCGGCACGCCGATCACCGCGACGTCGTCCACCTTGGGGTGCAACGCGAAACAGTTCTCGATCTCCTGTGGATAGATGTTCACCCCACCGGATATGATCATGAATGCCTTGCGGTCGGTCAGGAACAGGTACCCGTCCTCGTCGACCCGGCCGATGTCGCCCACCGTCGTCCACAGTGGCTGATCCGGGTGCTGCGCCTGCGCCGTCTTCTCCGGGTCGTTGTGATAGGAGAACACCACCCGGTCGTTCTCCCAGTACACCACGCCGATCTCGCCGACCGGCAGTTCGCTGCCGTCCTCGGCGCACACATGGATGGTGGCTAGGGCCGCGCGGCCGACCGAGCCGGGTTTGCGCAGCCAGTCCGCGCTGCCGATGGCCGTCGCGCCGATGCTCTCCGTGCACGAGTAGTACTCGAACAGGATCGGCCCCCACCACTCGATCATCCGCTGCTTGACCTCGACCGGACAGGGTGCGGCGGCGTGGATCGCGACCCGGTGGCTGGACAGGTCGTAACGCTCGCGGATCGCGTCGTCCAGCTTGAGCATGCGCACGAACATGGTCGGCACCCACTGGCTGTGCGTCACCCGGTACCGCTCGATCGCGGCCAGCGCCGCCTCCGCGTCGAAGCGCGGCATCAGCACGACCGTCCCGCCCAGCGCCTGCACCATGGCGCCGAACCGCAGCGGGGCCGCGTGGTAGATCGGCGCGGGGGAGAGGTAGACGCTGTGCTCGTCGAACCCGCACAGCGGCTTGAACAGCGCGATCATCCGGTCGCCCGGTTCGTCCACCTGCCGGTCCGGCAACGGCTGCTTGATCCCCTTCGGCCGCCCGGTCGTGCCCGAGGAGTACAGCATGTCCACGCCGCACGGCTGGTCGGCGAGCGGTTCGGCGGACACCGAGGCGAGTGCGTCCGCATAGGACTGATATCCCTCGAACTCGCCGTCCAGGACCAGTCGGTGCTCGACCTTCGGCGTGAGCGCGACGAGTTCGTGCGCAAGGTCCGCCAGTTTCGACGCGACGATCAGCGCGCGGGCGCCGCAGTCGTCGAGGATGTAGGCCGCCTCGGTCGGCGAGAGGTAGCGGTTGACCGCGGTCAGGTAGAGGCCGGAGCGCATCGCCGCCCAGTACACCTCGAAGCAGCGCGGATCGTTGTCCATCAGCAGGGCGACGTCGTCGCCGGGTCGCAGGCCGGCCTCGTGCAGGAAGCGCGCCAGCCGGATCGAGTTCTCGTCGAGTTCCGCGTAGCTGATCGACGCGCCGGTGCCGCTGTGCACGACCGCGGGCTTGTCCGGAGTCAGCGCCGCATATGTCCCGGGATACATCCGCTCGCCTCCCTCCTTTAGCGATCGTTCACTAAGCTATGGACATCTCGCCGTACCGTCAAGGAGGTCAGGCCGATGCGACCAGCCGACATCGATGTCGACGCCCGTTCCGAGGTGCTCGCCCTGACCAGCGTCGACGACGACGTCTTCGAGGGTTGGTGCCACGAGGGCCGCCCCGGCGTCGTCTACGGCGGCGCCGTCGCGGCTCAGTCCCTCCTCGCCGCTGGCTCAACCGTTCCCGATGATCGCGCACCGCACTCGCTGCACGCGTACTTCGTCCGCCCCGGCCGCGCCGATGTGCCCGTCCGCTACCTGGTCGACCGCGTCCGCGACGGGCGCTCCTTCACGACCCGCCAGGTCAGCGCGGTGCAGGAGGGCAAGACCGTGTTCATCATGCTGGCCTCGTTCCAGCACCGGGAGGGCGGCTTCGACCACCAGTTCACCGACGTCGACCTGCCCCCGCTGCCGACCGGCGAACCCGAGCCCACACCCATGCGCGACTCGCCGATCGGCAACATGGTCGACATGCGCCTCGTCGACCGCGACTGGGACGCCGCCCGGCAGAGCTTCTGGGTCCGCCTCCGCGACCGGTTGCCCGACGAGCCGCTGCGCCACGCCGCCGCGCTCGCCTACGTGTCGGACATGTTCCTCGCGCTGACATCCATCCTGCCGCACAACAACCAGGCGCTCATGCCGGTGACCTCGCTCGACCACGCGATGTGGCTGCACCGCCCGTTCCGCGTCGACGAGTGGCTGCTGGTCGCGCAGCGCAGCCCGACCGCCGCCGCGTCCCGCGGCTTCAACACCGCCGACTTCCTGACCGCCGACGGCGTCCTGGTCGCCTCGGTCCAGCAGGAAGCGCTCATCCGCGTCCCCAGGAAACCCCAGGAGTCCTGATGCCCACCGAGATCGACAGGGCCGGCCTCGAACTGGCCACCCCCGCCGCCTACGCCGACGATGACCGTCTGCACAAGGCGGCCGCCCTGCTGCGCGCCGAGGACCCGGTGCACTGGGTCGACCCGCTGCCGGACATCAACCCGTTCTGGGCGGTCACCAAGCACGCCGACATCATCGAGATCGAGCGCCAGCACAGCCGGTTCCTCAACGAGCCGCGTCCGATCCTGGACAGCGCGGCCATGGACAAGCGCGCCCAGGAGGAGGGTCGCGTCCTGCAAACGCTCGTGCACATCGACGACCCGCGCCACCGCGCGCTGCGCCCGATCGCCGCGGACTGGTTCCGGCCCAAGACCCTGCACACCATGCAACTGCGCATCGCCGAACTGGCCAAGCGCTACGTCGACCGGATGGCCGAACTCGGCGGCAGCTGCGACTTCGTCACCGACATCGCCATCAACTACCCGCTCTACGTCATCCTGTCCCTGCTCGGCCTGCCCGAATCCGACTTCGGCAGACTGCTCACGCTCACCCAGGAGATGTTCGGCGGCCAGGACCCGGAACGGCGGCGGGACAGCGACCCGGGCGCGGCGATCGCGGCGGCCATGGACATGCTCGCCTACTTCAACCGGCTCACCGAGGACCGGCGCGCGAACCCCACCGACGACATCGCCTCCACCATCGCGAACGCCCGCGTCGACGGCGAACACCTCGCCGATCTCGACGCGGCCTCCTACTACGTGATCATCGCGACCGCAGGCCACGACACCACCAGCTCCACCATTTCCGGCGGCCTGCACGCCTTGATCGACAACCCCGGCCAACTCGACCGCCTGCGCGCCGAACCCGAGCTGATGACCTCCGCCGCCGAGGAGATGATCCGCTGGGTCACCCCGGTGAAGGCGTTCATGCGCACCGCGACCGAGGACTACGAACTGCGCGGCACCACGATCAGCGCCGGCGAGTCGCTGCTGCTGTGTTACCCGTCGGCCAATCGCGACGAGGACATCTTCGCCGACCCGTTCGCCTTCGATGTCGCGCGCAATCCCAACCGTCACCTCGCCTTCGGCTTCGGCGTGCACTACTGCCTCGGCGCGGCCCTGGCCCGACTGGAGATCGCCGCGTTGTTCCGCGAGCTGATTCCCCGGCTGCGCTCGATCGAACTGGCCGGTCGGCCGGAGAGCGTCGCCACCACGTTCGTCGGCGGCCTCAAGCATCTGCCCATCCGGTACGAACTGAACGGGCGCTGACTGGCCTGTCTTGCCAGCTTAGCGATCGCTAAGTAAAGTCGCGGGCAACCGGTGGCGCACGCGAAGGAGCGGGCACGATGGTCGACGCTGATCAGCAGGGGCGGGAGTTCCGCGCACGGGCCAGGGAATGGCTCACCGCGAACGTGCCGGCGCAGGACACCGACGATCTCGGTGTCGCCAAACGATTCCAGGCGGCCATGCACGAGGCCGGGTTCGCTGGCATCACCTGGCCCGCCGCCTACGGCGGTGCGGGACTCGGCGAACCGGCGCAGCTCGCGTTCAACGACGCGGCCAAGGACTTCGACCTGCCGACCCGCCCGTTCATCATCGGTATGGGCATGTGCGGACCGACCATCGTCGATCTCGGTACCGAGGAACAGAAATCCCGCTACCTCCCGCCGCTGTTGCGCGGCGAGGAGATCTGGTGCCAGCTGTTCTCCGAACCGGGCGCCGGCTCCGACGTGGCCAGCCTGCAAACCCGCGCGGTGCGCGACGGCGACGAGTGGGTGCTCGACGGCCAGAAGGTGTGGACGACCCTCGCGCATCTCGCCGACTTCGGCGCGGTGCTCGCCAGGACCGATCCCGATGTGCCCAAGCACCAGGGCCTGACCATGTTCATCGTCGACATGCACGCGCCAGGCGTTGAGGTCCGGCCGCTGCGCGACATGACCGGCCGCGCCCCGTTCAACGAGGTGTTCTTCGGCAACGTGCGGCTCGGCGCGGATTCGGTCATCGGCACGGTCGGCGAGGGCTGGCGGGCCGCGGTCGTCATGCTCGGCCACGAGCGCGTGTCCATCGGCACCACGGTCGCCCGCCGCTCCGATCCGCTCGCCTTCGAGGTACTCGCCGCCGACGCCCGCGCCAACGGGCTGCTCGACGATCAGGCCGTGCGCACCGAACTCGCCGAGCTGTACTCGCGGCAGCGCGCGCTGCAGCTGTTCACCGCGCGCCTGCGCCAGGAGGCCAACGCCGGAAATCCGCCGGGCGCGCGCGGTTCGGTCGCCAAACTCGTCGGCGCGCTCAACTCCGCCTTCGCCGTGGACGTCGCCGGCACGGTCGGCGGACCCTCCGCCCTCGCCGCGGACGCCGACGATCAGCACGCGATCGAACGCGCGGTCGCCATGAACGGCGCGCCTTCGGCGGCGATCGCGGGCGGCACCAACGAGATCCAGCGCAACATCATCGGCGAGCGCGTGCTCGGCCTGGCCAAGGAGCCCTCGGTCGACCGCGACGTGCCGTTCCGGGAACTCAAGGTCGGAACCCAGCGCGCGGAGTGAGAAGGAGCGTCGATCATGGAACTGGTGCTCACCCACGAACAGGAAGACCTGCGGGCGACCGTCCGCAAGTTCCTGCGCGCCGAGTCGCCGATGACGAAGGTCCGCGCGGTCGTCGATGGCGAACGCGACCACGATCCCGCGCTGTGGCGCCGGCTCGCCGGTGAACTCGGTTTGGTCGGACTGACGATTCCGGAGAAATACGACGGTGTCGGCGCGACCCAGGTCGAACGGTCGGTGGTGCTGGAGGAGATGGGCCGCGCGCTGCTGCCCGCGCCGTACCTGTCCACCGCGCTCGCCGTCGACACCCTGCTGGCCCTCGACGACGAGCCGGCCAGGGCCGAACTCCTGCCGCCCATCGCGGCGGGCGAACTGCTCGCCACCGTCGCGATCGCCGAGGACTCCAGTCGCTGGCGCACGACCGACACGCGCACCATCGCCACGCCCGACCCGGACGGCTGGCGGCTGACCGGCAGCAAGAACCTCGTGCTCGACGGCGCCACCGCGGACGTGCTGATCGTGCTGGCGAACAGCCCGGAGGGCCCGGCCTTCTTCCGCGTCGCCGGCATCGCGTCCGGCCTCACCCGGACCCCCTTGGTGAGCCTTGACCCGACCCGTCGCTTCGCCCGCGTCGACCTCAACGAAACCCCGGCCATCCGGCTCAATGCGACGGACCCGGTCGCGGCGCTGGAGCGGATCGCCGATCTCGCCGCGCTCGGCCTCGCCGCCGAGTCGCTCGGCGTGCTGGCCGCGACGGTCGAGATGGCCGTCGACTACGCCAAGGTCCGCGTCCAGTTCGGCCGCTACATCGGCTCGTACCAGGCGGTCAAACACCTGTGCGTCGATTCCTATGTGGACTACGAGCTGGCCGTCTCGGTGCTGCGCAACGCGGCCTGGGCCGCCGACCACGACCCGGCCGAGTTCCGGCTCGCCGCCGCCAACGCGCGGGTTTCCGTGCTGCCGGCCGCTTTCCGGGCCGCGGCCCGCAACATCCAGGTGCACGGCGGCATCGGCTACACCTGGGAGCACGACGCGCACCTCTACTACAAGCGCGCCAAGGCCAACGAACTCCTGCTCGGCAACGGTGTTTCCGCACGGGTCACACTGGCCGACCGGCTGGGTATCTGAGGTGGCGACGACGGCTGACGCCAACGAGGTGCGCGCGGAATGGCGGGTGTCGAACACCGCCGAACTCTCGCCCATCCTCTCCAACGCCCTTGCCGCGTTCGAGGAACACGGTTACCACGGCACGTCCGTGCGCGACATCGCCCGTCGCGTCGGCGTGACCGTGCCCGCGCTGTACTACCACTACGAGAACAAGCAGGCGATGCTGGTCGACCTGCTGACCAGGTCGATGGAATCGCTGCTGCGCCGGGCGCGCGCCGCGGTCGCCGAGGCCGGCACCGAGCCGGCGGCCTGCCTGTCCGCGCTGGTCGAGTGCATCGTGCTGTACATGGCCTACCGAGGCTCCAAGGGTCTGCTCGACTCCGAGATCCGCAGCCTCGAACCGGACAACCGCGTCGCCTACATCGCCCTGCGCGACCAGCTCGACGAACAGATGCAGACGATCGTGCTCGACGGCGTTGGCAAGGAGGTCTTCCACACCGACTATCCGGAGGAGGCCGCGCGGGCGTTGCTCACGATGTGCCACGCGGTCGCCAAGTGGTATCGGCTCGACGGTGAACTGAGCCCGGAGGAACTGGCGCGACGGTATGTCGTGTTCGGACTGGGCATGGTCGGCCACACCCCGGCCAAGCGCCGGTCCCGTCCGCGTTCCACTCGCCCAGGAGGAGTACGGGGATGACGGAGCGACCGGACGACGTCTCGATCGCGCGCGCGGCCGGCCGCGCCTCCTACGGCAGCCAACTCGCCGCCGCCGCGCGCCGCTACGCCGACCGGGTCGCCCTGCAACTCGACGACGTCCGCGTCACCTACCCGCAACTCGACAGCCGCGTGACCAGGCTGGCCCGCGCCCTCGCCGCGCGCGGCATCGGCAAGGGCGACCGGGTCGCGGTGCTCATGCGCAACCGCCTGGAAACCGTCGAGGCGTACTACGCGGGCCTGCGGCTCGGCGCGATCGTCGTCCCGATCAACTTCCGCCTGGTGCCCGCCGAGGTGCGCTACGTCCTGTCCGACAGCGGCGCCGCCGCGCTGATCGTCGACGCCCCCGACGCCGACACCGCGGCCGCCGCCATCGCCGACCTCGACCCGGCTCCGGTCGTGCTCGCCACCGATGGCGCGGAAACCCGCTTCCCGCAAGCGGAATCCTTCGAAGCCGCCATCGAACCGATGACCGACGACCCGCTGCACATCGACGTCGACGAGGCCGAACCCGCCTTCATCATGTACACCTCCGGCACGACGGGGCGCCCCAAGGGCGCGGTGCTCACCCACCGCAACCTGACCACGGTGAGCCTGCTGACCTCCCTCTCGACCGGCGGCGTCACCCCGGAGGACCGGACGTTCCTGTTGGGCGTGCCCATGTTCCACATCGCCGGGGTCGGCAACATCCTGCCGCGCCTGCTCACCGGCGGCCGCATCGTCGTCTACTCGCCTGCCACGTTCGACCCGGCCGCCATCGTCGATCTGCTCGAACGCGAACAGGTCACCAACTGCTTCTTCGTGCCCAGCCAGTGGCAGGCGATCTGCGCGGTGCCCGGTATCAAGGACCGCGACCTTGCCCTGCGCCGGATCGGCTGGGGTGCCGCGCCCGCGCAACCGTCCCTGTTGGCGGCGCTGGCCACCACCTTCCCGCAGGCGCCCGCGTTCACCGCGTTCGGCCAGACCGAGACGTCCGCGACGATCTGCCTGCTGCGCGGGGAGGACGCGGTGCGCAAGCTCGGTTCGGTCGGCCAGCCGCTGTACGGGGTCGAGGCGCGCATCGTCGACGAGGACCTCAACGATGTCGCCGTCGGCGAGGTGGGGGAGATCGTCTATCGCGGTCCGACCGTGATGCGCGAGTACTGGAACAACCCGCAAGCCACCGCGGAAGCGTTTGCGGGCGGCTGGTTCCATTCCGGCGACCTGTGCCGGATGGACGAGGACGGTTTCATCTGGGTGGTCGACCGGAAGAAGGACATGATCATCTCCGGTGGCGAGAACATCTACTGCGCCGAGGTCGAGGCCGCGATCGACGCGCATCCGAAGGTCGCCGAGGTCGCGGTCATCGGCGTGCCGCACGAGAAGTGGGGCCAGACCCCGCTCGCCGCGATCACCGCGATCGATCCCGCCGACCCGCCGACCGAGCAGGAGATCATCGAACACTGCCGAGGGTTGCTGGCCTCCTACAAGAAGCCGACTTCGGTGGTCGTGATCGACGCCATGCCCAGGACGGCGAGCGGCAAGATCCAGAAGTTCACCCTCCGCGAGCGCTTGCGCTGATCCCGGGGATCAGAGTCGCTCGACGATGGTGGCATTGGCCATGCCGCCGCCCTCGCACATGGTCTGCAACCCATACCGCCCGCCGGTCGCCTCCAGGTGGTTGACCAGCGTGGTGAGCAGCTTCGTGCCCGAACCGCCCAGCGGATGGCCGAGCGCGATCGCGCCGCCGCGCGGATTGAGCCGGGCCGGATCGGCGTCGAAGTGCGACTGCCAGATCAACGGCACCGGCGCGAACGCCTCGTTCACCTCGTACGCCGCGATGTCCGCAATGGACAGACCGGTCCGCGCAAGCGCCTTCTCGGTCGCCGGAATGACCCCGGTCAACATCAACAGCGGATCGCTCCCGGTGACCGCGAACCCGTGGAACCGCGCCCTCGGCCGCAACCCCAGCGCCGCCGCCTTGTCCGCGCTCATGATCAACACGGCGGACGCGCCGTCGGTCAGCGGCGAGGAATTGCCCGGCGTGATCCGCCATCCGATCTCCGGAAACCGCTGCCCAAGGGCCTCGTCGTAGAACGCGGGCTTGAGGCCGGCCAGGCTCTCGACGGTCGTGCTCGCCCGCACCGTCTCGTCGGTCCGCACCACCTGACCGTCCACGGTGAGCGGCAGGATCTCGTTGTCGAACCCGCCCGCGGCAGCGGTCGCCGCGGCACGCCGATGCGACTCGGCCGCGAACTCGTCCAGTTGCGCCCGGTCCAGCTTCCACCGCCCGGCGATGATCTCCGCCGCGATGCCCTGGTTGACCAGCCCGTCCGGATACCGCGCGATGAACCGCGCGCCCCGGCGGTCCTTGCCGGCCGCGCTGCTGCCCATCGGCGCCCGGCTCATCGACTCGACCCCGCACGCGATGACCACGTCGTACACGCCCGCCAGCACGCCCTGCGCCGCGAAATGCGCCGCCTGCTGGCTCGACCCGCACTGCCGATCGATCGACGTCCCAGGCACCGACTCCGGGAATCCCGCGCCCAGCAGGGCCGTTCGCGCGATGTTGCCGGCCTGCTCGCCTGCCTGCGTCACGCAGCCCGCGATCACATCGTCGACCAGCGCCGGATCCAGATCGTTGCGCGCCACGATCCCGCGCAGCACATCGGCCAGCAGATCAGCCGGATGCACCCCGGACAGCGCGCCGCCCGGTTTGCCCTTCCCGACCGGGGTACGCAGCACGTCCACGATCACCGCATCGGTCATGATGAGCCGCCCTTCTCAGCGTCCGGTCCAGTTCGGTGCCCGCTTCTGGACAAAAGCCATGGTGCCCTCGGCGGCGTCCGCGCTCCTGATCAACGTGCGCATCTCCGCGTCGTTGAGCTGCCACAGTTCCGGGTCGAGGTCGGACCCGAACTCGAAACCGCGGTGCAGCAAGCGTTTGCTCGCCGCGACCGACAACGGCGCGTTCGCCGCGATCGTCTCGGCCAGCGCCATCGCGGCCGGCACCACCTCCTCGGCGGGCACCGCGCGGTTGATTAGTCCCCAGCGCAACGCGGTCGCCGCGTCGATCGGCTCCCCGGTCAGCGCGAGTTCGGTCGCCAGCTTGATCGGAATCTGCCTCGGCGTGCGGATGACCCCACCCGCTGCCGCCATCAGTCCGCGCTTCACCTCGGGAAAGCCGAACTTGGCAGCCTCGCTGGCCACGATCAGATCGCAGGCCAGCGCGATCTCGGTGCCGCCGCCGAGCGCGAACCCGTTCACCGCCGCGATCACCGGCTTGTCGATGAAGTGCCGGACGATGCCGGCGAAGCCCCACTCCGGATGTTCGGTCGGCGCGATCGACCGCCCCGCCGCGATCGCTTTCAGGTCCGCGCCCGCGCTGAACGCCCGCCCCGCTCCGGTGATCACGCCGACCCGTAGGTCCACATCGGTCGCGAGCGTCTCCAGCGCGTTGCCGACCGCGTCGCTGAGCGCGCTGTTCACCGCGTTGAGCGCGGCAGGGCGATTGAGCGTGATCAGCGCGATGTGGCCGTGCCTGGTCAGGGTCGCCGCCGGTGCGGTCGCAGGCTCCGTTGCCGCGCTGTCCATGTCGCCCCTATCGGCTTTACTTATCGCTCGCTAAGTAGTTCGAAGGTAGGCTGGCATTGGCGGCCTGTCAACAGAAACCGCGGCTACTCGTCGGTGGTCGCGGCGGCGTTGCGGTACTCCTCGATCAGGTCGAGCAACGTCCGCACCGCCCGGCTCGGCTCCCGGTCGGCCAGCGTCACAATGCTCAACTGCCACTGCGAGGGCATGTCGGTCAGCGGCCGGATCACCATCGCCGGAGCGGCGGTCAGCCCGAGTTCGGGCACGACCGCGACGCCGAGCCCGGCCTGCACGTACTCCGGCACGGTCGTCATGTCCGACACCTCGACCGCGATTCGCCTCGGCACGCCGATCGCGTCGAACGCCCGATCCACCACGACCCGGTTGCCGAACCCGCGCAACGTGTCCACGAACCGCTCCTCGGCCAGGTCGGCCAGGCTCAGCTCGGCGCGGCCGGCCAACGGATGCCCGGCCGGCAGCAACGCGACGAACGGCCGGGTCGCCAGCACGATCGTGCGCAGCCCGGCCAGATCGGCGGGTGGCAGCCCGAGCAGCGCCACGTCCAACCGCCCGTGCCGCACATCGTCCGCGTGCCCGGTCGATCCGGTCATCGACACGGCGACCCGGATGTCGACGTGCGGATACCGTCGGTGAAACGCACCGAGCAGGCCAGGCAGGTCAAGCACGTCGATGCTGGCCAGAATCCCGATCCGGATACTGCCGCGCAGCCCGTCGGTCGCCTCCTGCACCACCGCCTTGGCCCGCTCGACCGCCTCCAGGGCGGCCTTGGCCTCCGGCAGGAAGGCCGCACCCGCTGGCGACAGCGCGACCCGGCGGGTGGACCGATCGAACAGGGTCGTGTGCAGCTCGGTCTCCAGCGCGCGGATCGCCGAGGACACCGAGGACTGCACGGCGAACAGCCGCTGCGCCGCCCTGGTGAAACTGAGCTCCTCGGCGACCGCGACGAAAACTTCGAGCTGGCGCGTCTCCATGCGCCCGATTATCGAACAGTGACCGCGCCGTCGCGTCGCGGACGTCAGTGGCCGCCGTAGCGCCTGCCTAGTTTCTGATCGCGGCGATCAGGGCACGTGCCTCGGTGCGGTCGAACTCGGCCTGGCCGCCGAAGTCGACCGCGGCCGGCGCCGGGCCGGGGCCGAACGAGTCGAGGTCGGCGAGGCCGGGGCGGCTCGGATGGCGTGGTGCCGCATGGATGTCGCGAACGCCGGTCGCGCGGAGGATGGCCGCGACATTGCTGGCCCGGATGCCGCCGCAGGCCATCACCGAGAGCCTCCCGTCCGCGCGCCGGACCATCTCGGCGAGGACGGGCGCGCCCTGTTCTGCGCGCGGGGCGTGGCCGGAGCTGAGCACGCGATGCAGCCCGCTCTCGGCCAGCCGATCGACTGCGGCCAGCGGATCGTGGCTGACGTCGACGGCGCGGTGGAAGGTGACCTCACGACCCTGCGCCGCGGCGACCAGGTCGGCCAGCACCGCCGTGTCGACCTCGCCATGGCTGGTGAGCGCGCCGACCACCACGCCTGCCGCGCCCGCGCGCACGGCGGCGGCGATGTCGGCGATCATGACGTCGATTTCCGCTGGGGTGTAATGGAAATCGCCCGCCCTTGGGCGGATCAGCGCGTGCACCTCGACGTGGCGGCAGCGGTTCACCGCGGTTTCCAGCAGGCCCGGCCCGGGGGTGAGACCGCCCAGCGCGCCTGCGGAGCACAGTTCGACGCGTTGGATGTCCAGGGTGTCGGCGGCGAGCGCGGCGTCGATGGTGTCGACGCTCAGTTCGATGCTGATCACAGCAGTTCCGGGGTCAGGTCCGGGGTCGCCATGTCGGCGTCGAACGGGAACATCGGGCGATCGATGCGGTGATGGCCGAGCCGCAACAGGTCCTGGTCGACACCGCCGGGCGTGAGCGCGAGCAGCCAGTCGGCCGCCATCGCGTACAACTCCGGTTCCAGGTAGCCGATTTTCACGATGACCAGATCGGCCTCGCGCGGTCGCAGGCCGAGTTCGGCGAAGTCGGATTCCAGATGGTACGGCTTGCGGCGTGCGGTCACGATGATGCTCAGCCCACCGACGCCGAGCACGATGGCGTCCTCGGTAACGGCCGATACGGTGCCGGTCAACGAAACCGGGCCGCATGGGCCGGAGTCGATCTTTCCGCCCAGTTTGGCGTTCAGCTCGGCGCCAACGCCTGCCGCGATCGCGGCCGCCGTCACCTCGGGATCGACGATGGCCGCGTAGATGGTGGTGCGGTCGGCGGTGACGATGTCGGCCCTGCGCAGGAGTTTGTCCAGCGTCCAGGACGTGTCGCCCGCGCCGCCCGCGGTGGGGTTGTCGCCGGAGTCGCTGATGAAGAACGGGCGAGCCTCGCTGGCGAGCGCTCGGTCAAGGCATTCGCCGAGGGTGCCGGTCGGGGCGACGAACTGGAAGTCGGCTCGGGCGTCCCAGTACGCACCGGCCAGGCGACGCGCCTGCGCGGCGACGACCTGCTCGTCGTCGCCGGTGACCACGACGGCCGCCTGGCAGCGCGGCTCGTCGGCCCAGGCGTAGCCGACCCAGATCGCCGCGTCGACCACCCCGTCCATCGCCTCGACCTCGTCGAGGATGGCGTAGATCCGTTTGGCCGGGTCGATTCGGGTGCTGGTCTTCTCGCCGGGCAGCAGGACCGGAACCTGGAGCCAGGCTTTGTGCGGACGACTGCCGGAACGAAGGCAGGCCACGAGATTCCGCGCCGCGCGCTCGCGGGTTTCCCAGGTGTCGGTGTGCGGGGCCTTGCGGTAGCAGGTGAGCAGGTCGACGGCGCCGATCAACCGGCGCGACACGTTGCCGTGCAGGTCCATCGAGCCGGAGATCAGCACGTCTGGCCCGGTGATCGCGCGGATGCCCTCGACGAAGTCGGCTTCGGCGTCCGTGCGACCCTCGACGCTCATCGCGCCGTGGAAGTCGATGAACAGACCGTCCAGCGGACCGGCCGCGCGCAGCCGCTCATAGATCTCGTCTGCCAGCTGGTCGTAGGTCGCAGCGGTGACCGCGCCACCGGGAAGCGCGACCGCGTGCAGCAGCGGCACCCATTCGACGCCCTCGGTCAGTGGCTCACCCGGGCCGAGGAACTCGTAGCGCGCCAGCAGTTCCGCGCCACGGGTCACCCGGAAATCGTCCACTGTGGATCGATGTGGGGAGAACGTGCTGGCTTCGATGTGGATGCCGGCAATGCCGATCCGCACGATGGGCCTCCTGAGAGTCGTCTCAGCCTGCTGCTGTTCGTCGAGTACGGGCCGAGCGGGTGGCCTCGTCGAAGACCTCGTCGAGGACGATGGCGGACGCGCCGTACAGGCCGGCATTCGCGCCCGCCTTGACGCGTTCGATGCGCAGTTCGCGGGTCGCCAACGGAAGGCAGCGCTCGTACAGCGCGCCGCGCACGGCCGCGACGAACGCCTCGGACCCGGACAGCACGCCGCCGAGCAGCACGGCGTCCGGGTTGGCGAAGTTGACCACCGTCGCCAGTACCTCGCCGAGATGCAGCCCGGCCAGCCGGACCGCGGTGGTCGCGGTGGGGTCGCCGTCCTCGGCGGCGGCCATCACCTCCGTCGTGTCCCGCACGGCAACGCCCTTGGCGCGCAACTGGGCGACCAGCGCGGCGCCACTGGCCACCGTCTCCAGACAGCCGTGATTGCCGCAACTGCACGCGTTGTCGCCACCCGCGGCGATCCGGACGTGGCTGATGTCGCCCGCGACGCCGCTGCGACCCCGGTGCAGTTCACCGCCGATGACCACGCCGGAGCCGATGCCGGTGCCGGCCTTCACCGCGACCAGCGTGTCAGCGGGCGCGTAGGAGCAGAATTCGCCCAACGCCAACAGGTTCGCGTCGTTGTCGATGACGACCGGTCGGTCGAAGTGCCGGCTCAGCGTGGCGCGAACCGGGAAGTTGCGCCAGCCGGGCATGCGCGACGGGAGGGTGACCGTGCCCGCGACGACGTCGACCGGGCCGGGCAGGCCCACACCGATGCCGAGCCACTCGCCCGGGAACGTGTGGCGCGCGGCGAGGTGGTGCACGATCTCGGCGAACTCGGCGAGCACGGTTTCCGGCTCGTTGTCGATGTTCATCGGCCGTTCTTCGAGGTAGAGCACGTTGCCGCCGATGTCCAGCGCGCCGATGCGCACGTGCCGGGAGCCGAAATCCGCGGTCCAGACGTGGCCGAACTGGGGGTTGATGGCGAGCAGGCGCGGTCGGCGCCCGCCCTGCGAGCGGCCCTCGCCCCGTTCGGTGAGCACGCCGGCGTCGCACAGCGACTGCACCCTGATCGACACCGTGGACTGGGGGAGACCGAGGACCTTCGCCAGTTCCATCCGCGAGGTGGCCTGGCCGCTGCCGATCAGCCACAGCACGCGCAGCGCGTCGGAAGTACCCATCACACCCTTCAATCAGATCTGATGCAAGTATGCGGAAACTTGTTGTTCTCGCTTACCTCTTGGCCTGTCACGTTCTCAGTGGTTGAATGCCGATCAGCTTAGACAGCCCTGGCTGTCAATCACAAGATGGTGTGGGCCACGGCAGATCCCGTTGGTTCCTTCGTCTCGTCTCTTGCATCAGATTTGGTGAAAGTCGGGAGGACGGGTTGCGTCGCAGCAGAAAGCCCCTCCTGTCGCTGGTCGCGAGCGCGGTGCTGCTCGCGGGCTGTGCCGGCGTTGCGGCCAGTCACGGTGGTGGAGGAAATCAGCAGGTCGAAGGCGGTTCGGTGACGTTCGCGCTGCCGCCGTCCGCGCAGCCGAACTGGATCATGCCGATCGAGACGCCCGGCTACACCGCCAGCTACAACGCGGCCATCCAGCAGATCCTCTACGTGCCGCTCTACGCGTACAACGGCTCCTCCGGCACGGTCGGCCTCGACGAGGCCGCCAGCGCCGCGCTGCCACCGGTCTACTCGGCCGACGGCCGCACCGTCACGATCACCCTCAGGAACCTGACCTGGTCCACCGGCGCCCCTTTGACCAGCAGAGATGTCGAGTTCTGGTACAACCTGGTGCGCGCGGACAAAGCCAACTGGGGCGCCTACACCAGCGGCCTGATCCCGGACGACATCACCGCGTTCCACACCGTCGACGCGCACACGTTCACGTTGAGCCTGGACAAGGCGTACAACGAGGCGTGGTTCACGGCCAACCAGCTCAGCGACATCACGCCGATGCCCCAGCAGTCCTGGGACCGCACCGCGGTCGACGCGCCGATCGGCGACGCCGACCGCGCCGCGGCCGGCGCCAAACAGGTGTTCAACTACCTCATCGCCCAGGCGAGCGACCTGGGCAGCTACTCGACGAATCCACTGTGGAAGGTGGTGGACGGGCCGTTCACGCTGGCCTCGTTCAGCTCCTCCGGCCAGGTGACGCTGAGCAGGAACGCCAGGTACACCGGCTCCGACACCGCGCACCTTGACAAGGTCACCTTCCTCACCTTCACCGGCGCGGCAGCCGAGTACAACGTGCTGCGCGCGGGCGGCGTCGACTACGGCTACGTGCCGACCGCCAATCTCGGCCAACAGTCCACACTGGAGGCTGCGGGCTATCGGATCAGCCCGTGGAACGGCTGGTCGATCACCTACGTTCCGTACAACTTCCGCAATCCCGCGCTGGGCAAGGTGTTCGACCAGCTCTACGTCCGCCAGGCCATCCAGCACGCGGTCGACCAGCCGTCGATCTCGTCGGTGATCTGGCGCGGCACGGCGAAACCCGACTACGGCCCGGTGCCGCAGGACAACGACGCCACGTTCCTCTCGCCGACCCAGCGCGCCAACCCCTACCCCTTCGACCTGAACGCGAGCCGCGCGCTGCTTGCCGCGCACGGCTGGAAGGCGGGCAGCGACGGCATTCTGGCCTGCGCCTCCGCCGGCTCCGGACCGAGCGACTGCGGGGCCGGGATCGCCGCCGGCACCCGGTTGGCCATGACGATCCTGTCCGAATCCGGGTCGGACGAGACCGACGGCACCATGCAGGAACTCAAGTCCGAGCTGTCGAAGATCGGCATCGACCTCGAAGTCTCCGAGCAGCCGCTGAACACCGTGCTCAGCGATTCCTCGAACTGCACGCCGACCGGCGGCGACTGCGCCTGGCAGCTGTCCTATTTCGGCACCCAGGGCAGCTGGTACTTCCCGGCCGACCCGACCGGCGAGGAACTGTTCGCCACCGGGGCCGGGGTCAACTTCGGCCAGTACGCGGACAACCGGGCCGACGCGCTGATCACCGCGTCCAACCTGGGCAACAAACCGCAGACCATGCTCGACTACAGCGCCCTGCTGGCCGATCAGCTCCCGGTGATCTGGCTGCCGAACCCGCCGTACCAGGTGTCCGCGATCGACTCCGCGCTGCACGGCGTCGTCCAGGACCCACTGGCCAATCTGCAACCACAACGCTGGTACTGGACGAGGTGAGCATGCGATGACCCGCTACATCATCCGACGGCTCGTGCTGGCGATCGTGGTGGTCCTCCTGGTCACCGTGGTCACCTTCATCCTGCTGCACCTGCTTCCCGGTGGTCCGGCGCGGGGCGCGCTCGGGGTGAAGGCGACCGCGCAGCAGATCGCCGACTTCAACAGGAAAGAAGGCTTCGACCAGTCGCTGCCGGTGCAGTACTGGGACTACCTGGTGCGGCTGGTGCACGGCGATCTCGGCACCTCGTACTCGATGAACGCCACGGTCAGCACGTTGCTCGGCCAACGGCTCCCGCGCACGCTGTTGCTCAGCGCGACGTCCACGCTGCTCGCGATCGTCGTCGCGCTGCCGCTGGGCGTGTGGCAGGCGGTGCGCAGGGGCAGGCCGGTCGACCGGATCAGCACCGGTCTGTCCTTCGTGTTCTACGCGACGCCGGTGTTCTTCCTGTCCCTGCTGCTGATCATCGTCTTCGCGCAGGCCCTGCCCTGGTTCCCGGCCCAGGCCGCCCAGGGCGACACGCTCGGCGAGCTGCTGTCCCAACCCGCGTCGCTGGTGCTGCCGGTCGTCGCCGGCGCGGGCGGGGTGATCGCCGCGTTCAGCAGGTACATGCGTTCCTCCACATTGGACAATCTGGCCGAGGACTACGTGCGCACCGCTCGGGCCAAGGGGACACCCGAGCGAACGATCGTGTGGCGGCACGTCTGGCCGAACTCGCTCACCTCGATCATCGCGCTGTTCGGCTACTACGTGCCGACGATCTTCGCGGGCGCCCTGGTCATCGAGACGATGTTCAACTTCCCCGGCATCGGCCTGCTGTTCTGGACCGCCGCCCTCAACGCGGACTTCCCGGTGCTGCTCGGCGTCGTGCTGGTCATCGCGATCGCCACCGTGGTCGGCTCGCTCGTCGCCGACCTGGCCCAACTGTTGATCGATCCGCGGGTGCGGGTGCCCGCGCGCAGGTCGGGAGCAACAGCATGACAACCCTTTCCGTGACCGGAGAACCCCTGGTCGACACGCCACGCGCCAGCACGGTGCTGGCTCGATTCGCCGGCAACCGGCTCGCCCTGACCGGCGCCGTGCTGTTGCTGCTGATCGTGCTGTTCAGCTTCGTCGGCCCGCTGCTCTACCACACCGACCAGGTGCACACCGACCTCCTGCACGCCCGCCTCACGCCCGGCACCGACGGCCACCCGCTCGGCACCGACGAACTCGGCTACGACGTGCTCGGCAGGCTGATGGTCGCCGGCCGGACCTCGCTGGTCATCGGCGTGCTCGCCGGCCTGATCGCGACCGCGATCGGCGCGGTCTGGGGTTCGCTCGCCGGTTACATCGGCGGCTGGGCCGACACCGTGCTGATGCGCGTCGTGGACACCGGCGTCGCGATTCCCGCGCTGTTCCTGCTGCTCGTCGCGGCGACTCTGGTCACGCCGAGCGTCGGCATCCTGGCCGTGATCATCGGCTGCGTGTCCTGGCTGGTGCCGGCCCGGCTGATGCGCGCGGAAACCGTGTCCCTGCGCGAACGCGACTACATCAAGGCCATCGCCGTCATCGGCGCAGGCCGGCTGCGTATCGTGTTCCGGCACATCGTGCCGAACGCGATCGGCACCATCGTGGTCAACGTGACCTTCCAGATCGCCGACGCGATCCTGCTGGTCGCGTACGTGAGCTTCCTCGGTCTCGGCGTGCCGCCACCCAGCACGAACTGGGGCGCCATGCTCAGCAAGGGCATCACCTACACCTACGACGGCGCGTGGTGGCTGATCCTGCCGCCCGGCATCGCGATCGTGCTGGTGATCTGCGCGGTCAACTTCGTCGGCGACGGGCTGCGCGAAGCACTGGGAGGCAAGCGATGACCGAACCGGTCCTCGACATCAGCGACCTGCGGGTCGCCTACGGCGACGGCGCGCCCGCGCTGGTCGACTTCGCCTGCACGGTCGCGCCGGGCGAGATCGTCGCCCTGGTCGGCGAATCCGGCTCCGGCAAGAGCACGGCCGCGCTGTCCGTGCTCGGCCTGCTGCCGTCGAACGCGAAGGTCAGCGGGTCGATCACGCTCGCCGGCCAGGACGTGCTCGGGTTGCGCGGCGAGGAACTGCGCGCGATCCGGGGTCGCGGCGCCGGGATGATCTTCCAGGAGCCGATGACCGCGCTGAACCCGTTGCTGCGCATCGGTTTCCAGCTGGCCGAGGCGATCCGCAACCACGACCCGAAACCACGCCGGCACCGCCAGTACCACGACGAGTGCGTTGCGCTGCTGGACCGGGTCGGCGTGCCCGAGCCGGAAAGCCGACTGCGCCAGTACCCGCACCAGCTCTCCGGCGGCCTGCGGCAGCGGGTGATGATCGCCATCGCGATCGCGGCCACACCACAACTGATCATCGCCGACGAGCCCACCACCGCGCTCGATGTCACCGTGCAGCAGCAGATCCTCGACCTGCTGCGCGACATCCGCGACACCGAGGGCACGGCGACGCTGCTGATCACGCACAACATGGGTGTGGTCGCGGACATCGCCGATCGGGTGCTCGTCATGCGCGCCGGTCGTGTCGTCGAAGAAGCGAAGACCGCGACGCTGTTCGAGTCGCCGAGCGCCGACTACACCAGCACGCTGCTGGCCGCCGTCCCGCATCTCGGCGAACACGAGCACGAAGCCGCAGTCGAACCCGTCGACCAACCGGTTCTCGCCATGACCGACCTGGTCGTCGACTACGGCGGCAGCAAACGCGCCGTCGACTCGGTGTCGCTGTCGGTCGGCGCGGGGGAGATCCTCGGCCTGGTCGGCGAATCCGGCTCGGGCAAGACCACCATCGGCAACTGCGCGCTCGGCCTGGTCAGCCCGAAATCCGGCCAGATCAGCCTGTTCGGCGGTCCGCTCCCGCGTCGTACCGGTCGCTCGGCCAAGGCGATCCGGCGCCGGATCGGCGCGGTCTTCCAGGACCCGGCCTCCTCGCTCGACCCGAGGATGACCGTCGCCCAGACGATCGCCGAACCACTGGTGGTGCACACGTCGGCGAGTCGTCGGGACCGCCTGGCCAAGGTGTCCGAACTGCTCGACGCGGTCGAACTGCCCGAGTCGCTGCTGTCCCGCTACGGCCACGAACTGTCGGGCGGACAGCGGCAACGGGTCAGCCTGGCCCGCGCGCTCGTGCTGGGCCCCGACCTGCTGATCGCCGACGAGCCGACCAGCGCGCTCGACGTGTCCGTGCAGGCGGCCGTGCTCGACGTGCTGGTCAACCTGCACGAACGGTACGGGTTCGGCTGCCTGTTCATCAGCCACGATCTGGCCGTTGTGGACAGTCTGTGCGACCGCGTTGCCGTCATGCGCGCCGGTCAGATCGTCGAGCAGGGACCGACCGGTGAGGTGCTGCGCACCCCGAAGCACCCGTACACCGCGTCGCTGCTGCTGTCCTCGCCCGTGCCCGACCCGGCGCAGCAGCGTGAGCGGCGGAGGAAACGGCTCGCCGCGTGACCGAACGGAAATTCCGTGCCGGTGTCGACATCGGCGGTACCAAGATCCTGGCCGTGCTGTGCGCCGAACACGATCCGACCGTGCTCGCCACCGCGACCGCGCCGACCCCGGCCAAGGCCGGCGGTGCGTCCATTCTGGACACATCGGCGGCCCTGGTGCGCGCGCTGACCGGCCGGGTCGATGGCGAACTGGTCGGGGTCGGCGTCGGCGCGGCCGGGGTGATCGACCCGGCGGACGGAGTGGTCGTCAACACCGGCAACGCCTTCGACGGCTGGGCCGGCACCGCGATCAACGCGGACCTCTCAGTGCGGCTGGGCGGTGTGCCGGTGCGTGCCGACAACGACGTGAACGCCTTCCTCCTGGGCGAACTGGCCGAGGCTGGCCGGCCACGGCACGCGCTCGCGGTCACCATCGGCACCGGCGTCGGCGGCGCCCTCTACGTCGACGGCCGACTGCTGCACGGCGGGCCGACCGGCGCCGGTGAGATCGGCCACGTCGGCGACTTCGGGCCCGAGCCCTGCTCCTGCGGTCGCACCGGCCACCTTGAGGCGTACGCCTCCGGCACGTCGCTGACCAGGCGATATGCCCATGCAAGCGGACTCGTCGTGCCCGACGCGGGCGCGGTCGCCGACGCGGCGCTGCGCGGCGACCCGGTCGCTGTCGAGGTCTTCGAACGGGCCGGCCAGTATCTCGGCAGCGCGATCGCCCAGGCGGGCGGCCTGCTCGGCGTCGATCTGGCCATCCTCGGCGGCGGCGTGCTCCGCGCGTGGCCACTGCTGGAAAAGCCGCTGCTCGCGGCGTTGCGGGCGCAGCCGCTGCTGTCCGACGAACCGGTCGCCATCCGGCGTTCCGTGCTGGGCGAGCGAGCCGTCGCCGTTGGCGCTACCGCGTTGCTCGACTACCAGTGATACGCCGCGACCAGCGGCGACCGTGCCGAGCCGAGCATGCTGTGCCCGACCACGAGCATGCCCGAGCCGTCCGGCAGCGCGGTGCCGCCGTGCAGCACAAACGAGTCCGGCGCGCGCACCGAATGCCACCGCGACCCGTCCCACCGGCCCAGGTACGACTCGATGTCCGTGTCCTGCCCGGTTCGGCCCAACGCCCAGATCTGCCCGTCGCCGCTGATCAACTGGTCGACCCGGACCGAATCGGCGGGCGGGCGCGCCAACGTCCAGTGCCGCCCGTCCCAGTGCATCGCCAACGCCCGCGCCGAACGCCGTAACGCGCGTGTTCCGGGCCGGGTGTTCAGCCCGCCCGTCGCCCACACGTCGTGCGGGGCCAGCGCGACCACGTCCGTCAACTGGCCCCAGCCCGGTCCGGTCGGCGGGATCGGCATCCGCGTCCAGTCGCGGCCGTCCCAGTGCAGGATCACCGGCTGCTCGGCGTCCGTGCCGACCGCCCAGATGTCCTCGGAGGACGTTCCGTCCACCCCGAACAGACCCCAGTACCGACCGATGTCCGGCATCGCCAACTCGCTCCAGCGCGCGCCGTCCCAGCGGCGGACCACGCCCCTGGCGAGCCACGGATCATTGAGCCGGGTCGCCTGGCCGACGCAGTACACGGCGTCCGGGCCGAACGCGGTGAACTCGGCGAGGACGGTGCGCTCGTCGCGCCGGTTCGGCATCGGCACCTCGTGCCAGCGCCGACCGTCCCAGTGCAGGCAACGCCCCAGCCCGACCGTCCACACGTCCGCGGCGGAGGCGATCACCGCGCGGCGCACGTGCCCGATGTCCGGCGCCGACACCTGCCGCCAACCGTCGCCGTCCCGGCGAAACACCGCAGTGCCGATGTCGTCCTTGCTGCGCACCATGCCGACCGCCCAGGTCATGCCGAACCCGGACGCCACCGTGTGCACCGCGGTCAGCTCCCCGACCGCCGCGATCCGCTCCGCCGCCCACCTCATCCCGCCCGATCAACGCGTCGTCACCCGATCGGGTTCCCTACGGCCGAGCAGCGGCCCGGTTTGGCGAACGGCCGTTCAGCTGCCCAATCGCGTCGCGACCGCGGGCACCACGTGGCCTCGGTAGCGCAGCGCCCAGCCCGGCCGTTGCCAGTCGCCGCCGGTGACCACGCCACGGCAGTCCGGCGCGCCGCAGTTGCAGGGCATCCGGAATTCCGGTTCCGCGGTCTGCGTCGCATAGTCGACGGTCAGTTCGGTGTCCGGCGTGAGGTCGCGGCGGGCGACGAGGGTGTAGGCGCCCGCGTGCCAGATGCTCGGGTCACAGCTGTGGTTGCCGTAGTGGATCGGCGCGTCGGCCGGCAGGATCAGGTGCACGTCGTCGTCGATGTTGACGGCGTCCAGGTACCGGTGTTCGCGCAACGCGACCCGCAGCAGCCGGTGTAGTTCCGCGCTGTCGACCAGCCGGCCGGCCAGAGTGGCGACCACGACGCCGGCCACGATGTTCTCGCTGGTGAACAGGCCACGGCCGGAGATCGGCGAGTACCGGACGTCGACGGCCGGGTGCAGCCAGCAGCCGCCGCCGGTTTCCGGCAGCCGCGTCCGCGCTCGGCGCGTCACCATCCCTCAGTTGTAACCCCTCGGGCTCCGATCCACCTCATGGCTGGACAGGAAACCTATGACTTTCCCACATCGCGGCTCGGTCACCTCCGGTCCACCCGCCCGGTTCCGGATTGAGACCTGCTCGTTCGCCCCTGGTCAGCACCTGACCCCCGGCCCCCGACTATCGTGCACCGGGTGATTGCCCAGAGCCTGCTGCTGCCGCACGCGAGCATCCCGAGCCCGTCGATCAACGGCTTCTATCTCGGGCCGCTGTACATCCGCTTCTACGGCCTGATGTACGTGGTCGGGATCGCGTTGGCGATCTACATCGCGCGTCGCCGCTGGCGGGCGCTGGGCGGCTCGGTCGACCTGGTGGACGAGGTCGCGCTGTGGGGCGTGCCGGCCGGCATCATCGGCGGTCGGATCTACTTCGACATCACCACGCCCGCCGAGATCCCGCCGCACTGGTGGGGCGTGTTCGCGGTCTGGCAGGGCGGCCTGGGCATCTGGGGCGGGGTCGCGCTCGCCGCGGTGGTCGGCATCTGGCGGGTGCGGCGGACCGGGGCCTCGGTCGGCAGGTTCATGGACGCGGTGGCCCCGGCGATCCTGGTCGCGCAGGCCATCGGCCGGGTGGGCAACTACTTCAACCAGGAACTGTTCGGTGGTCCGACCTCGCTGCCGTGGGCGTTGCAGATCGATCCGCAGTACCGGCCGCCGGGTTACCTGGAGAACGCCACGTTCCACCCGACCTTCCTCTACGAGCTGATCTGGGATGTCGCGCTCGCCGCGTTCCTGGTGTGGCTGGGCCATCACCGCAACATCCGGCCGCAGGGCCTGTTCGCGCTCTACGTGACCGGCTACTCGGCGTTCCGGATCTTCGAGGAGTCGCTGCGGGTGGACTACTCGCAGTACTTCCTGGGCCTGCGACTGAACTTCTTCGTGGCCGCCGTGCTGACGGTGATCGGCATCATCTGGTTCGTGCTGCTGCAACGCAGGCCGATGCCGGTTGACCCGGTCGAACCGGTCGACGACGCGCCGAAGCCGGACTCGGCCGAAGCTGATGCCGACGCCGAGGATGCCGAGAGCGCGGACGAACCGGAACCGGAAGCCGAGCAGGCCGAGCCCGGCGAAGAACACGCTGAGCAGGCCGAACCCGTTGCGGAGCGCGGGGAACGGGAGCACGCGGCTGAACCGCCAGTTGGCGGGTGATTCCCGCCGACTGGCGCGATGCGCGGCGGGACTTCCCGCCAGAAGATGGGCAGATGACGACCACGGTGCCCAGCCCAGAATCGGATGCGGTGCGGATCGGCCCGCCGGTGCCCTTCGACCCGGAACTGGCCGCCGCGCTGGACGTGATCAGGGAGCGCATGCCGGCGACGTTCACCGCCGAGATGCTGCCGATGTTCCGCGCTGCCCGAGCCGAGTTGCCGGACCTGACCGATGACGAGATCAGCCTGGGCGGCACGTTCGACGTGATCGAGCGGACGGTGCCCGGCCCGGCGGGCGCGCCGGAGGTCCCGCTGCTGATCTGCCGCCCGGCCTCGGCGACGGTCGCGGTGCCCGCGCTGTATTTCATCCACGGCGGCGGCATGATCATGGGTACCAACCGGGGCCAGGGCATGGCCGACGTGCTGGAGGTGGCCGCGGAACTCGGCCTCGCGGTGATCTCGGTGGAATACCGGCTGGCGCCGGACCATCCGCATCCCGCACCGGTCGAGGACTGCTACGCGGGTCTGTTGTGGACGGTCGAGCACGCGGACGAGTTGGGCGTCGACCCGAACCGGCTGGTGGTGTCGGGCGCGAGCGCGGGCGGTGGCCTCGCCGCCGCGACGGCCTTGTTGGCCCGCGATCGGGGCGGTCCGGCGCTGGTCGGCCAACTGTTGCTGTGCCCGATGCTGGACGACCGCAACGACACGTACTCCGCGCGTCAGATGGCCGGGCTTGGCGTGTGGGATATCAGCTTCAACCAGGTCGGCTGGTCGGCGTTGCTCGGCGACGCGCAGGGCGGCGACGACGTGTCGCCGTATGCGGCGCCGGCTCGGGCGACGGATCTGTCCGGGTTGCCGCCGGCTTTCATCGACGTGGGGTCGGCGGAGACGTTCCGGGACGAGGCGGTCGACTATGCCTCGCGGATCTGGCGGGCGGGCGGCATCGCCGAACTACATGTGTGGCCGGGCGGGTTCCACGGGTTCGTGCTGTTGGCGGGGCAGGCCGCGATCTCGCAGACCGCGAAGGCGGCGGTCGCGCCATGGCTGCGTCGGATCATCGGCGCCTGAGCACAGGGAAGGATGCTGTCATGACCGACGTGATCGGCCCTCCGCCCCCGTTCGACCCCGAGTTGGCCGCGGCCATCGCGATCGCAGGCGAGAAGATGCCGGACATCGGTCGCATGCTGGCGCGGGGTGGCGACGCCGTCGCGACGGCCCGTGCGCTGCGCGACGAGATGGCGGACTTCCTGCTCGACCCCGACGCCGACCTGACGCGCGATGGCGCGTTCACCGTGTCCGAGCGCGAGGTGTCCGGACCGGATGGCGCGCCCGACATCACATTGCTGATCTGCCGACCGAACAACGCGCCGCCGCCCGTCGGCGTGATCTACTTCGTGCACGGCGGCGGCATGGTCGTGGGCGACCGGTTCACGGGATTGGCGAATTTCCTTGGTGTCGCGGAAGAATTGGGTGTCGCGGTCGTGTCGGTCGAGTACCGGCTGGCGCCCGAACATCCGCATCCGGCGCCGGTCGACGACTGCTACGCGGGTCTGTTGTGGACGGTCGAGCACGCCGAGGAACTGGGTGTCGACCCGGCGCGCGTGGTGATCGCGGGCGGCAGCGCGGGTGGCGGCCTGACCGCGGCGACCGCGTTGCTGGCCAAGGACCGGGGCGGCCCGGCGCTGCTCGGCCAGCTGCTCCTGTGTCCGATGCTGGACGACCGCAACGACACGTACTCCGCGCGGCAGATGGCCGGTGTGGGACTGTGGGACCAGACGGCCAACCAGTTCGGCTGGTCGGCCTTGCTCGGCGATGCGCAGGGCGGGGACGATGTGTCGCCGTACGCGGCGCCGGCTCGGGCGACGGATCTGTCCGGGTTGCCGCCCGCGTTCATCGACGTGGGGTCGGCGGAGACGTTCCGGGACGAGGCCGTCGAGTACGCCTCGCGGATCTGGCGGGCGGGCGGCATCGCCGAACTGCACGTGTGGCCGGGCGGATTTCACGGGTTCAGCGGGATCGTGCCGCAGGCCGCCGTGTCCCAGGCCGCGGGCCAGGCGCCGAGGGCGTGGCTGCGCCGAATCCTGGCCGACTGATCGGACCGGGCGCGGGCGCGTACGGAAGAGGACGATGGCGTCATGCAGGAACTCGTCGGGCGGCTGGCGCGAGTCGATCCTGATGCCGGCGCCGCGGTCAAGGTGATCGCCTACTTCGATCGGCTCGTCGAAGGCCGGGCCGGGCTCGAACCGATCGTGCGCGGCGCGGCCGTGCTGGCCGGCTGCGCCGCGCGGCTCGTCGACGAACAACGCCGGGTGCAGGTGCGGATCGACGTGCACGGCCGGGTCCGCGGCGACATCGGCCTGCCCGATCCGGACTGGCCGAGCGCGCCGCTGGTGCAGGACGGGCCGCCGGTGCTGTGGCTGGAACGCGGCGGGCCAGCCGGGCCGGTGGACGCGATGGTGCTGGAGCGGGCGGCCGCTGCCGCGCGGGCCGTGCTGGAGCGGACCAGGGGACGTTCGAAGGCGCTGGAGGATCCGGCCTCGGTCGAGGTCCTGTTCGACGCGGCCGTGGCCGCACAGACCAGGCTGGCCATCGCCCACAGGCTTGGCATCGCGGAGAACGCGCAGGTCAGAGCCGTTGCCCTGATCAATGAGGTCGGTCGGGTCGAGTCGGCTGACGGGGCGAGTTGGCCGGGCAAACGCCGGTCGACGGACCGGCGTGCGGGGATCGGGCCGATCGGGGACGTGGTGGACCTGCCGGTGTCGTGGTCGGGCGCGCGGACCGCGCTGCGGTTCACCGCTGCCGAGACCGCACAGGATCCCGGGCCCCGGATCGTGCACGCCGACCAGCTCGGCGGGCTGGCCGTGCTGGCCGACGTGATCGGGCCGGACACCGACCCCGTCCCGGACGTGCACGCGATCGAGCGGGCCAAAACCGACGCGCCGTGGGTGCTCGCCACGCTGGTCGCGGTTGCCACCAGTCCCAGCCTGCGCACGGCCGCTACCACGCTGCGCGTGCACCACTCGACGTTGCAGGAACGGCTCGGGCACGTGGAGCACGTGCTCGGCTGGTCGATCCGGGACCCGCAGGGGCGCCTTCGGTTGCACCTGGCCATCGCGATGTGGCGGCTGCACCAGCGGTAACCGGGTTCAGGCGGCCTGTTCGGCGCGGACCAGGTCGTCCCAGTGGCGCTGCGCGCCGATGCGCCACTCGGCGTGCTTGCGGTGGAACAGTTCGGCGGCCTGCGCGCCGCTCCAGTTCGCCGGCAGCAGCGGCAGGGGCAGGCCGGGGTCGAGGAACGGGAACCGGCGCCACTCGTGCACCAGTTGCGTCTGCGCCTGCAACACGTCCTGGCCGGAGGACGGCGAGAGGCCGGTGAACTCGTCGATGAACGCCTCGTAGTGTTCCTCGAGTTCGCGCAGGTCCCAGGCGCGCGAGACCATCTCGCCCACGTCGCCGATCGCACCGTAGGAGGCGATGAACGACATCACCGGCGAGCCGACCTTCAGGTCCGCGACGATCCGGTCCGCCTCGGCCTGCCGGCCGGTGTTCGGGCAGACCCACACCCCGGGCGCGGGCGAGCCGAAGCCGGCCCAGGTGAGTTGGGTGCGGACCCGATGCCGCAGCTCACGCTGGGATTCCGGCACCGAGACCAGCAGCATCAGCCACTGCCCGTCCCAGTCGATCGGGTCCCGGCCGAAGGCGTAGATCCGCTCGGCGCCCTCGGTGAGCAGCCTGCGGCCGGGCGCGGTCAGCGACCAGCGCACCCGGCGGCCGATGCGTTCGGACCGCAGCCAGCCCTCGCCCGCGGCCCTGGACAGCGCCTGGCGGGCGGACTTCTCCTCGATCTCGAAGATGCCCAGCACATCGACCAAGGTGGAGGTCCACACCGGAACCTGCCGGGGCAGCGCGTATTCGCCGAGTACCGTCATCAGCACCGAACGCGCGCTGGTGTGGCTCACCTCGCGACGCCTCGTGACCTTCGGCCGCGGCCCGGCCCCCGCCATCGTGCTTCACCAGCCTCGTTGCTCAGTGGGATTATCCGTCCCACGGTAACCGTCGCCTGTGGCGTCACGTTCGGGGCGCTCGGCCGGCAGCTTATCCAACCGCTCGATGGACCGAGCCAACGCATGAAGTAGTTCGATAAGCGAACCACTTTGCTATCCTGGGTGGGTGACCGATCGAACGAGAGCCGTTGACGCCGTGCGCGCCCTGGCCCGCGCTGCCCGAATTCTGGAGCGGGTGTCCGGCGAGCTGAGCCTGGCGCACTACCGGGTGCTGTCCGCGATCGCCGGCGGCGACGAACGCGCCTCCCGGGTCGCGGAGCGGCTCGCGCTCGGCAAACCCGCCGTGAGCGCCGCCGTCGAGTCGCTCAGCCAACGTGGCCTGATCGCGCGCTCCGAGGTCGCGGGCGACCAGCGTGCCGCCGCACTGCGGCTGACCGACGCCGGTCGCGCCCTACTGGACAACGTGGAGACAGCCATGATCGAAAGACTCACCGAACTACAGACGCGCACTCCGGACGGGGAGCAACTGCTTGAGTCGCTGGTGTGGCTCGGCGCGGCCATCGAGGAGGTCGCCGAGGAACGGATGGCCACCCGGCGCCGTGGCGGCGGCCGATGACGGACGCCGAAACACGCACCCCCGGCTGGCTCCGTCGCCTCGCCGGCTACCTGCTCAAACACCGACGCAACGTGCTGCTCGCGCTCACCGGAGCCCTGCTCGGCAGCGCCTGCCAGACCCTTGTTCCGCTGATCGCCCGGCAGATCGTGGACGGCGTCGTCGTCCAGCGCGACTCGCCGCTGTGGCCGTGGCTGCTGCTGCTCGTCGCGGTCGCCGTGGCCAGCTTCGGCTTCACCTACCTGCGCCGGTACCGGGGCGGTCGGGTCGGCCTCGAAGTGCAGTACGACCTGCGCAACGAGATGCACGACCACCTGCAGACCATGGACCTCGCCAACCTCGACCGGATGTCCACCGGGCAACTCGTCGCCCGCGCCAACTCCGACTCCACGCTGGTCCAGGGCCTGCTCAACTTCTTCCCGATCATGAGCGGCAACCTGCTGCTGATGCTGCTCTCGCTCGGCGTGATGTTCTACCTCTCGCCGCTGTTGGCGCTGGTCAGCCTGGTCGTCGCGCCCGTGCTGGTCGCGGTCTCCTACCGGATGCGCTGGCGCGTCTTCCCGGCCACCTGGGACGGGCAGCAGCGCGAGGGCGACGTCGCGCAGATCGTCGACGAGGACGTCAACGGCGTGCGCGTGGTGAAGGCGTTCGGGCAGGAGGAACGCGAACTCGGCCGGATCGTCGCCGCGGCGAAATCCCTGTTCGGGTCGCGGATGCGCGCGGTCCGGCTCCAGTCCCGCTATCAGCCGCTGCTGGAGGCCGTCCCGGCCATCGGCCAGGTCGCCATCCTCGCCTTCGGCGGTTGGCTCGCGCTGCGCCACGAGATCACCCTAGGCACGTTCCTCGCGTTCTCCACCTACGTCGCCCAGTTCGTCGCGCCGGCCCGCCAACTCGCCGGTGTGCTCACGATCGCTCAGCAGGCGCGGGCCGGCGTCGAACGGATCTTCCAACTGCTCGACCTGCGGCCCGCCATCGCCGACGCCGACGAAGCCGAGGAACTGCCCGAGATCCGCGGTGAGATCACCTTCGCCGACGTCCGGTTCGGCTACGACGCCGACCACCCCGTGCTCGACGGCTTCGACCTGCACATCGCGGCGGGGGAGCGGGTCGCGATCGTCGGCCCGAGCGGCAGCGGGAAATCCACCGTGGCCATGCTCGTCTCCCGGTTCAACGACCCGGATTCCGGCGCGGTGCTCGTCGACGGGCACGACCTGCGCACGGTCACGCTGACGTCGTTGCGGCGCCAGGTCGGCGTCGCGTTCGAGGACAGTTTCCTGTTCTCCGAAACGGTTCGCGAGAACATCGCCTACGGCAGGCCCGACGCGACCGACGCCGAGATCGAGGCAGCGGCCCGCACGGCAGCGGCGCACGAGTTCATCATGGCGCTGCCCGATGGCTACGACACCATGGTCGGCGAGCGCGGCCTGACCCTCTCCGGCGGCCAACGCCAACGCATCGCGCTGGCCCGCGCCATCCTCACCGATCCGCGCATCCTCATCCTGGACGACGCGACCAGCGCCATCGACGCCACGATCGAGGAGGCCGTGCACGACGCGCTGCGCGGCGTCCTCGCCGACCGCACCACCCTGCTGATCGCGCACCGCCGCTCCACGCTGCACCTCGCCGACCGGATCGTCGTCCTCGACGGGGGCCGCGTCGTCGAACAGGGCACGCACGCCGAACTCGTCGAACGCAGCGCCATGTACCGGACACTGCTGTCCGGACTGGAGGAGGACGTCGCCGCCAAGGTCGGCGACCGCATCGAAACCCTCGCCACCCTGACCAAGACCGATTCCGCCTGGTCCGCCGCGTTGGCCGAGACCCCGGCCGCCAACGGCGCGGCACGCCAGGTCGGCGCGGTCAGCATCGGTCCCGGCCTCGGCGGCAGCGCGGGCGGCGGCTGGCGACTCAACCTCGCGCCCACCCCCGAACTGCTGGCCAGAGTCGCCGCGCTGCCACCGGTCCGCGACTTCCCCGACGTCGACGTGGCCAAGGAATCCCGGCACGACAAGGGTTTCCGGCTGCTGACCATCCTGCGCGAGTTCCGCCGGCCGCTGCTGATCGGCCTGATCCTGGTCGTCATCGACGCGCTCGCCGGCCTGGCCGGGCCGATCCTGGTCAAGTCCGGTGTGGACAATGGGGTCACCGCGGGCTCGCAGACCGTGCTGTTCCTCGCGTCCGGCCTGTTCCTCGTGGTCACGCTAGCCGACCTGGTCGATCAGATCGGCGAAACCTTCGTCACCGGACGCGCGGCCGAGCGGATCATGCTGTCGCTGCGCGTGCGGATCTGGGCCCAGCTGCAACGCCTTTCGCTCGACTACTACGAGCGCGAGATGGCCGGCCGGATCATGACCAGGATGACCACCGACGTCGACCAGTTCGAGTCGCTGATCGAGAACGGGCTGCTCTCCGCGCTCGTCTCGCTGGTCACCTTCGTCGGTGTCGGCGTCGCCATCGTGCTGATCAACCCCGAACTCGGCCTGTGGACGCTGACCGTCGTCGTGCCGCTGGCCATCGGCACGGTGATCTTCCGACGCAGGGCCGCGCGCCTCTACGACCTCGCCAGGGAGCGCATCGCCATCGTCAACGCCGACTTCCAGGAAAGCCTCTCCGGCGTCCGCGAGTCCCAGGCGTTCACCCACGAACCGCTGACCAGGCAACGCTTCCACCGGCTCGGCCGCGACTACCTCGCGTCCCGAGTGGCCGCCCAGCGACTCGTCGCGGTCTACTTTCCCTTCGTCCAGTTCCTGTCGGCGGGGGCCGACGCGATCGTGCTCGGCGTCGGTGCCGGCCTGATCGCGACCGGTCAGCTCACCACCGGTGCGCTCATCGCGTTCATGCTCTACATCGACATGTTCTTCGCGCCGATCCAGCAGCTGTCGCAGGTATTCGACGCCTGGCAGCAGACCCGCGTCTCGGTCAGCCGGATCGCGCAGCTGATGCGGTTGGACACCCTCACCCCGCAACCGGAACGGCCGCGACACATCGACGCGACCCGCGGCGAACTCGTCCTGGACGCGGTCCGCTTCTCCTATCCCGCCGTCACGAGTTGGCCGGCCCGCGGCCCCCAACGTCTCGGCCCGGCCGATGCCCGCCTTCCCCGCAACGCGGACGCGACACCGGCCAAACTGCCGGAGGCGTTGCGCGGCATCGACCTGCGTATCGCGCCGGGGGAGACCGTCGCGATCGTCGGCGAGACCGGAGCCGGCAAGTCGACCGTGATGAAGCTGCTCGCGCGCTTCTACGATCCGGATGCCGGCAGCGTCCGACTGGACGGGCACGACCTGCGCGCGCTCGACCTGCACGAGTTCCGCCGACAACTCGGCTACGTGCCGCAGGAGGGTTTCCTGTTCTCCGGCAGCGTTCGCGACAACATCGCCTACGGTCGTCCTGATGCCAGCGATGCCGAGGTGGAGGCGGCGGCCCGCGCGGTCGGCGCGCACGAGTTCATCGCCGGCCTGCCCGGCGGCTACCTGCACGCCATGGCCGAACGCGGCCGTTCGCTCTCGGCCGGTCAACGCCAGCTGATCGCGCTCGCCCGAGCCGAACTCGTCGACCCGACCGTGCTGTTGCTCGACGAGGCAACGTCCAATCTGGACCTGGTGACCGAGGCGCATGTGGCCGGGGCCATGCAGCGGTTGTCGCACAACCGGACCACGATCGTGATCGCGCACCGGTTGCAGACCGCGAAGACCGCCGACCGGATCGTCGTACTCGACAAGGGCCAGATCGCCGAGTCCGGCACGCACGACGAACTCCTTGTCATCGAAGGAAAATACGCCTCCATGTGGCGGGCGTTCGAACTGGTCGGCGGCAACGGCGAAAACCGGTTGGCCGAATCCGGCGGAGGTCCCATACTTGGCCGATCCGGATCAGGTACGGGGGTGCGAACATGAAGGTTGCCGAGGCTTTGGCGCTGCGGGCCGACGCCACGCGCCGGGTCGAGCAGTTGCGGTCCCGGATCGTCGCCAACGCGCGCTACCAGGAGGGTGAGGAGCCCTCCGAGGACGCCCGCGTGCTGTTGGACCAAGCGGGCGAGGTGCTCGTTGAGCTGGAAGACCTGATCCGCCGCATCAACCGCACCAACGCGGCCGCGCACATCGGCGCGGACGGCACGGTCACCGACGCCCTGGCGCGGCGCGACGTGCTGCGCACCCGGCACTCGGTGATCACCGCGGCGGCCGACGCGGCCGCGGGCCGCAACGAGTACGGTGGCCGCCAGCTCCGCTCGGAGCTGAAGATGCTGGCCGCCCTCCCGGTCGCCGCGCTGCGCCAGCAGGCCGACGAGTTGGCGCGCGAGCTGCGCGAACTCGACGTGCGCATCCAGCAGGCCAACTGGGAGATCGAACTGCTGGACTGAGAACGGGTGGAGCAGGTAGTCGTCGCGGAGGCGTGCACAACCCGAGGGTCGACGGGGAAATCGGCCCACCTCGATGGAACGCGGCGGGCAGCGTTGGGTTCGACTCCCAGTGACAGGGCAGCCCAGCACGGCGCACAGGTGACGGGGCACCGGGCACGGCACACCACCGCGTGCGGATCCGTGACGACGAGGGCGGGCAAGGGGCACTCCACCCAGCCGGGATTGTCAACGACCGTAGGGCGTCAGGCGAGCGCCGTCTGCCAGTCGATCTGGCGGGACAGGTCGTCGTCGGCCAACCGGGGCGAGGGCTGGAGCTGGCGTTGGCGGATGACCTCGTTGTCGATCGCGCGCTGTTCACGGTCGGGCATCCGGCTCACGGTCATCCGCGCGCTGTTGGCGATGTTCTTGGCGACGCGCGGCCGGCGAACCTGCTCGTACAAGGCGAATCCGGCCTCGACGGTTTCGGTGTCGCGTAACGCCTTGGCCAGTACGACGGCGTCCTCGATGGCCATGGACGCGCCCTGGCCGGTCGCCGGGGAGGCGGCGTGCGCGGCGTCGCCGATGACCAGCATCCGAGCCGTGCGCCAGGTGCCGAGGTCCGGCAGGTCGCGGGCGTTGGTGACGAGCAGTTCCTGTTTGGTGGCCGCGACGATGTCGCCGGCGGGCGTGTTGTCGGCGCGCAGGAGGGGGACGAGCAGGTCGCGCCACTGGGCCGACGTGGTCGCCGCCATTTCCGTGGCACGCAGCGGTTTTTCGTTCGGCACGCGGGCGAACCAGTAGGTTTCGCCGATCGGCGACACCGCGAAGCCGAACGCCGCCGTGCTGCCGGGGATCATGGTGATCTCCTCTGGCTCGCACTTGGGCTTGATGTCCTTGGTGTAGCCGTAGAACACGCGCTGTCCGGCGTAGCGCGGCGCGGGCGAGTCGGGGTCGATCAGGCTGCGCAGAGTGGAGTTCAGGCCGTCGGCGCCGATCACCACGTCGCCACGCGCGGTTTCGCCGTCCCGGAAGGTGATGGTGACGCCGGCGGCGTCCTCGGTCGCCGAGGCGAGGCGGGCGCCGTGGGTGATCGGGATGCCGCGCTTGCCGACCTCGGCGCGCAGCGCGGCGCCGAGTTGGGCCCTGCGCAGGCAGCGGAACCGGGTCAGCGGATCCTCGTGCGCGCCGAGCGGGGCGTTGCTGAGCACCGCGCCGTCCTCGGCCAACACCGTGATCGAGGTCAGCGCGAAGCCGACCTCGGCGACCGGGGCCGCCGCGTCGATCTGGCCCAGCGCCTGCATTCCGTTGCTGGCCAGGGTGAGGAAGGCGCCGATGTCCTCGCCGGTTTCCGGATGTGCCTCGTAGACGGCGACCTCGAACCCTGCCTTGTGCAGCGCGAGGGCGGTCGCACTCCCGCCGATACCCGCACCGATGATCATCACCCGAGCCGTCATGAGCTTCTCCCCGACGCAACCGGTGGCTGGTTCGGCTGAGCATTCTGCACGGTCCGGTTTCGGGGGTGGATCGGGGTCGGCGCTATGAGGCACGGAACCGTTCCGTACGCGCGTAGCTTGCTTGTTGAACATCCGACGTGTTGATATGGTCAGGTGAGCCTTTCGGAACGGCATCAATCGATCATTGATCATGTTCGAAACCTCGGCCGGGTCAGCGTCACCGAGCTGGCCGACGCGCTCGGCACGTCCGAGGTCACCATCCGCCGCGACCTGGAGGAACTGGCCCCGCTGGGCGTGCTGCGCCGGGTGCGGGGCGGCGCGGTGAGCCTGCTCGGCCAGGGCGACGAACTGCCGTTCCCGGTGCGCGAGGTGCAGGCAGGCGCGGAGAAGGAGCGGATAGCCAAGGTCGTCGGCGAGCTGGTCGACGACGGCGAGGTCGTCCTGCTGGACAGCGGCACCACCGGCCTCGCGGTGGCCAGAGCGATCGCCGGGCGCCCGCTGACCGTGCTGCCGCTCTCGCTGCGGGCCGCCGACGTGCTCGCCGACGCGCCGCCGACCAGGGTGATCCTCCCCGGCGGCGAGTTGCGTCCGGTCGAGCTGACCGCGACCGGACCGCTCGCCGAGGTGACCGTGCGCGCGCTGCGGTTCGACACCGCGGTCATCACCTGCTGCGGAGTGTCCATTTCGGCCGGTCTGACCGCCATCAGCCTGGCCGACGCGGCCATCAAGGCCGCCGCGATCGACGTGGCCACCCGGGTCGTGCTGGCCGCGGACTCCACCAAGTTCACCAGGACGACGATGGCCGTGATCGCGCCGCTGACCAAGGTCGACGTGCTGGTGACCGACGACCAACTGCCCGATTCGACTCACGCGGCCCTGACCGGCCTCGGCATCGAGGTCCGTTATGGCTGAGGGGGAACGCGTGCTGCCAAGGCCGTACAAGTCCACTGTGGACATAGTGGCGGCGCGACGAGCCCGGCTCGCGGTGAACGTCGTGTTCGTCATCCACGGCATCCTGTTCGCCTCGTGGACGGCGCACGTGCCGCAGGTCAAGGCCGCACTGAACATCGGCGACGGCCAGCTCGGCATCGCGCTGCTCGGCGAGTCGGTCGGCTCGGTCACCGCGACCCTGCTGGCCGGCGTGATCCTGGCCCGGTTCGGCAGCCGCAGCGTCGTCCGGGTGGGCGCGATCGGCTACTGCCTCGCCGGGATCCTGGTGGGACTGTCCGGTTCGATCGCTGAGCTGTTCGCCGCGCTGGCCGTCTGGGGGCTGTTCGCGGGCGGGCTCGACGTCGCGATGAACACGCAGGCCATCAATGTCGAACGGGAGCTCGGCAGGCCGATCATGGGCAAGATGCACGGCAGCTGGAGCATCGGCTCGCTGGTCGGCTCCGGCATCGGCGTGGCCGCCGTCGCGCTCGGCGTCACGTTGACCTGGCAGCTGCTCGCGCTCGGCGTGGTGACCGTGATCATCGCGCTGGTCCTGATCGGGCGCATGCTCGACGACCCGGTGCACGAACACCACCACCACCACACCGCCCGACGGCGGCGCAGGCCGAGCGCGACGCTGGTGATCCTCGGCACCATCGCGTTCGCCGGCCTGCTCACCGAGGGCGGCACCGGCAACTGGTCCGCCGTGTACATGCGCGACACCCTGCACGCGCAGCCCGCCGTCGCCGGCCTTGCCTACACCGCGTTCACCCTGATGATGGTCACGGTGCGGCTGCTGGGCGCCCGGCTGCTGCGCCGGTACAGCCCGCGCCAGGTGATCAGCGTCTGCGCGGCCATCGCCACCGTCGGCATCGGCACCGCGCTCGTCATCGGCAACCCGGTCGCCGGCATCATCGGGTTCGGGTTGTTCGGTGTTGGGTTGGCGTCCATCATTCCGATGGTGTTCAGTGCCGCCGGCAACCAGCCCGATATGGCCGCCGGCACCGCGGTGGCCACGGTGTCCGCGGTCGGCTGGATCGGCTTCATGGTCGGCCCACCGCTGATCGGCCTGGTCGCCGGCCATTCCAGCCTGTCCATCGCGCTGATCGTGTTCCCGCTGCTCACCGGTTTCGTCGCGCTGGCCGCGCCCCGCATCCGCGCACTGGACCTGGCCAAACCCACCGAGATCTCGGAGTGACGTTGCTGCCCCTGCGTTCCGTGCTGCTGTTCGTCGTCGCCGCCCTGTTCGAGATCGGCGGGGCCTGGCTGGTGTGGCAGGGGGTGCGCGAACACCGGGGCTGGCTGTGGCTGACCGGTGGCGTGCTGGCCCTGGGCGCCTACGGTTTCGTGGCCACGTTGCAGCCGAGCAGCCAGTTCGGCCGGATTCTCGCCGCATACGGCGGAATCTTCGTGGCAGGGTCGCTCGTCTGGGGCATGGTCGTGGACGGTTACCGGCCGGACCGCTTCGACATCATCGGCGCGGTGGTGTGCCTGGTCGGCGTCGGACTGATCATGTACGCGCCGCGCGGGGCCGGCTGACACCGGCCCCGCGCTCGTCGGGCGTTCGTCAGAAAGGCGGCCCGAAGCTGCACGTGACCGGCCCGGCATGCGCCGGATCGAGCGCGTTGGCGATCATGTTCTCCACATCGAGGTCGTAGGCGAGTCCGATGTGGCCGACCGGGTCGAACGGGCACGCGTCCTGCACGTACTCGTTGGTGACGCCGGGCTCGTCGATGAACGCGGTCTCCGCGGTCGTCGCCGACTGGTGCGGGGTGACCAGTTCATCGCTGCGCGAGGCGATCACCGTGTAGTCGATGCCGGGCTGGGCGATCGGCCCGGTGTCCAGCTTGACCACGCCGGACCCGCCGGTGATCAGTTCGTCGCACGCCGCGCAGCCGAACTGCTTGAGCACCTGATCGACGAGTTGCCGCAGTTGCAACGTGTTCGCGACGCTGACCAGCCCGGCGAACGTGGTGCCGTGCGTCGGCGGCGCGAGCGCGACCACCTTGTCGACCTCGCTCGCGATGCCCAGTTCCTTGGGCACGTAGAGCGACTGGAAACCACCCTCGGAGTGCCCGATGATGTCCACTTTGGCCGCACCTGTCTCGGCGCGGACCTGTTCGATGAACGCCTTGATCTGTTGGGCGGACTGATCGACGTCGACGAGGCCGCCGACCGGAATGCCGGGTGCCTCCTCGCCATAGGTCAGGTCGAACGTGCAGTAGCCCGCCGCCGCGAGTTGCAGGGCGATCGGGCCGACATTGCCCGGTCCGTTGCCGCCGAGGCCGTGCAGCAGCACGACGGGCGACGGATGCGCGGCCGAGGGTTGGCAGGACGGGTTGTCGTACCCACCAGCCGCGGTAGCCGCGCTCGCCGTGCCCCCGACGGCGATTCCGCCAACGGCAAGGGCGAGCGCGAGCACGGTCCGGATGAGCCTACGGCGCATGAGAACTCCTTTGTTTCTCGATACCCGTCGGTATTGGATACTCATCAGTATCGGGTTGTGGGGCGCTGTGTCAAGGGTCACGTCCGGACTTCACCCGGCCGAACATTTGGATTCCGCCCGGTATCGAATGTTGCTACCGTTGCGTTCGTGGCTGGCACCCGAGGTACCAGAACTCGGCCGCTGCGCTCGGAAACCCGTCGCCGGGTGCTCGACGCGGCAGCCGAGGTGTTCGCCGCGCGCGGCATCGCGTCCTCCTCGGTCAGCGACATCGCGCACGCGGCCGGACTCACCAAGGGCGCGGTCTACTCCAACTTCGACAGCAAGGACGATCTGGTCCTCGCGTTGATGGAAGAGCATGTGCTGCAACGTCTGCACAACGCGCTGGTCGCGTTCGACGCGGCCGACGACGTCAACGACGCCGTGCACGATCTCGGCGCCAGCCTCGTCGACGCCATACATGCCGACCTCGGCTGGCAGCACCTGCTGTTCGAGTACTGCGGCCTCGCCCGCCGCGACCCCACCCTCCAGGCCGCTCTCGCCGACCGGCGCAGGGCCGGCCGTGCCGCCGTGGCCAGGGCCATCGAGCGCATCGCCGAGGCACGCGGCGTCGAACTGCCGATGAGCGCGGCCGACCTCGCCGTCGCCATGCTGGCCATCTCCAACGGCCTCGCCCTGGAAACCGGGATGGACCCCGACGGCGTCCCGGACGACCTGTTCCCGCGCCTGATCGGGCTCATCGTGGACCGGCGGGTGCCCTGAGCGTCGAACCAGCCGTGCGAAAAGGCTGGTGGCCGGAACAGATCCGACCACCAGCCCTGCCTCTCCCGCGGGTTAGTCCGGTTGGTCCGTCTGGTGCTTGGGCAGCACCGTGGTCTGCTCGGCGGCCGAGGAGTCGGCCGAGGAGTCGACCTTCTCGGTCTCCTCGTGCGCCTCGGGTGTCGAGGACTCGACGGTCATCGGCTGCACCGCCGCGTCGTGGCGAGGCCGGACGGTGAACCGGCCGAGCGCGACGCCGGCGAGGAACAGGATGACCGCGCCGAGGCCGTAGAAGAAGACGATCTCCTCGATGGTCCGGCCGGCGACGGTGCTCGCGGTCGGAGCAGCGAATTCGCCCTTGCCGCCGGTCCACAACTGACTCACGGTCAGGCCGACGACGAACCACGCGCCGCCCAACGTGGCCAGCCAGCCCCACAGCACGCCACCCGCGCGGGCCGCCGTGCTCATCAGGCCAAGGCCGCCGATGAGGACCGCCGCGCCCGGCAGGACTTCGAGCCAGAACTTGGCCCAGGTGAACGTCCATGCCGCGTCGGCGGTGTAGCTGAGGCCGATCCTCGGCCCGATGAACGGCACGATGCCGCCCCACGCGCCGAGCAGGATCAGCAGGAGTCCGTTGACCGCACCACGACTGCGTGGCAGGCCCTGTGTGCGCAACCGAGCCCGGTGAACGCCGTAGTCGGCAACCCCGGCCATGTTTGCCACCTCACTTCGCGAAGAAGGGTGAGAAGGTGAAGCCAATGGCCGGGTACCCGTGCCGAACACGGGGCAAACAATCGCCGTGCGGTGTCGTGCGCGTCTACTGTGGACTAGACGGGCGGGGTGTCGCGCTGGTCGGGGATGACCCCGGTCGGCTCGCCGGAGATGGGAGTGACCTCCCAGTTGTCCGCGTCGCTACCGATCGCCTCAAGGTAATGGTCAGCGGTGGCCTGATTGGCAAAGCGCAGTTGCTGACCGATTGCTCGATGCGTCAGCTTGACAGCCATCCCCGGTTCCTCCCTGTTGCCTCGCGACCCGGTTCCCGACTCCGCGTCGCCCCCGCAACAGTTGACCAGCAACCCATCCGTCCCGCCAGTCGACACACGGTTCACGTTGCGGTGACTGGGATCTCAGCCTTTTTCGCGCCGACCCGGGCGAGTTGTACGACGAGACCGGAGGCCAGGCCGAGTGCGGCGAACACCCACCAGGTGTCGTGGAAGCCGGCCAGGCCGCCGCGGCCGAGCACCGCGACGAAGATGCTGATGCCCAGCACCGCGCCGAGTTGGCGGAAGCTCGAGTTGATCGCGGACCCGACGCCGTACTCGCCCGGTGGCAGGTTCTGCACCGCGGCGCCTGCCTGCACGGGCAGGGTCAGGCCGATGCCGAGACCGAGCAGGATCGCCCAGGGCAGCCACGCGGTCAGCCAGTGCGGCGTCGAGCCGATGGCCAGCGCCAGCGCGGCCGAACCCGCAGCCCAGCAGATACCGCCCGCGAGCATGACCGTGCGATAGCCGATCCGGCTGGCCAGTGTCGCGGCCGCCCGCGACACGGCCGTCACCACGAGTGGCGTCGGCAGGGCCGCGAGCGCGGCGCGCAGGACCGGGTAGTGCCAGACGGTCTGCAGGAAGATCACGTTGCCGAGCAGCATGCCGTAGAACGCCGTGCTGAACAGCAGGTTCGCGATGCTGACCAGGCTGAACTGCCTGTCCGAGAACAGCTTCAGGTTCATCACCGGCCGCGCGGCGCGCAGCGACCGCACCACGAACGCGGGCAGCAGCAATCCGGCGAGCACGAACGCGGCGACCACCCGGGCGTCGCCCCAGCCCCAGTCGGGGCCTTCGATGATGGCGAAGCTGAGCAGCGCCGGAATGCCGGCGATCAACAGGGTGCCGAGCGGATCGGGCAGGCCGGCGGCGTCGGTGTCGCGCGACTCGGTGAGCGCGCGCAGGCCGAGCACGATCAGCACCGCGCAGATCGGGACGTTGACCAGGAACACCCAGCGCCATGACGCGTACTCGGTGAGCAGCGCGCCCAGGGTCGGACCGAGCGCGGCCGCCGCGGCGCCCATGGTGCCCCAGGTGCCGACCGCGACGTGTCGCCGTGCGGGCGGGAACTCGGGCAGGATCAGCGCGAGCGACGTCGGCACGACCAGCGCGGCGAACACGGCCTGCAACGCCCGCCCGGCGACCAGGACACCGGTGTTCGGCGCGATCCCGCACAGGGCGCTCAGCACCGCGAAGCCGACCAGTCCGGCCAGGAACATCCGCTTGCGGCCGTACCGGTCGGCGAGCCGGCCCGCCGGGATCAGCATGGCCGCGAACACCAGGCTGTACGCGTTGAGCACCCACGCGAGCCCGCTGGTCGTGGTCTGGAAGCCGCGGCTGATGGTGGGGAAGGCGATGTTGACGATCGTCGTGTCCAGGAACACGACGAACACGCCGAGGCTGCCGAGTGCGAGCACGAGCAGCGCGCCCGACCGGAGGGCGGCCGGTGGCGGAGGTGCCACAGGGGCGTTGCCGACGGAGATGGTCGTCGGTTCGGAGTTGGGCATGGCGCTACCTCGCTGTTCGGACTCGCGACAGTGGGTTGTGGCAGTGGGTTGTGTTTTCCTACTCGCTGCGCGAGGCTAGCAGATAGTAGGTTGGGAAATCCAACTTGCTCCAGCTGGTGAGACGTCGGTGTGACGGAGGTGGTGCCCGGTGGCTGCTCGGACGGGCGGGATGCGGCTGGCGCCGAACGGGACCCGGATCTGTCCGGCGGCCGCGGCGCTGGACGTGGTGGGCGAGCGGTGGTCGTTGCTGGTCGTCCGCGAACTGGGCTACGGCGTGCACCGCTTCGACCAGATCGTCCGGTTCACCGGCGCGCCGAGGGACGTCCTGGCTGACCGGCTGCGCAAGCTCGTGGCCGAGGGCGTGATCGAGCGGCGGCCGTACTGCGAGCGGCCGAAACGGTTCGAGTACCACCTCACCGAGCGCGGCGAACGGTTGCGCCCGGTGCTGGACGCACTGTCGCGCTGGGGATCGGCGTCAGCGCCGTGACTTGGGCACGGTGCAGGATGCCCCGCGCGGCGAGATCGCCGATCATGCCGAGGTAGGCGCGAGAAACGAACAACCTGAGGAGAGAACCCGATCATGACAACCACCAGCCAGCCGGCCAAGGCGTCCGGCCAGTTCCGCCTCGGTGGGAGCCTGCCGGTGACCAGGCTCGGTTTCGGCGCGATGCGCATCACCGGTCCCGGCATCTGGGGCGACCCGGCCGATCCGGACGAGGCGGTGCGGGTGCTGCGCAGGGCGGTCGAACTGGGCGTCGACTTCATCGACACCGCGGACGCCTACGGCCCGTTCGTGTCGCACGAGCTGATCCGCAAGGCGCTGCACCCCTACCCGGACGACCTGGTCATCGCGACCAAGGTCGGGTTCACCCGGCCGAGCCGGCAGAGCTGGGTTCCGCTCGGCCGGCCGGAATACCTGCGTCAACAGGTGGAAATCGGCCTGCGGCAGCTCGGCGTCGAGCAGATCGCGTTGATGCAGCTGCACCGGGTCGACCCGACGGTGCCGCTGGCCGATCAGGTCGGCGAACTCAAGGCCATGCAGGGCGAGGGCAAGATCGCGCACATCGGGCTGTCCGAGGTCAGCGTGGAGCAGATCGAGCAGGCGCGCACGGTCGCCGACATCGTGTCCGTCCAGAACCAGTACAACTTCGCCGACCGCAAGGCCGAGGACGTGCTCGATCACTGTGCCGCCAACGACATCGCGTTCATCCCGTGGAACCCGCTGGCGGTCGGCATGCTTGCGACCGAGGGGAGCCCGGTGCAGACCTTCGCCGCCGCCAAGGGCGCGACGCCCTCGCAGGTCGCGCTGGCGTGGCTGCTGCGCCGCTCGCCGGTGATGCTGCCGATTCCCGGCACGTCGACCGTTGCCCACCTGGAGGACAACATCGCGGCGGCCGAGGTGGAGCTGACCGACGACGAGTTCGCGCAGCTGAGCTGAGCAGTCGGGTCCGGCCCTCCCCCAGGAAGGCCGGACCCGATCCTCATTCACCGGCGCTGCGTGGCTCCGGCGGGCACCGTGACCGTCAGCAGTGCCTCGTTGTCGGCGGTGGGCGGCAGCCAGCTGTAGTCGACGTCGTTGCCCCAGGCGCCGCTGACCTGCGTTGCCATCCGAACCGGCAGGTAGGTCGTCGTGTTCACCCAGAACCGTTGCGGCACCGCGTCAGGACTCGTGGTGCCTTGCTCGTCCTTGGGCACCAGCGTGCCGGTCAGTTCGATGGTGGACTGGCCGTCGATCTGCTGGTCCCGCGCGGTGATCGCGAGCTTTCCGCTCTTCATGGCCGAGCGGATCTCGTCCCCGGTGAACGTGCCGTGCGGCAGTTCGGGATGCTGGCCCGGGTTGGGGAAGGTCAGGTACGTGTTGTGCGGCGGATCCACCACCGTGAACTGCCCCGAGTTCGACAGGCCGGAATCGAAGATCTCCTGCCCGTCGAGGTAGGCGGTGCTGTGCAGTTGGCCGGTTCGCATCGACAGCCAGATCTTGACCGTGCCGTGGTGACCGGCGGGCACCGGAGAGCCCATCGGCGTGACGGTCATGGCGAAGGACTCCTCAAGGACGTCCTGGTTCGCGCCGGTGATCGCCTTGCTCACCTGTGCGGCGACGTCGGCCGCGTCCTGTACGGACTGGAGCTGCGGCGCGACGGATGCCGGCCCGTGCGGGACGAGCGCCGCGGCGACGCCGACCGCGACCACCAGAGCGACCGGCATCGCCGCGAAACCGGTACGGCGCAGGGCGATTCGGCGGGCGTAGCGCCGGCGCAGATCGGGCAGCAGGGTCGGTGGCGGGGCCAGTTCGGGTATGCCCGCGCGCAGCTCGGCCACCAGGCCGGACTCCTCGCCGGGAGTGGGTTCAGTGGACATGCTGTGCCTCCGTGGGATCGTCTGTCGCGCGGCCACCGAGGAACTGGCGGAGTTGTTGCAGCGCCCTGCTGGTGTAGGACTTCACGGTGCCCTCCGACGCGCCCATGATCGCGGCGGTGTCCGCGACCGAGAGGTCCTCGAAGAAGCGCAGTGCCAACACTTCGCGCTGCCGCTGGGACAGCGTGGCAAGGCCGGCGGCCAACAACTGTTGATCGACGACGGTGTCCGCGTGGTCGTGATGGACCGTCAGTGCCGGCGGCAGGTCGTCCATCAGGTGTTCGGCCGGGTGCCGTTGCCGTTGTCGCCAGCGGTCTCTGGCCAGGTTGACCAGCACCTTGCGGACGTACGCGTCCGGCGCGCCGTGCACCGCGCGCCACTTGAGCGCGGTGCGCAGCAACGCGGTCTGCAGCAGGTCTTCGGCCTCGTTGCGGTCGCTGATCAGCAGGAACGCCGTGCGCAGCAGCGCTGCCGACCGCTGGGCGACGAACTGTTCGAAGCCCGCGTCCAGCTGCTTGGCACCGTTTCGGTTGAACACGTCTGTCAAGACGACGCCCGCTTCGGTCGCGTTGCCACCGGAGTCCGATTTCTTTCCGGGATAGGCTCAACCAGGTGGGGCGATTCGAACCGACGCCCTCGGTGCGGGCGCTCGCCGAGGAGGTCATGCGGCTGCACCGGGCGCTGGGCCGTTTCGCCATGCGCAACGCCAAGACCTCGCTGTCCGTGCTGGGCACCCTCCAGATGCTCTCCGGCCACGGCGAGATGCGGGTCGCGGACCTGGCCGCCAAGGTCGGACTGACCCAGTCCGCGATCAGCCGCCAGGTGGCGGATCTGGTGCGGGCTGGGCTGGTGGAGCGGCGCATCGACGACGCGGACGGCCGCGCCGCGCTGATCCGGATCTCCGCCGAGGGCGAGGCCAGACTGGCCCAGGAACGCGAGACCAGGGCCGAGCAGCTCTGCGAAGCGGTGACCGACTGGGAGGGCGCGCAGGTCGACCACGTGCTGGACGCGGTGCGCCTGCTCGCCGACACGCTTGAGCCGAGGAGTGAGCAATGACGGTGGTGTTCGTGCACGGCAACCCGAAGCGCGGCGCCGAGGCGATCGGCACCTTCCTGGCGGAGGTCAGCGCAGGCTGAGCTGCTGGGTTTCATGTTGAGACCGCCGTATGCTCGCGGGCATGCGGCGGTCTTCGTTTGCCAGGTGGCCCTGTTCGATCGCGCGCACCATGGATCTGCTGGGTGACTGGTGGACGCCGCTGGTGCTGCGCGAGTGCTTCTACGGCATTCGCCGGTTCGACGAGTTCCAGCAGTCGTTGGGCATCGCGCGGAACACGCTGGCGGACCGGCTGCGCAGGCTGGTCGACGAGGGGTTGCTGGACAAGCAGCCCTACCAGCAGGAGCCGGTGCGCTACGACTACGTGCTGACCGAGAAGGGGCGCGATTTCTTCGGCGTGCTGGCCGCCATGTCGCGGTGGGGCGACCGGTGGCTGGCCGGCGAGGAGGGCGCACCGATCGTGGTCCGGCACGAGTCGTGCGGCCACGACACGCATGCCGAGGTCGTCTGCGCCGAGTGCGGCGAACCCTTGACCGCGGACAACACCGAGCCTCGACTCGGCCCCGGTTTCCCGCCGAAGCTGGTCGACCGACCGGACGTCATCAAGCGGTTCAAGCTTGCTTGACAAGTCAGTCTATCTACGCAACTCTCGTGGTCATGGAGTGGACGGGCGCTCGCTACGCGGACAAGCCAACCGTGCAGGCGCAGACCTGGATCGACGCCGACCCGAGCGCGGTCTGGCGGATCGTGGCCGATGTCGAGCTGATGCCGACCATGAGCGAGGAACTCCAGCGGGTCGAATGGCAGGACGGCGCGACCGGGCCGAGCGTGGGCGCCACGTTCGTCGGCTACAGCCGGCACCAGGCGCTCGGCGAGTGGTCGACGCCATCGCACATCATCGAATGCGCGGAACCCGAGGTGCTCGCCTGGGCCGTCGGTGACGCGGCGGACCCGAGCGCGACCTGGCGGTTCAGCCTGCGGCCCAAGGACGGCGGCACCGAACTGACCCAGTGGATGCAGCTCGGTCCGGGCCGTTCCGGCCTGTCCTTCGCCATCGACCAGATGCCGGACAAGGAACAGAAGATCGTCTTCGTCCGGCTGCGCGAGTTCGAGAAGGCCATCACCAACACACTGGGCCAGATCAAGACCACGGTCGAGCAGTCCTGATGCGCACCGCGACGACCGTCGAGGCGTCCGGCGACTGGGCGCGGACCGTTGATTTCGTGGTCGGCGCGGAAAAGCTCGGCATGGACGTCTGCTGGGTGGCGGAGGCGTGGGGCGCGGACGCGCCGTCGGCGATCGGCTATCTCGCCGCGCGCACCGAGCGGCTGCTGCTCGGCTCCGGCATCATCCAGCTCGGTACGCGCACGCCGGTCGCCATCGCGCAGACCGCGATCACGCTGTCGAACATGTCCGGCGGCCGGTTTCTGCTCGGTCTCGGCGCGTCCGGGCCGCAGGTGATCGAGGGCCTGCACGGCGTGCCGTTCGCGCGGCCGAAGGCTCGGATGCGGGAGACCACCGAGATCATCCGCCAGGTCGTCGCGGGCGAGGGCAAGATCAGCTACCAGGGCGCGGAGTTCACGATTCCGCTGCCCGGCGGCGAAGCCGTGCCGATGCGCACCTCGATCCGCGCCGACCACCCGATCCCGATCTACCACGCCTCGCTCTCGCCCGCGATGCTGCGGTTGACCGGCGAACTCGCGGACGGCTGGCTGGGCACCAGTTTCGTGCCGGAGGGCGCGGCCGACGCCTACTTCGCGCACCTCGACGCCGGCCTTGCCGCGTCCGGCCGAACCCGCGCCGAGCTGGACATCTGCCAGGGCGCCGAGGTCGCGTTCGCGCGGGACGAGGACGAGTTGCGCACCATGGTCGCCGGGCGGAAGTACGAACTCGCGTTCAGCATCGGCGGCATGGGTTCGGCCAGCACCAACTACTACAACCGCGCGTACAGCCGGCAGGGCTGGGCCGAGGTAGCCGCCGAGATCCGCGAACGCTGGCAGGCGGGCGACCGCGACGGCGCCGCCGGCCTGGTGACCGACGAGATGGTGCTCGGCACCACGCTGATCGGCACCGAGCCGATGGTCGCCCGGCGCCTGCGCGTCTGGCGGGACGCCGGCGTGGACACCGTCCGGTTCTACCCCTCCGGCGACACCCTCGACGCCCGCCTGACCACCCTCGGCCGAGCCCTGGACCTGGTCCGCGCGCTCAGCTGACCCAGAAGCCTGCCGCGGCCGAGTCGGCCAGCCAGCGGTCGTAGTTGGCGACCATCGCGTCGTGCAGGTACCGCGTCAGGCCGGGCGCCATGTCCTCGTAGCCGCGCGCCATCCGGTTGTCGGTCAGGTAGATCTCGGCGAGCTTGCGGTGGGTCTCGTGGTCGCAGTCGTACTGCCAGCGCGACACGTGCGCCCGGTGCTCCTCGGCGAGGTCCATGACGGCCGGATCGGTCGGCGGAATGCCGGCGCGCATGGCCGCCAGCACCTTCAGGTGGGTCGCGGAGATCTCCTCGCGAAAGGCCCGCCAGTCGTTCTCGTCGTAGGTCGCGGTGCGTTCGCGCACCTGCTGCCACTGGGGCGTGCCGCCCCAGCGCTGCTCGGCGATGTCCAGGTGATCGTGGATCGGTTTGCTCATGCCACGACTGTGCATCCTCACGTCGGGTGAGGTGCAAGCGTTACGGATCAACGAGTCCGGTGCGGACGGCGCGCAACGCGGCCTGAGTGCGGTCCTGCACACCGAGTTTGGCCAGGATCGCGCTGACGTGTGTCTTGACCGTCTTCTCCGACACCGCGAAAAGCCGCGCGATCTCGCGGTTGGACCGGCCGTTGGCCAGTTCGGCGAGGACTTCGCGTTCGCGTACCGTCAACGCGACAGCCGAGGGCCGGGCGTCGCCGTCGGTGAGCAGCGCGGCCACGTCCGGGCTGAGCAGCACGTGTCCGGCGTGCACCGCGCGGATGGCCGCGGCAAGGCCGCTCGGGTGCACGTCCTTGTAGACGAAGCCCTGCGCGCCGGCGCGCACCGCGGGCAGCACCGCGGTCGGCTCGGTGAAGCTGGTGACCACCAGCACCCGCGCGGGATTGTGCCGCTGCCGCAGCTCGCGCAGCGCGTCGAGGCCGTCCGAACCGGGCATGCGCAGGTCGAGCAGGATCACGTCCGGGCACAGCAAGTCGGCCTGTTCGACGCAGCCCTTGCCGTCCTCGGCCTCGCCGACCACGGCCAGGTCCGGTTGCAGGTCCAGGAAGGTGCGCAGGCCCTGGCGTACGACCGGATGGTCGTCGACCACGAGCACCCGGATCTTCGCTGCGGGCTCGGTCATGACGGCATCTCCAACCGGACCGTGGTGCCGCGCCCCGGCGCGGAGGAGACGGTCAACCGGCCGCCGACCGAGCGAGCCCGCTCGCGCATGGAGCCGATGCCCAGCCGGTGCGCGCTCTGTTCCCCGCGCGACACGTCGAACCCCTGCCCGTCGTCGGCGACCTCCAGCACGACCAGGTCGCCCTCCTCGCGCAGCGAGATGTCGATCTGCTTCGCGTCCGCGTGCCGCAGCGCGTTGTGCATGGCCTCCTGCGCGATCCGGTAGGCGGCTTCCTGCCGCGCGGCGGTCAGGCCGCACGCCGATTCGTCGGTGCGCAGCCGCACCTGCGCGTCGTGCACCCGGTCCAGCAGGTCGATCTGCTTGCGCAGCGCGATGTGCAGCCCGTCGCCGGCCAGATCGACCGGGCGCAGGCCGACCACGATGGCGCGCAGCTCGTCGGCGACCTCGCCGGCAAGCTCGCTGAGGTTCGCCAGTTCCGTTGCCGCCCTTGCCTGATCGCTCGCCAGGAGAGTGGTCGCGGACTCCGCGGTCAGCCGGAGGCTGAACAGCTTCTGCGCCACCGAATCGTGCAGCTCGCGGGCTATCCGATTGCGTTCTTCCACAATGGACAGTTCGCGGCTGCGCTCGTAGAGCCGCGCGTTGACCAGTGCGATGGCCGCGTGCCCGGCGAGCAACTTCAGCAGTTCCTCGTCCGCCTCGGTGAAGCCGCCCGGCTCGCACTTGTTGGCCAGGAACAGTTCGCCGAGGATCTCCTCGCCGTCGGTGATCGGCATGCCGAGGAAGTCGGTCAGCACCGGATGGGCCGAGGGCCACCAGCCGAACTGCGGATGCTGCCTGATGTCGGCCAGCCGCACCGGGTTCGGGTCGCGCAGCAGCACACCGAGCAGCCCGTGCTGGCGCGGTACCGGGCCGATCGCGGCCCACTGTTCATCAGGGATGCCATCGGCGAGGAACTCGCCGAACGAGCCGTTGTCGTCCGGCACGCCCAGCGCCGCGTAGCGAGCGTTGAGCAGGCTGCGGGCCGAGGTGAGGATCGTCTGCAACACCTCGCGCACGGTCAGGTGCGCGGTGACCGCCAGGACCGCCGCGCTGACCTCGCGCAACGACGCGGCAGGCCGGCCGTTGGCGGCCGGCGAGCCCGCCTCGATCCCATCCGCGGCCGCCATACCCGCACGGTACCCAGTCCGGCGCGATTCGACATCGGACGGCCGACCTAGGACCAAAGACCGAGGCCATCGCGGTCCCGCGCCCGATGGCGGCGCGCCGCGGCGAACCTACCGTCGGACCCATCGGATCACCATCACCTGGAGGTGTGGCACATGTCTGTCGCGATCATCACCGGCGGCTCCCGAGGACTCGGCCTGGCCCTGGCCGAAGGGCTGTCCAAGGCGGGCTGGCAGCTGGTCATCGACGGCCGCGACCGGGCCACGCTCGCCGAGGCGACGGCCCGGCTGCCGGGCTACGTCGTGGCGCTGCCCGGTGACGTCACCGACCGGGTGCACCGGGCCGACCTGGTGGACACCGCGTGCGAGCTGGGCAGGCTGGACCTGCTGGTCAACAACGCGGGCGTGCTCGGCCCGAGCCCGCAGCCGATGCTCGCCGACTATCCGCTGGATGCGCTGCGCGAGGTCTACGAGGTGAACGTGCTCGCCCCGCTCGCGCTCGCCCAGCGCGCCCTGCCGCTACTGCGTTCCACCGGCGGCGCCCTGGTCAACGTCAGCTCGGACGCGGCGGTCGAGGCGTACGAGGGCTGGGGCGGGTACGGCTCGGCCAAGGCCGCGGTCGAGGCGTTCGGCCGGGTGCTCGGCGCCGAGGAGGAACTGGTCCGGATCTGGACCGTCGACCCCGGTGACCTGCGCACCCGCATGCACCAGGAGGCTTTCCCCGGCGAGGACATCAGCGATCGCCCGCTGCCGGAGACCGTGGTCCCGGCCTTCCTACGACTGCTCGACGCACGCCCGGCGTCCGGCCGGATCCGGCTCGCCGATGTTGCCCAGGGGGCGGGCTGATGGCCCCGCACGCGCTCTGGCTGCCGTTCGAGGTCGCCGACGTCGACGCGGCCATCCGCTACTACACCAAGCGTCTTGAACTGTCCATTGTCGACGGATGGGACCGGGACGGTGAGCGCGGCGTCGTGCTCGCCGCCGGCAGCGCCTACGTCGAACTCGTGTCCGCGCCGGTCGCCCGCGCCGGGCCGGCCGCGTTCCAGGTCGGCCGGGCCGAGGACGTCGACCGCATGTTCGCGGGCTGGCGGGCCGGCGCCGAGGTGCGGATGGGGCCGCACCGCTATCCGCGCGGCCACTACGGCTTCGAGGTCGGCGGCCCGGCGGGCGCCGAGGTCATGGTCTTCAGCGAAGCCGAGGGGGAACCGCGATGAGTGTCCTGGAGTTCAACCTGCCCAAGAACCTGGAGGCGCACGAGCCGCCCGAGGCACGTGGCCAGCGCCGGGACGGCGTTCGGCTGCTGGTCGGCGCGGCAGGCGCCGGCGAGGTGAGCCACCACCGGTTCACCGAGCTGCCCGACCTGCTGCGGCCCGGCGACGTGCTGGTGGTCAACACCTCCGGCACCCTGCCCGCCGCCGTGCCGATCGCGGCGCGTCCACTGACCGCGCACTTCTCCACCGAGCAGCGGGACGGCCGCTGGCTGATCGAGCTGCGCGGCAACACCGACAAGGCCACCAAGCCGTACGCGGGCGGCGCGCCGGGGGAGCGGTTCGCGCTGCTCGGCGGGGGCGCGCTGACGCTGTTGGAGCGGTACTCGCGGGAGCGGCTGTGGGTCGCCGACATCGACCCCGGCAGCCACCACTCGGTGCCGCGACTGCTCGCCGCGCAGGGCAGGCCGATCCGCTACGGCTACGTCCGCGAGCCGTGGCCGATCTCCTACTACCAGACCGTGTTCGCGCGGATCCCCGGCAGCGCGGAGATGCCCAGCGCGGCGCGCCCGTTCACCGCCGAGGTGGTCACCCGGCTGGTCGCGGCCGGCGTGCTGGTGGTGCCGATCCTGCTGCACACGGGTGTCGCGTCGCCCGAGGCGCACGAGCGGCCCTACCCGGAGTGGTTCAGCGTCTCCGAGGTCACCGCGCGCGTCGTCAACCAGGCGAAACAGGCCGGCGGGCGGATCATCGGCGTCGGCACGACCGCGGTCCGCGCACTGGAATCGGCAACCGACGAATCGGGCATCGCGCACGCGCGGTCCGACTGGACCGAACTGATCATCACGCCCGATCGAGGGGTTCGGGTCGTGGACGGTCTGCTCACCGGGTTCCACGAACCCAAGGCGTCGCACCTGGACATGCTCGCCGCCATCGCGCCCGCCGACCTGCTCGGCCGCTGCTACGCGGCGGCGATCGAGGCGGGCTATCTCTGGCACGAGTTCGGCGACGTCAACCTGCTGCTGCCCTGAGTTCCAGGCGGTGTTTCTCTTGCCGACCAAGGAATTCCGTCGAGAGGCGCTCGGCACCCGGTTCGCCGACCCGGACCGCGCCCGCGCCACCTGGGGCGACGGTGACCATGTTCGCGCCTTCGCCAATCGGCTGGCGCGGGACGAGCTCTGGGACGCCGAACTGCGCCGGGGTCGCGGGGCGCGGACGCGTTGGCTGACGACCTGGCCGGTCGTTTTCGCCTGGGCCTGTCGGCAAGTCGTCGCTGAGACGGGCAACGAGCGCTGGATCAGCGATCCAGCGCTCGTTGACGTTCGGGGACTGGCTCAGACGAAGGCGCTCTCTCCGGTGATCGACTTGCCGACGATCAGCGTGTTCATCTCGCGGGTGCCTTCGAAGGAGTAGATGGCTTCCGCGTCCGCGAAGAATCGGGCGATGTCGTAGTCGAGCAGGATGCCGTTGCCGCCGAAGATCTCCCGGCACCAGGCGACCACCTCGCGCATGCGTGCGGTCACGAAAGCCTTGGCCAGCGACGAGTGCTCGTCGCGGAAGATGCCGGCGTCCTGGAGCCTCGCAAGCTGGACGAGCATGCCCCAACTGGCCGTGATGTTGCCGAGGCTGCGCACCAGCAGGTCCTGCACGAGCTGGAACCGGGCGATCGGCCTGCCGAACTGCTTGCGCTGCTTGGCATAGTCGAGGGCGAGTTCGTAGGCGCCGATCATCACGCCGAGCGCCTGCCAGGCCACGCCGCCTCGGGTGGCGCGCAGGATCTCGGCCACGTCGCGGAAGGAGTTGATGCGCTGCAAGCGGTTCGACTCGGGCACGCGCACGTCGGTGAGGGTGATCTCGGCGTTCTCGACGATCCGGAAGGCGATCTTGTTCTCGATCTTCACCGGCTCGAAACCGGGCGCGCCCTTCTCGACGACGAAACCCTTGACGTCGTTGTCGTCCACGTCGCGCGCCCAGACGACCACGAGGTCGGCGAAGGTCGCGTTGCCGATCCACTTCTTGGCACCGTTGAGGATCCAGTGGTCACCATCTCGCTTGGCGGTGGTGCGCATGCCGCCCGCGACATCGGAGCCGCCGAGGGGTTCGGTCATGGCGAAGGCGCCGATCTTGTCCATCGCGGCCATGGCGGGCAGCCAGCGGTCGCGCTGCTCCTGGTCGCCACCGGCGTAGATGCTGTACATGGCCAGGCCGCTGTGCACGCCGAAGAACGTGGCGACCGACGGGTCGGTGCGGCTGTACTCCATGGCCAGCGTGCCGATGAGCAGGTTGCTGGCGGCGGGAAGCGGGTCTCCGTAGCCCTCATAGGCGACGCCGGCCAGGCCGAGTTCGCGGAACTTGCCGATCAGTTCGCGTGGGAATTCGCCCTTGGCCCAGTATTCGTTGACGATCGGCTTGACTTCGGTGGTCATGAAGTCGCGGGCGCGGAGCAGCAGCTTGTGCTCTTCCTCGGACAAGAGGCTTTCGTAACCATAGAAATCTGACTCTGTGAAGTCGACGGGCGCGGTCATCAGTTCTCCTCCTTGACACTGTCCAGAGCGGACAGGATGGCGATCTGCTTGCGGTCGCGCGCGTCGGCTAGTTCGGCGTACGTGGTTGTGCCGTAAGCGTTCTCCACTGCTTCGATCAGTTGTTCCGTTGATTCCGGGTCCTGCGAGGGCTGGCCGAGGCCCGCCCACATCTGCTTCATGCCGGAGCCGATGTGCTCGGCCATGTGCCGGTAGCCGCCCTTGCCGCCACCGAGGTGTGAGCCGAGGAACGGGCCGACGGTCGCCCAGCGCAGGCCGAGCGAGTTGGTCATCACGGTGTCGAGATCGGCGGGCGAGACCACGCCCTGCTCGACCAGGTAGATGGCTTCGCGACTGAGCGCGTTCTGCAGCCGGTTGCCGACGAAGCCGGGGATCTCCTTGCGCTCCACGACCGGGACCCGGCCGACGGAGCGGTAGAACTCGACGGCTCGCGTGATCGAGTCTTCGCTGGTGTGGGTGTTGGGGACGACTTCGACCAGCGGGATCACGTGCGGCGGGTTGAAGGGGTGGCCGATCAGGGTGCGGTCGGCGGCATCGCCCGCGAAGGCGGTCGAGGGGATGGCCGATGACGAGCTGAGCAGCAGCGCGTTGGCAGGCGCGAGCTCGGCCAATCGGGCGAAGAGGTCCTTTTTGAACTCGAGGTTCTCCGGGCCGTTCTCCTGGACGATGTCGGCGTCGCGGACGGCTTCGGCAAGGTCGGCGGTGATGTGCACGCGGTCGGCCAGGCCGGTCACGTCGAGGCCCTGCTGGGCCAGGTGCGGGGTGAACTCGGCGAGCGCTTCGGCGACGGCGTCGGCCAGGTCGGGGCGAGGATCGCTGATCGTGACGGTGAGGCCGTGGCCGGCGAACAGTGCGGCCCAGGACAGGCCGATGGTGCCGGCGCCGATGACGGCCGCGTTGTTGACGTTGGTCATGACCGGGCTCCGTTCAGGTAGTCGTGGACCGGCGTGACGGGGGCCAGGGTCAGGTCGGTGAGGATGTGGCTGGCGGAGACGATCTCGCGGACCGGGAGGTCGGCCAGCGGAGCCAGCACGTGCTCGAAGAGTTGCAGGCGGGCGGGGCCGGTCCACGCTTGTTTGATGACCACGTCGGTGATCTCGGTGCGGACCAACTCGGCGATGCGCGGCATGCCGTCGTAGCCGGGCGTGATCTTGAGCATGAAGGTCGGCACGGTGATCTGCGCGCGGGCCTCGGAGTGGTCGAGCTGGTGGTACTTGTAGCCCATGGTCGCGGTGGCAACCCTGATCGAGCCGTGGTCGAGGGTGCCGACCAGGGCGCCGTTGTCGACGTAGAGCCTGGGCGCGCCGATGGTCTTCGGGTAGGCGCTGACCTCGCGGCCGGAGGCCGTCGCCGGGAAGTTGTCCAGGTACATCGCGTGCAGGTACTCGCCGCGCTCGCCGTCGAAGGTGACCGGGATCGCCTGGCCGGACTCGGTGTAGGGGCCGTAGCCGCTCACGTCGCCCATCCGCATGACCTCGAACCGGACCAGCGGCTCGTCGATCTTCAGCGGTTCGGGGACGACGGCGCGCAGCGCCTCGGGGTCGGTGCGGTAGACGATGTTGAGGTACTCGCGGTCGGTGAACCTCGGGACGACCGGCGCGAACGCTGGGTTGACCAGCGGGGTGGTGACGTGGGTGAGCACTTCGGTGGGTTGCATGGTCAGCTCCGGTTCAGTTCGGCGAGGACGGCTTCGGTGTCGGCGCCCGGCAGCGGAGCCTGGCGGCGGATCGAGGCGGGCGTCGCGGAGAAGCGGACCGGGATGCCGATCGAGCGGATCTGGCCCTCGGAGGGGTGGTCGACGACGTCGAGCAGGTGGCCTTCGCGGATGTAGGGGTCCTCGCCCGCCTTGTCGAGTTCGAGCACGGGGGCCATCGGAATGCTGTGCTTGGCGCAGACCTCGGTCCATTCGGCCGTGCTGAGGGCCGGCGCGCATTCCTCGATGAGCAGGGACAGGGCGTCGGTGTCCTCGGTGGCGATCGACTTGCCGTTGACGCGCGGGTCCTGGACCAGGTCGGGGCGGCCCGCGGCGGCGAAGAAGTCGCGGAAGTTCTCCGGGTTGTAGGGGATCACGCAGGCCAGACCGTCCTTTGTGGGCACAGCGCGGTGACCCTCCAACATCGACAGTGGGAACCCGGTGTGACCCCGCGGCGGCTCGTATACGTGGCCGGAGAGGTGCTCGACCAGGTTGAACGCGATCAGCGTGTCGGTCATCGGGATCTCGATGTACTGGCCTTCGCCGGTCCGCTGCTGGTGCAGCAGGGCGGCCAGCACCGAGTAGGCGATGGTCAGCGAGGACACCTTGTCGCCGAGGATGGTCGGCAGGTACACCGGCTTGCCGAGCGCCCGGTTCGCTATGTCGACCAGGCCGGACGCGGCCTGCACGGTCTCGTCGTAGGCGGCGTTCCCCTTCTGCGCGGAGTCGCTGCGGAAGCCCTGGGCGTGCGCGTAGACGAGCTTGGGGTTGCGGGCCTTGATGTCGTCGTAGCTCAGGCCGAGGCGGTCGAGCGCGGCCGGGCGCATGTTGGTGATCAGCACGTCCGCGGTGTCGATCAGGGCGAGGGCCTGCTCGCGGTGGGCTTCGTCCTTGAGATTGAGGGCGACGCTGCGCTTGTTGCGGTTGACGGTCAGGTTCAGCGGGGTCATGCCCGGCGTGTTGCGGTACTGGCCGACCCGGACGGTGTCCGACGGCGACTCGATCTTGACCACGTCGGCGCCGAGGTCGCCCATGATCTGGGCGGCGTACGGACCCATCACGACCGTGGAGAGGTCGATCACCCTGATGCCGGCGAGCGGGCCGGTCGCTGTCGCTGGTGTGGGCTGCGTCATTGTTTCCCTCTTTCCCTCGTGCCTTCACCAACGACGTTAGTAATGGGCGAGAAAAAAGGGAACGATCAAGAAAAGGACAATGGTGTGACCGCGGCGGTCATACCGTGATGGGTGCGGTGAAGATCGTCCTTGCGGCGGTGACCAGCTCGTGGATGTCGCCGGTAGCACGGTCTTTTCGCCAGGTCAAAGCGGTGACGAGGGCCGCGTCGAGTTCTGTGACGGGGAGCACGGCCACGTTGTCCATGGCGTAGCGGTGCATGGGGCTGCGCGGGTCGAGCATGGTGAGCGAGAATGCTATTCCGCTGGAGATAAGTTCGGTTATTCCGGCGTAGTCGGTGGTGTTCAACCGAATTCGTTTTTTGATTCCGGCGGTGTCCAACCGGGAATCGAGTTCGGTGAAATAGGTGGTGTTGCCGTCGCCGGGCGGGGGCAGGTAGGACAGCTCGGTGAGCTGCGTGAGCGCGATGTCCTCGACCCCCTCGAACTGGTCGGCCGGGACGGCCGCGCCGAGGCGTTCGGTCATCACCGGGAGAACCTCCAGTGCCGGATCGGTGATGGGCATGCGGGCCAGTGTGAGGGCCAGTCGGCCGTCGATGACGGCGGCGACGAGGTCGGCCGACACGCCCGGCCAGCGTTGGAGGTCGTAGCGGTCCTCGACCGACTCGGACAGCGCGATCACGCGCTCGCGGAGCAGCGGATGCACGCCCGCCGGCATGCCGAGCAGCAGCGGGGCACGCCGGCCGGTGCTGGCCTCGCGGACCTTCCACGGGATCGCGTTGAAGCGCTCCAGCACGTCGCGGGCGAGCGGGAGCAGGGCAGCACCCGCCGGCGTGAGCGAGACGCGGTGGGTGCTGCGCTCGAACAGCTGCTGTTTCAGTTCGTGTTCGAGGTCCTTGATGCGCTGGCTGAGCGGGGATGCGGCGATGTGCAGCTTGCGCGCGGCCTGGGAGAAGTTCAGTTCCTCGGCGACGACCACGAATTTCCTGAGATGCTCTAGATAGGTCCCTGACCAGGACGGATGGGTCATGTCGTCCCTTCTCGTGTGCGCGGCGGACCGTAGCAAGGCCACCCGCACCCCGCATGTGGTGGAGCTGTCCTGCCTCCATCCTGCCGGGCACCCGCCCACCCGACTTGATGCGGCGCGCGAACCGTCGGGCGAATTGAGTCACAGTGCCGACAACGTGGAACTCCTTCCGCCGGCTCGTCGTACCTCTTCCTCGATATGTAGTACATCTGCTACATTCTGTCCGTGACATTAGACAGGGGGAGGGGCTCATGAGCGTGTTTGACGTTCGTGACTTGTGGATGCGCTACGGCTCGGCCGATGTGCTGACCGGGGTCACGTTCCAGGCCACCCGGGGGGAGGTGCTCGCCCTGCTCGGACCGAACGGGGCGGGCAAGACCACGACGATCGAGATCCTGGAGGGATTCAGGAAGCGCTCGGCCGGCGAGGTCAGCGTGCTGGGTGTGGACCCGGCGCGCGGCGATGAGAGGTGGCGCGCCAGGCTGGGCATCGTGCTCCAGTCCTGGCGCGACCACCGCCACTGGCGGGTGCGCGAGCTGCTGGCGCACCTTGCCACGTACTACCGGCCGTACCGCACGCCGTGGCCTGCCGACGATCTGATCGAACGGGTCGGCCTGGCCGCGCACGCCGACCATCGGATCAGCATGCTGTCCGGCGGGCAGCGACGCAGGCTGGACGTTGCCGTCGGTATCGTCGGCCGGCCCGAGTTGCTGTTCCTTGACGAGCCGACCGCAGGCTTCGATCCCGAGTCGCGGCGCGATTTCCACGACTTCGTGCACGAGCTGTCCGACTTCGAGGACACCACCATCCTGCTCACCACCCACGACCTCGACGAGGCCGAGAAGCTCGCCGACCGGATCGTGATCCTGGCCGGCGGCACGGTGATCGCCGACGGCTCCGCCGATGCCCTGTCGCGCCGGGTGGACGCCGCCGCCGAGGTGCGGTGGGCCCGCAACGGTGAGCGGTTCGTGCATTCCAGCACCGACTCGACGACGTTCGTGCGGGAGCTTTTCGCCCAGTACGGCGAGGAGATCGCCGACGTCGAGGTCCGTCAGGCCAGCCTGGAGGACACCTACATGGCGTTGGTGCGGGACTTCGAGTCCGGCGCGGGCGATGCGGCTCTGCGCCAGTTCCAGGAGGTGACCCGATGAACGGGATCAGGCTCGGGCTGGCCCGCGGCCGTATCGAGTTGCGGCACATCTTCGTCATGCCGTCGGAACTCGTCCAGCACTTCCTCCCGACGGTGGTCTTCATGGTCGTGATCGCGTTCCTGCGGTCAGCGCCGCTGGGTGGCAGCACCGTACCCCTGGGAGCGGTGATCCTGACCAGCGTGCTCGGCTCCGGTCTGTGCTCCGGCGGCCTGGTCCTGATGACCCAGACGCTGGCCGCCGACCGGGATGACGGCACACTGCTGCGGGCCAAGGCACTGCCCAACGGCATGCCGGCCTACCTGACCGGAAAGACCTTGGTCGCCTCGGGATTCGCGCTGGCCAACGTCGCCATCATGCTGGTGTACGCGCTGCTGCTGTTCCATGACCTGGCTCTGCCCGGCGTCGGCGGTTGGCTCACGTTCGTACTGGTGACCGTGCTGGGGCTGCTCGCCACCCTGCCCATCGGCGCCGTGCTCGGCTCGCTGTTCCCCAACGCTCGGGTGTCCGCCGTCATCGCCATCCCGATCCTGGTGCTGACGGGGATCTCCGGCATCCTGGTCCCGATCACCGTGCTGCCCGAGTGGGTGCAGTGGATCGCGCAGGTGTTCCCCATGTACTGGCTGGGTCTGGGGATGCGCTCCGCGCTGCTGCCCGATTCGGCAATGATCGCGGAGATCGGGCACTCGTGGCGGGACTGGGAAACCTTCGCCGTGCTCGGCGCCTGGGCGATCCTCGGGCTTGTCCTGGCCCCCGTAGTGCTGCGGCGGATGACCCGGCGCGGCACGGGAAAGGCGATACAGCGAGTTGGGTGAGGCACGGATGACCGAGACGGTGCACAACCGCATCGCCATGCTGCGGGCCGAGCGGGGCATCAGCCGCCGCCAACTCGCGGAGGCGCTCGGCGTGCACTACCAGACCGTCGGCTACCTCGAACGCGGCGAGTACAGCGCCAGCCTCTATCTGGCACTGCGCATCGCCGAGTACTTCGAGGTCCCGATGGAGGTCGTCTTCTCCACCACCCCGTTCCCGCGAATCGGCATCGAGGACCGGCCCGCGTAGGCATGCCGCCCTCGGCGTGCGCGAGTCCCTTGTCAGGCACCCGTCACCCTGGAAACCGCGATAGGTCCGCCGTAGCTTCACCAGGCCAGTTGTTGAACCGTCAAGTCTGATGTACTGTGACTTGAACATTCAACTAAACCGCTCGTGGAGGACGGCAAGATGACTACCGCAACCCGCATCCCCGGGTACATCGTCGGCACCTGGACCATCGACCCGGTGCACTCGGACGTCGCTTTCATCGCTCGACACTTCAGCGTGTCCAAGGTTCGCGGTCGCTTCAACGCCGTGTCCGGCACGATCGTCACGCACGAGGACCCCGCGCAATCTTCGGTGACCGCGACGATCAAGGCCGACAGCGTCGACACCAACAACGAGCAGCGCGACGGCCACGTCCGCTCCGCCGATTTCCTGAACGTCGAAGAGCACGACCAGCTCGCGTTCACGTCGACCGCGGTGCGCATCGACGGTGAAGACGTCGAGATCGACGGCGATCTGACGCTGCACGGCGTGACCAAGCCCGTCACCCTGACCGGCGAGTTGGGCGGCTTCGCCGACAGCCCGCACGGCAAGGTGCTCGGCGTTTCCGCCAGCACCGAGATCAAGCGCTCCGACTTCGGCGTCGGCCCGAACATCCCCGCCGCCGTGGTCGGCGACAAGATCAAGATCGAGCTGGGCGTCGAGGCTCTGCTCAACGGCTGAACAGCCGCCGGTGGGCGACTTGGACGTCGCCTCACATCGAGTTGAATCATCAAGTAACTGGGTTGAACAGGCACGGATCGGAGGGCATGATGGCACCAGACGCGAGCGCGACGGGGACGATCTCCGTCGCGGGCGGACCGTGCCACGCATGGGCTTCGGCGCCAAGCGCCTTGTCGACCCGAACCGTCAGCAAAGCAATCATGTGATTTCTATACGAGGAGTTCGCAATGACCACCAGCGTTGAAGAGGTCGTGCGCAAGGCGTACCACTACGCGGAGGGTGACGTCCTGGACGTCCAGGCGTTCGTTGACCTGTTCACCGAGGACGGCGTTTTCCGGGACATGGTCAACGGCCAGGAGTACCGGGGTGAGCACCTTGGTGACGTCCTGACCTGGATGACCGCGTTCGCGCCCGACATTCACCGGGAGCTGCACAAGGTCACCGTCCTCGGGGACGTCGTCGCGATCGAGTTGTCGATCCAGGGCACGTTCACCAAGCCGTTCCAGACGCCCGTCGGGGCGGTCCAGCCCACAGGAGCGAAGCTCGACATCCCGACCGGCGACTTCTGGTACGTGCGCGACGGCAAGATCTCGGATTTCAACTGCTATGTCGGTGTGAGCGTCATGCTCGCGCAGCTGGGCATCAACCCGGACTTCGCGTCCGCGGTGGCCGCCACTCCCGCGACCGCATAGCAGATCCCGGCTGACCAGGAGGGCGCGGCGCAACGGCTGCGCCCTCCTATAGCCTCAAAGGAGCCGCACACGTGAACTCCGTGGACCCTCAGGGCATCGCGGTGGTCGCCGAAGGATTGCTGCGCGGGACACGAGAAGAAGGCGTCACCGTATTTCGCGGAGTTCCCTTCGCCCGGCCGCCGGTGGGGGAGCTGCGCTTCCGCGCACCCCAGCCGGTCGAACCCTGGACAGGCGTGCGCGATGCGACCCGGCCCGGACACGCCTCGCATCAGCTGAACTACGCCAACCAGCGCGAGGTCAGCCGCATCGTCGGAGAGATCGATCCCGGCGTGCCCGGTGTCATCGCCGGTCCGCTGTCGGTGTTCCAGGCATACCGCCACAACGACGCCGACGAGGACTGCCTGTACCTGGACATCTGGGTTCCCGACGCGGCACGCCTGAAGGACCTGCCCGTATATCTGTATTTCCACGGCGGGGCGAACATCGTCAGCTCCGGATCATTCGAACGCGAACGGGCAGCCACACTGGCTCGTGAGGCCGAGTTGATCGTCGTCCGGCCCAACTATCGCCTCGGCGCCCACGGCTGGGTCCACTTCGGACTCCTGGACGTCGGTCTGCCCGAGGCCGTCAACCTGGGCGTGCAGGACCAGTTCACCGCACTGACGTGGGTGCATGAGAACATCGCCGCGTTCGGTGGCGACCCGGACAACCTCACTGTCGGCGGCGAATCTGCTGGTGCCACAGCGGTCTCCCACCTGTTGACCAACCCGGCGGCGCACCGCTACTTCCGGCGCGCCATCCTGCAGTCCTTCTCGCCGTACAACCCCTGGGGCACCCAGCAGCCCGAGGAAGCCGCCTTCGTGGCACACAAGTATCTCGAACTGCTGGGCGTTCAGGACCCAACCGAACTGCACGACATCAGCGCCAATCGGCTGCTCGCCGCGCAGTCCGTGCTGGGCCGCTATTTCCCGGCCGACGCCCACGTCGCGTGGCGCCCCCAGGGCGCGGTTGTCGACGGCGCTTGGGTGCCCACACTGCCTGCCCTGCATCTGGCCGAGAATCGCATCGAGAAGGCCGACCTGGAAGTGGTCATCGGGTTCGCCAAAGACGAATGGCAGTTCTTCCGCGGCCACACGGCGACCGTGCGCGATGGCACGGCAACGGACGTCCAATCGGTCCTCAGCCAGGTCTTCGGCGCAAACAAGGCCGAACAGCTCTACCAGCGCTACCGCGGACAGTACCCCGATCACAAGCCGGGCCTGCTGCTGTCGGACATCATGTCCTTCGAGTACTTCAAGTTGCCCTCGCTCGCGATCGCCCAGAACCTCAGCGCACAGCAGATCCCCGTGCGCGTGTTCCAGTTCTCCTACGACCTACCCGGTCTGAACGGCCAGTTCCGCGCGACTCACACGGGCGACATGCCGTTTCTGTGGCGCAACCACTCCGAGCGAGGTCTGGCCGCCTGGCCGTTCTTCGAAGGGGTCAGCGGCGAGGAGCTTCGGCGCCACCACGAAACAATCGCTCGGGCCAGTAATGAGATGGGCGAGCTTTACGCGGCGGTCATCCGTACCGGGCAGCCGGGAGCGGCCTGGCCGGCGTTCGATCCGAGCACCTGGAACGTGCTCTGGTTCGGCGAGCAGGTCGAGGTGCGGCCCGGCCTGCTCCACGCGGAGTGGGACTCCTATCGCCAGCTCGGCTTCGACAATCCGCGGTCGCTGGAAGAGGCCCTGCTCGCCAAGGTCCGCGAGGCCCGCACCCCCGACACCGGAAACTGAGACCTGAGCGAAAGCGCTACCTCGACGGGGCATCTGCGGTTAGCGTCGGTCTGGTGACTGACAGCTATCTACGGTTCCCGCATCTGCACGAGGATCTCGTCACCTTCGTCGCCGAGGACGACGTGTGGCTCGCCCCGCTGACCGGCGGTCGGGCCTGGCGGCTGTCGGCCGACCGGGTGCCAGCACGTCGCCCCCGGTTCTCCCCGGACGGCACCAGTATCGCCTGGACCAGCTGGCGCGACGTCTCACCCGAGGTACACGTCGCACCCGCCGATGGGGGAGCGAGCACCCGGCTGACCTACTGGGGCGACCTGACCACCGACGTGCTCGGCTGGCGCGCCGATGGCACGGTGATAGCCAAGACCGCGGCGGGCCAACCGTCGAACCGGCATACCTGGGCGCACGCGCTGCCAGCCACCGGCGGCCCGGCCGAGCAACTTGCCTACGGGCCGGTCGGCGAGCTCGCCATCGGCCGCACCGGCGCTGTCCTGCTGAGCTCGACCTTGATGGCCCGTGAACCGGCCTGGTGGAAACGCTATCGCGGTGGCACCGCCGGCAAGCTCTGGCTCGACCCCACCGGCCACGGCGAGTTCGCCCGCATCCTGGCCGAGCTTGACGGGAACATCGAGTCGCCGGCCTGGCTCGGCGAGCGGATCGCGTTCCTGTCCGACCACGAGGGCGTCGGCGCCCTCTACTCGGCCGCGCCGGACGGCACCGACCTGCGCCGGCACAGCGGCGCGGAGCTCGGCGTCGATTTCTACGCCCGGCACGCCACAGGCGACGGCACCCGGATCGTGTACGAGTCAGCTGGGGAGCTGTGGCTGCTCAGCGATGTCGGGGCCGCACCCCGCAAGCTCGACATCACCCTGGGCGGCCCCGCCGCCGGCCGGCAGCCCTATCCGATCGAGACCGCCAAGAACCTGGGCGTGGTGGTGCCGGACCACACCGGCCGGGCGAGCGCGGTCGAGGTGCGCGGCACGGTGCATTGGCTCACCCACGCCGATGGACCCGCCCGCGCGTTGGCCGTGGAGCCGGGCGTCCGCGCCCGTACCCCGGTGGTGCTCGGCGAATCCGGCAACGTCGCCTGGATCACCGACGCCGACGGCGAGGACGCCATCCAGATCGCGCCCGCCGATGGCAGCGACATCGGCGCCCCGCCCCGCCGGATCGGCGTCGGCCAGCTCGGCCGGGTGCTGGAACTCGTCGCCGCACCGGATGGCGTCCACCTCGCCGTGGTCAGCCACGACAGCAGGCTGCTGCTGATCAACACCGAGTCCGGCGAACTCAGCGAAGTCACCAAGGCCGCCGAGGGCGACCCGACCGGCCCGACGTTCTCGCCGGACTCCCGCTGGCTGGCCTGGTCGCATCCTGGTCCGAACCCGTTGCGCCAGATCAGGATCGCCGCGCTCACCGATCTGGTTCCCGTCGACGTCACCGACCTGCGGTTCACCGACTCCGACCCGGTGTTCACCCAGGACGGCAAATATCTGGCGTTTCTGTCCGTGCGCAGTTTCGACCCGGTCTACGACGTGCACGTGTTCGACGTGTCCTTCCCGCGCGGCTGCCGCCCGTACCTGGTGCCACTCAGCGCGGACACCCCGTCCCCGTTCGACCCGCAGCCGGCCGGCCGCCCACCGGTCGATGACCAGGACGACCGGCACGCTACGGCCGGCCAGGACAACGACCAGGCGAGCACCGTGACCGTGGTGGACACCGTGGGCATCGGTGACCGGCTGGTCGCCGTCCCGGTCGACCCCGCTGTCTACACCGATTTGCAGGCCGCCGAGGACGCGCTGTTCTGGTTGGTGCATCCGGTGTTCGGGGTCGTCGGGGAGGGCCTGCCCAACGCGATCGTCCGGCCGAAACCGAGCCTGGAGCGGTTCGACCTGACCCGGCACCGTGTGGAGCGGGTCGAGACCGAGATCGACGCGGCCACCGTCTCCGGCGACGGCCGTCGCGTCGTGGTTCGCGACGGCGAGGAACTGTATGTCGTCGCGGCACGCCGCAAGACCGGTCACGAGGACGGCAACGACCCTGGGGCGGAGCGGGTCGAGGTCGACCTGGACCGCATCACGGTCACCGTTGACCCGGCCGCGGAATGGCGGCAGGGCTTCGACGAGGCCGGCAGGCTGATGCGCGATCACTTCTGGCGCGCGGACATGAATGGCGTCGACTGGCAGGGCGAACTGCGCCGGTACCGGCCGATCGTCGAACGGGTCGGCACCGACGACGACTTCCGCGACGTCCTCTGGGAAATCCAGGGCGAACTGGGCACCTCACACGCCTATGTGACGCCGCCTGCGCCGAAGTCCACCGGCCGTCGTCAGGTTGGCAAACTCGGCGCCGACCTGCACCGCGACTCCGACGGTCGGTGGCGGATCAGCCGGATCCTGCCCGGTGAGAGTTCCGACCCGAGGGCCCGCTCGCCGCTGCGCGCGGCCGGGGTCCGCGTCCGCGAGGGTGACGCGGTGCTCGCGGTCGACGGTCAACTCGTGTCCCGTGAGCTCGGCCCCGCGCCGTTGTTGGCCGGCACTGCCGGCAAACCGGTGGAGCTGACCATCACCCCTGAGCAGGGCGGCTCGCCGCGCCGGGTCGTGGTCACCCCGTTGGCCGATGAGACGGCGCTGCGCTACCACGCGTGGATCGCGGGCATGCGCGAGTACGTGCACGAGACCAGCCAGGGCCGGGTCGGTTACCTGCACGTGCCGGACATGATCGCCAACGGCTGGGCGCAACTGCACCGCGATCTGCGGTTGGAGGTCCGGTACGAGGCGCTGGTCGTCGACGTGCGGGAGAACCGCGGCGGTCACCTGTCTCAGCTCGTGGTCGAACGACTCGCCCGGACCGTGGGCGGCTGGGGCGTGGCCAGGGATCGGTGGACGGTGGAGACCTATCCGAAGGACTCGCCGAGGGGTCCGATCGTCGCGGTGGCCGATGAGTTCTCCGGTTCCGACGGTGACGTCGTCACCAACGCGATCAAGGCCCGTGGCATCGCGCCCGTGGTCGGCGTCCGGACCTGGGGCGGCACGATCGGTATCGACATGCGCTACTACCTCGTCGACGGCACCATGGTCACCCAGCCGCGGTATGCGCACTGGTTCAAGGGACCGGGCTGGGGCATTGAGAACCACGGCGTCGATCCGGACATCGAGGTGGTACGCACTCCGCAGGACCGCGCGGCCGGCCGCGATCCTCAGCTGGACACCGCGATCCAGCTCGCGCTCAAGGCCCTGGTCGACCACCCCGCGGAGACCCCGCCGCAGCTCCCGCCACCTGGCCGGCAGTGACCGGGCGTCCGCCTACGCAGGTCAGGCAGCGAGTGCGGCATAGCGGCCGTTGTCGGCCAGCAGCGCGGTGTGGCTGCCGCGTTCGATGACGTGGCCGTGGTCGAGCACGGCGATCTGGTCGGCGCCGCGAACCGTGGAGAGCCGGTGCGCGATGGTGATGGTGGTCCTGCCGTGTGCGAGCGCGTCGAATGCCTGTTGCACGGCGCGTTCGGTCTCGGTGTCCAGTGCGCTGGTGGCCTCGTCCAGCAGGAGCACCCGGGGGTCGCGCAGCAGGGTGCGGGCGATGGCGATGCGCTGCTTCTCGCCGCCGGAGAAGCGGTGTCCCCGCGAGCCGACCATGGTGTCGTAGCCGTCGGGCAGGGTGCTGATCAGGTCGTGGATCTGTGCGGCGCGGGCCGCGTCCTCGATCTCGGCGTCGGTCGCGGTCGGCTTGGCGTAGCGCAGGTTCTCCCGGACCGTGGTGTGCAGCAGGTAGGTCTCCTGGCTGACCATGCCGACGATCTCAGCGAGATCGGCAAGTCGCATGCGGCGGATGTCGATACCGTCGATGGTGACGGCACCGCTGGTGGGGTCGTACAGGCGGGCGACCAGCGAGGCCAGCGTCGTTTTGCCGGACCCGGTCTCGCCGACCAGGGCGAGCGTGCTGCCGGCCGGAACGTCCAGCGAGACCTCGGCGACGGCAGGTCGCTGCGCGCCGGGATAGGTGAACTCGAGTTGCTCGAACCGCACGTGTCCCGTGATCCGCTCCGGGTCGATCGCCACCGGGTCGACCGGGTCGACGATCTCCACCGGGAGGTCGAGGTACTCGAAGATCCGTGCGAACAGCGCCAGCGAGCTGATCACCGAGACCGCGGTGTTGAGCAACCCCATCAGGGGCCGGAACAGGCTGTTCTGCAGGGTGGTGAACGCGATCAGGGTGCCGATGGTCATCGCGCCGGCCGTGATTGGCAGGCCGGCACTGAGGTAGATGATCGCCGGGATCGCGGCGAAGATGATGCTCATCGAGGCCATCCGCCAGCGCCCGGCCAGTTGGGAGCGCAGTTCCAGGTCGATCAGCTTCGCGGAGGACTGGGTGAAGCGCTCGACCAGCGCTGGACCGGTGCCCATCGTCTTGGCCAACTGCACGCCGTTGATGGAAAGCCCCTCCTCGACGGTGACGTTGAGGTTGGCCAGTTCGCGCTGCTGTTCGGTGGTGATGGTGCGGCGCATCCTGGCGACTTTGCGGGTCAGGTAGATGGCAGGCGGCATCACCACCAGCGAGATCAGCGACAGCCGCCAGGACAGCGCGACCATGGCGACGGCGGTCGCGACGGCGGTGGTCAGGTTCGAGGCGATCGAGGTCGCCGTGGACGTCACCACCGATTCCATCCCGCCGACGTCGTTGGTGATCCTGGACTGCACCTCGCCGGTGCGTGTCCGGGTGAAGAACGCGATCGACTGCCGTTGCAGGTGGGCGAACACGCTGGTGCGCAGGCTGTGCATGACCTGCTGGCCGACCTTGGTGCTCAGCCAGGTCTGGACGACGCCCAGCGCGGACGTGAACGCGGCGACCGCGACCATGCCGGATACCAGCAGCACCAGCAGCCGGACGTTCCTGGTCGGCAGGGCGGTGTCGATCACCGCACGCAGCAGGAACGGTGAGGCGAGGCCGACCACCGACGAGAGCGCGATGGTGACCATGACGATGCCCAGCGGCCAGCGGTAGGACGTGAACAGACCGGCGATCCGGCGCAGGGACACCTCCTTGGCCTGGGCCTTCTCGGCTGCTGTCACGGTTCTGGGCGTGCGGCCCCGGCCGGGCCGCCTGGGTTCGCGTTCGGTCTGTTCAGCTCGATTCGCTTCGGATGAAACCAAGATCTGCTCCGTTCCCGGCGATGCCGGCACATGTACTGAGGTTACCTCAAGATGAGGTTACCACAATGATGCTGGTATCCTGAGCAGGTGAGTGAGGACCAGCACAACCAGGACCGCGACGACTCCCTGGCCGAGGCCGTCCGGTCGGTCGCGCACCAGTTGCGCCGGATCTCGGTCGAATCGCTCGCGCACTGGGAGGTGTCCCCATCGCAGTCGAGGGCACTGCGGGTGGTGACCCGATGTGGTCCGATTCGGTTGACCGAACTGTCCGAGCACCTGCGCGTCGCACCGCGATCGGCCACCGAGGTGGTGGACGACCTCCAGGCCAAGGGACTGGTCGAACGGCGGCCCGACCCGCAGGACCGGCGGGCCACCCTCGTCGCCGTCACCGAGCACGGCATCGCGGTCGGCCAGGCGATTCGGTTGGCCCAGGGTGCCGAGACCGAGCGGCTGTTCGACCGCCTCAGTGCGACCGATCGGGCCCACCTTGCCCGGATCCTGCGCAAACTCCGGGCGTGATCGCACGGCAACAACTCTTACGGCTCCCTGACGAGACCGATGATTCCGCGTTGACGGCGCTACTTTCAACGCGTGAACAATGCATCGAAGGCCATCGTGGCGCTGCGTATCTTTTTCGGGTTGAACTGGCTGAGCAATGCGATCGCCAAGGTGTTCAACAAAGCGAACTACGACTGGGGCTGGCTCAGCTTCAACCTGGTCAACCGGGACACCGCGCACGCCATCCTGAACCAGGGCACCATGAGCACCGGCATTGCACCACTCCGCTGGTTCTACACGGATCTGGTGTTGCCGAACTGGGGCGGTTTCCAGATATTCTTGACGATCGCCGAATTGGCCGTCGGTCTCGGACTGTTGTTCGGTATCGCCACCAGGCTCGCCGCGCTGGGTGGGTTGCTGCTCATTCTGCCGATCTGGCTGATGTTGTTCCACACCAACCAATATTTCTGGACCTACCCACTCGACCTGTTTCCGCTCGTGCTGCTCGCCTGGATTCCGGCCGGTCGCGTGGCAGGCGTCGACGGGAAGTTCCTCACCAAGATCGTCGGCGAACGCTGGCCGTTCTAGTGGCGAATAAGCAAAAAGGCCGGTGGTTTCCCACCGACCTTTTCACAGAATACGTTCAGCGATGCAACGTGTAGATGGTGATGTCGGTGTTGCACGGGCTCGGCGCGTCCACCTCGACCCGCAGGTCGCCGGTAACCGTGTCGTAGTCAACGCCCTCCACCGTGTACGTGCCGGTGCACGCGCTGGCCAGCGGAATCTGGCCGAGCGACGTGACCTTAGCGGTGACGTCCTTGCCATTGAGCGGATGTTTCAGATCGATCTGGAGCAACGGTTTGCTGGTCGGATAGATGTCATTGTTGGAATCGTCCGACGCGCAGATCAGCCGCGTCGCGTTGACGAAGTCGCAGCCCTGCAGGTTGCGCACCATGTGGTTGAGCAGAATGCGCGATGCCACGTTGATGTCGCCGCCGGTCGGCGCGGTCTGCTTGTTGATCAGCGGGGTCGGGAACACCAGCAGACGGGTGACCGGGGCGAGTTCGGCGGACACCATCCACTGGCCGTCCGGCGTGACCGTGTCGAACGCGGCCGCGTTCGGGCCGATCTCGTCGTCGGAGAGTTGGTGCACGTACTCGTACTGCGCGCCGCTGGGCGTGGTGACCATGAACATCTTCTTGGTCACCGGCGTGACGCTCGCGGGTTGCTGGTAGGGATCGAAGATGTAGCCGCGCCAGGAGTCGGGGTCGCCGATGTGGCCCCAGCCCTGGTTGATGATGGACGCGGGAATCGTGGCGCCGTCGGTGTAGTCGATCCACATGGGCTTGCCCGGCGCGCGGACCGTGGCGACGCCCTCGCCCGCGATGGCGTCCGGCTCGGAGGTCTGGCCGATCACGTGCCAGCCGTTGATCTGGAACGCCGGTATGGACGGAGCGGCGAGTGCCGAGGGGGCGGCGAATCCGGTGAGCGCGGCCGCCGCCGCGATGGCGAGCGCGCCGGAGCGGAGTCTGGTCAAGGTTTGTTCCTTTGTGGATGGTTGGGCGGGCTCAGCTCGCGGACGGCAGGCAGCCCGGGGTCAGGACGGCCATCTGCGTGCCGGCCAACAGGAACGCGCCGACGCCGTAGGCCGCGGTGTCGGTCGCGGTGACCGGCTGTGCGTCGCGCGGACCCTTGGCCGGACCCTGCACGTAGCCGAGCAGGCCGCCCGGTTGCAGCGCCTTGGTGGTCAGGCCCTGCCAGGCGCGCTCGACCGCGGGTTGGAAGATCTTCGCCGGCAGGATGCCGTGGTTGATGCCCCAGGCCATGCCGTAGGTGAACAGCGAGGTGCCGCTGGTCTCCGGGCCGGGGTGGTCGAACGGATTGAGCAGGTCGACGTTCCAGAACCCGTCGCGGCGCTGCAATGCGAGCAGGGTGAACGCCATCCGTTGGTACACCGCGAGGTATTCGGCGCGGTGCGGATCGGTGGCGGGCAGTTGGTTGAGCACCTTGGCCAATGCCGCGAAGGCCCAACCGTTGCCGCGCGACCAGAAGGTGCCGGTGCCGACGTCGCTCGCGTCGCGGTACCACAGGCCCGTCCAGTTGTTGAACAGGTGACGACGCGCGTAGTCGAACAAGGTGTGCATGGTGTCCAGGTCGGCCTGACTGTTGTCCATGACACCGAGTTGCGCGAACGAAGGCATGGCCATGTTCAGCGCGTCGACGTAGTTCCAGTACGTGTCGTTGCCGGCGGCCACGCCGGCGTCCTCGCCGGCGACGCGGTCGCGCAGCGCCTGGAGGCTGGCCGGGTTCGGGTGGTAGTAGTAGAGGGCCAGGTACGCCTCGCCCGCTGCCTCGTCGTCGGCGAAGAACGGCTGGTCCGGCGGGTCGGCGGGGAGCTGGTAGTTGTTGGCCGCGGCCCAGGGGAAGGTGATGTGGTTGGTGACACCGGTGGTGCGCACCATGGCCAGGTTGCCGACCTGGAAGGTCGAGTTCTGCCAGTCGGGCGGCGCGGTGTCGGTGCCGTTGGCGACCCAGTAGGCGTCGGCGGACACCATGTCGTTGACGATCGAGCAACTGCTCGGTGGCGGGGTCGCGGACGGGGCGGCCTGCGCTGTGGGCGCGGTGATCAGGCCGATGCCGGCGAGTCCGGCGACGAGCAGCGCGAGGTGACGGTACCGCGAAGCGGCGGGCATGCGGTTTCCCCGATTCAGGAAGAGTTGGGGGTCAAGGGCGAAAAAACGTTAACGGGGGGTTATCAACGCTGACAAGGTGTTGACAGTCAACAGATCTGCGCTGTCCAGTCCAATCCGGACTGATCCGTTCGCCGTAGCATGGTGCCGTTGAGCTGGTAATTTAGGAAATCCGAACGTGATCGAGCATGTGAGAGCTTTTCAAGGATGTGAACAGGAGGGCGCCGGATGACGGTTGAGCAGGAGCCGTGGCAGTGGGCCGAGCCGGTGTGGCGAGGGCACGTTGAGCGGGTGCGGGCGGGGCGTCGGCTGGCGCCGGAGACGTGGCCGGGCGGGCGCGGGTGGCGGTCGCGCTGTCCTTCGACTCCGATCACGAAACGCTGCCGCTGCGCAACAACATCACCAGCCCCGGTGAGCTGTCCATCGGCGAGTACGGCGCGCGGGCGGGCGCGCCGCGGGTGCTGCGGCTGCTGGCCGAGTTCGGCATCCCGGCGTCGTTCTACGTGCCCGCGGTGTCCGCGCTGCTGCATCCGGCCGAGGTGCGGGGCTACGCGGAGGCCGGGCACGAGGTCGCGCTGCACGGCTGGATCCACGAGCGCAACACCCTGCTCGACGCGGCCGACGAGCGCGAGCTGCTGCTGCGCGCCGCGGACACGCTGGAGTCGATCACCGGCACGCGACCGGTCGGCATGCGCACGCCGTCCTGGGACTTCTCCCACCACACCCTGGCCATCGCGCGCGAACTCGGGCTGGCCTACGACTCGTCGCTGATGGCCGACGACGAGCCGTACGAGTTGATCCACGAGGGCGAGGCCACCGGCATGGTGGAGATCCCGGTCGAGTGGATCCGCGACGACGCCCCGTATTTCGTGATGGCCCGGTTCGACGGCGTTCGGCCCTACACGCCGCCGCGCTCCGTGCTCGGCATCTGGCAGGACGAGTTCCGGTCCGCGCTCGCCGAGGGCGGGCTGTTCCAGCTGACCATGCACCCGCACATCATCGGGCACCGGTCGCGGCTGGTGATCCTGCGGGAGTTGATCGAGGAGATGGCCGGCACCGACGGCGTCTGGTTCGCCACGCATGCCGACATCGCCGAGTACTGCGCATCGAACGCCGGCCTTGGCCGCCGCTGAGTGGCTCCGGCTCGGCTCAGGCCATGGTTTCGGTCGACGCGGCTTCCAGCGCGTCGATGATGTCCTGCATGTCGCGGTACGGCGTGCTTCTGGTCGGGAGCAGGCGCAGTCGCTCGCGGGTCACGGCATCGACGCCGTACAGGTCCGCCTGAGTGAGGATTTCCCAGCGCTGCGCGGGAAAGGTCAGGTCGGCGAGCACGAAGCACAGCGACTGTTTGTCCAGCTCGGTCATCATCACTCCTCGGTTCGGGACCAACGCCCGAGCGAAAATGGATTGTGACCCACGTCACTCCAAAAGGCAAACATCCGAGCTGAGGGGCGTCGTGCCCATCGTTGCCGAGCGCGTTCGGCTCTTGACATGCCCTGGTGACCGGGCCAAGCTGGGGGAGCTTTTAGGTAGGGAACTTTACAAACTAACGGCCCAGCAGCGGATGCCCGCCGCGCCGCAGCTGCCTGTTCCTGATCTGGGGAGCACGCATGCGAATTCGCACGCGCACGCCTGAGCCGCGCCCCGGCTGAGCCGGGCCCGTTCCCACTCGCGACCCGATCGCCTCGGCGTGTTCTCGCCGTGGCTTGCTTCGCCGCGCACAAATCCCGTTATTCGGCAACCACAGAAAGTGGCAACAGATGATCCGCATCAGCCGAGCGCGGCTGGGACTCGCCGCGGGCATCGCGTTCGCGGTGGCCACCGCCTTGAGCGGAGTCCCGGCAGCGATGGCCTCGACGAGCATTGCCGCGCCAACCGGTTCGGCCCCGGCCTCGGTCGCGACCTCGACCCAGCCCAACTCCACCCGAGGTCTGTCCACTGTGGGCAGTTCCGGGTGGAAGGTACTGACCAGCGCGACCGCGACCCAGGGCGGCGCGGCCATTTCCAAGGCCGGCTTCGACACGTCGAAGTGGCTCTCGGTCAAACCGGACGACAGCGGCGCGCCGGGCACGGAGATCGCCGCGTTGCTGCAGAACGGCGCCTGCCCCAACGTCTACTTCTCGACCAACATGAAGACCTGCTTCGGCTACCTGGCCAAGCCGGGCGCGAACACGCTCTCGCAGTTCGACGTGCCGTGGTGGTATCGCGCCGACTTCACCCCGAACGTCGCCGCGGGCCAGTCCGCGACCCTGGTGGTCAACGGCGTGGTCGGCTCGGCCGACGTGTGGCTCAACGGCAAGGAGGTGTCCACCAAGACCACGGTCACCGGTGACTACACCAAATACACCTTCAACGTCGGCAGCGACCTCGTCTCCGGCACCAACTCGATCGCGTTCGAGGTCTACCCGAACAACCCCTCCTCGAACCTGACCGTGGACAACGTCGACTGGACCCAGGTGCCGCCGGACGAGAACACCGGCATCCAGTTCCCGGTCGAGTTGCAGGTCAACAACGCGCTGTCGGTCGGCAACGCGCACGTCGTGGAGAACAACGCGAGCAACCTGAGCAGTTCGGCTCTGACCGTGAAGGTGAATGTCACCAACGGCAGCGGCAGCAGCCAGACCGGCACGGTCTATGCCACGGTGACCCCGCCGAACGGCGCAGGCTCGCCGATCACGGTGAACCAGTCGGTCACGGTGGCCGCGAACAAGACCACCACGGTGAGTTTCGCGCCGCTGACGATCAACAACCCACAGGTGTGGTGGCCTTACCAGATGGGCGCCCAGCCGCTCTACGCGCTGGACACCACGCTGACCCAGGGCAGCGCGAGCAGCAACAGCACGCACGAGACGTTCGGCATCCGCACCGTCACCTCCAGCATGATCGACAAGTCCAGCGAGGCGCCGGCCGGCGTGCGGCAGTTCCAGGTCAACGGCAAGCCGATCGTGATCCGTGGCGGCGGCTGGGAGCCGGACCTGTTCCTGCGCTACTCGTCGGCGGACATCGCCAACCAGGTCGCGATCATCAAGAACCTCGGCCTGAACACCCTGCGCCTGGAGGGTCACTTCATGCCGGACGAGTTCTACGAGCAGATGGACGCGGCCGGCATCCTCATCGACTCCGGGTTTTCCTGCTGTGACGCCTGGGAGAACTCCAGTCCGAACGCGGCGACGCTGGCCGTGATGACCAACGCGGCGACCGCCATCGGCCAGAACGAGCGCAACCACCCGAGCGTCATCGCGATGGGCTGGAGCGACAACGCGCCCGGGTCCAAGCAGGAGTCGGCCGCGGTGAACACGTGGAAGGCCAACGACTTCGACGTGGTTCTGCTCTCCTCCGCCGAGTACAACAGCAGCCCGATCCTGGGCACCTCCGGCCAGAAGGAAGGCCCGTACGACTACGTGCCGCCCAACTACTGGTACGACACCTCGCACTTCGACAGCGGTGACAGCACGCGCACCAACGTCGGTGGCTCGTGGGGCCTGGACAGCGAGGAGAGCGCGGGCGACACCGTGCCGACGATCGATTCGCTCAACCGCTTCATGTCCGCTTCGGACCTGAACAACCTGTGGAACAACCCGAGCTTCAACCAGTACCACCTGAACTACGAGAACGGCCACGGCAACTACAACTTCGGCACGCTGTTCCTGTTCGACCAGGCGCTGACCAACCGCTACGGCGCGTGGAACAGCCTGAACAGCTACGTCGAGGAAGCGCAGATCCAGGAGTACGAGAGCACCAGGGCGCAGTTCGAGGCGTTCGTCGACCACTCGAACAACACCTCGGGCGGCGTGTCGGCCTCGACCGGCACGATCTACTGGCAGGCCAACAAGGGCTGGCCGTCGATGCTCTGGAACCTCTACAACTCCGACAGCGACCAGTCCGGCAGCTTCTTCGGCGCCAAGCAGGCCAACCAGTCGCTGCACGCGTTGCTCGCGCAGGACAACGGCACCGTTACCCTGGACAGCGTGAGCGGGCAGAGCCAGTCCGGGCTGTCCATCGAATCCAAGGTGTACAACACCGCCGGTTCGGTGCTCGACGACCAGACGGTCGGCAATGTCACCTTGTCCAGCCAGCAGGTCAAGACCGGTGTCATCACGCCGAAGGCGCCGAGTTCGACCAGTGGCAACGTGTATTTCGTCGAGCTGCTGCTCAAGCAGAACGGCAACCTGGTCGACCGCAACGTGTACTGGCAGTCGACGAAGAAGGACACGATCGACTGGTCGGCGACGAGCGGACAGCCGCAGGGCACCGAATCCAGCTACGCGGACCTGACCGGGTTGAAGTCGCTCGCCGCGGCGACCGTGACGGCGACCGCGACGGCCTCCGCCGCGCCCGGTCCGGACGGTGCGGACACGGCGGCGACGGTGACCATCACCAACACCTCCAGCAAGCCGACCGTCGGCTTCTTCCTCCGGGCGGACGTGCGGCGCGGCACGGCGAGCGGCGGCGAGCAGTCCGGCGACAACCAGGTGACGTCCGCGCTGTGGAGCGACAACGACATCACGCTGTGGCCGGGCGAGTCGGAAACCCTGACCGTCACCTACAACTCGGCCGATCTGAACGGCGCGACGCCGGTGCTGAGCGTGTTCGGTTCCAACGTCGCCCGCTTCGACGTCGTCATCAAGTGAGTCCGTTGACGGCATACGCTGCCACGTTCCAGCAGCCCAAGATGGCCCTACACTGGGATCAGTGACCGGGACCCGCCGCCGGGAGGCTGATACGGGCAGCATGAACGGCGGTACGCGCGGCGCGGGTGGGCATGATCGGGCCCACCCGCGCCCCCGTTCCCCGGCGCGTGCCGAGCGTCAGGTAAACCCACAAGCGCCTGTTCAGTGGTAGTTATCAACACATATCAGACTCAGTGAGTTAATCATTGACAGTGCGGGGCGGCGCCTCTAGCGTCCTGGAAATCGATTTCAGAAATCGATTTCTCAGGAGGCGTGATGACGGACGCGCAGGCCGAGCCCGCTAGATCCAGCTGGGTGAACCGACGACGATTCCTGACCATGTCGGGTACGGTTGCCGGTGCCATGATGTTCGCCGCCCGGCCGGGCACCGCGTTCGCCGCCGGCACAGGCGGCGCGACCGGCGGTTACCCGGACAAGGGCCTCAGCTCGGCGGACGTCGCCGCCCTGTACCAGCGCGGGAATCCCAGCACGTACACCGGTTCGGAGCTGCGCTACATCGGCATGCCGGTCGGCGGCGGCGCGTGCGGACAGGTCTATCTGGGCGGGGACGGCAAGCTCTGGTACTGGGACGTGGACAACGCGCCCGCGCCGCCCTGGGCGAACTGCAACGGCCCCGCCTACGCCGATCCGCACATCCCGTTCTCCCCGTTCGGCAACGGTTTCGTGCTCCGCACCGCCAACCTGACCCAGGCCCCACCCACCTCGACCACCCCGCCGACCACGACCACCGCCCCGCCCGCAACCAGCACGACCGCCCCGCCCCCGAGTACGACAACCACCACCTCGCCGCCGACGACGACCTCGACCGCTCCCATTTTCGTCGAGAGCAACAGTTCCGCGCGCGCCGTCGACTCGACCGGGTTCGCGCAGGTCGCCTTCACCGGCCAGTACCCGCTCGGCCAGGTCGACTACCAGGACCCGAACTGCCCGGTCTCCGTGCACCTGGACGCGTTCCCGCCGTTCGTGCCCGGCGAGACCGACGACTCGACGCTGCCGGTGACCGTGCTCGCCTACACGCTCACCAACACCACGGCCGCCCCGGTCGTCGCCGAGTTGACCGGGTGGGCGGAGAACCCCGTCGCGATGCGCGCCAGGACCGCGCAGCCGACCACGCTGTCCAGCGAGACCGTCTCCGGACCGCAGAACTACCAGGGCGTGCAGTTCACCGCGGCCAACGCGCCGGTGACCACATCGCGGCCGGACATCGTGTTCGAGACGTGGCAGCAGACCGACTACGCCGGCTGGACGGTGACCGGGACGGCGTTCGGCGCCGGACCGGTGCTGGTCTCCCAGGTGCCCGCCTACATGCTGCGCTTCGGCAACCTCAATGCGCAGGGGCCGCGCTTCGTCACCTCGCACAACTTCATCGCCGCCAACAACGATCCGACCCTCGCCGACAGCTACGTCGGCACGCTCACCAGCGGCACGTTCACCGTCTCCCGCCGGTATGTGTCCGCGTGGGTGGGCGGTGGCAACAATCCCGGCCAGACCTGCCTGAACGTGGTCGTCGACGGCGCGGTCGTGGGCAGCCTGACCGCCGACAACACCGAGCCGATGCACCTGCGCTACCTCGACCTGATCCGCTACCAGAACAAGGACGCGCACATCGAGATCGTCGACTCGGCGACCGGCGGCTGGGGCCACATCAACGTCAGCACGATCAGCTTCAGCGACGCGCCCGTCAATCCCGCGCCGATCGGCACGCTTACCGACGGCGGCACGGTCGCCGTCGCGGTGCTCGGCAACGACACCCAGGTCACCCTGCGGCCCTCGATCGCGGACTGGAGCAGTCCGACCGCGATCGCCACGTCCGGCCCGGGGCCGGTCAGCATCGACGGCGGGCTCGGCACGATCACCGGCGCGGTCACCTCGCGGGTCGTGCTGGCGCCGGGACAGAGCCACACCGTTCGGTTCGCGCTGGCCTGGTTCTTCCCGAACCTGGACCGGATCGCGCTCGGCTTCCTCACCGACATCGCCAACCTGAGCCGGCACTACGCCACCAGGTTCGCCTCGGCGCAGGCCGTGCTCGGCTATCTCGCCGCGCAACTGCCCCGGCTGGAGGCCGCGACCCGGGAGTGGGTGCGAACCTGGTACACCGACTCGACCCTGCCGCACTGGTTCCTCGAACGGACCCTGCACACCTCCGGCAGCCTGGCCACCAACGTCGCCTTCCGGTTGTCCAACGGCCGCTTCTACGCCTGGGAGGGCGTCGACTGCGCACCCGGCACCTGCGAACACGTGTGGAGTTACGCGCACGGCATCGCGCGGCTGTTCCCGAGCCTGGAGCGGGACACCCGGCAGCGCGTCGATCTCGGCATCGGATTCCATCCGGACACTGGCGAGATCGGCAACCGCGCCGAGGCCGACATGGGCTGGGCCACCGACGGCCAGTGCGGCACGATCCTGCGCTTCTACCGCGAACACCAGATGTCGCCCGACGACACCTTTCTGACCGCGAACTGGCCCAGGATCAAGCAGGCGGTCAACTGGGTGATCAGCCACGACACCCGGCACGACGGCACGCTGGAGGGCGCGCAGCCCAACACCCTGGACGCCACCTGGTACGGCGAGGTCGCCTGGCTGACCGGAATGTACGACGCCGCGCTGCACGCGGCGGCCGCGATGGCCACGGAAATGAACGACACCGCGTTCGCGCAGACCTGCACCGCGCTCGCGCGGTCCGGGGCGCACTCGATCGCGACCGCGCTGTGGAACGGCGAGTACTTCGTCCAGCTCGTCGACCCGAGCGCGCCGGACGCGCCGAACTCGAACGTCGGCTGCGACATCGACCAGATGCTCGGCCAGAACGCGGCCTGGCAGCTCGGCCTGCCCCGGGTGTTCGACCCCGCACAGGCCACGACCGCGCTGGCCAGCATCTTCCACTACAACTACGTGACCGACCCGGCCGCGTACCGGGCGGCGAACCCGGCGATTCCGGGCGGGCGCTGGTATGCGATGGCAGGCGAACCGGCCATGATCATGACGACCTTCCCGCACGGCGGTGCCGCGCAGGCCAACGGAAATCCGCCCGCCGGGGTAGCCATGTACTTCAACGAGTCGTGGACCGGGCAGGAGTACCAGCTCGCCGCGCACATGATCTACGAGGGCCTGGTCGACCAGGGCCTGATCGTCACCAACGCGGTGCACAACCGCTACGCGCCCGCGAAGCGCAACCCGTACAACGAGATCGAGTGCAGCGAGCACTACACCAGGGCCATGGCGAGCTACGGCGTGTTCCTCGCCGCGTGCGGTTTCTCCTGCCACGGCCCCAGGGCCAGCCTGACCTTCGCGCCGCGCATCACCCCGGAGAACTTCGCCGCCGCCTTCACCGCAGCGGGCGGCTGGGGGCTGTTCCGCCAGCAACGCGTTGGCCGGCAACAGGTCTGCTCGATCGAGGTGCGGTACGGGCAGGTCCGGGTGGGTGAACTCGCCCTGCGACTGCCGGCCGGCGCGACAAGTCCGCGAGTGCGCGTCACGCACAACGGTCGGCCGATCCCGGCCACGATCGCCGCCGACGGCGTCGATGCCACGGTCACGCTGGGCAGCGTGACCACCGTGCCGACCTACACCACGCTGACGGCAACTCTGTCCTGGTGAGTCGGCGCGCCGACCGGAGTGCCTTTTCGGTAACCGCCGAACATGATGCCCAGCACCAGGACGACCAATACCGCGATGAGCAGCCAGAACCAGATCGACCTGCGCATGGTGGCCTCCTGAACTCGTCTGCCGCTGATTGTGTACCCGCTGGGCCGTATAGGGACACCGGCGGGGTGGAGGTTGACGGTGGGGCCGGACCGGGTATCCCTATGGCATGGGCAAGTGGCGGATCCGGCTCCTCGGTGTGGCGATCGTGGTGATCCTGCTGATCGGAGTTGCTCTGGTCGGCTCGGCGATCCACCTGTTTCCGCAGCTGCGCAACCCCTTCGCGGAGAACACGCAGGAAACGTCGGGACCGGTGCTGCTCCAGTCCGTGCAGCAGCTGTCCCGGTACGAGGCGGCCAGCGGCACCTTCCAGGTGGTGGTCGACATCTCCACGAACTCCTCGATCCTGCCCGGTTTCCTGGAGGGCAGCGACACGATGTTCATCGGTGTCGGCAGCGACAACGCCTACGTGGACTTCGGCCGACTCAAGGGCAATGACGTGCAGGTTTCCGCCGACCGGCGCTCGGCGACCCTCACGCTGGGCCACGCGCAGCTGGACAGGGCCACGCTGGACGTGCACCAGTCCTATGTCTACGCACAGCAACAGGGCCTGTTCACCAGGATCAACCAGTTCTTCTCCGGCAATCCCAACTCCCAGCAGGCGCTCTACGAACTGGCGCAGAAGCAGATCCAGGCCGCTGCCGGCAAGAGCGAGCTGCTCGCGGACGCGGAACGCAACACCAAGACCATGCTGGTCAGCCTGTTGCAGTCGCTGGGTTTCACCAACACCACCGTCAATTTCGTCGCGAACCCGGCCTGACCAGCGCTAACGTGCCTCGCGGGCGTAGGATGATCAGCATGGCCGAAGCCGAGCTGAACAGCGGCATCCTGCCCGGCAACGTGCACGCCGACGACTACGTCATGCTCGCGCTCGCGCTGATCTCCGTCGGCGTGCTGGGCGACGTGGTGCTGAGCCCGCCGAGTTACTCGGTCGGCATGGTGCTGTTCTGGGTCGATGTCGCGATCAGCGCGATCTTCTTCTTCGAGTTCCTCTGGCGCTGGCGCAAGCGGGGGTGGGTGCGCTCGTTCCCGGCGCGCAACTGGTACGAGGTCTTCGCGATGATCCCGGTCGCGCATCCGGCCCTGTACCCGCATCACATCATCACCGTCGTGCTGCTGCTCGTCCGGATCGGCCGGGCGGCCGACCGGGCCATCGGCGAGCAGTTCTTCAACCGGCTGGTCGACCGCCTCGCCGAGCCGCTCGTGCACCGGATCAAGAAACCGATCACCGTCGCCGTGCTCGACGAGGTGGTCAAGGTGCTGGAAACCGGCAACTATCCGGAGAACCTGGCCCGCTCGCTCACCGACAACCGCGAGCAGCTGCGCGCGATCATCAGCGAGAAGCTGTCCGAGGACCGGCAGTTGAGCAGGCTGAAGCTGCTGCCCTTCCACGCGGAGATCGTGCATTCCGTTGTGGACACGTCGTTCCGGGTCGTGCTGGAGGTGTTGCGCGATCCGCGGATCGACGACTTCTTCGCCGCGGTCGTCCGGGACAATCGGGAGCAGATCCGCAGAGCGGTGCAGTTGGGCCTGAACGACGAGGATTCGGCCGAGAAGGAGAAACTGCTGCCGGTCCGTACCCAGCGCACCGCCGCCCGCGAGTTCGACCGTCACCACAAACCCAGTTCTGGCTGAGCTGGTCCAGCGCCACAAAGGACAGATCATTGGTTATCTGGCACAAATGAACTGTCCATAGGAAACCGCCAATTTCCAGGCTGTCCGACACCCGGTAGGAGCCGGAGCGGGCGGCTTCGTCGCTGGCATGCCGGTGCGCCTGAAGAGACGTACCTGCGGATGGTGATCATCAGACCGGCCGCGGCAGCCACAGCAGATAAATACTCATCGCGCTCCCTTCTGGCGAAGGATTAGATCACCAGATACGGTATGGTCGTTATCCGCCAATCCGATGAACTCTGCAGAATGAGGCGACGTGAGAAATAAGTCGGGAACTTATTCGCACGAAACTGGACGAACAGAGTTATCGACCAACCGGAGCGGACGAATCCTGGCCAGGATTGGCGGAGTCGTGGCGGCCGTGCCGATCCTGTTCCTGGCCACGGCACCGCTCGCGAACGCCGCGCCCGGTGATCATGTTTCGGCTGGAACCGAGCAGGTCATCGCGCCGATGTTCAAGATCTGCCTGCTGCCGATCGGCCCGATCCCGCCGATCATCTGCATCAGCCTGGGCGACGGTGAGCCGCCCACGTCCTCCAACCCGCCACCGCCGCCGCCGCCGACCAGTCCGCCGCCGCCCCCACCGACCACGCCACCCCCCACCCACTCGACCCCGCCACCGCCACCGCCGATCACCCCCACCGCGCCCGCCAGCGTCGCGCTGCGCGCGGCCGTGGCGCCACCGGTGTTCACCCCGCCCACGACCCCCACCGTCACGCCCACCACAACACCGCCCTCGACGACCAGCCCGCCCACGACGACCCAGAGCGGGCGGGCAGCGGTGTTGCCGACCAGTCCGGGGACGTTGCGGGTGGCGCCGGTGAGCCAGGAGGTGGTGACCGAGCGGCGCTGGGCGCTGACCACGATCGTGCTGATCTTCGGCGCCGGAGCCGTTGCCACGGCGCGGATGCGCAGGCGGGTCAAGTAGCGCTCAGCGGTGCAGGCGCATCAGGATGCGGCCGAACCGGCGGGCGATGGCCTGCTGCTCGGGCGAGCGGAGCCAGGCCAGCACCAGCGCGGCGGCCAGGGTGCCGAGCAGGCCGCCGAAGATCAGCGACGCCCAGGCGCCGAGCGGATTTCCGGGCAGCACCAGCCGGACGAGCAGCGCGACGGCCGCGGCGGCGACGCCGGCGAGCAGCCCTCGGACGATGGTGACCGAGATGCGCCCGCCGTCCAGCCGGCCCAACCGCGCGCGCAGGCACGCCTCGCCCGCGAGCCAACCGAGCAGAAACGCGGCGGAATTGGCGAAAGTCAGGCCGTAGACGACATCCCCGGGGGCGAGCACGAGCGGTGCGAGTAGGGACAGCGCTACCTTCACGACCATCATGCCGAGCATGATCAGAGTCGGCGTGCGTGCGTCCTTCATCGCGTAGAACACGCGCAGCTGGAGCAGGCTGATCGTGTAGGGGAGCACGCCGAACGCGGCGACGGCCAGCGCGATGCCGACCTTGCCCGCGTCCGCCCTGCTGTGCCCGAGCGAGAACAGCGCGACGCCCAGTGAGGGGCCGAGCACGGTCATCAGCGCGCTCATCGGCAGCATCGCGGTCGCGCACAGTCTGCTGGCCAGCGACAGGTCGGCCTTGATGGCCAGCACGCGACCCTCCGCGGCGGCCCGGCTCATCCTGGGCAGAATCGCGGTGATCAGCGCGAAGCCGATCACCCCGTACGGCAGTTGCACCAGCAGCCACACGTTGTTGTAGATGGTCAGACCGCCGTTGGCGGTGGCGATGTTGGTGACCACGACGACGCCGACCTGCGCGAGCAGCGCGTAGCCGATGGTCCACGCGGCCAGCCTGCCGAACTCGGCGAACCGCCGGTCCCAGCCCCAGCGCGGCCGGAACCGGAAACCGGAGCGAGCCAGCGCGGGCAGCAGCACGAACGCCTGGATGAGCACGCCGAGCGTGCTGCCGATGCCGAGCACGAGCAGCTGCGCGTTGTCCATCCGCACCGGGTCGAGGGTCAGCTGGCCGGGCAGCAGCGGGTAGATCCCGAAGGTGAGCAGCAGAACGATGTTGTTCAACACCGGCGCCCACACCGTGACGCCGAAGACGTGTCGCGCGTTGAGCACGGCGGTGAGCAGCGCGGAGATCCCGTAGAACAGGATCTGCGGCAGTAGCAGGTAGGCGAAGGCCGTGGTCAGCGCCGGATTGGCGCGGCCAGTGGAGTCGTCGACGACCAGCGCGGTCAGCATTGGCGCGGCGGCCACCGCGAGCACGGTGATCAACACCAGCACGGCCGTGGCCATGGTCAGCAGGCGCTGCGTGTAGGCGACGCCGCCGTCGGAGTCGTCGTGGTGCGCCCGAACCAACACCGGCACCAGCACACTGGTGAGCACACCGCCGACGAGCAGTTCGTAGACCTGGTTGGGCAGCGTGTTCGCCGCGTTGTAGGCGTCCGCCGCGACGCTCAGACCGAGTACCCAGGCGATGACCAGGTTGCGTGCGAAGCCGGTGAGCTTGCTGGCCAGTCCGGCGATGGCCATGGACCCGGTCGCGCGCGGAATGGACCCACCGCGCCGCGCCGGCCCGCCGACGAGTTGGCCGGACTCGCGCTGCATCGGACCACGGTAACCGAGGCCGTGCCGGGGGAGCGGGAGGCGGGCCGGACAGTGCTGAACAAGCGGAACCCCGGCGCGATGCGGGACGATGAGCACGTGATCGGACTCATAGCCGCGCCGACCAACCTCGGCCTGCGCCCGCCAGAACGCAGTGCGGTGCCGGGCACCGCGAAGGCGCCGGAAGCGTTGCGCGAGGCCGGGCTGCACCATCGGTTGATCGCGGCGGGCGCCACCGACTGCGGAGTCGTGCTGCCCGGCCGCTACCGCGACGACTGGGTCGCGGGCGCGGGCAGGCTGCGCAACCAGGACGCGATCGTGGACCACAGCCTGCGGCTGGCCGAGCGGCTCACCGCCGTGCTCGACGAGGGCATCGCCCCGCTGGTGCTGGGCGGCGACTGCAGCCTGCTGATCGGCACTGGCCTGGCGCTGCGGCGGCGCGGTCGCTACGCGCTGGTGCACATCGACGGGCACACCGACTTCCGGCACCCGGGCACCTCGACCCGCTGCGCGTCGCTGGCCGGCGAGGATCTCGCCGCGGCGGTCGGCCTGCACTGGCCCGCCATCTCCGACATCGACGGCCTCGGCCCGTACTTCCGCCCCGAACACGCCATCCACGTCGGCTGCCGCCCGGACGACGACGCGCTGGTCGAGACGCGCGGGCTGCTGCGCGCCGTGGTCACCGCGCCGCAGATCGCCGAGGATGGTGCCGAACTGGTCTCGGCCACCCTGGCCGAGCTGATGATGACCGAACGGTTGGACGGCTACTGGCTGCACCTGGACGTGGACGTGCTCGACCCGTCGATCATGCCGGCCGTGGACAGCCCGGATCCGGGCGGACTGAGCGCGGCGCGCCTGATCGAGCTGCTGACCGCGCTGGCACCGGGCGCGGCAGGCGCCGAGGTCACCGTGTTCGACCCGGACCTCGATCCGACCGGCGAGCACGCCGCGCTGCTGGCCACGCTGCTCGCCGACGGCCTCGCCGAACTCGGCATCGGCATCGCGTTCGGCGGTTAGTTGCTGCTCAGCGCGATCTTCACGTTCTCGGTGCGGACGACGTCGCCGCAGGCATGGCAGACCTGGTCGATCTCCAACTGGTGCCCGCAGTCGTGGTGGAAGGACACGGCAGGCTCGTCGACCGCCCAGCGGTCGCCCCACTGGCGCAGCGCGCGCAGCACCGGCACGAGTTCGCGACCGGAGTCGGTCAGGTGGTATTCGTAGCGCGGCGGGTGTTCGTTGTACTGGCGGCGTTCGATGATGCCGCGCTGCTCCAGCTTGCGCAGCCGGTTGGCCAGGATGTCGCGCGACGCCCCGGTGTAGGCGGTGATCTGGTCGAAGCGGTGCACGCCGTAGGCCATTTCGCGGATGGCGAGCAGGGTCCACCGCTCGCCGAGGATCTCCAGCGCCGCGGCGACCGAGCAGGGCCGGGGGAGCAGCGGCTGTTCGGCCATGATCTCGATGCCGACCGGGGTGGAACGGGATGCCATCCCCTCAGCATAGTGAGTTGTGCTCTCCAATGCACTCGATGACACAATGGCCCGATGACCGACGAAGCAGACGTCCTGTCGCGTACGGACGGTGCCCTGGCCACCGTCACCATCAACCGGCCCGGCAAGCGCAACGCGCTCACCGCGGCCATGTACGCGGCCCTGGCCGAGGCGGTCAACGCCGCCAGTGCCGATCCGGACGTACGGGTGATCGTGCTGACCGGGGCGGGCGGGAGCTTCTCGGCCGGCAACGATCTCGGCGACTTCATCGCGGCCAGCGGCAGCGCCACGGCCCGCGACGACGATCAGCCGGTGCGCCGCTTCCAGGAGGCCGTGATGGCCAGCACCGCCGTGCTGATCGCCGAGGTCGACGGGCCAGCGGTCGGCATCGGCGCGACCGTGCTGCTGCACTGCGATCTGGTCTACGCGACCGAGCGCAGCTACCTCCAGTTCCCGTTCGTCAACCTCGGCCTGGTGCCCGAGTTCGGCAGCAGCGCGCTGCTGCCGCAGCGCGTCGGCCGGCCGCGCGCGGCCGACATCCTGCTGTTCGGCGACCGCTTCACCGCGACCCGCGCACGGGAGATCGGCCTGGTCAACGATGTGTTGCCGGACGCGGACGCGCTGCGCGCACATGTCGCCGAGCGGGTCGAGACGCTGCTGGCCAAGCCGGCAGGTGCGCTGCGCGAGATCCGCGCCCTGCTGCGGGTCGCCGAGCCGAGCGAGCCGCACGAGCGGATGGTGCACGAGTCCGGCATCTTCACCGCGCTGCTCGACGATCCGGACACCAAGGCACGCATCACCGCGTTGCTGGCGAGCCGTTCGTCGCGTTGACATGTGTCGCCGGTCACGTTCGAGTAAGAACTCGCGGTCATCGATCAGTTCGGGGTGAGAGGACAGCGGCTAAGGGGGACAGCGCGTGCGCGACGCACAACATTTCGCGGAGACGTACGAGCTGTGCTACCCGAGGGTGCTCGCCTACGCGAGCAGCCTGGTCGGCCGGACCACCGGTGAGGACATCACCAGCGAGACGTTCGCGGTGGCGTGGCAGCGCTGGGCGCAACCGCCCGAAGTCCCGTTGCCGTGGCTGCTCGCCGTGGCCAGGAACCTGATCCGCGAACTGCGGCGCAAGGACGCGAAGCAGTACGAGCTGGCCGTTGCCGAGGGGCGGCGGATCAGCACCGAGGTGGCGTCCGACGACATCGCCGAGGACGTCGCGCAGCGCGCGACCGTGCTGCGGGCGCTGGCGAGCCTGCCGGACGCGGACCGGGAACTGCTCACCCTGCTCGCCTGGCAGGGCCTGAGCCAGCGCGACGCCGCCCGGGTGCTCGGCTGCACGACCGCGACGCTCACCGTCCGGCTGCACCGGGCCCGCCGCAAGCTGGAGCGGGCCATCGACGGCTCGTCCGGCGCGGAGTCCTCTCGCGAACACCACCCGCTGGCGTTGGTGAAGGAGCCCTGAGCCGTATGCGCGAGAAGGACCGCAAGACACTGGAGGCGCTGTCCAGAGCCCGCCCGGACGCGCTGGACCCCACCCGGCTGGCCGGCTCGACCCGCCAGCACGACGACCTCGCCGACCTGATGGCCGCCCGCCTCGCGCGGACCACTGAGACCTCGGCGCGCCCCACACCCGCCCGAACCACTCAGACCTCGGCGCGCCCGGCGCCCGCTCGACGGCTGCTGCTGGTCCCCCTGGTCGGCGTCGCCGTCGCGGCAGTCGTCGCGGCGGGCGCGGTCGTGGTCGGCGTCGCCCAGCACCGAACTCCGCAGCCCACCACCCAGACGGCCCGCCCGGACGGTCACCTCCTCCTGCTGAACATGGCCGCCTCGGTGCGGAACCAGGCGACCGACGGCCCGTACTGGCAGTTCGGCACGCGGAACCTGAACCTCTCGATCGGCCTGTCCACCGGCCCGACCGGCAAGCCGTACGTGATCGCGGAGACCTCGGAGTCGGACTGGTCGATCGGCGTGCGGCCCGGCGAGCAGAGCCTGCTGGTGTCCGGCATCGACGCGAAGCGGGCGCCGTGGGGGCCGCAGGACAACGACCGCTGGCAGCTGGCCGGCTCACCGGCCACTGTGGACATTGATCCGGGCGTCAAGAAGTCGGGCACGTTGGCGATGCCGCTCGGCACCGGGAGCCCGCGCGTCGACCACACCAACTACGGCGGGAGCATCGCCGCGCTCGGCACGAAGAACGTGAACTACGCCTTCCTGCAACAGTTGCCCAGCGACGAGACGCAGCTGGCCGGAGTGCTCAAGCAGCTCTACGGACACGACGGCGGCGCGGCCGACGTCGATCAGCAGGACTGGATGTTCACCCAGGTCAGCAACTTGATCACGTTTCCGGTCTCCAGCGCGGTGCGGGCGAGTGCCTATCGCCTGCTGGCCGCGTTGCCCGGCATCTCCTCGCTCGGCACGGTGACCGATCCGCTCGGCCGCGGCGGTGTCGGCGTCGCGCTGCTCCCGCGGCAGGTCGACGACCTCGGCTTGGAACAGCAGCAGCTGATCGTCGACCCGACCACCAGCACGATCCTGTCCCAGCAGACCGTGCTCGTCACGCCGTCCCGGTTCGCCGCGAGCGCGGGACTCACGGCCGGGACGGTCCTCTACTACCAGGCCACCACGCACATCGGCTGGACCGGCCAGCAGGTCGAACTGCCGACCAAGCACTGAACGGTGACGCATGCCAGCACGCATCAAGCTGATCGTGGCCACCGTCGCCGCGACCGCGGCCATCGCCGGTTGCACCACGTCGGCGACCCCGCACCCGAGCCATCCGGCCGTGCCGATCGCGCTGACCAAGCCCGGCACCGGCAACACCGCGCCGGAGGCCACCAACCGCCTGCCGCAACAACTTCCCGGCCTCGGGCCGAACACGCTCGCCGAGGTGCCGGCCAACGCCAACCAGGTGATCATCGTGACCGGCGCGGACATCGACTCGCCCAACTCGACGGTCGTGCTGTACCAGCGCACGCCCGCCGGTTGGCAGGCCGGACCGACCTGGTCCGCGCACAACGGTGACGCCGGCTGGAGTGCCGAACACATGAACAACGACCTGCGCTCGCCGATCGGCGTGTTCGCGCTGACCGATGCGGGCGGCCTGTTAGCCGACCCGGGCAGCAAACTGCCCTACCACCAGGGTTCGGGCTTTCGCATCGGCGGCGTCGGCTTCAACGGTGAATCGCTGGCCGACGCGTTCGACTACGTCATCGCCATCAACTACAACCGCGTCGCCGGAAAGTCCCCTTTGGACTGGACGATGCCGCTCGGCCAGCAGCGCGGCGGCCAGATCTGGTTCCACGTCGAGCATGGCGGACCGACGCACGGCTGTGTCAGCGTGCCCGAGGCCGACATGATCACGCTCCTGCAAACGCTTGACCCCGGCCAGAATCCGGTCGTCGTCATGGGCGATGCGGCCTCGCTGTCCCACTGACCCCAACGGCCCGGCTTCAACGGAAGCCGGGCCGTTGAATTTCTACCCGCGCACGATCGAAACCTGAAGGCCGGGCGAGGAATCGATATCGGCCTCGCTGAACCGGTCGGTCACCCACTGCCTGTGCGAGAACAGCTGGGTCTGATCGGTGAAGTGCGGCGAGTCCGGGTTGGCCGACTCGGAGTAGGTCAGGATGGTCCTGGCCTGCGGCCCGTTCCTGCCCAGTTCCACCGACATGATGAAACTGGAGCCGAAGTCCACCGGCCCGAACTTCCCGTTCGCGCCCAAGTCGCTCGACGGCTGGATCGCGTTGAAACAGCCGTACGCCCCGGAACAGCCCGGAATCGGCACCGAACCGTACTGCTGCGCGCTGCCCAGGCTCGCGTTCGGCGCGACCTTGTCCTTGCCCAGCAACTCGACCGCATCCGCGAACACCCGCGACACGTCCGGGTCGGCCGTGTTGATACCCGTCGGCGTGGTCAGCGGGTTCTTCGGGTCGAACGGCACGATCCACCAGGAGTTGTGCTGCACGCTCGGCCCGTAGAGCCCGTTGAGGAACTGCTCCCACAGCACGATTCCCCGACTGTCCACATCGGCCTTGAGATCCCAGCCGGCCAGTGCCTGGCACGCCGCGCGCACGTCGACCTTGCTGCCGTCCGTCGCCGTGAGCACCGGATTCTTCGTGCACAGCGACACGACGTCGTCCCGATCGCCGTTCTCCCCGGTCTGCACGCGGTCACCGAGCACCGTCCGTTGCAGCGAGGACAGGGTGAACCCGGGCGGGCCGAAGCCGTCCGTGCCGGCAATCCGCTCGCCGATCATGTTCAGGCTCAGCCTCGGCCTCGGCGCCAACTCGGTGCCCGGCGCGGCACCGAAGATCGCCGGGTAACTCGTGATCGGCGTGTTCGCGTTCACCATCCACGGCGGATTGTTCGAGTTGGCCACGTAGGACGTGCTGGTCAGCTTCGGCACCGAGCCCGGGCCGAAGATGCCGGGCTGAACGGCCGTCGGATCGTTCGCCCAGCCGCAGTTCGTCGTCGAACCGTCCAGGATGAACTCGTCCGGGTAGGCGGCCTTGCCCAGCGGCGTGTCGACGCACCGGGCCGCCTCCGCGTCGGTCACGTTCGGCACCACGGACGCGTCCGCGAAGTACGACGTGCCGGAACTGTCCGCGGCGATCGTGTAGGTGAACGGAACGCCCTGGTAGGTGTTCTGCGCGCGCTGCAACTGACCGAGGCTCTCCGACTCGTCCATGGCCAGCCACTCGTTCATGCCGCGCATGTTCTGCTCGTTGGCGTCCGCGAAGGCGAACGCGCTGTTCGACGACCAGTCCATGTCGATCACCGGCCCGAACCGCGAGTAGTACAAGGTCTTCTGGACCGGCCCGACCGTGCCGTCCGCGCCCTTCACCCGCACGGTCACCGTGCGCGTGGTCATCGCCTCCGGCTTGCCGTTCACCAGGTAGCTGGTCGGTTTGCCGGGCACCAGGGCCAGTTGGTAGAGCGTGAACCGCTGCGCGGTCGACACCGTGTGCGTCCACGCGAGGCTCTGCGTGTGCCCGATCTCCACCACCGGCGTGCCGTACAGGCTCGCGCCGGTCACGTCGACCGTTCCCGGAATGGTCAGCTGCACCTGGTAGAACCGTTCCGCGCCGACCCATGGGAAGTGCGGATTGGCCAACAGCATGCCGTCCTTGCCGGCGGTCGCGTCCTTCCCGATGCCCCAACCGTTGCTGCCGAACGCGTCCGAGGAAGCCCGCGCCAACTCGGGCGCCGTGGTGCTGCCAGCCGTGTTCGCGGCAGGCGGGACCGCGTCGGCGATGTCCTGTTTGGCCTCGGCGGCGCCGCCGAACTGCTGGATGTCGAAGATGTCGGTCCACATGTCCAGCGGCGTGATCGGCGTGATCCAGGCCGCGCCCCGACAGGTCGGATCGGGCAGATGGGCCGCACCGGTCCTGGCCAGGTAGTCGTTGAACCCGGCCACGTACCCGTTCACCAGCTGCCGAACCTGTGCGGTCGGGCCCAGCGGCGCCGGCTCGTCGACCAGCTTCTGCACCACACCGGACTGCCGCAGCGCGGTGAAGTAGGCGTCGCTGGCCAGATTCGTCGACGGTGCCAGCGGATCGCCGGAACTCGCGTCCGGCCCGAAGTATTCCGAACGCTGGCCCCGGATCGCCAGTACGCGCTGGGCCAGCGTGCAGAAGTCGTCCTGAGCGAACGCGTAGCCGTAGCCATAACCGAGACTGCCGAAATTGCCAGCGAGAATGTGCGGAATTCCGTATTCGGTGCGGCGAATTTCGGCGAGATACCCGTTGGGTCCGGCCTGCTGACCCACCAGGCTGACCGTGCCGCCCGCCGGAGCCAGGGCGGCGGAGGCCGCGATACCGCTTCCTGCCACGGCAAGTGCGGCGCAGGCCGCGATGATCGGCACCCGCCGGAGTAGCCGTCTACGTAATGTCATGAGTCGACCTTGGCAGCGCCCCCGGCGAATGCCAACGCAATCTACAAGGAATCAGGGTTCCCCTAGGGGAGAAATCAGGTTTGCCGAACCGGGATCTCCGCCGAGTCGGCCAGTCGCAGCTTGCGTCGCGCGCGTTCGTAGAACGTGGTCATGCCCAACCGCACCACCCGCGCCGCGGCGGGCCTGCCGCGCAGGTCGATCCGGTCGCCCGGCTCGACGTAGCCCGCCACGATCCCGTCCACCTCGACCGCGAGCCTGCCGCTGCTCGGCAGCACCTCAAGCTGGACGGTGTCATGAACGGAGAGCACCACACCCCGGTTGTACGCGGAGTGCGGCGCGGCCGGCGTGACCAGCAGCGCCTCCACGGCCGGACTGGTGATCGGGCCGCCGGCGGAGAAGCTGTACGCGGTCGATCCGGTCGGCGTCGCCACGATCACCGCGTCCGCCGCGTAGCTGACGAAGGGCTGGCCGGCCACGTGCACCGCGACCACCGCGCTGCCATCGCCAGGCACCCGCACCACAGCCACGTCGTTGAACGCGGTCGCGGTGCGGTCGCCGAGCACCGCGTCCACCGCGAGCCTCGGCTCGACAGTGAAGTTGTGCTCGTCGATCGCGGTCAGTGCGCCCGGCAGATCGGGCACGTCGACCTCGGCGAGAAAGCCCAGCTTGCCCAGGTTCACGCCGAGCACGGGAGCTCGCTGCCGGTCCGCCAGCCGCATGGCGCGCAGCATGGTGCCGTCGCCGCCGAGGCTGACCACCAGGTCGGACCGGCTGCCCAGTTCGGCGGCGGTGACCGGGATCGCGGTGCAGTTCAGCCTACGGATCTCCTCCTTGATGGCGAGGATCTCGATGCCCCGGCCCGCGGCCCAGCCGGTGACCGCGGACACCGCAGCCTCGGAGTCACGCTCGGGATGCAGGACCAGTCCGGCGGAATGCACCAACCCAGTGTGCACACTTCTGGTCGGCTTGGCGAGATCGTCACCCGGCCGATTGCCACAGCGCCATCGTGGCGCCACTGGGGTCGTCGATCACCGCGACCGACCCCTGCGGCAGATCCACGCGTTCCCGCACCACGGTCCCGCCGAGTTCGACGGCCTTGCGCAGCGCGTCCTCCAGATCCGCGACCGGCGCATACGGAATCCACTGTGGACGGCGGGTGTCCTGCTCGGCGAGTGGCGTCAACCCACCCCATGGCGCCCCGCCCGATCCGGTGAACATGGCGCCACCAGGCGAATCCGTCACCGCCCAGCCGAACAGCTCGCCGTAGAAGTGCCGGCTCCGGTCCTGGTCGGTGGTGCGCAGGTCCATGAAGATGAACGGATGACTCATCGAATACTCCCCAGTGATCGATTGGGACACGTGTCCTGAATTTAGGACACGTGTCCCAAGGAGTCAATCCGCGCGGTACCCTGCTGCTCGTGGCGGGAGCAGCGCAACCTTCACCCAGCCGGGCCAGGCACACCGACGGCAACCGGCGGGCCAAGCAGGACCAGATCATCGAAGCGGCCAAGAACGTCCTGGCCAGAGAGGGTTTGGCCGCGTGCACCGCGCGTTCGGTCGCGGACGCCAGTCCGCTCACCAAGAGCGCCATCCACTACTACTTCAACGACATCAACGAGATCATCGACCTTGCCGTCGCCGGCCACGTCGACACCATGCTGGGCGCGCTGCGCCGTGTCGCCGACGCGGAACCCGACCCAGGTGAGCGGCTGTGGCGCGTCATCCACACCTACCTGACCACGTTCGTTGACCAGCCGCACGCCGCCTTCCTCTGGTTCGAGTACTGGATCAGCGCGGGCAGGCGGGCCTCGCTCAGCGCCGCCGCGCACATGCTCGACGAGGTCCGCACGTTCCTCGTCGAGCTGCTCGCCCACCTGCCGCTGCCCGACCCGGACGAGACCGCCGACACGGTGCTCTCCTGGCTGCTCGGCACGATCGTGCAGCAACACGTCCGGCCACGGACGCAGGATCAGCTGCGCGGCGAACTCGATCGCGTGATCAATGCCGGCTGATTAGCCTGAGCGGGTGGAGTCGACTCGTGTTGACCGCTGGCTGTGGGCGGTCCGGCTGACCAAGACCCGCTCGGACGCGGCAGCTGCCTGTCGCGGTGGGCACGTGCGCGTCAACGACCGGCCCGCGAAGCCCGCGACCACGATCTCGCCCGGCGACCAGGTCCGGGCCAGGGTCGCCAGCGGCACGCGCCTCGTCGAGGTGGTCCGGGTGATCGAGAAGCGGGTCGGTCCCGTGGACGCGGCCGCCTGCTTCATCGACAACACCCCCAAACCACCGCCCGAGTCGGCCGCGGCACTCCCCGTGGCACAACGCGAGCGCGGCGCAGGCCGCCCCACCAAACGCGATCGCCGACTCATGGACCGCTTCAGAACCGACCACCAGCCCTAACGATCAAGTGCCAACCTGGCACACGGTATGGCATTGCGATGGCACAATCGATGTGCCATAGTTGTGCCATGACCGAGATCCCCGCGCTGCCGACCGAACGTCCCACCGGCTGCCCCTTCGACCCACCCGCTGAGCTGCGTGAACGCCCCGCCCTGAGCAGGCTCACCTACCCCGACGGCCACCTGGGCTGGCTCGGCACCAGCCGCGACGTGGCACGCACCGTCCTGGCCGATCCCCGGTTCAGCATTCGCTACGAACTCCAGCACCTGCCGATGCCCAACAGCGCCGGTGCCGGTCCGCTGCCGCCCGCCCCACCAGGCGACTTCACCGGCATGGACGCGCCCGAGCACACCCGCTACCGACGGCTGCTGGTCGGCCAGTTCACCGTTCGCAGGATGCGCCAACTCACCGAGCGGGTGGAGCAGGTCACCGCCGAGCACCTGGACGAGATGGCCCGCATCGGCTGGCCCGCCGACCTGGTCACGGCTTTCGCCCAGCCGGTGCCAACCATGATGATCTGCGAACTGCTGGGCGTGCCCTACGAAGAACGCGAACAGTTCCAGCGCAACGCCGTCATCGTCACCAGCACCTCAGGCACGGAAGCCGGTCAGGAGTTCATCAACGCCTTCACTGAACTCCAGACCTACCTCAGCGGACTCATTGTCGCCAAGCGCGCCCACCCCACCGACGACCTGCTCAGCGGCCTCACCGAGAGCGACCTGACCGACGAGGAACTGGCCATGATCGGCGTCCTGCTGCTCGGTGCGGGCGTGGAAACCACGGCGAGCATGATCTCGCTCGGCGCCTGGACCCTGCTCAACAACCCAGATCAACTAGCCGCCCTGCGAGCCGACCCGAGCAAGACCGACGCCGCCATCGAAGAACTGCTGCGCTACCTGAGCATCGTGCCGACGACCATGCGCACCGCGTTGGAGGACGTTGAGGTCGCCGGCACGCTGATCAGCAAGGGCGAGACCGTCACGCTTTCCCTGCACCAGGCCAACCGCGACCCCGCCTACTATCCGAACCCGGACACTGTGGACGTTGCCCGCGACGCGGCCAGCCAGGTGGCGTTCAGCCACGGCATCCACCAATGCCTCGGGCAGCAGTTGGCCAGAGTAGAGCTGCGAGTCGCGCTGCCCGCCCTCATCAACCGCTTCCCGAACCTCCGCCTGGCCATCCCGTCCGACGAGATCCCGTTGCGCGGCAACGCACTCATGCCCGGCGTAACAAGCCTCCCCGTAGCCTGGTAAGCCCGGCTGTCCACCTGTCGTCAGCGATGCGGCAATCACGGCAATCAACGAACACGTTGTGGCGCGCGGGATCGGCGTGGCCGGCCGACCCCGCAACCAACAGTGTCGCGACCGATCAGTAACAATGACCGTATGCCACACGAAGCCGACAGGCGCACATCCCCGATGTGTCCTTGCGGTGCTCCCTTGACGTTCGACGAGTGCTGTGCCCGCGTGCACGCGGGCGCAGCACGAGCGGCCACCGCCGAGACGCTGATGCGCGCCCGCTACAGCGCATTCGCCCTCGGCGACCCGGCTTACCTGCTGCGCAGCTGGCATCCGACCACGCGTCCCGCCGACCTCACCCTCGACCCTGGCCAGCGCTGGATCCGTCTGGAGATCCTGTCGAGCACCGGCGGCGGCCTCTTCCACACCGAGGGAACCGTGGAATTCCGCGCGCACTACCGCACCGCCGACGACCGATCCGGCTCGCTGCACGAGAACAGCCGGTTTGTCCGCGAGAACGGCCACTGGTTGTACCTAGACGGCGCGCAGACCTGACCGCGCCGGCGGTACTCGTACGACCGGCCACACGCGCCAACAGTGCCAGTGCCCTAACCCGCGGCGACCGCGGCGGCTTTGAGGAGCAGGTCGAGTTCGTCGACCAGGTAGTCCGCCATGACCTCGATGTCCGGCACCAGCTCACGGCAGGCCACCAGACCGAAGTGCAGTTGCCCCAGGTAGCCGACGAGCGTGATGTTCAAGCCCTGCCCGTCGGTCACCACCGACACCGGGTACTGCGCCACTAATCGGGCTCCGCCGAGGTAGACCGGGACGTTCGGACCGGGCACGTTGGAGATGCACAGGTTGAACGGCGGCAACCGGTGCAGCACGCCCGTGGCGAACACCACCCGCGTGGCCCGCGCGACCAGCGCGGGCGGGGCGAAGTCGGAGATGTCGTCGACGAGCCCCTGCGGGATCACGGCCTGCTGCGATTTGGCGACCTTCGTCGCCTCGTGCGTCACGGCGAGGCGCTGCACCGGGTCGTCCAGCTGCGTCGGCACCGTCGCCAGCATCGCCGACACCTTGTTGCCCAGCGCGCCCTTGCTGTGCTCGTCGCGCACCGACACCGGGATCATCGCGTTGAGCGGCGCGGTGGGCAGCGCGTCGTGGTCGATCAGCCACTTCCGCAGCGCGCCCGCACACATCGCCATTACCACGTCATTGACGGACACGCCGAACGCCCGTTTCACGAACTTCACGTCGTCCAGGCTCACACTGCGAAACGCGACCCTGCGGTGCGGCGTGATCGGCCGGTTGAACGGCGTCGCGGGCGCCCGGCCCAACGTCGCCGATTCCAGCACGCCGCCGTCGCCCCGGCCGAGCCCGAGCATCCCGCCGACGAACGAACTGACCACCGGTGCCAGCGCGGGCACCAACCGGATGAATTCACCTGACAGCCGAGCTGTCTGCACCGGCCGCCACGCCAGCCGAGCCAGGGCCCGCGCGGCCAGCGTCAGCGGACCGGGCGGCACCGCGGTCGCAGGTCGCGTCGCAGGCAGATCGCGACCGTTCGGCGAGAGATCCAGCAACACGGTCAGAAGTTCCGCGCCGGATACCCCGTCGATGGCGGCGTGGTGCAGTTTCGTGTACACCGCGACCTGGTCGTCGGCGAGGCCGGTGATCAGGTACATCTCCCACAGCGGGCGCCGCCGGTCCAACGGGCGGGCGTGCAGCCGCGCCACCTGTTCGGTCAGCTGCGCCTGCGAGCCCGGTGCGGGCAGCGCCAGCTCGCGCACGTGGTACTCGAGGTCGAATCCCGGATCGTCGACCCAGTACGGCTGGTCGAGTCCGAGGGGCACCTCCAGCAGTTTCTGCCGCAACACCGGCACCAGCGGGAGCCGCTGCTCCATGAGGTCCAGCAGCGCGCCCAGATCCAGCGGTCGCGGCGCGTTCGTCGGGTCGAGAACGCACACACCACCCACGTGACCGGTGGAGTTGGCGGTCTCCAGAGCGAGGAACGCGGCATCCAGTCCGGTCAGCTGTCGCATCGGGTTCCTATCGCGTGGTGGTGCTCGGATTGCGGGCCAACCAGCTTGACACAGCTTCGACGACCAGACCAGGTGTCTCCAGTTGCGGTGTGTGCCCGACCCCAGGCAGAAACACCGTGTCCCACACCGGATTTGCGGCCGCGACTCGCCTGGCCGCCGCGATCGGCACCAGTCGGTCGGCCTCGCCGTTGATCAGCAGCACCGGTACGTCGATGCGCCCCAGCATGGCCTGGTGTCGGTCCGCGCGGGCCAACGTCCAGACCAGCGACCGGGTGGCACGCAGGAACGACTCCTCCTTGCCCCGGATCGGCGCGCGCCCCTTGACCAGTTCCACCGCCGCGGCCAGCATCGCCGGATCGGCCCTGCCCGGATCCGCGAAGCAGAGCTCGATCACCCGCCGCACCGCCTGTTCCGGCGTGGTCCGGGCTTGCGTCATCCGCATCCAGAACTCGCCGACGCCGGGCATCGCATAGGTCGCGAACATGGCCGCGATGCCCAGATCCGGCCGACGCGACACCGGTGGCGAGGCCGGATCGACAAGCACCAGCCCCGCGATCGTGCCATTGTCCGCAGCCGTGCGGGTCGCCGAGATCAGGCCACCCATCGAGTTGCCGATCAGCACCGCGGGCTCGCCGACGACCTCGCGCAGAAAAGTGTCCAGCAGCGCGACGTTGGCCGGAATTGAGGTGTCCCTTGGCCAGCCCGGAGTGAGACCGAATCCGCGCAGATCCAGGGCGTAGGCCCGGCGGTCGCGGGCCAGCGACGGTGCCACCAGCACCCAGTTCAGGTGCGACCCACCCAACCCGTGCACGAACACGATCGGCGGCTGTGAATCAACTTCCGGAGCATCGAACTCCACCCAGTGCACCGGGCCGCCATCGAGATCGTCGAAGAACCCGCGCGCACCCCACTGGGCGGCATAGGTCACCGGCGCGGGGCGCCTCATCGCGGGAACCAGGCGCGTCCGGCCCTCGGTGGCTCGAACGGCAGCAACCGTCCGGGCGGCTGCGCCAGTCGGTCAGCGATGACCCAGAACGTGCCCGGGTCGACCCCGAAGCCCAGATGTCCGCACCGCACCTCGATGTTCTGGTGCCCGGCGTCGGCGGAATCGACGCAGGCCCGCCAGTCCACGATCCCGTCCGAGCGCGAGTAGATCGCGGTCGACGGGACCGGAATCGGCTGTCGAATCCGCTCTCGCGAGGGCAGCCTGGCCGGATCGACGTGCTGCCGGGCGCGGCGCCGGAACACCCCGTCCGCGCGGCTCTGCCGGTCGTCGACCAGCGCGAACGGGCTGCCCAACGTGATCACCTGCCGCACCAGCCCGGTGTGGTCCCTGGCCAACTCCCTGGCATAGACCCCACCGAGGCTCCAGCCGATGATCGATATCGGCCCGCCGCTCGTGTTCGCCAGTTCCCGCAGCCGACGCGGCATCCCGGTCAGCACGGCGTCCGTCGGCCCGATGTTGCGGCCCAGACCCCAGCCGTGCACCTGGTAGCCCAGCCGCGCGAGGAAGGCGCGCAGGGTGATAGTGCTGAGGTCATCGGCCAGCAGGCCGGGCAGAACCAGCACGCCATGGCCGTCGCCCATCGGCGCGCGCCGTAGCCAGGGCGCGGCGAGTGGCAGCGTCGAGAACGTGACCATGCCGCGCACCGGCTCGGTCATGAACCAGCCGACGGCGGGACGATGCGACTGCGTGACCTGCGCCATACGGTCACGATACGGGCTGGAGCGGCAATGTCGACACCTCAGCGCCGCTCCCGCACTGATCCTGTACGGCCTCATCCCACAGATCCACCGGGCCTTCTTGATCGCGCAGGTGACAACGGATGATGCCGGCTTCTCGTCCTGGCGAGGTCTCGCTGCATCCTGGCCGATAACCGCCGGCGTGATCATCAGGCGGCGATGGAGGAGTTCCTGCTCTGTGCTGCCGAACGACCAGCGGTCACGATCCATGGGACGACTCATGAGAAATGACGAGCTGCCAAGCGTTCGACAGCGCGACAATGACGAGCGACAGCGCGCCGGCCGCGAGTAGCACCGGGGCAACGTCACTCTCGGCCGCGACCCGCAACAGGCCGGCGACCCCGACCGCGACCAGTCCGCCGTGGTACACGACGGCCCGGGCATAGTTGATCTGTCGTGACCGGACCGCACGGACGGTGAACCGGCCGGACAACACGAGGATCGCCACCGGAATGCCGAACTGGACGAGCCCGACCCAGCGCGCCGGCTGCGGCGCCAGTTCCAGCAGGGCAACGAGCAACACGACGCCGAACCCGTAGAACGCCGAACGGGCGCGCCCGGCCATCAACGACGAGTGCCGGATCTCGGCCGGCCGCAGCGCGACCGCCACGAACAGCAGCCCGGTCAACCCGGCCGCGGCTCCGGCCAGGGTCGTGTAGAAGTTGACCCATTCCGTGATCAACACGCACCACAATCAGTGTCTGTTGTGGATTCGTTTGGGTCCGGTGTTCTGCGGTCTGACATGCCGTGAGTCTGCCATCAGCTCTCGCGCAGCGGTGGTGCCACCACAGCAGTGTCGCCACTGTGCTGGTCGGAGCAATTGCCCCGCGCACCAAGGATCTTGAGAAACAGCACCGACGATCCACTACCTCGCGCCTGACTGCGACTGGGGCTGCCGCAATGACGGCCGATCCCATCGATCGTCCCTGGCCGCTGCCGTGTCGTCTGCGACTTCCTCGCGTGCATCGCGGTGCAGATGGGGTCCAGACGAAGTCCGATTGCGTCCCGCCCAGAGCGAACGACGGTGAACGCACCCCCTATGGTCGCGGACGAGCCACAAGGTTGAGAGGCTGTGTGGCATTGGGCCGGTGCGCGGCTGGCCATGGAGCGAGGGAGCACGCCATGAGGGTCCGCGATGGCGCCGGTGCTGGGGGCCGTCGGCAACTGGCTGGCGCTACGGTGACGACTCGATGTTGAACCGGCTTCTCGATCGCTACCAGCGCGAACTTGCCCGCAGACCGGCCATTCGACGAGTGGACGTCAGCTACCGTCACTACTACGAGCTGGGCATGCATCGCACCGCGAGCGCGGCGACCTATTACGCGGTATTGACTCTGTTTCCGTTTTTGAGCTTGTTGTACCTGCTGCTTGCCCAGTGGGTACAGGCCGATCCGGCCTTTCTTCGCAGAAGCCGCCAAGTAGTACAGAACAGTCTCGGTCTGAGTTCCAGCGTGGTCGCGAAGCTCCTCAACGCCGAGGGCAGCGCATCGTTGCATGCGTTCCTCGCGCTGCTCGGCGTGGTCGGGCTTGCCTACGCGGGGCTGGTCTGGATGGACACGGTCCGCCACGGCCTTCGGTTGGTCTGGGTCAAGGAAACAGAGCGAGTTCTGTGGTGGCGGCGATACCTCCGCCAATGGGCGACGTTGGTGGCAACACTCCCCAGCCTGGCGCTGGTCCTGGGGCTCGCCGTGTTCACCAGCAGAAGTCCGTATCGGTTGTTGTCCGACAGTGGGTTGCGGATTCCCTTGTTGTGGCGTTACCCGATCGAAGGTGGCGCACTGGCGTTCACCGTCTTCTGGGCCAGTCTGGTCTGCTACGTGGCCTACCGTTGGCTGGGTAAAGCCCAACCGACCAAGAACGTCAAGCTTGCGGCGCTCGTCTCCGGGACGTGTCTCGGCGTACTCGCCGCGGTCGCCGCGTTTCTGCTGCCGATTACGTTGTCCAATCCCTACGGCATCGTGGTGGCGATCCTGGCGATGATGCTCTGGGTCAGCGGAGCGATCAGAGTCACCCTGGCGATGGCGGTCTGGGCTGCCTCCGGAACGGATCGTCCCGCTTCGGACCCAGTTGCCTCGTAGCCGTGGGAAGGCATTTTGCCGGACCCGCCGGAGGCTGACGCGCCCGGCCGGGCAGGCTCCACGTGATGGCGATGGCGATGCTGCCTGCTTCTGTCCAAATGGGATTATCGAATCCTGCCGACCATGGTTTGGATGGCCCGGATGACGATATCGGGCCGGTCGATCGGGACGTCGTGTGAGCTGCCCGACGCGGTGACGAGCGTGCGGTTGGGCGCCGCCGCCGCGAACGCGGCTTGAGCGGTGCGCCAGCGTTGCGCGTCGAGTGGCGACGTCGGGAACGGTGTCTTCGCCGAGACGATCACGACAGCCGGAACGCCGGTCGGCCAGGTGAGGAGGTGGTAGGCGGTCTGGAGCGGGACGAAGTCGGCGGCGACCGCCTGTAGCTGGCGGTTTGCCTTGGTCGAGGGCTGGTTTTTCAATGCAGCTATCTGGGGTTGTTCCGCGGCGACGATTCTGTTGATTTCGTCGGGGGTGTAGAACTCGGGCACGGTGGCATCGACCAGGACGGCGCCCGCGACGATGCCAGGGTGTTCGCGGACGAAGTACGCGGCGATCTCGCCGGCTTCCGAGTGCGACACCAGTACGGCATCGTGCGTCACGCCGAGCTGGGTGAGGCCGGCGTAGAGATCCGATGCCGCGTCGGCCGGTTGCCAGGGGCCGGGAACTTCATCGCTGGCACCGAGTCCTGCACGGTCGTAGGTGACGATCTCCGAGCCGGTGGCGGCCGCCACCGCGGGCACGAAGTTCTTCCAGTAGGACGCGTTGAGCCCGCCGCCGGAGTCGAGCACAATCGCGGGCAGGTGTCCCGGCGTGAGATAGAACGCGAGTTTGTGTCCTTGGTTGGTGATCATGCGCTGCGAAATGGGAGGTGTGGGGGCCGTCGTTGCCGCGGTATTCGGAGTGGCTGATTGCGGAGTGGACTGTCCACATGCTGCTAGGAGCGTTCCGGTCGCGATCGCCAGCGCAGCGGCGATCAGCACCCAACGCGGGGTCAGATGGTGTCGCTGGTTGTCCTCGGTCATCGGTTTCCTTCGTGAGTTGTTGTCGAACACGACAATTCTCATCGCGAATGTGACGCCGAATCGAGGGCTGTAGCGCCTGGGTTCGAGGTGGAGGAAAGCCCACCTGGCTGGTGGTGGTGAAGGGCGCAGTCCTGCCTGCTGCTGCGCCACGTGACTCGACCGCGTTGAGAGATCGCGCGCTTTTCCGGGTTTGCCCCCGGTCAGCTGACACACCCGAGATATGCGCACCTCCTTATTAGTAATGATAACCATGTTCAACTAGCGTGAGCGGCGAAACAGTACACGAGGAGGGCAACAGCGGTGGAACCCCGAACAGGGCTGGTGGTCGTGGCCGGTCTGCCTGCGGACGCGGTCACGCAGGTCGCGGACGGGCTGCTGACGGTGATGCCGGGCACGGTTGTGGTGCACCATGATCTGCGCCGACTGGCGCAGGGCGTGGTCACCCGGCGGGTGCGTGCTGCCGAAGGCGAGCAGGTGACCGCGGTCGAGTTGGCCCACGGCTGCGTGTCCTGCACCTTGCGCGAGGACCTGCTACCTCTGCTCGTCACGTTGGCCGGTCGACCGGGCGTCCGGCGGATCGTGTTGCACCTGGATCCGGCGCTGGAACCCGAGTCGATCTGCTGGGCGCTGCACCACGTGCTGCTGACCGGCGAGATCACTGTCACCGACCGCGTGGACATCGAGGCCGTCCTCACCGTGGTCGACCTGGCCACCTGGCTCACCGATGCCACTGGCGACGAGGACCTGGCCGAGCGCGGTCTGGCCGTCACGGCAGACGACGACCGGACGCTGGCTCAGGTCGTTGTCGGACAGGTCGAGTTCGCCGACGCGCTGATCCTCGCTGGCATCCCCGGCCACGCCTGGACCGCTGCGCGGACCACGGCCGTGCTGGATCGGCTGGCCCCGGCCGTACCCGGAGTGCGCATCGAGGATGCCGATCTCCCGGCGCTGCTGGCCGCGGTGCCCGCTGATGCCCGGCGCGGACGTGCCGACGACCCGCACGGCCCGATCCTGCACGGTCAGCCGCCGCTGGACACCGACTGCGGCATCGCGCTGACGGTCTTCTCCGAGCGCAGACCGTTCCACCCGGAGCGGCTGCACGCCGCGATTGACGTGCTCCTTGAGGGCGTCGTTCGCGCTCGTGGCCGGTTCTGGGTGGCCAGCCAGCCGGATGCGGCCCTCTGGCTGGAATCCGCAGGCGGCGGGTTGAGCATCGGTCACGTCGGGCCGTGGCTGGCCACGCTCGACGAGTCCACATGGGACGATGAGTCGCCTGAACGGCGCGCGATGGCCGCACTGCGCTGGGATCCCTACTACGGCGACCGCGCCCAGGAACTGGCGATCCTGACCCACCAGGCCGATCCGAACGAGATCACCGCAGCGTTGAACGCCGCGCTGCTGACCGATGCCGAACTTGCCGAGGGCAGGGAGCACTGGCGTCAACTGCCCGACCCGTTCGGCGACTGGCATGTCGAACCCTGCGACGACCGTGCGGCTAGCGATCAGGACACCGAATCAACCACTGGAGGAGAACGCGCGTGAAACCCGGCATCCATCCCGACTATCACCTCGTCGTGTTCCGCGACTCCATCACCGGCGACGCGTTTCTCACCCGGTCCACCGCCACCTCGACCAAGACCGTCGAGTGGACCGACGGCAACACCTACCCGCTGGTCGCGGTGGACATCAGTGCCTACTCCCACCCGTGGTGGACCGGCACTCGGCGACTGCTGGACACCGCGGGCCAGGTGGAGAAGTTCCAGCGCCGCTACGGCACCCGCACCCGACCCGGACAGGAGAACGCCTGATGGCCGTACCCAAGCGCAAGACGTCCCGCAGCAACACCCGCCACCGCCGCGCCCAGTGGAAAGCGGTCGCACCCGATCTGGTGCCGATCATCGTCGACGGCAAGCGGAAGCTGGTGCCGCGCGCGCTGATCCGCCACTTCCACAGCCCCGAGGCGCAGAGCTGACACGGCAGCCACAGGATCACGGTGCCTACCACGCGTTCACCGCGATCCTGTGCTGCGGACCAGACTGCGCGCGACCCCGCAGCGAGGCGCTGCTGGCCGGATTGCGGGAATGTGTGCGGCGCAACCGACATGGCGTGCTGGTCTCCGCAGGCTGCCTGCTCGGTCGACTGAGTTGTCACGCACTCGGCGTCAGTGGGCGCCGCGCCGGCACGCTGGTGGTCGTCCAACGCTGCTCGCCCGACCGGACGCCGATCGGCCCTGCCTTGTGGGTTGGGCCGGTGAGCACGGCCGAGGACGTGGCGACGGTGTGCCGCTGGCTGGACGCGGGCGACTTGACCAGTACCGCCCTGCCAGCGCGCTTACGCTTCGGAGCAATCGTCGCTGGTCGCGGTGCGGCCAACTGACCAGCGCTGCCCACCCCGGAACCAATGCGCTGAACCTATGCGGTCCCGGCCACGAGCGGGCACCAACACCAACGAGTGCATTCGGCACGAACACGCGCCATTTGACGTCGACCTTGCACGCCGACCGCCACGATAGGGTCCACAGTGACATCACTTGCGCAAAGAAGCAACCTTCTGTGCAGGTGAACGTCTTGCCATCGAGGGAGTGCGGGTGGACGACTGGAGCGGCGGACGCGGCGGTAGTGCGCGCGGTGGTGATGCGCGTGATCCGCGCCCGAGGCGCGACACGTCACCCCCACGGGGTGGATGGCCATCGCGCGGTGCCCCGCCGACCTCGCGACCGCGACCGGGCTCGAATGCGGCACCGTCAGATCGTGGGAGGGCTCGCGTTGCCGGACCGCGACCTGACAGCCGGGCATCTCAGCCCACCCGGAGCGCCAGTGGCCCAGCGCTGGGCCGCAACAGGGCCGAGCCCACCACATCCAGGTCGCCCCAGGGCCGTCGTAAACCGCGGTGGGGATTGCTCACCGGGTACGCGGCCCTCGCCTTGGCGTCGCTGCTGGTCTTGACCTTCACCGGGATCGCGTGGTCGGCGCTTCAGGCCGTGAACGGGATCCAGAAGTCCAACGCACTCAACGGCGTGACCGGGTCCAGCAACGGGGACACCAACATCCTGATCATGGGCTTGGACAGCCGGCTGGACGAGAACGGCAACCCGCTACCGGCTGACATCTACAACGCCCTGCACGCGGGCGATCAGGCCGACGGTGGCGAGAACGCGAACGTGTTGATGCTGCTGCACGTACCTGGCGACGGCAGCAAGTCGACCGCGATCTCCATCCCCCGCGACGACTACGTCGACCTGCCGGGCTGCCCGGACGGCCAGTGCAAAGGCAAGATCAAGCAAGCCTATGGTCTGGCGTTCGACCAGGAAGCCAAAAAGCTGGTGGGTCAGGGCGTGGCCGACTCGCCCGCCCGGGAGCAGCAACAGCGCGACGCCGCCCGCAAGGCCGAGATCACCACCGTGCAACAGTTCCTCGGTGGCGTGCCGATCGACCATTTCGTCGAGGTCACCCTGGTGGCGTTCTTCCAGATCGCGCAGGTCGTCGCGCCGATCACGGTGTGCGTGCTGGCCACCACCCACGACACCTATTCCGGGGCGAGCTTCCAAGCGGGCCGTCAGCAGATCAACGCCTCGCAGGCGTTGGCCTACGTCCGGCAACGCCGCGACAACGTCGCAGGCGACACGTACTACAACAACTTCACCGACCTGGACCGGGAACGTCGCCAGCAGGCATTCATCGCATCGTTGGCTTACCAGCTGAAGCAGGCCAGCACGTTCACCGACCCGGCGAAGCTCTCCGGCATCCTCAACGTCGCCAAACAGAACACCGCCGTGGACACCGGGTTCGACCTGTTGTCCTTCGCCGGTCAGGCATCCAGTCTGACCGGCGGCAACATGACCTTCTACACCCTGCCGATCGACCACTTCGGCAACGACTCCGCCGGGGAGTCGGTCAACATCGTGAACGTGCCGCTGATCCAGAGCACCGTGCACAGCCTGCTCTACGGCACCGCTTCTACGCCCAGCACCGCTGCCTCGACCACGGCGGCCGCATCGACGCCGGCCGGGCCGCGCGCGGTGGTGGATGTGGTCAACGCATCCGGTCAGACCGGTTTGGCCGGCAAGCTGGAACAAGCCTTGGGGAGCAACGGATACACCCAAGGCAAGGCCAGCACCGCGTCGGCGATCCAGAGCAGTTCGGTGATCGACTACGGGTCCGGCGCCAGCTCCGCCGCATCCGCCCTCGCGAGCAGTTTGGGTGGGATGAGCACGCGAGCGGACTCGGCGGTCGCGGCCGGCACGCTGCGGGTGGTCATCGGCACCGGCTTCACCATGCCCACCTCGCTGGCCGGCGGCAGCAGCGGTGGGGGCGGCGGTGGGAGTGGCAACACGCCGCCACCCGCTACCGCGGTGGCAGCGGGTGGCAGTGCAGCTTCGGCGGCCCCGCCACCGAGTGCGCTCAGCGCGCTGTCCGGCGGCGGCATTCCCTGCGTGAAGTAGCGGCGACATCGGAGGAAGGACGGTCCTGTGACCGAGACCGGTGACAACGGGCGGATGCGCCGTGACCAACTGAGGCGGTCGGGTGCGGCACGGGGCTTGCCCTCGTGGGCGGCGATGGTGCTCGCCTTGGGCGTGGCCGTGGTGGGTGGCGTGGTCAGCTGGCACCTCACCCACGCCGTGGGAGTTCTGTTCGATGTCGTCTACGCCCTGGGCTGTCTCGGCGCGGTCTGTCTGGTCCGCCCGCATGCGCTGTTCGGTCCGATGGCCCAACCGCCCCTGATCCTCCTTCTCGCGGTCCCGATCGTCATGCTGGTCGTCGGGACGGCCCAGGCTGGCGGCTCGGCCGCCCTGGCTATCGGGACACCGCTCGTGACCAGCTTCCCCACCGTGGCGATCACCACCGCGATCACGCTGCTCGTCGGCGCTATCCGTGCCTTGCGACACCGCCGAATGCCGGCCAGGTGATGAGGCTTGTCGGCCGTCCACTGCGGACCGGTAACCGTAGTGTGGGATCAGCCGGTGGATAGCTGAACGGCTTTGACGATCAACAAGAGTGCGGCCACGATGAGGTAACCGCGCAGCAGGCTCATTCCGAGTTTCAGTCCGGGTGACCATTTGACCGGTGTCAGCAGCGCCAGTGGCGGCATTCGCCAGTGCAGGCGTTCCTCTGGGGTCATCGGGGCCACAGCGGTCGCGGGTCCGCCGCGCCGGGCGTTGACGATCCGCAACCCGACACCGGCGGCGACCAGGCCGACCACCAGCACTCCGGACAGCCAGAGGGTGACCTGGGTGGTGTTGACCGACGGGAACAGGGTGGTGGCGACCAGCACACCGGAGAGCATCAGCAGCACGGCGATGATCACACTGGCCAGGATGTTCAGCCAGCGTGCGTTGACCCACGGGCCCAGCACCTGCCGGTCGTTGCACAACAACAGCAAGAAAACCGATGCGGAGGGCAACAACAGCCCAGCCAGGGCCTGGACACTGGTGGTGATCAGCCCGAGTGGAGCGTTCGGGATGAGCACGACCGCGGCGGCGAGCAGCACCAGCCCGGCGTAGCTGGCATAGAAGCCCTTGGCGTCGGAGAAGCTCCGATGCAGCGAGTGCCGCATGTTGAACATGTCGCCGAAGGCGTAACTCGTGGCCAGGGTGACCGCGGCAGCGCCGATGATCGAGGCGACGAACAGCACGATCGCGAACAGGGAGCCGATCACGTATCCGTGCCGGGCCAGGGCACTGGCAACACCCAGGGCGTCGGTGAACTGGCCGACCAGGTTGCTGCCGCGCACCGCGAAGTCGGCGACCACGATCAGCGCTGCCGCACCGAGCACCACGACCAGCGACCCGACGACGGTGTCCGCGCGTTCGTATTTGATGAAGCGGGGGGTGATGCGCTTGTCGATGATGTTGGACTGTTGGAAGAACAGTTGCCAGGGCGCGACTGTGGTGCCCACGATCGCGATGATCAACAGGACGGCGTCGGAGGACGCCCCACCTTGGATGCCGGGCACGAAGAAGTGGACGCCGACTTCGTTCCAGTGCGGGTGGGACAGCACGGTCATCGGGATGATCAACAGGCTGGCCGCGATGAACGCGAACATGGCCCGCTCCCAGCGCCGGAAGCTGCCCGACGCGGTGATCACGACCAGGACGACAGCCGTGACCGGAACGGAAATGTACTTGCTGATACCGAAGTAGCTCAACGCCAACGAGACGCCGATGAACTCGGTGACGATGGTGAGGAAGTTCAACAGGAACAGGTCTCCGACGGAGAACCAGCCCCAGAACCGGCCGAACCGTTCGTTGATCAGCCGCGCGTGCCCGACGCCGGTGACCGCGCCGAGCCGGACCACCATCTCCTGGTTGACGATCAGCACGGGGATCAGCAGCAACAGCACCCACAGCAGGCTGTAGCCGTAGTTCTGGCCGGCTTGGGCGTAGGTGGACACGCCGCCCGCGTCGTTGTCGCCGACCATCACGATCAGGCCGGGGCCCATGATCGCCAGGAAGGTCAGCAGGCGCCGCTTCAGCGTCCGCTGTTGATCGGGGCCGTCCACCCGGATGCTGCCGAGCGCACCCTTGATGTCCCCGACGTGCGCGGAGTCCAGAACGGCGCTTCCGGTGGCCGTTGACGGAGGATGGGATCGCTCGGCGGAACTATGCCGAGGAACACTGGCCTTTGCGGCAATCTGGGGCCGGGTGGGGGTGGGCTCGCTCATGGTGTCTGCCCTCCGGGCCCGGTGGTCTCAGCGCCGTGCTCGGTGCCGGCCTCGTCGTCGGCGGTGTCGTCGGCGGTGTCGTCAGCGCTGGTCTCGTCCGCGGTGTCGTGACGCAGTGCCGGTTCGCGACGCCACCAGTCCTCGGGCAGCGTGGTTTCCAGGACATCGTCCACGGTGACCACACCAAGAGGCCGGCCGTCCTCGTCAACGACCGGCAGGGTGAGCAGGTTGTAGTCGGCCATCAACAAGGCGACGTCGGTGATGTCCGCGTCCGGGTGCACCCGGATCGGGTCGGTGTCGGCCAGGTCCCGCAGCGGGATGTCCGGGGCCGCTTGCACCAGCGTGGCCAGCCGGATCACGCCCTTGAGCCTGCCCTTCTTGCCGATCAGATACACGCTGGTCAGCGCTTCCGGTTGCAGGCCGGTGGCGTTGCGGATCGCGTCCAGACCGGTCTCGGCGGTGCCGTCGGTGGGTACGGTGACGAATTCGACGCCCATCAGGCCACCGGCGCTGGTCGGGTTGAACCCCATGAGCGTGAGCACCTTG
>DASZJG010000009.1:0-95398 GCA_035948315.1 Pseudonocardiaceae bacterium | reverse complement strand
GACAGTTCGCCGACCGGGCCGGGGATGACCGGGACCGAGGCGAACGGGTCCTCCGGTGCCCAGTCGGAGCCGGTCCAGTACTCGTAGGCGTCCGCGTCGAGTACCTGGTCAGGGCCGACTCGGGCCAGCGACGCCGAGCCGAACCGGCCGGACGGGGTGCCGAAGAGGTAGACGTGCGTGCTGTCGCGGGTGAACGCGCCGATCTGGAACGGGTGGTCGCGCGGCCGGTCGAACACGCCGAGGCTCTTGCGGGTGTTCGGCCAGCGGGCGGTGTCGGGTTTGTGCCAGCTCGCGCCGTTGTCCCGGGACACCGCGATGCCGGCGTGGCCGGTCTGCCAGTGGCCGGGCTCGCCCCAGCTCTGCACCGACATGTAGGACAGGTAGTTGACGTCGTCGACGGCGATGCCCGAGGTCGGGATGACGGTGTTCTCGTGGTCGCGATCGTCGGCCCGGCCGATGGCCTGGGCGGCGGCGCCGTCGGCGCGGCGGGTCACCGGTTCGATGGCGAGGCCGTGGTCGAGGTCGGTGCTGGTGGAGCGGGCCACGAAGTTGCACCGCCAGTCGGCGTGCGCGGGGCCCGCGCCGTTGCCGCCCCATTCCCGGCCGTAGCTGTCGCCGAACGCGATCAGCACCTCGCCCGGTCTGGTCTCCCAGATGATCCCGAGATCCGTGCCGTACACGCCGAAACCGCTGCCGGTGTGGTTCACCGAGTCCTCCCCGGTGACCATGCCAACGGGTGTCACCTCCAGCACGCGAACCATGACCCGACCTTACGGCGCGATGACCGTTGGGGCAGGACAAGTCGCACGGCGGGCTGAACGTTGCGCGGCGGGCTACCGTGGCCGCCAGGAGATCGGTGCTGTCGGGCGAGAGTGGAGTGGCGTTGTGGTAGCGCAGTCGGTCGATGTGGTCGTGCTCGGGATGGGCCCTGGTGGTGAGGACGTCGCGAGCAGCCTGGCCGAGGCCGGGCTGAGCGTGGTCGGCGTCGACCAACGGCTGCTCGGCGGCGAGTGCCCGTACTTCGGCTGCGTGCCGAGCAAGATGATGATCAGGGCCGCCGACGCGCTCGCCGAGGGCCGCCGGATCCCGGGCCTGGCCGGCGGCAGCACGCTGACCCCGGACTTCACCCCGGTGGCCAAGCGGATCCGCCAGGAGGCGACCGACGACTGGGACGACACGGTCGCGGTGGAACGGTTCGAGGGCAAGGGCGGCAGGTTCGTGCGCGGCCACGGCGTGCTCACCGGGCCGAACACGGTCCGGGTCGGCGAGGACGAGTACATCGCGCGGCGCGGCATCGTGCTCAACACCGGGACCGAACCGGCGATCCCGCCGATCGAGGGTCTCGCGGACACGCCCTACTGGACCAACCGGGACGCGATGCGGCTGGAGACGCTGCCGGCGTCGATCGCGGTGCTCGGCGGCGGCGCGATCGGCTGCGAGCTGAGCCAGGTGTTCGCCCGGTTCGGCGTCGAGGTCACCGTGATCGAGGCCGCGCCGAGGCTGCTGCCGCTGGAGGAGCCCGAGTCGAGCGAGCTGGTCGAGTCGACGTTCCGCGACGAAGGCATCGTGGTGCACGCGGGCGTACCGGCCAGTTCGGTTGGTCACGACGGGAACGCGTTCACCATCGGCCTGCGCGACGGCGGCGTGGTGCGGGCCGAGCGGCTGCTCGTCGCGTCCGGGCGGCGGACCAACCTTCGGGGCATCGGCCTGAACATGGTCGGCATCGACGAAACCGCCCGGTTTCTCGACCCGGACGACCGGATGCGCGTGGCGGACGGCGTGTGGGCGATCGGCGACATCACCGGCAAGGGCGCGTTCACGCACATGTCGATGTACCAGGCGGGGGTCGCGACCAGGGACATTCTCGGCCACGACGGCCCGCCCGCCCGCTACCACGCGGTGCCGAGGGTGACCTTCACCGATCCCGAGGTCGGCTCGGTCGGGCTGACCGAGGAGGCAGCCCGCGAGCAGGGGATTCCGGTGCGCGTTGGCCGCGCGCCGATTCCGTCCTCGACGCGCGGCTGGATCCACAAGCTGGGCAACGCGGGCATCATCAAGCTGGTCGCGGACGAGGACCGGGGCGTGCTGGTCGGCGCGACGTCGGTCGGGCCGAACGGCGGCGAGGTGCTCTCCGCGCTGGCGCTCGCCGTGCACGCGGCCGTCCCGGTGGCCAAGTTCCGCGAGATGATCTTCGCCTATCCGACCTTCCACCGCGCCATCGAGGCCGCGCTGGACGACATGCGGTAGCTGTAGTGGTTGCGGCTCAGCCGGTGGCGCGGCTGGTGCCGAACATCTCGTCGAGCGTCACCGGCGTCAGCTGGCGCTGCTTGATCAGGTCCATGATCTGCGGGAACAGGCTGAGCACCGTGGGGTGGTTGGCGTGGCCGAGCATGATCACGCCCGGCTTGAGGTACTGCTGCGCCATCTGCATCAGGAAGTCCGGCGTGATCACCTCGGAGTCCGAGTAGGACCCGTTCCACAGCACCGTGCGGGTGTAGCCCAGGTTCGCGGCGACGCCGTCGACGTGCGCGTTGTGGAAGCCGAACGGCGGCCGGTAGTAGGGCCGGGTGGTGATGCCGAAGTTCTGCTGCACCCACTCGTCGTTGCGCTCCAGTTCGGTGGTGATCTGGGCGTCGGTCATCTTGTTCAGGTTGAGGTGGCTGTACGTGTGGTTCATGATCTGCACCTGACCGCGCTCGATCAGCGGCTTGATCACGTCCGCGTGCGGCGCCCAGCAGTGGCCGTAGGTGCCGTTCGGACTGAGCGTCAGGTGGATACCGGACTGCTTCACGAAATCCACGTATCCGGCGACGCAGCCCGCGCAGTAGCCGTCGTCGACGGTGAGGCAGATCTTGTTGCTGCCGCTGACGCCGTGGTCGACCTTCTGGGTTGGTCCGGGGTGCGGCTGCGGGATCGGGGGCAGGGGCGGCGGAGGTCCCTCCGAGCTGGTCGCGCCGGGGTTGTTGGGCCCGTTCGCCTGGGGGTTGTTGTTCTGGCCAGTATCGCTGGAGTTGCCGCAACCGGCGACGGTGACGGCAAGGCCGACGCTGAGCATTCCCAGGAACGTACGGCGATCGTGATTCTCGGCAGGGCATCGCACGAGGGGGAAGCCTAATTGATTGTCGGTCTCACCCGATTGTTACCCGGTCACTGGTAATGCGGTTCGGGCCCCATCTTCGGGCCGTTTTCTTGCTGTGGGTAAGGGATAATCGCCGGAGGGTTATTGAATTTACGGAATTGTAGAAGCCCAATTGGCCCATCTGCGCCAGTGGCGGGAATCACTGGTGTGGCCGCATTCCCGCGATGACCACGGCGAGTGTCGCTTCTGGATCGCCGCCCAGCTTGCGCATTTCCGCGACGCCTGCCATCAGTGCTTTCGCGTCCACCGCGGTGAGGTCCGGTCGCACCGCGCCGGCCTGCTGGGCGCGCTTCAACAGCGTGCCCATGGCGTCACGCATCTGGGCCGCGAGGGCGCCGACGGATTCCTCCAGTTGGAACCCGGCGTTGACCAACGCCTCGTGCACGCCCTTGCTGCTTTCGGCCTGACCGACGATGTGCGTGAAGTAGTCGAAGAACGCCGCGCCCGGATCATCGGCGTCGGCGAGGTCCTCGGCCATGGTGATCATCGACCCGATGCGCTGTTGCATGATCGCCTCGAACAGCGCCTCCTTGGTGGGGAAGTGCCGGTACACGGTGCCGACACCGACGCCCGCGCGTTCCGCGATCGCGTCGATCGGCACGGCCATGCCCTCGGCGAGGAACATCTCCTGCGCCACGTCGAGCACGCGCGCCCGGTTGCGCCGCGCGTCCGCGCGCAGCGGCTTGTCTCCGTCGCCGGTGTCGCCTGTCTTCCCCATCGTGCCCCGATTCTAGCTGGTAGCCCCCTGCTCGTTGACAAACGGAACCATGATTCCGTATAGTTCGGAATCGGAACCTTGGTTCCGATTCTACCGTGACGAACTGCCGATGGGGGAGATGACATGACAGGCGCACGCACGCCGCGCCAGGTGTTCGACGAACTGGTGCGCACCAGTGTCGACGGCGACTGGGACGGGCTGCTCGACCTCTACGCCGAGGACGCGGTGATCGAGATGCCGTTCGCACCGCCGGGCGTACCGGTGACATCCGACGGCGCCGCGCTGCGGGCGCGCATCAAGGGCATGGCCGACGCGCGGCCGTGGAACTTCGATTCCGCGGACATCGCGGTCGTGCACGAGACCGCCGACCCGGAGGTGATCATCGCCGAGTTCACCTTCCACGGCACGGTCACCGCGACCGGTGCGCCGCTGGCGCTGAGCTACGCGATGGTGATCACCGTGCGCGACGGGAAGATCGTGCACAGCCGCGACTACGGCAACACGCTCGCCACCGTCGCCGCGCTCGGCAGGCTGCCCGAGTTGGTGGCCGCCCTCCAAGCGGAAAACGGTGCGGCATGACGATCCTGGTCACCGGGGGAACCGGCTACACCGGTCGCGAGATCGCGCGACTGCTGGCCGAGCGGGACGTGCCGTTCCGCGCCGCCAGCCGGGCCAGCGGTTTCGACTGGACCGACCCGGACACCTTCGAGTCCGCATTGGACGGTGTGCACGCCGCCTACCTGCTGCCGCCGCCGGGCGTGGGCGGCCGGTTGCCGCTGCTCGAATCCTTTCTGACGGCGGCGAAGGCGAAGGGCGTGCGCAGGCTGGTGCTGCTCAGCACCTCGGTGGACGACGTGCCCGGCCAGGCCGAGTTCCACCGGGCCGTGCTCGACGCGGCGCCGGAGTACGCGATCCTGCGGCCGACCTGGTTCATGCAGAACTTCGTCGGCGCGCATCCGACCGCACGCCGCATCCGCGAACACGGCGAGATCGCCACGGCTACCGGGGAAGGTCGGATCGGCTTCGTGCACACCGCGGACATCGCAGCGGTCGCGGTCGAGACGCTGCTCGCGGACGAAGCGCCCAACCGCGACTACCTGATCACCGGGCCGGAGGCACTGAGCTACCGCGACGCCGCCAAGCTGATCGACGAGGTCGCCGGCTATCCGGTGCGGTACGTGCCGCTCACCCCGGAACAGGGCAGGGCGCAGTGGGAAGCGGCCGGCATGCCGGCCGAGGTCACCGAGTACGCCGCCGAACTGGACAAGAAACTCGCGGCCGGGCTGGAGGACCGGGTCAGCACCACGGTCGCGGACCTGACCGGCCGCCCGGCGCGATCCCTGCGCGAATTCGCGCGGGAGAACCGAGATCACTGGCAGGAGGTCACGAATTGACCAGGCAGTACCGCCTGCTCGGCCGGACCGGGTTACGCGTTTCCCGGCTCGCGCTGGGCGCGATGACCTTCGGCGAGCAGCGGGTCGGCTCGCACGACTGGGGTTCGGACGACGCGACCGCGCGCGCCGTGTTCGACCGCTACCTGGAATGGGGCGGCAACTTCGTCGACACCGCGAACAACTACACCGGCGGGCGCAGCGAGGAACTGCTCGGCCGGTTCATCGCGGAGACCGGCTCGCGGGATCGGATCGTGCTGGCCACGAAGTTCACCGCGCCGACCGATCAGGAGAACCCGAACCTGACCGGCAACGGGCGCAAGAACATCATGGCCGCGCTGGACGCGTCGCTGCGCAGGCTCGGCACCGACTACGTCGACCTGTACTGGCTGCACATGTGGGACACGCTCACCCCGGTCGAGGAGGTGATGTCCACTTTCGACACTCTGGTGCGTAGCGGCAAGGTGCGCGCGGTCGGCCTGTCCAACACACCTGCCTGGTACCTGACCAAGGCGCAGCTGATCGCCGAGCACCGCGGCTGGGAACGGATCGCCGCGCTGCAACTGGAGTATTCGCTGGCGCAGCGGGCCATCGAGCGCGAACACCTGCCGGCCGCGCTGGACCTGGGCCTGGGCATCGTGCCGTGGTCGCCGCTCGCGCACGGGTTCCTCACCGGCAAGTACGGCCGCGACGACGCCGGTCCCAGCGGGGAGGGCCGGATCGGAGCCCTGCGCGACCTCGATTTCTACCAGGCACCGGGCGACCGGGAGTGGACCGTGCTGGACGCGGTCCGCGACATCGCCAAGGAAACCGGGCGCACGCCCGCGCAGGTGGCGCTGAACTGGGTGGCCAACCGGCCCGGCGTGGCATCGACGCTGGTCGGCGCGCGCACGCTGACCCAGTTGGACGACAACCTGGCCGCGCTGGACTTCGAGCTGTCCGACGAGCAGACCGCGCGGCTGACCGAACTCAGCGATTTCGACCACGGCTACCCGTACTCGATGTTCGGCTGGATGACGCAGGGCCGCGACTACACCGTCTCGGCCTGAGCACGGAGGAGCGCGCGGACCGCGTCCACGCCCTGGACCACATCGCCGCGATCCACTTCTCGTCTCGCCTCGACGAGTTCTGCGAGGACTGGCGAATCGCGCGGAATCTCCTCGGTTTCACGCATGGCGCAATTGTGGCCCTGGGCATGACGAGCCGCTACTCGGAGGTCGGAACGATTCGGTGCACAAAAGCGGGCCCGGTCACCTCGGTGACCGGGCCCGCTCGTCAGCTAGGGGATCAGCCGATCCGGTAGCTGTAGGGCAGTGCCACCAACTCGTTCGCGTTGGGCTCGAAGCTGGCGTTGTCGGTGAAGTTGATCGCGTTGATCTCCGGTGTCGGCAGCGCCAGGAACTGGTCGACATAGGCGGTGCCGCTCACCACGCTGCCGGGCTTGCCGCTCGGCGTGATGGTGACCGGGACGTTCACCGTCTGACCGGGGTTGACCGTGACGATGGTGAAGCTCGTCGCCGGGGTGACCGAGGTCGCCCACAGGTCGGTCGCGGTCGAGGTGACCGAGGAGTCGAAACCCTTGGTCACGGCGTAGAAGGAGAAGTTCGCCGTGCCCGAGGGCCAGCCGTTCGGGCCGGCTGGACCGATCTCGGCCGGGTCGGCCGCCCACGCGCCGGAGGGCAGCGGGTTGCCGGACGTCGCGCCGATGGCGGTCTTGCCGCTGACCAGCGGCGGCAGGTCCGGGTCACCGGCGAAGGGGCCGTAGTCGAACGTGACCGGCAGGGTCGCGTTGGCCACGACCGCGGCACCGACGGTCTCGGACGGGACCAGCCAGCCGGGCGTCGAGGTGCCACCCGGGAAGGGCAGCGCCACGTTGCTGGTCGGCGTGATGCCGGCCAGTTGCAGGCTGGTCAGGCCCTGGGAGCGGGCGTCGACGAACACGTCCTGCGGCTCGGCGCCGGTGTTGTGCACCGCGACCTGGACGGTCACCGGCTTGCCGGCTGGCAGCACGGTGGACGCGCTGTTCGGCAGCCCGGCGGCCGTCACGTTCACCCGGTTGAAGGTGAGCGCGCCGGTGTAGGGCTGGGACAGCTCGTCACCGACGATCGCGCCGACGAAGTTGATCGCCAGCGTCCACCGGCCCGGCTGCGGGTTGCGCACGTACAGGTCGGTCGGCAGGACGTTGTGCTGGGTCGCGTTGCGCGCGGCCGGGTCGTACGCGGTGGTGACCACGTTGGAGCCGGTCGCGACGACGTTGCCCTTCGGGTTGATCAGGAACGCGATCACGTTGTCGCCGAGGTCGTTGGTCAGCGACACGTTGGCGTCCAGGTCCTTCTTCCCGGCCGGGACGTCGATCTGGTAGAAGCTCTCCTGGCCGAGGTCGGTCTGGCGACCGTTGCCACCGGTGAGCGTGCCGGCGAAGGCACCGCTGCCGGAGGCGGACACCAGGCCGCGCAGGATGACCGGCACCGAGGTCTGACCGCCCACATCGGACTTGAGCACCAGCGAACCGTCGGTGTCACCCGGGGTGGCCGGGGTCTGCGCGGAGACCGTCACCTGGCTGGTCTGGCCGGGGGCCAGGTGTAGCACGGACGGGCTGACCGAGCCGAAGCCGTTGGTGTTCTGGGTGTCGGCCACGAAGCTGACCTTGCCGGTCGTGCCGCCACTCCCGCTGTTGCGGCTGTAGATCTCTGCGGTCCACGTGCCGGCGGCCGGGAACCGGACGTCGACATTGCCGTAGTTGCCGACGCCCTGCGGCAGCGAGTGCGCGGCGAACTTGCCGTTCGGGTCGATCAGGATCAGCCGGACGCGCGCGTTGAGGCTGGCGGCCGGGTTGCCCGGGTAGGCGATCGACGCGGAGAGCCGGTCGGTGTTGGCCGGCACGGTGAAGGTGAGGGTGCCGTAGTTGTTGGCCACTCCGGACCAGTCGGCGAAATGCGGGCTGGTCGTGTCGGACAGCGTCACGCTGCCGGTCTGCTTGTTGCTCTGCGGACCGAAACCGCGACCGGAGAGGTTGACCGTCTGGGCGCTCGCGCCGTTGTTGGTCACGTTCAGCTTGAACTGCTTGGTCGAGCCTGCCGGGCCGGACGCGTCCAGCTGGTCCTGGCTGACCAGCAGGGTCGAACCGGTCGCCTGCGGCGCGCCGTTGTCGTCGTGAATGGACAGAGCGGCCTGGACCGCCTTGTACGAGTCGAGCAGACCGCTGCCCTGCTCGTCACCGGGCTCGGTCAGGTCGTCCGCGGTGCTGGTGAGGATCTGCTTGACCGTGGCGGGCGAGGGGGTCGCGCCGTGGTGGGACTGGCGGTACGCCTGGATGACCAGGGCGGCCGCGCCCGCGGTCAGCGGCGAGGACTCACTCGTACCACCGCTGCGCTCCAGATTGGACGGTTTGCCGTTGAAGTCGGCGCAGTCGACGTAGGTGGGTGACGGGGTGCACAGCGCGAAGCTGCTGTCGCCGGGCGCCAACAGGTTCAGCGTGCGGCCGTCCGCGGTCACGCCGGAGGAGGACAGCGAGCTGACGTTGTCGTTGAGCCAACCGGTGATCGGGAAGTTGTCGGCTGCGCCATAGTCGGTCTGCGCGTACCAGCGGAACGTGGTGGAGGCGCCCGCGGAGATCACGGCCGGGTCGGTGGACGGGCTGCCCTGGGTGCCGGTGGTGCCCGCGTCACCGCTGGACGCGACGACCGTGACGCCCGCCGCGACGGCCATGTCGTCGAACAGCTTCACCGCGTCGGCGGCGTTGCTGTCCCCGAAGGGGTTGTAGCCGAAGGACTCGTTGATGACGTTGACGTGGTCGGTGTTCACCGCGTAGTCGATCGACTCCAGGATCGCCGACGTGGTCGAGGTGTTGGCGTTGCCGAACACCTTGAAGCCGTAGAGCGACGAGCCCGGGGCGACACCCTCGACGCGGATGTTGCACGGGGTGGGCAGCGGGTGGGCGCCCCAGTTCTGCACGTTGTAGGTCTGCCGGCCCTGCGCGGCGATCGCGCTCGCGTCCAGGAACGCCTCGCCACCACTGGTGACCGCGTTCGTGCCGTCACCGGTGAAGTCCTGGTAGTCGGCGAAGACGTGGCTGCCGTCGGCCCGGATGAAGTCCGGGTTGTTGATGTCGATGCCCTCGGCGATGTAGGCGACCTTCACGCCGGCACCGGTGAACCCGAGCGACCGCGCGGTCTTCGCGGACGGGTCGTCGGACGCGGTGTGGGTGACGTCGAGGGCCTCCGGCTCCAGCATGGTCTTGCCGGGGGCCGGGCAGACGCCGGCCGGCGCGCTGGTGGGCGCGTTCGACCCATCCTTGGCGGACAGGGTCGCTGGCGCTTCCTTGATGACCGAGTCGGGCACCACGGCCTGCACGTTCGGGTTCGCGGCGAGCCTGCTCGCCTCACCGGCGGACACGGTCGCGGAGATCGCGTCGGCCACGTGGTAGCTGCGCACGTTGCGCGCGTGCACCTGGGACAGTTCGCTCACCAGCGGGGCCTGACTGCCGGTGATGGCGCTGTTTCGATTGGTAGCGGCCTGAGTGTTCACCGCCTGCGCCGCGGGCTGGTTCTTCAGCAGCACGATCACCGGGGTGTTCGCGTTCTGCGCGAGGTCGCTGGCCTGTTGCGCGGTCAGGGGCGCCTGGCCGGGGCCTGCGGTAGGCGCCGCGGTGGCGCTGAAGGGCTGCACCACCGCCAATACCGCCGCGGCGGCAGTCGCCGCCGCGAGGGCGAGGGTTTTCTTGCGTTGCATCGCTTTCCTCCTGGTGATGCGGCCGGGTCACGGCCGCATCATGGATCGACACCCATGCAGGCCGGCAGCCGTGGCGATCGCGCACCACGGCTGCGGCATCAACAGGCCCTGTGTCCCCCGACACCATGCCGAACCGGGACGCTAACAGAACTCGACCTTCGCGAGTAGCGAACTTCGCAGGTTATCGATCCGTGAGAACCAGAATTTCAGTTGGACCCTGGCTCGGAACTGGCCGTGCTCTCGGGTTGAGGTTTCGTCGAGGTTTCAGTGTCCGATTCGGCCTGTTCTTCGGGGTCGGGCACGATTTCGTACTGCGGGTTGGTCATCATCAGGTCGTCGGCGTCGCGTTGCAGCCGGACCCGGCCCTGTACGCGCAGGCACACGCCCGCCTCGATGTCCGGATGGTCGCCGGACAGTTCCACCGCGAGGGTGCCGGTCTCCTCCTGCAACTCGCCCACCAGCACGGTCCGGCCACGCCGGTGCTCCACGCTGATCTCGTGCAGCCGGCCCTCGACCGTGGCGAACTGGCCGGGGAACAGCGCACCGACCGGAGTGGCGCCGTGCACGGGCTTGGGCGCGACGTGCTCGACGAGGTCGCGCGGGGCGTCGCCGGCGAGCCGGTTGACAAGCCGCTCGAACGCCTCGGTGAACCGTTCCTCTGGCAGGTCCGGGAAAGCGGCCCGGATCCGGGACTGGACGTCATAGGGCACGATCGTCGCGGCGGCCTGCGGGATGCGGCTGATCACGCGGGCGATCCGGTCCGCGGTGCGGTCGTGCAGCAGCCTGCCCAGCAGCGGGGCGTAGCTGCGCCGGGGGAGCAGCACGGTGACGCCGGTCGAGGGCTCCTGCACCGCCTCGAACACGAGTTCCTGCGCGGCCCTGGTGATCCGCCGGTCCGGGCAGTCGATCACCTTGAGTGTGACGTTGATGTCCAGTTCGGCCCAGCGCTGGCGGAGCCGGTCAGCGTGCGCGCCGTCCACCATGAAGTGCACCGCCTTCAGCTCCGACCCGCGCAGCCCGCGCCCGTAGCGCAACGCCTCCAGCACGGCGAGGTCGAGGTTGCTGACGAAGACGAACACCTTGTGGTGCGCGAAGTTCGGCGTCTTGGCCTGGCGGGCGCGCACCCGGTCCAGGATCGCGGACTCGGTGCGGTACTCCCGGTTGAGCCGGATCAGGGTGAACACCAGCAGCGGGAACACGACCACGATCAGCCAGGCGCCCTCGGTGAACTTGGTGACCGCGAAGATCAGCACCACGATCGTGGACACGATGCCGGCGGAGAGGTTGATCGCGAAGCGGTGGCGCCAGCCGGGCGTCCGATGCCTGGTGTGGTGTTTGGCCATGCCGTAGCCGGCCATGGAGAAGCCGGTGAACACGCCGATCGCGTAGAAGGGCACCAGGTTGTCGACGTTGCTGCCGACCACCAGCAGCAGCACCACGGACAGCACGGTGAGCACGATGATGCCGTTGGAGAACACCAGTCGGTGCCCGCGCTTGGTCAGCTGGCGCGGCAGGAACCGGTCCTCGGCGACGAAGCTGGCCAGGAACGGGAAACCGTTGAAGCTGGTGTTGCCGCCGGTGTAGAGGATCAGCGCGGTGACCAGCTGGACGATCCAGAACATCACCTTGCCGAACGTGCTGGTGCCGAACACCGCGGTCGCTTCCTGGGAGAGCACCGACGGGTAGCCGGCCGAGAACGGCGACGCGTGCGTCTTGAAGGCGAGGAAGGAGACGCCCGCGACCATGATGCCCAGCAGGGTCGCCATCACCGTGAGCACCTTGCGGGCGTTGAGGCCCTCGGGCTTGCGGAACGCGCTGACCGTGTTGGAGATCGCCTCAACACCGGTCAGCGAGGAACCACCGTTGGCGAAGGACTTCAGGATGATGAAGATGCTGGCGCCCATCACCAGCCCGTTGCCCTGCACCGCCGACACCGCGCCGGGCAGGTGGATCGAGTCGAGCACGGGCAGATTGCCCATGATCGAGCGGATCACGCCGACGATGATCATCAGCAGCACCATCGCGACGAACAGGAAGGCCGGCATGGCGAACGGCTTGCCCGCCTCGCGCAGGCCGCGCAGGTTCAGATAGGCGATGATCAGGACGACGCCGATGGTGATCCACAGGCTGTACGGCCCGAGCGAGGGTATGGCCGAGACCACGGCGACGGTGCCTGCCGCGCACTGCACGGCCACCGTGACGATGTAGTCGATCAGCAGCGCGGCCGCCGCGATCTGGGCGATTCTCGGCCCGAAGTTGTCCCGCGCGACCACGTACGAGCCGCCCGCCTTGGTGTAGACCATCACCACCTGGCGGTAGGAGGCCGCGACCAGGACCAGGATCACCAGCACCGCGCCGGTGATCGGCAGCAGCAGGCTGAACGCGGCGAGACCGGCGTAGGGGAGCAGCTGGACCAGGATTTCCTCGGTGCCGTACGCGGTCGAGGACATCGCGTCCGAGGAGAGCACACCCAGTGCGATCGGGTTGCTCAGCCGCTCGTCCTTGAGCTGCTCGTTGATCATGGGCTTGCCGAGAAGCAGCCGCTTGAGCACATAGCCGACGGACTCCTGCAAGCCCGCCGACTTCACTCCGCCCTCTACCACCTCAGGTGTCCCCTTCGCAGCCCGATCTGCCGGTACCCCGATCGGTGTACCCCGGACAACCTTGCCAAGCGACTCGGGCGACGCGCCCGGGAGCATCGCTGAGCGGCCAGGTATTTGCGAAATATTTACGGCCTCGACGCGCGTGACCGCGCTGGTTGACGGGGTTGTATCGCAATCCGAGAGATCGACATCCGGGTTCGGAGTGTCAACGGAGCGTCAATACGGCCGTCTGCCTCGGCATGGTCAACAAGCGCCGGATCTCCATGCATTCTTGGTGAGAAATTCCCCGAGTGTGAAGCGATATCGCTCGTTGGCCCCAACGTCACCATCTGGACACAGTGCGTCCCACCGCTACCCCGCTACTGGGAGCATCCCCTTCGGGACACCAACGGCCGCCGCGACGGGAAGGACTCCGGATGTCATCTGTGGGAACGCCGGCCAACTTCCTCGTCGCGCTGTTACGTCGGGGCGCACCGGTCATCGCGGACATTCCCACCGATCTGCCCGACGCCGCGACCGATCCGGACCCGGTGCCCGGCTGGCAGCGCATCTCCATGATCGCCGCCAACGGCGGGGGTTCGGACAAGGACACCCTGCTCCTGCGCGCCTGCCGCTACGTCGTGCTGGTGCCGCTGGTCTACCGGATCCTGGGTATGCCGGTCGCGCTGCTGGCGCTGATCGCGGCGGGCGGCGCCGGCATCACGACGGTCGCCGTGGCCACCGCCGTGCTCGTGATCGCGAACATCGCGGGCGTGGTCTGGGTGCTGCGAGTCTCCGGTTTCCGCAGGAACATCGCGGCCTGGATGATGTTCGCCGACGCCACGGCCGCCATCGCGGCCAACCTGGTGGCCAGCGCCGTCTCCACCCGAGCGGACTACTTCGCGGCCATCGGCATGTCCTGGAGCTACCTGCTCGGCACGATCGCGCTCTGGACGCTGGTCTGGGGCGTGCCGGCCGCGCTCGGGCTGTGGCTGGTCAGCTTCCCGCTCCAGTTCGGCATGGCCGCGCTGTCCGGTTTTGTCGCGCCGACCAAGTCGCTGCTGGTCGGAGACGTCGGGCGGGCGCTGGAGGGGCCCGCGATCATCGCCACCGCGCTGGTCGCGCTGGTGCTGCTCGGCATCGGCACCCGGCTCGCTCTCGGCGTCGGCATCCGGCGCGGACGGGCGGCCGAACACGCGCGGATCAACCGTGAGCTGCACGACGGCGTGCTCCAGGTGCTGGAAGCCATGGCGCTGCCGATCCCCGCCGACGAGGAGTCCGCCGCGCAGCGGCTGGTCGAGTTCCGGTCGATCGCGCGGGCGCAGGCCATGGAACTGCGCAGGGCGCTGGACCGGCAGGCCGAGACCGGCACGAAAGTGCTCAGCGAGGACCTCGCCGGGCTGGCCGCCGAGATGACCCGCGAGGGCCTGCGCGCCCAGCTGGTGTTCGCCGACGTCGACGACGGTGAGTTGTCCGAGGCGCGCCGGGTCGCGGTGCGCGACGCGGTTCGCGAGGCGCTGCGCAACACCATGAAGCATTCCGGCATCCGCGAGGTCGTGGTCCGCGTCGAGCAGCGCGAGAACGGCATCGCGGTGATCGCCCGCGACCACGGCACCGGGTTCGACTCGGACAGTGTGCCGCCCGGGTTCGGCATCACGAACTCGATCACCGCGCGCCTGGTCGAGGTCGGCGGCAGCGCCAAGATCGAGTCCTCGCCGGGCAAGGGCACTCGGGTCACGCTGTGGGTGCCCCTGTGAGGCGGATGCTGCTCGTTGTTTTCCTGCTCGTGCTGGGCTTGCCAGTGATGCGGGCCGGTGCCGATCCGGCGTGCGCCGCGCCCAAGGGCGTGTACACCGGGCCCGCGCCGTGGGCGCAGGACGTGCTCACGCCGGCCAGGGAATGGCCGCTGTCCAACGGCTCCGGCGTGCAGGTCGCCGTGCTCGGCACCGGGGTCGACCCGGGCAACGCGCAGTTCGCGCCCGGCCAGATCCTGCCCGAGATCGACCTGCTGGCCGGTGCGCCCTCGGCGCCGGACTGCGACGGCTCCGGCACGTTCGCGGCCGGACTGGTCGGTGCGCAGCCCAACTCGGGCACCAGCTTCGCCGGCCTCGCGCCGGGCGCGCGCATCCTGCCGATCCGCTATGCCGCGACCGGCAACCCGGCCGGTGGCGCCGACCCCAACCAGTTGGCCATCGCGATCGGTCGGGCGGTGGCGGTCGGTTCCGGAGTCATTGTGATCACCGTGCCGGCCGGCACGGACAGCAACAGCCTGCAACTGGCCGTGCAGAACGCGACCGCCCAGGGCGACGTGGTCATCTCGCCCGCGGTGGGCACCGCACCGAACGCGACCAGCTACCCGACCGCGACACCGGGCGTGATCGGCGTCGGCGGGATCGGTCAGACCGGCCTTGCCGTGCAGGCCGAGTCCGGCACCTACATCGCGCTCGCCGCGCCGGCCGCCAACCTGGTCGGCACCTCGGCGGGCGCGCGTGGCCAACTGGGCGAGAGCTGGCCGGTCACCGGGCCCGCCTATGCCGCCGCCTACGTCGCCGGCACGGTCGCCCTGCTGCGCTCCTACCATCCCGCGCTGGACCCGGCGCAGATCAGCACGCGGCTCATCCTCACCGCCAGTCACAACGGCGGCGTCGGGCACGACCCGCATCTGGGCTGGGGCGTGCTCGACCCGGCCGCCGCGCTCACCTCCGACCTCTCCCCGGACGCGGTCGCGCCGACCATCGGCGGACTGCCGAACACGGCGACACATCCGGTCACGAACTCGGCCACGCACGGCTCGACCGGTTTCCCGTTGCGCCGCATAGGGCTGTTCATGCTGCTCGGCGTCGGCCTCGTGGCCGCCGTCCTCGCGGTGCTCGCCTCGGTGCGCAGAGGCCGTTCGCGGCGGCCGGCCAAGGCCGGGGATAAACCCCCGAACTTTCCCCTACATGTCGATTCCAACCGTTGACAGCTAATGTCGGATCACACTCGTTGACCGACATAAAAGCCTGAAGATTAGTTGAAAAGAATCGACATCAGGTACGCCAAGGTGCCCTCTTCTCCGTATTCTGGATATCCGGTCGAAGGCCGAGGTATGTAGCGCATCGGGGTCGAAGAGGAGCGCAACGTGACCGAGCTTGGCGGAGTAGGGTTAGCCGGACCACTGGTCGGGATCATCGAGGATCATCCGCTGTACCGCACCGCACTGGTCCAGCTTCTTGAGTCAGACATGGACGTCCGGCTCGGCGTGGTCGCGGATTCCGTCGCCCGGTTCGCGGCTGGGGGGCAGCCGCCCGGGGGAGTCGTGATTCTGGATCTGAAGCTGCGGGGCGTGCGGGACGCCGCCGCGGTGCTGGAAATTGTCGGCATGGGGCATCGCGTGCTGGTGGTGTCCGCGCACGCGGGCCAGGACGAAGTACTCGGCGCGATCGCGGCGGGTGCGCGCGGTTACCTGTCCAAGGACTCGGACGGTGTCGAAATACTTCGGGGTGTGCGGGAAATCGCGGGCGGCAATTCTTATATTTCGCCGATGCTCGCAGCACTTGTCCTGGATTCCGAACAACCGGGCCCGATCGGCCCGCGCATCGTGCTTTCCGACCGCGAGCGCCAGGTGCTCTCGCTGGTCGCGGCGGGGGAGCGGGACGCGGACATCGCCGAGTCGATGTCGATCAGCATCCGCACTGTCCGGTCCTATTTGGACCGGATAAGGGACAAGACCGGCAGGCGGCGCAGGCCGGAGCTGACCAGGCTGGCGATCGAGGAGGGCCTCGCTCACTCGGTCTTCTGATCGGGGGCTTTCTGCTCGGCGGCCTTCTGCTCGACGCTGGCCGGGAGGGTCAGCCGGAGGGTGGCGCCGCCGGATTCGGCGTTCTGCGCCGAGACGGTGCCACCGTGCCGGTCCGCGATCTCGCTGACCAGGGCGAGGCCGAGACCGTAGCGGCGGCGCTGGCCGGTCGGCTCGGCCGAGGAGGCGAACCGCTCGAAAAGCCTCGGCAGGATCTCCGGGTCGATGCCCTTGCCGTCGTCGTGCACGTCGACAACGGCCTTGCCGGCCTCCCGGCCGATCGTGATGGTGACCGTCTGCTGCGCGTGCCGGACCGCGTTGTCGACCAGTGCCATCAGTGCCCTGCGCAGGCCGGCCGCGCTGCCCTGCACGGTCAGCGTCGGCAGTCGCGGCTCGCAGCGGATGGCTACCGCGTTGCCGGCGCTGGCCGCGGTCACCTCGCCGGCCAGCGCGACCAGGTCGACCTGCTCGTTCGGGGCGTCCGCGCGCGGGTCGGCGGCGAGCAGCAGGTCCTCCAGGATGGCGCCGAGGTTGCGCGCGTCCGCCACCAGTCCGTCCACATCGGACTTGAGGGCGACCGGGTCGATCGGATCCTTGAGCTCCCTGCGCAACAGCTGCGCCCTGGTGCTGAGCAGCGTCAGCGGGGTGCGCAGCTCGTGACTGGCGTCGGAGATGAACCGGCGTTGCAGGGCCAGCGCCGTGGACAGCGGGCGCACCGCGCGCCTGCCGAGCAGCGCGCCGGCCACCGCGGCGATGACCAGGCCGACCGCGCCGGTGATGACCAGCGCGCGGATGAGCAGGTCGCGCTGGATGTGGTCGGAGGTGAGGTCGAGAGCGGCCTGCACGGTCGCCGGGCCGCGCCGCTCGGTGAGCACCCGGTAGTCGCGGCCGTCGAGGTGCACCTCGGCGGTCAGCTCGGTCCCGGACGCCCCGACCTGGTCCATGGCCGCCCGGTCCGGCAGGCCGTGCGGGGTGTTCGGGGTCGACGCGGTGCCGTGCGGGTTGCGCGGGTCGCGCACGATCAGCCACACCCCGGCGGGCGGGTCGATCACGTCGATCTCCCGGCTGACCGCGGTGTGCAACAACGTGTCCGCGTTGTAGTACTGGCAGTCGACCACGACCAGCACGGCGACCCCGGACAGGGCCAGCACGATCACGCCGACGGTGAGCGCGACCTGCGCGCCCAGCCGCAGCGCGGTGCGCTTGAGCACGCCCGCGTCCGCGCCCGCGGCGCGCTGCTGGTTGCGGTGCAGGAGCATCATCGCCGCCCCAACTGGTAGCCGAGCCCGCGCACGGTCGCGACCACTCCTCGGCCCAGCTTGCGGCGCAGATAGTGCACGTAGGTGTCCACCACGATCTCGCTCTCCGCCTCGGCGAACACCAGGTTGAGCAGATCGCGGCGGCTGAACACCTGCGACGGGCGGGTGGCCAGCACGGCGAGCAGCGCGCACTCCCGCTCGGAGAGCCGAACCGGCGCGGTCGATCCCGTTGGGCTGGCGCCGGACGGGGTGATCTCCCTGGTGTCGGTGTTCAGCTCCCAACCGGGCAGCGGGAGGATGCGCGCGGTGTCCAGATGCCGGCGGCGCAACGCGCGCAGCCGGGCGCAGAGTTCGTCCACATCGAACGGCTTGCTCAGGTAGTCCTCGGCGCCCGCATCGAGGCCCTGCACCCGGTCGGCCGGGTTGCCCAGCGCGGAAAGCACCAGCACGGGAGTGGTGACTCCCTTGCCGCGCAACCGAACCAGCAGATCCAGCCCGTCGATCGCGGGCAGTCCTCGGTCCAGCACGACGACGTCGTAGGGCTGGGTGAGGCCGAGATGCAGCCCGCGCTGACCGTCCACAGCGGACTCGACAGCGTAGCCCTCGTTGGTGAGCAGCCGAGTGAGCATGTCCGCGAGCGCCGTGTCGTCCTCGACGATCAGCACTCGGGGTGCGACTACGGTCGCCGTGCTCTCGATCATTCGCCCGTCCTCGGTTCGGTGTGCACAGCCCGTTCACAGTTTCTCTCAGGATGCCCCAAGCTTCACGGCTGACACTGACATCATGAACAGCTCGCAACGCCGACGGGTCGAAGACCGTACCCGAGGAGCACATCGTGTGCGAGTGGTGACCGCGGTCGCCGCGGTCGGCTCCGGAGTCCTGGCCACGGTGCTCAGCCTCGTGCTGAGCGGCTCGGCCGCCACCGCGTCGACCTCGAACTCCCCATCGGACTCCACGACGCAGCAAGACAATCAGAACACGCAGAGCAATCAGGAGCAACTGCAGGTGCCGACTCAGGCGCCGTCCCAGACCTACCTCGGCGGGGGCCACGGTTCGTCGGGTGGCACGTGACCGCCGCCGCGGCCATGACCGCGCTCAGCACCACCGCGCTGCTCGTCGTCACCGAGCCGGCCGCGCTCGATCCGGGCATGCGCCTGTTGGCCGACGAGCTGGCCGCCATCGACCTGGCCGCGAGCCGCTTCCGCGCCGACTCGGAGCTGTCCCGGCTCCCGGCCGGGCGGGCGGTCTCGATCAGCCCGCTGCTCACCGAGGCACTCGCGGCCGCCCTGCGCGCCGCCCTGCTGACCGACGGCATCGTCGACCCGACCGTGGCGGACGCGGTGAGCGGCCTCGGCTACGACCGCGACTTCGCCCAGCTCATCGAAACCGAAACCGACGGGCCGATCAGCACGAAGCCCGCGCCCGGCTGGTGGCGGATCGCCCTGGACACTCACCGGCGCGAGGTGCTGGTCCCGCACGGCGTCCACCTCGACCTCGGCGCGACCGCCAAGGCCCTGGTCGCGGACCGGTCGGCCGAGCGGATCGGCACCGCGCTGGGTTGCGGCGTGCTGGTCAGCCTCGGCGGCGACGTGGCAACGCACGGCCCCGCGCCGGAGGGCGGCTGGCGGATCGGCATCGGCGACGACCACCGCACCGCGGCCACCGACCCGGACGCGATGGTCACCATCGCCGACGGCGGCCTGGCCACCTCCAGCACCACCGTCCGCCGCTGGCGCAGGGCAGGCCGCGACGTGCACCACATCGTCGACCCGCGCACCGGCGACCTGCCGGTCACGCCCTGGCGCACGGTCAGCGTGGCCGCGGCCAGTTGCCTCGACGCGAACGCCGCGAGCACCGCCGCCATCGTGCTCGGCGATGCCGCCCCGGACTGGCTGACCGAGCGCCGCCTGCCGGCTCGCCTCGTCGACCTCGACGGCACCGTGCGCGCGGTCGGCGGCTGGCCCTCGGACCTGGTCGGAGCGGCATGAACACACAGGCCCTCTGGTACCTGAGCCGGGGCACCGGCGTTGTCGCGCTGCTGCTGCTCACCGGCGCCCTCGTGCTCGGCATGCTGAACGCGGGCCGGCTCACCAGCGAACGCTGGCCGAGGTTCACCATCTCGGCCATCCACCGCAACGTCTCGCTGCTGTCCCTGGTCTTCCTGGTGATCCACATCGTCAGCTCGATCATTGACCCGTACGCGGGCATCCGCTGGCTCGACGCCGTGGTGCCGTTCGTGTCCAGCTACCGCTCGTTCTGGCTCGGGCTCGGCGCGCTGTCCGGCGACCTCATGCTCGCCGTGCTGATCACCAGCCTGCTGCGGCCCAGGATCAACTACCGGGTATGGCGCGCGATCCACTGGCTCAGCTACGCGGTCTGGCCGATCGCGCTCATCCACGGCATCGGCACCGGCATCACCGACGACCACGTCGTCTGGGTGCTGATCAGCGATGTCGTGTGCGGGCTGGCCGTGCTGGTCGCGTTGTGGTGGCGGCTGGGGTCCACACATCCCGATACGGAGGCACGAACCCGATGACCGTCACCCGTGAGGCGGGCGCCGCCCGTCTGCTCGCCGGCTGGCAGCGCACCGGCCGCGCCGCCGACTTCGCCGAACACCTCGCCAACTACGGCCCGCTGCCGGATCCGGCCGGCCTGATCGACCGGGTCGCCGAAGCGGAGCTGCGCGGCCGGGGCGGCGCCGGCTTCCCGACCGCGATCAAGCTGCGCGCGGTCGCCGCCGGTCGGCGCGGCGGCGTGGTCGTCGCCAACGGCTGCGAGGCCGAGCCGGCCAGCGAGAAGGACCACGCGCTGCTCTCCGTCGCCCCGCACCTGGTGTTCGACGGCGCCCAACTCGCCGCCCGCGCGGTCGGCGCGACATCGGTCCTGGTGTGCGTGCACAGCGACGATCCGCTCGCCGCGAGCGTGACCCTCGCGCTCGCGCAACGCCGAGGCGATCCGGTGCCGACCCGGATCGTGGAAGTACCGGCGCGGTTCGTGGCCAGCGAGGAGTCGGCGCTGGTGAACTTCGTGAACACCGGCGTTGCCAAGCCGACCACGAAGCCGCCGAGGCCGGCCGAGCGCGGCGTGCGCGGCAGGCCGACCCTGGTCGACAACGTGGAGACGCTGGCCGCCATCGCGCTGCTCGCCCGCGGCCACCAACTCGCCAGCATGCTCGTCACGGTCGGCGGCGCGGTGGGCGTGGCAGGCGTGCACGAGATCCCGATGAGCAGCACGATCGGTGCGGCGTTCGCCGCGGCGGGCGGGGAAACCCAGCCGTTGCAGGCGGTTCTCGCCGGCGGCTACGGCGGCACCTGGCTGCCGATGCCGGCGGCAGGCGGATTCTCGTTGGAGAAACGCAACTTCCGCGGCCTCGGCCTGCTGCTCGCGTTGCCGATGCGGGCCTGCGGCATCGCCGAGACCGCGACGATCCTGCGCTACCTGGCCGAGGAGTCCGCGCGCCAGTGCGGGCCGTGCATGTTCGGCCTGCCCGCGATCGCGGAGGATTTCGCCCTGCTGGCCGCGGGCCGGACCGATCAGCGGACGCTGCACCGGTTGCGCGGCAGGCTCGGCGTGATCCCCGGTCGCGGCGCCTGCGGGCACCCGGACGGCGCGGCGCGACTGGCCGCGACCGCGCTGCACGTGTTCGAGCGCGACGTGCACGCGCACGCGATGGGCAGGCCGTGCGGGTTCGCGACGCAGCGACCCTGGTTCGCGCCGAAGCAGCGGTTTCGCGAGACAGGATGGTCCTGATGGCACAACAGCGACTCACCGTCGACCCGATCGCTTGCCGCGCGCACGGCCTGTGCGCGGAACTCCTGCCCGAACTGGTCGATCTGGACGAATGGGGCTACCCGATCGTGCCGTCCGACGCCGTGCCCGCGCGGCTGCTCGCCGACGGCCGCAGCGCCGTCTCGGCCTGTCCCACCCTGGCCCTGCGCCTTCGCGCCACCGAGTAGTACCCCTACCCGGTATCATGGTGGGGTTGGCGCACGGCAGCACGGAGGAACGCATGTGGGGCTACAGCGAGGACAAGGCGGGATACCTGCGGCGGTTGCGGCGCATCGAGGGCCAGGTGCGCGGGTTGCAGCGCATGATCGAGAGCGATGAGTACTGCATCGACATCCTCACCCAGATCGCCGCGGCGACCAAGGCGTTGCAGGCGGTCTCGCTCGGCCTGATCGACCAGCACCTCAACCACTGCGTGAGCGAGGCGGCCGCCGAGGGCGGCGAGATCGCCGAGACCAAGCTGCGCGAGGCCAGCGAGGCCATCGCGCGCCTGGTCAAGTCCTGACGCTCAGCTTCGCCCCAGCGCGCTGAGCACCGTGGCCACGTCGCCGCTCGGGTCGCTGCCGCGCGGCCGGAGCACCACCGTGTCCGTGCCCGCCGCCCACAGTTGCGCCAGCGTCCCCGCGACCTCCTCCGATGACCCGGCCGCGACGGTCACCTGCTCGGGCGCGAGGTCGTACATGCCGGCGCGCTCCGCGCGGACCTTCGCCACGAACTCGGCCGAACCGTCGACGAGCAGGTCGATGAACACGATCAGCTCGTGCGCAGCCTCGTCGGTCCGCTCGGCGCGGCCCTCGGCGATGTGCGCGAGTGAGGCGCGGATGCCGTCCGGTCCGATGCCCTCGGCCAGCACCGTCCCGTCCGCGACCCGGCCGGAGAGCCGCAGCGACTTCGGCCGGACCACCCCGGTCACGACCTTCGGCGGCACCGGCGGCCGGTGCACCAGCCGCACGTCGGAGATGTGCACGTAGCGACCCTCGCTGGTCACCGTCTCGCCGGCCAGCAGCCTGCGGGTGGCGACGACGGTCTCTTCCATCAGCGTCAGCGGCGAGGCGACCTTGGCGCCGACCTGTGCCATCCAACTCGGCACGCCATGGCCGATGCCGGCGATCAACCGGTTCGGGTGCAGTTCGGCGAGCGCGGCCAGTTCCATCGCCAGCAGCGCCGGGTTGCGGAACGGCGCGGGCGCGACGCCGATGCCGACCCGCAGCCGCTCGGTCAGCGCGAGCGCGGTCGCCGCGGTGGCGATCGACCCGGCCCAGGTCAGATCCTCGACCACCCACAGATCGTCGACGCCTGCCGCGTCGAGTTCGCGGGCGAATCCGGCGAGTTCGGTCGTGGGCCGCTCCCGGTCGAACATGACCGCGAGTCGCTTGGCGTCGGTTGGCATGGCCGCAGGCTATCCCGGGACCGTGACACGATGAGTGGCGTGACCGAGGAACAACCCCCGCCCGCGGAGCACCCGGACGAAGACGACCAGCCGATCGTGCCCATGCTCGACCTGTCCGACCCGGACGGGACCGAGGCCGCCGAAGCCGGGTTCGGCCAGGGCGTCGAGCTGTCCAGGCTGCGGATGCTCGGCGGGGTGTTGTTGCTGTTCGCGGCGCTGGGTCTGGTGATCGCGCTGGTGCTGCCGCTCTACCAGGTCAGTGTCGGCCCGGGTGAGCTGGGGCCGGACAACGATTTCGTGGTCAACGCCTGGGGCATGATCCAGCAGGCCGGCATCGCCGGCCCGGTCCAGCAGCTGATCAACGCGATCGTCGGCGACACGCCGATGTGGGGGATTCCGCTGGTGTTCGTCGCGCTGCTGCTCGCGGCGGCGGGCGGCGTCGCGCTGTGGCAGCCCGCCGCGCGCTATGTGGCAGGCGGGGCGATCGCGGCGACCGCGTTGCTGCTCGGGTGTTTCGCCATGCTCGCTGAGTTCCTGGTCGCGCAGGCCGATCCGAATCGCTTCGGCGGCCCGTCGAGTCCGGTCAGGACGGTGATCGGACCGAGCTTCTGGCTGCTGGTGTTCGCGGTGGTGCTCGCGATCGCCGGCCTGGCCGCTGTTCTGCTGGGCAGGCCCGTCGTCGAGGCGCCGGTGCCGGTCGAGCCCGCGCGAGAGGAACCGCCGACGCCGCCGATGGGTTTTCCCGCGCCGGTCGTGCTGCCGGAGCTGGACGAAAAATAGACGCTCTTGCATAGATCGGCTTTCGCTGCTTGCATTCTTCTCACTGCCGGACGTGAGAGGGGGCGGGCCGATGAGTTCGGACCTGCGCACGGACGCCCAGGCCATGGGCGAACAACTGCGGGCGCTGCGCCGCGAACTCCACCGGATCCCCGAGATCGGCCTCGACCTGCCGCGCACCCAGGAAACCGTGCTCGCCGCGCTGGACGGCCTGCCCCTTGAGGTCAGCACCGGCGAAAGCCTCAGCTCGATTACGGCCGTGTTGCGCGGCAACAGGCCGGACGGTCCGGTCGTGCTGCTGCGCGGCGACATGGACGCGCTGCCGATCGTCGAACAGACCGGGCTGCCCTACGCCTCCCAGCACGAAGGCGCGATGCACGCCTGCGGCCACGATCTGCACACGGCCGGCCTGGTCGGGGCGGCCCGGCTGCTCTCCGCGCGACGTGACGAGTTGCCCGGCGACATCGTGTTCATGTTCCAGCCGGGCGAAGAGGGCGCGCACGGCGCGGAGAAGATGATCGAGGAGGGCATCCTGACCGCGGCGGGCCGCAAGGCCGATGCCGCGTACGGGCTGCATGTGCTGTCCTACCGGCTGCCCTCCGGCCGGTTCGGCTGCCGGCCGGGGCCGCTGATGTCCGCTTCGGACGGTCTGTTCGTCGACGTGGTCGGCAGGGGCGGCCACGGCGCCAAGCCCTACCTGACCCGCGATCCGATGCCCGCCGCCTGCGAGATGGTGCTGGCGCTGCAGACCATGGTGACCCGGCGGTTCAACATTTTCGACCCGGTGCTGATCACCGTCGGCCTGATCAGGGGCGGCACCAAGCGCAACATCATCCCGGACTCGGTCCGGTTCGAGGCCACCATCCGCAGCTACTCGCCGGAGAGCCGGACGCTGGTGCGCAGGCTGTGCGAGGAGGTGCTGGCCGGGGTCGCCACCGCGCACGGCGTGCGGGTCGAGATCGAGCACGAGGCCGAGTACCCGGTGACCGTGAACGACGCGACCGAGGCGCAGTTCGTCGCCGACACCGTGCGCGAGGTGTTCGGCGAGGAGAACTACCGGCACGAGGTCACGCCCGAGTCGCCGTCCGAGGACTTCTCGTTCGTGCTGGACAACATACCGGGCGCGTTCGTCTTCCTCGGCGCCAGCGACGCGCAGGACCCGGACACCGCGCCGAGCAACCATTCCCCGCTCGCCACGTTCGACGACTCGGTCGTGCCGGACGGCGCCGCGCTGCTCGCCGAACTCGCGATCCGCCGACTCGCCAGGTAAAACCACACCCAGGAGGGCTGATGCGCCCGTACCACCTCATTCCGGTGCTGCCCGCGCTGGCACTGGTCCTCATGCCGTTCCTGCCGTTCGTGAACACCAGCGAACTCTGGTTCGGCCTGCCCAGAATGCTGGTCTGGGGCGGGATCTCCTGTCTGCTGCTCACGCCCGCGCTCTGGTTCACCGAACGCGCGATGACCAAGGGTCGGGAGGGTGAGGAACAAGCATGAGCACCCCACTGATCTTCGCCATCCTCGGTATCGTCATCATCGGCGTGCTGGGCTTCGTCAGCAGGCGCAGGCCGGTCCGCGACCTGTCCGAGTGGACGGTCGGCGGTCGCCGCTACGGCGCCTACACCATGTGGTTCCTGCAAGCGGGCGAAATCTTCACCACGTTCACCTTCCTCGGTCTCGCCGGTCTCGCGTTCTCCAACGGCGTCGCGGTTTTCTACTCGCTGCCCTATCTGCCGATCGCCTACTGCGTGGTGTTCTTCCTCGCCCGTCGCGTGTGGACACTCGGCAAGGCGCGCGGCTACCTGACCCAGGGCGACTTCCTGGAAGACCGCTTCGACAGCAAGACGCTCGGTACGCTGTCCGCGATCATCGGCGTGGTGTTCGTGCTGCCGTACCTCCAGTTGCAGATCACCGGCCTTGGCCTGATCGTCAAGCTGCTCACCGGCAACGCGGCCTCGGCGACGCTGAGCATGGTCATCGGCTGCGTGTTCCTGATCGCGTTCGTGCTCTGGACGGGCCTGCGCGGGGTCGCGGTCACGTCCTACTTCAAGGACGCGGTCATGCTGATCGTGCTGGTGGCGCTGTTGATCGCGATCCCGCTGCACTTCGCGGGCGGCATCGCCGGCATCTTCCACCGCGTCCAGCAGCTGCACCCGGCCATGCTGACCGTGCACGCCGGTTCGCACGACACGACCTGGTTCATCACCAACATGTTCGTCAGCGCGATCGGCGTCGCGTTCATCTGCCTGCCGCACAACTGGCCGAGCATCTTCGCCGCCCGCAGCCCGAAGGCGTTGCGCCGCAACTACATCTTCCTGCCGCTCTACGAGCTGACCATCCTGATCCCGATCATCATCGGCTTCGCGGCCATCCTGGTGCTCTCGCCGAAGACCAACCCCAACGGCATCCTGCTGACACTGAGCCAGAACACGCTGCCCGGCTGGGTGACCGGCCTGGTCGTGGTGGCCGGCACGGCGACCGCGATGGTGCCGGCGGCTGGCATCATCATCGCGATCTCGTCACTGGTCGCGCGCAACATCGCCAGGACGCGCAATGAACGCGCGCAGTTCTGGGTCAACCACGGCACCGTCGTCGCGGCCGTCGGGCTGTCCCTGATGCTGGGCATCTTCCTGCCCAACGCGCTGGCCAACCTGCTGCTGCTCACCTACACCGGCTTGGTCCAACTCGCGCCAGCCAACATCCTCGGCATGCTCAACCGGCGACTGGTCGGCAAGGTGCCGGTGATCGTCGGCATGGTCGTCGGCATCGTCGTGGTCATCCTGCTGACCTTCGCGTTCCCGACCCTGTTCGGCACGTTCGACGTGGGCATCATCGGCCTTGGCGTGAACATCGTGCTGGTCGCCGTCGGCGGCGGGATCGAACGGCTGAGGAGTCAACGGGAGGACGCGGTCACCGCGTGAACCATCGGGGCGACCGCCTGCCAGCCGATCGATCGCAACCCGGCCACGGCCAGCATCGCCTCGACGTCGCGCCTGGTGCGCATCCGGCGTCGCTTGCCGACCAGCGCGGCCCACGCCCGTAGCGCGCCGAGCGCGAACGGGTCGACCAGCACCAGCGTGCCGCCGTCGGCCAGCACCCGGCCGATCTCGGCGATGCCGGCGGCCTCGTCCGACCAGTTGTGGAACGAGTTCGTGCTGAGCACCAGGTCGAACGCGCCGTCGTCGAACGGCAACAGCTCGGCCGGTGCCACGTGCAGGCGCGCGGTCGGATCGGCTTCGGTCGCGACCTCGATCATTCGCTCGGCCGGGTCGATGCCGGTGCGGGTCGCGGCCGGGAACCGCTGGGCGGCCATGCGCAGCAGGGCGCCGGTGCCGCAGCCGACGTCCAGGATCGCGGTCGGGTTCGGCGCGAGCCCGGCGGCGATGTCGAGCGTGGTGCGTTGCACGGGGCCGTGGAAGTTCCGGCCGAGCCAGTCGGTCTCGTAGCGGGCGGCCCGCGCGTTGAACTCGCCCACATCCTTGTCGCTCATATGTATACTTTAGGGTATACACACCGCCCGAGGTGATCGGCGTCCGAGCCTTTCCCTTTCTCTGGGACGCCAATTCCGTCTCATTGACTTCGCCCGCGCCGCACGGTTTCGTGGAAATCGCTGCCCGGCCCGAAAACCGGGCAGTCCACAGCAGACTGGAGCCTTGTCGTGCCAACGGAACTGAAGTTCGCCTACTGGGTGCCCAATGTGAGTGGCGGCCTGGTCACCAGCGACATCGAGCAGCGCACCGACTGGAGCTACGAGTACAACCGCGAACTGGCCGTGCTCGCCGAGAACAACGGCTTCGACTACGCCCTCTCGCAGGTGCGCTACATGGCCAGCTACGGCGCCGCCTACCAGCAGGAATCGACCAGTTTCAGCCTCGCGCTGCTGCTGGCCACCCAGCGGCTCAAGGTGATCGCGGCCGTGCACCCCGGCCTGTGGCACCCGGCCGTGCTGGCCAAACTCGTGACCACCGCCGACCACCTCTCGAACGGTCGCGCCGCGGTGAACGTGGTCAGCGGCTGGTTCAAGGGCGAGTTCACCGCCCTGGGCGAGCCATGGCTGGAACACGACGAGCGCTACCGGCGTTCCGAGGAGTTCATCCGGGTGCTGCGCGCCAGCTGGACGCAGGACAACGCCGAGTTCGCGGGCGACTTCTACCGGCTGCACGGCTACGACCTCAAGCCCAAGCCGCTGCAGGCACCGGGCCGTCCGCATCCGGAGATCTTCCAGGGCGGCAACTCCACGGCCGCGCGGGCCATGGCCGGCCGGGTATCCGACTGGTACTTCAGCAACGGCAAGGACTTCGACGGCGTCACCGAGCAGATCAACGAGGTCAACCAGTCCGCGGCCGCGCACGGGCGGACGGTTCGTTTCGGTCTCAACGCGTTCCTCATCGCGCGGGACACCGAGAAGGAAGCCCGCGAGACGCTGCGCGAGATCGTGGCCAAGGCCAATGTCGAGGCCGTGCACGGCTTCCGCGACGCCGTGCAGCAGGCCGGCAGCTCGACCGGCGACAAGAAGGGCATGTGGGCGGACTCGTCGTTCGAGGATCTCGTCCAGTACAACGACGGCTTCCGCAGCAGGCTCATCGGCACGCCGGAACAGGTCGCGCACCGGATCGTCGAGTACAAGAAGCGCGGCGTGGACCTGCTGCTGCTCGGCTTCCTGCACTACCTGGAGGAAGTCGAGTACTTCGGCAAGCACGTGCTGCCGATCGTGCGTGAACTCGAAGCCGAACTCACCCCCGCCACCGTCTGAAAGGGCCAGGACATGACGTCGATCGACACCAACTGGGCAACCCGGCCCCCGCAGACCGCGCAACAGTGGGTGGCCCGCGCGTCGGAAGTGGCCGCGATCCTGGCCACCGACGCGGTGCGCCGCGACCGCGAGGCCAAGACCCCGTATGCGGAAGTGCAGCTGCTCAAGGACTCCGGCCTGGTCACCCTGCTGGGCCCGACCGAGTTCGGCGGCGGCGGACAGAACTGGACGACGGCCTACCGGGTGATCCGCGAGATCGCGGCGGGCGACGGCTCGATCGGCCAGCTCATCGGCTACCACTACCTGTGGGCCTGGGCCGCGCGTCTGGTGGCCACCCCCGAGCAGATCGCGTTCGTCGAGGAACAGGCCACCGTCAACCAGTGGTTCTTCGGCGGCGCGGTCAACCCGCGCGACAACGACCTGACCATTCGCGACGAGGGCGAGGAACTCGTCTTCACCGGTCGCAAGTCCTTCTCCACCGGCAGCAAGGTCTCGGACGTGACCGTGCTGGAGGGTGTGCTGGAGGGCACGGACAAGCACATCTTCGCGATCGTGCCGTCGAAGCAGGACGGCATCGTGTTCAACGACGACTGGGACAACCTCGGCCAGCGGCTCACCGAGAGCGGCAGCGTCACCATCACCGACGTCCGGGTGCCCTGGGCGCAGGCCGCGGGCTACGTGGACAGGGAATTCGTGCCGCGCGTCTACAACACGCTCAACGTGCCGCTGATCCAGTTGGTGTTCACCAACTTCTACCTGGGCATCGCGCAGGGCGCGCTGCGGACCGCGACCACCTACACCCGCGACCGCACCCGCCCGTGGCCCTACGCGGTGGACGTGAAGGACTCGGCCGGCCAGGAGTTCTACATCCTGGAGACCTATGGCGACCTCCAGTCCAAGCTGTGGGCGGCCGAGGCACTCGCCGAACGCGCGGCCGACGCGATCGAGGCCATCAACGCGCACGCGGACACCGTGACCCCGGCCGAGCGCGGCGAGGCGGCCGTGATCATCGCGGCGGCCAAGCAGCGCGCGATCGATGCCGGTCTGGAGATCGGCACCCGGATCTTCGAGGTGACCGGTGCGCGGGCGTCGGCCAACTCGGTCGGCCTGGACATCTTCTGGCGCAACATCCGCACGCACAGCCTGCACGACCCGATCGCCCACAAGCGGGCCGAGGTCGGCCGGTACACGCTGCTCGGTGAACTCCCCGAGCCGACCTGGTACACGTGATGGCGACGATCCTGGTGCTGGCGGGCAGCCCGTCGGCGAACTCGCGCACCGCGACCCTCGCCGAGCACATCGCCGTGCGGCTGCGCGGGCACGGACACCGGGTGCGCACGGTCCGCGTGCGCGACCTGCCCGCCGAGGCGCTGCTCTCGGCCGACGCACACGACCCGAGGGTCGCCGAGGTGGTGGACGCGATCGCCGACGCGGCGGGCATCGTGGTCGCGTCGCCGGTGTACAAGGCCGCCTACAGCGGCGTGCTGAAGACCCTGCTCGACCTGCTGCCGCAGTTCGCGCTGGCCGACAAGGTCGTGCTGCCGGTGATCACCGGTGGCAGTCCCGCGCACGTGCTCGCGCTGGACTATGCGTTGCGCCCGGTGCTCAGTTCGCTCGGCGCGCACCACATCGTGCCCGGCTGGTTCGTGCTGGACCGGCACATCCAAGCGACCGAGGTGGGTGACGTACTCCTCGCCCCGGAATCGGCCGAACCGCTCTACGGTGTTGTCGACGGGTTCTCCGCGGCGCTGCACGCCCGCAGGGCACTGGCCGCGGCATCCTGACGAACAGCCGAGGAGTCCTACCCGATGGCGCTCACCTTCCACTGGTTCCTGCCCACCTACGGCGACAGCCGCTACCTCGTCGGTGGCGGACACGGCACGGACATCACCAACACCGCGGGCAGCGACCGCCCAGCGAGCCTGCCCTACCTGCGGCAGATCGCGGTCGCCGCGGAGAACCTCGGTTTTCTCGGCGTGCTCACCCCGACCGGCGCATGGTGCGAGGACGCCTGGCTGACCACGGCCATGCTGGCCGGCTCGACCGAGCGGCTGAAGTTCCTGGTGGCGTTTCGCCCCGGCCTGCTCTCGCCGACGCTGGCCGCGCAGATGGCCGCGACCTTCCAGCGCCACGCGCCGGATCGGCTGCTGATCAACATCGTGACCGGCGGCGAGGACGCGGAACAGCGCGCGTACGGCGACTTCAACACCAAGGACGAGCGCTACCAGCGCACCGACGAGTTCCTGTCCGTGGTGCGCGGCCTGTGGCGCGGCGAGCGGGTGACGCTGGCCGGGCAGCAGGTGCACGTCGAGGGGGCGAAGCTGGCCAGGGTGCCGGATCCGACGCCGACCCTCTACTTCGGCGGTTCGTCGGCGGCCGCGGTGCAGGTCGCCGCCAAGCATGTCGACGTCTACCTGACCTGGGGTGAGCCGCCCTCGGCGGTTGCGGAGAAGATCGCCCGGCTGCGCGCGGCAGCGGCCGAGCAGGGCCGGACGCTGCGGTTCGGCATCCGGCTGCACGTGATCAGCCGGGACACCGCGGAGGCCGCCTGGGCGGAGGCACGGCGACTGGTCGACGCGCTCGACCCGGCCGTGATCGCCGATGTCCAAAGTGGACTTCTGAGGTCGCAGTCCGAGGGCCAGCAGCGGATGCTCGCGCTGAACAGGGGCAGCACCGACAACCTGGAGATCTACCCGAACCTGTGGGCGGGCGTCGGCCTGGTGCGCGGTGGGGCCGGGACCGCGCTGGTGGGTAGCCACGCGGAGGTCGCCGAGCGGATCGAGGAGTACCACGCGCTGGGCATCGACGAGTTCATCCTGTCCGGCCATCCGCACCTGGAAGAGGCGTACTGGTTCGGCGAGGGGGTGCTGCCGCTGTTGCGTCGCAAGGGGGTGTGGCAGCACCCGGCGCGGACCGAGTCGGTCTCCGCCGGGATTCCGTTCGTCGACCTCACGCCGACGCCCACCGCCTCCTGAACCCGGAGACGGTGGGCGTCGACCTCCCTCTTGCGTTACCGGCGCGGGTCCGGCAGCTTGCGGCCGGCGAACACGATCACCAGCGCGAGTACCACCTGCACGGCCATCACCAGCACGAACGCGTTCCGCATGCCCAGCACGGTCGGCGCGCTCAACGTGCCGAACAGGGTGCCGAGGATGGCAACGCCCAGCGCGAGCGAGGTCTGCTGGGTGGTGGCCAGCGCGCCGCTGCCCACCCCCGCGCTCTCCTGCGGAACCTGGGCGAGCACCACCCGGAACAAGGTGGTCATGGCCATGCCCTGGCCGAGCCCGGTGACCAGCATGCTCGGTGCCAGCACCAGCACGTTGAGGTGCGGCCACGAGATCAGGGTCACCACGATCATGGTCGCGATGCCGAAGCCCTGGATCGCGGTGCCCATCGGGATCACCTTCGACCCGAACCGGGTCACCAGCCTGCTGGAGATCAGCGAGGTGGAGAAGAAGCCGATCGCCATCGGCGTCAGCGCGAGGCCGGAACCGAGTGGCCCGAGGCCGAGGCCGTCCTGCAGGGTCACCGCGTAGACGAACATGAAGCCGCCGAAGCCGACGAAGAACGGCACGGCCACCGAGAGCCCGCGACGCATGCTGGGCATCCGCATGATCGACGGCGGCAGCAGCGGCACCCGACCGGCACGCTCGGCGCGCCGCTCGACCAGGACGAACGCGGCAGCGGCGAACGGGAACACGCCCAGCGAGATCCACATCCACAGCGGCCAGCCGGTTGCGGAGCCCTCCATCAGCGGCACCAGCAGGGTCAGCATGGCCACGGCGAGCACCGCCGTGCCGAGCCGGTCGATCGCGATCGGGTTGGCCGAGCGGGTCTCCGGCACGTTGCGCTTGGCCAGCAGCAGGCCGACGATGCCGATCGGCACGTTGACCAGGAAGATCGGCCGCCAGCTCAGTCCGGCGATGTCGGCCGACACCAGCGCGCCGCCGAGCAGCTGCCCGACCACGGTGCCGATGCCGCCGACCGCGCCGTAGATGCCCAGCGCGCGGGAGCGGTGCTCACCGGTGGTCGTCGCCTGGATGGTGGACAGCACCTGCGGCAGCATCAGCGCGGACGACGCCCCCTGCGCCACCCTGGCGAGCACCAGGGTCAGCGCGGTCGGCGCGATGCCGCAGGCCAGCGAGGTGATGGTGAACGCGGTCAGGCCGACAGTGAACAGCTTGCGCCGTCCGAACGCGTCGCCGAGCCGTCCGCCCAGCACCATCAGCAGGGCGTAGGCGATGCCGTAGCCGGCGACCACCAGTTCCAGCGTCGCGGTGGACGCGTGCAGCGTGGTGTCGATGGTCGGCAGGGCGACGTTGACGATGAAGAAGTCGATGATCGGCAGCGCGGCGCCGATGAGGACCGTGATCAGGCCGGCCGAGGTGAGACCGGCGGGGTTCATCCGGGTGGTACCTGTCGTGGCAGCCCGGTGGCGAGCGGTGTGCGCCGGGGTAACCGGTGCGACCTCGACGTTTGTTGTCATGGCACCACGATGCGCCCGGATTTAAACTGGTACCAGGAGCCTGGTTATCCTGGTAGTGCGACTACCTGGTAATAGGTTGTCGGTTGATGCATCATGGTGCCATGACCACGTTCACGCGGCCGAGGACCACGCTGCCGACGGCGACCAACGTGGGCCTGCCGCCCACGCTCCCGCCGCTTCCGTCGCGCGAGGGACAGCAGTCCGCTGACGTGCGCCGACACGCCCTCGCCGACTTCCTGCGCAGCCGCCGCGAGCGCATCTCGCCGCACCAGGTCGGCCTTCCGGTCGGCGGTCGCCGCCGCACACCGGGCCTGCGCCGCGAGGAGGTCGCGCAGCTCGCCGGGGTCGGTGTGACCTGGTACACGTGGCTGGAACAGGGCCGCGACATCCGCGCCTCGGACCAGGTGCTGACCGCGATCGCCAACACCCTGCAACTCGACCCGTACGAGCGGGCGCACTTGTTCACCCTCGCCGGGGCGCCCGAGCCGACCGTGCAGAAGGAATGCCGCGCGATCTCGCCCGCCATCCAGCTGATGCTGCGCCAGCTCGAACCGCTGCCCGCGATGGTCGCCAACGCGCGGATGGACATCCTCGCCTACAACCGCAGCTACAACCGGATGGTCGGCGGCCTGGACGACACGCCGTTCGAGGACCGCAACTCGCTGCTGCTCGCGTTCACCAACCCGGCCTGGCGCAAGCGCATCGTGGAATGGGACGCCGCGGCCCCGCGCCTCGTCGCGCAGTTCCGGGCCTCCATGGCCAGCCACGTCGCCGAGCCGAGCTGGAAGTGTCTGGTGAAGCGGCTGCGCGAGGAGTCGCCCGAGTTCGTGACGATCTGGGATCAGCACGAGGTGAAGGCGCCCGAGAACCTGACCAAGCGCTACGCCAACGGCGAGGTCGGCGAACTCCAGCTCGACTACACCCACCTCTGGTTCGGCCCGCGCTCGGAAATGCGCCTGACCACCTACACCCCGGTCGACGACACCACCCGCGAACGGCTGGAACGCCTGCACGACCTCGTCCTCGCCGAGGAAGCGCCCCTGCACGCGATGTCGTCCTAGAGACGATCATCCGGCCGGACAGTTGCGTCGCGGTCCACGGCGCCCGACGATGGCCCGGTGCGAATGCCGTTCGGCCGCCCGAGCCTGCGTCCCTATCTCGCGTACCAGCAGCCGCGCGCCGAGGCCGATCCGAACGGCCTCACCGCGTACTTCCTCGGCACCAGTTCGGTGCTGCTCACTGACGGCGTGACCGCGGTGCTGGGCGACGGCTTCGTCACCCGACCCGGGTTGGCGCGGGTCCTCGGCGGCACGATCGCGCCCGACCGGGCGATCGTCCGCGCGGCCATCGACCGGCTGGGCGCGCCCGAACCGAAGGCCGTGTTCTGCGCGCACTCCCACTACGACCACGCCCTCGACGCGCCGCTGTGGAGTCTCGCGACCGGAGCCGAGCTGATCGGCTCCGAGTCGACCGCGAACATCGGCCGCGGCCTCGACGTGCCCGAGTCGGCGTTGCGCGTGGTCGCCGACGGCGACACCCTCACCTACGGCGAATTCGAGTTGACCTTCGTCGATTCGGTGCACAGCCACGGCGACCGCTTCCCCGGCACGGTCGACGCGCCGCTGCGGCCACCCGCACGGGCGGGCGAATGGAAGACCGGCAGCGCCTACTCGGTGCTCATCGCGCATCCGCGCGGCCGGATCCTGTTGCACGCCAGCGCCAACTACCGGCCGGGCATGCTGGCCGGTCACCGCGCCGACGTCGTCTACCTGGGGATCGGCGGGCTGGGCAAGCAGTCCCCGGACTTCCTGCACGGCTACTGGGACGAGGTCGTGCTGGCGACCGGCGCCCGGCGGGTCATCTTCGTGCACTGGGACGACTTCTTCGTCGGGCTCGACCGCCCGCTGCGCGCCTCGCCCAACTTCTTCGACCGGATCGACGTCGCCATCGAGGCGCTGCTGCCGCTGGCCGCTCGCGATGACGTGGACGTGCTCATCCCGGTCGCCTGGCAGCCCGCCGCCCCGCTGGCCGGCCTGCGAAACTGACGCCGGCCGGTACCCGCCGCGTTGCCTCGTGGCCATCTTGTTGACATCTAACACTGGTGCGCTGCATCGTGTTCAGAATTACCGGTTTCGCCTCGGGAGGTCCCGTGCAGCGCTCCGTGTCCAGTCGTCGTAGAGCCAGCCTGTTATGCGCCGCCGCGTTAGCCGCGGCGACCGTGTCGGCCAGCGCCGTCACCGCGACAGCAGCCCCCGTACAGTCCACAATGGACGCTACGGGGGCTGCTTCCGGCAATGGCTGGTTACCGCCGACGCCGTCGGCCTGGAACACGGTCGTGGACCAGTCGAGCAGTCCGAGTTTCACCGTGACCAAGGGCGTCACCGAACACTCGGACACCATCGACGCGGTGTCCGGCCAGCAGCACACGCAGGTGCTGAACGTCGATCTCACCGACGGCAACCTGCGCCTCGGCACGGTCGAGGCGGGTGACGTGCTCACCGACCCCAAGGACGAGACGATCAGCTCGATGGCCGCGCGGACCGGCGCGGTCGCCGGCATCAACGGCGACTACTTCGAGATCAACGCGACCGGCAGGCCACTCGGCGGCATGATCAGCAACGGCGTCGTGCTCAAGAGCCCGCGCCCGAACTACAACGCGCAGCTGGGCGTCAAGCCGGACGGCAGCATGGTCATCGGTCCGGAGAACTTCACCGGCACCATCACCGACGGCTCGGCCACGCACCCGCTCACCTCGATCAACGTGGTCAACGACGTGCCGAACGGGATCACCGAACTCACCCCGGCCCTCGGCGCCACCGGCAACCTGACCGGCCCGGCCACCCTCGTGCTCGGCCACCAGAGCGGCGCGAGCCTGGTCGTGGACAGCGTGCAGACGGTCACCTCGGTGCCCGCGCTGACCGCGCCCGCGCAGGGCCTGCTCGGCGCGGGCGCGCCCGGCGCGTGGCTGGCCGGCACCGTGCACGCGGGCGACACGATCGACCTGAGCAGCCAGATCGGGCCGGACGACAACCTCACCCAGCTGCTGTCCGGCGCGACCGAACTGGTCAAGGACGGCCAGCCCTACACCGACCCGACCGGCACCCCGCCCTCCGGCGTGAACCCGGAAACCGCGGTCGGCATCAGCAAGGACGGCAAGCACGCGATCCTGGTGACCCTGGACGGCAGGCTCGGCGAGTCGACCGCGGTTGGCGTCAGCCCGGCCCAGGTCGCCGGTTATCTGGTGGCGCAGGGCGCGTACACGGCGCTGCTGTTCGACGGCGGCGGCTCGACCGAGATGATCGCCCGCCAGCCGGGCGCGGCAACCACCTCGGTGGTGAACACGCCTTCCGACGGCCACGAACGGCCGGTCGCCAACGGGCTTTTCCTCTACACCAAGGAATCCGCGCCGGGCCCGGCCACGAAGGTGGTCGTCGACGGTGGCGCGCCGGTGACCACCGTGCCGGGCGGCACCATCCCGCTGCCGGTGTACGCGACCGACGCGGACGCCAACCCGGCCGCCGGCAGCACCAGCGTGCGGGTACTGCCCGCGAACCTGGCCAGCTGGAGCAACGGTCAGCTGACCGTGCACCAGGCCGGGTTCGGCGTGATCATCGCGCGCAACGGGTACGCGATCAGCGCGCAGCCACTGCGCGTGGTGTCCAGGCTGGCGTCGCTGAGCGTCTCGCCGAACGAGCCGGACCTGAACAACGGTGTCACCCAACAGTTCTCGCTCACCGGTGCCACGGCATTCGGGCAACAACCGGCCGTCATCGCGAACGGCGCGGCGACGTGGTCGGTCAGCCCGGCGAACCTCGGCACGGTCGACGGCAACGGCCTGTTCACCGCGGCTGCCAGCGGTACCGGCCTGGTCACGGTGACCGCGTCGGTCGGCGGAAAGACCACCACCGCGAGCGTCGCGGTCGGCTCGCAGAGCCAGGTCGTCGCCGATCTGTCCGACGTGGCCAACTGGTCGATGCGCAACACCACCGGCGCGCCCGCCACCATGACCCTCGCGCCCGGCGTGCTGCCCCCCGGCATCACCGCGCCCGGTTCGTTGCAGCTCAACTACACCATGCCGGCCGGGTCCGGGGTGAAGCAGTTGGTGATGTGGGACAACAAGACCATCAACATCGACGCGAACTCGGCCGGCCAGGACCCGACCGGGATCGGCATCTGGGTCAGGGGCGACAAGAGCGGCCTGACCCTGCACGAGCAGTACGTCCAGGTGAACGGTGCCGCGCTGCCGCTGGCCGAGACCCCGGTGACCTGGCAGGGCTGGCAGCTCTACACGGCCGCGATCCCGGCCGGCACCCAGTTCCCGATCACCATGGACTACATCGACTTCCTCGCCATCAACCCGAGCACCACGATCACCAGCACGCTCAACATCAGCGGCTTGTCCGCGCTCTACTCGCCACGTCCGGTGGTGACCCCGCCGTACGTCGCGATCCCGAACAACCCGTCCTGGTTGTCCTACACCGAGGACGAGACGCAGTTCAGCCAGCAGGGCAGCACCATCCTCACCGGCGACGACGCCCACCTGCTGGCCAGTGACCCGGGATCCACTGCCAGCAACGTGTTCGGCGTGATCGGCGACCGGCTGAGCACCCTGCCGGCGCAGGCGAAGCCGAGCGTGGCGCAGTTCGTGGGCGACATGTCCGACGACGGCCTCGCCCCCGACCTCGCGTTCGCGCAGAGCAAGATGGCCTCGCTCGGGATTCCGTACCATGACGCGGTCGGCAACCACGAGATCAGCCAGGGCGCGGTACCGGAGAACGGCGACTTCACCGCCGACTTCGGCCCGACGCACTACGCCTACCAGGCGGGCGCGGCGCAGGTGATCGTCACCGACAACGCGCACGGCGGCCTGCTCAGCTCGGACAAGTACCAGGTGCCGGCCGAAGCGCAGTACCCGTGGCTGGTCAACCAGCTGTCCGACACGAGCGCGCCCGCGGTCATCGTGGCGACGCACATGCCTGCCTACGACCCGCACGCGGTGGCGGACAGCCAGTTCACCGACCGCTGGGAGGCCCGGATGTACCTGCGGCTCATCCAGCGCTACCAGCAGACCCACCCGGACAAACACGTGATCATGCTCAACGGCCACGCCCGCGGTTTCGCCGAGCAGATCCTCGACCCGCTCGGCGAGCAGACCGACACCGCGCACGGTGGCATCCCGCAGCTGACCATCGCCGACCTGGGCATGCCGGCCTATGCGCCGTCGAACCAGGGCGGTTTCTACAACTTCGGGCTGCTGCACGTCACGCCGAACGGCAACGTCCAGTTCACCGTGGAACCGGCGCTCGCCTCGATCGCGGTCACCGCGCCGCAGCCGACGCTCTCGGTCGGCGGCACCGAAACGCCGGCCGCGCTCGGCACCCAGACCAGCGGCGACAACCTGCCAGTGGTCACCGTCCCGATCGCCGATCCCGCCTCGCACGTCTGGTCCTCCAGCGACCCCAGTGTGGTGTCGGTGGACGCGCGGACCGGCGCGATCACCGCGCGGCACAGCGGATCGGCGACGATCTCGGTGCACAGCGGCGGCGTGACCGGGAGCGTGACGATCACCGTCAGCTGACCCCGACCCTGATATCCGGTAACGACGCAGATCAGCTACCGAGTCAGTAGCATGACCGGGCCGGACCAGGGGTCAATGGGGTGAGATGAGCTGGGGCAGACGTAGCAGGCTGGCGCCGAGGCGGCTCGTCGTCGCCTCGTGCGCCGGTCTCCTGCTCGTGGCCGGCTGTTCGGACCCGGTCAGCGGCACCGCCCGGCCCGCCGTGACCCAGCCGGTCGCGCCGCAGGCCGACGACAGCACCACCCAGGCGCCGGTGGCCAAGCAGGTCGCCGCGGCCTGCCCGTTGCTGCCGGCCGCCGAGGTGGGCGCGATCTACCAGATCCCGGTGACCTCGCGCGAAGCCCAGCCGGTGGCGCAGACCAGCGGGACGCTCTACAACTGCCTCTACCTCAACGGCGCCAAGCAGCAACTCGCCGCCCTCCAGGTGGTGGTCGACCCGATGGCCAGCGGCGACCCGCAGCGCTACCTCGACGGCGTCATCAAGCCGTTCCTCGCGCAGGGCGCGATCTCGCAGCCGGTCACCGGCCTCGACACGCCCGCCGCGTCCTACGTGATGTCCGGCTCGTCGGGGCCGCTGGCGTTCGTGGTCGCCGCGGTGCGCTCGGTCGGGTCGACCTGGGACGTGGTGCAGTTCCTGGTGTCCGAGCACAACGCGGGTGACACGGCCGCGCTCGCGCAGATGACCGCCATGCTGCGCAGCGCGCTCAGCCGCTTGTGACCGGGGTTGCTAACTGTTGCCATTTGAGTAAGCAGCAGTATGCACTGGTGAACTTGAGGGAGTGGGCGTTGGAGCAGGGTGTGCATCCTGTGACGGCGTACCGCTGGTTCCGAGAGGGGAAGCTCCCGGTGCCCGCTCGTCGTGCGGGCCGATTGATCCTGGTGGACCCGGAGCCGAGACCGGTGTTGGCGGGCACGGTGGCCGCGTACTGCCGGGTGTCTTCCGCTGACCAGAAAGACGATCTGGAACGCCAAGTCGGGCGCGTGGTGGCCGGAGCGACCGGGCGGGGTCTGGCAGTGGGCCGGGTCGTGAGTGAGGTCGGGTCGGGCATGAACGGACACCGCCGCAAGCTCACGAAGCTCTTGTCAGACCCCGCCGTTACGGTCATCGTCGTGGAACACCGCGACCGGCTCACGAGGTTCGGGTTCGAGCACCTGGCCGCGTCGATGGCCGCGTGCGGGCGCCGCATCGTGGTCCTGGAGGAATCGGAGACCACCAGTGACCTGGTCCGTGACGTTACCGAGGTACTGACCAGCTTGTGCGCTCGGTTGTACGGGCAGCGTTCGGCCTCGCGCCGGGCAGCGAAAGCGGTCGCGGTCGCGGTCGCGGTCGGTGAGCAGCCATGACGGTTACTGTGATGCAGGCATACCGGTTCGCCCTGGACCCGACCTCGGCGCAGGCCCGAGACCTGGAACGCCACGCCGGAGCGGCTCGGTTCGCCTACAACTGGGCGCTGGCGGCGGTGAAGGCGAACATCGGCCAACGAGCCGCGGAACGCTCCTATGGCCTGGATGGCGACGCCCTCACCCCAGCGCTGGGGTGGAACCTTCCCGCGTTGCGCCGCGCCTGGAACGCCACCAAGCACGATGTGGCGCCGTGGTGGACCGAATGCAGCAAGGAAGCGTTCAACACCGGCTTGGACGGCGTGGCCCGCGCGTTGAAGAACTTCGGTGACTCCAAGTCTGGCAAGCGCGCGGGCCGTAAGGCCGGGTTCCCCCGGTTCAAGGCCCGCCGACGCGTCACGCCCTCGGTGCGGTTCACCACCGGCGCTATTCGGGTAGAGAACGACCGCCACCACATCACGCTGCCCCGGCTGGGCCGGATCAAGACCCACGAGTCCACCCGGAAACTGGCGCGTCGCATCGAGCAGGGCACCGCCCGCATCCTGTCCGCCGCGAGGCCGGGCGCTGGTTGTGCTCGTTCACCTGCGAAGTCCAGCGCGCCCGGCAGGCACCGGTCCGACCGGACGTGGTGGTCGGGGTGGATCTGGGCATCACGCACCTGGCGGTGCTGTCGTCCCCGGTGCGGGGAGTGTCCGACGCTGGCGGTTTCGTGTCCAACCCCCAGCACCTGGGCCAGGCACACCGCACTTTGCGACGTGCCTCGCGGCGAGTGTCCCGCCGTCGTGGCCCGGACCGGCGCACCGGAGCGCGGCCCTCACGACGCTGGGAGAAAGCCAACCAGCAGCGCAATCGGGTTCACCACCGGGTCACCAATCTGCGCCGGGACGGGCTGCACAAGCTCACCACCGGCCTTGCCGCCACGATCGGCACTGTGGTGGTCGAGGACTTGAACGTGGCCGGGATGCTGCGCAACAGGCGGCTCGCCCGATCGATCGCGGACGCTGGATTCGGGGAGATCCGGCGTCAGTTGACGTACAAGACTGGGTGGCACGGCGGTCGGCTTGTGGTGGCCGACCGCTGGTTCCCCTCCTCCAAGACGTGTTCGCGTTCGACCTGTCGGGCAGTGAAACCCAAACTGTCCCTGTCGATGCGGGTGTTCGGCTGTGAGCACTGCGGCCTGGTCCTCGACCGGGACACCAACGCCGCGATCAACCTGAAGCACCAGGTCGCCCAGAGTGGCTGGGAGACCCGAAACGGACGTGGAGCCGACCAGAAGACCAAGCCTGGCTTGGCAGGTGGCAGTGAAGCGTCTACCCCGCACCGGCTTGCCGGGTAGGACGGGGACCGCTTGCCGGCAACGGCGAGCTGCGAGGAGAGGCTTACTCATGCTCACTCACTCGCAACGGTACCGCGCAACACCCCCAGCAGTCGCGCGGTTTCCGCGGCCACCGCGTCGCGCGCGGCATTCAGGTAGCGTCGCGGGTCGACCAGTTCCGGTGTGGCGCCCAGCCGTTCCCGCACCGCGGCGGTGAAGACCTTGTTCAGCTGGGTGGCGATGTTGACCTTGGTGATGCCGGCCTCGACCGCGCGGCGCAGGTCCTCGTCGGGCACCCCGGACGAACCGTGCAGCACCAGCGGCACCGGCACCTGCGCGTGAATGCGTTGGATCAGGTCGAGGTCGACGCTGGCGTCGCGGGTGAGCATGGCGTGCGAGGTGCCGACCGCGACGGCGAGCGCGTCCACGCCGGTGGCTTCCGCGTAGACCCGCGCGTCGTGCGGATCGGTGCGCGCGCCGGGCGCGTGCACGCCGTCCTTGCCGCCCACCTCGCCCAGTTCGGCCTCCACGAAACAACCGCGCTCATGGCAGCGCGCGACGACTTCCCTGGTGGACGCCGTGTTGTCGGCGTAGTCCAGGGCCGACGCGTCGTACATGACCGAGCCGAAGCCGAGCGCGACCGCCTCGGAGACCAACTCCGGGTCGGTGGCGTGGTCGAGGTGCACGGCGACCGGCACGCTCGCCGACCGCGCCACCGCCATGGTCGCCGCGGCCAATGGCCCCAGCGCGCCGTGATACCGCACCGCGTTCTCGCTGATCTGCAGGATCACCGGCGCCGCCGCTGTTTCCGCGCCGGCGACCAGCGCCTCGGCGTGTTCGAGCAGGATCACGTTGAACGCGCCGACGCCGGTCCGCGCCCGCGCGGCCGGGCCGATCAGCTCAGCGGTGGGGGTGAGCGGCATCCAGTTCCTCCAGCACGACATCGGCGAGCAGGTGCTCGTAGGTGGCCAGGTCGATCTGGCCCGCGACCGGGCAGACCACCGCTGCCGCCGACGCCGCGACGGCCTTGACCAGCGTGTTCGGCCAACTCGCCCGGTTCGCCACGCCCAGCGCGAGCGCGGCAACGCAGGCGTCGCCCGCCCCGGTCGGATTGCCGGCCAACGGCCGGGGCGGCCGGGCCCGCCAGGTGCCCAGATCGGTCACGGCCAGCAGCCCGCCCGGCCCGAACGACGCGACGACCGCCGTCCCGTTGCGCGCCAACGCCCGCGCCGCCTCGATCTCCTCGTCGATGCCGGTGGCCGCGCGCAGTTCGGCGGCGTTCGGTTTGACCACGTCCGGCCGGGCCGCCAGGCCGGCGAGCAGCGCGGGGCCGGAGGTGTCCAGCACGGTGCGGGTGCCGAGGTCGCGCGCGGCGCCGATCAGCTGCGCGTAGCCGTCCTCGGGCACGCCCGGCGGCAGGCTCCCGGACAGTACGGCCACGTCGGCGCGCGCCACCGTCTCGGCGAACCGTGCGCGTAAGTTCGCCCATTCGGCAAGGGAAACCGCCGGACCGGGTTCGGTGCACATGGTCGGCTCAGTGTCCAATTCGGACACAATGGTGACCGTGCGGCGCGACTCACCCGCGATCGGGGTGAGCGCGTCGGCGAACCCGGCCTCGGCCAGCTCCGCGCGGATGGCCGTGCCGGTCGGGCCGCCGGCCAACCCCGCGATGACCGGCGTCGCGCCCAGCGCACGCAGCACCCGCGCCACGTTCACGCCCTTGCCGCCGGCCCGTTGGCGCACCCGGCTGACCCGGTGGGTGGCACCGGGAATCAGGCGGGGCACCTCGTAGGTGATGTCGAGCGCGAGGTTCGGGGTGACGGTGAGGATCAGCACTCCGCACACCCTCCTCGCACATGACTGATCGATACTGCTCGTTACGAGCAATATTGTGCATGATCAATCAGCTAATGCCAAGAAGTGCTCAGATGGAGACGGCTCCCGGGAAGACGAAGTAGAACAGGACACCGATGACGATCAGGTAGCCGAGCATGACCAGGGTCCAGCCCATGTTGTAGCGGATGACCTGGCCCTCGTTGCGGACGAAACGCGTGGTCGAGACGCCGACACTGGCGGTCTGCGGCGCGACCGGCTTGCCCACCTCGGCGCCCAGCGAGTTCAGCGACGGGAACAGCAGCACCGGCGCGTGCAGCAGGCGCGCGACGGTGTACTGGAACTGGCCGAACACCGCGTTCGACGAGGTGTTGGAGCCGGAGAGCGCGACCGCGATCCAGCCGAGCACGGGCGAGAGGATCAGGAACGCGGTGCCCAGCTTGGCGAAGCCGTTGGCCATCGAGTTGGCCATGCCCGAGTAGTTGTAGACCTCGGCGAGGCCGAAGATCAGCGGGCCGACCAGCAGTGCGCCCCAGATCTGCCGGAACGTGTCCGCGAACACCTTGCGCAGTTGTGCTCGTTTTGGGCGCAAATACAGCAAGATCAAAAGCCAGGAAACCAGAATTGCCGTGCCGGCGACCGCGGGCGCGAACTTCCAGGTGGTACTGACCGCCTCGTGCGCCAGCGAGGACATCGCGCTGACCTTCGGCGCGAACGGCACGTACTTGGGCAGGCTCGACCATGGCCCGGTCCACGCGACCACGACCACGATCAGGATGCCGAACGGCAGCAGCCCGCGCACCGGCGAGGAGGCCACACCCGACTCGCCGACCGACCGCAGCCGGTGCGCCTCGATCTCCTCGTCGGTCAGGTCGTTGCCGCCGAAACCCATGGTGGTGCGCGGCTTCCAGATCTTGAGCAGGCCGAGCAGCGCGGCGAAGCAGACCAACGAGCCGAGCACGTCCGGCAGGTACGGGCCGAGGTACTGGGAGGTCGGGAACTGGCCGGCGATGTAGCCGAGCGAACCGACCACCGCGAGCGGCCAGCCTTCCTTCAGCCCGCGTTTGCCGCTGACCAGGTAGAGCAGGACCCACGGCGGCGCGAGCGCCAGCACCGCGACGATCTTGCCGATCGACGCCGACAGGTCGAGCAGCGGCAAACCGGTGACCGTGGCCAGGCCGATGATCGGCGCACCGAGCGCGCCGAAGGAGACCGGCGCGTTGTTGGCCAGCGCAGCTACCCGGATCGCGGCGAGATCCGCGATACCGAAGGAGATCAGCAGCGGCGCCACCACCGCCCACGGGTAGCCGAACCCGACAAGGCCCTCCATCAGCGCGCCGAACGCCCACGCCATCAACAGCGTCTGCACCCGGATGTCCGCGGTGGCGTGCTCGATCAGCCACCGCTTGAACCCGTCGAACGCGCCGGTCGCGACCAGGGTGTTGTAGATGATCACGCCCCAGAACACGATCCAGTCGATCGACCAGAAGCCGCTCGCCGAGCCGAGCCCGTAGGCGGTGAGCGCCTTGGCGGCCGGCGCGTGCCAGACCAGTGTGCCGAGCAGGATGGTGACGATCGCGCCGATGATCACCGCCTGCCAGGCGGAGAGTTTGAAGACCGCGAGCAGCAGCAACAGCACCACGACCGGGACGAGCGCGATGAGGGTGCTGCCGAGGACACTGTGCACCGGATCCAGGATCTGTGCGAACACGACATGCCTCCGGCCAACGCTGGACGAAAGAGCCTGTGTGGTGCGGGGCACATCGTGCGTCGATCAACTACACCTTGTCAAGAATCCGAAATCTCGAACGGTCAGGCCGCGACCGGCGCGCCGAACCACCGGGTCAGCGCACTCGGGAGTCCACTGTGGACCGGGTCGTCCGCGTCCGCGACCCAGGCGACGTAACCATCGGGCCGGATCAGGATCGCGGTCGCCGGCTGCTCGCCTGGCGTCGTGCAGGTCGCGTGCACCACGCGGACCCGGTCCGCCCAGGCCGAGGTCACCCGGTCCAGCTCAGTGGAGTTCTCGAAGTCGAGCAGGATCGCGGTGGCGGGCCGCAGCAGCTCACCGACCCTGGTCCGGCGCTCGCCGGTGATCAGGTGCAGATCCGGCATCCAGCGGCCGAGCAACGGATGATCACCGCGCTGGCCGGTCTCGTAGCGCACGTCCGCGCCCGCCATCAGGTTCGCGATGTGCGCGATGTTGTCCTCGTTCTCCAGCAGTTCGCCGAACAGCGTGCGGATCGCGGTGACCTGTGGGCCGGGGCCGTTCAACAGGGTCTGTGCCATCGTGGACATCATCACCCGCCTGCCCACCGGATAGCGCTCGGATTCGTAGCTGTCCAACAGTTCCTCGCCGGCCTGGCCGTTGATCCGCGCCGCGAGCTTCCAGCCGAGGTTGGCCGCGTCCTGTAGACCGAGGTTCAGGCCGGGACCGCCGGCCGCGGAGTGTACGTGCGCGGCGTCGCCGAGCAGGAAGACGCGGCCGTCCCGGTACTTCTCCGCCAGCCTGGTGTTCACGCCGCTCACCCTGCGCAGCAACGCGTTCGGCACGTCCGGTGGCTCGATCGGCAGCTCCGTGCCCAGTACGCGGGTGACGGCCGCGCGCAGTTCGTCGAAGGTCATCGGCACGTCGTCCGGCACCGGGTCCACGTCGAACTCGGCGGCGTTGAGCATGAAGATCCCGGGCGCCACCTTGAGATACGCGAACACGCCCTGCTCGGTGCGGGTGAAGGTGGCCTGCCGGATCAGGCCGTGGCCGGGCACGTCGAGCGCCTCTGCATCCGGCAGGCTCACCCAGCCGGCACGCGAACAGTGGCGATCGTTGGTGTAGCCCGGGAAACCGATGCCGGCCAGCTTGCGCACCGTGCTCTTCCCGCCATCGCAGCCGATCAGGTAACCGGCGCGCAGCTCGTACGGTCCGTCCGGGCCGTCGACTTCGATGGTCACGCCGTCCGCGTCCTGGCTGAAATCGGTGAGCCGGTGGCCGTAGGCGACCTCGACGCCGAGTTCGGCGGCGCGCGCGGCGAGGTGCTCCTCAAGTCGCTGCTGGGGGAGCGGCAGCGTGTACATCGGGTTGGCCGGCAGCCGGTACAGATCCAGTTGCAGCGAACCGAACATGAAGCTCGGCGTCGGCACCGGCGGGTTGTCCCCGCCGGTGAACCGTTGGTACAGCCCGCGATAGTCCATCAGCTGCACCACTCGGCCGACCAGACCGTTGGCGCGCTGGACGATTCCGCGTTCTCCTCGTGCCTCCAACAGCAGCGGCCGGACGCCGGCCAGGCTCAGTTCGCAGGCCAGCATCAGCCCGTTCGGGCCGCCGCCCGCGATGACGACGTCATTCATGGAGTTCTCCTCATTCGCTCACAGCGACCTGGTCCAGCGCGGCGCGCAGCGTCGGCAGGAACGGCCGGGTGTCGGGGCTGATGGCCCAGTGGCGCAGGGCGGTGTGCAGCGCGGCACTTGCCACGCCGACCACCAGGCTCGGGTAGATGTCCTGGTCCGGATCGAGGTTCAGGCGCGCGGCGACCTCGTCGGTCAGCGCGGCCTGCACGGTGAGTTGGACGCGCATGGTCTCGGCCTGCAACGACGGATGGCGCAGGATCAACTGGCTGCGCGCGACGAAGTCACGGTCCGGGTCGATCGGCACGTCGTAGGGGATGAGCATGGCCGCGGTCAGCGAATCCCAGAGCGGTTCGTCGGTGGGACGCGCGCGGAACGCGGTCACGATGCCGTCGATCCGGTCGGTGCTGATCGCGCAGATCGCCTCCTCCTTGGAGGAGAAGTAGTTGTTGAACGTCCGTGGCGACACGTTCGCGCGCGCCGCGATGTCCTCGACCAGCACGTTCTCCAGCCCGCCCTCGACAGCGAGGTTCAGCGCCGCCCAGCTCAGCGCCATTCGGGTCTCGAGCTTCTTGCGCTCCCGCAATCCGGCCATGTTTGCATCATACGCAAACTTGCGTCGCGCGCAAGTTTGCGTGAGAAGCAAGATTTTCACGACATGGCACGATCACTGGCCGTGCGCCACTACGTCGATCTGCACATCCACTCGAAATACAGCAGGGCCTGTAGCAGGGATTGCGACCTGGAACATCTGTCCTGGTGGGCGCGCCGCAAGGGAATCACCGTCATCGGCACCGGCGACCTCACCCACCCGGCCTGGGCCGAGGAGATCCGCACCAAGCTCGTGCCGGCCGAGGACGGCCTGTTCAAGCTCCGCGACGACCTCGACCGCGAGGTGCTGCGCACCCTCCCGCCCAGCTGCCACACGCCCGTGCGGTTCCTGCTGGAAGTCGAGATCTCCACGATCTACAAGCGCGGCGACAAGACCCGCAAGGTGCACCACCTCTGCTACCTGCCCGACATCGCGGCGGGGGAGGAGTTCACCCGACGCCTGGGCAAGATCGGCAACCTCGGCTCGGACGGCAGGCCCATCCTCGGCCTCGACTCGCGCGACCTGCTGGAGATCACCCTCGAATCGGGCGACGGCGGCTACCTGATCCCCGCGCACGCCTGGACGCCCTGGTTCGCCGTGCTCGGCTCCAAGTCCGGCTTCGACGCGGTCGAGGACTGCTACGTCGACCTCGCCGACCACATCTTCGCCGTGGAGACCGGCCTGTCCTCCGATCCGGAGATGAACTGGCGCGTTTCCAAGCTCGACCGCTTCCACCTGGTCGCCAACTCCGACGCGCACTCGCCGCCCATGCTCGGCCGCAACGCGACCGTGCTGGACACCGAACTCGGCTACGGAAACCTGCGCCGCGCACTGGAAACCGGCGATGGCTACGTCGGCACCCTCGACATGTTCCCGGAAGAGGGCAAATACCACCACGACGGCCACCGCAAGTGCGGCGTGCACCTCGAACCCGAGGACACCAGGGCGCTCGGCGGCACGTGCCCGGAATGCGGCAAGCCGCTCACGCTCGGCGTGCTCTACCGCGTCTCCGAACTCGCCGACCGGTCGACCGGCGAGAAACCCGCGACCGCCGGCACCTTCCAGCACGTGCTCGCGCTGCCCGAGATCATGGGCGAGATCCTCGGCGTCGGGCCGAAAAGCAAGAAAGTCACCCAGGCCGTCGACGAACTGGTCAACACGCTCGGCCCGGAACTGACGATCCTGCTCGAACTGCCGATCGAGGAGATCAAGGCAGCGCGCAACCCGTTGCTGACCGAGGCGATCGAGCGGCTGCGCGCCGGCCGCGTGCACCGGGAAGCCGGCTACGACGGCGAATACGGCACCATCTCCATCTTCGAACCCGGCGAATTGGCCGCGGCCGAACCGGGCCTGTTCGGCGTCGAACTGCCCGCGCCGCGCAAACCGGCTGCCAAGCAGAAGAAAGCCGTCGCAGCGGTCGACGAACCCACCATGTTCGCCCCCTCGCCGGAGCCCGAACGCGACGGCAGCCTGCTCGGCGGACTCGATCCGGACCAGCGCGCGGCGGCCGAGGTCGTCGAAGGGCCACTGCTGATCGTGGCCGGACCCGGTACCGGCAAGACCCGCACGCTCACCCACCGCATCGCGCACCTGATCACCGCGCACGACATCGCCCCGCGACACTGCCTCGCCATCACGTTCACCCGGCGCGCCTGCGAGGAGATGCGCGAACGGCTGGCCGGCCTGGTGCCCGAGCAGGCGCGCGGGATCACCGTGGCCACCTTCCACAGCCTCGGTCTCGACCTGCTCCGCGAACAGCACACCCTCGCCGGGCTGCCCGAGGACTTCCGCGTCGCCGACGAGGGCACCCAGCTCGCCATCGTCCGCGACCTGCTCGGCCCCGGCGCCACCCTCCGCGACGCGCGCAAGGCGCTGGAGACCCTCCCCGAGGACATCGCCGAGCTGTACAAGAAAACCTTGCACGGCAACGGTTTCGTCGACTTCGGCGACCTGATCGCGCTCCCGGTCGCGCTGCTCACCGCCAACCCGGACCGCGTCGAGCACTACCGCGACCGCTTCCGGCACGTCTGCGTCGACGAGTACCAGGACGTGGACGAACTCCAGTACCGGCTGCTGCGGCTGCTCGCGCCCGCCGACGGCAACCTGTGCGCGATCGGCGACCCCGACCAGGCCATCTACGCCTTCCGCGGCGCGGACGTCGGCTTCTTCCTGCGCTTCCAACAGGACTTCCCGACCGCGTACACCGTCGCGCTAACCCGCAACTACCGGTCCAGCGCGGTGATCGTGGCGAGCGCGGTCGCGGCCATCGCGCCGACCACCCTGGTGCCCGGTCGGGGCCTGCACGCCATGCGCGACGCGCAGGCCGCCGCGCGGATCGCCATCCACGCCGCGGCCGACGAACAGGCCGAGGCGACGCGCATCGTGCACGCCATCGAGGAACTGCTCGGCGGCTCGTCCTTCCACTCCCGCGACTCCGGCCTTGTCGACTCGCACGGTTTCGCGGGCGGCCTGTCCTTCGACGACATCGCCGTGCTCTACCGCACCGACGCGCAGGCCCGGCCGATCATGAACGCACTGGCCAAGGCCGGCCTGCCGGTCCAGAAGCGCTCGCACAACCGGCTCGCCAAACACGTTGGCGTGCGCGCCATCGTGGCGCAACTCCCCGAATCCGCCGACGGCGTTCCGCTCCCGGTGCTGGTGCGTCGCGCCGCCGAACTCCTCACCCCGAACGAGGACGAACTCGACGCGGCCACCATCGCCGAGGCGCTCGAACTGCTGCTTGCGCTGGCCGTTGCGCCCGGTATGGACCTGGCCGGGTTCCGCGCCGAACTCGCGCTCGGCGCCGAGGTCGACACCTGGGATCCGCGCGCCAACCGGATCTCGCTGCTCACCCTGCACGCGGCCAAGGGCCTGGAGTTCCCGGTCGTGTTCATCGTCGGCTGCGCCGAGGGCACGCTGCCGTTTCGCTGGCCCGGCGAGGACGACGCGGACGCGGAGGCCGAGGAGCGGCGGCTGTTCTTCGTCGGCGTCAGCCGGGCCCAGTCACACCTCTACCTCAGCCACGCCCGCAAACGCATGCGCAACGGCACGGTCACCGACACCCGGCCATCGCCGTTCCTGTCCGTGTTCACCGACGAACTCGCCGAACGCACCGAGGACACCGCGCCCGCCCGAGCAGCCCGCAGCCAGCAACTTCGGCTGCTGTAGCGGCGGGCTAGGACGAATCCAGGACGACCCAAGGACGCTCTCCCCTAGCCTCGCCGTCGCCGGACTTACCGAAGACCGGGCTCAACCCAAGGGGGCAGAATGTCCAGTTGGACCGGACGCATCACCAAGGCCGTCGTCGCGGCCTCCATCGTCGTCGCGGGTGCTGTCATCGGCATCGGCACCGCCCACGCAGACCCCGCGACAGCCTGTCGATCAGCAATCACGGGCCACAGGGCCGACGTCTTCGACCACATCTCCATCGACTCCTGCTACTACGTCATGGGCGACGGCTACACCATCTGGTCCTTTTTCTCCTACCTCAACAACTCCGGCAGCGCGGTGACGTACTGCGCGCACGCGATCGACGTGAACAACCCGGGAGTCTGGGCCCACGACTTCGGTTGCGAGGACACGACCGCCGCGCAGCAGGGAGTTGCCTACCCGGGAGCGGCGCAGCCATACCGAGGCTGGGGCTGGCAGACCTGGGCTACGCCGAGGAGCGGCGGCACATACGTGATCTCAGCCGGTTTTTGGTTGAACGGCCACTACTACGGCGACGTTCAGAGCCCGAGGACCACCATCGGAGCGCACTGAACTGAGGGTCAGTGCTGTGGGAGCGGCGGGAACGGCTCGATGCACATCTGATAGTCCGGCCGCCCCCGCTCCGGGCTGACCAGCACCACGAAATCCGTGAGCGCGTGCGGCATCGGCTCGCCGCTGTCCTTGCGACTGTCCGGTTCGGCCGCCCAGTCCAGCCGGTGCACCCGCACCATGTAGCGACCGCTCGGCAGGGATGGCGCGAGCGCGGTGTCGAGCAGGTCGACGCCGATCGCCTCAAGACCGCTGAACCGCACGTCGCCGGTGGAGATCAGCAGATACGGGCCGCCCGCCGCGATCTCGTAGCGGGCCTCCCGGCCGGTCAGTTCGGCCGGCTCCTCGGCCGTACCGACCCGCACCAGCACCGACCAGCCACCGCCCGCGTTGCCGACCTTGATCGGCACGATCGCGCCCGCGGTGATGTGGCCGTTCATCTCCTCGTCGTCCAGCAGGCGCAGCTCCCAGATGTCGTAGTCGACGACATCGCTGAACCAGGCGGTGTCCCAGAGGGCGAGCATGCCGGCGTCGGTCAGCACAAAACCCGATGTTTCGTGCTGGGCGCTCGGCATGGTGGCCTCCTGGGTTTCGACGATGAGCAGACACTCACGGTAGGCCATCCGGTCAGCTCAGTGAGCGCACATCCGCCACGTCGTACTCGGCGACGGACGCGCCGAGGATCGCGGTCGCCTGGTCGTCGCTCGGGCCGCTGCCGCGAAACGCCTCGACCGCGGCCTGGGACTCCCAGCGCTCGAAGATCGCGATGCGCCCGGCGTCGAGCAGATCGGCGCTGAGCGAGAAGTCCAGACAGCCCGGCGTCCGCCGCGCCTGCTCGACGACGGCGACGCAGTCCGCGAGGTAGGACTCGCGCTGCTCCGGGGCGACCATGAGATGTCCGGCTACGATGACCATTCGTTCCTCCTACGTTGTGGTGGCGACCGCCCTTGCGTCTCCACCAGGTGGAGACGGCATGCTGGTCGACATGGACGCTCGCTACTCGATCGGGGACCTGGCTCGGCTGACCGGGGTTCCGGTGACCGCTATCAGGTTCTACTCCGATCACGGCATCCTGCCGCCCGCAGCCCGCACCGCGGCCGGCTATCGCCGCTACACCGATGCCGATCTCGCCCGACTCGACCTGCTGCGCACCCTCCGCGACCTGGGCATCGACCTGCCCACGAGCGACGCGGTGCTGCGCGGCGATGCCGACCTGGCGCAGGTCGCCGCCGAGCGCGCGCAAACGCTTGCTACGCACATCCGCCTGCTGCGGGTCCGGCTCGCGGTACTGACCGCGGTCGCCGAACGCGGCGTGAACCTGGAGGAGTTGGCCACCATGTACGCCAGCGAGGTCGTCGAGGAGTTCCTGGACGACGTGTTCGACCGGCCGGGCTTCGCCGGCCTCCGCGCCACCATGACCCCGCACCTGCCCGCGAATCCCGACCCGAGTCAGCTGGCCGCCTGGGACGAACTCGCCGAACTGACCCGCGACGAGGAGTTCCGCGCGGTCATGCGGGCGCTCGTCGAGCGGCACGACCCGACCGTGCTGCGCCGCGGCCCGATCGCCGCCATCCGGGACGCCGATCCCGCGACCGTTCACGAACTGGTCACATCATTGGGTGTGACCATCCGTGACCTGGAGTTGGCCAACGATCCGCGGCGGGCCCGCTACGTCGAACTGCTCGCGGTCGTGAACGGCTGGGCCGCGCCGGAGCCGCTCAGCCCCGCTTTGGACCGGGCGATCGCCGTGCTGCGTTCTTCTCCAGCTTCTTGATCAGGGTGTTGATGAACGGCACCGAGTCCTCCTGGCTCAGCGCGGCGCGCCGCAGCGCGGCCGAGGTGACCTTGTAGGCGGTCACCTCCGCCTCGTCGTAGCCGAACCGGCCCGCGCGCAGGCTCGGCAGGTACGCGACGGAGGCCGCGTCGGCGAAGTTGTAGAGGGTGAACGGGCCGGTCAGGCCCGGATGCCAGCCGGCGCCGATCGGCACCACCCGGACCGTGACCTGCGCCTGTCTGCCCGGCTTGACCAGGTGTTTGAGCTGCTCGACGAGCACGGCCGCGCCGCCGACCCGTTGCCGCAGCGCCCATTCGCCGATCAGCGCGGTGTACTCGGCGCCCTCGGCCAGCGCCGATCGCCTGCTCAGCCGCAGTTCGACCGCGGCCCGCACCTCCGCCCTGGTCAGCGCGTCGTCATCGCCGATCACCTCGGTCGCGTACGCGGCGGTCTGGAGCAGGTCGGGGATGGCCAGCGGACTCCAGTCGACGATTTCGGCGGCCGTCCGCTCGCACTCCATCACCCCTTCGAGGTACGGCGGCAGACCGGGCCCGGTCGACGTCATCCGATGGTGTGATGGCAGGTCCCTGGCCAGCTGAAGGATGGTCTCCTGCTGCTCGCCGGCCAGGCCGATCGCGGTGAGCATCGCGGTCAGGTCCGCGAGGGCCGGGATGCGCTTGCCGGTTTCCCACTGCGAGATCGTGGTGTGCGCCATACCGAGCTGCCTGGCCACCTCGCGCACGCCGAGGCCGGCCGCGAGCCGTGCGTTGCGCAGGGCCGAGGCGAGGGCGCGGGAGCGAGGGTTCGCGGTGGTGTCCGCCATGTCACCCAGGATAACCGCAGCTGCTGTGACCGGTCACGTGACCAATGACGTCAGACGCGCGGAAAGTGCACTCGTTCGGTTGATGACGACGGGTCGCTCCAGGAAGATCAAATACAAGATCAACTGATGATCGTTTTCGGGAAAGTCGTTGTATGACAACATTGATCATCGAGTCCTTTGTGGAGGTTCGAGGGCTTTTCTCGACCGTTACGGCTTGTGAGGCTGGCCACTGGGGATCATCTCAAGCGGGACACGGTGGGTGAACACCGGGTAAACTCCATGGCTCGGGCGCGGCCAGCGATGATCGAGCAGAATCGATCCGTTGGTACCAAAGGACAGTTGCCAATCCGCCACTGCGAACCGCGCTCACATCTTCTCCGGAGGTTGACGATGCGTGCCTGCTTGGCTCCGACCAATGCCGTGGAGGCAGTTGCGTGACCACGGTTGCTGGCTTGCCGTCCCCGCTTTCTTCTGAATTCCCCGAACTTCCCACTCTGGAAACGATCCGGCTCGCGCTGCCCGCGATCGCACCGCAGCGCGCCCTGTTCGTCGGCGAGCCGGCGGCAGCCGAGCGCACCCTGCTGGACATCCTCACCGAGACCGCCCGCCGGCACCCGACCGCGCCCGCGCTCGACGACGAGACCACCGTGCTGGACTACCGCACGCTGCTGGGCGAGATCCACGCGCTGCGTGTGAAGCTGGCCTCGGCCGGTATCGGCGTCGGCGACCGGGTCGGCATCCGGGTCCCCTCCGGCACCGTCGACCTCTACCTGGCCATCCTCGCCACCCTCGCGGTCGGCGCCGCCTACGTGCCGGTCGACGCGGACGACCCGGACGAGCGCGCCGAACTCGTGTTCGCCGAAGCCGAGGTCTGTGCCTGGCTGGGCGCGAACCGCGAACTGCACCTGCTGGCCGAGCCGCACGGCACGCCCGGTCGCCCCGGCCCGGACGACGACGCGTGGATCATCTTCACCTCCGGCTCGACCGGCAAGCCCAAGGGCGTCGCGGTCACCCACCGCTGCGCCGCCGCGTTCGTGGACGCCGAAGCCGGCACGTTCCTGCGGGAGGAGCCGATCGGCCCCGGCGACCGCGTGCTCGCCGGCCTCTCCGTCGCGTTCGACGCCTCCTGCGAGGAGATGTGGCTGGCCTGGCGGCACGGCGCCTGCCTGGTGCCCTCGCCCCGCTCGCTGGTGCGCACCGGCCTGGACCTGGGGCCGTGGCTGGTGCGGCGCGAGATCACGATCGTCTCGACCGTGCCGACGCTGGCCGCGCTGTGGCCGATCGAGGCCCTCGACGAGGTGCGGCTGCTGATCTTCGGCGGCGAGGCGTGCCCGCCCGAACTGGCCGAGCGGCTCGCGGTCGAGGGCCGCGAGGTGTGGAACACCTACGGCCCGACCGAGGCCACCGTGGTCGCCTGCGCGGCTCCGCTGACCGGCGAGGGCCCGGTGCGCATCGGCCTGCCGCTGGCCGGCTGGGACCTGGCCGTCGTGGACAAGGCCGGGCTGCCGGTCGCCATGGGCGAGGTCGGCGAGCTGGTCATCGGCGGCGTCGGCCTGGCCCGCTACCTGGACGCGGTCAAGGACGCGGAGAAGTACGTGCCGCTGCCCGCGCTCGGCTGGCATCGCGCCTACTTCAGCGGCGACCTCGTTCGCGCCGAGGCGCAGGGCCTGCTGTTCGTGGGGCGCGGCGACGAGCAGATCAAGCTCGGCGGTCGCCGGATCGAACTGGGCGAGGTCGACGCCGCGCTCCAGGCCCTGCCGAACGTGGCGGGCGCCGCTGCCGCCGTGCGCACCGCCAAGGCCGGCAACCAGATCCTGGTCGGCTATGTCGTGCCGGCCGCGGGCACCTCGTTCGACGCCTCCGCCGCGCTCGCCTCGCTGCGCACGTCGCTGCCGGCCGCGCTGGTCCCGTTGCTGGCCACCGTCGACGACCTGCCGACCCGCACCTCCGGCAAGGTCGACCGCAACGCCCTGCCCTGGCCCCTGCCCTTGGCGAGCGCCGGTGCTGACGCCCCGAGCGACGAGCTGACCGGCACGGCCGCCTGGCTGGCCGAGCAGTGGAGCGACATCCTGGGCAGCCCGGTGTCCCGGCTGGGCGACGACTTCTTCGCCATCGGCGGTGGCAGCCTCGCCGCCGCGCAGCTGATTTCCCTGATCCGCGAGCGCTTCCCCGCGATCGCCGTGTCCGACCTGTACACCCTCCCGACGCTCGGCGCGCTCGCCGACAAGCTCGACGAGCTGGCCGTTGCCGAGACCGAGCAGCGCGTCGTCGTGCCGACGCCGAAGGCGGCCGGGCTGGTTCAGTCGATCGTGATGGTGCTGCTGTACACGCTGGTCGGGCTGCGCTGGCTGGTCGCGCTGGCCACCGTCAACGACCTGCTCGGCCTGACCGGGGCGCTCCCCTGGGCACCGACCGTGCCGTGGTGGACGATCGCCGCCGGCTGGGTGGTGCTGATCAGCCCGTTCGGCCGGATGGGACTGTCCGCGCTCGGCGCGCGACTGCTGCTGCGCCGCGTCAAGTCCGGTGCCTACCCGCGTGGATCCGCTGTGCACCTGCGACTGTGGGCGGCCGAACGGCTGGCCGACATGGCAGGCGTCGGCAACCTGGCCGGCGCGCCGTGGATCACCTACTACGCGCGGGCGCTCGGCGCGAAGATCGGCCCCGGCGTCGACCTGCACTCGCTGCCGCCGGTGACCGGCATGCTCAAGCTGGGCAAGGGCGCGGCCGTCGAACCCGAGGTTGACCTGGCCGGTTGGTGGCTGGACGGCGACACCGTGCATGTCGGCAAGATCAGGATCGGTGCCGGAGCGCGGATCGGTTCGCGCAGCACGCTGTTCCCGGGCGCGCGGATCGGCAAGCGCGCCGAGATCGCCGCCGGCTCCGGCGTGGTCGGTGCCGTGCCGGCCGGTCAGCACTGGGCGGGTTCGCCCGCGGTCAAGGTCGGCAAGGCGTCCTCGCCCTTCGACGGTCGCGCGCCGCGCTCACGTCGCTGGGTGCTGATCTACGGCCTCAGCTCACTGCTGCTCGGCCTGGTGCCGATGCTCGGCATGCTGCCCGGCCTGATCATCCTCGGCGCGTTCGTCGCCGGCACGACCACCCTCGGCGCCGCTGTGCCGGCCGCGCTGCTCGGCGTGCCGCTGGCCACGGTGACCACCCTGGTGTCCTATGCGGTGCTGATCGGCGTCAGCGTGCGACTGCTCGGCATCGGCATCAAGGCCGGCAACTTCGCGGTGCACAGCCGGATCGGCTGGCAGGTGTGGGCGACCGAGCGGCTGATGGACCTGGCCCGGATCCTGCTGTTCCCGATGTACGCCAGCCTGTTCACGCCGGTGTGGCTCCGGCTGCTCGGCGCCAAGGTCGGTCGGCGGGCCGAGGTGTCCACCGTGTTGGCGCTGCCCAAGATGACCACGGTCGCGGACGGCGCGTTCCTGGCCGACGACACCATGATCGCCTCCTACGAACTCGGCGGCGGCTGGCTGCGCGTCGGCGCGGCGAAGGTCGGCGCGCGTGCCTTCCTCGGCAACTCGGGCATGACCGCCGCGGGCCGCAAGATCCCGGCCGGTGGCCTGGTCGGCGTGCTCTCCGCGACGCCCAAGAAGGCCAAGGCGGGCTCGTCCTGGCTGGGCATGCCGCCCATGCAGCTGCGCCGCACGGCCGAGGTCAGCGACTCCAGCCGGACCTTCGACCCGCCGAAGCGGCTCGTGCTCGCGCGTGCGCTGGTGGAGCTGTGCCGGGTCGTGCCGGTGATGTGCACCGCCGCGCTGGCCGTGCTCGCCCTCGCCGGGTTCGACGCGCTGATCGCCACCGCCGGTTGGTGGGCGGCCGCGCTCGGCGGCGGCGTGCTGCTGCTGATCGGCGGCCTGATCGCCGCGACCGTGACCACCATTGCCAAGTGGACGTTGGTCGGGAAGTTCCGTCGCGTCGAGCATCCGCTGTGGAGTTCGTTCGTGTGGCGCAACGAGTTGGCCGACACGTTCGTGGAAACGCTGGCCGTGCCCTGGTTCGCCGGCTCGGTCACCGGCACCCCGCTGCTGACCGGCTGGCTGCGCACGCTCGGCGCGCGGATCGGCAAGGGCGTCTGGTGCGACACGTACTGGCTGCCCGAGGCCGATCTGATCGAACTCGGCAGCGGCGCGAGCGTCAACCGCGGCTGCGTCTTGCAAACGCACCTGTTCCATGATCGGGTGATGAGCATGGATGGGGTCACCTTGGGCGAGGGCGCGACGCTCGGTCCACACGGCATCGTGCTGCCCGGCGCGCGCATCTCCGACCGCGCGACCGTCGGCCCGGCGTCCCTGGTGATGCGTGGCGAATCGGTGCCGGCCGACACCCGTTGGCTGGGCAACCCGATCACCGCGTGGGGACGGTGACCGGGGGTCCCGTGACTGGCTTCACCACCCGCCCGACACCCGGTGCGAGCATCTCGAACGACTCGTACCTTTCCGCCCATGGCAACGGCGACTACCGGGTCGCGCACTACGACCTCGAACTGGACTATCGGATCAACGCCGACCGGCTGACCGGTCAGGTGCAGATCTCGGCGGTCGCCGGCAAGTGGCTGTCCCGGTTCAGCCTCGACTTCGGCGAGTTCAAGATCGGCCGGATCACGGTGAACAACCGGGCCGTCGCCCGGTTCGCCCACCGTGCCGGCAAGCTGCACGTGTGGCCGAGCCGGCCGATCCCGGCGGGCACCGAGTTCACCGTCGAGGTCCGCTACGTCGGAAATCCCAAGCCGGTGCGCAGCCAGCACTGGGGCGGTCTCGGCTGGGAACCGCTGACCGAGGGCGCGATCGTGGCCAGCCAGCCGATCGGCGCGCCGTCCTGGTTCCCGTGCGACGACCGGCCGGATGCCAAGGCCAGCTACCGGATCTCGGTGACCACCGGATCCAAGTACGCGGTGCTGGCCAACGGCAGGCTGGTCTCGCGCTATCGCGGCGCGAGCACGACGACCTGGGTCTTCGACGCGCCCGAGCCGATGGCGACCTACCTCGCCACTGTCCAAATCGGAGACTACGCCCTGCTGGACTTCCCGCACGACGGCGGAGTCCGGCAGCGCGCGGCCGTGCCTGCCGCGTCGATCCCGTTGTTCAACAAGGACTTCGGCCGGCAGCCGAGGATCATGGCCACGTTCGAGCGACTGTTCGGCCCGTATCCCTTCGCCGAGTACGCGGTCGTGGTCACCGACGACGAGCTGGAGATCCCGGTCGAGGCTCAGGGCCTGTCCATCTTCGGCCGCAACCACCTGGACGGGCGGCGCAGCTGGGAACGGCTGATCGCACACGAGCTGGCGCACCAGTGGTTCGGCAACAGCCTCACGGTCGCCGACTGGCGGCACATCTGGCTCAACGAGGGCTTCGCCAACTACTCGGAATGGCTGTGGTCGCAGGAAAGCGGCGGCGACTCCGCCGACGTACAGGCCGCCCGCTGCTGGCGCCGGGTGGCCGCGATGCCGCAGGACCTGATCCTGGCCGACCCCGGCGTGGCCAGGATCTTCGACGACCGCGTCTACCAGCGCGGCGCGCTCACCGTGCACGCGCTGCGCCGCGCCATCGGCGACGAGGCGTTCTTCGCGCTGTTACGCGACTGGACCAGCAAGTACCAGCACGGCACCGTGCGCACCGAGGACTTCACCGCGCTCGCCGCGCAACACGCAGGCCGTCCGCTGGACGAGTTCTTCCGCCGCTGGGTGTTCCTGCCCGCCCTGCCACCCGCGAGCGACCTCACCGCCCGCCACTGACCACGACCGAGGGTCTGCGGTATGCCACGAGATCGGACACGACGGCCCAGCCGACCTGGGGCGGACCGGATGGAGTTGGCTCGGCGAAAACTAGGCCGGCGTCTGGGGCACGCATACAGATTGCGGACTTGCCCGGCCCGTGTCACATGAGCTATTCGAGGCGAGCCCCCGGCCACGAGGCGGGGCGACCGAGGGCTCGCGTCCGGCCGTCGGGGGGCGCCAGCCGGACGGGTGAAACCATATCTTGTTCTGGCCCCGTTGTGATCTTCGGGGCCCACTCTTAGTAGAATCTCCAGCTAACCAAGGCCCTGAACGGACGAGTAAGGGGTCTACCTCAGTACTTTGCGTGAAGTCTGAAACGGTCATTTCGCCTGGTTAACCGGGCGAAACGGTCGTACGCGTGCACATGCTGACCGAACGTGTCGATCATCTATCTTGACTAATTTTTCCGTACCAGTTTTGTCACTGGTCTTTGGGGGGCAGTCGGAGCCGCATCATCGGGTCGCCGGAGAAGGCAAAACCGAGCTGGGTGTAGAGCGGTTCGCCCTCCGCCGACGCGTTCAGCATGATCCCGGTTATGCCCCGCTCGCCGAACCAGTCGAGCAGCGCGCGCATGCAGCCGCGCGAGTAGCCGCGCCTGCGGTGTTCCGGATCGGTCGCCACGCTCATCACGTAGCCGGTCTCGCCGCGCGCGTTGTGCGGGGACGGCAGTCGGGTGTCGATCACGCCGATCGCGCAGGACGCCAGCCTGCCCGGCGCGTCCGGCATGTCCACCACGAACGCGGCCATCTCGGCGTCGGGTTCGTCCAGGCGTTTGCGCAGCACGGCGATGGCATCCTGCTGCCACTGCGCGGGTTCCGGGTGGACGCCGTCCATCCCGGCGAAGAGGTGTTCACGGAGTCTGGTCAGTTCGGCGGCGTCGTCGGCAACTGCCCTGCGTACCTCGATCACCTTTCGGACCATAGTTGTCCGCAGGGCGCCGAACAAAGCCGATTACTTACCCCGGGGGTAGCGGATCTTCGCGTTGCCCATGCCGACCTTGGCCGACACGTGTAGCACCGGCATGGTCGGATCGACCGGATCGGTCGCCTTGTTGATCACGTTGCCCATGCCGGTGCTGATCTGCTCCAGCACCACGTTCCAGCCGCGCGGCACGATCACGGTGACGTTGCCAGAGCCGCACTGGATGCGCATGGCGATGTCCCGGCTGGTCACCCTGGCCTCGGTGAAGTCCACGGTGACGTTGCCCATCGTGCACTCGGCCACGATCTCGGCCGGCACCGTCCACTGACCGGTCTGCTTGATGTTGCCGGTGCGAGTACGCAGTTCCAGCGGCCTCCCACCGGGTATCGCGACCGCACTGTGCACCTGCGCCTGGCCGATGCCGGGCAGGTCGATCAGCACGCTGTTCAGTTCCGCGCGGATCTTCGCGGCGAGCGCGATGTCGGTCCGCTCGGTGAACTCGTCGAGGTTCAGCAGGCCCTGCGCGACGGCCTTCTGCAGCAGGCCGACCACGTGCTCGCGCTCCGCGTCCGAGACGCGCATGTTCCTGGCCGCCACCTGGTGCGCGGGCAGCTGCGGCTGCACCGGTCCGTCGAGAGTCACCAGAACACGGTAACGGGTCCGGCCGCGGGTTGGCAGCGCTTTATCTCAGTTGGTAAGTGTTTTTTATCGCGAGGGACGCGGATCGGTCCGCAGGATGCCGTAGACGACTCCGTCCCGCCACGCACCGTCGCGCCACACGACGGCCCTGATCACGCCCTCCCGGGTGAAGCCGGCCTTCTCCAGCGCGCGCTGCTCGGCGATGTTCTCCAGTTCGGTGTCGGCCTCGATCCGGTGCGCCGGCGTGTTCGCGAACAGGTAGTCGACCAGCAGTTGCTGCGCGGTCGTGCCGTAACCCTTGCCGCGCGCGGAGGGCATCAGGCCGATGCCCATCTCCCAGAACCAGGACTCGGCCGTCGACCGCCTGCGCCGCCAGCTGACGAAACCGAGCCGGCCATCGCCGCGCACCACCATGAGGGCGCCGCGATCCGGGTCGAGCAGGCCGTTCTCCTTCCAGCGCTTGCGATGTTCGCCCGGCACCGGAAATCCGAACCAGGCGAACTCGCCGCCCGCAGGGGTGTCCACCAGTTCCTCGATGATCGCCAGATCCTGCTCCGTCGCCGGTTGCAGCCGCAGTTCGTCGTCGCTCACCGAGCAATCAAATCAACCGGTTGGCCGTCCTTGGGATAGGGGAGTGCGGTGTAGTCCAGCGGAGTCCGGTAGTCGCTCGGTACCGACCAGTCGTGGCGCAGCAACAACTGGTGCAGCACGGACTTGATCTCGATGCCGGAGAAGTACATGCCGAGGCACTTGTGCACGCCGCCGCCGAAGGGCTCCCAGGCGAACCGGTGCACCTTGTCCTCAGCGCGCTCCGCGCTGAACCGCCCAGGGTCGAACGTCTCCGGGTTCGGCCAGTACCGCGACATGTGGTGGGTGAAGTGGGTGGAGACGGTGATCATCGTGTCGGCCGGCACGAAGTGGCCGAGCACCTCGGTGTCCTTGACCGTCCGGCGGGCGATGCTCGGCACTGGCGCGACCAGCCGCAGGCACTCCTTCATCACCAGGTCCAAGGACTTCAGCTCGCCGATCTGCGGGTAGCTCGGATGCGGCGTGCCCAGCGCGAGCGACTCGGCGCGGCAGCGCTGCTGCCAGTCCTGGTGCTGGCCGAGCAGGCCCATCATGGTCGAGATGGTGATGGTCGAGGTGTCGTGCGCGGCCATCAACAGGAAGATCATCTGGTTGACGATGTCCGCGTCGGCCAGCCGTTCGCCGTCCTCGGACTCGATGTGGCACAACGCGGTGAACAGGTCCTCGCCATCGCCGGCGCGCCGGATCGGCAGATACTCGCGCAGGTACTGCTCCAGCAGCGCCCGGCCGCGCAGCCCGCGTCGCCAGCGGCCGCCCGGCACCGGGTACCGCACGAACGAGGTGCCGGCGCGCACGCAGGCGATGAACGCCTTGTTGATCCGCGACATCCTGGCCTGGTCCTCGTCGTTGGCGCCGCCCATGAAGATGCTGGTGGCCAGGTCGAGGGTGAGCTTCTTGGCGGCCGGATAGACCAGGAAGGCCGGGTCGGGCCGCCAGTTCGCGATGCCGGCCTCGATCGCCGGTTGCAGCGCGTTGGTGTACATGGCCAGGCGCTGGTTGGTGAACGCCTGCTGCATGATCCGCCGGTGCGAGAGGTGCTCGCCACCGTCCATCAGCATCAGGCCGCGGTCGAAGAACGGGCCGATGTAGAAACCCCAGCCGGGTCCGTTGGCGAACGCCTTGTCCTTGTTGGCGAGCGCGGTGCCGGTGGCCTCCGGGCCGAGCAGGATGACGGTCGCGTTGCCGAACGCGCCCATCCAGGACACCGGGCCGTACCGCTCGTAGCGCTGGCCGAGGAAGCCGAGCGGGTCGCGGAGCGAGTCGAGGGTGTAGCCGATCCAGGGGAGGCCGTAGTCGCCGGGGATCGTGCGAAGTTCGCTGGTGGTGGGGGCGGGTGCCAACGTTCGACTCATGACAGCCTCCAAACTGACATGGCGTCCTGTCAACTTCCGTTCTACGGTAATCCGACAGGCCGTTCTGTCAAGATGTCGGTCGTGGGTTCACCTACTCGCCCCTACCGGGGTGTCAGCGCGACCGACCGCACCGCGCGGCGCCGCGCCGACCTGCTGGCCGCCGCGTTCGACCTGCTCGGCACCGTCGGCTGGGAACAGGCCACGATGACCGCGATCTGCGCGCGCGCCAAACTGACCGAGCGCTACTTCTACGAGAGCTTCGCCAGCCGCGACGAACTGCTCATGGCGGTGTCCGAGGAACTGGCCGACCGGATCCGGGGCGTGGTCGTCGCCGCGCTGGACGAGGCGCCGCCCGAACCGGCGGCGGCCGCGCGCGCGGCCATCACGGTGTTCGTGGAGATGCTCACCGACGACCCGCGCGTCGGCCGGGTGGCCATCGTCGAGGCGGGCGCGACCGCGCTGCTGCGCCGACGCCGGCACCAGATCCTCGGCGAGTTCGCCGACCTGATCGTGGCCAAGTCGCACGAGGTGTTCGGCACCGACGCGCTGCCGGCGCCGCGCGACCGGATCAACGCGCTGTTGTTCACCGGTGGCCTCGCCGAGGTGCTCGCCACCTGGCTGACCGGCGAGGTGGACGCGACCAAGGAGGACATCATCGAGACCGCGGTGAACCAGTTCGTGCGCACCGCGCACCAATAGTCCTTTGTGGACTACGAGTCAGAGCCAGCCGAGGCGGTCGCCGAGCGCGGTGCCCATCTTGGCCGCCGTCGCGTCCGATGAGGCCCGGCCGACCACGCGGTCCAGCACGGACGCCCATTCCAGAATGATCGTGGCGACGGTCTCGGCTTCCAGCTCGTGCTCGTTGTCGTAGGACGTGCGGGACAGCGCCCTGCGCACGGCGGAGGGCTCCGCACCGGGCAGCAGGCCCTCGATCAGCTCGTTTTCCTGTTCCTCACCACGATGTCCGGCGATCATGTGGCCGATCTCGTGCAGCACGATGTGGTCCTGGTGGGACCTGCTGGTGTGCTGCTGGTAGAGGATGTAGTCGGCGGACTCGGTGGCGATCCAGACGCCGAACGGGCCGGGTACCGGTATGGGGTGTTCCACCAGCCGAATCGGCTTGCCGCGCTGTTCGCCGAGTTTGCGGCACAGTTCGGTCACATCCAACGGTGGACGGATGTCCAGCTCGTTGAGCAGACGGCGGCATCGCCTGCGCAGTTCCCGTTCCCGCACTCGCCACCTCGCTCGTCGGCACGCGTTCCCACGAAGGGTAGCGGGTCCGTGCCGACTTCCGGGCCGAGTTGCGCGACCGGACGGGCGAGTGAGCCACCGCTGGCTGCGGTGTGCGCCCGGCCGATCGCGCAGGGTCGCGGATGGCGTGACTGAACTTGAGTCGATCCATTGTGGAGTGGCCTATTGGCCGATTGGTACCCAATTTCCGTGAAAACCATTCGGAATTCGGTTCGGCACATGGATCGCGGCAACTGTTTCCAGCGTGCCCGCGTCCAGCAGGGTGAGATCGCTGCGCTGCGTCTCGGGGTGGTAGACGAAGCCCATCAGCACGCCGTCGTCCTCGGCCGCATCCGGCCCGTTCGGTACGAAAACCACCTCACCGGGGGAGGAATTCGGGCCGAACGAACGACGAGTGGTCTGGCCGGTGACCAGATCATGCTTCACGATTGCTTCGGTCGTGCCCGGCCGATCCGCCTTGCCGCGGGCCTCCACCGCGTAGCCGTAGCGGTGCCGCAGACCGACGAGCCGCTCGTCCACCCGGGGAAACTCCTGCGGCCGGTCGTCGAGCCGATCGGTGAGCACCTTGCCGGCACCCAGATCCACCCGCCAGCGGTCCAGCGTGATCGCCGATTCGAACGGGCCGTTGCTGTCCAGGTCGAACGTGCGATCGTGGCGCACCACGTCGAGCACGATCTGATCGCCGTCGTCGTAGGCGTTGAGCGGGTGGTAGACGTAGCAGGGATCGATGTCGAACCAGCGCACGTCGGCATTGCCGCCGTTGCGCGGCATCACGCCGATCCTGGCCGGATACTTCGGATTCCACCGGTAGGGCATCGGCCCGTTGCCGCGCGCCTGGGCGCCCGCTCGCAGGGCCAGCGGCTCCGGCGCCTTCACCTTGCCCATCAGTCCACTCAGCACCAACTTCGCCGGCGCGCGCAGCGGAGCCGGGATGTTGCCGCGCACCACCTGATCGACATCGAAGGTGACCGGAAGGTCGTAGAAGATCACGTGCTTCTCGGTGAGCGAGAAGTCGTGCATCATCGGGCTGCCGGTGACATCGATGTCGACGGTGCGCTTCGCGCGCCCGTCCGGGCCGATCACCGAGTACTGCACACGTTTGCCGCGACCCCAGAAGTAGGACACCGCGTGCAGGTCGCCGGTGCGCGGATCACGCTTGGGGTGCGCGGTGTAGCCGCCGCTGATGGTGCCGTCGAAGTCGCACTGGCCGACGGTGTCGAGTTCCTCGGTCAGCTCGTAGTTGACGATGCCGGCCTCGACCAGTGCCAGCGTCCGGCCGGCGTGGCCGATGATGTTGGTGTTCGGGCCGGTGTCCGCCCAGCCCGCGGAACGCTTGCGCGGCACGGGCTTCTCGCCCATTGCCTTGCTGACGCCCGCCGAACGCACCCAGCGGTTGCGGTACCACTCGGCCTTCCCGTCGCGGATGCGCACGCCGTGCACCATGCCGTCGCCGGTGAACCAGTGGTAGGCGACCGGGTCGATCTCCTCGACCGGGTTCGGCCCGTTGCGCAGGTACCGGCCGTCGAGGTGCTCCGGGATCCGCCCGGTCACCTCCAGTTCGGTGACCGTGTACTCGTGGTCGAGCGGGGCGTAGTTGCCCTGGAGGTACGGGTTGCCCATGGTGATCCCCCTCGGAGGAATAACGTTGTTATGCGTCATGTATAACAGCGTTATGGCACGATGGCAACCATGGCTGCCAAACCCGACACCCGAACCCGCGTCCTGGAAGCGGCCATGCGGCTGCTCGACACCGAGGGACCGGAGGCGTTGCAGGTCCGCAAGATCGCCGCCGAGGTGGGCAGCTCGACGATGACGGTCTACACCCACTTCGGCAGCATGATCGATCTGCGCACCGCGCTGATCCAGGAGGGCCTGCTGCGCTTCGCCGCCGCGTTGGACCAGGTCGGGCACACCGACGACGCCATCGCAGACCTGTTCGCCCAGGGCGTCGCCTACCGGCGCTTCGGCCTGGACAACCCGCACCTGTACCGGATGATGTTCGGCGTCTCCGAGCCCAAGAACAACCAGCAGAACTTCCGCGACCTCACCGTCGGCGACTCGCCCAGCGCGCTGCCCGAGGGCACGACCGCCTTCGGCATCCTGGCCGAACTGGCGCAGCGCGCCGCCGACGACGGCCGGGTCGACGTACCGGACGTGGTCGCCTTCGCCGCGCAGATCTGGAGCGCCATCCACGGCTACGTCCTGCTGGAGATGGCAGGCTTCTTCGGCACCGAGGGCAAGGGCCTCGGCGAGGTGCTGGCGCCGCTGACCATCGCGCTGCTGGTCGGCGCGGGCGACGAGCGCGAGCGGGTCGAGTCCTCGCTGTTCACCGCGATGGACCGGCTCGCCCGCCTCGACGGACCCGCCTAGTCGCATGGCGCCGGGCCGAATCAGATTGGGGTTAGCCAGGTGGTTGAGCGCGGCGAGGGCCTGCCAGCTCGTCCCGTGCTTGCGGCGATGCCGGAGAGGGTGTCACCGGAGCGCGCCATGTAGCCCGGGGCGGGACTCGTCCACGACCGTCACGCCATCGGTCTTGATGTGCCAGCGGTCACCGAGATCCGCTGACCGGCGCGACGACCTACCGGGCGCTGGGATGTACCACCTCGGTCTGACTGATTCCGGAGTCGAGCCGATGTTGGGCCCAGCGGCGCGCGGCGGCCGTCAGGTCGGCCCCCGGCGGCGGGCCGTTCCTACGCTGTACGTGCTCCCATATCCCGAGGATCGCCACCGAGAACGCGGTACGCGTGTTCTCCGGCGTCGCACGCCAGACCGGGATCGTGTCGGCCCATCGTTCCGCAGCGTTCGGGGTGTGTCCGGCGGCGATCAGCCGGTTGACCAGGAACGCGACATCGACCGCCGGGTTACCGAGCCGCGACCATGCCCAGTCGACGACACGGGCTCGGCCGTCGCCGACGACGATGTTCAGGCTGTGCAGGTCGGTGTGCACGAGGCTGTCCCCGTTGACCAGGTCGATCGCGAGCCGTTCCCACTCAATCAGCACGTCGACCCGAGTACGCGCCCACTCGTCGAGGTCGGCGGGGTGGGCGGCCAGGCGACGCCACGCGGCCAAGCGAGCCCACTGCTCGGCGAGCAGCGGAGAGTTAGCCGAACTGTGCGCCAGTTCCCGCGCCATGGTCGTCACCGTGTGGGCGACCAGCGGCAGATCGGGTGAGTCGAGTGAGAGATCGGCGTGCCGACCGGGCACCTGGTCGAAGCCGAGCAGCAGCCACCCGGCCGTCTGGGTAGACCACCGCAGCCGGGGAGCGACGGCCGAGGGCAAGAAGCGGTTGATGTCCCGCTCGTGGCGGTGCATCTGACCGCGCGTGCCCTCGGCGCCGCTGATGCCCTTGCAGAACAACACATCACCCTGCACCCGCAGCGTCGCGGAAAAGTCCGAGTTACGGCCGGCGTTCGGGACGTAGGCGGCGAGGACTGGTCCGGTCTGCTGTTCGATCGCGGCACGGACGGCTGATGGCAACTCGTCCCAGGTGCGGCGGGTCACGCGGGCATCCTCTCGCAATTGGGTTACTGGTGCGCGGGCGGCGGGTCGTCGTGGCAGCCGTTGTGGCAGCCGGTGCAGGCCGCGACCGCCCCGAACTGCCACAGTTCGCGGTCGACGATGAACCCGGCGGCCTCGATCGCGGTCGCGGTGCGGGCCACCGTCGCGCGGGCTGCCGCGCCGGAGGCGGTGGGGTCGTTCTCGTCGGTGGGTGTGTGGTGGATGAACCGGCCCGCGATCTGGCGGCAGAACTCGGCGTAGTCGTGGGTGTAGAGGACGAACGTGTGCCAGCCGATGTCCACGAGTTCGGTCGGTGCCAGCAGCTCGTCGTGGTCGCGGGCGCAGGCGCCGAGGAACGCCAATGCCTGATCCAGGATCCTGTCGGCGAGTTCGGTGGGCAGGTTGGCGTCCTTGGCGATTCGGCGGGCGAGCCGGTCGAACAGGGCCGGTGTGATGAGCGAGCTGCCAACAGTGCGTTCGGCTACCGCGGTCATGTTGGGTTTTCCCTTCCGGTGTGGGGTAAAGGTGGCGCCCACTCAGGAAAGCGTCATCTCGCTGGCCGGTACGCGCCGTTCGCGGGTGCCGCACATGGTGTGCAGAACTTGCACATCGGGTTGACATCACCGGAATGCGGCTACGGTGGGAAGGCTTGTGCCAGCGCACCCAAGCTGGAGGACGTCATGGCCACCGCGTGGTCGTTTGGCGGCGCGGTTCGCCGCGCTCGTCAGGAAGCCGGCTGGACGCAGGCCGAACTCGGTGCCCGGTGTGGCTACTCCGCGAGCCAGGTGTCCCGCTGGGAATCGGGCCAGCAGCCGTTGCGTGATGTCGCGCTGCTACGCCAGGTCGCTGACCTGCTCGCCATCGCGCCGGAGGTGTTCGGGCTCGCGTCGGCCGACACGGCACGACCTAACCAGCCGGGAGAGCTGGCAGGGCCTAGGGTGGGCCGGAATATCCCGAGCGGGGAGGAGGCCGACCCCTTGCGTCGTCGCACGTTCATCCTGGCCGCCGGCCTCGCTGCGCTACCCGGGACCACTGCCAATGCTGCCACTGCTGGCGGCCAGGACCCGACTCAGCTTCTCGCGACGCGCCTGGGCGATGCCCTGCTGACCACCGGCCCGGACGCGGCGCCGGTCGGCGCCGCGCGGCTTCGGCGTGCGTTGACGGCCACGGCCAGCGACTTCACGTCGTGCCGGTACATGCGGCTCGCCGAGCAGCTGCCCCCGCTGCTCGCTGCCGCCGAAGCGACCGCCGAGGCGCAGCGGCATGAACCGGTTGCTCAGCGGCTACTCGCCGAGACCTACAACGTGACCACCCGCGCCTTGATCAAACTGGAGGCGTCCGGGTTGGAATGGTTGTCCGCTGATCGCGCCCTGCGCGCCGCGTGGGGCGCCGACGATCCGCTGGTACTGGCCGAGGCGCAACGGCTGATCGCCTCGGTCGCGCGCCGAGCTGGCGACCACGATCGCGCGCAGTCGCTGACCCTCGCCGCCGCGCAGCACCTCCAGTCCGGTCCCCGACCTGACGCCGAGCACCTGGCCATGGTCGGCGTCCTGTACTGCTCGGCCGGGTATGCGGCGGCGCGCGCGGGCGATCGCGAGCGCACTCACGAACTGCTCGACGAAGCGGCCCGGGTGGCGCAGCAACTCGAAGGTGACCACGAGAAGTATCGGGCGCTGAGCGCCAACGTCGTGAGCCACCGTGTCTCGGCGGCGTTCATCCTGGGTGATGCTGGTGCGGCGCTGGCACACGCGCAGAGTCTGCCGCTCGCCGCGATTCCCACGGTCGAGCGTCGCGCGCGAATGCTGGTCGATCAGGCGATGGCCTGGGCACGGTGGGGCAAGCCGTCGCTGTCGTATCGGACCGTGCTCGCGGCTGAGCGGATGGCGCCCGGCGAGGTCCGCACCCGCAACACCGCGCGCCGGCTCGTGGCCGAGCTGCTGAACGCGAAGAACCAGGCCGCGATGCGCGGCCTACCGCAGTTGGCCGCACGAATTCACGTCGTTGGCTGACGACGTCGGACCACGCCAAGCGCCTAGACCACGCGGAAATTGCCCATCATCGCCATGTCCTCGTGTTCGAGATTGTGGCAGTGGAACACGAACCGGCCCGGATAGTCGTCGAACCTCGCGATGATCCTGGCCTCCTCGGCGGGCCGCAGGGCGACGACGTCCTTCCAGCCGTGGTCGTAGGCGCCCGGCCCGGACAGGCCGCGGGACAGTACCTGGAAGTGCACCAGGTGCAGGTGGATCGGGTGGGCGAAGTCGGACACCAGCCGCCACACCTCGGTCGTGCCGAGTTTCGGTGTAGCCGCGATGTTCGTCGGCGAGTACGGCTGCCCGTTGATGTACCAGCCCGATTTGTCGCCCGCGTAGCCGAAGTGGAAGTCGCGGGTGACGGTGGCGTGCGCCGGGTCGAGCGCGGTGACCGTGCTCAACGTGTCCGGGATGCGGCTCGCGTCCTCGGTGTTCGAGCCGACCCGGAACTTCATCACGACGGCCGTCGACCCGCTGCCGAAACCGTTGGCCAGCACCACTTCGGTGCCCGGCGCGTACCGCCCGAAGTCCACGATCACGTCGAACCGTTCGGCGGGCGCCATCTCGATCGCGTCGTGCGTGATCGGCGCCGCGAGCAGCCCGCCGTCCGACCCGATCTGCGTGAACCCGCCGCCACCGGGCGGCGCCGGATCGAGCGTGAGCTGGTAGCTCCGTGCGTTGGACGCGTTGAGCAGCCGCAACCGATACCGCGCGCGATCCACGTTCGCCACCGGCCACGGCCGCCCGTTCACCAGGATCACGTCGCCGAGCACGCCCGACGAGTACGGGTCGTCGACGCCCGGCATGCGCAAGCTCGGGTCCTTGCTCGGATAACGCAGCGAACCGTCCGCGCCGAACGCGCGATCCGCGATCAGCAACGGCAGTTCGCGCGCGCCGCGCGGCAGCGGCAACGCGTTCTCTTGCGGGTCCCGCACGATGTGGAACCCGGCGAGCCCGCGCCACACGCTCGCGCCGGTGAACGCCATCCGATGATCGTGATACCACAGCGTCGCGCCCCGCTGCGCCAACGGAAAGGTGTACGTGCGCTCGCCGGTGGTGATCCGCGCGAGCGGATCCGTCGTCATACCCGGCATGCCGGCCATGGTCGGGTCGATCCCGTTCGCGGGGAGGATGAGATCGGTCGGGTAGCCGTCGCTGTCCTCCGGCGTGTGCCCGCCGTGCAGGTGTACGACGACCGGCACCGGCAGCGCGTTGGTGTGATGCACGATCGCCGGGCGGCCACTGGTCGACTCGATGGTCGGCCCGGGGAAGATCCCGTTGTAGCCCCAGATCGTCGTCCGCGTCCCCGGGATGATCTCCACCGAGGCCGCGCGTTGCGTGATCTCGTAGTGGTCACCGCTCGCGTCCGACCGAGTCGGCCGCAACACTGGCGGGAGGGTCAGCGGGACGGTGAACGGCCGGGGGAGCGGCAGTCCGCTGCTCAGCAACGTGGCGGTGGACGCGTTCCCCGCCATCCCGGACAACAGCGGCACGCCGACCCCCGCCGCCGCGCCGACCCCCGCGACCAGCCCGATGAACCCGCGACGACTCAACCCGGTCATCGCGCCACCTCGGCCGGATGCCTGCGCCAGGCCCAGAAGACCAGCAGCGCGACCAATACGATGATCGTCACCCCGAGCGGAACGTGCACGGCCACCACCCGCGTGAACCCGAGCACGATCTGCCCCGCGACCAGCAAGAACAGCCCGAACGTCGCGGCCACCGGCCACCACGGCCCCCTGCCCGGCCAGCGGATCGGAACGGCAGCGAGTGCGGCAACGAGCAGCGCGATGCCCGCGTAGGTGGCGTTCTCCCGGTGCGTCGCCAGCGACGAATAGCCGCCTGCGATGAACTGGCCCGCGAACACCGCCTGGTCGAACAGCAGCACAGCCGCGATGGACAGCACGATCCGATACGGCCAGTAATGCCAGGTCATCAGTCCCCCTTGCTCTCGACTGAGATTGTCTCACACGAGACTATCTAAGACGACACTATACTGACCGCATGGGCGAGGATGGCGCGGAGTACGAAATTGGTCCGCTGTTGCGCAGAGCACACACCAAGGCGGCCGAGGCGTTCAACGAGGCGCTCAAGCCAATGGACATCCAGGGCAAGCACTTCGGCGTGCTGCTCCTGCTGCACCGACGCGGCCCGCTCAGCCAGCGTCAGCTCATCGACCACCTGGGCAGTGACAAGTCCGCGATGGTCCGCACCGTCGACGACCTCGAAGCGCGCGAGCTGTGCATCCGCAGACCGGCCGAACACGACCGCCGCGCCCACGCCGTCGAACTCACCCCCCGAGGCCGAGAAACCTTCACCAGAGCCGAAAGCGAAGCCCGCCGGGTCGCCAACGCCCTGCTCGTCGACTTCGACCCGGCCGAACGCACCCAACTGACCACACTGTTGGCCCGCTTCATCGCCGACTGACTACTTCGCAGGCCACTCCTTGGCGAGGATGGACAGGACCGTGGCGTCGTGGTGGATGCCGTTGTGCACGAACGACTTGCGCAGCACGCCTTCCTCGGTCATGCCCAGTCGCTTGGCGACGGCGATGCTGCGGGCGTTGTCGGGCATGGTCTGCCAGCAGACGCGGGTCATGCCTCGGACACGCAACGCCCAGTCGATGACGGTACGGGCGGCGGTGGTCATCAGACCTTTGCCTTCGGCGCCCGCGCCGAGCCAGCAGCCGATCTCGCAGGCGCCGGTTTCGGCGTCGAAGGTGCGGAACAGGACGGCGCCGATGAGATCCTCGCCCTGCCAGATGCCGAAGATGCGGCCCGCGTCGCGGGACAGCTTGTCGGCGTAGTTACGCAGCCACGCGGTCGCCGATGGTACGTCCACAATGGAATCAACCCAGGGTAGCCATGGGGTGAGGTGGGCGCGGTTGGCCTCGATGTGCGCGGCGAACACATCGCCCTGCCATGGTTCGAGACCGCGCAGTTCGACACCGTCGGTCAGGGCGAGAGCGAGCACTGGTGGCCTCCGTCGAAGTCGCCTCGAAAGTACACAACAAACGTTCGGTACGTAGTGTACGGTGACGGCGCAGCCAACGAAACGGATTTTCGCCATGCCGGCCAAGGGAGATCACGACGCGCGCCGGGCGCAGGTGTCCGGGGCGGTGTGGCGGGTTCTTGCCACGCGCGGGTTCGGCGGGCTCACGCTGCGCGCGGTCGCGGCCGAGCTCGGGTCGTCGACCGGGTTGCTGACGCACTACTTCCCGAGCAAGCGCGCGCTGGTGTGGCACGCGCTGGACGTGGCCGAGGAGCGCTTCCAGGCGTACCCGCGTCAGGTGCCGGACGGGGAGGGGCGGGACGCGCTGCGCGCCGCCCTGCTCGACGTGCTGCCGCTGACGCCGGAACTGGTCGAGATGAGCCGGGTCTGGGTCAGTTCCTGGGACGCGGGCATCGGCGACGACGAACTCGGCGCGCTGCACGGCGCGCGATACGTGCGCTGGCGCGGCAGGCTGACCGGACACCTCGCGACCGCCGTTCGGCTCGGCCAGCTCACGAAGGGCGAACCGGAGGATCTCGCGGTGCGGTGCGCGGCGTTCGCGCACGGGTTGGTCGTGCAGGCGTTGTTCGACCTGGAGCGGTTCCCGGCCCCGACGCAGACCCGACTTCTCGATGAATTCCTGAACAGTCTGGAGTAGCACGATGCCATCGAGCGCCGTCTCACCACCGTTGCGGGTGTGGCGACCAGCCCCAACTACTCGCATGCGGTCACCGTGTCCGGCCGAACGGCCTTTGTCGCAGGCCAGATCGCGCTGGATGCCGACGGCAACCTGGTCGGGCCCGGCGATGCCGGCGCGCAGGCCGCGCAGGCGCTGGCCAACCTGCACGCCGTCATCCGCGAACTCGGCGCGGACTGGCCGGACGTGGTCAAGTTCGGCTGGTTCGTCGTGGACGCCGCGACCGGCGTGCCGGCCGTGCGCGCCGCGATCAACGCGCAGGTCGTGCGCGCGCTCGGCACGGTCCGACCGGCCAGCACGTTGGTTGCGGTCGCCGGGTTGTTCCGGCCGGATCTGCTGGTGGAGGTGGACGCGGTTGTCGCGCTAGCGGACTGAGTTCAGCAACCGCGCGAATTCGGCTGGTTTGCCGAGGTGGGGGAAGTGGCCGGTGTCGGGTAGGACGGTGATCTGGACTTCGGGGAGTTGGGCGGTCAGCCAGTCCTGATAGGACTGATCGGGCGCGGCGCCGGTGACGTAGTGGTACGGCGTTGCGCCGGCTCCGATGGCGGCCAGTTCGTTCTCGCGGAGTTGGTCCAGTTCGTCGGCGGGAGTGACGAGCAGTTCGTGCCAGTAGCCGAGCAGTTGGTCCTGGCGCGGTTGTGCCGATTCGACGAGTTCTCGGGCGGTCGGCGGCAGTAGGTCGATGTGCATGCCGCCGAGCATCGTGGCCCAGAAGTCGGTCCACTCCGGGCCGCGCAGCCGGGACTCGTTACCGCGTAACAGCGCGGCGAATCCGCCGACGCGCAGCGGCTGGTCGACGTTGATGGCGGCGCGCACCGGGTAGTTGGCGGCGTAGTAGGTGGCCAGCGCACCGCCGAGGGAGTGGCCGACGACGATCGGCTCGGTCAGGCCCGCCTCGGTGATCGCGTCGTGCAGCAGCGGCGCCACCTCGGCGAGCGAATAGGAGTCGCGGCGCGGGGAGTCGCCGTGGCCGGGCAGATCGAACGCGACCGCGCGCCGGTCCGGGTCCAGCTTGGCGAGTTCGGCCATGGCCGGGGCCCAGTGGCTGCGGTCGAAGGTCAGGCCGTGCAGGAGGACGAGCGGGGCCGCGGTCGAGGACGCGTTTCCGTAGCTGTCGGCGGCCAGTTCTGCGAAGGAGGGCATGGCCGCGCAGCGTAGTTGCCTCAGGAGGCGATTCGGTCCAGCACCACCATCGGGATGATGCGGGTGGTGCGGCTCTGGTGGTCGTCGGTGCCGGAGTTCCGGGAGGTGAACAACTCGTAGAGCCGGTCGTGCTCGGCGCCGGTCGCGGTGCTGGCCTTGGCGCTGAACTTCTCGGTACCGACCTCGACGGTGACCTCCGGATTCGCCACCAGGTTGTGGTACCAGCCCGGATGGTGCGCGGCGCCGAGGTGCGAGGCGAAGAGCACCAGCCGATCCGGCGAACCGTCTACCACATAAGCCAATGGCGAGAGCCGGGGTTCGCCGGAGCGGGCGCCGACTGTCGTGAGCAGCAGGATCTCCCGGTCCGGGAACCGGGAGACCTTGCCGGCGTTGGCACGGAACTCCTCGGCGATCGCGGCGTTCAGCGCGCGCAGCTGCTCTTTATCCACTGTGGATTACTCCCTGAGTGTCAGTCGATGATGGCGCGCAACCGGCGCAGCACCTCGTCCGCACCGATCGCCTGGGTGATCGCGTGCATGTCGGGGCTGCGCGTCGACCCGGTCAGCGCGACCCGGATCAGCTGCGACGCCTCGCGGATCGAACCCGGGTACGCGTCCGGGTTCTTCTTGTACTCCTTGGCGTTCGCCGCGAAGCCGTGCTTGGCCGCCAGTTCGCGGATCTGGTTGAACCATTCGGCCGAGTCGTCCAACTGCTGGTAGCCGGCGACGAAGTCGGTGACGAACTCGGTGATCACCGAGGCCGGCAGGTTCAGCGACGCGAGCCGCTCGTCCCGCGGACCGGTCAGCGGGGTGAACAGCTCGTTGAAGAAGAAGCCGTACGCGGTGCGGAAGTCCGACCACTTGCGCAGGTCCTTGCGCGGGTTCTCCACGTTGACCCGCTCCACGTCCAACGCGCGCAGTGCCAGATCGCGCTCGGCTTCGAGCACCGGGATCAGGTCCGCGTCGTACTCGGCGGCCCAGTCGGCAAGGGCGGCCAGGATCTGCTCGCCGGTCAGCGTCGCGATGTGGTCGGCGCTGATGTCCTCCAGCTTCACCAGGTCGACCAGTGGACCGGCGACGCCTGCCTTGTCCAGATCGATCGGGGTGGTCAGCGCCTGCGCCAGCGGCAGCTCGCCGAGCGCACCGTTCGCCAGTCCACGCAGGTAGTAGAGAACGGCGTCGGCCGGGTAGCCGGCCTGCATGTAGTAGTCGACGCTGGCTTCCGGGTCCTTGCGCTTGGACAGCTTGCGCTTGCCGCCGCTGATCTGCTTCATCAGCGGCGCGATGTGCGCGTAGGTGACCCGCTCGAACCCGAGCGCGTCGAACAGCTGCAGGTGCAGCGGCACCGAGGACAGCCATTCCTCCGACCGGATCACCAGGTTGACCCGCATCAGATGGTCGTCGACGGCGTGTGCGAAATGGTAGGTGGGCAGCTTCGGCGAGAGGTCCGAGGACTTGAGGACGACCACGTCATTGCGGTTGGTTTCGTGCTCCAACCGGCCGCGGATCGCGTCGAGGTAGCTGATCCGCTGGGTGTCGCTGGTGATCTCCGGCGCGCGGAAGCGGACCACGTACGGCGCGCCCGCGTCCAGTTTGGCCTGGACGTCCGCCTGGTCCGCATCGCGCCAGATCGCCCAGCGCGAGTAGTAGCCAGTCGGGATCTTCACCGCCTGCTGGCGCGCGGTGATCTCGGCCAGCTCCTCCTTGGTGGCGAAGCACGGGTACGCCTTGCCCTCACGCATCAGCTCGCGCACGAAGGTGGCGTAGATGTCCGAGCGCTGCGACTGGTGGTACGGGCCGTACTCGCCCCGGCCCTGCTCCTCGTCGGGCTGGATGCGGAAGTAGGCGAACGCCCGGTCGAACTGCGCGACCGCGCCCTCGACCTCGCGCGCGGTGTCGGTGTCCTCGACGCGCAGCACGTAGACGCCGCCGGAGTTGCTCGCCACATCCTTGTCGATCATGGCCGTGTACACCGCGCCGATGTGCAGGAAACCGGTCGGCGACGGACCGAACCGGGTGACCTTCGCGCCCTCGGGCAGCGTCCGCGCCGGGAACCGTTCCTCCCAGTAGGCGGGCTCGGGCAGGTCGGCGGGGAACAGCGAGTCGATCAGGGCGCGGTCGAGCATGTTGGTCACGGTCTCCATTGCGGTAATGGTCCAAGCATGGGGCCTGGTCAACGCGTTATCCAGGTGCGGTGTGTACCCGGCAAGGCTACCAACGGCGACCGTGCGGACCGTTCCGGAGACGGCAAGAGGGATGGTCGCGGCGTGTACCGCGCCGCGACCATCCCCGTCGTCCCCGCGTTCGGCGGTTCGCGGGGACGGAGCGGGCTGGATCGAGGGGGGTCCTCCTCGTTGGGGCGCCCGCTACGACGTCCCGTCCCTCCCCGGCCGGGCCGTCGCTGGTGTCAGTGTGCGGCCAGAGAGTGGGACGATTCTTGATTTCCGCTGAAATGGCCTGGTCAGCGCGTTTCTTGGACCATTGTGGCCGGTGCGTTGACGCTGGGTGAAGCATAGTCGGGAATGGCGATCGCGGTGGCCGCTTCGGCAACCCCCTTGGTCATCACTTTCATGATCAGGCCCTTCCACGGCAGGTAGCGCAGCATCCGCTACGGACTGTCCGGCGAGACCATGACCTACGTCGCGGTGAGCGTGGCCAGCTACGTGCGTGGCACGGCCGTCAACCTGGAACCCGAGCTGCGGGCCCAACAGGACACCGGGGTGGACAGCGAAGCGTGGATGACCGAGCGGGAGTCCGCGTTCCTGGAGATCATGCGCGGCCAACGGTTTCCGGTGTTGGCGGTCTGGAGCGGTTCCTGAACGGACTGTCCGGGGTGCTGCCGCCGGACCGGATGTGATGTGGCGGCTATCCCTGGAAACGTGTCCTGGGACAGCCCGATGTCCACGGTAATGTCGGGGCAACGTCAGGGGGCGAGCGCAAGGGGAGGTCGGGCAGGTGCCATCGACACCGTCGTCGTCGTCATCGCCGAATCCGCTGACCATCTATGACGTCGCCCGGCATGCCGGGGTGTCGATCGCGTCGGTCTCGCGGGTGCTCAACGGTCTCGAGTCGCCGCGTCCGGAAACCCGTGAGCGGGTTATGGCAGCCGTGCGCGAACTGGACTTCGTGCCGGATGGCGCGGCACGCGCGTTGAGCAGCAGGCTCAAGGAAGTCGTCGGCGTGGTGTTCCGCCGACCGTTCGAACAGAGCATGGCCGGCTCCGGCTTCGCCGACGAGGACGGCTCGCTGCTGTTCGCCGAGGTGATCAACAGGGGCGTCGAGTTGGCCGCCCGGGAGCGCGGATTCGATCTGCTGCTCAGTTCGGTCGACGTGTACGAGCCCGGCCGGCAGCCGAGGGTCGCGGCCATGGCCGGCAAGAGCGACGGCCTGATCGTGCACGACAAGGTGCTCGGGCCGGAGGGCATCATCCGGATGGCCAAGCGCGTCCCGGTCGTCACCCTCGTCGGCACGCCGACCCCGGCCAGCATCAACGTGCGCTCGGACAACTCGGCCGGCATGCGCGAACTGACCCGGCATCTCATCGCCGACCACGGCGTCACCGACATCGGCTACATCGCGGGCCACGCGGACAGCCCGGACAACATCGACCGGGCCGCGGCCATCCAGGCGCAGGCCGAGGACGCCGGGATCCGGGTGCGCACCGGGGCGCAGTGGCAGGGCAACTACATGGCCTCCGGCGGCGCCGGACTCGTCGAGCGCCTCCTCGCCGACGGTGAGGCGCTGCCCGACGTGATCATGTGCGCGAACGACCAGACCGCGATCGGCGTGCTGTACGCGTTGGCCGAGCACGGCATCCGGGTCCCCGAGGACGTCGCGGTGACCGGGTTCGACGACATCCCGGTGGCCCGGCACCTGCGGCCGCGACTGACCACCGTGCGTCAGCCGATCCAGCAGCTCGGCGCGACCGCGTTCGAGATGATCTACGGGCTGATCAGCGGCGACCGGCCGGCCGAACGCGAGATCGTGCTGCCGACCGCGCTGGTGCGCCGGTCCAGCTGCGGCTGCGGCGCCGAAACGTCCGCAGCGTACGAATGACGCCCTCGACGATGCGCGTCGTGCACCAGTTCCTGCGCGGCAAGGACGGGTCGGCCGACGGCGGCCAGGACCGGCTGATCATCGGCCAGCACGTACTCGGCGTCGCCGACGGCGCGACGGCCAAATCCTGGGACGACCCGGACGGTCCGGATGGTGCCGTACTGGCCGACGCGGTCGCCTCGCTGCTGGCGAAGCTGGACGAGTCGGCGACCGCGATCGTCGCGGTGCGGGCGGCTACCGAGCTGGTCGCCGGGATGCTCGGGACGGCCGGGATCGCGCCGGGTGCCGGTTCGGCGGTGGTGTACGCGTTGGTGCACGGGCCCCGGCGGGAGATCTGGCGAATCGGCGACGGGCACGTCCTGGTGAACGGCGAGCGCCTGCCGGAACGCGATACGGGCGAGTCGGTGGTGGCCAGGGCGAGGGCGCTGGTACTCCGGGAACGGCTGGCCGGCGGGAGCGAGGTCGCCGCCCTGCGCGCCGAGGACCCCGGGCGGCGGGCGATCGAACCGCTGCTGGCGAGCCTGGTGAAACTGCGCAACGCGACCGTGCCCGGTCTGGGTTATCCGGCCGTGGACGGGAATCCGGTCTCGGCCGGATTCGTCGAGGTGTTCGGTCTGCCAGCCGGCGCCTGCGACGTGGTGCTGACCAGCGACGGCTATTTCGACGTCACAGACGACCTGGCCGAGACCGAGCGCCTGCTGGCGCGGCGGCTGGCGGCCGACCCGCTGCTGGTCGGCGAACCGCCTGCCACGAAAGGCTGCCGCCCCGGCGCCGAGTCCTTCGACGATCGAAGCTACCTGCGCGTCCGGGTGCCACCGGTCGATGGCGCGGGCGGCCGCTCAGCCGGGTAAGGACCGCAGTACCTGGCCGATGGTGCGCTCGACCTTGAGCCTGCCGTAACGGTGCACCAAGGCCGTGTAGGCCAGCGCCGGTCCGGCCGGTGACCAGCAGTCGCGCCGGTCGGGGCGGAGCAGGTAGCGCAGAATGGCCGCGGCTTCGAACACACACGAGTCGTAGCCGTCCTGCTCCCACCGGTCCGGGGCGCCGCGGGTGAGTCGCTCGGTCAGGTCGCCGACCGTCAGGTCGTAGAGGGTCGCCACGAACAGGCCGCCCCACTGGTGGTTCTCCTCGGCGATACCGATGGCCAGCAGCTCCAGCCGGTATTCGTCGGCGAACAGCGAAGTCTCCTCCTCCAAACCCCTCCTGGCCAGCGAGTACAGGTTCGGTGGCGTACGGCCCTGGGAGTCCAGCGAGCGGGAGACACCCTCGATCATGGTCGGCCCCCAGCGGCCTGCCGAGATCGCGACCCGTTGGCTGCGGCGGCTGAACACCGCGCGATCGTCCTTGGTGATCACCAGGACGTTGGCGCCGAAGCTGTTGGCCATGAACGGCGGGCCCGCGGTCGGATCGTCCGGGTCGAGGTATCGGCCGCGCGGCGTGGTGCCGTCGGCGAACTCGCGGTCGAGTTGTTGCGCGGTCAGGAAGTTCAGGTAATCGCTGTGCTGGAGGCTGAGGGTGATCGCGGGAGTTTCGTCGACGCCCTCGCGTTCCACCCGCAGTCGTTGCACCGCGTACCGCAGCCCGTTCCAGGGATGGTCGTCGCCGCTACCCGCCTTGGCCGCGTGGTCGCGTTCGAGTTCCTTGCGCCAGGACTGCATCTCGTCGGGCAGTTCGACGTCGCGATGATCGACCAGCACCCGGACCGCCTGTTCGGCGATGACGTCCTGGCCGTCTCCCTCGACGAGGACGTAGCTGGTCCGCAGCGGGCCGACCTTGAAGCCATGCCCGGACACCGGCGTCGCACCGCGACCGGGCTTTCTGCGCTTTCTGCGCCGCAGCCAGTGCTGCAGCCGGGCCTTCTGCTTGCGCAGCAGGTCCTTGACCGCGACGTCGACGACCACGCCGACGACACCACCCAGCACCAGCAGACCGAGTCCGCTGAGCAACGTCCACATCGTGTTGTCCTCGCCGAGGCGTTGATCGGGTCCGGCCCCCGGTTCATCGCCGCCCGGCCACGATCGGTTAGCGCCGAACGCATAACGAGTTGGTTCACTTCGTGGAGCTGTGGTGAAGGTCCGCTCAGCGGCGGCTAGGGGCGTCAGCCCGCTGTCTGACCCAGTACCGAGTCACCGCAACCGGTAGCCCGAACGATGGAATCGTTGAGCTTCGCGAGCAGCCGGGCGAGCATCGAGCGCTCGTCGTCGGCCCAGTCGCCGACGACCATGTTCAGGCTGCTGCGACGCTGCCGGCACATGGTGCGCATCAGTTCGGCGCCTTCTTCGGTCGGGCTGATGATGCAGGAGCGGCGGTCTCCCGGGTTGGTCTTGCGCTCGACGAGACCGAGTGTCTTCATGGTGGAAACCTGCCTGGTCACGGTGGACGCGTCCAAGCCGACCGTGGCGGCGAGCGTGTTGATGCTGGCCGGGCCGATCCGGTCGAGCGTCCGCAGCAGCAGGTAGCCGGCGCGGTCGAGTTTCAGCTCGGGTTCGGCCTGCCGGGCGAGCACGGCCAGGGTGCGGGCGAGTCTGGTCATCTCGGTCTCGATCACCTCGACGGAATCCCGCGATGTGGTGCTGCGCAGGCCTCTCCGGTGGGTTCGGGTGCTCGAATGTGCGCTTGGAATCGCCCGATGTGACACGCCCCAAACCGCCCTTCGCGGTACTTCCACCATCGGTGGCCTACGTGTACGGTACAGGCATATTACCTGTATTACGCAGCAGTCCAACTGCTCGAACGGCAGGTGATCAGGGCGGAGAGAGACACGGCCGGACCGCACAGCGAGGCCCGGATATCTCGCGTGTGCACGTGCCGACTTTTCGCCTGCCCTCGCTCGGCCGATGGACGCGGCTTTTCACGCTGCGAGACTCGACGGAGCACCGCAGTATGGACGCTACGTGAGCGGACGTGGAGGTTCTTGTGGTGTCGGCACCTTTGAAGGCATGTCGAGACTGGTCAGCTGCCATCGTGCACCGCTATTGGCCTGCCTCCAAAAATGATGAGACGAATTTATCTCACCGTACCACGGAATCGCCGCTGGATCAGGCCGGCGACGAAAACTTCTCGGTCGCCGCCAGGCTGCTGCCACCGGTGATCCGGCAGCACCTGCTGGCGATCTACGTGTACGCCCGTCTCGTCGACGACATCGGCGACGAGGCGACCGGCAACCGGATCACCTTGCTGGACAAGGTGTCCCGGGACATCGACCGGATCTACGCCGGCCGGATGCCGGAGCACGCGATGCTATCCGATCTTGCCAGGACGATCCAGACCTGCCGGATTCCGAGGGGACCGTTCGACGCGCTGATCGAGGCGAACCGCCAGGACCAGTTCGTGCACAGCTATGCCAGCTACGCCGACCTCGTCGGCTACTGCGAGCTGTCCGCGAACCCGGTGGGACACCTCGTGCTCTACGTGTTCGGCCAGGCCACCCCGGACCGGATGGTGCTCTCCGACCGGATCTGCACCGCACTGCAGATCCTGGAGCACTGCCAGGACGTCGCCGAGGACATGACCGACAAGGGCCGGATCTACCTGCCACAGGAGGATCTCGACCGGTTCGGCGTCGAGCCCGCCGACCTCAAAGGACCGCCGGCCAGCACGGAGTTCCGCGCGCTGCTCGCGTTCCAGACCCAGCGCGCGCTGCGTCTGCTGGAGGACGGCAAGCCGCTGGTCGGCAGCCTGCGTGGGATGGCCCGGCTGGCCATCGGCGGATACGTCGCGGGCGGGATCGCGACCGCGGAGGCGATCGCCGCCGCGGGCTACGACGTCCTCACCGATACCCCGAAACCCGGAAAACTGTCCACAATGCGCCACTGGGCGAGCCTGCTCGCCACCGGAGGAGCCCGATGACCGCGATGACGGCGCCGACCGTCGAGGCCGCCTATGCCCGTTGCGAGGCGATCACCTCCGAGCAGGCCCGCAACTTCTCCTACGGCATCAAGCTGCTGCCGCCGCAGAAGCGCCGCGCGCTGTCCGCGGTGTACGCGTTCGCGCGTCGCATCGACGACATCGGCGACAGCACAGCGCCTGCCGAGCAGCGCCTGGCCGGGCTGGGCGAGGCGCGCAGGGAACTGCACCACCTCGACGGTCCGGGCAGCGATCCGGTGCTGATCGCGGTCGCGGACGCGGCGCGCACCACCGGACTGCCGCTGTCCGCGTTCGACGACCTGATCACCGGGTGCGAGGCGGACGTGCGCGGCACGCACTACGAAACCTTCGCCGACCTCGAGTACTACTGCTACTGCGTGGCCAGCACGATCGGCCGCCTCTCGCTCGCGGTGTTCGGCACGACGGAGCTGGCCACCGCGCAGCCGATCGCCGACTCGCTCGGCCTGGCGTTGCAGCTGACCAACATCCTGCGCGACATCGTCGAGGACCGCGGCAATGGCCGGATCTACCTGCCGCAGGAGGATCTGGACCGGTTCGGCGTCACGCTGGACATCGACGAGCACGGCAGGCTGACCGACAACGAGAGCGACCTGGTCGCGCTGATCGAGTTCGAGGCGGCCCGCGCCCAGCAGATCTACGTCGAGGGCCTGCGCCTGCTGCCGATGCTGGACCGGCGCAGCCGCGCCTGCTGCGGCGCGATGGCCGGCATCTACCACCGGCTGCTCGGCCGGATCATGGCGCGGCCGTGGCTGGTGCTGGGCGGGCGGCTTTCGCTGCCCAGCTGGGAAAAGGCCATCGTCGCCGGTCGGAGCCTCGCGGGGGCTACCCCATGAGCAAACGTGTCGTGGTGATCGGCGGCGGGCTCGCCGGGCTTGCCGCGGCGACGAAGTTGGTCGCGGAGGGCACCGAGGTCACGCTGCTGGAGGCGCGCGCCCGGCTCGGTGGGGCGACGTTCTCCTTCGACCGGGACGGGCTGACCGTGGACAACGGCCAGCACGTGCTCCTTCGCTGCTACACCGAATACCTGGACTTCCTGCGCACCATCGGCGTCGCCGACAAGATCGACATGCAGGACCGGTTCCGGATTCCGGTGGTGCACTCCGACGGCCGACACGGCGAACTGTTCCGCACCGGCCTGCCCGCACCGCTGCATCTGGGCGCCGCGCTCACCCGCTACGGCCTGCTCTCCCTCGCCGACCGGGCGCGGGTCGGGCTGGCCGTGGCCAGGCTGCGCACGCTCAACCCGGCCGATCCCCGGTTGGACGAACGCAGCTTCGGCTCCTGGCTGGCCCAGTACGGTCAGCGCAAGGACGCCATCGACGCGCTGTGGAACCTGGTCTGCGTTGCCGCGCTGAACACCGACGCGGACGATGCCTCGCTCGCGTTGTGCGCCATGGTGTTCCGCACCGCGCTGCTCGACCGCGCGGACGCGGCGGACATCGGCGTGCCGCGGATCCCGTTGGGCGCGCTGCACGGCGATCCGGCCGCGGCCTACCTGCGCGACAAGGGTGCCGACGTGCGCCTGCGCACCACGGCCCGCGCGATCAGGACGGTCGGCGAGCAGTACGAAGTGGACATCGACGGCGAGACGCTGACCGCGGACGCGGTGGTCGTCGCGGTGCCCTCGGAAGCGGTGTCCGAGGTGCTGCCGGAGGGCGCGCTGGCCGAACCGGAGGCGCCCGCGAAGCTCGGCTCCGCGCCGATCGTCAACGTGCACGCGGTCTACGACACCAGGGTGACCGAGCATTCCTTCGTCGCGATCGTGGGTTCGCCGGTGCAGTGGGTGTTCGACCGCACGGACATCTCGAACGTGGCCGACGGTCAGTACCTGGCGGTGTCGCTGTCCGCGGCGGGGGAGTGGATCGACGAGCCGGTGGCCAGGCTCAGGGAGGTTTTCCTACCGGAACTGGCCAGGTTGTTCCCGAAGGCCGAGCCGGCTCGCTGTACGGAGTTCTTCGTCACCCGGGAACGCAGGGCGACCTTCCACCAGTCACCGGGCAGCGCCCGGTGGCGGCAGAAGGCGCAGACCCTGCTCCCCGGTTGTGTTCTCGCCGGTGCGTGGACCGCCACCGGCTGGCCCGACACGATGGAGGGTGCGGTGCGAAGCGGAAACGAAGCTGCCCGGATCGTGACGGCGCGCCTGGCGCGCGCTGTGTTGGGGAGCGCCGTATGACGATCACGATGCCCGCCGAGGTGACCGCGGCGCGGGACGTGGTCGAACCGGCGCTGCGCAAGGCCGTCGACGAACTCACGCCCGCGATGCGCCGCATCGCCCGATACCACTTCGGCTGGGCCGACCAACACGGCAACGACACGCCGGGCAACAGCGGCAAGGCGCTGCGGCCCGCGCTGACCCTGCTCTCCGCGCGGGCCATCACCTCGGACCCGAGCCTCGCGGTGCCGGCCGCGGTCGCGGTCGAGCTGGTGCACAACTTCTCCCTGCTGCACGACGACGTCATGGACGGCGACGTGGAGCGGCGACACCGGCAGACCGCGTGGCGCGTCTTCGGTGTGCCGGCGGCGATCCTGGCCGGCGACGCGCTGCTCACGCTGGCGATCGAAACGGCTCGGCGGGGCAGCGAGGTCACCGTGGCCAGCGAGGTGGTCGGCTGCCTCAACGAAGCGGTGCAGGACCTGATCACCGGGCAGAGTTCGGACGTCGAGTTCGAGCAGCGCCAGGATGTGACGGTCGCGGAGTGCGAGCGGATGGCTGCCGGCAAGACCGGTGCGCTGATGCGCTGCGCGTCCTCGATCGGCGCGCTCGCGGTCGGGGCGTCCCAGCCGACGGTCAAGCTGTTCGCCGATTTCGGCGACCACCTCGGCCTGGCCTTCCAACTCGTGGACGACATCCTCGGCATCTGGGGCTCGCCCGCGGTCACCGGCAAGGCCCGGCTGGCCGACCTGCGCTGCCGCAAGAAGTCGCTGCCGGTGGTGGCCGCGCTCAACTCCGGCACCGAGGCCGGCGACACGTTGCGGGAGCTGTACTTCCGGCCGGACGCGGTCGACGACGAGGCGTCGCTGACCAGGATGGCCGAACTCATCGAAGGCGCGGGCGGGCTGAAGTGGGCCGAGGCCGAGGCCGACCGGCACATCCGCACCGCGCAGGACTGCCTCGACGGCCTGCCCGACGCGCCGGTCGGCGTGCTCGACGCGCTGCGGGCGACCGCGCTGTTCGTCACCAGGAGGGACCGTTGACCGCCGTCGCGAGCACACCGGACTCGCTCGTCGCGAGGGCGCGCCGCACCACCGAGCGCGCCACCGACTACCTGCTGTCCCTTCAGGACGAAACGGGTTGGTGGAAGGGCAATCTGCAGACCAACGTGACCATGGACGCGGAAGACCTGATGTTGCGTCAGTTCCTCGGCCTGCTCACCGAGGAGATCACCGTCCCGGCCGCGCGGTGGATTCGCAGCGAGCAGCGGGCGGACGGCACCTGGTCCAACTTCCACGATGGCCCGGCCGACCTGTCCACGACCATCGAGGCGTATGTCGGGCTGCGCCTGGCAGGCGACTCGATCGACGAGCCGCACATGCTCGCCGCGCGTGAGTACATCGTCGACAACGGCGGCATCGAGAACAGCCGGGTGTTCACCCGGATCTGGTTGGCGCTGTTCGGCGAATGGTCCTGGGACGAGCTGCCGGTGATGCCGCCGGAGCTGATCTTCCTGCCGTCCTGGTTCGCGCTCAACATCTACGACTGGGGCCAGTGGGCGCGGCAGACCGTCGTCCCGCTGACCATCGTGTGCGCGAAGAAGCCGGTTCGCTCGCTCGGGTTCGACCTGGCCGAACTGCATGTCGGCAGGCGGGCCAGGAAGCGCAAGCCGCTGCTGTCCTTCGCCAACGCGTTCGAGCAACTGGACAAGGTGCTGCACGGCTACGAGAAGCTGCCGGTCAAGCCGCTGCGCGCGCTGGCGATGAAGCAGGGCGTCGAGTGGATCGTGGCGCACCAGGAGGCGGACGGCTGCTGGGGCGGCATCCAGCCGCCGTGGGTGTACTCGATCATGGCGCTGCACCTGATGGGCTACGCGCTGGATCACCCGGTACTGGACAAGGCCATCAAGGGACTGGACGGCTTCACGGTCTGGGAGGAGACGCCCAACGGGACCATCCGCTGGATGGAAGCCTGCCAGTCGCCGGTCTGGGACACCTGCCTCGCCATGACCGGACTGCTCGACGCGGGCGTCGCCCCGAACCATCCGGCGATGGTGAAGGCGGCCGACTGGATCGTCGGCGAGGAGATCCGGGTCGTCGGCGACTGGGCGGTCAAGCGGCCCGGTCTCACCCCGGGCGGCTGGGCGTTCGAGTTCCAGAACGACAACTACCCGGACACCGACGACACCGCCGAGGTCGTGCTTGCCTTGCGCAGGGCAGGCAACTCCGACTCGGTGGCCGCGAAATCGGCGATCGAGCGCGCCGTCGACTGGCTGATCGGCATGCAGTGCAAGGACGGCGGCTGGGGCGCGTTCGACGCGGACAACACCCAGACGCTGACCACCAAGCTGCCCTTCTGCGACTTCGGCGCGGTGATCGACCCGCCGTCCGCGGATGTCACCGCGCACGTGGTGGAAATGCTCGCCGAGGAGGGCATGGCCGACGCCGAGGTCACCCAGCGCGGCGTGCGCTGGCTGCTGCGCAGCCAGGAGGACGACGGTTCCTGGTTCGGCCGGTGGGGCGCCAACTACGTCTACGGCTGCGGCGCGGTGCTGCCGGCGCTGGTGAAGGTCGGCATCGCCACCTCGGACCCGGCGATCCGGCGCGCGGTGCAGTGGCTGGAACGGCACCAGAACAACGACGGCGGCTGGGGCGAGGACCTGCGCTCCTACGACGACCGCAGCTGGGCCGGCAAGGGCCACTCGACGCCCTCGCAGACCGCGTGGGCGCTGATGGCGCTGCTCGCGGCGGGCGAGCGCGGCGAGGCCGTGCGGCGCGGCATCGACTATCTCGGTGACACGCAGCGGGCCGATGGCCGTTGGGACGAGGACTACTTCACCGGGACCGGTTTCCCCGGCGACTTCTACCTCAACTACCACCTGTACCGGATGGTGTTCCCGCTCTCCGCGCTCGGCCGGTTCCTCACGGCCACCGAGGAGGCGGTCTGATGGCGGACCGGAGGGGGAGGGCCCCCTACAAGGGGCCGGTAACGACACTGCTTGTCGCGGCGGCGTTGCGGGTGGAGGCCAGGGCGCTGCGCCGGGGCCTGCCCCGCGATGCCGTGCTGCGCACCGGTATGGGCCCGGCGCGCTCGAAACGTGCCGTGCCGGCCATCGTGTCGCGCCAGCCGGGCGCGTTCGCGGTTGCCGGGTTCGGTGGCGCGCTCGCCGACGACGTCGCCCCCGGTGACGTGGTGGTGGCCACCGAGGTCCGGGCGGCCGATTCGGTGCGGGCGTGCCCGAGCGCGCCGCTGCTCGCCGCCGCGCTCCGGGCCGCCGGCCTCACCGTCCACACCGGACCAATCCACTCCGCAGACCACGTCGTGCACGGCGCGGAACGGGCCGAACTGGCGAAGGCCGGCGCGATCGCCGTCGACATGGAGTCCGCGTTCCTGGCCGACGCGGCCGGTGACGGTCCGCTCGCGGTGGTTCGCGTCATCGTGGACACGCCGAGCAGGCCGCTGGTCAGCCCGGCCACGGTGACCGGCGGGTTCACCGCGTACCAGGTGCTGGGCAAGGTCGGGCCGGTGCTGGCGGCGTGGGCGAGCGCCGCGCGGGACCGCAAGATTCTGCTGGCCGGGCCGCGTTCGTTCTGTGCGGGCGTGGAACGCGCCATCGACATCGTGGACAGGCTGCTCGTCGAGCGCGACGGGCCGGTGTACGTGCGCAAGCAGATCGTGCACAACAAGAAGGTCGTCGAGGAGTTGGAGGAACGCGGCGCGGTGTTCGTCGAGGAACTCGACGAGGTGCCCGAGGGCGCGACGGTCGTGTTCTCCGCGCACGGTGTGGCACCGAGCGTGCGCGAGGAAGCGAGCACCAAGCAGCTCGACGTCGTCGACGCGACCTGCCCGCTGGTCGGCAAGGTACACGCCGAGGCGAAGCGGTTCGCCAAGCAGGGCAACACCATCCTGTTCATCGGGCACGCGGGCCACGAGGAGACCGAGGGCACGCTCGGCGAGGAACCGGAACACACCGTCCTGGTCGAGGAACCCTCCGATGTGGACAACATCCAGGTGCCGGATCCGCGCCGGGTCAGTTATCTCATGCAGACCACGCTGGCCGCGGACGAGGCGGAAGGCGTACTCGGCGCGCTGCGCACGAAATTCCCGGACCTGACCGGTCCGAACTCGGACGACATCTGCTACGCCACGACCAACCGCCAGCTCGCGGTGCGCGGCGTCGCCGGTGACTCCGATCTCGTACTCGTGGTGGGCTCGTCGAACTCGTCGAACTCGCTACGACTCGTCGAGGTCGCCGAACGTGAAGGCACGGCGGCGTACCTCGTCGATGGCGTCGAGCAGGTCGATCTCGGTTGGCTGCGCGACGTCGACACCATCGGCCTGTCCGCGGGCGCTTCGGCACCGCACAAACTCGTCGATGAGCTGGTCGCCGCCCTCGGCGGGCTCGGCCGGCTCGAGGTCACTGAGCGAGCGGTCACCAGGGAGACCGTCCGCTTCACGCTTCCCAAGGAGGTTCGGTAACCATGCCGGTGCCCATGCGGCAGGCCATCAGGATCGGTGCGTACGTAGCGAAGAACAAAATCATCGGTCGCAAGAAGTTCCCGCTCGTCGTCGAGTTGGAACCGCTGTTCGCCTGCAACCTCGCCTGCCAGGGGTGTGGCAAGATCCAGCAGCCGCACGAGATCCTCAAGCAACGGATGCCGGTCGAGCAGGCGGTCGGCGCGGTGATGGAGAGCGGCGCACCCGCCGTGTCCATCGCGGGCGGCGAGCCGCTGATGCACCCGCAGATCGACGTGATGGTCAACGAGCTGGTCAAGCGCAAGCGGTTCGTGATCCTGTGCACCAACGCGATGCTGCTGCGCAAGCGCTTCGACAAGTTCGACTTCAAGCCCTCGCCGTACTTCCAGTTCGCCGTGCACATCGACGGCCTGCGGGAGCGCCACGACGAGTCGGTGGACAAGGCGGGCGTGTTCGACGAGGCGATCGAGGCCATCAAGTTCCTGAAGGAGAAGGGTTTCCGGGTCACCACGAACTCGACCTTCTTCAACACCGACACCCCGCAGACCATCATCGACGTGCTGAACTTCCTCAACGACGAGGTCGAGGTCGACGAGATGATGATCTCCCCGGCCTACGCCTACGAGAAGGCGCCCGACCAGGACCACTTCCTGGGCGTCGAGGAGACCCGCGAGCTGTTCCGCAAGGCGTTCGCGGACGGCCGGCGCAAGAAGTGGCGCCTGTCGCACTCGCCGCTGTTCCTGGACTTCCTGGAGGGCAAGGCCGACTTCCAGTGCACCGCGTGGGGCATCCCGTCCTACTCGCTGCTCGGCTGGCAGAAGCCCTGCTACCTGATGAACGACGGGTACGTGAAGACGTACAAGGAGCTCATCGAGACCACCGACTGGGACTCCTACGGTCGCGGCAAGGACCCCAGGTGCAACAACTGCATGGCGCACTGCGGCTACGAGCCGAGCGCCGTGCTGGCCACGATGGGCTCACTGAAGGAGTCGATCCGCGCCATGCGCGAGCAGTGATCGCCCGATAGCGAAAAAGGTGCCCTTCCGGTCGTACCGGGAGGGCACCTTTTCTCAGTGCTTGGCGGCCATCGCCGCGAGCGTCTCGCTCGGTGGCGGGGGCGGCGGCAGTTGGCCGGGGCGCAGGGTGGCGCCGCAGCTGCCCTTGACGAAGTGGGGTTCGTAGTCCCAGTCCCGCTTGTCCATCATCTGCGCGTACGCCCGCAGTGCCGCGAGTTTCGCGGGCGAACTCACCGCGTCCTTGCGCACCCAGTCCGAGTCGTCGACCGGGTTGGGCGTGCTGAAGATCTGGTAGTAGTCGGCGAACAGGCGGGGATCGGTGTAGAGCTTGGTGGAGGTGCTCCACGGCGCGTGGAAGTTCATGAACGTGGGCTTGGCCACGTTGAACACGTAGTCGCGCACGCCCGCCACGTTCTTCGCGCCCCACAGCTTGGCCAGCGGGCCGTTGGCCAGCCCGGCCAGGTCGACGATCTGCAGCTTCGCGGTCAGCGAGGTCCCGCCGATGTCCGGCACCAACTCCGAACCCTTGCTGATGCCCAGAATGTCGGCGTAGCCGTTCATGATCTCGAAGCGGTCGGCCACCGTGCACATCGGGAAGGTCGGGATGGCCGCGAACTGCTTGGCGTTGTGCAGGGCCATGTCCCCGGACAGGCCGACCGCGACCACGGTCGCCACCGCCAGCGCGATCCGGCCGCGGAACCGCGCGGTCGCGGCGACCTGTGCGCCCGCGATGGTCGCGGCGAGCGTGCCGAGCGCCCAGACCGGGGTGGCGAAGCGGAACTCGCCCATCCAGTCCGGGTTGAGCACGCAGTAGGCGATGATCGCCAGCGTCAGCGGCACCAGCAGGGTGACCAGCGCGTTGCGCGAGCGCGAGCGCTGGCTGAGCACGATGCCCGCGCAGGCGACCGCGACGAACACCGCTGCCCAGCCGATGTAGCCGATCAGGTCCGAGCCACGCGCCAGGTTGAGAATGTGCGGCCTGCTCTGCGCCTTGGCCACGGTCGTGTTGGTCACCAGCAGGTGGAACTCGTGGTAGCGCCAGACGAGGAACAGCCCGAACGGCACCAGGAACGCGGCGATCGACTTGGCCGCCGCCAACAGCGTCGGCTTCCACGCGTGGCGGTGCAGGAACACGAGCGCGAGCAGCGGATACGCGGCCGCGTAGATCATGCCGTCCGGCCTGGTCAGCGCCGCGGCGAAGGCGAGCAATCCGGTCAGCACCGCGACCCTGGTGGTGAGCAGCCGGTGGTTGACCGCGGCGCGCAGCATGAGCACGGCGCTGCTGACGATGATCAACGCGTAGAGCGAGTTCTCCAGACCGGAGAAGCACCAGATGATGAACGAGGGGTTCAGCGCCAGCAGCGCGCCGCCTGCCAGGGTGGCGATCCAGGCGTGGCGCTTGAACAGCAGGCTGGTCGCGCGGTGATAGGCGAACAGGATGCCGGCGCAGCACACCAGGGCCAGCGCCTTGGGGAACAGCACGTAGTCGGGGATACCGAAGAGGTCGCCCCGGTCGAACAGGCCGACCAGCTTGCCCAGCGCCAGCAGCAGCATCCAGGTGGTGTTCGAGTAGCCCTCCACCGGCGGCGCGCCGGGCTGAAGGACCGGGCCGTAGCCCTCCGCGACGCTGCGCGCGTAGGCGAAGGTGATGCTGGCGTCGTCAACCATCCATTGGCCGTATAAGCTGGCGTGCGCTCCGATGAGGGCAGTGCCGCCGAGCACGGCGAGCACGCCCGGCCAACGCCGAGGACGCCGACTGGTTTCGTCACCAGGGTCGGCGGGCGTGGTGGGCCGATCAAGGCTCGGCTCGGTTTCGAGGGTTACCCCCATAGCACGCAAACCTAGCAGAAGCACCAAAGGCGACGATTTGTCCACTGATTGTATCTCATGAGCAGCTAAGAAGTTGCAGGGTGCACATTCTTCGCAAAAATGGCGCGGCCGGTGGCGCCCGGCCCGACCGCGCCCTGGAGATGAACCCTCTTCTCCTCAGGAACCGCTGGCCAGCACCCGCTGGGCCGCCTGTTCCAACTCGGAGCGCAGACCATTGAGCCTGCCCGCGAACTCGCGGGCGTCGGACTGCATGGCAAGGGCCTTGCGGGTGAGATCCTCGGCGACCTGTCCGCCCGCCGTCTGGATCTGGCCGGCGAGAGACTGCAACGTCCCCTCGACGCCCAGTAGCGTTTCGACCGGGACCTGCTGCGCTGCCGAATTGAGGGTTGCGGCCGCCTGGTCCAAGTATCCGCTCATTTTCTGTTAATCCCTGATTGTGTGTGTTTGTGCAAGTCCGACAACGCACTTAGCCCTCGGCGCCAGTGTTGCCGCGCCGAGGGCTGCGAGGAGTCGGGGTTAACCGCCGAACCGGCCGGTTGAACGCGTTCTGGCGCACGCTGGCCAGATGGTGCTGGCCGGACATGGAGCAGCGAGCGGGGTGGCTCGCCTGCCAGAGTGCTCGAACGCCGTGCGAAAAGGCACGAACGCCATTGTCCACCCGCGCAACTGGTTCGGTTGATCAGGGGGAGACGGTCATTTCGGAGGTGGCCCCGTGGTGCCGCGCACGATCAACCGAGTCGGCAGCTCCTGGTGCACCACCGGCGAGCCGGGATCAGCCAGCCGGGACAGCAGCAGGTCGACGGCGAGCCTGCCGGCCGCGTCCACCGGCATGGCCACCGTGGTCAGCGTCGGCGCGGACACCGCCGCGTAGACCAGGTCGTCGAAACTGGTCAGGCTCAGCTCGTTCGGCACGTCGATGTCGCGCTCGTGCATCCTGGCCAGCACGCCCAGCGCCATGATGTCGTTGTAGGCGATGATCGCCGTCACGTTCTCGGCCAGCGCCAGGTCGGCGGCCTGCACGCCGCCGGAGTAGCGCGGCGCGAACGGTCCGAGCGTGTGCACCTCCACGCCGGTCTGCTCGACGGCCGCGCGCAGCCCGCGCAGCCGCTGCTTGTTCGACCAGGAGTTGCGCGGACCGGACAGGAACGCGATGCGCCGGTGTCCGAGTGCGGACAGGTGCTCGATGGACTGCCGCATGCCGCCCGCGGAGTCCATCAGTGCGGCCGAGATGCCGCGTACGCGACGGTTGAGCAGTACCAGCGTGGTGTTCGCGGCCAGCGCGGTGATCTGCGAATCCTTGATGCCGGGGGAGCAGAGCAGCACGCCGTCGACCTGCTTGGCCATCGAGCGGACCAGTTCCTCCTCGACGGCCGGGTCCTCGTCGCTGTCGCCGATGAACACGCCGTAGCCGGACTGGTGCGCCCTGGCCTGGACGTTCTTGAGCACGCCGGTGAAGAACGGGTTGGCCAGATCCGGCATCACCAGTCCGATGTTGCCGGTCTTGCCGGTGATCAGGCTGCGCGCCGCCGGGCTCGGCCGGTAGCCGAACCGGTCGGCGATGGCGAGTACGCGTTCGCGGGTGACCTGGTTTACCTGGTGCGGCGAACTCAGCGCCCGAGAGACGGTGGCTACCGAGACCTTGGCCTCTCGCGCCACGTCGCGAATCGTGACCGGCACGGCGCCTCCGGAGGTCGATGCGGCTGAAACGATTCTAGATCAGTCGCGGGTCGACCTCGGGGAACGTCCGGCTGTGAAAACGGCAAGAGCGGCAGGATCGATGAAGTCATGGGATGAATGTTGACCTGGAGCGGGGAGTGGTGTAACTCATAGGTAAACGTTTGTAGGTGGTCCAGTCCAATTGTCGAACTGATCGAAATGACTGGCCCTGACCGGAGGAGGTGTGCTGGATCGCGAACCGGTGTGCAGGCCATGGCAAGGCATGTTCACACGTCAGCTTGGCCGAACATCGGATGTTTGCGCTGCATCCGCCACTGAGCCCGGGTATTGGGGAGCCACAGATCGAGAAGGAGGTCCCGAAGGGAAACTCGCAACTCACACACCGGGGAGAGCCGGTCGGTCTGCGCCAACCGGCCGGCTTGCTCCGGACAACTCCAGGGTCGACGCGCCAACCCTCCGCTAACGCGTCCAGACCATCGAGGTCAGGGCCGGGCATGGCGGGAGATCACCTCCCGCAGGTGCTCGTTGATCTCGGCGACCGTCTCCGCCTCCGGCAGCTCGCCCGGCCGCCATTCCCGCACCACCCGGCCGGGCCGCGAGGAGAGCAGCACGACCCGTTGCCCGAGCCGCACGGCCTCGCGCACGTCGTGCGTCACGAACAGGACCGCCGCGCCGATCTCCGACCACACCCGCGACAGTTCGGCCTGCAACACGTCTCGGGTGATCGCGTCCAGCGCGGAGAACGGCTCATCCATCAACAGCAGCGGCGGCCGGGTGACGTCCGCCACGGCGCCGGCCAGCGCACGCGCCAGCGCGACCCGCTGCCGCATGCCGCCGGACAGCTCGTGTGGCCGCTTGCGGCCCAATCCGCCCAGCCGCACCAGATCCAGCAGTTCCGCGGTGCGCGCCCGCCGTGCCGCCCGGCGCACGCCGGCCAGCCGCAGCGCGAGTTCCACGTTGCCGGCCGCGGTCAGCCACGGCATCAGCGCCGCCTCCTGGAACATCACCGCGGGCCGGGCCGAGTGCAGGTCGAGCGTGCCGCTGCTGGGCGCGTCCAGGCCGGCCACCAGGTTGAGCAGCGTCGTCTTGCCGCAGCCGGACGCGCCGAGCAGGCAGACGAACTCGCCGGGGTCGATCCGCAGGTCGACCCCGGTCAGCGCGGTCACCGCCTTCGGGCCGCGGCCGAAGGACTTGCCCACCCCGGACATGGCCACCACCGGTCTTGTCGCGGTGGGCGCGGTCTCGCCGGACGCCGTCTCCTCGGGCAGCGTGGTCGTCATCCGAGCGCCACCAGGTCGTTCTCGGCAAGCCTGCCCCACGCCGGCTTGCCGATCAGGCCCGCGGCCAGCGTCGTGCCGTCCTGCTGGTCGATCACCAGGAAGGCGCCGGTGCGCCTGCTCACCGTGTAGTCCTCGACCGGCAGCGCATCGGCGACCGCCAGACGCACCTGGCCGATCTCGTTGAGCCGCAGGAACTCCGGCGTGGCCAGGCTGGTCAGGGCCTGCTCGTCGAAGCGGCTGCGCAGCCCGACGATCCGCGCCTGCGTGGTGCGGGTGCCGTGTTTGACCAGGACCCGCGCGCCCGCGCGCAGCGGCGCCTCGGCCAGCCAGCACAGCGTCGCGTCGAGTTCGGTGGCCAGTTCCGGGACGTCGGCTGCGGCGGCGATCAGGTCGCCCCTGGCGATGTCGAGGTCGTCGGCAAGGCGCAGCGTCACCGAGGCGCCAGGGCCGGCCGAGGCCAGCGAGCCGTCCATGGTGTCGATGCCGGCGATGGTGGTGCGCGCCCCGACTGGCAGGACGACCACCTCGTCACCGGGCCGGACGGTACCGGTCGCGATCTGGCCCGCGTAGCCGCGATAGTCGCGGTGTTCCTCGGTGCCGGGGCGGATCACGAACTGCACCGGAAACCGCAGTGGCGCGTCCGGCGACTCGCTGGTCACGGGCACGGTTTCGAGGTAGCGCAACAGGGTCGGCCCGCTCCACCACGGCAGGTTGACCGAGGGCTTGACCACGTTGTCACCGAGCAGTGCGGACACCGGGATCGCGATCACGTCCGCGTCGCGGTAGCCCAGCGCGGTGGCGTGCGCCAGGAATTCCTTGGCGATCGTGGTGAAACAGGTCTCGTCGTAGCCGACCAGGTCGATCTTGTTGACGGCGAGTACGAGTTGTGGCACGCCGAGCAGGGCGAGTACGGCGGCGTGTCGGCGGGTTTGCTCCAGCACGCCTTTGCGTGCGTCCACCAGGAGGATGGCCAGTTGTGCGGTG
>DASZJG010000008.1:0-1986 GCA_035948315.1 Pseudonocardiaceae bacterium | reverse complement strand
CCGATTTCCGTAAGTGCGCTACCTCTTCTGGAAGCTCGTACCACCGCACGCGATCGCCGACGTTGGCCCGCAACCGCCACTTGACGCCCTTGGGCGCCGATTTCGCGAACTCGAGCAACTGGGCCGCCTGCGCGAGCGGGTCGAAGGGCGCCGTCTGCGGGACCAGCCCGGGGTTCGCCGCGATCAGCGCCGGCAGCTTCTCCAGGTTCCCTGTGCAGGTTCGCCACCAGCCCCAGTCCGCGCCGAGCACTTCACCGAACCGGCCGGTGTCGATCACGTCGCCGCCGTCCGCGCCGGCGGACTGCGCCGTGCCGACCGGCACCCCCGAGAGCAGGTGCGTGATGTCGTGCGCGTCCTTGGCGTTCAGCTCGAAGATCTGCAGCTTGGACAGCAGCAAATCGGCCGGGTCGAGGGTGAGCGAAGAATTGCGGAATGACGGCCGGAAATCGAGGGTATGGCACATCACCAGCCGGTCCACCATCACGTCGACAGGCCGTCCCGACGGGGCGATGAAGTACATCTGCCGGTCGCCGTTCAGGCTGTTGAACATGCGATCCGCGGTGCACCCGCTGCGTTCCAGGTAAGCGGCGACGTCGCGGCGTCCTTTTCCCGTGCAGGCCAGGTCCATGTCCTGGCCCGCACGCAGCCGGGGCGGGAATTCCGGGCAGAGCACGCGCACCCCGAGGCCGCCGAGCAGGCGAAGTTTCAGGCCCTCTCGCATCGCGCTCTCGACAAGCGAAACCGCCTCAGGCAGCGGGTCGTCGTCGGGTGCGGTCATGCGAAGATCATGGGGAAATAACCGCCGCACTGTCCAGACATAAAGTGTCGTCTGTCACATTGGTTCCACCATGTGGGAAATCCGCTAACCGGCCGAGGCCTCCGATTGGTGCCGGTAAAACGGGGTCTGCTCCGCGGGCAGCGGGGCGGTGCCCATGATCAGGTCGGCGGCCTTTTCCGCGAGCATCATCACCGGGGCGTAAATGTTGCCGTTGGTCACGTACGGCATGGCCGACGCGTCGACCACCCGCAGCCCGGAGACGCCGTGCACGCGCAGCGATGCCGGGTCGGTCACCGCCAGCGGCCCGGTTCCCATCGCGCAGGTGCAGGACGGATGCAGCGCGGTCTCCGCGTCACGCGCGACCCACGCGAGGATCTCCTCCTCCGTCGCCACCGACGGCCCTGGCGACAGTTCCCCGGCGTTGAACTCGTCGAACGCCGACTGGTTCAGGATGTTCCTGGTGATCTGGATCGCCTCGACCCATTCCTGCCGGTCGGTCGGCGTGGACAGGTAGTTGAACCGCAGCGCCGGCTTGGCGAACGGGTCGGCGGACCCGATCTTGACCGTGCCGCGCGAGTCGGAGTACATCGGCCCGATGTGCACCTGGTAGCCGTGCCCGCCGGCCGGGGCGGACCCGTCGTAGCGGACCGCGATCGGCAGGAAGTGGAACATGAGGTTCGGGTACGCGACCGAGTCGTTGGACCTGACGAACCCGCCGCCCTCAAAGTGGTTGGTCGCTGCGGGGCCGGAGTGGCGCAGCCACCACTCGGCCGCCACCCTGGGCCGGTTGCGCCACTTGAGCGCGGGTGCCACTGACACCGGCAGCTTGGACCCGTACTGGACGTACACCTCCAGGTGGTCCTGCATGTTCTCGCCAACGCCCGGCAGGTCTGCCACGACCGGGATGCCGAGCGCGGACAGTTCGGTCGCGTTGCCCACCCCGGAAAGCTGCAGCAACTGCGGTGAGCCGAACGCCCCGGCGCACACGATCACTTCGCCGCCGTGTGCCTGGCGGCGGGAACCAGGCGACCCCGTCGCCGAAAGCTGCGCGAACTCGACCCCGGTCACGCGCGTCCCGTCGAAGAGGATCCTGGTGGCCTGCACCCGGGTCTCGACCCGCAGGTTCGGCCGGTCCATGACCGGGTGCAGGTAGGCGCGCGCCGCGGACAGCCGGCGGCCGTGGTGAATGTTCCTGTCGAAGGCGGCGA
>DASZJG010000007.1:0-20392 GCA_035948315.1 Pseudonocardiaceae bacterium | reverse complement strand
CTGTTCCTCAGCACCCGGACCGTCGAATGGCACGTCTGCGCGGTCTACAACAAGCTCGGCGTCGGCTCGCGTCGAGACCTACGGCAGGCCCTGGCCAGCATCGGGCACGCCGACTGACTGGCCAAGGCCGCCGTGCGGCTCAGGCAGCGGTGACCTAGCTGTCGGTGATCAGCGTGAACTGCTCCCAGGTGCCGATCGCTGTGCGGTTGGCGATGAGCGGCGACGCGCCGGCGTTGTCGGCCGTCACGATCATGTTGTTGGCCATGGCGCGCAGGCTGATCGTGCCGTTGGAGTTGTTGATCAGGGTGAACTGCTCCCAGGTGCCGATCGCGGTGCGGTTGGCGATGAGCGGTGACGCGCCGGCGTTGTCGGCGGTCACGATGTTGTTGTTGGCCATCGCGCGGAAGCTCACCACCGGGGTGGTGCTGCCGGTGACGACGGGCGGCGTCGGGCGGGTGGCGGTCAGCGCGATCTGGCCCTTGAGCATGCGGCCGCCGTCGTTGGTCAGGCGCAGGTAGTAGTCCGAGGAGCAGGCGGTGCCGTCCTGGTCCAGCGAGAGGAGCCCGGACCCGGCGGGCACGCCCGCCTGGGTGGCGGCGGTCTTGGCGATCTGGTTGCCCTCGCCGTACTCGTCGAACATCGAGATGTAGATGCTCTGTGCGCCGGCCCGCACCACGTTGTAGAACTGCCGCCACATCAGGTCGCCGTGGATGCGCTGGTTCCCCGAGACGTCGCCGGGCAGCACGCACGGCTGGTAGTCGACGCCGTTGGCATTGCAGTCGGCGAGATCGGGCACGGTGTCCGCGGTGTAGTAGTAGTCGGAGTCGCTCGGCGTGCCGATCGCGCCGACCATCCACGGCGAGATCATGTTGAACGCGTGGTAGACGCCGGAGAAGCCGGGGCGCGAACCGTTGTTGCCGGAACGCCATTCCCGCGCGACGCCGCCGATCACGTAGCAGCCCGCGTTCTTGAACCAGTTCACCACGTTCAGGCAGGTCGGCGCGTCCCAGGGATGGTTGGCGTCGTCCAGGCCGAAGCCCCAGATGCACACCACCGGTTTGCCGTTCTGGTGCGCGTACTGCGGCGACGCGGTCAGCGCGGACATCTTGTTCTGCCAGTCGACCGTGATCTCGTTGGCCATGTTGGTCCAGCCGGTCACGTCGTACATGATGTAGAACTTGACGCCGGTGCCTTCCGCCGCGGAGCGGACCTTGGTGGCCATCGCGTCCCTGGTCGGCCCTTCGCTGCTGTTCGGGTTGAACCGTTGCAATGCCGCCGTGTCGCAGCCGTTCTGCTGCATCCACTGGAAATGCGTGTTCACCGTCTGTTGATCGTAGGAGGAGAAAAGCGTTGCCGGCTGACCGTTGTTGCAGTTCGCATAGGCGGTCTGATAACTCGTCGTGAATTCCGACATGTCCGGCCAGGCTTTGATGTTGTTGTTGCTCGGTGAGGGCGACTGGCCCCAGTTGTTGCTCCAGTGCCACCAGCCGTTGATCGGCGCGCCGTCGCCGATGCAGGCGAACCAGCCCTGGTAGCCGACGGTGATCTTGCCGACCACGTCACCGGCCGGACTGCCCAGCGGGGCGGCGGATGTGTCAACGGTCAAGGGTTGCGCGGACGCGGCGTTCGCCAATTCCGATGTGGATAACGCTCCGACAGCGGCCCCGGCAGCCACCGTGGTGAGAAACCTGCGGCGCGAGACTCCCATGTGGAATCCTCTCGATATGCACGCGCGAGGGGATATCGCGCGCGTTTTATGCTGCTGCCAGGCTGCGGCGAAGCGTAACGATGCCTGACACATTGCCGCAATACATCTGTGAAAAAAGGTAATATGTTTACTCGATAATGCAAAAACCTGCCGATGGGCAACTGATCATCGACTTCGGCCTGCCCCGGCGCAGGTGGGCGCGGTGCGGTGGCCGATAATCCACAGCCATGACCACCCCGCTGCTCGCCACCGTGCTCGACATTGCCACCGTGGCCGGCGCCTTGTGGTCGTTCGTCCTGTTGTTGCTCAAACGTCCCGCGGGTCTGCTGGTCCTGCTCGGCTTCCTCGGCCTGATCGAACTGGGCCTGCTCGTGCAGGCCGTGCTCGGCCTCGTCGCGCTGGCCGGCGACCATCGGCCGATCGAGAGCGTCACGTTCGTCTGCTACCTGATCGGATCGCTGCTCATCCTCCCGGCCGCGGCCTGGTGGGCGCGCACCGAGAAGAGCCGGTGGGGCGTTGGCGTGCTGCTCGTCGCCTGCCTCGTGGTGCCGGTGATGATCCTGCGGATGAACCAAGTGTGGGCAGGTAGCGTTGTCTGAACAGTCTGATCGACACAAGCTCGCCGAGACGACCCGCAGCGGCCCCGGCCGCGTGCTGATCGCCGTGTACGCGGTGTTCGCGCTCGGCGCTACGTCGCGCTCGGTCGTGCAGATCCTCATGCAGTTCCATCGCGCGCCGCTGGCCTACGTCCTGTCCGCCTTCGCAGCGGTCGTGTACATCGTGGCCACGGTCTGTCTCGGCCGCGCCAGCACCACCTCGCGCCGGATCGCGGTGATCTCCTGCTCGGTCGAACTCGTCGGCGTGCTCGCCGTCGGCACGGCCAGCGTGCTGGTACCCAGCGCCTTCCCGGACGCGACCGTCTGGTCGGTCTACGGCAGTGGCTACTTCTTCATCCCGGTCGTGCTGCCCATCCTCGGCCTGCTCTGGATCCGGCACACCGGCCGCGCCAGGGCGAGCGTCGAGGCCGGTTCAGTTGCCGGTGACGGCAGCTAGCGCGCTTTCCAGCGTCGCGTCGTCCGGCACGCTCGCCCAGCGCGCGGCGACGTGCCCGTCCGGCCGGACCAGCAGGGCACCCGCCGCACCCGGCAACGCCTCGACCCGTACCGGCCACCGCGACGCCCGCTGTCCCGGATCGCCGGAGCTGAACAGCGTGAACCATTCGCCGACCGCGTCCAGCGTCGATCGCCCCTCGCTCAGCCAGTTGTGCGGCATCCGTTGGCCGGCATCGTCGCCGAGCACCGCGGTCGACGCGTAGGTCACGCCGAGCACCATCTCGGTCTGGTCGAAGTACTTCTCCGACCACGGCAGCTCGACCGGTTCCCGGCCGGCTTCGCCGTCGCGCAACTGCTCCTGGCGGCGCTGCGCCGCCTGCGCGAGCAGCTTCGTGTTGGCCAGCGCCTGGTCGAGGATCTGTTGCCCGGCCGGTTGGCGCTCGGCTTCGTAGCTGTCCAGCAGGCTCGGCGCGGCCCAGCCGCGCAGCACGCCGGCCAGCTTCCAGCACAGGTTGTGCACGTCGGCGACGCCGGTGTTCATGCCCATGCCGCCGATCGGCGGGATCGCGTGCACCGCGTCGCCCGCCAACAGCACGCGGCCGTGCCGGAACTGTCGCGCCAGGAAGGCGCTCATCAGCCAGTGCTGCACCCGCCACACCTTGACCGCGATGTCCGGGCCGCCGATCGCGCGCGAGACCAGCGCGGCATAGTCGGCGTGCTCCGGGTCCTCCGGCGTCGCGCCGCTCCAGAACCAGCCGCCCTCCGGATAGAGCGGGCCGAACGAGCCGAAACCAGCCGCCCTCCGGATAGAGCGGGCCGAACGAGCCGAACGTGGTGAAGTAGGCGCCGCCGGGGTTCTCGGCGCTGAACGCTTCGAGGTCCGCGTCGAACAGCACGTTGGTGGCCTGCCGCAGCGCGCCGGGACCGGCGACATCGATGCCGAGCAGTTGGCGCACGGTCGAGTTCGCGCCGTCCGCGGCGAGCACGTAACGCGCCCGAACCCGCGTCCGCACACCATCCTCGACGAGCACGGCCACCACGTGGTCGTCCTCCTCGATCAGGTCGACGAGTTCGGCGCCGAACCGGATCGGCGCGTCGGTGGCCGCGACCAGCGTCGGCTCCAGCCGGTCCTGCGAGGTGACCACGCCCTGGGCCGGGCTCTCCGGGATCGGGTCATGCACGCCGACCATGGCCTCGGACGCGAAGTCGCGGTCGAGCAGGGTGTCGCGGAACCGAACCCGGGCGAACTCCGAGCGGAACGCGCGCGCGGTGATCGGCTCGGTCAGCCCGAGCCCACGAAAGATCTCCATCGTGCGCACGTTCACCAGCCGCGACCGGGGAAACGGCGACAGCTCGCGATACTTCTCCACCAGCAGCGGCCGCACGCCCCAGCGGGCCAGCAGCGCGCGTGCGGTGAGCCCGACCGGCCCACCCCCGACGATCAGCACATCAACGGTCTCGCCCATCAGCTCGCCACCCGCGTGGACCGACCGACCAGGTTCGCGGCGATCACCTGGCTGACCCGGTGCAGCGCGTCGCCGATGGCGGGCAACGGGGAGCCGGGCGCGACGGTCGCGGACAGCGCGGCGATCACCTCGCCGCTCGGGTGCCGCACCGGCACCGCGACGCACCACATGCCCGGCAGGATGTGTTCGCGGTCGAAGGCCATGCCCCTGGCCCGGATCTCGGCCGCGTGCCGCGCCCAGGACATGGGGTTGCCGCGCGGAATGCGCACCGGAGGACTCGAATTGGCCAGCAGCAGCCTGCCGGCCGCGCTCGCCCACGGCAGGATCGCGCCCGCCCGCATCGGCAGGTCCACGCCGATCTCGCCGGGCGCGACGCACACGGTCATCGGCTGGCCGAACCGCAGCACGCTCACCAGGATCGTCGCGCCGGACGTGCGGGCGAACTCGTGCACCGGCCCGGTGCACGACTCGATCAACCGGGGATGCGGCTGCCAGTGCAGGCCCAACTGGAACATGGTCGGCCCGATCCGGTACTCGCCGCCGACACGCTCCACCGCGCCGACCGCGAGCAACTGGTCGAGCAGACGGTGCGCGGTCGCCTTGGGCAGTCCGCTGGCTGTGGCCAACGCGGTCAACCCGGCCTGTTCCAGCTCGCCGAGCGCGCTCAACACGCTGAACGCACCCTCCAACACGCCACGGCCGGCAGAACTCTCGATCACGTCGTAGATGATCGCGTCCTCGACCAAAAAGTCGCCAAAGGTCACAGCGGAGGACAATGGCCGGGCCGTCGGGGCAGGGAGCGACGACCCGGCGCGGTCGTTACGCGCCCATCGGCGCTGTCACCACGGCGGAGTAAGTGTCGCGACCGCTGCCGGAATGGCAGACTTGATCATTGTTCCCTCCTTTCGCCGACGGCATCGTATCGGTCGTCATTTTTTCCTCTGAAAAATCTTCCGCGAACCTGTCACAGCGCCCGCCCGGTATGTGTCCAACCCGGCATGCACATCACCGAACTGCTTGGCTCCCACCTCGCGCACACCGAGTCCGGCCACGGCGAACCCGTCGTCTTCCTGCACGGCAACCCCACCTCATCGCACCTGTGGCGCAACGTGATTCCGCACGTCGCGCAGCATGCCCGGAGCATCGCGCCCGACCTGATCGGCATGGGCGCGTCGGGCAAACCCGACATCGACTACCGCTTCGCCGACCACGCCCGCTACCTCGACGCCTGGTTCGACGCGCTCGGCCTGGACGACGTCGTCCTGGTCGGCCACGACTGGGGCGGCGCGCTCGCGATGGACTGGGCCGCCCGGCACCCCGAGCGCGTGCGCGGTCTGGTCCTGCTGGAGACCTTCCTGCGCCCGATGACCTGGGCCGAATATCCGGCTCGCGCGGTCGACTTCTTCCGCGCGCTGCGCACGCCGGGCGAGGGCGAACGGATGGCGTTGGACGACAACTGGTTCATCGAGACCGGTCTGCGCGCCACCAGCCCGAACATCAGCGACGCCGACCTCGACGCCTACCGCGCGCCCTACCCGGACCGCGCATCGCGTCGCCCGCTGTTGCAGTGGCCGAGGGAGATCCCGCTGGACGGCACGCCCGCCGACGTCGCCGACCGGTTCACCGCCTACGACGCCTGGCTGGCCGCGAGCGTCGACACGCCGAAGCTGCTGCTCACCGTCGAACCCGGCAACCTCGTCGGGCCTGCCATGGTCGACTGGGCGCGAGCGAACATCGCCTCGCTGACCGTGCAGGCTGTCGGTCCGGCCGGGCATCATGCCCCGGAGGACCAGCCCGACGCCATCGGCACCGCGATCGCGGACTGGCTGGCCAAACAGGAGGCACGGTGACCGAGCCGAAACAGGCCGAACTCGACGCGCCGTTGGTCGCCCGCGCGATCGACGGCGACGCCGACGCGCTCGCCGAGATCGTCCAACGGCTCCAGGACCCGATCTACCGGCTCGCCCTGCGCATGGTCGGCAGGCCGCCCGACGCCGAGGACGCCACCCAGGAGATCCTGATCAAGGTCATCACCCGGCTGGCGTCCTGGCGCGCCGAGGCCGCGCTGCTCACCTGGGCGTATCGGCTGGCCATGAACTATCTGCTCAACCTGCGCCGCAACCCCTACGAACGCCGCGAGATCAGCTTCGAGGACCTCGGCGCCGACCTGGCCACCGGCACGGCGAGCCAGGACTATGCCGGTCCGGAGGCCGAACTGCTCGCGACCGAGGTGCGGCTGGGCTGCACGCAGGCGATGTTGCAGTGTCTGGACCGGACCGAGCGGGCCACGTTCGTGCTCGGCGAGGTGTTCGAGCTGCCCAGCGAGCAGGCCGGCTGGATCCTGGAGATCACGCCGGCCGCCTACCGGCAGCGGCTGGCCCGCGCCCGACAGCGGATCCGCGCGTTCATGACCTCGACCTGCGGCCTGGTCAATCCGGCCAACCCGTGCCGCTGCGCGCGGCGCGTCGAGACCGCGATCAAGCGCGGCAACATCGACGCCCGCAAACCGGTGTTCGCAACGCATCCGACGACCTCGGCGGTCGCGTCGGGTCAGCGGCAGATGCACGAGCTGCACGACGCCGCGACCGTGCTGCGCAGCCATCCCGACTACTCGGCGCCCAGGGAGAAGACCGAGGCGATCCTTGGCCTGTTCCGCTCCGGCCGCTACCCGATGCTGTCCTGAGGCCGTCCCTCCTCGGAGGGATCGGATTGGCTCCCGCGCGGGAGGGCGCGCGCCGCCGCCGCTGCCACCGTTGTCCCATCCGAACCGGAGGGGGCACGCGATGCGGCACTTGTGGCGACACTGGGCGACGTGGTCAGGCAATGCGGCGGCGATGTGGTCGTTCGGCTACGGCGGCCTCGGCGTGTACTGGGCGTTGGGCGGGCGGGGCTTTCCGTTCGCCAGGGTGGCCGCCGACCGGTCGACCCTCTCGATTCTGGAGGGCACGCCGGCTCCGCGCCGGCCGTCCGGTCCCGCCCGCGCTCGCGGTGGTTCCGGCCGCGCTGGTCGCGATCATCCTGATCCCGGCCGGCCTGATGAACTTCCGCCTCCCGTTCAGTCCGGACCTGTGGGCGGTCACCGTGCCCGGGATGCTGTGGGTGGTCTGGGGCGCCGCGCTCGGCGTTGCCACCTACGCGTACCACCTGCGCCGCAGACCACCCTGCGCGCACTGCGACTACGCCGCCTCGGACGGCTTCCTGGCCAGCACCCGGCCGTGCCGGAACCGTTCCTCCGCACCGGGTTCCCGCTCCACCCGAGCCACCTCGACCAACCCGGCCTCGGCCAGCAACTCGACGTACAGCCCGGTCGGCCAACGGAATCCGGGCGTGACCCGGTGATCGAACTCGCGCGGCTCGCCGTCGAGGTCGTCACCGGAGAAGAACCCGAGCAGCAGATACCCGCCCGGCGCCAACACCCGCCGGAACTCGGCCAGAATCGTCGGCACCACGGTCGGCGGCGTGTGGATGGTCGAGTACCAGGACAGCACGCCGGCCACCGAACCGTCCGGGATGTCCAGCTCGGTCATGCTGCCCTGACTGAACCGAAGTTCGGGGTAGCTGGCGCGGGCGTAGGCGAGCATCTCGGGGGAGAGGTCGATGCCGAACGCGTCGTGTCCCGAGGCCGTCAGGTAGTCGGTGAGCCGGCCCTGTCCGCAGCCGAGGTCGGCGATCGGTCCGGCATCGCCGACGAGTTCGGCGAACACGTCAACGAGCGCGTCGTCCAGCGGATTGGGCGGGATCTCCTTCATCCGCTCGTGATACAGCTCGGCGAGCGTGTTGTAGGCGGTCCGAATCGTTTCGAGGGTGTCGGTCACGGCGCGGGACGCTAACAGTGGTCACCGACAAGGCCGGTAGCGCAATTCGACGGCCAGCGCGGGATCGCCGTCGTGGATCCGCGCCCACCGCACCGGTTTGCCGCCCGGGTTGTCGAACAGCCGTACGCCCGAACCGAGCATGACCGGCGCCACGTGCACGTGGAACTCGTCGATCAGGCCCCGCTCGACCAACTGACGCGCGATGTCCTGGCTGTGGATCTCCAGGTCCTTGCCCTGCGCCGCGGCCAGCCCGATCTCGACCGCCTCGGCCACGTCGCAGTCGAGGAAGGTGACCTCGGGGTCCGGGATCACGTCCGCCGGATGGTGGGTGAGCACGAACACCGGCCCGCGCCAGGCCCCGCCGTAGGGCTGCCTGGCCGCCTGCCCCGGGTTTTCCTTGGCGATCGCGTCGTAGCCGCGCCGTCCGCCCAGCACGGCGCCGAGGCTCTCGATCGCCTCCTGGTGCGCATCGGGCCGGACCGTGGTGCCGGCCATCCAGTCCATCGAGTGCTCGGGTCCGGCCGCGAACCCGTCCAGCGACATCATCAAGTGCCAGCGCACCTTGCCCATCGGCTGCTCCATTCGTCTTGGCTGCCCGGGTAGACCAGTGGGCTCGCCAAAACTCATCGCGAGCCTCAGAGCAGGGTCCATGCCTCCTGCAGGACGCCGCGCAGGATCTGCTCCATCTCGTCGAAGTGCGACTGGTCGCAGATCAGCGGCGGCGAGAGCTGGACCACCGGCTCGCCCCGGTCATCCGCGCGGCAGTACAGGCCGGACTCCCACAGCGCCTTGGACACGTAGCCGCGCAGGACGCGCTCGGACTCCTCGGCCGTGAAGCTCTCCTTGGTCGCCTTGTCCTTCACCAGCTCGATGCCGTAGAAGAAGCCCGCGCCGCGCACGTCGCCGACGATCGGCAGATCCCGCAGCTTGTCCAGAGTGGACCGGAAGGCGTCCTCACGGGACAGAACGTGATCGTAGGTGCCCTCGCGCTCGAAGATGTCCAGGTTGGCCAGGGCGACCGCGCAGGAGACCGGGTGGCCGCCGTAGGTCGAGCCGTGCATGAACGTGGTGGTGCCGTGCCGGAACGGTTCGGCGATCCGGTCGCTGATCAGCACCGCGCCCAGCGGTGCGTAGCCGGAGGTGAGGCCCTTGGCCGTGGTCAGCAGGTCGGGCTGGTAGCCGTAGCGGTTGGCGCCGAAGTCGTGGCCGAGCCGGCCGAACGCGCAGATCACCTCGTCGGACACGAGCAGGACGTCGTAGGAGTCGCAGATCTCGCGGACCCGCTCGAAGTAGCCGGGCGGCGGCGGGAAGCAGCCACCGGTGTTCTGCAACGGTTCCAGGAACACCGCGGCCACCGTGTCGGGGCCCTCGAACTCGATGGCCTGGGCGATCTGGTCGGCGGCCCAGCGGCCGTAGGCGACGTAGTCGTCGGCGTGCACGGGTGCGCGGTAGAAGTTGGTGTTGGGCACCTTGAGACCGCCGGGCACCAGCGGCTCGAAGTCCTGCTTGGCGCCGGGCAGGCCGGTGATCGCCAGCGCGCCCTGCGACGTGCCGTGGTAGGCGAGCGAGCGGCTGATCACCTTGTGCTTGGTCGGCTTGCCGATCAGCTTGAAGTACTGCTTGGCCAGCTTCCACGCGGTCTCGACGGCCTCGCCGCCGCTGACCGTGAGAAACACCTTGTTCAGGTCGCCGGGCGCGGCGTCGGTGAGTCGCTCGGCGAGTTCGACCCCGGTCGGGTGCGCGTGCGACCAGAGCGGGAAGTAGCCGAGCGTGCCGATCTGTTTGGCCGCGGCCTCGGCCAGTTCGGTACGGCCATGGCCGACCTGCACCGCGAACAGGCCGGCGAGGCCATCGAGGTAGCGGCGGCCGTTGGCGTCCCAGATGTAGGCGCCCTCGCCGCGCACGATGACCGGTGCCTCGGCCGCGCCGCCGGACATCCTGGTGAAGTGCAGCCACAGCCGGTCCTGCGCGCCTGCCGCGTGTGCCATCTCGGTCATGTTGGCTTCTTCAGCGAGGGTCATACTACGTTTATCGCAGATCAAATGCGATTTGACAACTAATTCCGTTGTCGATCAGCGGGTTCCCCACTGGTACGACTGCTTGTGCAGCTTCAGGTAGATCAAGGTCTCCACGTCGCGGACGCCCTCGACCGACCTGACTCGATTGGACAACAGATCGAGCAGATGCGCATCGTCCTCGCAGACCGCCTCGCAGAGCAGGTCGTAACGGCCGGCGCAGATGATCACGTAGTCGATCTCGTCCATCGCGCCGAGCGCCTCGGCGATCGGTTCCAGCGGCCCGACGGCCTTGATACCGAGCATGGCCTGCCGGAACAGGCCGACCTGCATGGGATCGGTGACCGCGACGATCTGCATCAGGCCGCTCTGGGTCAGCCGCTGCACCCGCTGCCGCACGGCTGCCTCGGACAGGCCGACGGCCTTGCCGATCGCGCCGTAGGGCCGGCGGCCGTCCTGTTGCAACTGCTCGATGATTCGCTTGGAGATGTCGTCGAGCACCAGTGCCTGCTCCGGCGTCGTGTTGTTCCTGCGCACGCGCGCATCATGTCATCCGCCGTCAACCACCAGACCGGCATCAGTAGCACTGAGGTCGACATCGTCGCGGGACCGCCGGAAGTACGGTGACCTGCGGCGCCACGCGATGGTCAGCGGGATGATGCCCAGCGCCAGCGCGCCGAGGCCGATGCCGTTGACCGCGCCCGTGTTGGTGTGGATCGACTCGCCGAACACCCAGAACAGGAACGCCGCGCCGACCAGTGGCCAGAGGCCGATGAAGATCGCGTTGCGCACCGAGGTGAAGATCTCCCGGCGATAGGTGATCACCACCGCGATGCCGGCCAGGCCGTAGTAGAAGGCGATCTGGAGGCCGATGGCGCTGATCGCGTCGGTCATGATCGTGCCGACCGAACCGAGCAGATTGGACAGCACGAACAGCAGCAGCGACACCGCCGCGACCACGATCGTGGCCAGCCACGGCGTGCGCCAGCGCCGGTGGGTGCGGCCGAACGCGCCGGCCAGCGTGCGGTCGCGGCCCATCGCGAACATCGTCCTGGTGACCTGGATGAGCGTGGTCTCCAGCGTGGCGACGGTGGAGAGCATCGCGGCGATGGACAGGATCTTGCCGCCGACGCCGGGCCAGATCGCCTGGCCGAGCACGGCCAGCAGGTTGCCGCTGTTGCCGCTGATCGCGCTGTTGGTGAGCAGCAGGTTGACCAGCATGGTGAAGCCGAGGAACAGCGCGAACACGATCAGCACGCCGACGATGCCGCCGAGCCCGGCCGAGCGGCGCGCGGAGCGGGTCTCCTCGTTGAGGTTGGCCGCCACGTCCCAGCCCCAGTAGTAGAAGGCGGCGACCAGCGCGCTCGCGGCGAACCCGCTGAATCCGGTGAAATGCCCGAAACCCAGCCAGGACAACGAGAACGCGTGCACCGCGATGTGTGGCGCGCGGACGAAGCCGATCACCACGAACACCAGCAGGATGGCGACCTCGATGCTGGACATCACCCACTGCGCTCGCGCGGTGATGTGCGCGCCGAGCAGCACGACCGTGACCATGACCGCGAACCAGGCGCCCCCGACCAGCGTGACCAGCGCGGTGTTGTTGGCCAGATCGGGATTGAACAGGGCCAGTGTCAGCGAGCCGGCCGGCAGCGAGCCGGCGACCATGAAGATGGTGGCCGAGACGATCAGCGCCCAGCCGGACAGGAAACCGAGCGCCGGATGCAGCGCCCGGCCGACCCACGCGTAACTCGCCCCCGCGTTGACCTCGGAGCGGCCCAGATGGCTGAACGCCCAGGCGATGCCGAGCATCGGTATCCCGCAGTAGAGCAGCGCGGCGGGACTGGCCAGACCGGCGACCGCGACCAGGGTCGCCGTGCTCGCGGCGATCGAATAGGCGGGCGCGCTGCCGGCGACGGCCATCATCGCGGTGTCGGCCGCGCCGAGCACACCGGGCCGCAGTGTGTTCTCGGCGCGGGCGTTGTCGGGCTGGGCGGGGGACTGGGTCATGGGGCCGACCTCCGGTGGGGGCTGCGGGGTACGAGGCCATCGTGTCGGGACATTCAAGGTGCCCAGAACGCATATGTCAACGGCACTGTCAACTAAATTAGTTGTCAATACGATAAAGGTCGATTGATACAGTGGCGTGCACACCGGTATCGCAACCGTTTCCGTGTGTTACGGTCAGGGCACGTGACCTGGTGAGGAGCTGTCCGTGCCCGACAAGATCGCCTTTCACAACGTCATCGACGGCCAGTCCCGGGACGCCGCCGACGGCCGCGTGCTCGATATCGTCGACCCGGTCAGTGGTTCGGTCTACGCGACCTCCCCGCTCTCTGGCGAAGCCGACGTGGACACCGCGCTGAACGCGGCGGCGAAGGCGTTCGAAACCTGGCGGGACACCACTCCGGCCGAGCGGCAACTGGCGCTGCTGCGGATCGCCGACGCGATCGAGTCGCGCGCCGCCGACTTCGTCCGGGTCGAGTCCGCGGACACCGGGAAACCGTTGGCGCTGACCACATCCGAGGAGATCCCGCCCTGCGTCGACCAGATCCGCTTCTTCGCCGGTGCGGCGCGGGTGCTGGAGGGCCGCTCGGCGGGCGAGTACCTGGCCGGGCACACCTCGTTCGTGCGCCGTGAGCCGATCGGCGTGTGCGCGCAGGTCACGCCGTGGAACTACCCGCTGATGATGGCGGTCTGGAAGATCGCGCCCGCGCTCGCCGCCGGCAACACCATCGTGCTCAAGCCCTCCGACACCACCCCGGCCAGCACCACGCTGCTCGCCGAGGTCGCCAACGAGTTCCTGCCGCCGGGCGTGTTCAACGTGATCTGCGGCGACCGCGACACCGGCCGGGCGCTGGTCGCGCACCCGATCCCGGCGATGGTCTCGATCACCGGCAGCGTGCGCGCCGGCATGCAGGTCGCCGAGGCGGCCGCCGCCGACCTCAAGCGCACCCACCTCGAACTCGGTGGCAAGGCCCCGGTCGTGGTCTTCGACGACGCGGACGTCGCGGCAGCGGCGGAGGGCATCGCCGGTGCCGGTTATTTCAACGCCGGCCAGGACTGCACGGCCGCGACCCGGGTGTTGGTCGCGCAGGGCGTGCACGACGATTTCGTTGCCGCGCTTGCCGAACAGGCCGGCAACACCGCGACCGGCGCGCCCGACCAGGACGTCTACTACGGTCCGTTGAACAACCCGGACCAGTTCACCCGCGTCGCCGGCTTCCTCGACCGGCTGCCCGACCACGCCCGTGTCCGCGCGGGTGGCCGACCGGTCGGCGGGCCCGGCTTCTTCTTCCAGCCGACCGTCGTGGACGGGCTGCGCCAGCAGGACGAGATCATCCAGGACGAGGTGTTCGGCCCGGTGATCACCGTGCAGACCTTCGCTGACGAGGCGCAGGCGCTGGCCATGGCCAACGGCGTGCGCTACGGCCTGGCCGCGAGCGTGTGGACCCGCGATCACGGCCGCGCCATGCGGATGTCGAAGAAGCTGGACTTCGGCTGCGTGTGGATCAACACGCACATCCCGATCGTCGCGGAGATGCCGCACGGCGGGTTCAAGCAGTCCGGCTACGGCAAGGACCTCTCGATGTACGGGTTCGAGGACTACACCCGGATCAAGCACGTGATGAGCAACATCGAGGGCTGAGTATTCGGTTGCCCCGATCCGTATCACGCGTCGAGACTGCCGGGCATGCCGTCGTTGCGCTGCCACGAGATCGCCGAGACCGACCACCGCATCCTGAACCCGTTCAGCGAGGCCAAACTCGACCTGCTCGGCGAGCTGTGCCGATGGCAACCGGGCCGGCAACTGCTGGATCTGGCCTGCGGCAAGGGCGAGATGCTCAGCCGCTGGGCGCTGCGGTACGGGATCGAGGGCGTCGGCGTCGACATCAGCACGGTGTTCCTCGACGCGGCCCGCGAGCGCGCGGCCGAACTCGGCGTGGCCGAGCGGGTCCGGTTCGTCGAGCGGGACGCGGCCGCCTACGCCGCCGACGCGACCGGCTTCGATGTCGTCTCCTGCCTCGGCGCGACCTGGATCGGCAACGGCATCGCCGGCACCATCGAACTGATGCGCGCGGCCGTGGCAGGCGGCGGTCTGCTGCTGGTCGGCGAGCCGTACTGGATCGACGAACCGCCGAGGGAGGCGCCCGCCGCGTTCGGCTTCGGCCCGGACGAGTTCACCTCGCTGGCCGGCACGCTCGACCGGATCACCGCCTCCGGCTGCGAACTGATCGAGATGGTGCTCGCCGACGGCGACAGCTGGGACCGGTACGCGGCCCCGCAGTGGCGCTCACTCAGCGACTGGCTGCGCGCCCACCCGGACGACCCGGAAGCAGGCGATTTCCGGGCGTTCCTGGACGAGTCGCGCCGCGCGCACCTGGCCTTCGGCCGCCGCTACCTCGGCTGGGGCGTGTTCGTGCTCCGTGCCGCAGATGCCGCGGTGGCCGCCTGCTCGACCGTGGCGCGGTAGGCCGCCCACCATTGCGCGTCTTCCTCGGGCAGGTTGCTGACGTCGGCCCGCATGCCGGTGCCGCCGTCGATCAGTTCGCGGACGATGTCCGCGTGGCCTGCGTGCCGGTTGGTCTCGGCGAGCATGTGCACCAGGATCGTGTGCAGCGTGACCTTGCCGCGCTCACCGGGCCAGTGCGGCACCGTGCCGGGGGAGTCGAGGTCCAGCATGGTGATCGTCTCGTCGCCGTGCGCGCAGGCGCTGCGATAGCGGTCGATGATCTCCGCGCTCGACTCGTCCGCCCGCGCCCACATGTCGATGTTGAGTTCGGCGTCGTCGTCGTGCAGCCAGTCCGGCGTGTCCGCGAAGGGCCTGCCGAAGGTGTCCGCGAAGTAGCTGATCTCGCAGCCGGTCAGGTGCTTGATCAGGCCGAGCAGGTTGGTCGCGGTCGGCGTGAGCGGCCTGCGCAGGTCGTATTCGGAGAGTCCGTCCAGCTTCCACAGCATGATCTCGCGCGCGAGACGCAGGTACCGGTGCAGGACGGACTTCGGATCGGACGTCGGCTCGGTCATGCCGGCAGTCTGGCACGACCGGCCGACAGTCGCCCTGAGCTGGGAGCATGACCGCGAAGTGCACCAAGTGTCGGCGTTGCGGCGGCAGGTCATTGACCGTCATCGCCGACGCCGGACACGCTGGGCGCATGCCCTCGACCACCATCGGAGTACTCGGCGCGGGCCGGGTCGGCTCGACCATCGCCAACGGCTTCGCCGCGACCCGGCACGACGTCATCGTCGGCACCAGGGACGGCAACCGGCCCCAGGACTGGAAGGGACCGGAGAACGTCGAATTCGCCGATCACCGCGGCACCGCGCGGGACGCGGACGTCGTGTTCAACGCGACGCCCGGTGACACCGCGGTCGAGCGACTCGGCGCCCTGCGCGCCGAGTTGGCCGGCAAGGTGCTGGTGGACATCGCGAACGCGCTCAAACGCGGCGAGAACGGCGAGCCCGAGACGCTGCTCTACCCGAACAGCAGCCTCGCCGAGCACCTCCAGCAGGCGCTGCCGGACACCACCGTGGTCAAGACGCTGAACACGATGACCTTCCTGGTGATGGCCACCCCCGACGTGACCAGCGCGCCGCCTTCGGTGTTCCTGTCCGGCAACGACAAGCAGGCGAAGGAGACCGTCGCCGGCCTGCTCGGCGAGCTGGGCTGGCACGACGACTGGATCGTCGACCTCGGCGACGTGCGCACCGCGCGCGGTCCGGAGGCGTTCCTGCTGCTCGTTCCGCAGATCATCCGCTCCCGCGGCTTCATCCCGTTCGCTATGACGCTCGCCATCTGATCCCCAGGTCAAACCACAATCCCCGTGCGGCCGTTCGAACATATGTTCTATAATCGAAGGCGTACGGAGAGCCGTGGGGAGGCTTGTGATGCGGCGAGGACAGCACTACCAGACGATGCCGAGGCGCGTGGAGGTCATGGAGCACACCGGAGGCGAATCGTTGGTGCGCATGACCGACTGGGTCATCGACCTGCACCTGAGCGGGTTGATCCCGAGCCAGGTCTCGTTCGACATGATGGATGACGCGGGCAAGCCGGTGGGCAGGCTGCACGTCGGGCCGGGCGCGGACTCGTTGATCACCAGGGGCGGTCACCTGGTGTTCCATCCGGGTCGGCGGCCCGGTCCCGGGGTGCTGGAGGTGGTGGACGCGGAGCGGTTCTACCGGGAGTTTCAGCCACTGCGTTGATCGGACGAGGCCGAAAGCGTCGGGGCTGGGCGGTACGGTCGGCAGGTGGCTACCCTGGTGACCTTTCACGCCCACCCCGACGACGAGTGCATCGCGTGCGGCGGCGTGATGCGGATGGCATTCGAACAAGGACATCGCGTCGTGCTCGTGGTCGCGACCAAGGGCGAGAACGGCGAGGTGCCGGACGGGTTCCTCGCCGAAGGCGAGCAGTTGTGGGAGCGGCGGGTCAAGGAAACCCATGCCTCCGCCGAGATTCTCGGCGCGGCGCGGGTGGAGTTCCTCGGCTACGTCGACTCCGGAATGATGGGAGAGCCGACCAACGACGCGCCCGGTTCGTTCTGGACCGCGCCGATCGACGAGGCCGCGCAGCGTCTCGCCGACATCCTGATCGACGAGCAGGCCGACGTGCTCACCGTCTACGACGACCACGGCGGCTACGGTCACCCGGACCACATCCAGGTGCACCGGGTCGGGCTGCGCGCGGCCGAGATCGCCGGCACCAAGCGCGTCTTCCAGTCCACCATGAACCGCGACCAGTCCGGCCGAGTGTTCGCCAAGTTCCGCGAGCAGGCGGCCGAAATCGGTCTCGAACTGCCCGATCCGCCCGAGGGCGCAGATCAGTTCGGCACCCCCGAAGCAGAGCTGACCGGGGCCGTCGACGTCTCGTCCTACCTGGACTACAAGAAGGACGCGATGCGCGCGCACGCCAGTCAGATCAGCGAGCAGTCCTTCTTCCTCGGCGTGCCGGACGAGGCGTTCCGCGCGATGTGGAGCACGGAATGGTTCATCAGGGCGGGACAGGGCCCCGGCATCACCGAGACGGATCTGATGAACGGAGAGTGAGTAGCGAGATCTCGCTCGGCGCGAACACCCGAAATGGCGGACCCCAGAAACCCGCGCCGCGGCTGGTGTAGAGCTGCGTGCGGTCGTTGATCCTGCTCAGTCCCTGCAGATTGCCCTGTTCCAGCCGGACGATCAGGTGGAACGGCCAGATCTGGCCGCCGTGCGTGTGTCCGGAGATCTGGAGGTCGACGCCGCCCGCGGCGGCGGTCGACACCTCTTTGGGCTGGTGCGCGAGCAGCACGATCGGCACGTCCGAGCCGGTGTCGGCCAGGGCCGCAGCCAGGTCGGCGCCGTGGCCTGCCTGGCCGGAGGAGGCCGCGGTGCGGTCGTCGATGCCGGCGAAGACGATCGTGTCGCCGCCGCGCTCGATGGTGTGATTCCGGTTGTGCAACGGGTCCCAGCCGAGCGATCCCATGTGGTCCAGCCAGTTCTGCGCCTCGCTGAAGTACTCGTGGTTGCCGGTGATGTAGAGCTTCGCCTCGTTGGCGACGATGTCGCCGAGCGGGTCGACCTGCGCCCTGCGCTGTTCGACGGTGCCGTCGGCGAGGTCACCTGCGTGGCAGACCACGTCCGGCTTCAGCTCGTTCACCGCCGCCGCGAGGCGTTGCGACCAGCCGAGCCGGTTGATCGGACCGTAGTGGGTGTCCGCGAGCACGACGACGCGCAGTCCGTCGAGTCCCTTGCCGAGCCGGGGAATGACGACGTCGACCGCGCGAATCCTGGGCACTCGCATGGCTTCCCGGTTGCCGTAGACGGCCAGCACGACGCCCACCGCGAGCGCGGCCAGTGCGGTGATCCGGTCGCGCAGTGGATTGTCCACTCCGGACAGTGCGAGGACGAGTCGGACGATCAGGCCCAACACGGACCAGGCGAACAGTATCCAGATCACGCCGAGCGTGGTGTCTGCGGTGCGGGCCAGCGCATCGCTGCCGCCGTGCCGGTGGCCTCGCCACATCGCCAGCGGGAAGCCGACGATCCCGGCCGCGAACACCACGGTACCCACCGCAAAAGCCGCCGTCGGCCACGAATCGGACGCGACGATCGTCCACCAGGGCACGCCGAACAGCAGCAACAGCGCGACGATCGGGATGACGAAGAACAGCGGGCGTGCGCGTCTCATCGGCGGTACGGCACCTTTCGAGTAACCGTGCCCTACCAGGCCGGTGACGAGTGACTCCTACGGGCAGTTTACTCGCCGCCGCGCGGCGCCTGCCGGGCCGAGATCCGGACCAGCGGCAACTCCTCGGCGCGCCGCACCGGCACCGGTTTGCCGTGGGTGAACTCGGGAATGCCGATCGCCTGGCCGAGCACGCGCGCGGCCAGCGGATGGTGATGCCGGTAGCTCTCCAGGATCGCGGTGCCGTGCTCGGCGGACAGCGGTACGGCGACGGCGACCGCGTCGCGGATGCCGCCCGACCAGATCCGCACGACCGGTTCGGCCTGGATGTTGCGGAACCACGGCGCGTCCGGGCCGCAACCGGAGATCACCATCAGCGCGCCGGGCTCGCGGTGCACCACCTCCAGTACGACGTGGCACGGTAGGCCGCTGCGTCTGCCGAGGTGTTCGATCAGCACGAATCGTCCGCCGAGCAGCGGAGCGACCCTGTGCAGCAACGGAATCGGAGCCCTCGTCAGCCGGCGCGGCATTCTGCGCAGCATGAGTACCTCGGTGGTTGCCCGGTCCCCGACCTATCAGGAATCCTACGACTCGCCGAGCGACTCGTGCACGAACCGTTCGAGGCTGGCCACGAACGCGGCGGCCTCCGCCGGCGGCCAGCGGTCCAGCCTGCGCTGGAAGATCGCGGCCAGCCGCTCGCGCAGCCGAGCCAGCACCGCCTCGCCCTCGTCGGTCAGGCGCAGCAGCGTGGCGCGCGCGTCGTCCGGATCGGGGGAGCGGTGCACAAGGCCGAGCGCCTCCAGCCGATCGCTGTGCCGGCTCACCACCGACCGGTCCAGCCCGATCTCCACGCCGAGCTTCGCCGACGTGGTCGCCCCGGCCCGGCCGATCCCGCTCAGCACCGGATACGTCGCCTCGTCCACCACGCCGGCGAACGGTTCGAGCAGTTCGCCGTAGATCCTGGCCCGGTGGCGGCGTTGCAGCAGCAGACCGAGCGCGACCTGCAACCGGGCGCCGGCAGTCTCGCTCATGTGTGCATTATGCACGCAAATATCAATCCATACCGGCGCGGCCGGGGGTCCAGAACGGTTTCGTGATCACGTTGCGGCGCGGCCAGTTCCGGTCCCGGACCAGGTGCTTGCGTACCATCTGGATGGTCCGCGCCTCGCCCGCCACGTAGGCCATCCCCGGCCCGTCCGGGAGGGGCAGCTCACGCACTGCGTCGACCAGCGACTCCGACGACGCCGCGGACGCGCCCGCGCGGTAGGTCCAGGTGATCTGCTCGGGCAGTGCGATCCGATCATCCGGAGTGTCCACCTCGACCACGCCGTAGACGTTCGCGTGCGGCGGCAGGCGGCGCAGCATCGCGCAGAACGCGACCGACGCGGTCTCCTCGCCGACGAACAGGTGGTACGGCGCGGGATCGCGCAGCACGAACGAGCCTTCCGGATGGGAGAAGTTCACCGGCTGGCCGACCGCGATCTGGCGCGCCCACACGGCGCCCGGCCCGTCCTCGCCGTGCTCGAGCACGCACAGCTCGATGCTGTCGTCGTCGTAGGCGAAGATCGAGTAGCTGCGGCGCGGGCCGTGGCCATCGCCGGTGCGCACCCGCACCTGTTGGCCGGGCGTCCACGGCTGGCCGCGCAGTTCGGTCGCGCTGATCCTGATCCGGCGCATCCGCCTGCTGACCAGGTCGATCGAGGTCACGGTGCCGTGCAGGCCAGCCATGCCGAAATCCTCTCGCCGCCGTCGTCGACCATCCTGCCAGGCAACGGCGGCGATGATCAGCCGGTCTTGCGCGCCTCGATCAGGAAGCGCGGCGCCCTGCTCACGAACGAACCGTCCGCCCTGATCCGCTCGTGCACCGCGCGCAACCGTTCGCGGAAGCCGTCGACGGTGAACCCGGGCACGGTCCACAACACCTTGCGCAGGAAGTACACCACCGCGCCGATGTCGAAGAACTCGCTGCGCAACGTCTCCGTGCGCAGGTCGACCACGTCCAGCCCGGCCTCGGTGGCCCGCGCCACCGCCGTTTCCGTGCTGCGCTCGGGGCTCGGTGTGTGCGGGCCGAGCATCGCGTCGATCAGCTCCCACTGCTGGCCCTGCCCGATCTGCTGGGACAGGTAGGACCCGCCCGGCGCCAGCACCCGCGCGACCTCCGCCCAGTTCGTG
>DASZJG010000006.1:0-1921 GCA_035948315.1 Pseudonocardiaceae bacterium | reverse complement strand
AGCCGATCGAGAAGTGGGCGGTGTGCGCGGCGTCGCCGAGCAGCACGGTCCGGCCGCAGGACCAGCGCTCGCAGCGGACCGTGCGAAAGCGCAGCCACCGGGTCCGGTTGCCGATCAGCGAGTGGCCCTGCAATTGCCCGGTGAACGCCTCCTGCAGGTAGCGCAGGGAGGTGAGGTCGGAGGCATCGGGCGCGGTCTGCCCGGTCGAGGCCTCGAACCCGGCACGGCGCCAGGTCTGCTCGTCGGTCTCGATGAGGAACGTGCTCCGGTCGCCGGAGTACGGGTAGGCGTGCGTGACGAACGTGCCGTGCTCGGTCTCGACCGGCGCGAACACGGCGTCGGTCAGAGCGAAGTCCGCCCCGCACCACAGGTACAGGCCGCGCCCGACCTCGGCGTTCCCGCCGAAGTCCCCGGCCTCCCGGGTGGCGCTGCCGATCCCGTCCGCGGCGATGACGATGTCCGCGTCCAAGTCCTCGGCCCGCCGGCGCGCGCCGTACTCGAGCCGCACGCCGGCCTTCTCCGCGTGCCGCTGCAGCACGGCCAGCAGTTCGGTGCGCGCGACGCCGATCAGCCGGTCGTTGTGCACCCGGACGATCTGGTCCCCGACCTGCATCGTCACGTCGTGCCGGCATCCCGCGGCCAGGATGTCGCGCAGCGTTTCCGGGTCCGCGAGCTCAAGGTTGCGCTGGGTGCCGGCCGCAAGTCCGACCCCGAAGCCGAACGTGGTGTCCGGTTCACCCTGTTCGTGCACGACCACCTCGCACGACGGGTGCGCGAGCTTGAGCAGCCGCGCGGCGTACAGCCCGCCCGGCCCCCCGCCGAGCACCGCGACTCGCTGTAGTTGCATCCCGACCTCCTGGCCCCGATGACACTCACCACCGAATTTGACTTATTCGTAAAGTATTCGACACAAAGGACGATGCCGTCAAGTGTTGACTTTAAGCAGAAACGTCAAATAGTCTACGTTCTCGTAATCACCGTAGCACAGGTTACGGCCGGGCCTCCGGCCGGACGCTGCGGCCTCTACCGTGAAGGAGCGTGCGCCATGGCCTATGTCATCGGCGTGGACGTGGGCGGCACGTTCACCGATGCCGTCCTGGACGACGACGCCGGGACCATACTCGCCGCGAAGTCCCCATCCACCCCGCCCGACTATTCCCGCGGGGTCCTGGACGTGCTTGAGCTGCTGGCCGAGCAGCTGGGCGTCTCCCAACAGGACATGCTCGCCGGCACCCACCACATCGCCCACGGCACCACGTCGTCGCTGAACGCCCTGGTGATGGGCAACGTGCCGCCGGTCGGGTTCCTCACCACCAAGGGCCACCGCGACTCGATCTTCATCATGAATGTCGAGGGCCGCTACCTCGGGCGCTCGCCGAACGAGTTGCAGAACGTCCTCGGGCAGGCCAAGGATCACGGCCTGCTCCCCAAGCGGCACGCGCTGGAGGTCACCGAGCGGATCGACCGGGACGGCACCATCGTCGTCGGACTGGACGAGGACGAGGCCCGCGCCGCGATCCGGTCGCTGCTCGCCGACGGGATCCGCGCGATCGCGGTGTCGCTGCTGTGGTCCTTCCGCAACCCGGTGCACGAGCGGCGGCTGCGCGAGCTGGTCGCCGAGCAGGACCCGGAGGTGTTCGTCGCGCTGTCCTGCGAGGTCAGCCCCCGCATCCGGGAGTTCTCGCGCAGTGCCACCACCATCATGAGCACCCAGATCGGGCCGGGACTGCGGGACTACCTGACCGCACTGGAGGACACCCTGCGGGAGAACCGGCTCGCCGGGCCGCTGCTGGTCATGCAGAGCAACGGCGGCGCCGTGGTCGCCAGGGAGGCACCGGCGACGGCGATCAGCACGGTCGGCTCGGTGCTCACCGGCGGCGTCGTCGGCTCGGTCGCCCTGGGCCGCCAGCTCGGCCACCGC
>DASZJG010000005.1:0-46557 GCA_035948315.1 Pseudonocardiaceae bacterium | reverse complement strand
CAGGAACACCGACTTGCCCGTGCCGGACGGGCCCAGCATCACCGACACCTCACCTGGCGGCAGAGTCAACGTCACGTCCCGCCAGATGGCCTGTCGACCGAAGGACTTCGTCAGTCCCTCGACAACCACCTCGACGCCCATAGCACCTCCTTGTGCCGACCCCGACTCCAGTTCATGGCGCTACGCAGTTGACGAACGGCTTCTGGCCGGTCACCGAGTTCTCCTGGCACATCCGCAGCAGGTTGTTCGGCCCGGTTACCGGCGCGCTCAACAACGCGTTCAGGTTCTCCCCGACGCCGCAGTCGCTCATCGTGGGAATGTTCACCGGTCCCTGGAGGTAGCCGCCGGTGATCGGGTTGTAGGGGAAGCCGGGGATGCTGCTCAGCGTGATCGGCACCGGCTGCGAGGTGCCACACTTCGGGCCGACGTTGAGCGGAACCCCGTTGATCGACGCGCTGGTGATGGCGATGTTCTCCATGCTCGTCGCGGTCGCGAAGGAGTTCGCGCCGATCGAGTACGCCTCCACGAACAGCGGGCCGACCTGTGTGTAGGTGAGCGTCGTGGTGATCGGCATGAATCCGAAGCCCAACTCGGAGCTGGTGCTCGGCGGCATGACGAGGGTGCCCGAATAGCAGACCGTGAAGGCGGGCTTGAGCTTCGACCCGACCAGCGTCAGCGTCGCGATGCCGGGACCGACCGCACTGGACTCGTTGAGGTTGTTCAGGTTCGCGCGGCCGACCAGCGTCGGGTGGATGGTGGGGCCCTTGAACGGCGTGCAGTTCGGGTCGTTCACCGGGGGAGGGGTCGTGGTCGTCGTGGTGCTGGCGGCCGCGTTGCCGGCCTGCCGCCGCCCGACCGGCGGCACCGGCACGCCGGACGTGCTCCCGCCCGCGCGCCCGACCACCGGAACGGCCGGCAGGTGCACGGTGGCGAGGGTCGCGGTCTGGTTGGCGTTGAGCAGGCAGGCGATGGACATGGTCGCCGGGTTGGTGGCGGCGCCCGCCGAGGTGAGCGGGGTGAAGATCAGTCCGAACGCGTCGGCCGAGAACGTGACGTCGCCCGACTGCGACACCGTGGTCGGCGGGACCGGGCCGGCCAGCGCGAGGCTCAGATCGCCGGTGCTGGGCAGGGACGCGCTCGGCGCGGCGAGATCGGGCCAGGTCAGCGTGCTCACGTCGGCATTGGACTGGCGCACAACGGAAAACGCTCCGGTCGTGGACACCGAGGCCGCACCGATCGTGGTCAGGTCACCGAGGGCGGCCTGCGGTACGTCGAGTTTCACCGAGACGTTCGTCGCCGCGATCGGCTGACCGGCCTGGCCCGTTCTGGGGAAGGTGGCGTCGAACTGGGCGGAAACCTGTTGTGGGCCCGCCGGGAACTGGCAGGTGTAGGCGAGCGTGGTCGCGGTGGTCTGGTCGCCGATGGCCGGTCCGGCGCCGGCGAGCAGTCCGAGCAGCGCCAGGGCAACCCCGATCCCGGAGCCGACCAGGACACGCTTGGTCGACCGGCGCGTCGTCGTTCGTCGCCACATCGCGAAATTCCCCTTCACCCGGGCCGGGAGTGCCCCGGAAACCGGAGCACTCCCAGTGGTCAACCTTTGCTACGACGTCACTTGGACCTGTGCCAACGTGGTGTCCTGGGTGGTCGGATCGAGCGTGAGCTGCACGGTGATCGCACCGAGGTCGGTGCCGGCCGCGTTCTGCGGATCGAGCGTGACGAGCACATGGCCGGCATCGAGCGTCGCGGTCGCCGTGCCGGTGTTGAACGTGCCGGGGAACTGGGCGACCCCGGTGGCCTGCGCGACCAGGTCGGCACCGGCCGCCGGCACCGCGACCGACGGACCGCTGAGCGGAACGTCGATGTTCGCCTTGATACCGCTGGGATCGGTCACCGTGATCCAGGCGTCGCCGCCGCCGGAGACCGTGGTCGCACCCGCCGCGATCAGCGCCTGGGTGACCGAGGGTGGCGCGTCGATGTGCACGGTGACGGCGCTGTTCTCCGGTGTTCCCGCCGGAACCGGGCTCACCATCGAGCCGGACACCTCGGTGCTGATCGGCGACACGGTACCGATACTTGGCCAGTTCGCGCTCCAGGTAAAGGTTTTGTCCACGGAGATGTCCGCCGACGCGACACCGGAGCAGAACAACGTTGCCACTGCTCCGATCGCGAGCGGAACTGCCGCCCTTCGGGCGATCATGGACGATCGTTTCGACTGTGCTGGCATCGCTGGTCCCTCCTCACTGTCCTGATCCGACGATCTGTACCTGCCCGAGGGTGGGATCCTGGGGCGGGGTGGTGGCATCGAGCGCGAGCTGGACGTTGAACGTGCCCAGCACGGTGTCGGATCCGTCGGCCTGTTTGGGATCGAGCGTTGTCACCACGTGGTCCGGGTCGATGGCCACGGTCGCCGTGCCGGTGTCGAACGCACCGGGGAAGCGGACCGTGCCGCTCGCGGTGAACACCAGGTCCTGACCGTCGGCCGGGGTCGGCGTGGACGGAATGGTCAGTGCGGCGTCCACGACGTACTTGGTGCCATTGGGATCGGTCAGGAAGATCCACGCGTCGGCCGTTCCCTGCACCGTTGCCGCGCCGATCTCCTCAAGGCCCGTGGTGGCCAGCGGCGGCGCGTCGATGTGCACCGTGAAGGTGGTGCTGCCCGGGTTTCCCGCGGTGAGCGGGCTGGGCAGGGTGGTCACGATCTCGGTGGTGATGGGGTCCAGGTTGCCGATGATGGGGAAGTTGCCGTTCCAGGTGAGCGTCTTGTCCACCGGAACATCGGCGAATGCCGTGCCGGAAAGCAGTAATGCTGAAATTACGCCGAGCGCACTAATGGCGGCGACTCTTCGGCTGTACGTCGACGATCGAGGGCCGAACATTTCTACAGCCTCCCAACGAACTGGTGTGTTGTGAAATGGGCCCATTTCCGGATGGGTCGACAACGAGTGTTCCCCGCTATCTACCCGCCGGTAGGTTACTGCCGAGTGACTTGTGGTGCAAGAAATCACGGCAATCCTGCTCGGTCACGACTTGACACAGCCGGTTTTTGTCATCCGCTGATAAAAACGATTGTCGAGGTATGACAACTTTCGCTGAAAACACCACCGGGGTGCCCAGCGAACTGGACACCCCGGCTGGTTCTCACTGAGCGACGATCGTGCCCAGCGTGGTGTTGTTGGTCGGGTTCTGGCTCGGCCCGGACGCGTCGAGGGTCAGCGGGACGTTGAAGGTGCCCAGCACCGTGTCGTTGCCGTTGGCGTCCTTCGGGTCCAGCGTTGTCGACGCCGAGACCACGCTGATGGTCACGTTGCCGGCGGTGGCGACCGCGGGAATGGTGGTCGTGCCGGTCGCGGTGAAGGTCAGCGGCTGGCCGCTGGCGGGCGTCGGGGTGGACGGGATGGTCAGCGAGACGTCCTGGGTGACCGTCTTGCCAGCCGAATCCGTGCCGGAAACCTGCACGTCAGCGGTGCCCTGGACCGTTGCCGCGCCGATGTCCTCCAGGCCGGTGGTGGCCAGCGGCGGCGCGGTCACGTTGACCGTGACCGAGAACGGCGCGCTGGCCTGGCCGACCGTGACCGGGCTGGGCAGCGCGGTCACGGTCTCGGTGGTGATCGGGTCGAGGTTGCCGATGATGGGGAAGTTGCCGTTCCAGTTGAGGAAGTTGTCCACCGGGACGTCGGCGGCGGCGATCCCGGACCCCAGCATGCCGGCCACTACGCCGGCTGCCGCAAGAATGAGGCCCCTTCGGGCTAATGTCGCGGATCGAACTCCGAACATCGTGATCTCCCAACTATCGAGTGGCAAATGCGCGCGCCGAATACACCAGGCGTGCTTTTGTTGGATCGGGGACGCGAAATGCGCCGATCGCCGATGAGTTCGCGTAACTTACTCGTCAGTACGTTACTGGCGAGTGACGTACGACGCAAGAAATCCACGCCTGGATTCGTAGGATCGGAGCAGCTCAGCGCGGTTTTTATCACCCGATGACAATTCGCCGCGCGGTTCTTGTCCGCGTTACACAGATTTGCCCAACCAGGACAGAGACGCCGCGACCAACGCGGAAACTCCCGTGCTGACCGTGGGTTCGAGCACCGGGGCGAAGAACGGCGAATGGTTCGACGGGATGTCCTCGGCCACCCGATCGGCCTCGACCGCGGCCAGGTAGGTGGCCGGCTCCGTGCCACCGAAGATCCAGTAGCAGTACGGCACGCCGATCGTGTCGCCGAAGATCCCGAAATCCTCGCTGCCGGTGATCGCGCCCGGATCGAGCACCCGATCGGTGCCGAACAGCTCGTGGAAGGCGGCCGTCGTCCGCGCGGTCGTGGCCGGGTCGTTGTGCAGCACCGGACAGCCCGGCAGCATGGTGATCTCCGGTTCGCGATCGGCGCCGGAGGCCATCGCCTCGGCCTTGATGATGCGCCGGACGGCGTCGAGCAGCTTGGCGCGCACCGTTTCGCTGTAGCTGCGCGTGCTGAGTTGCAGCACGGCCTCGTCCGGGATGATGTTGTCCTTGCTGCCCGCGTGCACCGCACCGACCGTTACCACGGCCATGTCGCTCGCGGCGACCTCCCTGGACACGATCGTCTGCAGCCGCAGGATGATCGATGCCGCCAGCACCACCGGATCCACAGTGGACTCCGGCCGCGAGCCGTGCCCGCCCCGGCCGAACACGCGCACCACCATCGCGTCGGTCGCCGCGAACGCGGGCCCGGGATGCGCGCCCAGCATGCCCGCCGGCATCGGCCCCAGATGCTGGCCGAGCGCCACCGCCGGCTTGGGGAACCGGTCGAACAGGCCGTCGCCGATCATGTCCAGCGCGCCGATGCCCAGCTCCTCGGCGGGCTGGAACACCGCGAGCAGCGTGCCCGACCAGGCCGACCGCGCGCCGACCAACAGGTCCACCGCGCCGAGCAGGCAGGTCACGTGCATGTCGTGGCCGCACGCGTGCATCACGCCGACCGTGTTGCCGTCCGGGTCGACGCCGGTCTCGGTGCTCGCATAGGGCAACCCGGTCTGCTCGGTCACCGGCAGCGCGTCGAAGTCGGCGCGCAACAGCACGGTCGGCCCGTCGCCGTTGCGCACCACCCCGACCACGCCGTTACCGCCGACGCCGGTGGTCACCTCGATGCCGAGCGCGGTCAGCCGCTTCGCGATCACGCCCGCGGTGCGCGTCTCCTGGCTCGACAGTTCCGGGTGCGCGTGCAGATCGCGGTAGATCTCGTGCAACTCGGGCCGGATCTCCGCCAACCGCCCCAACACACCCTCGACGCTCATCGCGCCAGGCTACGGGGCCGCGGGCGCCGCCGCCCGGATCGACCCGCGCACCCGCCGGATCCGCGCGTGCACCAGCAGGCTCACGCCCAACCAGACCAGCGGGATCACCGGGAAGAAGAAGGCGCCGACCACGATCCACTTCACCATCAGCAGCACCGCGATCACCGCCACGATGCCCGCATGTACCGCCAGCGGCCCGCGCCGCCAACTCACCGGGACCCTCGTGGCCGGCTGTTCCGGCTTCGGCAGGTCCCGTACCAGCGAATCCAGCTCGTGCCGGAACCGCACCGCGTAGATCGCGGCCAATCGCTCGTCTGCCTCGTGCGTGCTCAGCCGACCGTCCCCGGTCGCCGCCTGCACGATGCCCGCATACCGTTCCCGCTCGGCATCCGATGCGCGGATGCCCGTGTCAGCGTTGCCAGTGTTGTCCATGCGGCCATGGTGCGTCGGGCGCGTTCGTCGCGGCATCGGTGGGAAAGCGTGTCTTGCGGCTACGTCGCCTGTCGCACTTCGCTACGTCGCCACTCGCGTGGACTGACGCCGTTGACCTGGCGGAACACCCGCGCGAAGTAGCCGGGATCGGGCAGGCCGACCCGCCGGCCGATCTCGCCGACCGGCGCCTGCGTCGTGCGCAGCAGGGTGCGCGCCTGCGTCATCCGCCGCTCGGTGATCCAGTCCAGCACGGTCCGCCCGGTGCGCCGTCGCACCACCGTGGTCAGGTGGCCCGGGGTCACGCCCACCTTCTCGGCCACGTCGCGCAGCGACAGCGCCTCGGCGAAGCGCTGCTCGATCACGTCGAACACCTCGGCCAGCAGGGTCTCGTTGCTGCGCCGGAGCTCGCCGACCACGTCCGGGGCCAGCCGTGCGACATCGACCAGCAGCAGCGTCAGGTGGGCGAGGGCGGCCTGCCGGTAGCCCTCGGCGCGCTCGGTCAGTTCGGTCTCCAGCGCGTCGATGATCGCCGTCCACGCCTCGCGCCGGTGCGGCGGCACGTCCAGCCGCAGCACGCCGCCCGGGATGCCGTGCAGGAACGGCAGGAGCAGCGGATGCGTCCGCCAGGAGGCCGGACCGTCACCGCCCACCGCGGTCGGATCGAAGAACACGCACGCGCCGAAGTTGGTCGTCCGCACGTGTTCCAGTTCGATCACCGGGCCTGGCGAGATCAGATACGCCTCGCCGGGCTCGAGGTAGGCGAGCACCGGGAACTCGTGGATGTGCCGGCCGTGCACGGGCCGGTCGTCCGTGTGGAACCGGACCACCGCGACCGGCGGGATCTCGGGCGCGGTCGCGTAGCCGACGACCGGCACGCCCGCTCGGTAGCGCAGCGGATGCGCCAGCTCGGACATGTCGCCAAAGATAGTCCTACTCTTGCCAACAATCGACCGACTGTGTTGGGAAAACTGGCATCAGAATGAATACCATGACGAAACATCCTCCCACTGAGGCCGTGCCGCACGACTATCTGCCGGCCGCGGGCCGGGACGCCTTCCTGCCGTTCTACGACCTGCTCAGCCTGGTGTCCGGCGGAGCGAGGCTGCACACCAACCTGGTCGGGCAGGCCGACCTGGCCGCCGGGCAGCGGGTGCTCGAAATCGGTTGTGGCACCGGCAACCTCGCCATCCGGGCGAAGCGCACCGCGCCCGGCATCGAGCTGGTCGGCTCCGACCCGGATCCGCTGGCGCTCGACCGCGCCCGACGCAAGGCGCGCCGCCTGATCGGCATCAGCTTCGAGCAGGTCTACGCGCAGCGGCTGCCCTATCCGGACGCCAGTTTCGACCGGGTGCTCTCCTCGCTGATGCTGCACCACCTCGACCACGACGCCAAGATCGCGACCGCCGCCGAGGTGGCGCGGGTGCTGCGACCGGGCGGGAGCGCGCACGTGGTCGACTTCGACGGCAGCCTGCACGGCATGCACGGCGCGCTGGCCGGCCGGATGCGCAAGGTGGGCCACGTCGGTGACAACGAGCACGACGGCCTGCTCCGGCTTTTCGACGGGGCCGGACTGAAGACGGAGCGGGTCGGCACGTCCCGGCACCGGCTGATGGGCGACGCCGCCTACTACCGCGCCACCCGGCCCGCCTAGCAGGCCGGCGCGACGGAGCGTGCCGGCTCGCACACCCAATGGCCCATTCGATCCCCGGATCGTGAGGGATTTGCTGCTGTGGGTGGACTTGACCTTGTCCGCGCAGCAAGGTTGGTGAGCGGGACGGTGGGGTGGGCCGGGAGGCAGAGATGCTGCGGATCGGGGAGCTGGCCGAGCTGGCGGGTATATCGACGCGGGCGATCCGCCACTACCACCGGTTGGGGCTGTTGCCGGAGCCGGAGCGCGCCCCCGGCGGCTACCGCGCCTACCAGTTGCGTGACGCGGTCCTGCTGCTGCGCATCCGGCGCCTGGTCGAACTCGGGCTGAGCCTTGACCAGGCCGCCGAGATCCTGGTCGACGACCAGGGCCGGGACATTCGGGAGATCCTGACCGAACTCGACGAGGATCTGGCCGAGCAGCAGCGGCGGATCGGGCAACGGCGCACCCGCCTCGCCGAGCTGCTCGCCAACGCGAGCGCGTCCAACTTCTCCGCGCAGCTGGTCGAGGTGCTCACGGACCTGGACCGGGTGACCGCGAGCCGGCCGGGCGTGACGCGCGAGCGGCTGATCACCGCGCTGTTCGAGTTGCTCGCCGGCGAAGTCAGTCCTGGCGAACTCAGGGGCTATCACGCCGTGTTCGCGGAGGCCGAGTTCACCGAGCGCACCCACCAGCTCTCGGTGCGGTTCGACGCGCTGCGCGGCAAGGCGCCGGAGGATCCCGCCGTCGCCGAACTCGCAAACGCGGTCGCGGAACTCGGCCACGAGGTGGCGCGGCTGATTCCCGAGCACGTGCGCAACGCGCCGGTCGGCGGCAGCCGGCAGCGCGACTTCGTGCGGTCCGCCGCCGCCGGCCTGGACGCGGCGCAGTCGCGCTGCTTCGAGCTGCTGCTCGCCCGGCTGCGGCAGAGCTGGGGGCCGGGCGAGACCGAGGCGCCGCCCTGGTGATCACCAGCGCCGGATCATCACGACGCGCGGGGCCACCATGATGCCGGCCTCGCGTTCCGCCTCCCACTGCGCGCGCAGGCCGGGGCCCCACTCGTCCTCGGCGAGTTCGGTGAAGCCGCGCGCCGCGTACCAGGGCGCGTTCCACGGTATGTCAACGAAAGTGGTCAGCGTGATCGACGCATAGCCCTGTTCCCTTGCCCAGTCGCAGGATCGGCGCAGCAGCGCGCTGCCGATGCCGCGCCTGCCGTAGTCGGGATGCACCGCGAGTTCGGCGAGGTGCGCGTGGTCGTCGAGCTTGTTCACGATCGAGAAACCGACCGGGTGCGGCGCGACCGCGACCAGGACGTGATCGGCGGCGAGGAGTTCGTTGGTGGGGTTGTCCTCCGGCAGCGCAAGGCCGTGCTCGTCGAACAGCGCGCCGGCCGCGGTGTCGACCTCGACCAGCCGGGGCAGATCGACGAGTGGATCCCAGGACCGGACCCCGTTGTTGTGCTCGCTCACCTGCACATTGTCTCATTTCGGCGGTCCGGAAGCGTTGCTATTAGACGCTAATGGCGCAATGCGGTCATTGACGCACAAGCCGTCGAGCGGGATACTCGGCCACGCTCGTGACTTGAATCGTTTCATACAAGGGAGTGCGGGATGCCGCGACTGCGCGCGTTGTCGATCGGGGTGGCCATCGTCAGTGCGTCGGCCATGCTCGCGCTGCCCGCGAATGCCAGTAGTGGTAGCGGTTTCGACGTCGGCCCGGCGAACCCGAACTGGCAGCGCTACGTCGAATCCTCCAGCGCGCAGCTCGACTACCCCGTCCGGGTGGTCAGCACGGCGGGCTCGGTCACGAACCCGAATGCGTTGCTGCACAACGGAAGCAGTGCGGGCACCACGCTCACCGCGACCTCCGGCGGCACCGCGCCGAGCATCGTGCTCGCCTACGGCAAGGACATCGGCGGCGTACCCGAGTTCGGCGTCACCGCGGAAACCGGTACCCCGACCATGACCGCCGGATATGCCGAAGCGTTGCGATTCCTTACCCCGAACGGGGACGGTGGTCGGCCATTCGAGTCAGGCGACAGCGCGCGCGGTGACAGTTACGCGATTTCCGCGACAGGCTTGCTGAGCAACAAGTTCATCCAGGGAGGTGAACGCTACCAGCAGATCACCCTCACCTCACCCGGTAGCGTCACCCTGTCCTACGCCCGAATCCGCTCCACCATCTATCCGGCCTCCGCCGCCGACTACGGCGGCTACTTCGTCTCCAGCAACGACGAACTCAACAAGCTCTGGTACGCCGGCGCCTACACGCTCGACCTGAACATGTTGCCGCCCAACAGTCCCGGCGGCTACTGGAACGTGGCCAACGGCTACCTCACCGACACCGGCGGCGACGCGGGCCTGCTCCGCGCCGGCTACGGCTGGACCGACTACACCATGTCCTTCCAGACCAGAATCGGCGGCCAGCAGTCCGGCTACGTGGTGCGGGGCGCGTCCGCCGACGCCAAGTACCTGCTGATCCTGGACGACAACGCGGACCGGGTCGGGCCGCCGAACGCCCTGCAGGAAGTCGTGTTCACCGCGGGCGCCGCGCACACCATCGCCGACCTTCCCATCACCGCGCCGATCCTGCCCGACACCTGGCATTCGGTCAGCACGCAGGTCAGCGGCAGCACGGTCAGCACAAGCGTGGACGGCGTGCCGATCGGCTCGTTCGATTCCACCGACTTCCCGGCCGGCGTCGCCGCGATCCCGGCCGGCAGCGTCGGTTTCCGGGAGGACTCCGGCATCGGCGAGGCCACCGACTTCCGCGACCTCACCGTCACCGCGCCGAGCGGCAGCACGCTCTACCGCAGTCCGCTGTCCGATCCGGCGAGCATCGCCGACTTCCAGGCTCCCGGCGTCAACGTCGGCTCGCTGATCCTGGACGGCGCCAAGCGCGACCGCGATGTCTGGGAGGGCGACCTGTCGGTCTCCGGCCCGACCCTGCTCTACTCCCTCGGCAACACCCGGTATCTGCGCGATTCCCTGCAACTGCTCGGCGACTACCAGTTGCAGAGCGGCTTCATCGAAGGCCGTCGCGCGCCCGGTGATCCGCTGAACACGACTCCGCTGCCCGGTGAGGTCAGCCAGTACTCGGCCTCGTATTCCATGTACTTCGTGCCGAACCTGGCCACCTACTACACCTACACCGGCGACACCGCCTTCGTCCGGCAGGAATGGCCGGTCGTGCAACGGGAACTCGCCTGGAACGCCGCGCAGGTCGATGCCAAGGGCCTGTTCGAGACCAACACCAGCGACGGCGCGAACTGGCACTACGACGTGCAGACCGGCGCCCAGACCTACTACAACATCCTCTACTACCGCACCCTGCTCAGCGCGGCCTCGCTCGCCGACGCCCTCGGCGTACATACCACCTACCGAGCCGCGGCGGCGTCACTCAAGACCGCGATCAACGCGAACCTCTTCAACGCCACCACCGGTGTCTACGACATCAGCACCACGCAGCGCGGCAGCGTCGCGCAGGACGCCAACACCTACGCGATCCTGTTCGGCATCGCCGATCCCGCCACGGTGCCCGGCATCCTCGCCGCCATGGCCAAGAACCTCGACACGCCCTCCGGCGACCTGGATGTCTCCTCGCCGGCACCGGCCGGCTACCACCAGGTCATCGGGCCGTTCATGGGGTCCTACGAGCTGTGGGCGCGCTTCGCGGTCGGCGACACCAGCGGCGCGCTCGACCTGCTCAACCGCGAATGGGGCCAGATGACCTCGGTCGACCCGACCGGCGTGCTCTGGGAGGTCATGGGCACCGACGGCACCCTGCACACGCCCGGCATCAACGGCCAGGGCAACGGCGCGACCAGCCTCGCGCACGGCTGGTCCACCGGCCCGACCTCCGCGCTGTCCCAGTACGTGCTGGGCATCGCGCCCGCCGGTCCCGGCTACGCGACCTGGACGGTCGCGCCGCACCCCGGCAACCTCGCCTGGGCGCAGGGCCAGGCCCCGACCCCGCACGGGCCCCTCACCGTCAAGTGGGATCAGCAGCACGGCACGTTCAGCATCGAGGTCACCGCGCCGCCCCGCACCAGCGGCACGATCACGGTGCCGGCCGCCGCATCCACGGTGATCAGCGTCAACGGCCGAATCGTGTGGTCCGGACACGGCGGCACCACGGTCCCGGTCAGGTCGTAAGGTCGGCGGATCACCGTCGACTAGGAGGGCCCCGTGACCGGTCGCGCCGCGGACTTTCAGAACGAGATCTACGCGTACGGACTCGCCGAGCAGTATCCGGTCGTCAGTACGAACGCGATGAACCTCGAAGCCGCCGCGCGGGAAGCCATGGAACCAGGCCCATTCGGCTACATCGCGGGCGGCGCCGGCAACGGCGCCACCGACCGGGCCAACCTGGCCGCGTTCACGCGCTGGCAGATCGTGCCCAGGATGCTCACCGGCTCGACCGACCGCGAACTGGCCACGACCGTGCTCGGCACCGAGATGCCCGCGCCGATCATGGTCGCGCCGGTCGGCGTGCAGTCGCTGTTCCACCCGGACGGTGAACTCGCCACCGCGCGCGCCGCGGCGAGTGTCGGCGTGCCGATGATCATGTCGACAGCTGCCTCGCACACCATCGAGGAGGTCGCGCAGGCCAACGGAGACGGGCCGAGGTGGTTCCAGCTGTACCGGCCCAACGACGACGACGTGTGCGTGAGCATCCTGCGCCGCGCCAGGGCCGCCGGCTTCAGTGTGCTCGTGCTCACCCTGGACACCTGGACGCTGGCGTGGCGCCCGGTCGACCTGGACCGCGCCTTCCTGCCGTTCATTCGCGGCGTCGGCACGGCGGTGCCGTTCTCCGACCCGGCCTTCCTGGCCGGACTGGCCAAACCCCCCGCCGAGGATCTCGGTCCGGCCGTCGGCAAGTGGGTTCCGATGTTCACCGGCACCGACCGCACCTGGGAGGACCTCGCGTTCATCCGCGAGCACTGGGACGGGCCGCTGGTGCTCAAGGGCATCCAGCACACCGACGACGCCCGGCTGGCCGAGGAGGCCGGAGTGGACGGCATCGTCGTGTCCAACCACGGCGGCCGGCAGGTCGACGGCGCCATCGGCGCGCTGGAGGCGTTGCCCGGCATCGTCGCCGCGGTCGGTGACCGGCTGACCGTCCTGTTCGACTCCGGCATCCGCACCGGCGCCGACGTGTTCAAGGCACTCGCGCTCGGCGCCAAGGCCGTGTGCGTCGGCAGGCCCTACGCCTACGGCCTCGGTCTGGCCGGCGAGGACGGCGTCCGCCAGGTGTTGCGCGGTCTCATGGCCGACCTCGACCTCACTCTCGGTCTGGCCGGCCACCACTCCGTGCACGAGCTGACCCCGGACGCGCTGCACCGCGACTGAAATCTCGGAACGAACACGAAACCGACGAGCGTCGGCGTGCGTCTGTATGGTGTCCGCTGGCAGGCAGCCAGCGGGGACGAGTTGGGGACTGCGGCCACAGTGGATACGGAGGGGTCATGCGGACACGCAATTCCAGGAACGCCTTGCTGCGACTGGGCATCTTCCTGATCATCGTCGGCTTCGGTTCTGCCGTCCTGAGCAGCACCAACTACCAGTTCACGCTGCTGAGCTGGTCGAACAGTATGCAGCCGGTGCTGGGCATCGTGCTCGGCGCCGCGGGCATCGTCATGGTCGCGCTGCCGCTGCTCCGTGGCAGGCTCAGCGGCTTCGGCCCGCGCTCCGGCGGGATGATCGCGCCCGCCCAGCACCTACAGCAACAGCAGCAGGGCTTCGGTGAGCCGGCGCAGCAGTCCTACGGCGCGCAGCAACAGCAGTACGGCGCCCCGCAGCAGCAGTTCAACCAGGGCCAGCCGCAGCAGTTCGCGCCCCAGCAGCAGCCGCAACAGTTCGCGCCGCAGCAGCCGTCTCAGTTCGGGCAGCAGCCCGCTCAGCAGGGTTTCGGCCGGCCCGGCCAGCAGCCCGCCTACGGCCAGCAGCCGCCGCAGTTCAACCAGCAGCCGCAGCTCAACCAGCAACCGCAGCAGGGCTTCGGTCCGCAGCAGCCCGGTCACGGTCAGCAGGGTTTCGGTCCGCAGCAGCAGCGTTACCCGCCGCAGCGGTAACCCGGCTCATTTCGCGTTCGCGTAGCAGTCGACCACCTTGGCGTGCAACGGAAACCGCACCCGGGTGCCCGGGAAGACCAACGTGGTCGCCTGCCGCGCCGCGATCCCGATCTCGGCGACGACCGTGTCGGCGTCCTCGATCGGAGCGTGCACCAGCACCTCGTCGTGCTGGAAGAACACCAGCTGTGCGCGCGGCGCGCGAAGCGCGAGCTGCCCGCGCAGGCCGGCCAGCAGCGCGGCCGTCCAGTCCGCCGCGCTCGCCTGCACCACGAAGTTGCGGGTGAACCGGCCCCAGTCCCGCGACGCCTGCCGCGAGCGCCGCTCGTCGCCGTCCTCACCGAGGTCGCGCACCAGATGTGAGGCCAGCGGCGAGGTCCGGCCGAGCCGGGAGCGGACCATCCGCCCCTCCTCGCCCATCCGCGCCGCGCTCTCCACGTAGCCGACCGCGTCCGGGAACCGGCGCCGCAGCGTCGCCAGCAGCGGCCCGGCCTCACCGCTCGTGCCGCCGTACATCGCGGACAGCATGGCGATCTTGGCCCGGCTCCGCTCGCCCTCGAACGAGTCACTTGCCAGGCTCGCGTACAGGTCGCTGTCCGCGGCCACCTCGGCCAGCCTGCGGTCGTCGGACAACGCGCCCAGCACCCTCGGCTCCAGTTGTGAGGCATCAGCCACGACCAGCGACCAACCCGGATCGGCGAGCACCGCCGCCCGCAACAGCTTCGGCAGCTGCAACGCGGCCCCGCCGCGCGTCGCCCAGCGACCGGAGATCACCCCGCCGACCACGTACTCCGGCCGAAATCGTCCATTGTGGACCCATGACTCCAGCCACGACCAGCCGTGCGCCGCGTAGAGCCGGGAGAGTTCCTTGTACTCCAGCAGCGGCGCGACCGCGGGATGGTCGACCTGCTTGAGCACCCACGCGCGGCTGGACGGGATGTCGATGCCGGCACGCTTGAACGCGCGCACCACGCTGGCCGGGGCGTCCGGATTGACCTCCCGGCCACCGAAGGCCGCGCTGACCGCTTCGGCCAGCTCGGCCATTTTGCGCGGTTGCGCGCCGGGCATCGGCCGAGGGCCGAGCGCCTCGGTGAGCAGCCGCTGGTGGACGTCCACCCGCCAGGGCAGGCCGTGATGGGTCATCTCGGCCGCGGCCAGCGCACTCGCCGACTCGGCGGCCAGCAGCAGTCGCAGCCGGTCCGCGATCTCCGCGTCGGCCACCCGCTCCCGCTGATCCGCGTGTACCGCGACGACCGCGTCCAGCGGGTCGGCCCCGCCGGGCAGAACGTCCGGTTCCGGCTCGAACAGCACCGGCTGGTCCGTGTGCTTGGGCGGTGGCGCGTCCTCCGGCACCGGCAGACCCGCCACCCGCGCCCACGCCGAGGGCAGCCCGCGCGGTTCGCGATGCCGGCCCGCGTAGTTGAGCAGCAGCCGCTCGGCGAGCACGACATCGTGACAGCGATCGACCCGCACACCCGCCGCGAGCAGCGCCGGATACAGCTCGGCCGTCGAAGGCCAGATCCACCGAGGATGGTGCTCCTGCTCGACCGCGGCGATGCTCTTGGCCAGGTCAACCGTTGTTTCGGCGGGACCGGTCGGCACGCCTGCCTCGTCGAGCAGGCGCAGCCGGCCGGCACCACCGGATTCCGGAGCGACCGCCGCGAGCACGTCCTCGATTCTCCGCCCGACCACCGACAACGCGGAGCCGCTGTTGACGTACCGGTGGTATGTGTCCTTAAGTAACGGGTACGCGACCGCGCCAACTTGATCACTGGAGATCACGTGCTGGAGCAACTTTCCCGCGTCCCGGACTACGTCGGACGGCTGCTCGACCTGCCTGTTCGGGTCGACTCACTGCGCAAGGCCGGCCTGCTCGACCCGATGCGCCCGGACGAGGCACTGCGGTCGCTGATCGCGGTCCGCCAGTTCGGCCCGCTGGCCGGCGCCGCGCACATCGCGGCGCAGCGTGACGGGCACGCGCTCGCCCTTGTCGACGAACTCGGCCCGCTCACCTTCGACCAGCTCGACCGGCGCTCCAACGCGCTGGCCAGGGCCTGGGCGGCCAGGGGAGTGCGGCCCGACTCGGTGATCGCGGTGTTGGCCAGGGATCATCGCGGCCTGGTCGACTGCATGCTGGGCGCGGCCAAGATCGGCGCCCGGCTGCTGCTGATGAACACCGGCTTCAGCAAGCCGCAGCTCACCGACGTGGTCCAGCGGGAGGGGGTCGCCGCGCTCGCGTTCGACCAGGAGTTCAGCGACCTGCTCGGCGACGTGCCCACCGACGTGCCGCGCTACCTGTGCTGGCTGGACGACCCGGACACGGTCGCCGACGACCTGCCCAAGCTGGACGAGCTGATCGCCAGCACCACCGACGCGCCCGTGCCGACCCCGCCCAAACCGGGCGGGCTGGTGCTGCTCACCAGCGGCACCACCGGCACTCCCAAGGGCGCGCCCCGGCACGTCACCGGCGTGCTCGGCGCCACCCACTTCGTCGAACGGATCCCGCTGCGCATCGGCGGCGGCACGTTCATCGCCTCGCCGATGTTCCACGCCACCGGACTCTCCCAGCTCATCCTCTCGCTCGCGCTGGGCAGCACGATCGTGGCGCGGCGCCGGTTCGACGCCGAGGCGACGCTGCGCGAGATCGCCGAGAACCACTGCACCGGCGCGGTGCTCGTGCCGACTCAACTGGCCCGCATCCTCGACCTCGGCGACGAGGTGCTCGCCCGCTACGACACGTCCAGCCTGCGCACGATCATCACCGCGGGCTCGCTGCTCCCGCCGGACGTCAGCAACCGGGCGCTGCACGCGTTCGGCCCGGTGCTCTACAACCTCTACGGCTCGACGGAGGTCGCGGTCGCCAGCATCGCGACCCCGGAGGAACTGCTCGCCGCGCCCGGCACCGTCGGCCGTCCGCCGCGCGGCTGCGTGGTGCGGCTCTACGACAAGCAGGGCAACCGGGTCACCGGTGCGGACGTCAAGGGGCGCATCTTCGTCGGCAGCGAACTCGCCTTCGGCGGCTACACCGGCGGCGGGCACAAGGAGATCATCGACGGCCTGCTCTCCAGCGGCGACGTCGGCCACTTCGACGCCTCCGGTCTGTTGTTCGTGGACGGACGCGACGACGACATGATCGTCTCCGGCGGGGAGAACGTGTACCCGGCCGAGATCGAGAACCTGTTGCTGGAGCGCACCGACATCGCCGACGCGGTGGTGATCGGGGTCGAGGACGCCGACTTCGGCCAGCGGCTGCGCGCGTTCGTGGTCGCCGCGCAGGGCATGACGCTGGTGGAGGCCGAGATCAAGGCGCACGTGCGCGCGAACCTGGCCCGCTACAAGGTCCCGCGCGAGGTCATCTTCCTCGAAGAACTGCCGCGCAACCCCACCGGCAAGGTCCTGCGCCGCAAGCTCGCCGAGTACGAGTACGACCCGGAGAGCTAGCTAGCCGATCAGTTTCCCTTGCCGCCCTTGCGAACCACCGCGATCGGCCCGCGCACGGTGCGCAGCAGGGCCTGGCTGACCGAACCGGACAGCAGCCCGGCGGCGACGCCGTGCCCGCGTGAACCGACAACCAACAGCTGCGAGGTTCCGGCAACTTTTGCCAACGTGGGCACCGGATCGCCGACCGGGAAGTCGATGTCGATGTGCACGTGCGGATAGCGGTTGGCGAACTCGGCGAGCGAATCCGCCGTGTTCCACCTGCGCCGTGCCTGCTCCTCCGCGTCCCGGTGCACCGAGCCCGGTAGCGCGTGCACAGCGTGCACGCCGACCTGGTGCCGGTTGGCGAGATCGAACGCGAAAGCCATGGCCGGCACCGAGACCGGCGTGCCGTCCACGCCCACCGCGATCGGCGCGCCCGGCAGGATCGGCTGCGGATGCGCGCGCACGGCCACCACCGGACAGCGGCTGCGCACCGCGAGCGTGCCGCACACGGTGCCGAAAACCAGCTCCGAGAACAGCCCGGACCCTTCGCTGCCGAGCACCACCATGGCCGCGGATTCGGCCTGCTGGCACAGAACCCCGACCGGCGAGCCCGGCTCGATGTGCGTGCTGATGTCCACCCCCGGCGCGATCTGGCCCACCAGCGCGACGGTGTCCTCGATCAGCGCACGCGAATCCGTGCCCTGCGAACTCAACTCCATCGCCGGCACGATGCCCGGGTCGATCACGGCCGTCGCGTAGCGGTCGGTCTCGCAGTGCACCAAGACCAGTCGCAGCCCCGCCGCCTCGGCCTCGCGGGCCGCCCACTCCACCGCGAGCGCGCTCTGCGCACCCTCGTCGATGCCGACGACAATCCGATCACGGCGCCGTTGCTCATTCACCGGTGACTCCTCGCTGGCGCTTGCTGTCGGCGGCCCCGAACGCGTCATCGCGAAGCGGTGCCGGTGGTGCGGGAAGATATCTTCTACTGTGCATCCGTCAAGGGGAACTCGCCACTGGTCTCTCGATGCGGATGCCCGGTTTGTGGTTTTTCGCGTCAATCGTTAGCACGCACGGAACGAGGTAGCCCGGTGTCGACAGTCGAAGACGACGCCCAGAACGGCGCGATAGCCGGCAGTGCGCCCGCCGGCTCGCCTCGTCGCCTGGCCGCCAAGATCGTCACCGAGGCGTTCAGCCCGGCCATCGTGGTGGTCCTGCTCTCCCTCGCCACCGCGTGGCATGCCACCGGCTACCGGGTCGGCCCCACCTTCGGCTGGGGCCTGATCGTGGCGGTGTGCTCAAGCATCGCGCCGATGATCTTCATCATCAGCGGCGCCCGCAAAGGCCGGTGGGACGGGCACCACGTACGCAACCGCGAGGGCAGGCTCATCCCGCTCACGCTCTGCGGCGTGTTCACCGCGGCCGGGCTCGCCATCCTGATCGTCGGCCAGTCCCCGCGCGACCTGATCGCCCTGGACGTGGCCATGCTGGTTACCTTGATCGTCTGCCTAGCGATCACTCAGGCATGGAAGATCTCCATCCACACCGCGGTCGCCGGCGGCGCCGTCGCCACCATGGTGCTGCTCTACGGCCCGTGGTACTGGCTGCTCGTGCTCGGCGTGATCCTGGTCGGCTGGTCCCGCGTGCAGCTGGCCGACCACACCGTCGCCCAGACGATCGCGGGCGGCCTCGTCGGCCCGATCGTCGGCGGCGCGGTATTTCTGCTCGTCCGCTGAGCCGGTTCTCGCGACGCCGGTTCTCGCGACGAAATCGAGGGGCGAATTCCGGGCGAACAGGCGGACAACAGCGTCCTGTTCGCCACTGTCCGGTTGCAACGAGTAACGGAATCGCTCTGAAACCGATTTCCCTGATACGACTGGCGGAGCCGCCGCCGGTCTTTGTCGCAGGGAGGGAGCGGGCAGATGAGTGCCGCGCGAAGAACCACCCTGGTGCTCGGGGCGACCGGCCGGGTCGGTGGTGAGATCGCTCGGCGAATGGTCGGACTCAGTTCGACATTGTTGCTGCACGGCGCCGACCCGGCGGAAACCGCGCTGCTCGGCGGCGAACTGGCCGGCGTCGACGACAATTGCCGGGTCATTTCCCTGCCCGCCGATTTCACCCAGCTGCGCGCGGCTCGCGAACTCACCAAACGAGCGCTCGGCGCGACCGGCGAGATCGACGTCGTCGTCAACGCGGTCGACCTGCGCCCACCTCCCACGCGCGTGGTGACCGAAGACGGCAACGAACTCACTTGGCAAGTCAACTATCTCGGCCCCGCGCTCATCATGCTGGGCGTCCTGCCCCTGCTCCACGCCAGCCGAGTCGGCCGCATGATCCAGTTGGTCGGTGACGCCCACCCGCTCGGCGTCCCCAAGGCGAACATGGCCCCGACCGAGCGCCGCTACTACCCGTCGTGGTCCTACACGGAGTGCAAACTCGCGCTGATGATGTTCAGTCAGTCCGTGGCCGGCCGGCTCGGTGGCTCCCTGGCCCGCAGCCTGGCGATGCAGCCGGCCGGCGTCGAGGTGAGCGGCACCCAACTCCCGCTGTCCCGCGCGCTGATGGTCGACGCGGTGCTCTACGCCTGCACGAGTCAGGGCATCCCCAACGGCGCCTACCTCCGCGGCCGCCGAATCCAGGCCCTGCCCCGCGCCGCCGCCGGAGTCGCCACGCAGCAACGAATGTGGCGCACGACATGTCGAATCCTCGGCATCGACGTCCGCACCGGCGAACCCCTGGGCAACCCCTACCCCGTGCCAACCCCCGCCTACCACCACGAATATTCGGCCGGCATCCCGGTAACCTGACGAATCCCCGAATATTCCTCACTTCCCAACCCCAAACCCCCACCCTTCCCGGGGGGACGACCCCTCACCAACGTACCGTTGTCAAGCTGGCAGTGGGGGTTTTGTGGCGCGGATGTGGACAGCTCGCGGGGGTGTGCACAACTCGGCTGTCTGATTTGACAGACTGGGCGCAGCCACAACGCGGCGAACACAGGGGGTGGCTGTGCGGATCGTGCCGATGACCGATGATCATGGCGCCGGGGTGCTGGCGATCTACCAGGCCGGTTTGGACACCGGTAACGCCAGTTTCGAGGTGCGCGCGCCGGACTGGGCGCGCTGGGACGCCGCACACCTTGCCGCGCACCGGTTCGTCGCGATCGACGACGCGGGTCGGGTGCTCGGCTGGGTCGCGGTGTCGCCGGTGTCGAGCCGCGCGGTGTACGCGGGCGTCGTCGAGTTGAGCGTGTACGTCGATCCGGAGGCGCGTGGGCGGGGTGCCGGGTCGGCACTTCTCAAAGCGTTGATCGAGTCGAGCGAGGCGGCGGGAATCTGGACCATCCAGACTGGAATATTCCCCGAGAACACCGCGAGCCTCGTCTTGCACGAGCGCGCCGGGTTCCGCGTCGTCGGCACCAGGGAGCGGATCGGCCAGCATCATGGGCGCTGGCGCGATGTCGTGTTCCTGGAACGCCGCCGCTGAGCAGAAGACGCTGGGCAGAAGACGCTGAGCAGAAGACAGGGCCACCGCCGGCCGTGAAGGGGGAGTCGGCCGACGGTGGTGTCGGTGGCCGGTACGGCAGTCGCCTCTCGGCGTAGGGCACGAACACGGCCCCGGTCGAACCGGTATTCCGTGACGGCAATGAGGTGAGGCCCGGGGGACTTGCACCGTACCGACCGCCTCGTACAACCGTGCGTCGGCCGAGAACATTCCCGGGCGGCACGGGGGAACTCGACGTGATCCGCGTCATCCCGCGACGGCCGCCCAGTAGGGTTCGGTGATGACCACGTTGACGAGCAGGGCGGCCAACCGCGCCATGCTCGACCGGCAACTGCTGCTGCGCCGCGCCGACCTGGACGTGCTGGCCGCGGTCGAGCACCTGGTCGGCCTTCAGGCGCAAGCGCCCTTCCCGCCCTACACCGGGTTGTGGACCCGGCTCGCCGACTTCCGGCCGCAGGCGCTGGCCGATCTGCTGCTCGACCGGAGCGTGGTGCGGATCGCGCTGATGCGCGGCACCGTGCACCTGGTCAGCGCCGCCGACTGCCTCATGTTGCGGCCGCTGCACCAGGACTTCCTGGAACGCGTGGTACGTACCGGCTACCGCAAGCACCTCGACGGCATCGAGTTCGCCGACATCGCGGAGTACGGCCGGACGCTGGTCGAGGAGCAACCTCGGAGCACCGTCGAACTGGGTGCGCTGCTGCTTGAGCGTTGGCCGGGCCGGGATCGGCAGGCCCTGCTCAACGTGGTCCGTTCCGCGCTGCCGCTGGTGCAACTGCCGCCGCGCGCGATCTGGGGCCGCAGCGGCCAGGCCACGGTCACCACCGCGCAGGTCTGGCTCGACCGTCCTTTGTGCACTAACCCGACGCTCGACTCCCTCGTGTTGCGGTATCTTGCCGCGTTCGGGCCGGCCTCGGGCGCGGACGCGCAGAAGTGGTCCGGGCTGACCAGGCTCGGCGAGGTGTTCGACCGGCTCCGCCCCGACCTGGTCACCTTCCGCGCCGAGTCGGGCACCGAACTGTTCGACCTGCCCGATGCGCCGCGTCCCGGTCCTGAGGTCGACGCGCCGGTGCGGTTCCTGCCGGACTTCGACAACATCCTTCTTTCGCACGCGGACACCACCCGGATCATGCCGGCCGAGCATCGCGCGAAGCTGTTCACGGTCAACGGCATCATCCGCGCCGCGCTGCTCGTCGACGGCCACACCGCCGGGAAGTGGCAGATCGCCAGGGAAGGACGGACCGCGGTGCTCACCGTCGAGCCGTTCCGACGACTGTCCACTCGGCACAAATCAGCGGTCGAGCGCGAAGGCGCGCGGCTGCTCGCGTTCACCGAAGACCGCGCGGAAGCCTACGACGTGCGGGTGCTGTCGGTCGTGGATTAGGCGGTGGTGCGCTGCGCGTAGCGGGCGCGCGCGGCGCGGAGTTCCTCGTAGTGCTCGCGCGTCCACGCACACTGGGCGTCCAACGGCTCGAACAGGCTTCGACCAAGGTCGGTCAGCTCGTACTCGACCCTCGGCGGGATCTCCTGGTACGCGGTCCTGGTGATCATGCCGTCCCGCTCCATCGCCCGCAGCGACTCGGTCAGCACCTTCGGCGTGATCCCGCGCAGCGGCGCCTGGAGTTCGGAGAACCGGCGTGGGCCCTCCCGCAGGCAGGTGATGATCTTCGCGGCCCACTTGTCGCCGACCCGCATCGGGATCGGCGTGTCCGTGCAGCAGTCGAACATGTCCGGGTCGAGTGGCTCGCTCACGCTGCCCACGATACGGGCAGGCCGGCTCACTATCGTTGCGGTAACCGACCCACCTGCGGCTACCTTCGCGGCACCAACCGACATTGGGGGTAGTTGATGAGCAGGATCGTGGTGTTCGGCGCGGGTGGTCGCGCCGGTCGACGCGTGCTGGCCGAGGCGGTCGAGCGCGGTCACCAGGTGACAGCGGTGGTGCGCGACCCGGCCCGGCACACCGGCCTCGCCGCGCCGGGAGTGACCGTCGTCACCGGCGACGCGACGGACGCGGAGCGGGTGGCCGAGATCGCGGCCGGCCACGACGCGGTGATCAGCTCGGTGTACCAGGAGGACCTCGCGCACGAGGAGTTCTACCTGCGGGTGGCGCGGGCACTGCTCGGCGGCGTGGCCAAGGCGGGCGTGCCCAGGCTGGTGGTGGTCAGCCTGGGCACGGTGCTGCCTGGCGCGCCTGAGGTCCCCGCCGAGTACCGGCCGTTCGTCGAGGCGAGGGCGGCCGAACTCGCGACGTTCCGCGCCGCCGAGACCGACCTGGACTGGCTGCTGGTCGCTCCGCCGCCGACCATGCTCGACCCGGACGGCGAGCGCACCGGCCACTACCGCACATCGGTGGACACGGCCCTCGACATGCCCGAGGACGCACCGCTGTTCCGCTATGCCGACCTCGCCGTCGCGCTGGTCGACGAGGCGACAGAGCCGCGCCACCACCGCACGCTGCTGGCGGTCAGGAGTTACTGACCCAGAACGCGTTCCGCACCCGCAACAGCCAGTCCTGTACCCGATCCCGGTCCGGTTCGACCGGCAACGCGCTGCGCGTCCGGTCGAACGTGGTCTGGGCATCCGCCAGCACCGACCCCGCCTGCTCCGGATCGGCGGCCACCCGCTCACCGAAGTCCAGGTAGCTCTGCGGGTCCGCCAGCGGGACGGTCAGCGAACCGGTCGTGTACAGGGCGAGGCCCTGATCGAGCAGTCGCCTGAAATGCCGTGCCGGCTTTGCCGCTCGGTTGCCGCGCAGCAGTTTCCGGAACTGCTGATGGGCATAACCGAGATAAGCGTCCCGAACCCGCTTGGCGGAAAGGAACGCCAAGCGGATCTCGACGAGTTCCGCGCCGAGCGGTGTGCGCCGTTCGTACAGTTCGGTCGGCAGCCACAGCAACTCGGTGACGGTCGGGTTCGCGCTCAACAGCAGGCGCGCGGCCTTGCCTGCCTCGTGCATGGTCACGTCCGGCTGGACGGTGACCCGGCTCGGCGCCGGTGCGTCCAGGCCGAGCAGGGACAGCGTGGGCGCGGCAAAGACACCGAGTCTGTCCACATCGGAATCCGGCCCGGCGAGACCGTAGGCGGTGGAACCGACGATGCCAGCAAGCAGAACTGTACCCGGTTCGTTGTTGTTGGATGTTTCCATCGTCGACCCACCTCCGTCCTCTTCGCGAGTGACGCCAGGAAGATTAGCCGACCACTATCGTCGTGCGCTCGGGATTTACGGTCTTGTATCGTGCCAGCGGATTCTTCAGTGTGCCGACAAGTTGCAGCGCACCGGCCGGATCCTCCAGGTCGATCATGTACTGGTTGTCCCGCAGTTGCAGGCGGTTCAGACAGGACAGTGCGAATTCGTCCGCGAACAGGTCGTCGGCCGCGAACCGCTCGGCCAGTTCCGGACGCGATCGCTGGTAGTCCAGCACGTACTCGGCGACCGTGGCCCAGAACTCGTCCTCGGTCAGCGTGCCGCTCGCGGCCAATTCGGCCGCGAGGAAGCGGAAGAAGCAGTCGAAGACGTCGGTGAAGATCGACAGGATCTTCAGCTCGGCCGGCACCTGCGCCCTGATCCGTTCCACCGAGGGCGGCAGCGGCAGGCTCTCGTTCAGCACCGCGACCTCCTCCCCGATGTCCTTGAGGATCACCCGTTGCGGCACCCCGACCTCGTCCAGCACCAGGATGATGTTCTCGCCGTGCGGCATGAAGATCAGGTCGTAGGCGTAGTAGCAGTGCAGCAACGGCACCAGGTAGGCGTCGAGATAGCGCCGCAGCCAGTCGGCCCGCGCAAGACCAGATCCCCGAATCAGGGCACTGACCAGCGAGTTTCCGGTTCGATCGACGTGCAGTAGGGACGCCATGGTGGCCAGGCGCTCGCCGGGGGCGAGCAGCGGCACCGGGCTCTCCCGCCACAGTGCGGCCAGCATCTTCAGATACGGCGACCCCTTCGGGCCAGCCGCGGTGAAGTGGTCGTGGTAATAGCCGATGGCGGCGTGCTCGCGCAGCACCGCGACCCCGGTCCCAGCCAGCAGAGGGTCGTCGGCGATCAGGTCGGCGACCCAGTCGTTGATGGCGGGGGTGTCGCGCATGTACTCGGCGGAAAGGCCGCGCAGGAAGCCCATGTTCAGGACGGACAGCGCGGTCTTCACGTAGTGCCGCTCGGGCGCGCTGGTGTTGAAGAAGGTCCGGATCGACTGCTGTGCCTGGTACTCGTCGTCGCCTGTGCCGAGGAACACCAGGTTCTGCCTGGCCAGCTCGCCGGCGAAGGTCACCGCAAGGCGGTTCGACCACTGCCAGGGATGCACCGGAATCAGCAGGAACCCGTTCAGGTCGAGCCCTTGTTCGGCGAGCACGCCCCGAAAGCGATCGAGTACGGCCGCGCCCAGTTCGCCCTCGATCAGACCGGCGTAGTCCAGGTCGGCGCAGCTGGTGAACGTGGCCCGATCGCGCCTGGCCGCGACCCAGACCAACCGGATCGGCCGGCCTGCCTCCGGCGCGAACGCACGGTATTCGTCGATGTCGAAGCCGATCCGGCCATTGTTGGCCACGAAGCACGGATGCCCCTCGGTCATACCGCGCTCGATCGCCTGGAAATCGGCCTTCGCCAGATCGGCCGCGCTCACCTCCGGCTTGGCCAGCTTGAACGCTGTGCTGGCCAGCGTGCTGGTGATCTCCTCAAGGTAGGTCGGCAGCACGCGGTCGCTCAGGCCGAGCGTGTCGCGTAACTCGATGATCAGCTCGACCGCGTCCAGCGGGAGTGCCCTGCCGGCGCGATGGCGGGTGATGCTCGCCGCGTCGATCCGCCAGTGCTCCAACTGACCGATCGTGGCCGTGAACCGGTACTCGACCGCGCCGTCGTCGCTGGTCAGCACGTAGCGATCGGCGCCGAGCGGGGTGGGGCGGAGCAGGCGTTCGTGGCCGAACTCGGCCAGCGCCTTGCGCACCAGCAGCCGGTTGGCCCTCGCCCAGTTCGACGGAGTGAGGTGGGCGATCGCGTCGGTGGGGTTCATGAGTCCTTCGCCTTTCGGCTGGCCGCGTACTGGGCGCGGGTGCAGATGCTGAGGTAGGCGTCCTTGTGCGGCAGGGAGACCGTGCCGATGCCACGGAACCCGACGAACGCGTTCAACGCGTGCACGGCGGTGTTGCGCGCGTCCGGCTCGACCACGACCCGTTGTACGGCCGGATCCGCGAACATCAGCTCCATCACCGTGGTGATCACCGCGCGGGTGAACCCGTGTACCGGCGTGTCGGTCGGCGCGGTCAGGAAATGCATGCCGATGTCGCCCGACCGGTAGGCGTACACGTCGCCCAGTTCGCCGTACGGGTCGTAGCGTTCGACCAGGAAGGCCGGCACGCCCTGGTACAGGCCAAGGAAGGCGTCGTACACCGGGCTCGCCGCGATCTTCCGGTACTCGGCCAGCACCTCCTCGCGGGAGAAACCCTGCATCAGCCAGTACACCGACTTCGGATCGGTCACCCACGCGTGCAGGATGTCGAGATCCCGGTCCGGATCGACCAGCCGCAGGGTGAACTCGTTGATCACGAGACGCTCACCCCGAACTCCTGGAACGCGATGGACTTCTCGATCGGGTAGTACTCACGACCGAGCAGATCCGCGATGATGCACGAGTTGCGGTAAGCGGCCATGCCCAGGTCAGGCGCGACGAACCCATGCGTGTGCAGCTCCGCGTTCTGCACGTAGATCGCGCCGTTCGCCGGGTCACGCTCGATGCGGTAGTTCCGCCGCACCGCGAACCGCCCCGACTCGTCGAACGCGATCCGGTCGGTGACCGGCGCGAGGAAGTCCGGGATCTGCTGCCGATAGCCGGTGGCCAGTACCAGTCCGTTGGTGCGCAGCCGGAAGTCCGCGCCCTGCTCGGCCTGGCGAAGGTCCAATGTGTACTCGTCGAGCGCGGCGTCGTGGTGCGCGCCGGTCAGCGCGGTGTTGGTGAGCAGCCTGGTCCGGCACGGACCGACGACGTTCTTCTGGTACAGCAGGTCGAAGATGTCGTTGATCAGGTCGCTGTTGATGCCCTTGTACAGGTTCTTCTGCGCCGCGTTGAGCCGGTCGCGGGTCGGCGACGGGAGCGCGTGGAAGTAGTCGGTGTACTCCGGGGAGGTCATCTCCAGCGTCAGCTTGGTGTACTCCAGCGGGAAGAACCTGGGAGAGCGGGTGATCCAGGTCAGCTCGTAGCCGAAGGCATCGATGTCCTGGAGCAGGTCGTGGTAGATCTCCGCCGCGCTCTGCCCGCTGCCCAGCACCGTGATGCTCGGCTTGCGCTGCAACGCCGACTTGCGCGCCAGATAGCCCGAGCTGTGGGTGATCTCGCCGGCGAGACCGCGACACTCCTCGGGCAGGTACGGGGGAGTACCGGTGCCCAGCACCAGCCGCCGTGCCCGGTGCGTGGTCACCTCGCCGCTGCCGACCGCCCGCGCCCGGACCAGGTAGCTGCCCTCGACGTACTCGACCGCGACCACCTCCTGGCCGAACCGGATCGAGTCCAGCTGGGCCGCGGCCCAGCGGCAGTACTCGACGTACTCGGTGCGCAGCGGGAAGAAGCTCTCCCTGATGTAGAACGAGTACAGCCGCCCGGACTCCTTGAGGTAGTTCAGGAAGGACAGCGGCGAGGTCGGATCGGCCAGGCTGACCAGGTCGGCGATGAATGGTGTCTGCAGGGTCGCCGACGGCAGCAGCATCCCCGGATGCCAGTCGATGTTCGGCTTGCGCTCCAGGAAGATCCCACGCACCTCGGCGATCGGCGCGGTCAGGCAGGCGAGACCGAGGTTGAACGGCCCCACTCCGATCCCGATGAAATCAAGCGGATCGGGCATCGGTGCTGGTGGCGTTGGCAAGGGGCTCTCCAAGGTGGTCGCGGGCGTGTCCGGCCAGCAGATCGAGGACGTCGGCGATGTCGCGCGCGGTCGTGTGCGGGTTGAGCAGCGTGAACTTCAGATAGGACCGGCCGTTGACGACCGTGCCGGCCACCACCGCCTCCCCGGACGCGGCAAGCGCGCGCCGCGCATGGCGATTGGCCAGGTCGACATCTGCCGGCTCCGCGTTCGGTGGCAGGTAACGGAACACCAGCGTGCTCAGCTGCGGCCGCACGAGCACCTCGAACCGGGGATCCGCGTCGAGCAGCCCCCAAGCCTCGGCCGCCAGGTCCACCACCTCGTCGAAGAGTTGGCCAATCGCGTCCGCGCCCATGATCCGCAGCGTCAGCCAGAGCTTCAGCGCATCGAACCGGCGCGTGGTCTGGATGCTCTTGTCGACCTGGTTCGGGATGCGCTCGGCGCGGCTGTGTGCCGGGTTGAGGTAGTCGGCGTGATAGGTGACGTGGCGCAGCATGGCCGCGTCGCGCACCAGGATCGCGCTGGAACTGACCGGCTGGAAGAACGACTTGTGATAGTCCACCGTCACCGAGTCGGCCCGCTCGATCCCGGCCAGCAGCTGCCGACGCCGCGATACCAGCAGTCCGCACCCGTACGCCGCGTCCACATGCAGCCACACACCGGTGCGGGTGCAGATGTCGGCGATCTCGGGCAGCGGGTCGATGCTGCCGAAGTCGGTGGTGCCCGCGGTCGCCACCGCGGCCATCACGATCAGCCCCTCGTCGCGGCACCGGTCGATCTCCTCCCGCAACACGCCCGGCCGCATCCGCTTCGCCCCGTCCACCGCGACCTCGACCACCGCGTCCGGGGCGAGCCCGAGCAGCCGAGCCGCCTTGGTGACGCTGAAATGGCCGCACGGCGAGGTCAGAATCCGCAGCCGGGACTGGACTTCCGGCCTGCTCAGCCCGTTGCCGATGACCCGCTCGCAGGTTTCCTCCCTGGCCAGCAGCATGGCCTGCAGATTCGACTGGGTGCCCCCGCTGGTGAACACACCGTCCGCGGCAGGCCCAAGCCCGATCCGGCTCGCCGTCCAGTCGATCAGCCGCCGCTCGATCAACGTACCGCCCGCGCTCTGGTCCCAGGTGTCCACAGAGGAATTGACCGCGCTGAGCACCGCCTCGCCCAGCAGCGCGGGAATCACGACCGGGCAGTTGAGGTGCGCGAGATAGCGCGGATGATCGAAATAGACCGCGTCCCGCAGATAGACGGAGTGCAGCTCGTCCAGTGCCGCGCGCGGATCGCCCAGCGGCGCGTCCAGATCAACCGCGTCGACGACCAGACCGAGTTGGTCGGCGGCTACCCCGGTGAAAGGTTGTTGGTTGGCACCGAATTTCTCGGCCACCAGATCGAGCGCCTCGCCGAGCCAGTGCCGGTAGCGCTGCGCGTTCTGCCGGTTGAGCAGGTGCGATTCAAAGGCCACGGGTTTTTCCGTTCTCTGCTCAGCCCTGATCCGACGAGTTGCCGAAATGCTCGGCCAGGAGGTCGTCCTCGCCCGCGCCGCGCCGCCAGTACCCGGTGAACACGACGGCGTCCCGCGCGAACCCGCGCTCGTTCACCAGATGCCGGCGCAGCGCCCGCACCTCGGCGGATTCGCCCGCGAGCCAGGCATACGGTGTGCCGCTGGGCAGTTGCGCGCGACGCAGCGCGGCCAGTGTCGCTCCGGTCTGGCTGCTGGTTTCGCGAACCAGCCAGGTGATCTCGGCCCGCGCCCGGGTCGGCAGGCCGCGAATGTCCTCCGGGCCGGCCACCTCGATCCACACCCGGACGCCCATCCGCGCCGGCAGCCAGGACAGGATTGCCTCGACTGCCGGCAGTGCGGTCTCGTCCGCGATCAGCAGTACCCAGTCGGTGTCGGCAGGCGGCCGGAAGTCCACGCCGCCGTTGTCCGCCACAACCGGCCCGAGGAACACGACCGGGCTGCCCACCTCGGCGCCCGCCGCCCAACGGCTCGCCGGCCCGCCGCCGCTGCCGTGCAGCGCGAAATCGATGTCCAGCTCGGCGGTTTCCGGCCGGTGTTCGCGGATCGTGTACGAGCGCATCACCGCGCGGACCGTCGGGTCCATCGCCCGCCAGCGACCGAACCAGTCGGCGTCGCGGTCGGCTGGCATCACCGGGAGTTCCTGGTGCGGATGCGGGAAGAACAGTTTCACCCGCTGGTCGCGTCCACCGCAGGTCACGTCGGCGAGTTCCGGGCCGCCGAAGGTGACCCGCATGAATGACGGGCCGAGCCGCGCGGTGCGCGTGACCCGCAGGTCGAAGAACCGGAAGGGGGACGCGGCGATTGCAACGGTCATGGGCGAATTCCTCCTCAGAGCGTCATGAGGGCATGCCGCGGCGCCCGACCCAACGGGTCGGTGCCGGCGACGGGAAAGGGTCAGCTGACTTTCTTGGCGTGCGCGATGGCGGCGGTGAGTGCTTCGATGTGCGGTGCGCAGCCGGCGTAGGAGAACCTCGGCTCGCTCAGCCACGGCGTGATCTGGCCTGCCTTGACCTCGGGCAGGGCCATCCAGCTCGGTTTGCCGGTGAGATCCCTGGGTTGCAACGCGGAAGACCGCGAGTCGAGATAGATCAGGTCGGCCGGGTACTTGTCCGCGTTCTCCCAGCTGAGACCTTCGAAGAAGCCGCCGACGACATTGTCCGGCTGCACGAACTCCACGCCCAGGCTCTGGAAATAGGTCAGGTCCGGATACACGCTCGGCAGCGACACGTAGAACTGGTCGGCGGCCGCCGATCCCGCGAGCACCCTGATGCCGGGATTCGCCGAGGTCGCCGCGCGCAGTGCCGCGCTCGCCTTGTCGAACCGGGCCTTGGCGTCGGTGACCGACTTCGCGTTCTGGTCGGCGCCCAGCGCGCCGGCGAGCTGGCTGTAGCGCTGGATGGTCGACGCCAGCGAGACGTTCGCGGACTTGAACGCGATACTCGGCGCCAGTTGGAGGATCTGCTGTTGGCTGCTGGTCGGCACGAACCACAACACGTTGGGCTGCATCATGTTCGTGACCAGCAGGTTAGGCCGTAACGTCGCGTACTTCTCGATGTTGAACTCGCCGTAGGTGTTGCCGACGACGGTCAGTTTGCTGATGTCGAGGCTGCCCGCCAGCGGATCGGCCGTGCCGTTGCTGAGTTTCGTCGGCCCGAACACGCCTACCAGCGAGCTGTCCACCCCGAAGTCGTAGAGTGCCGCGGCCGAGCCGACATAGGCCACCACCCGGTTCGGCCGACCTTTCGTGCTCACCTTGGTGCCCCGGTCGTCCGTGAACGACCACGGGCCGCCGCCCGAATCGCTTGCCGCGCCCGGGTTTTCCCCGCCAACGCCACATGCCGCGGCGAGCACACCGACGCCGAGCGCGCCCGCACCAGCGAGGAATCCGCGGCGGGACACCGAGCGTCGAGCGAGCTGGGGGACGCGGGCCTCGGGCATCGTGGACAACCTTTCGCGCATCGAACCTCGATCGACTGGAGCGAGATTAGGTTAAGCTAACCTAACTTCGCTGTCCATCGATGTCGGGGGCCTCACTTTTCACCCGCTGCGCGGGCGGTTGCCGTCGTTCGCGCCCTGTCCAGCGCGACGAGCAGCAGAAACGCGACCGCGACGACGGCTGCCGCGACCAGGTAGCACCACGGGTTCGGGAGGTACAGCGGCAGGCTCAGCCAGCTGGGTTCGTCCCGTCCGATCAGCTTCATGATGATCGGGACCAGACCTTCCCGGATGCCGATGATCGCCACGAGTGTTTCGGCCAGTCGATAGCCGGCGTCGTCCACGGTGCCCTCCCTGATTCTTGATGATACGAACGTATCAGATACGGACGTATCATAGGATCGGTGCATGCCGAAGCGGGTCAACCACGACGAGCGCCGTCGCCAGATCGCCGGAGCGGTCTGGCGGATCGCCGCGGACCAGGGACTCGACGCGGTCAACATGCGCGACGTCGCCGCCGAAGCGGGCGTGTCGCTGCGCCTGGTCCAGTACTACTTCGAGACCAAGCACAACCTGCTCGTCCTCGCATTGCGCTACCTCAACGAGCGCAGCGAGCAGCGCGCCACCGCCCGCATCGCGGCGACCCCCGGTGCCACGTCGACCAGGGCCGTGTTGCGCGAGGTGCTCATGGAGTTCCTGCCGATCGACGAGGAACACCGCGACACCCTCCGGGTACACCTGGCCTACTACGTGCGCAGCCTCAACGACCCCGAACTGGCCGCGGTGTTCCTCAACGACGAGACGCCGCTGGAAGAACTGGTCGCGGGCATGCTCGACCAGGCGCACGAGGCAGGCGAACTCGTGAGCCGCGTCAACGCAAGGCACGAGGCAGACCTGATCGTGTCCGGAGTCAACGGGCTCGGCATCGACCTGCTGCACGGCCGCCGGCAACTCGACGACGTGGTTGCCGTCATCGACTACCACCTCGCGCGCCTGTTCGGCTGAGCCCGCGTTGGTAGGTTCGAACTCAGGCACGCAGGCACACACATCGACAGAGGAGCAGCATGTCGCCACCGGACGCGGAAGCCGGACCGCGCATGCGGCCTCGCCGCGCGGACGCGCAACGCAACCGCGACCTGTTGCTCGCCGCCGCCAAGGATGTGTTTACCGAACGCGGCATAGACGCGCCCCTCGACGACATCGCCCGGCGAGCCGGCGTCGGAAACGCCACCATGTATCGGCATTTCCCCACCCGCAGCGACCTCATCGTCGCCGTCTACGCCGACGAGGTAGCCGAGCTGTGCGCGCGCGGCGACGAACTCGTCACCACGCACGGCCCAGGCGAGGCGTTGTTCTCCTGGCTTGCTGCCTTCATCGCCCATGTCACCAGCAAGAAGGAACTCGCTCTCGCCATCATGGACGACCGCACCGGCACGCGGTCCACGCTGTTCGGCCAATGGCACACGGCCATGCACGCGACCGCAGCCGCCCTGTTGACCGGCGCCCAGCAGGCCGCCGTGGTCCGCGCCGACCTCGACGTGGCCGAACTGCTCAGCCTGGCCAACGGCATCGCGCTCAGCGGTGCCCCGCCGCAACGCCTGGACCGGCTGCTGACCCTCGTGCGCGAGGGCGTCGAGACCGGTCGGGAGGGACCAGTCGCGCAGCGAGATCGGTAGCTCAGCCTGAGCAGCGGCGGGGTCGGACTGGTCGCGCGGTCGGCCCAGCAGCGCGGCCCGACCAGCAGCGCGGCCCGGCCAGGAGCGCGACCCCGATCAGGTGCGCGGCCCAACCGAGCGCGGCCCGACTGGGAGCGCGGCTCGACCGGGCGCGCAACCAGGCTGATAGCGCAACCGGGCGGTGCGGCCGGGCCGAGGGCGCAACCAGGCTGGTAGCGCGACCAGGTGGCGTGGCTGGGCCGGGAGCGTTGTCAGACCAGTAGCGCATACCTTGCCAGTCTTCGGACCAGTTCCGATCTGGGCAGCGGCGGTGCACCCGGGCGGTGGCCCGTGGCGTGTTCGCGCGCGGAATCGGTGCGTTGCGGGAGGGTGCCGTGCTGGGCCGCGGCGGCGAACCGGGCCACTACCTCGGGTTCGGGTAGCACGTCGCCGCCGAGGTAGCCGAGGATGGTGAAGTCCTCGGCGGCCTCGCCCTCCAGTGCGGCTGCCCAGCCGCACTGTTCGTCCCACAACAGTGCCAGTTCCACACCGGGGCAGCGTCGTTGCTGCCAGTCCAGCGCGAGATACGCGCTCGCCGGTGAGTACGCGTCGATCGTGCACGACTCCAGCCCGACGCCGAGTGCCGTGCCGATCGCCGCGAGGTAGCCGGCTAATCCGCGTTGCAGCGCCTGTTCGCCTGCGAACGAGTGCTCCACACAGGAATGGTTGTGCCAGGCTCGATCGCCGTGGTCCGGGGAAGTCGCCAACAGTTCTGTCATCGCTCGTCTCTACTCACTCGGCAGTAACAGTTGTGGACGCAAGCCCTTGATGAACCCGTCGATGCGGTGGCTATGAAGTTGTGTGGGGATCAGCTTGGTTAGCTGAATGTGTCGGGCTCAAGCGTTCTCTCCAAGGTAGGCGAGTGCACCATGTGGAGCATCCGCAGAAATGGCAATATCGATTCCGTTCGCGGCTCCTTCCGCGGCGTCCGCACCGCGCGGAAGCATGACGGATTCATATCTGGCTATCGCGTCGTCGACCGAGGTGCCGGCCGTGATCGCCTCGGCGAGTGCGGTGCCGAGTTCGGCGCCGTCGAGCATGGCGAGGTTGGCACCCAGGCCGGAGAACGGCGACATCAGGTGCGCAGCGTCGCCCAGTAAGGTCACGCCCGGTCGCGACCTCCAGGTATGCGGGAACGGCAGCGCGTAGAGCGGGCGCGGGACGAACTCCTGGTCGCTCGCGTCGATCAGGGCGAGCAGTTCCGGCGCCCAGTCGGCGAAGTAGCCGCGCAGGGCCGGACGAGCGGTGGTCGGATCGGCGAAGTCGATGCCGCAGGTGCGGGCCCAGTCCTCGGGGACGCGCAGCGCGGCGTAGACCCGAACGTGGCTGCCGCTGTTGCGCTGGGCGAGTAGGCCCTTGTTGTCGGAAAGCGCGAACATGCTGCCGTTGCCGACCAGTTCGGCCAGGTCCGGATGGCGCTCGTCGACCTCGTCGAGGTGGATCTCGACGAAGGTGACACCGCTGTACTCGGGCGTGGCCGGGGACAGCAGGGGGCGCACCTTCGACCAGGCCCCGTCCGCGCCGACCACGACGTCCGCGAGGTGGGCGGTGCCATCGGCGAGGCGGATCTCGTAGCCGGTCGGCGCGTGTTCGCGGATCTCGCGGACGTCGCTGTGCCAGCGCACGGTGCCGGGGGCCAGCGAGTCGAGCAGGAGGGTGCGGAGGTGGCCGCGGTCGATCTCGGGTTTCTCCTGATCGTCCTGGTCAGCCTCGTGTTCCAGCAGCACCGTGCCGGTCTTGTCCAGCATTCGGCCGTCCTGCCCCTCGGGCCGGGAGAGGCTGAGGAACTGGGCCAGTAGGCCGGCGGTGCGCAGCGCGACCTGGCCGGTCTCGGACTGCATGTCCAGCGTGCCGCCCTGCGGTCGGGCGACGACCGAGCCTTCCCGCTCGAAGACCGTGCACGAGATGCCGTTGCGTTGCAGGACCCGGGCCAGCGTCAGGCCGCCGGGGCCGCCGCCGATGACGGCGATTCGGTTGTTTTCCAGCGTGTTCATGGTGGTTCTCCCGTCTTGGTGCGTGCTGCGGTGATCGCCGCACCACTAGAAAACCACAACGGCTACAAAAGTGCAATCACTCAACTAGTTGTATCCCTCAACTTGGTTGGTTAGGCTGGCCGGGTGACCCAACCGGGGCGCCGAGAGCGCAAGAAGGCCCAGACGCGCACCGCGCTTGCCGACGCGGCGATGCGGCTGTTCAGCGAGCGGGGCTACGACGAGGTGACCGTGACCGAGGTGGCCGAGGCCGCTGACGTGTCGGTGACCACGCTGTTCAAGCACTTCCCGGAGGGCAAGGAGAGCCTGGTCTTCGACCAGGACACGTCCCAGCGGGAAGCGCTGGTCGCGGCCGTTCGGGACCGGCCGGCCGGGCAGTCGATCCTGGCTGCGCTGCGCGCACACCTGAAGTCTCTGCATGAGTACAGCCCCGCCGAGCGCGAGCTGTTGCGGCAGTTGTTGCGGCTGGTCAGCCGCTCGCGCGAGTTGCGCGAGTACTCCGATCGGATGTGGTTGCGGCACGGGGAGGCGCTGGCTGAGGCGATCGCGGCCGAGGTTGGCGCGGATCCGCGCGAGATGAAGGTGCGGGCGCTGGCCCGATACGTGGTCGACGCGCACACGCTGGCCGGGTGGGAGGACGACCCGCAGCAGGCCATCGACGACATCTTCGACCTGCTGGTGGGCGGCTGGGGCGACTACGGCAGCACGGCCTGAGTGTCCATGATGGACATTCAGGGAGCCGTGGTCAGGGTGGCCGGGAAGCCGGCCTTGGTGACCAGGCTCCGATCGCCGAACGCGGTGATGCCGGTGATGTGCGTGCGGGTCGCGGTCAGCAGGCCGATGCCGAAGCCGTGGTGCAGGCCGTCGGCGCCGCGGAGGTATACGGCCGCGGCGGGCTGGCCGTTGGCCGTGGTGGGCAGCATCCGCCAGTCGCCGGGGGAGCCGACCACTCGGGCGAGGTAACCCAGACAGGTTGTCTTTCCGGCGAACCAGGTGGCGGTGCCGATCGGTTCGAGGGTCGCGTCCTTCCGCAGCACCTCGGTGAGCAGGCTCGCGTCGGAGTGCTCGAACGCGGCGATGTAGGCGGAGAGCAGGACCTGCGCCTCGGGTGCGGTCGGCTCGACGAGGTCTTCCGCGCTCGGTGCCACCTCATCGAGCCTGGTCCGGGCGCGTTGCAGGCTGCTCTTCACGGCTGCCGTGGTGGTGTCCAGGATGGCGGCGGTCTCGTTGGCGGAGAACGCGAGCACATCGCGCAGGATGAGCACGACGCGTTGTCGAGGCGGCAGATACTGCAAACTGGCGATCAGTGCCAAACGAAGGCTGTCCCGCCCGGCCACGATCGTCGCTGGATCGGCCATGGCGTCCGGCAGCGGGTCCAGCCAGCGGACCTCTGGCCCGGCGTCAGGGGTGGGTGCGTCCGGATCGTCGGCTGGCGCGCCGAGGCCGGAGGGCAGCACCCGCCTGCTGCGATGGCCGAGCGCGGTGAGGCAGGCGTTGGTGGCGATGCGGTAGAGCCACACCCGCATCGAGGCGCGTTCCTCGAACCCGCCGTAGGCCCGCCAGGCGCGCAGGTACGTCTCCTGGACCAGGTCCTCGGCCTCGTCCAGCGAGCCCAGCAGCCGGTAGCAGTGCGCGAGCAGCTCTGCGCGCAACGGCTGGGTCCTGCTGGTGAACTCGGCGTCGTCGGGCTTGGTGGTGGTCCGGGCCATGGGTTCTCCTCGGGCGGGTGCCTACCCACTACAAGACCGGGCTCGGCCCGGAAAGGAATCGGTAGCGGCGACAAGGAGTATCGAGTCGATGCCCCGGATGGGCTATCCGGGTTGCTCGAATCGGTTGGACGGCGGCGTGGGCGGACCGAGTCGTTCGCTGTTGGTGGACGAGGTTCACTCGTCGTGGTGGTTCGGCGACCGGGAGAGTGGGATACAAGGCATAACAGGCATTGTGCCGCCCGAGCCGGGTGTGGATGTGATCTATCGCACGGTCTGCTCGCGCGGCCGCGCGCTGCGGTTCCCTGTTGCTGGTCCCGGAATGCGGACGTGTCATGATCAGGGGCGGTCCGGTTCGGCCGGGTTTGTGCCGGGCGCAGGTCCGTGACCGGTACGTTTCGTCGTGAATGGACGGTGATCGGGTCGTGTGGATCACCCGACTGGATGGCGTCGGAGGAAATTCGGAAACGAGACGGCGCCGCCCGACGATGTAACCAGTAGGGGAGTCGACTCGCGTACTCGCGAAGGCTGCTGCCCAAGCCCTCGTAGCTCAGCGGATAGAGCGAGTGACTTCTAATCACTTGGCCGCAGGTTCGAGTCCTGCCGGGGGCACGTATGCGCAGGTGGCAGGGCTGATCGCGGATCACGGTCAAGATCAGCCCACGCCTTACCCACACTATTCGGATCGCCTGTCCAAGACCGAGCCCAGCGCCTTGGCGGCCCGCTCGCCCCGCGCCTTGCGATCCATGTACACATCTTGCGTCGTCGAGATCTTCTCGTGACCGAGGTAGTCCGCGATCTCCCGGGCAGTCAGCCCAGCCGCGTCCAGCACGGTCGCAACCAGGTGCCGGAACGCATGCGGGTGAAGGCCCTCCCAGGCCGATTCAGCCACCACGCTACGTATATTCCGACGCGTATTGTCTGGATCACGCAGAGTGCCCGTGCTTGACGGAAAGATCCACTGACCGGTCGACGCAGCCCGCCGACGACGGAGCAGCGCCAGCACCGAGCCATCGAGGTAGAGCGTCCGCATCCCCGCCGACGACTTCGTATGCGGCTGGACCACAAGGCCCGCACTGGGAATGCGAATCACGGTGCCCTCGATAGCAACCGTGCCCTCACTCCAATCGATCTTTGACCAGTCCAGGGCCAGCGCCTCACCGATGCGGCAACCGAGTACCGCCTCCATGTCGACGAAGTCCCGCAGGTCGTACCGCGTCGCAAGCTCCGACTCGGCCAGAAAGGCTTGGAGGAGCGGCAGCTCCTCCGGTTCAAGCCGGAACCGGTTCTTGCGCCCTTTCCCGCGCGAACGCTCCGTACGGACTTCGCGTACGGGGTTGACCTGCACGGCGTCGCGCCGAACGGCCAGGTCCATGACCCCGCCCAACGCGACCTTGGCATGCTTCGCGCTCCCAGGACCAGCGCCCGTACGGATCGCTCGTAGCACACGGTCGACGACACCAGCGCTCACCTCGCCAACCCGCAAGCCACCCACAGCGGCCTTGAGGTCACGGTCCCACGATTCCCGGTAGGTGCGTTTGGTGCGGGTAGCCCGGCTCGACTCGTCGATCTCGCGCAGCCACAGACGCGCGGCCTCCGACATCTTGGTATCGGCGGTCAACTCGTCGCCCGAGACCATCCGGGCACGATCACGCAGCGCCTCCTTCAGTCGCCGGATGGCAGCCGTGCGACTCTTACCGTGACGCTCCACGGGTCGGGTCACACCGTCGTAGTCACGGTAATTGGTCACCGCCCGGTAGGTCCCGCCCGCGACGGGGTAGACGCGGATCTCACCGTAGGTGCCAGGTGGCAGTGGAGGGCGGCCCATCACGCGCCGCCCTGGTCGGCGACCCACTGCTCAACGTCGGTGGGTAGGTAGCGGACGTACTTGCCGATACGGCGTCCGGTCGGGCCGTAGCCCTTGGTGCGCCAGGCATAGACGGTGTTGACCGGTACGCCGAGGTAGTCAGCGACGTCCTCTACGCCCCACAGTTTGCTGCTCATGCTGCTGCCTCTCTTTCGTATCGGTCGATGCGTTGTTGGCGGATGCGTTCATAGATCGCGCCCGCAAGTTCGCGTTCGGCGTCGGTGGCGTAGCCGGCGCCGGTCGTGCGCCAGTCGTTGATCACGACGATGTCGTCGTCGGTGATACCAAAGCGGTCCAGCAGTTCGCGGTGGCGCCACGTGGCTCGCTCGGCGCGGAGGTCCTGAAAGGACTGTGAGTAGCGTTGGGACTTGGTCAGGAAGTGGCCCCGGAACCCGAGCATGTGCGCCCAGCGGCGCAGGAAGCTCAGCCCCGGCAGGCCGCCCAGGTCCCACGCGGTGCGGATCATCGTGCGGTGATGCTCGGAGATGACCAGGTTGTCGATGTCGACTTCCGAGCGGATCGGCCGGTCGGCCGCGTCGCTGGTCGACGTGCCCTTGGTGGCGTACTTGGCGATGTAGCCGGCCAGGGCGTGGTCGGTGATCTCGCCCTGCTCGGTCTCCACGCGTCGGGCGTCGGCGGGCTGAATGGTCTTGACGTCGACCTGTTCGCCCCACACGAACCGGTGCGGCGCCAACGTACCGTCCGGGGTGGTCAGTGTCCGGCGCACCGCCGAACCGCGTGCAGCGGCGTGCACAGCGGCCGTGAGCAGATCCGGGTGAGCCCACCGCGGGGCCGGGCTCTGCGCACCGCTCGGACCGTCCAGGCGGATGACCGCGTGAAAGTGGATCAGGCCACGTCGCTGGTACTCGGCGACCTTGGCGTAGGCGATCCGGGCGTGGTCGTCGATCTCCCGCACCCGCAGGCCAGCCGCCTTGGCCAGTTCGCGGCGCAGGCGGACGGTGAACCGGTGCCACAGGTCCCCGGATTGGGCCTGCCACAACACCGCGCCCGCGTAGTCGTAGCTGCTCGGGTCGATCGGCGTGCCGAGGCGGGTGTCCGCGTCCAGGTGGTAGACACCGCACGCGCACGGGATCCGCTTCCCGCTGCCCGCGCCACGCCGTTGGGTGTGGACCGGGCCGAACGAGGGGGCGGTGAGCGTGACGAACAGGCGCGGCTTGCTCGCCACCGAGTCCGGGACGCCTTTGCCACCGGAGAGGCCGGCGCGGATCAGGTGGAAGCAGTCCGCGGCGTAGCGGTCGGCGCAGGCCGGGCAGACCGAGGCGCGTCGGTTGCCGCATGGGGCCATGACCAGGCCGGCGCGTTCGGCCAGGGTGTCGCCGGTCTCGGCGTGCTCGACACGCCAGATGCCGTCCAGGTGGATCGGTTTGGCGCAGCCACCGACCGATTCCACGTGCTTGCGCCAGGACCGGAAGTCAGCCGCTTTGATCCGTTCGCTGATGCGGTCGTCGATGCTGCCCAGGACGGCAGCACCGGTGATCACTGGCCACCCCGGGGGTTATCCAGGGCCACGCACAGCCCGTTGACGATCCTGTTCGCGGTCATGCACAGCACGTTCACGGCATGCTTGGCGGTCTCGATGTCCGGCACGTCAACCCGGTAGCGCGGGGCCGGGAGCCGGTCGACGGGGATCGGGACGCGCACGGTCAGGGTGGTGAACACCGACACCCGGTCGTTGTCCCAGGGCTGCGACCAGTCGACAATCTGGTCACCGCTGTAGTGGCACTCCCACGTGTTGACGTTCGGGCCGAGCATGTCCGGCACCCGCAAGGGCCACGGGGCGGCCAGGTGAACGGTCAGGGCGGGGCGGCCGTCGTCGTCCCAGTGCGGTTCGGTGCTGATCACGCGGGGGTGGGTGTGGACGTAGCCCGGGGCCATGATCGGGCTGGTCGCGATTTCCCAGGCGGAGAAAGCGAACCAGTCAACCTGCGCGGTCGGCACGTCCTCGTCCAGGAACAGGTGGCGGTGGATGGCGAGGTAGGAGCCGTAGCGGGAGCGGCCGTTGCTGGCACGGTCCCGGTCATACCGATCGTCAGTGGTGAACGCGCGGGGTATGGTGGGCATGTCGAGTTCCATTCGTTCGCAGGGGTGGACGAGACACCAAGGCCCGGGTGTGCAGTGCTGGCAGGCACACACCCGGGCCGTTGTCGTTGGTGCTGGTGTCAGTGCTGGTTGGGTAGTTCGGCGGTGATGTAGACGCGACCGAGGACAGACGCGCCTCGGTTCGGCAGCCAGGATGAGACTTCTTGGACGGTGACGATGGTCGTCAGTCGGGCTGCGACCTGTTCGGTTTCCTCACGAGTTCCCATGAGACGGATCCGCATTCGATGCTGACTCCTTCCTTTCAGCGCAGGGAAAATCAATGTCCTCGCCGGACGGCAGGTCTCAGAGATGATCGACAACACGCACGGGGTTGCGTGGCGTGGGTGGTTGGGTGCGCATCATCTCCCCGACCTCCCGGAGGGCTATCACACAGAACCCCGGGGTGTGGCACGTGATCCGTTGACCCGCGGTGGGGTGGGAGGGCCACACCCCGAGAACCTGTGTGATCGGGGCAAGCCAGGTCGAGGAGATGATGCGAGGCGCCCGGCTTGGTCCTTTTCGGACAGCTCGCCTAATCGGCGGCGGGTGCCTCACGGATCTTGACCTGGGCCTTACTGATGCTGGCGAACGCCTCGTACAACTCGTTGATCAGGTTGGCCGGACAGTTGCCGCCGAACCGCCCGGTGACCTTCTCCGCTTGGGTCGCGGTGTCCTCCAGAATCCTGATGGCCGCGTTGACCCCGTTGAGTGCCCGGTGGTAGTCCATGCGGAGGTCGTCTCGTTCACGTCGGCTGATCATGACTGGCCTCCTGGGGTGTGGTTGGCGTTGAGTTCGGCGACCAGTTGAGTCAGCATGCCCTCCGGCAGGGTGATGGTGCGGCGGATCTCCTCCACGGTGATGGTGCGGCCTTGCTCGTGAGCTTGACTGGCCATGGCGGTGATCTTGCTGCGGATCGGTGCGGGAAGCCGGGTAGCTGTGGTCAAGGCCGGGCGTGCCGGTGGCTCCACTGTGGTCGGTGCGGGTGAGGCGACCTTGGGTGTGGTGTCGGTGCGGACGGCCGTTGCTTGGTTGACCGCGTGCCGTGCATCGGTTTGCTCGGTCGGTGGTTGGTCGGGTCTGGCCGGCAGGCGTCGCATGATCAGTTTGACCACGGTGAGGAACCCGAGGGCGGGCATGGCGGCGAGGAGCCAGCCGGCCGCGGTGGGTTCGGCCTGTGCGACCTGGGCGGTCATCTGGATCACGAACGACAACCCCAGCACGACCTGGGGGACGAGGGCGGCGCGGCCTTTCCTGCCAGCCTGGTGGTCGCGGTGGACCTCGAACCCGGCGACAATGGCCAAGCCTTCGATGACAACCGCGTCGGCCCAGGCGAGCCAGCCGTGTTGCCAGTGCGTGTTGGCCCAGTCATGGGTGTGGGTGAACCCGGCCGACGCGCCGATCCCACCCAAAGCCACCGTCACGACCGTGCGCGCGATCGCGGTCAGGTCAGGTTTACGCATGACCGGTCACCACCTGTCCCGGGTGCGGGTGACGTCACGAACGATGTCATAGCGGTAGCCGATCCCGTTGGCGCGTGAGGCTTTCCAGTCCTTGTACATCAGGACCGTGAACCCGACGAACACGCCGAGGGTCGGGGGCATCAGCAGGATGAACCATCCGCTGGCGTACAAGGTCAGGGCGTACTCGATCACCACGGCCAGCACGAACCCGAGCAGGGCCTTACCCCAGGTACGCAGGAAATAGAGCGTGATCATATCGTTCATGTCTCCTTTGGACAGTCTGTTGTGGTCAGGCCGCGATGGTCAGGTGGGCGCGGCCTGTGGTCGGGTTGGGGGAGCAGGTGCGGACGAGTTCGGCGATGTCCTCGTCGGTGTTGTAGCCACCCCGCACCCGCAGCGGGTTGCGGGAGCGTTCGTCCACCCGGAAGCCGATACCGGCGTGGTCCTCGTCCAGCGGGATCTCATCGGCGAGGGCGCCGTGTTGCCGCATGTCGTCCCCGAGGGTCATGTCCACGTAGGACGCGGCGGTACAGGCCAGGCAGACGCGGCGGGTGAACAGGCCCCGGATCGGCACGATGTCCTTGGTGGGTTCCTGCACATAGGCCAGCACCGGGAACCCAGTCGAGCGGTTCTGGGTCATGATCTCGGCGAGGAGCTTGTTCAGGTCATTGGTGGCCGATCGGCTGGACAGGGCGGTAGCCATGGCCAGTTCGTCGATCATGAGCACGTTCAGCGGGTACTCAGGCGAGATGGTGACCTTGCGGACGCCCTGGGTGGCGAGGTCACGTTGCCGTTCGGTCATGGCGTCGCGGAAGGCGCGCACGACGTCCAAGGCGGCCTCGCCCGCGTATTCGGGGGTGTTGCCCTCGTCGTCGGGTTCCGGTGGCTCCACGTGGTCAGCCCACCGGTAGAACAGGCTGCGTGCCTGCGAGGTTTCCTGGCCTCCCTTGAGGTCGCACATCCAGACGCGGACAAGGCCGTCTCGGATCATCGGACCCATCCCGCGCAGCGGGTTCCAGATGAACGAACTCTTACCGGAGCCGATGCCACCGGAGACGAGGATGTTCTGGCCCTGGATGGGTTCGGTCCAGGTCTCGCCGTATTCGGTCTCGCCGAACTCGATGGAGCGCAGGTTGACCGCGTCGGCGTCCTCGGGGATCTCGGCGGCCAGCACGCGGTGTTCGAACGGGTTGCCGCGCAGCACGGTCAGCACGATCACTTGGGGCTTGATCCGGGTGATGCCCAGGGCGTCGGCGTTGAGCATGACCGCCAACTCGTCCTGGCGGTCGGTCCAGGTCCGCAGCGACTGCCCGGGCGTGAGCCGCACGGTGACGCGGTCGATGGTCGGGGTCGGTGAGGTGACGCGCAGGACCCGCGGGAAAAGCAGTTCCCCGGTGCGTCGGTTCTCCCGGAACAGGTCGACCGACAGGCACAGGGAGCGCCAGCGGCGACCGTGGTAGCGGATCCAGCGCCGTTGCGAGGAGCGCAGACGAGGCGCCGCGTGCCGGTGGAACGACGCGGGATGTGCGCGCAGCCAGCCGACACTCGACAGCGCCACGCCGGCCGCGATCCCTCCAGTGGTGTAGGGACCGAGTTCGAGCAGGCTCGCACCCACCGACACCGGCGCGGCGACGAACTGGGGGTGCCGGACCAGCCACGCGGCGGCCCGCATCTCGATACCGGGCTTGTTCTTGGACATGTCGTGATCACTTCCCTTGACGGTGAGCGCGGAGCACGCGTTCGGTGGGGTGGGTGGTGAGTGAGCACGGCCCTGGCTCCGTGGATGGTCAGGAGCCAGGGCCGGCAGATCAGGCAGGGCGATATGCGGTTGTAGGTGTGAGGCGCTGGTTTCAGCGGCGTCGGCGTCGGCGTGACGCTTCCGCGTGGAGCAGGGCTTCCGCGTCGACCAGGGTCACGGTCAGGACTGCCATCGCGCGGGCAAGGTGGTCGTGGTCGCGTTTGAACCCCGCGGTGCGGACCTGGAGACCGCGCATCGTGCGGCGGAGCTGTTTCATCGCGAGGTCGATGCCGGCCGCGACGTCCTGGGTTTTGGTGGTGGCCATCGGGCTAGACCCTCCATCGGCGTGAGACGAGTTCCTTTTCCCAGTACTTGGCTTGCGTCCGCAGGTGATCGAGCAACTCGGTAGCGCGGACGCGGGCCGCGACGACCTCTTTCTTGTCCGGGATCTTCCAGCCGTGCGGACGGCCCGGCGCGTGATCGTTCATGGCTTTGATCAGCGGGTCGGCTTCCTCCAGCGCGATGCGCACGGTCTCGATCGCGCTGGTGAACTCTTCGTAGCGGCGCAGGGCCATGTTGTTGACGGTCTGGTTCACCACGGCAGGTCACTCCCTCGCACGGTCGGCAGGTCGACCCAGGTGCTGTCTGCCTGCTCGTAGCCGAGCTGGACGGATTCGCCGTACGCGTCGGCGTAGGCGTCGATGATGGATCGGAGCGTGCTCACGATGCGTCCTTCCCTTCTGCGGTAGCAGATTTCCAGTTCGTCGGGCGGTGCAGCGCGGCCCACCGGTCGGAGCGTCGCCGGGTAACCGCGGGCACGAGTACGGCGTTGCAGGTGTTCTCGCGGTTGTTGCGGTAGCGGCACGGGTGGGCGCCGCCGACCGTGAGCACGCCGAGGTCGATCAACTGGCACACCGCGTCGGCTTCGTAGACCGGCACGGTGGCGAGTTCGTAGGTGCCGCCCTGGCTGCCCTCGACCCGGTAGACGCGGGTGTTGACGCCGGAGACCACGTAGCCGTCCTCGCGGGCCACCTTGATGACGGACTCGATCAGGTCGAGGTCGTTGGTGGCGTGCCGGGGCGGCCTGGTCTTGGCGGGGGTGCTCGGTTCGATCGGGTTGCCGAACAGGTCGGTGTCGGGTTCGGGCTTGGTGCGGGTCATCGCGTGCCCCCGATGCAGCCACCGGAGGTGTAGCCGTTGCCGTTCATGGTCGTGCCCCCTCTCCTGGGGTTCAGACGTGCCACCAGTGGTTGCAGTTCTGGCAGTGCGCGATTCCGTTCTGGACGTAGAAGAACCAGTGTGTGCAGGCCATCCGCTACACCTCCCTCTCGAACTTGTTGGTTCTCCACATCGGACGGTGTGGAGACGATTTCGCCCCAGTTGCGTGCATCAGGGGCAGCGGACTAGGCGGGTCGCTTACGGCTTAGCTACCTGTCCGCCCCTGGCATTTCTCCGTGCCAGGCCGGGTACATGGAGTTGGCAAGGAACCCCGCATGGGGACACACGGGTAGTGCGAGAGGAATTACGGAACACTGACAATGGGACTCGTCAGCCCGGTCTCAGTCCCGGGGACGCCTCACGGCGTTTCGTCCAGACAGGACACGGATTACGCGGCCGACAAGTAGTTCGAGGAGCCAGCCGGCTTGAGGCCAGCCGCCTTGAACGACAGGCCGGACACCTCGCGGCCATCGGGGGCCTTGAACGAGAACGCGCTGACCGTTGGGTCGATGAACTCCACGCGGGTGTCCTCGGTGAACCCGTCTCCCGGGTCGGCGGTCAGCGTGAACTTGATCTCCTCGCCCTTGCCGGCCGCCTTGCCCTCCTCGCGCGGCAGCGGCTTGAGGAACACGCTCACCACGAACTGTGCGGTGCCATCGAAGCCGGTCACCGGCACCATCGCGCCGCCCTCTGCCTCCCGCACCTTGATCGTCGGCTCCTCCACGACCTTGGCGACGTGGCCACTCAGGTTGATCGGAATGTTCTTCACGTCGTTCTCCTCTGTCCCTTGTGGTCTTGGCCTTCTGGCCTCCAACTTCCATCAGCGTATACGTAGCTTCGTATACGCACAAGACTACGTATACGAAGTTTGTGATTGCAAATCTGATTGGCGATAATGTGCCCTGAACTGGGGTTTTGCTGCGTGCCGGGGGAGTTGTGGACGTCTTTGGGCGATGGGCATTGGTCGCGAATCCGCACGTCACATGCCCGCCAGGTCCACGATTCATGATCCACGTGCGCGTTCGAGTACGTATACGCAGCCTGATATGGTGATGACAATGATTTCCAGCAGTAGGGCTGCGTGGAGGGTGAGATGGCGGAACCGGCGTATGTCGCGGTCGCGGGGGAGTATGCCCAGCGCATCCGGAGCGGCCTCCTCGCGCCAGGAACCCAGCTACCCAGCTACGCGGAGATTGCGGAACGGCATGGCGTCTCGGACATCGTTGTCCGGAAGGCGATTGAGCTTCTCCAAAACCAAGGGCTTGTCCGGTCCGTCCGACGGAGAGGCAACTTCGTCGCAGACCAGCCCAACCTAGTGCGGGTCTCGCCGGAGCGGCAGATGGAAGATCCCGAGACGACCTTCAGCAACGAGTCTGACCAGGGCGTCATCGTTGACCGGGACACCGAACAGGTCACAGCCAGTGAGGAACTCGCCGAGCTGTTTGACCTCTCGGCGGGGACGACTATTACCCATGTGGTCACACGTGCATCCGAGGGCGGCCGCCCGATCTCCATTTCGGACACTTATCAACCCATTGACGTGGTCGACGTGTCAGGCGCCGCCTACCTCGAAGAAACGATCGCGGATCGGCTGCCGACGCCTACACACGCGGAGTGGCTTCGCACCGACTCGGGCGATCTCGTCAAGACCGTTCATCAGAAGTTCGCGATGGCGGACGGACGCGTCGTCATGACCTCCGACGTGTCGTACCCCAAAGATCGTTACGACGCCTTCGTCTTCAGGATGACCCTCGCACCCAGTGCAGATGGCCCTGCCAAGGATTGAACCAGCGGGGGAGTGGTCAGCCATACCGCGGTAAGCACCCGGCCGGTTCAGCGCCGTACCCATCCCTGAGCCACGTCGCTCAGGTTCCACCAGGAGACGTACCGGTCGTCCTGCGATGTCAGCTCCCAGTCGAATGAGAGCCTGTCGAAGAAGTCATCGTTACCGGTCTTGCCGCCCTTGGGTTCACCGATGTAGATCAGGTGCGTGCCGCCCGCTTTCGTGAAGTCGGCAAGGGTTTCGGACGCCATCGTGTTCCCCCAGCCAGGGGGCCAGCAGAGGAACAGGACGCGGTCAGCGAGACCATCCGATCGAGAAGCGAAATCGTCCATCGTGCCCACCGGGAACCAGATG
>DASZJG010000004.1:0-32365 GCA_035948315.1 Pseudonocardiaceae bacterium | reverse complement strand
CCGGCCCACGCCACCACCGATCGGGCCTTGTTCCGCTGCACGTTGCCGATCATCTGCCAGCGCACCGGGACGTCCGGTCGCAGATTCGCAAGCGCCGGGGCCTTGACGGAGCCCTCCTGGTCCCGGTTCTCGCCGAAGTCGCGCAGGCCCAGATCGACGAGCGCGGCCACGTCGGCGGCCGGGAAGGTCTTGGTCACCGCGAGCAGCGCCACCTCGGCCGGATCCCGGCCGGCGGCCCTGGCCGCGTCGGCGATCCGGGCCCGGACCCGCGCCAGGGACTCGGCGAGTTCCTCGACCCGCTCCTGACTCATGTCGGATCCGGTTCCAACCAGATCAGTGCCGCGATGCGGCCGGTCTGCCGGTTCGGTCCGCCGTCGCGGCGGTGACTGAACAGGGTGCGGTCCTCGATGGTGCAGCGCGGATCGACGCCGATCTTGGCCACACCGGCCTCGGCGAGCTGGTTCCACAGGCCGGCCCGCAGATCGAGGCCGGGCGTGCCCTTGCGGGTCTTGCTGGCGCTGCCGGGCAGGTGTGCCTCGACGTCGGCCCGCATCGCGGCGGGCACCTCGTAGCACTCGCCGCAGGCGGCCGGGCCGAGCAGCACCTCGATCCGGTCCAGCCGGGCGCCCGCCTCGACCATCGCCTTCAGCGCGGCCGGCAACACGCCGATCCGGGCCCCGACGCGGCCCGCGTGCACCGCTGCGACGACCTCGGCCGCCGGGTCGGCGAGCAGGATCGGCACGCAGTCGGCGGTCAGCACGATCGGCACCAGGCCGGGGCCGACCGCGATCGCGGCGTCGGTGGCCGGGAGGGGCTCGGTCTGCCGGCCGCGTGCGATGGTCGCGGTGCGGCCGTGGATCTGTTCCATCCAGACCAACTGGTCCGGACGCAGGCCCAGCTCGGTGACCAAACGTTTGCGATTGGCCGCCACCGCGCTTGGGTCGTCGCCGACGTGGGCGCCGATGTTGAACGAATCGTAGGGCGCGACGGACGCACCGCCGGCCCGCGTGGTGACCACTCGACGAACCCGCACGCCACGAAGCCTAACGGTCCGTGGCGCGGGTCGGGATCACTTGTTGATCACCGCCGCATGAACGGCGGCACGTCCACCTCGTCGTCCGGGTCCTCGGTGACCGGCACGGCACGGCTGGGCAACGAGCCCGAGCCGTTGTGGCCGACCTGCGGCCGGCCCATCTGGTGGTTGCTGGGCACCTGCGGCGCGGTCGGCGCCGGGTACTGCCGCTCCTGGGTGGGCACCGGCTGGCTCGGCGCGGCCTGGTAGCTGGGGTTCTGCGCGGGCATCACCCTCGGCTCGGGCCGGGGCTCCGGCTGGCGCATCGGGGCCGGGGCCTCGACCTGCGGCTGGTGGCGGACCTGGCCGGCCTCGGCGGTGACCGTCGCGGTGCTCGTGCGTGGCGCGCTGGTCACCGCGCGTGGATCAAGCTTTTTGTGGGTCGGCCCGCCGGAGTCGAACCCGGCCGCGATCACGGTCACCCGGACCTCGTCGCCGAGCGAGTCGTCGATGACCGTACCGAAGATGATGTTCGCGTCCGGGTGCGCGGACTCCTGGACCAGCGAGGCGGCCTCGTTGATCTCGAACAGGCCCAGGTCGGAGCCGCCGGCGATGGCCAGCAGCACGCCGTGCGCGCCGTCCATGGACGCTTCCAGCAGCGGCGAGTTGATCGCCTTCTCCGCGGCCTGGATCGCGCGGCCCTCGCCGCGCGCGGAGCCGATGCCCATCAGCGCGCTGCCCGCATCGGACATGACGCTCTTGACGTCGGCGAAGTCCAGGTTGATCAGACCGGGGGTGGTGATCAGGTCGGTGATGCCCTGGACACCGGAGAGGAGGACCTCGTCCGCGGAGCGGAACGCGTCCATCAGACTCACGCCGATGTCGCCGAGCTGGAGCAGCCGGTCGTTGGGGATGACGATGAGCGTGTCGCACTCGTTGCGCAGCTCGGTGATGCCGTCGTCGGCCTGCTTGGCGCGGCGCTTGCCCTCGAAGGAGAACGGCCGGGTGACCACGCCGATGGTCAGCGCGCCGAGCTTGCGGGCGATCGAGGCCACGACCGGTGCGCCACCGGTGCCCGTGCCACCGCCCTCACCGGCGGTGACGAAGACCATGTCGGCCCCCTTGAGGACCTCCTCGATCTCCTCCCGGTGGTCCTCGGCGGCCCGGGTACCCACGTCCGGATTGGCGCCCGCGCCGAGTCCTCTGGTCAGTTCGCGGCCGATGTCCAGTTTGACATCGGCGTCGGACATCAACAGGGCTTGCGCGTCGGTGTTGACCGCGATGAACTCGACACCCTTGAGGCCGACCTCGATCATCCGGTTGACGGCATTGACCCCGCCGCCGCCGATACCGACGACCTTGATCACCGCGAGGTAGTTGTGCGGAGGAGTCATCAGATCCGCCTTCCTGATCGTGACTGCCTAGTCGGTGCCGTCATGCCCATTTAGTGCCGTTTCGTGACGCCTAAGTGTTCACCTCACCGGCTCGCCAATCGCGTTCCAGTCCTGGCCAAACCCTTGACCTCAACCAGAGGTTTACAGTTAAGTCAACCCCATACTGCCGAACAGAACCGTAGGCAGCGAAAAACCCTTGGTCCAGCAGCCACGCCGTAGCCGGGCACAACGTGTTGGTCACCGCACACATCGCACCGGCAGCCGATGGCATGTCAAAAGTTAGCGCCCACCGACCCCACCATCGGACGTGGCTGCCCAGGGCAACCATGTTCTACCAACGACTTCGTCCCTACCTGCCAAGGAGGCGAAGTGTTCACTACGACCACCCGCATGCTAGCGGGCGCCGCACTGCTGGCGCTGCCGTTGCTCGGACTTCCGGCGCTCTCGGCGAACGCCGCACCCGCCGCACCGCGGGCCGTGACCACGGTCTACTACGACAACGAGGCCGGATCGGCCTGGGCCGACGCGGTGAGCACCGCGATCGCCAACTGGAACGCCGCCCTGCACAACGTCCAGTTCGCCGCGGGCGACGCCAGCGACTCCACGGTCACCATCGACGCGGACAGCGGCTGGCCGGAGACCCAGCCCAACGGACCCGGCGCCGGCACCGTGTACCTGGGCGAGCAAGCAGTCTCCGAGGGCTATGACCGGACCAGGATCACCGCCCACGAACTGGGGCACATCCTCGGCCTGCCGGACAACTACAACGGCGACTGCGGGATTCTGATGTCCGGACACAGTGCGGGAACCTCCTGCACCAACGCGAAGCCGGGCGCGGACGAGGTCACCCAGGTCGACCAGATCTTCGCCGGCAACACCGCGATCGTGCGCAGCCGGGCCACCGCGGTCGGTGTGTTCTGAGTTACCCGATCGGCTGACACGCGAGCAAGGAACCAGGCATGACGGCACCGGTCGGTTGACGCCACGGCCGACCGGTGCCACCGTCGCGTGAACGTGCCCGTGTCCTCCTGGGTTTGGTGACTTATCCGTTGAGAATCCGCAAGGTCAAGCCGAGGCTTCTGCTTGCCGCCGTGCTGGCCGTCATCGCGGTGGTCGCCGCCATCGTCGTTGCCGTGGCCGGTACCGGGGGCGACACCAGCACCGCGAACAAACCTGCCGGGCTGAGCGCGAAGCCGGTCCCCGGCGAGGCCGCGCCGGTCGCCGGCACCTCGCTCACCTCATACGGGGTGACCGCGAACTGGATGATCGCCGAGAACAAGAAACCCGGCAGCCCGGCGTGGCGCATCAGCGACACCCCGAAGACCGGCACCATCGAGGGTTTCGCCAACCAGGTCTACGCGAGCGCGGGCCAGTCCGTGACGCTCTACGTCAACACCTCCGCGCCGCACTTCCACGTCGACGCCTACCGGGTCGGCTACTACGGGGGCGCGGGCGCCCGGCTGGTGTGGAGTTCGAAACAGCAGTCCGGCAAGGCACAGCCGAACTGCCCGCTCACCCCGGGCGTGAACATGGTGTCCTGCGACAACTGGACGCCCTCGCTGACCGTGCCGATCACCGCCGCGTTCGTCCAGGGCGACTACCTGTTCAAGCTGACCGGCGCCGACAACGAGCAGAGCTACGTGCCGCTGACCGTGTGGGATCCGAACAGCCACGGCGCCTACCTGTTCAAGAACGACGTGTTCACCTGGCAGGCGTGGAATCCCTACGGCGGTTACGACTACTACGTCGGCGTCGGCGCGTGCCCGAAGAACGTGTATCCGCTGTGCACGCGGGCCAGGGTCGTCAGCTACGACCGGCCCTACGCCTTTGACGACGCGGGCGGGCAGGGCACCGGCGACTTCCGCTGGTTGGAGCTGCCGCTGGTGCAGTTCATGGAACAGCACGGCCTGGACGTCTCCTACGTGACCGACCTGACCGTGGCCGAGCATCCGGAGATCCTGGCCGACCACAAGGCGCTGCTGTCCGAGGGCCACGACGAGTGCTGGTCGCTGCCGGAGCGGCAGGCGGCGACGGCGGCCAACGCGAAGGGTTTGAACCTGGCCTTCTTCGGTGCCAGCGGTGTGCTGCGGCACGTCCGCTCGCAGGCTTCGCCGCTGGGCAACGACCGGGAACTGGTCGACTACCGCGACTCGACGCAGGATCCGCTCAACGGCAAGGGCGATCCCAAGGCGGTCACCGGCAACACCTGGTCGGCGCCGCCGGCGAGCTGGCCGGAGACCGACTTCGTCGGCGAGGCGTACAACGGCTTCCTGGAACCGGAGGTGCGCGCGAACCTGACCGTCGTGGACGCCTCCGCCTGGATCTTCAAGGGCACCGGCCTGCAGAACGGCGCGGTGCTCGGCGACGCGATCGGCTCCGATGTGGACAGTCTGCAACCGCGCGCGACGCATCCGGCGAACGTGCAGGTGCTGGCGCACTCGGCGCTGCCGGCCAACCAGGCGCAGGCGAACACGAAGATGGGCAACGTCTTCTACTCGGACATGACCTACTACGCCGACCCGACATCCAAGGCGGGCGTGTGGGACAGCGGCACGAACAACTGGATTCCGGCGCTGCTGGCGGGCGGCGGCGAGACCGACGCGACCGCGAAGCTGGTGCAGCAGATCACCGGCAACCTGTTCTGGCTGATCGGCCAGGGTCCGGCCGGCGCGATCCAACCGTCCACTGCGAACTGGGCGCAGTTCTATCCCGGCGTCAAGGGCTGACCGACGTACTGGATGGCGAGCGGGAGCATGCGGCGCCAGAAGTCGTCGTCGTGCTGGCCGTGCGGGAAGCTCGCGACCGCCGGCTGCGCCTGGTCGGCGAGTTGTCGCGCGGCCGGGTAGAACGGGTCCTCGCGACCGCACCAGATGCCGAGGTTCGCAGGCGCCGGATGGCGCAGCGGCTCCTGCGACGCCCACTGCGCCTCGTTCGCGAACGCGTGCACGGTTCGCGCGTCGGTCCAGTCCTCGAACAGCGCCGGGGACAGCAGCGACAGGCGGTGCACGGGTGTGGCGCGGGCGTAGACCAGGGCGCCGAAGCAGCCCATCGAGACGGCCAGCACCGTGCTCGGTGCCGGCGCGAGGCCGAGGGTGCGCAGCCAGCCGGGCAGTTCGTCGGTGAGCATCCGCTGCGGGTCGTCCCCCGCGGTGCTGGCCACCCAGTAGGAGTCGCCGCCGTCCACCGCGACGAACGCGAGGGGCGCAACGCCCGCGCGCACCGCGGCGGTGAGGAACTGGGGCAGGCCGAGCGTGATCATGCCGCGCGCGTCGTTGTTCCGGCCGTGCAGCACCGGGCAGACCGGCAGGGTCGCCGGATCGGCGCCGGCCGGGACCATGGTCACCACGTTCACGCCGCGGCCACGCGCCGCCGAGTCGAACCGGCGCACGCTCGTCGTGGCCGCCGGCACGTCCGGCACGGTGCCGGCGCCGCCGGTCAGGCCGAGCAACCGGTGCAGCTGCACGCCGCCGGGCAGCACCTCCAGGTACTCGCCCGCCCCACCCGCGACGACCACCGCGCCAACCGCGCCGAGAATCAGCCCACGCCTGCTTAGCCCCATCTGCCGAACGTACTCAGGACGTGATGGTTGGCAGGTCCGGTGCGGACACGTCGTAGGTCTTGCCGGGCTGGGTGAGCAGCGCGGCCAGCACCGCGGCCTTCTTCGCGGAATCGCCGGTGTCGCCCCAGATCACGGTCTTGCCGCTGCTCAACGCGAACGTGACGCTGCCAGGGGTCTGCGCGCCGATGCTCACCAGCGTGGGCCGCAGCTGGGCGGGCATGGCCGCGAGGACCGCGAACACCGCCTTCGTGGCCGGGTCGGTCGGGCCGACGTGCGCCACCGCGATGGTGGGCAGGCCGGCCGGAGCGGCGGCGACCGTGGCGAAGTCGACGCCGGTCGCGTCGACCAGGTGCACGCCGCCGGGGCCCGCGAAGGTGGCGACCGGCTTGCGCTCGGTGATCTCGATCAGGATGGTCGATGGCCACTCGCGGTCGATGGCCACGGACGCGATCCGGGACAGCGTCGAGACCCGGGTCGCGACAGCGTCGGTGTCCAGCCGGAGCATCGGCGTTCCCATCGGCACCTCGGCGGCCAGCCGCACCTGCTCCTCGCTGAGCGCCTGGGTACCGCTGACCTGCACCGATCGCACCCCGAGGATCGGCGTGAACAGCACGACCACGGTGAGCACGACCAGGCCGAGCAGCACGAACAGGGCCATCCAGCGGCGCAGCAGCGCGCGCCTGCGGGTCGGCGGGCCGCCTCGTGGCGTGCGCGAGGGCCGGTCCTCGCGGGGCGGGCGGTCCTCGCGGGGCGGGCGGTCCCGCACGGCGGTCCGGCCGGACGGGCCGCTCCGGGGTTTTTCGGTGCCCCGGTAGCCGCGACCGCGCTCGGCACGTGACCTCGGCGGCAGGTAGTCCGCGTCGTCGCGCCCGTCGCCGCTCATCAGCCGATCCCGACCCCGGAGGCGCGCCGGTCCAGCGCGGTGATGATCTCCGGCCCCAGCGAGGTCACGTCACCGGCGCCCATGGTCAGCACCAGGTCACCGTCCCGAGCCAGGTCGGCGACCAGGTCGGGGATGCGGTCGAACCCCGGTTCGTAGTGCACCTGCTCGGTGGGCAGCGTGACCGCGTCCGCGACGAGCTTGCCGGTCACCTCCGGGATCGGCTCCTCGCGCGCGCCGTACACGTCGAGCACGATCACCTCGTCGGCCAGCGCCAGCGACGCGCCGAACTCGGTGGCGAAGTCCCTGGTCCGCGAGTACAGGTGCGGCTGGAACACCACGATCAGCCTGCCCTCGCCCGCCACCAGCCGGGTCGCCTTGAGCTGCGCGGACACCTTGGTCGGGTTGTGCGCGTAGTCGTCGTAAACACGAATTCGGCCGGAGCGGCCCTTGAACTCGAACCGGCGCCGCACCCCGCCGAACGCGGCCAACCCCTCCAGCAACCCGTCCAGCGGCGCGCCGACCTCCAGGCCGGCCAGCAGCGCGGCGATCGCGTCCAGTGCCATGTGCTCGCCGGGCACCGCGACCCGCAGCGGCACATCCGCGCCGTCCACGTGCAGGGTCAGTTCGCTGCCGCCCGCGCGTTCGTCGCTGCTGCCGCCGACCGGGGTGAACCCGGCCCCGACCGCGTTGCCCGCACCGGTAGCGGTGAAGCCGTAGCGGCGGACCCGGATGCCGGCCTGCTCGGCGCGGTCGGCCAGCGCGTTCGAACCCGGGTCGTCCGCGCAGGCGATCAGCGTGCCACCGGGCGTGATGCGGGTCAGGAACTCGTCGAACACCTTCGTGTAAGCCTCGACCGTGCCGTGGTGGTCGAGGTGGTCGGCCTCGACGTTGGTGACGATCGCAACGTCCGGGCTGAACGCGAGGAACGAGCCGTCGCTCTCGTCCGCCTCGGCCACGAAGATGCCGCCGCTGCCGTGGTGCGCGTTGGAGCCCGACTCGTTGAGGTCGCCGCCGATCGCGAAACTCGGGTCGAGCCGGCAGTGCTGCAAGGCCACCGTGACCATCGAGGTGGTGGACGTCTTGCCGTGCGTGCCGGCCACGCAGACGACCTTGTGGCCCGCCATCAGCGCGGCCAGCGCCTGCGAGCGGTGGATCACCGGGATGCCGCGTTCGCGCGCCGCCACCAGTTCCGGGTTGTCCTCGCGGATCGCGCTGGACACCACGACCACGCCGGGCGGATCGTCGAGCAGGTCCAGGTTGTCGGCGCGCTGGCCGATGCCGATCCGCGCGCCGAGCGCCCGCAGCGCGAGCACGGTCGGCGACTCCTTCGCGTCCGAACCGGACACCGGCGCCTCGCGCGCCAGCAGGATCCGCGCGATACCGCTCATGCCGGCACCGCCGATGCCGATGAAGTGCGCGCCCTTGAAGATCTCGGTACTCATTTAGCTGCTTCCAGAACCATTCGGGCCAGCACGTCGGCCGCTGTCTTCGAACCACTGCCCATCGCGGCCGCGCTCATCGAGGCGAGCCTGCGTTGGTCGGTGAGGATGGGGATGACCAGGTCGGCGACCCGCTCCGGGGTCAGTTCCGCGTCCGGCACCAGGATCGCGCCGCCCGCGTCGACCACCGCGGTCGCGTTCAGCGCCTGCTCGCCGTTGCCGTGCGGCAGCGGCACGAACACCGCCGGCAGGCCGACCGCGGACACCTCGGCGACGGTCATCGCGCCCGAGCGGCACACGGTCAGGTCGGCGGCGGCCAGCGCGAGGTCCATCTGTTCCAGGTAGGGCACCGCGACGTAGGGCGGCGCGCCTCTGCTGGCCTGGTCGTTCTGGACGACCAGGGTGTTCTTCTTGCCGTAGGCGTGCAGCACGCCGATGCCGGCGTCGGCGAACATCCGGGCGGCGCCGGAGACCGCGTTGTTGATGCTCTGCGCGCCCTGCGAACCGCCGGTGACCAGCAGCGTCGGCGCGTTCGGGTCGAGACCGAAGTGGGCGCGGGCCTTGGCGCGCAGCGCGGCCCGGTCGAGGCTGGTGATGGACTGGCGCAGCGGGATGCCGATCACCTCGGCGTTGGCCAGGCCGCTGCCCGGCACGGCGGCGGCGACCTTGACCGCGTACCGGGCGCCGACCTTGTTGGCCAGGCCCGCGCGGGCGTTCGCCTCGTGCACGACGATCGGCACCCGGTTGCGCGCAGCCAGATACGCGGGCAGCGCGACGTAGCCGCCGAAGCCGACCACGACGTTCGCGCCCACCCGCTCCAGCACGCCCCGGGTCACCTTGATCGCGTTGCGCACGTTCATCGGCAGCTTGAGCAGGGCCGGGGTGGGCTTGCGCGGCATGGGGACCGGCGGGATCAGTTCCAGCGGGTAGCCGCGCGCCGGCACGATCGAGGTCTCCAGTCCGCGCTTGGTGCCCAGAGCCACGACCCGGGCGTCGGGACGCAGTCGCATGACCGCGTCGGCCAGGGCCAACGCCGGCTCGATGTGGCCTGCCGTGCCGCCTCCCGCGACCACCACGCAGGGCCCCGTCCCGGCCATCCCCCTGGGGGACATCTCGTCCAGCGGGAGATGACCCCGCAGGCTCTCGAACCCGGGACTCTCGAAGCCGGTCAACGGCCTCCTCCTTCTGCGCGCCCTGCGGCACGCGTGGAGCCGTGCCGCCCAGGGCCCCATCGTTCCTCACCGCGCCAGGCCGCACGCCGCCGGTCCCCGGCCGAGGATCTGCTCGCCTTGCGCCGCTCATCCGCAGGTGGGAGGCCGGATGATCGACTACCGCCGGATCCGCCCGGTCGGCCGGCGCCCCTGGGCGGGGTCGACGGCCGGGCCGGTTTGCGGCGCACCGGCGGCTGGTAGACGTTGGGCGCGGGCAGCCGCATCAGCGTGCCGAACTTGCCCGGCCCCTGGGAGCGCAGCGCCGCGACCGACTCGGGTTCATGTCGCGCGCAGTTGGCCAGCAGGCCGAACACGAGCATGGTGACCACCAGCGAGGTGCCGCCGTAGGAGATCATCGGCAGCGGAATGCCGGTGTCGGGCAGCAGCGAGAGCACGCAGCCGATGTTGATCGCGGCCTGCGCGATCAACCAGGTGGTCAGCGTGCCGGCGACGACCTTGATCCACGGGTCGATGTTGCGCATGGCGATCCGCATGCCGGTGATGGCGAGCATGACGAACAGGCCGATCACCAGGATGCAGCCGACGAAGCCGAGTTCCTCGCCGATCAGCGCGAAGATGAAGTCGGTGTGCACGTTGGGCAGGTAGCCGTACTTGGCCGCGCCCTGGCCGAGGCCCTGGCCGAACAGGCCACCGTCGGCCAGCGCGTACTTGCCCTCGATGGCTTGGTAGTTCAGGCCCTTGGTGTCCTGGTCGGGGTGGAAGAACGCGGTCACCCTGGCACTGCGGTACAGCGCGCCGACGGACAGCGCGATGGCGCCGCCGACCGCGCCGACCACGATCGAGGCGAACAGCCGGATCGGCGCGCCGATGAACCACAGCAGGGACAGCAGCACGATGCCGAGCGTGACCGTGCTGCCGAAGTCGGGTTGCAGGATGACCAGGGTCAGCATGAGCAGGCCGACCGGCACCACCGGCACCAGCAGATGCCGGTACTGGTGCAGCAGCGCCTTCTTCTTGACCAGCACGTGCGCGCCCCACAGCGCGAGCGCGAGCTTGGCCAGCTCGACCGGCTGGAAGGCGAGCGGGCCCAGCGGCAGGAAGCCGCGCGTGTTGGTGTGGATGGCGAGCACCGCGACCAGCAGCAGGACCGTGCCGGCCACCGCGAACCCGGACAGCGCCCTGATCCGCCGCAACGGGATGCGCACGCCCAGCCAGAACACCAGCAGGCCGAGCAGGGCGAACGCCAACTGCTTCTTGAACAGCGCGTACGCGGTGCCGTTGTCGTGCGCGGACTGCTGGATGGACACGATCGGCGACGCCGACGCGACCATGACCAGGCCGATCGCGGTGAGCAGGCCGAAGATGGCCAGGATCAGGTGGAACGAGGCGAGCGGGCGGCCCAGCCACGCGGTCAGCGGCCCGAAGGCGGAGCGCACCGCGCTCATCCTGACCTTGCGCGTGCCCTTCGTGGTCCGCGGCTTCTTGGGCTGGCCCGACCGCGGCTGCGGCCGGGTCGCGGTGGTCATGCCGGGTCTCCCGGCCTCGCCAACTGCCGTTGCGCGCTGACCACGGCCAGGGCCTCGGCGAAGGCGCGGCCGCGATGGGCGTAGTCGGTGAACATGTCCCAGCTGGCACCCGCGGGCGCGAGCAGGACGACATCACCGGGTTGGGCCAGCTCGCTCGCTGCCTGGACCGCATCCACCATGACCGCCATGGGGTCATGGTCTCCCGCTCCGGCCAGGTGCACGGGGACATCGGGCGCGTGTCGCGCGAGCGCGGCGGCGATCACGTCCCGATCCTGGCCGAGCAGCACCGCCCCTACCAGGCGCGGCGCGAGTTCGGCCACCAGATCCTCGACATTGGCACCTTTGAGCAATCCGCCCGCCAGCCAGACCACCCGTTCGTGCGTGCGGATCGCGGCCGCGGCCGCGTGCGGGTTGCTGGCCTTGGAGTCGTCCAGGTAGCGCACGCCGTTCAGCGCGCCCACCTCGACGCCGCGATGCCCGCCGGGCTGGAAGTCGAGCAGCCCCTTGGCAACCGCCTCGACCGACACGCCGTGCGCCCGCGCCACGGCGGCCGCCGCCAGCGCGTCGAACACGCCGGAGGGACCGGACGGGCGCACCTGGTCGGCGTCGAGCAGGACGGCGCCGTCGGCGAACGCGCGGTCCACCAGTTGACCGTCCACAATGCCCAGTTGGCCGGGCTTCGGTTCGCCCGTCGTGACGCCGAATTTCGCCTGCGCGGGCGACTCGGCGAGCAGATCGGCGACCAGCTCGTCCTCGATACCGGCGATGGCGACGTCGCCGATGAGCACCCGCTGCTTGGCCGCGACGTAGTCGGCGAACTCGCCGTGCCAGTCGAGGTGGTCGGGGGCGATGTTGAGCAGCGCGCCGACCGAGGGCCGGACCGACGGCGACCAGTACAGCTGGAAGCTGGACAGCTCCACGGCCAGCACCCGATGCCCTGCCGCGACCGCCTCGACCACCGGCAGGCCGATGTTTCCACAGGCCACCGCGTCCTCGCTGGCCGCGCGCAGGATCGATTCGAGCATGCCGACCGTGGTGGTCTTGCCGTTGGTGCCGGTCACCACCAGCCAGGTCGGCGGGTCCTCGTCGGATGCGCAGATCCGCCAGGCCAGCTCGACGTCGCCGATCACCTCGATGCCGGCCGCGACGGCCGACGCGAGCAGCGGGGTGGCCGGCTTCCAGCCGGGACTGGTCACCACCAGCCGGGTGCCCTCCGGCGGCTCGGTCAGGCCGACCTCGGTGCGGATCGCCGGCAGTTGCTCGGCCAGCGCGGCCAGCCGCTGCTCGTTGCCGTCGGTCACGGTGACCCGCGCGCCCAGCGCGAGCAGCGCCTTCGCGGTCGGCGCACCGGTCACCCCGGCCCCGGCCAGCAGGACCGGGGCACCGTCCAGGTCGTCGACGGAGATCATCAGCCGCCGCCGTAGCTGAGCCAGTCGGCGTAGAACAGGCCGAGGCCGAACATGCAGCAGGTCGCGCCGAGCAACCAGAATCTGATGATCACCGTGGTTTCCGCCCACCCGGCTAATTCGAAGTGATGGTGGAACGGGGCCATTCGGAACAACCGTTTTCGGGTCGTGCGGAAGACCGCGATCTGGAGCACCACCGAGAGCATCTCGACCATGAACAGGCCACCGATGATGATCATCAGCAGCTCGGTGTGGGTGACCATGGACAGGCCGGCGAACAGGCCGCCCAGGGCGAGCGAACCGGTGTCGCCCATGAAGATCTTGGCCGGTGCCGCGTTCCACCAGAGGAACCCGACACAGGCCCCGAGTCCGGCCGCGGCCACCAGGGCTATGTCGAGCGGATCACGTACCTGGAAACAGCCGAGCAGGCGCGAGGGCGTGGTCGCGGTGAAGCAGTCGTGGCTGGTCTGGAAGAACGAGATGACCACGTAGGTGGCCAGCGCCATCGCGGACGAGCCGCCGGCCAGGCCGTCAAGGCCGTCGGTGAAGTTCACCGCGTTCGACCAGCCCGACACCGCGATGTAGCCGAAGATCACGAAGCCGATCACGCCGAAGGAGATCGCCGGGATGTCGCGGGTGTAGGACAGGTCGATCGACACCGGCCGGATCCCGTTGGCGTTGGGGAAGCGGATGGCCAGGATGGCGAAGATGATCGTGGCGCCGGACTGGCCGACCAGCTTCGCGGTCTTGTTCAGGCCCAGGTTGCGCTGCTTGCGCACCTTGATGAAGTCGTCAAGGAAGCCGACCAGGCCCAGCGCGGAGGTCAGCAGCAGCACCAGCAGACCGGAGGCGGTCGGGCCCTGCCGCTGAGTCGAGGACAACGCGTTGACCAGGTGCGCGGCCACGTAACCGGCCCACACCGCGACCAGGATCGCCACGCCGCCCATGGACGGCGTGCCGCGCTTGGACGCGTGGCTCTTCGGTCCCTCCTCGCGGATCTCCTGGCCGAACCCCTGCTTGGTGAACAGCCGGATCAGGTACGGGGTGAACATGATCGACACGAGCAGCGCGACGGCCGCCGCGATCAGGATGCCCTTCACGCGGCACCACCCGAGGGCGCCAGCAGCGCGTCGGCGATCCGCCACAACCGCGCGGCCTTGGCCGCCTTCACCAACACCACATCACCGGGCCGCAGTTCGGCACGCAACAGCGCGACGGCCGCGTCGACGTCCGGCACCAGGACCGACTCCTCTCCCCACGAGCCCTCCAGGCTCGCGCCCTGATGGATCGGCCGGGCGGCCGCTCCCACCACCACCAGCTTGCCGATGTCCAACCGGACCACCAGCCTGCCGATCTCGTCGTGCACGGCGACGCTGTCCTCGCCGAGTTCGCCCATCGGCCCGAGCACCGCCCAGGTCCGTCGTCCGTCGCCCGAGCGGCCCATGGTGGCGAGGGTCTTGAGCGCCTCGCGCACGGCCTCCGGGCTGGCGTTGTAGGAGTCGTTGACCACGGTCACGCCGTCCGCGCGGGTGGTCACCTCCATCCGCCGCCGGGATACCGGCACCGCGCTGGACAGGCCCTTGGCGACCGAGTCCAGGTCCGCGCCCAGTTCCAGCGCGATCGCGGCCGCGGCCAGCGCGTTGTTCACCATGTGCGCGCCGTAGAGGCCGAGCGTCACGCCGGTCGAACCGGCGGGCGTGTGCAGCTCGAAACTGGCGCGCGCGGTCTCGTCCAGCACCACGTTCTCGGCCCGCACCGTCGCGTTCGGCGACTGTCCGAAGAGGACCACCCGCGCCTTGGTGCGCGACCGCATCGCGGAGACGAGCAGGTCGTCCGCGTTGAGCACCGCGACCCCGTCTGCCGGCAGGGCCTCGACCAGTTCGCCCTTGGCCACCGCGATCTGCTCCTGCGAGCCGAACTCGCCAAGGTGCGAGCGGCCCACGTTGAGTACCGCGCCGATCCTCGGCCTGGTCCACTTCCCGGCCGCGGCGATGTGTCCGACGCCGCGTGCGGACAGTTCCAGCACCAGGTAGCGGGTTTCCTCGGTGGCGCGCAGCACCGTCCACGGCGTGCCCAGCTCGTTGTTGAACGACTCGGGCGGCGCGATGGTCGGGCCGAGCGGCCGGAGCAGGTGCGCGATCAGGTCCTTGGTGGACGTCTTGCCGGCCGAACCGGTCACACCGATCACGGTCAGCCCGTTGGCGGTCAACCGTTCCAGCACCGCGCCGGCCAGCTTCGCCATCGCGCCGAGCACGGCGGCGCCGGACCCGTCCGTGTCACCGGCCAGGGCCATCACCCTGGTTTCGTGCGCGCCCAACGGATCCACCACGACCGAGGGCACCGGCCCGTCCGGACCGTTCACCTCGCGCGCGGTCAATGCGGCCACCGCGCCGTCGCGGATCGCGCCCGGCGCGAAGTCGTGGCCGTCGACCCGCTCCCCCGGCATGGCGACGAACAGGTCACCGGCGCCGATCGCGCGCGAGTCGAACTCGACCCCGCCGGTGACCACCTCGTCGCCGGTGGCGCCGTGCAGCCTGCCGCCGACGATCTCGGCGATCTGGCCGAGCGTCAACCGAATCATCTACGTCCTCAACCGTGTGTCTTCGCCAGTTCGCGGATGGCCGCGTCCAGCTCGTCCCGGTCGGAGAAGGGATGGATCATCCCGGCGATCTCCTGCCCGGTCTCATGTCCCTTGCCCGCGACGACCACGACGTCGCCCGTGCGCGCGTTGGCCACCGCGAAACGGATCGCCGCCCGCCGGTCGCCGATGTCGACCACCTCACCACGCTGCTCGCGCGGCACCGCGAGCGCACCCGCGCGCATCGCGGCCCTGATCCGCTCCGGGTCCTCGCTGCGCGGGTTGTCGTCCGCGACCACCAGCAGGTCACTGCGGCGGGCCGCGGCCTCGCCCATCAGCGGCCGCTTGCCCGCGTCGCGGTCGCCGCCGCAGCCCAGCACCATCAGCACCCGGCCGTGGCTGCCGTCGCGGTCGAGCTGCGCGTGCACCGCGTCCAGCGCCAGCGCGACCGCGGCCGGCTTGTGCGAGTAGTCGACGACCGCGGTGAAGTCCTGGCCCGCGTCCACCCGCTCCATCCGGCCGGGCACGTCCACCGTGGACAGGCCGTGCGCGATCGCGTCCGGTTCGATCCCGGCCGCGACCAGGATCGCCGTCGCGAGCAGGGCGTTGGCCACGTTGAACGAGCCGGGCAGGCGCAGCGCGATCGGCACCCGCAGCCCGTCCGGGCCGACTGCCGTGAACCGCTGACCGCCGACCTCGAAGGCTTCCAGGTCCTCGACCCGCCAGGTCGCGTCCGCGCCGGAGGTGTTGACCGTGATCGTGTGCGGCCGGACCAGGCGCAGGCCCCACGACGAGTCGGTGCAGACCACCTCGGTGTCGGCCCGGCCGTCGAACAGCTTGGCCTTGGCCGCGAAGTAGTCCTCCATGTCGTGGTGGAAGTCCAGGTGGTCCTGGGAGAGGTTGGTGAACGCGCCGACCGCGAACCGCACGCCCGCGACCCGGCCGAAGGTCAGCGCGTGGCTGGACACCTCCATCGGCACGTGCGTGACGCCCTGCTCGGCCATGTAGGCCAGCAGCGCCTGGAGGTCGGGCGCCTCCGGCGTGGTGAACGCACTGGCCAGCCGCTCGCCCGCGATCGCGGTCTGCACGGTGCCGATCAGCCCGGTGGTCTTGCCCGCCGCGCGCAGGCCGGCGTCGACCAGGTAGGTCGTGGTGGTCTTGCCGGAGGTGCCGGTCACGCCGATGACCGCGAGCCGGTCGGCCGGGCGGCCATAGATCCGGGCGGCCAGCGGGCCGAGCACCGCGCGCGGGTCCGGCAACACCAACACCGGCACCTTCGCGGCCTGCAACGCGGGCCGCGCGGCCCCGGCCGGGTCGGTCAGCACGGCGGCGGCACCGGCACTCAGCGCGGCGGGCGCGAAATCGGCGCCGTGCGCGTTCGCGCCGGGCAGCGCGGCGAACAGATCTCCGGCGCGAACGTGCTGGGCACGCTGGGTGATCCCGTGGACCTGGCTGTCCCCGGAGGGGCGGAGGGCGAACGAGGCACCAATCGACGCGGCCACTTCGGCGACGTCGACAGGCTCGACAAGGGCTGGGCGAGGCGCGACGAGTTGCTTGCCTTCCGGCATGGCTGGCACGTCGCGGAAGGCTACCTGCGTCGGTTCGGACGCGTGCAGCGCGTCGTCTGACATGGTCGCGTTCCTCCTCCACGCATCCCCGACACAACTCCTTCACCTGCAACTATGCGCCACCGGCGCGGACGCCGACGCTACTGGCTGACCACCAGCGGCACGAACGGCACCGGCTGGGTGGACACCGGCAGGTTGTATCGCGACACGATGTAGGAGGCGATGTCGTGGAACAGCGGGGCCGCGGTCTGCGCGCTCTCCCCGCCCTGCGACGGCCGGTCCAGCATGACCGCGACCACGAACCTCGGGTTGTCCGCGGACAGGATGCCGACGAAGGTCACCGTGTTGGCGCTGTGGCTGTACTGGCCGTTGACCACCTGCTGCGCGGTGCCGGTCTTGCCGGAGATCTGGTAGCCGGGCAGCGCCGCCGAGACCGCGGTGCCCTCGTTGGGCGAGGGCGCGCTCTGGGTGACGTAGCGCATCATGCCCAGCAGGGTGCTGGCCGTCTGCGGCGTCACCACCCGCACCCCGGCCGGCTGCGGCGTGACCTGTACGGTCCCGTCCGGCTTGGTGACCGACTGGATGATCCTCGGCGGGATGCGCACCCCGCCGTTGGCGATGGCCTGGTACTCGTCGGCCATCTGCAGGATGGTCACGGTGAGGCCCTGGCCGAAGGGCAGGTTGTGGAAGGTCGCGCCGTTCCAGCTCTTCATCGGCGGCACCGAACCCGAACTCTCACCGGGCAGGCCAACGCCGGTCTTCGTGCCGAGCCCCATCTTCGTCAGCATCGCGTCGAACCCGTTCGGCCCGACCTGCTGGGCCAGCTCGTCGGTGCCGATGTTGGAGGACTTGGCGAAGATGCCGGTCACGGTCATCTTGTAGTCGCTGTGGTTCCAGTCGTCGTGAATGGTCACGCCGTACGGGTAGTTCAGCACCGACGGCACGTCGACCACGCTGGTCGGGGTCACCAGACCGGCGTTGAGGGCCGCGGCCATGGTGACGATCTTGTTCACCGAGCCGGGCTCGAACGGCGTGGTCACCGCCTCGTTGCCGGAGTTCTGGTTGGTGATCGTCGAAGTGTCGTTCGGGTCGAAGCTCTGGTCGTCGGCCAGCGCGTAGACCTGCCCGGTCTTGACGTCCATCACCACCGCGCTGCCGTCCCGCGCGCCCTTGGCGGCCACGTACTGGGCCAGCAGTTGCTGCACCTCGTACTGCAGGTCGGTGTCGATGGTCAGTTGCACGTCATCGCCGTTGACCGGCGCGGTCACGTCCCGCGCGGTGCCTGGGATGATCACCTTGTCGTTGCCGGCCTCGGTGTCCGCGAGCTCCTTGCCGGGCGTGCCGGCCAGCTGGTCGTTCATGGCGGACTCGAGCCCGATGACGCCCTTGGAGCCGCCGCTCACGGTGCCGTCCGAGTTCTTGCTGGACTGCCAGGTGGCCAGGCCGATCACGTTCGAGGCGACCGTGCCGTTCGGATACTCCCGCAGGGAACGCGTTTCGATGCCGATGAAGGAGAACTTGTTGTTGATCGCCTCGGCGACCGTCGGCGGCACGAGCTTGTCCAGGTAGACGAAGGTGGCGTTGCCGGTCAGCTGGCCCTGCAGCGTCTGCTTGTCCACCGCGTTGCCCAGCACCTGCGGCAGGTAGTCGATGATCTGCTGCACGTACTGGTCGTAGGTCTCGCCGGAGATCTTGGCGTTCCACTGCTTCCTGGTCCGCGACGGCTGGAAGTAGATGGCGTCCGAGCCGACGCTGAACGCGAGCTTGGTCCCGTTGCGGTCGGTGATGGTGCCGCGCTGCGCCGCCGTATCGATCGACGTCGAACGCTGCTGCTCGGCCTGCGCGGACAGCGACGGTGCCTGGATGCCCTGGATGTAGACCAGCCGCAGCCCGGCCACGGTCAGCACGAACACCAGCAGCAGCCGGCCCACCATGATCCTGGGTTTGGCGTTGCCGCCGAGGATCTTGCGCGGACGCCGGGGCGGCGCGGGCCGCTGCTGTGCCGTCTTATTGCCGGCCCCCTGGCGGGGACCGGGCCCCGCTCGGCGTACCGGCCGCGCCGGAGGACCCTGGCGCACCATCAGATATCAGCCACCCGCCGTTGATTGGGTCGATCCGCTCGGCGGCGCCGACGTCGTGCTGGTCGGCGTGTCCGTCGAGGTGCTGCTGGAGCTCGGCGGCGGTGGGGGCGCCGGCGAGGTCGCCGGGCTGGGCGTGCCCACCACGGTCACCTGGCCGTTGGGCCCGACCACGATGTGCGCCAGGTTGTTCGCGGGCACCATGCCCAGTTGCTGCGCCAGTTTCGCGATCTGGGCGGGCGAGCCGCCCTGGTCGATCTGCTGCTGCAACAGCTGTACCTTGGCCGCCAGGTTCTGGGTGGCCTGCTGCGCCTGGGCCAGTTTGAGCGAGTCCGCTGTGGACTGGGTGGACAGCCACAGCGTGGTCACCACGCCCACCACCAGCAGGCCCATCACCAGCACCACGAAGCTGACCCGCGAGGCCGACCCGCTCTTGCGCTCCGGCCCGGCCTGCGCGCCCTTGGGCCTGCTGCCCGGCGTCCGCCCAGCCCGACGCGCGTAGGCCCGCTCGGCGGCGGCCGACCGGTTGTGCGTGACCACGCCACGATCGGCACGCTCGGCGGTCGTGCCCTGGGCGGCCTTCGCTTGGGCGGCCTTCGTCTGGGTGGCCTTCGTCGTCTGCGTGGTCCTGGTCCGTGCCGGCGCACTCATGCGGCGACCCCCTCGTCCAGCCGTTGCGCCGCGCGCAGCCGCACCGAGGCCGCCCTCGGGTTGTCCGCCACCTGCTCGTCGGACGCCTGTTCCGCGCCCCTGGTCAGCAGCCGCAGCCGAGGCCCGTGGCCGGGCAGCTCCACGGGCAGGCCGGGCGGGGTGCGCGAGGCCGCCCACTCGGCGAACTCCCGCTTGACGATCCGGTCCTCCAGCGACTGGTAGGACTCGACCACGATCCGGCCGTCGATCGCGAGCGCCCGCAGCGCGGCGGGAATCGCCGCGCGCAGCACGTCGAGTTCGGCGTTGACCTCGATCCGCAACGCCTGGAAGGTCCGCTTCGCCGGATGCCCGCCGGTGCGCCGGGTCGCCGCCGGCACGGCCGCGTAGAGCAGTTCGACCAGCCGCGCGCTGGTCTCGAACGGCGCCCGCTCGCGTTCCCGCACCACCGCCGCGGCGATCTTGGCGGCGAAACGCTCCTCGCCGTAGTCGCGCAGGATCCGGGTCAGGTCGGCGGCCGGGTAAGTGTTGAGTACATCCGCGGCGGTCCGGCCGGTCTCCTGGTCCATCCGCATGTCCAGCGGCGCGTCCCGGGCGTAGGCGAAGCCCCGGTCGGCCTCGTCCAACTGCATCGAGGACACCCCGAGGTCGAACAGGACGCCCTGCACGGACGCGAAGCCGAGGTCGGCGATGGCATCTGGCAGTTGGTCGTAGACGGCGTGTACCAGGTGCACCCGGTCGCCGTGCCGGGCGAGTCGCTCGCCAGCCAGCGCCAGCGCGCGCGTGTCGCGGTCAAGGCCGATCAGGGTGAGGTTCGGATGGGCGGAGAGCAGTGCGTCCGCGTGGCCACCGAGGCCGAGCGTGCAGTCGACGAGTACGGCGTCATCCGCCTGTAGAGCGGGCGCCAACAGGGCGAGTACCCGGTCGAGCAGCACAGGCAGATGCCGGTCGCCAGGTTGTTTCGATGCGTCGACCATGCCGTGCCACCCCCGTCCGTGTTCAGACTCGAAGCTCCCGCACCGCCCCCGCGGCGGAGCAAAAGCCGTTGATCGACATCGGATGCCGTCAGGTCCCCGCCCGCCCGTCGAACCTGGCACCGGGGAAGGTGTGCCAGGGCCGATAGTCGAGCGGACCGAGGCCTGACGGCATCCGGTTGGCCGATCGTCCTCGTCAGAAGACGCCGGGTAGTACCTCCTCCTGTGCCTGCGCGTAGCTGTCCTCGTGTTCGTCGAGGTAGCGCTGCCACGACTGGGAATCCCAGATCTCCAGCCTCGTGATCGCGCCGATCACCACGCATTCCTTGGCCAGACCGGCGTAGCGACGCAGCTCCGTCGCGATGGAGATACGTCCCTGGCTGTCGGGCCGCTGTTCGTCGGTGCCGGCGAACAGGTAACGCTGGTAGGCACGGACCGCTTCGTTCGTGAACGGAGCCTCCGCCACCTTGCGGGCCATCTGCTCGAACTCAGCCCTGGGAAACACGTACAGACAGTGGTCCTGGCCCTTGGTGACCATCAGACCGCCCGCAAGCGCGTCCCGGAACTTCGCCGGCAGCGTGAGCCGCCCCTTGTCGTCGAGTTTGGGGGTGTGCGTGCCGAGAAACATCGGCTCCCACCTCCCCACCGGTTCCAGGGAACCGGCCATAGGGCCCCGTCTGCCCCACTTGCGGCCACAGTACCCCACTTTTCACCACAGTCAACGGCAGAACGACCCACTTTTCGCCTCACCGAGTGATGTTTGCGCAGGTAGCGAACGTGGGGATCGGTGGGGGACGCGGTGGGGGCGCCAGCGTCACCCGGCCGCGTTACCCCGCGCGAGTCAGCCCTGAGGGGCTCTACGGCAGGTCCGAGGAGTCAGATTTCGACCGGTGGGCGGCGCAGCGGGCGGCCGGTGGTGCAAAGTGGGGTACTACGGTGGCCCATCTTCCGACGGGCTTCATGGCAGTCTTGTTTCATCACCGGTTCCCGGCGGCAGCCGAAAGATCTCGCACAGGAGGGTCGATTGACCTCGACTAGCCAACCCGCTGCGCGCTGGGACCATGCCGCCGACCGGGGACAGGGTCACAACGACGCCGCGGCCGCCGACGGCGCCTGGCCCGGCAAGGACCAGGACGAGCCCGCCGAGCCGCGGTTGGACGCCGCGCTCGCCGAACTGTCCGCCACCGCGGCGCGGATCAGCGCCAACATCGAGCGGGTACTCGTCGGCAAGCCCGAGGTGGTGCGCATCGCGCTGGTCACCCTGCTCGCCGAGGGTCACCTGCTGGTCGAGGACGTGCCCGGCGTCGGCAAGACGTCGCTGGCCAAGGCGCTCGCCCGGTCCATCGACTGCACCGGCAGCCGCATCCAGTTCACCCCGGACCTGCTGCCCAGCGACATCACCGGCGTGTCCATCTACAACCGGCAGTCCATGGACTTCGAGTTCCGGCCGGGTCCGATCTTCGCGAACATCGTGGTCGGCGACGAGATCAACCGGGCGTCGCCGAAGACCCAGTCCGCGCTGCTGGAGTGCATGGAGGAACGGCACGTCACCGTCGACGGCGTCGGCTACCCGCTGGACTCGCCGTTCATGGTGATCGCCACCCAGAACCCGATCGAGATGGAAGGCACCTACCCCCTACCCGAGGCGCAGCGCGACCGGTTCACCGCGCGGGTCTCGATCGGCTACCCGGACCCGCAGGCCGAGCTGGCGATGGTCGACGAGCACGCGGGCGCCGACCCGCTCGCCCAGTTGCAGCCGGTGTCCAACGCCGCGCAGGTGCGCGGGCTGGTCGCCGCGGTGCGCCGGGTGCACCTCGCGCCGGAGATCCGCCGCTACGCGGTCGAGCTGGTCTCGGCCACCCGTCGGCTGCCCGAACTGCGCCTTGGCGCGTCGCCCCGCTCGACCCTGCACCTGGTCCGCGCCGCGCGGGCGCAGGCCGCGCTGAGCGGCCGCGACTTCGTGGTCCCGGACGACGTGCACTCGATCGCCATCCCGGTGCTCGCGCACCGGCTGGTGCTCTCCTCCGAGGCGCAGGCCACCCGCCGCTCCTCGAACGACCTGGTCCGCGGCCTGTTGCAGCGGGTGCCCGTGCCGGTGCCGCACGCCAACAACGCCACGGGCCAGCGCTGAGACCGCACCGGGAAGGGTCGTCATGCGCGGAGCCTTGGCAGGTCTGACCACCCGGGGACGCTGCCTGCTCGCCGCCGGCATCGCGGCCGCGCTGTGTTCGGCCGTGCTCAACGAACGCGACCTGCTGCGCGTCGCCGTGTTCGTGATCGCGTTACCGCTGCTCGGCGCGGCGCTCGCGGCGACATCCCGGGTCGGCCTTTCCGCGCGCCGGACGGTGGTGACGCCCAGGGTGCCGGCCGGCGAGCAGACCGAGGTGGTGCTGGAGATCAACGCCACCGGCCGGATCCCGTCCGGCGGACTGCTGCTTGAGGACGGCGTGCCCTACACGCTCGGCGGCCGTCCGCGATTCGTGGTGGAACGGCTGCGCAGGCGCAACACCGTGCGGTTGGGCTACCAGTTGCGGCCGACCATGCGCGGCGTCCACAACGTCGGCCCGCTGCGCGGCCGGATCACCGACCCGTTCGGGCTGGCCGAGTTCGAACGCGAACTGGCCGCGCGGAGCCGGGTCGTGGTCATCCCCAGGGTGATGCGGCTGACCGGCCTGCCCGGCGGTTCCGGCCAGGGCGCGGGCGACGACGGCTCCATCCGGCTGCGCTCCGGCCAGGGCGAGGACGACGCGATCGTGCGCCAGTACCGGCAGGGCGATGACCTGCGCCGGGTGCACTGGCGCTCCACCGCGCGCCGCGACGAACTGATGGTCCGGGTCGAGGAACGGCCGTGGCGGGGCGGCATCACCGTGCTGCTCGACCGGCGCGGCCCCGCGCACCGGGGCACCGGACCGACCAGCAGCCTGGAGTGGGCGATCTCGTTGTGCGCCAGCGTGTGCCTACACCTGCACCACGTCGGCCACCAGGTGCGGCTGGTCACCGAGGACGCGGTGACGGTCGCGGGCGAGCACAGCGACACCGGGCACAGCGACGACGTCGTGCTGGACGGCCTGGCCTCGTTGCAGGTCAGCCAGCGCCGCGACTTCTCCGCCGGCACCGACCCGGGCGAGGGCTTCGAACTCATCGCGATCTTCGGCGCGCTCGACGCGACCGGCGCGGCCGAACTGGCCAGGAGCCGCATCCGCCGCCCGCGCAGCCTGGCCGTGCTGCTGGACGTGAACCGCTGGTCCAGCGAGGACCGCCCGTACGACCCGGCCGAGGCGGCGGGCCTGCTCCGCGATGCCGGCTGGGGCGTGGTCATCGCCCGCCCGGACGTCTCCATGAACAACATCTGGACCGACCTGTGCCGCATCGGCTCGGTACGCGGCCGCACGATGGCCAGGGGAATCCAATGACCGTGCCCGCGCCGACCGCCAACACCCGCAACGGCAACGCCAACGGCGGTGGCAACGGCAGGTCGCCGGTGCTGCCCCTGTCGCTGGCCGGTGCGGTCGCGGTGGTGTGCGCGTCGACCGCGCTGTCCGGCGTGATCGGCGGGGCGGCCTGGTTCGCCTACGTGATCGTCACCGTGCTGGTCATGGTCGCCACCGGCATCGGCCTGCGCGCCCTGCGCGCACCGGCCATCGTGGTGCTGCTCGGCCAGGCGTTCGTGCTGCTGTGCCTGGTCGTCACGCTGTTCACCCAGTCCGCGCTGATCGGTGTGCTGCCCGGCCCGTCGGCCCTGCACGATCTGGGCACGGTGCTCGGCCAGTCCGTCGCCGAGGTGCAGACCGGCGTGCCCCCGGTCCAGTCCGACGCGCCGATCCTGGCCCTGGTCGTGCTGTCCATGGGTCTGGTCGCGCTGGTCGTCGACGGCCTGGTCACCGGGGCAAGCGTGCCGGCAGCGGCCGGTCTGGTGCTGTTGTGTGTGTACGCGGTGCCCGCGTCACTGGACGACGAGATGCTGCCGTGGTTCAGCTTCGTGCTCGGCGCGGCCGGTTTCACCCTGCTGCTCGCGGTCGACGGGGTCGCGCGACACCAGGCGTGGCGCGGCAAACTCGGTCTGCCCGCCGCGGCGTCCACCGGGATCGCGCCGGCCGCGATCGGGGTCACCGCGGTCGCCGCCGTGCTCGCCCTGATCGTCGGGTCGACGTTCACCATCATCGGCACGGTCGGCAGGCTGCCCGGTGCGGACGGCGGCGGCAGCGGCACCGGCTACCTGGGCATCAAGCCGTTCACCACGTTGCGCGGCATGCTCAACCAGAAGGGCACCACCGAACTGTTCGACGTGTACGGGCTGCCCAACAATCCGCCCTACCTCAGCTCGGTGACGCTGAGCGACTTCGTGCCGAACACCGGCTGGCAGCCGGAGTCGCCGATGCCGGCCGGGGTCGGCGCCGACCAGGCCCAGTTGCCGATGGCGCCGGGCGAGGCCGCGGACAACTCCACCACCAGCATCAAGATCACCCCGGTGAACTGGGAGGACTTCTGGCTGCCGGTGTTCGGCGTACCGGCCAAGCTGCGCAACGTCGCGCCCTCCTACCACTACGACTCCGCGTCCGGCGTGGTGTACAGCCAGCAGGCCCAGCATCCGCCTGCCTACACCGAGTCGGCCATGCTGGAGCAGCCGACCGCGGCGCAGTTGCGCAGCGCGGGCACGGACTACAGCGAGATCGACCCGAAGTACCTCAAGATCACCGGCGTCAACCAGCGCGTCGTCAACCTCGCCAATCAGCTGACCAGCGGGTACGACGACGAGTTCGACAGGGCGCAGGCGATCTACAACTTCTTCCACGACCCGGCCAACGGCTTCAGCTACAGCACCTCGACCGCGCCGGCGCAGACCAGCGACGCCCTGGTCGACTTCCTGTTCAACGGCAAGACCGGCTACTGCGAGCAGTACGCGTCGAGCATGGCGGTGATGCTGCGCGCGATCGGCATCCCGGTCCGGGTGGACATCGGCTTCACCGACGGCTACGTCTCCGGTGACCACCGGGTGATCACCGCGCAGGACGCGCACGCCTGGGACGAGGTGTTCTTCCCCGACTATGGCTGGATCACCTTCGACCCGACGCCACTTAGCGACGGCCGGTCGCAAATTCCGGCGTACCTGGGCGGCAACAACAGCCCCGGCGGAAACTCCAACTCCAACAACGACAAGCCCGCGCACGGCGGCGCGGTCAATCCGGCCAACTCGAACAAGCCGCAGGCCAACCAGCCCACCGTCCAGCTCGGCTCCCCGGCGACCGCACAGGCCGGCAGCTCGTTCCCGACCTGGCAGCTGGTCCTGCTCGGCGTGCTGGTCCTGCTCGCCCTGCTCGGCACGATCCTGTCCCGCAGAACGGACCGCACGACCGCGCCGCGCAGGCGTCAGGTCCTGACCTGGGTCGCGATCGCGGGGTGGTCACTGGCCGCGGTGATCGCGGCGGCGTTCGTGTCCTGGTGGCTGATGGTGCTGGTGATCGTGCTCGGCCTCGCGGCCGCACCCGCGTTGATCAGGGAGATCCGGCGTCGCGCGCGGTTGCACACCATCGCGCACCTCGGCTCGAACGCGGCGGGCGCGGCCTGGTCGGAACTGCTCGCCGAATCCTGGGACCGGGGCACCTCGGTGCCCGGCAGCGACACGGTCCGGCTCGCCGCGACCCGGCTGGTCAAGGCGCACGACCTCGACGCGGAGGGCGCGGAGAGCCTGCACACGCTGGTTGGCGCGGTGGAAAAGTCCTGGTACGGCTCGGATCCGGCCACATCGGGCGATCCGGCCATCGCCAGCGCCTTCGCCGGGGTCCGGCGCAGCCTGCGCCGCAACGCCCCGCTCGCGCTGCGCGCCCGCCTGCTCCCCCGCTCGGTACTCAAGCCGCGCAAGCCCTGAACAACCCCCTGAAAACACGCACGGCCCCGCCTGGTTGAGGCGGGGCTCGACGCGTGCTCGGGGTGAATCTGGAGCAGATTGCGATATCGGGGGGATTTGGCTTGTTCTTTACTCACCTTCGAAGCGCTTGCGGAAGCGCTCCTCCATGCGTTGGGTGAAGCCGTTGCGGTTCTGCGTGGCAGCGCCACGCTCGTCAGTGCCCTTGTCCGAGGTGGCGTTCCCCTGCCGCAGCGAGGCGAGGGTCAGCACAGCTCCCAAGAACATCATCAGGAATCCGACAACGCTCACCACAGGGATGTCGAACACCTTCAGTGGCACGAGCATCCCGCACACGAGCAACGCGACACCCAGTACGAACAGGGAGATGCCCTGAATCCGCCGACGCCGGGACGGGCGCAGGCGCGCACCGCGAACGGTTGAGGCGAATTTCGGGTCCTCGGCGTAGAGCGCGCGCTCGATCTGATCGAGCAGGTTCTGCTCGTGCTCGGAGAGTGGCATTGGGTCCTCCTCCGGCACAGCTTCGTGGGCGCCGGTGCTCGCGATTGCCGCGCTACCGGCGGGCGCCCCGCCTCGGGGTCGTCACCTCAAGGATACGATCCGGATGGCCTGGCGACTAGCCGATGCCCGATCCTGGACACCGATTGGGACGACGATCATTCGCTCGGGCTATTCGATCGCCCCTCGGACGGGCCTGTTCACCAATCCGTATACCAGAGCGTGACCAAACTGTAACCAAAAGTAGTGATCGGCCCTGGTCGCACTGGGCCCGTGGTTGGCAGCCACTACCCCGTCCGGTCGCCTGCGCTACCCCGGGCGGCTCGCCTGCGCTACCCCGGGCGGCGGTGAACCGGCCTGCTCGGCTCACCGCCCCGCCCACCGGTGTTCACTGTCAGCGGAAGTGACGCTATTTCCAGCGGAAATGGACGAAGACTCGACCGAAGTTCTTCGAATCCTTCTCGACCCGGTGGTAGAGCTGCTTGATGTCCGGCCGGTCCAGAAAGCGCAGCACGTGCTTCTTCAGTTGGCCCGACCCCTTGCCAGGAATGATTTCGACCACACTCGCCTTCTTGGCGATCGCCTCGTCGATGACCGCGCGCAGCGCGCGATCGATCTCACCCCTGGCGTTGTAGATGTCGTGGAGATCGAGCTTGAGCTTCACGACTCCTACACCGCCTCACCCTGACGCCCGGGTCTCACCTTGACGCCCGGGTCTCACCTTGACGCCCGGTCAGCCCTTCGCCTTCCGGGCCACCGCGCGACGCGGCGCCGGAGTGCTCGCCTTGGCCGCCCGGGTCGTCTTCGCCGCCGCCGGCTTGCTGGCCTTCGCGGTGCTCGCCTTGGCGGTGCTCGCCTTGGTAGGGGCCGCCTTGGCGGTGGTGGACTTCGCGGCCGTGGACTTCGCGGCAGTGGTGGCAGCGGCGCGAGTGGTCCGCCCGGTCGCCCTGGTGGCGCTCGCCTTGCCGGCGGTGGACTTCGCCGCGGCGGCCGGCTTCGCGGCCCTGGCCGGTGCGGACTTGGTGGTCTTCGGCGCGGACTTGGCGGCAGCCGGCTTGCCCGCCGGACGGCCCCGCCGGGCCGGCGCGGTCGCGGTCGGCGCCGGCTTGGCAGCGGCGGCGGTCTTCGCCCGCGGCGCACGCTTGGGCGTTGCGGTGGTCTCGGCGCCGTCGGCCGAGTTGTAGGCGGCGAGGATGTTGGCGGGAATCCGGCCGCGGGCGGAAACCGGGAAGCCCTGTTCCTTTGCCCATTCCCGAATTGCCGAAACGTCGTTGGTGCCCGTGCCGCTGCCCGTCCTGATCGCGGTGCCGCGCTTGGCCCGCCCGCTCGTCCGCCGCGCGCTGGCAACGAATGCCGCGAGGCTGTCGCGGAGCTTGCTCGCGTTCCGCTGATTGAGGTCGATCTGGTAGGTGACGCCGTCGAGGGCGAACGTGACAGGTGCCACATCCGCGCTCGGTGAGCCGTCCAGGTCATCGACGAGTCGTACGAGCACCTTGCGTGCCATCGGTTTCTCACTTCCTCGCAGGGAGTCGTGCCACCCGCCGTGACACGTAAAAAGGCGAACCAGTTCCGGCAGGCCCCTTATGTTTGCAATATTCTCAACGATACCGCTCCATTATGCAAACCCGGGCATTACCACTAGCGCGCCAGCGCCGCTGCCGAGCCAAACGGATCGTCCAGGTTGGACGTTGACCCCGACCGCCAAGGTAAAGTCGACGTGTAGCCGGCCTGGATAGACCAAAACTTCCGCTGGTCGGATAAACCGGTGCCGATCACCGCCGAATGGCGCAGCGGCAGGCCGCCGACCAGCAGTTCCGGTGCGGAACTTCCTTGTCCGCCAACAAGAAGTCCCGGTTGATCAAGCAACTACTACGCGCGCATATCCTCGACCGGGATTTGCCCGTCGCCGCTGCGTTTGGCCGGTACGACTGAGTTCGGTGGAGACATGCGCGCGAGTTTGTCACCCCGGCTAGATTTGCCGAACAGCCTTTGCGGGCGCCTCGACCCTCCGCAGGTGAGGGGTCGCAGGTAGCAACGGATTCGGAAGGAACCCACCCCATGAGCCAACCAACCGCCCCGGTCTCGCTATGGACAGCAGGCGGATACGACCTCGCCGAGGGTGCCCGCTGGGTAGCCGATCGACTCGTTTTCGTGGACATCCTCAGCGGTCGGCTGTTCGAGGTATCCGGAACGGAGCCGGGCAGTCCGCAATTGCTCGCGGATTTGCCGGTGCCGCTCGGCGCGGTCGCCCCACTGCGGGACGCGCCCGGCGACTGGATCGTGGCAGCGGGCACCGGTATCGCATTACTGCGGGCCGGCGGTGAACTGGAATGGCTGGACCGGCCGGAGGACGGCGGTTCGGTGGAAACCCGGATGAATGACGCGGTGTGCGACCCGGCAGGCCGGTTCTGGGCAGGCAGCATGGCCTACGACGGCACCGAGGGCGCGGGCTCGTTGTACCGCACCGATGCCGACGGCACGGTGCGAAAGGTGCTCGACGGCCTGACCATCGCCAATGGCCCAGCTTTCGACTTGAACGGTACAAGCATTTATTTCGCGGATACCCCGACCGGAAAGATATTCCACGCCGCCGTCGACCCGGCGACCGGCGAACTCGGCGAGCCGGAAATCTTCGTGCGAATTCCCGCCGAAGAAGGCGCACCCGACGGAATGGCGGTCGACGAAGAAGGATTCCTCTGGGTCGCGTTGTGGGGCGGTAGCGCCATTCGCAAATACGCGCCCAATGGCAACCTCGCCGCGCACGTCCCCGTCCCCGCCGAGCAGCCGACCTCGGTATGTCTGATCCCGGGCGGCGGAAGGCTGTTCGTGACGACCGCACGCGTCGGCCTGAACAATCCGCCGGAAACCTCCGGCGCGATCCTGTCCGTCGAGGTCACCTCGACCGGGCGGCCCGCGCAGAGCTTCGCGCTGGACGGCTGAGCAACAATAGATCAACAAAGACCAACTGAAATGAATCCGAGATAAGGCAAGGAAAAGCGGTTTACCGAGGGTCGGCCGAGCGAGGTTTCGCACGCAGCAGACTGGCCGGTCCGACCGCCGCCCGGCCGAAGCGGGACCGGGCCGCGTCGGCCGCGAGGTCCGCGTCGCGCCAGCCGCGCTCGGGCGCGTCCAGGGTCAGCTGCTCGCCGGTTTCCGAGGCGAGCAGCAGCCCCTCGGCGCGCACTCCGATCAGCCGCACCGCGCCCGGCGGCACCTGCTCGTCGAGCAACTGCGCGGCCGTCGCGTAGATCTCCATGGTCACGTCGGTGGCCACCGGTAGCGTGCGGGACCGGGTGATGGTGCTGAAATCGTCGAACCGCACCTTGATGGACACGGTCCTGGTCCGCAATCCCTTGCCGCGCAGGGAGGCGGCGGTGCGCTCGGCGAGCCGCAGCAGTTCCCGTTTCAGTAGGTCCCGATCGTGGTGGTCGACGTCGAAGGTCTCCTCGGCGCCGATCGACTTGTCCACCGACTCGGCGACCACGGCACGCGAGTCGTGACCGTGCGCGAGCGCATGCAGGTGCTCGGCGACCGCGTTGCCCACCACCCGGCGTAGCCGCGCCAACGGCAGTTCGGCGATGTCCGCGACCCGGCGCAGCCCGACCCGCTCCAGTTGCTCGGCCGTGCGCTGCCCGACGCCCCACAGCGCGGAGACCGGCAGCGGATGCAGGAAGGCCAGCATCTCCTCGGCCGGCACGACCAGCATTCCGTTCGGTTTCGCCATGCCCGAGGCCAGTTTCGCGATGAATTTCGTCGACCCGACCCCGACCGAACAGTTGATCCGGTGTTCGGCCAGCACGCGTTCCCGAATCCGCTGCCCGATCGCGGCGGGTGTCACCTTCAGCCGCCGCAATGCGCCTGCCACGTCCACGAATGCCTCGTCCAGGCTCAGCGGTTCAACCAGCGGCGAGATTTCCCGGAAGATACCCATCACCCCGGTCGAAACCTCGTGATAGGCGGTGAAATTCGGGGGAAGATACACCGCCTGCGGGCACAGCCGCCGCGCCCGCGCGGTCGGCATGGCCGAGCGCACCCCGTAGGTGCGCGCCAGATAATTCGCCGAGGACACCACCCCACGCGTGCCGATTCCGCCGACCACGACCGGCCGGTTGAACAACTCGGGCCGGTCGCGAATCTCCACCGACGCGTAGAAGGCGTCCATGTCCACGTGCAGGATGGAACAGCCGGTGTCATCCGGCCAGACCCCGTCCTTGGCGAGATAGCGGTCGACCAGCTCACGCGGCAACTCACCGCTGCGCCCCATCGGGCCAACCCTCCCGCCTCGAACACAGGTTCGACGTGCACGAGTCTAATCGGCGCGGCCGACAGTTTCGCGGGTCCGGGTTGGCGTGTCAGGCCGGGCGGCGGGCCAGTGCGTGCAGGCGGGCTGCGACGTCGCGGAGCGGGGATCGGTCGCAGGCGGCGAGTTCGAGTTCGGCCAGCGCGTCGGCGGTGCCGGGGTTGGCCTCGATCACCGAGCCGGGTAGCACGTCGGACACCAGGCCGTGGCCGTGCAGCACCTCGACCGTGAGGCCCGCGTGCGCGAGCACATCCGCGAGGCCGTCGATGTCGAAGCGGCGCAGGATCGACTCATCCGAGCCGACCAGTCGGCCGGACGGGTCCTGGAGCAGGCGCAGCGCTTCGGCCGGGCGGCCGGCGAGAGCCCTGCGGAGGACGGCCGCGTAGCGGTTGGCCACCACGATGGACAGTGCGCCGCCAGGCGCGGCCGCCTTGGTGAGCGCGGCGACGGCCGCTGCGACGTCGTCGACGATCTCCAGCAGGCCGTGGCCGAGCACGAGGTCCGCCTCGGCGTCCGGGACGAGTCGGTCGAGCGCGTCGACGTCGCCCTGGATCGCGGTGATCAGGTCCGACACGCCCGCGTCCGCCGCGCGGCGGTGCAGGGTGGCGAGGGCGTTCGGGCTGGGTTCGATCACGGTCACCTGGCAGCCTTCCGCCGCCAACGGCACGGCCCAGCCGCCACTGCCGCCGCCGACGTCGAGCACCCGGGGTGCTGCCCCGCCCCTGCGGGCCCGCGCGGCGGCCACCTCGGTTTCCAACACGCGGTGCACCGCGTCCGGTCGCATGGCGGGAGTCTATGGGCCGGCCAGGGGTGGTGTGCCGACCCGGGTCGGCCAGGGGGTGTTCGGGTGGTCCAATGCGGGCTCGGCCTGGTCATCCGGGGCGGCGGGACAAATTGATCGGCATTGGACCGCCCTGGCCTATCGGCGATCAACACAGACGTGGCTAGGCTTCGCCTCGTGCATACGGTCGCGGTGCTGAGCCTCAAGGGTGGCGTGGGTAAGACGACGGTGGTGCTCGGACTCGCTTCGGCGGCCCTGCGCCGGGGAGTGCGCACGCTGGTGGTCGATCTCGATCCGCAGTGCAATGCCACGGCGACACTCGATCCGGCCGAGACCGAGGCGACCCTGGTCGATGTCCTGAACGAGCCGACCCTGGCCAACGTGCGCAAGGCGATCACGCCGAGCCCGTGGGGCGAGGGGCTGGACGTGCTCGTCGGCTCGGAGGACGTCGAAGCGCTGAACCATCCGGAGCCGGGTGCGCGCAGACTCGTGAAACTGAGCAAGGCCCTCGAACAGTTGGACAAACTGCTTGAAGAGGACGAAACGCCCTATCAGCTCGTCCTGCTGGACTGCCCGCCGTCGCTGGGCCAGCTGACCCGGTCGGCGCTGGTGGCCGCGGACCGCGCGCTGCTGGTGACCGAGCCGACGATGTTCGCGGTGTCCGGCGTGCAGCGGGCGTTCGAGGC
>DASZJG010000003.1:0-43086 GCA_035948315.1 Pseudonocardiaceae bacterium | reverse complement strand
CATCTGGTTCCCGGTGGGCACGATGGACGATTTCGCTTCTCGATCGGATGGTCTCGCTGACCGCGTCCTGTTCCTCTGCTGGCCCCCTGGCTGGGGGAACACGATGGCGTCCGAAACCCTTGCCGACTTCACGAAAGCGGGTGGCACCCGCATGATCTACATCGGTGAACCCAAGGGCGGCAAGACCGGTAACGATGACTTCTTCGACAGGCTCTCATCCGGCTGGGAGCTGACATCGCAGGACGACCGGTACGTCTCGTGGTGGAACCTGAGCGACGTGGCTCAGGGATGGGTACGGCGCTGAACCGGCCGGGTGCTTACCGCTGAACGGCTGACCACTCCCCCGCTGGTTCAATCCTTGGCGAGGTCGTCCGCATTGGGTACGAGGGGGCTCGACGTCGGGACCTGCCGGACTTGATCCGGTACTTCCTGGCCACCGGGGAGCGTCTCGGCGAGGCGCTGGCGCCCCCAGTGGTGCGTGCACATGTTGATCGAGCGGTGGACCCGGCTCGGCATCACGCCGGCCGACGAGGACGGGCCGATCTTCCGCAACACGGAGGGCGGCTACCTGAACGCGTCGGACCTCAACAATCGGTACTGGCTACCGTTCCGCTAGCGCGCGGGCTACGAGTGGGTGACGTTCCATACATTCCGCAAGACGGTCGCCACCCTGCTCGACGACGCCGGCCTGACCGCCCGGCAGGTCGCGGATATCCTCGGGCATGCGAACCCGTCGATGACGCAGGACGTGTAGTTCGGCCGGGGCCGGTCACCCGGGATCGTGCGCGGGCATTGGATCGCACGATCGGGGGACCGGTAAATCGGCAATAAATCGGCAAAGCCCGCGTCGGTGATCACCGGCACGGGCTCTGAGCTGGGGTTTTGCTCCTCCAGTTGGACTCGAACCAACAACCCTGCGATTAACAGTCGCATGCTCTGCCAATTGAGCTATGGAGGATCGTTCAGTTGTACATCCGACCGGGCCGGACAGGAAGAAAGTCTAGCGCATGCCCGACAGCTGTTTTTCACCCCCCGGCACGTGGCTACTCCGTGGAGGAGGATGGGCCGCACAGGAGCCCTGACCGTCACGGAAGGAGACCGCGATGAAGACCTTCGTCCTGGGTGTCGCCGTGGGTTATGTGCTGGGTACCCGCGCCGGACGGGAGCGCTACGACCAGTTGGTGCGGGCTTATCGCGCGCTGGTCGACCATCCGATGGTGCAGGGTGCGGCCGGGGTGGTGCGGGCGAAGTTGGGCCAGCGGCCCGGCGCCGACTCGCCCGCACGGTGAGCGGTTCTCAGGCGTTTGTTCGGGCGACCACGAAGACTCGGCGGAACGGGAACCAGGTGGTGCCGTCGGGCCTGGCGGGGTAGGCGGAGCGTAGCTGGGCGCCGAGTTCGGCGCGGAACGTCTGCCAGTCGGCCTCGTCGAGGGCGGCGCGGATGGGGCGCAGGGCGGTGCCGGTCACCCATTCGAGGACCGGGTCGGGGCCGGCGAGCTGCTGGAGGTAGGTGGTTTCCCAGGCGTCGACCGCGCAGCCGGCGTCGGTGAGCAGGTCGGCGTAGCCCTGCGGGTCGAGGACCTGGTCTTCTTCGCGCAGCCGCAGGTCGGCGAGCACGTCGCGCCAGCGGGGCGTGTCGACGAGGTCGCGAATGGCCTGGTGGGAGGGGGCGCCGAGGTTGCCGGGCACCTGGACGGCGAGCCAGGCGCCGGGCGGGAGTTCGCCGACCCAGGTGCGCATCAGGTCGGGGTGGCCGGGAACCCATTGCAGGACCGCGTTGGTGACGACGACGTCGGTGTCCTGCTCGGGGTGCCATTCGTTGACGTCGGCGACGTGGGCGTCGATACCGCGGGCGCGGGCGGCTTCGACCATGTCGGGGGACGAGTCGAGGGCCTCGATGGTGGCGTCGGGCCAGCGGACGCTGAGGGTTTCGGTGAGGTTGCCGGGGCCGCAGCCGAGGTCGACGACGCGTCGCGGCTGCTCCGCGCCGATTCGGTTGACCAGGTCATGGAAGGGGCGACCACGGTGATCGGCGAACGCGAGGTACTTGTTGGGGTCCCACATGACGTCTCCTCGACTCGACCATAAAAAAACCGTACGTACGTACTTTATTAGGTTCGAGGATCGGCCGCCAGAGGGCACATCAAGGGACGTCAGCGCGATTCGTGTAGTTCGCGGATTTTGTCGGCTATCTGGGCGGTGACCGACTCGACCGCGGTCGGGTCGGTACCGGGATCGGGGCGCACCTGGAGCACGATGCCGTCCGCGCCGGAGACCTTGCGCTGCACGAACCACGCTCCCCCGCCGGGCAGGTCGCGGTGGTGCGCGGACTTGACCGACGCGGTGACCCGCGCGTTCACCACCTCGGGCAGCGCGCCGCGGGTGGCCAGGGTGAACCGGCGCGCCGGGCGATCGGTGAGCAGGACTGCGCCGCTGACCGTGCCGGTCTCCTCGGCCTCGGTCACGGTCAGCACCCGGCCGGGCTTCTGCGCCCAGACGGCCTTGCTGACCAGGTGCCAGTACACGCGGCGCGGGCCGTCCTCGTCGGGGAGCCACAGGCCGAGCGAGGTGGCGACCAGGAACGTTCCGTCCGCGAGTTCCGCGGCGCCGAGCAGGTGTTCGTCGTCGACCAACCTGCCAGCGAAGCCCTCGGGCACCAGGTCACGGCCGGTGAGCCTGCTGGCGACGCGGTGCCGCCAGCCGGTGCCGAATCGGCGGGGACGGGCGTCGAATTCTTCGTCCGATGTGCTCATTCGAATGCTCCGGCGGCCTGTTTGACCAGGCCACGGTGGTATTCCTCGAACGCGACGAGGTCGCCGAACGCGGAGCGGTACTCCTCGGCGTCCGAGATCGGGTTCATCCGCTGCAGCCGCGACTTGATCTCCGCGATCTGCCGCGCGACCTGCTCACACTGGAGTTTGGCCAGCATCGAGGAGACGTAGCCGACCTCGAGTTCGCCCCTGGTCGGGATACGTTCCACGGCCAGTTCGGAGAGCAGCGAGCGGATCGTCCCTTCCGGACAGTGCTGGCTGACCGCGTCGACCAGCGCGGCGCCGGACAGGCCGGTTCCGGTGCCGCCCGCGGCGAGGATCGCGCAGTGCAGCCGGGCGTAGGCGGGGACGGTGAACGTCTCCTCGGACAGCGAGTCGTAGACCGGGCCGGCGAGGGCGGGGGCCTGGAGCGCGAGCTTGAGCACCTCCCGCTGGCTGCGGGTGCGTACGTCGCGCGGATCGGGGCGGGGCGGGCCCTGCGGTTCGGCGACCAGCGCGCCCTGGTTCGGGTCGGGGCGCCTCGGCTTGCCCCTGGTCGGGGTGGCTTCGGTGGCCGGGCCGCCCGCGCTCTCCCGGACCCTGCGGACGACCATGGACTCGTCGGCCCAGCCGACCCACCAGGCGAGCTTGGCCGCGTACGCGTCCCGCTTCGCGCGGTCCTTGATGCGCGCGACCAGCGGGACGGTTTTCTGCAGCGCGGCGATCTGGCCGTCGATGGAGTCGAGGTCGTACTCGGCGAGCTGGCTGCGGACGGCGAACTCGATCAGCGGTTTGCGCCGGGCCACCAGGTCGCGCACTGCCGCGTCGCCTTTGGCCTGGCGCAGTTCGCACGGGTCCATGCCGTCCGGCGCGATCGCGATGTAGGTCTGCGCGACGAACTGCTGGTCGCCCTCGAACGCCTTGAGCGCGGCCTTCTGACCGGCGGCGTCGCCGTCGAAGGTGAAGATGACCTCGCCCCAGGACACCTCGTCGTCGATCATCAGCCTGCGCAGCACGGTCATGTGGTCGTCGCCGAACGCGGTGCCGCAGGACGCGACCGCGGTCGGCACACCGGCCGCCTGCATGGCCATCACGTCGGTGTAGCCCTCGACGACGACGGCCTGGCGCCGTTTGGCGATCTCCCGCTTCGCCAGGTCGATGCCGAACAGCACCTGGGACTTCTTGTAGATCGGGCTTTCCGCCGTGTTGAGGTACTTGGCCGGGCTGTTGTCGTCGTCGAAGATGCGCCGCGCGCCGAAGCCGACGATCTCGCCGCCGAGGTCGCGCAGCGGCCACACCAGCCGCCGGTGGAACCGGTCGATCGCGCCCTGCCGGCCTTCCTTGCTCAGCTGCGCCTTGTACAGCTCGTCGAGTTCGAACCCGCGGTTGAGCAGATGCTTGGTGAGTTTGTCCCAGCCTGCCGGCGCGAAGCCGCAGCCGAACTTCTGCCACATCGCCCGGTCGAAGCCGCGTTCGGCGAGGTATTCGCGGGCCTTCTCCGCTTCGGGCGTCTCGATCTGTTCGGCGTAGAACGCGGCGGCGGCGCGGTGCGCCTCGATCATCCTGGTGCGGGTGCCGCGGTCGCGGGCCGCGCCTGGCTTGCCGCCCTCGTAGACGAGCTGGAGGCCGATCTTGTCGGCGAGACGCTCGACCGATTCGACGAAGCCGATGTGCTCGATCTTCATCAGGAACGCGATGACGTCGCCGCCCTCGCCGCAGCCGAAGCAGTGGAACGTGCCGTGCGAGGGGCGCACGTTGAACGAGGGGGACTTCTCGTCGTGGAAGGGGCACAGGCCCTTCAGCGCGCCACCGCCGGCGCGACGCAGCGACACGTATTCGCCGACCACGTCGTCGATCCGGCTTCGTTCACGCACGAGCGCGATGTCACTGTCCCGGATACGGCCTGCCACAATGCACCAGTCTAGTTGTCCGGCCCGACGGAGTTCGCCGGGCCGCCTTGCGCTGAGGGATGATCTGGCTCATGTCCAGCGCTGACGTCTTGGCCACCGAGTTCACCACGCACCGCTCGTACCTGCTCGGGGTCGGCTACCGGCTGACCGGCAGCATCGCGGACGCGGAGGACGCGGTGCAGGAGTCGTGGCTGCGGCTGGCCGGCCTGACCGAGGCCGCTCGCGTCGAGATTCTCGACCTGCGCGCCTGGCTGACCAGGGTGGTCGGCCGGATCTGCCTGGACAAGCTGCGGTCGGCCACCGCTCGGCGGGAGCGGTACGTGGGGCCGTGGCTGCCGGAACCGCTGGTCACTGACCTGGGCGGGGAGAATCCGCTGGACGTGGTGGTGCGCGAGGACGGCGTGCGGATGGCCGCGCTGATGGTGCTGGATCGGCTCACCCCGCAGCAGCGGGTGGCGTTCGTGCTGCACGACGCGTTCGGCCTGCCCTTCGGCGAGATCGCGGAGTTGATCGGGTCGTCGGTGGAGGCGGCGCGGCAGCACGCGACCCGGGCGCGGCGCGCGGTCGCGGATGCCGACCCGCCCGCTCGGCCCGCCCTGGCCGACCAGCAGGAGGTACTCGGCCGGTTCCTGGCGGCGATGGCCACCGGGGACGTGCACGCCGTGGTGGAACTGCTGCATCCGGACGCGGTCCTCCTCGGCGACAGCGACGGCAAGGCGAAGACCGCGTTCAACATCATCACGGGCGCGGACAAGGTGGCCAGGTTCATCCTGGGACTACAGACGCGCTACGGCCGGGAGAGCTTCGCCGACATGCGGTTCGTGCTGGTCAACGGCGAGCTGGGGATGTACTTCCCGGCCTTCGCGGGCGACGCCGAGCATCCGCCGTTCGACCGCAGGGTGCTCGGCGTGACCATCCACGATGGACGGTTGTCCGCCCTCTACGACGTGGTGAACCCGGACAAGCTCACGCGGGTCGAACAACCCTAGCCAGGAAGTACACCGCGCCGCTGGCCACGTGCCGGACCAGGAACAGGAACGGCCGGTCGACCCGGACCACGACGGGCTGCTCGGGCCGGACGGCCATGGCCATCGCGCGCATGACCACCGCGGTCGCGGCCGCACCCTCCAGGCCCTGCTCGTCGATGGTGAGCACGGCCTCGTGCACGACCTTGCTGACCACGATCGGTTCGTCGCTGATCCCGCTCAGGTCGGCGGCCCGGCTGAACAGGGTGCGCACCCCGAGGTCCGCGAGGGCGCCGGTGAGGTCGGCCTTCTCGCGCACCCGGAACTTCGGCAGGTACAGCTCGACCTGGCGGAACGCGCGGGCGGCGAGCAGCTCGCCGAGGTGCCCGGCCGTGAGGGCGGGTTCGGCCTCGGTGAGCGGCCCGTCGGGCAGCAGCGCGACGCCCTCCACTCCCCCTCGGGCCGGCAGGAAGACGGCCTGCCAGCCGGGTGCGCTCGCGTAGCCGAGCTGTTTGGTCAGCCGCATGGTCGGCACGTCGCCCGCGCCGTCGAACGGGCGCGGTTCGGTGCCGCGGTCGGGGAAGGCGTTGCGCCAGGCGACTTTCAGGTACAGCGCGTTGACCAGCGTGGCGATCGTGTCGACGGTGATGTCGCCGGGGGCGAGCAGCTGCGGGATCAGGCCGCGGGTGGTCGCGGCGACGACCGCGTTGATCATCTGCCGGGATCGTTCCGGGTCGGTCGCGAACGGTGCGTCCTTGATCGCGCCGCCGGGCCAGGCGGTGACCAGTTGCTCGGCGAACTCCGGCCGGGGCGCGATGTCCTCCCTGGCCCACAGCGTGTTGGACACGCTGAGGAGCACGTCCTCCTCTGCGGGCAGTCGCGCGGCCGTGGCCAGCAGGGCGGCGTGTCCGTCGAGGTCGCCGGAGAGCAACTCGACCAGTTCGGCTCTGGTGTCGCCGCGCGCGCCCATCGCGGTCAGGCCGAGCGCGCTGGCCACCGAGAACGGCGACCAGCAGGCGGTCACGCCCGGATCAGGTGCGACGGCGCGCTGCACGGCCAGGGTGAAGGCGAGATGTTCCTGTTCGAGTCGCTGGTCGACGACGGATGCCGGCACGCGGGATCTCCTTCGGTCAGTACCTTGGGTCGGGCAGGCTCACCGCGAATTCCGGCGGCGGCATGGGCCGCTCGCCGGCCGACGACATCGGGCCCAGCGGCTTCGGGCGACGTGGCTCGCGCACCCCCGCGGTGCCGTCGCCGTCCGGTCCGTCGCCACCGTCACGATAGTTCGGGTCGGCCGTGACCGACTCGCGTTGCGCGCTGCGACTGCCCTGCTTCCGCTGCTTTCCCTTACCTCTGCCCCTGGCCATGTCGACCTCTTTTACAAAGTGGGAATGTCCTGTTTCCGAGTGTGCCACCGCGCACAGGCCATCCGCCGGGGTTCGCTGTCAGCGGAATCGGTGCAGCAGGCTTTCGTGCCAGCGCAGCGCCTGCCCGTCCGTGAGCGACGCGACCTGATCGATGATCACCCGCCACTTCGCGCAGTCGTCGGGTGCGGCGGCGAATGCCGGCCCGAACGCGGGATCGAGCGCGTCGGGCGCCTGATCGGCCAGCGCGTCCACGAGTTCGGCGAGCAGTTCGCGCTGTCGGCGTTGCATGGCAAGGCGTTGTGGGTCGCTCATGACGTAGCGCAGTGCCAATGCCTTGAGCAGCGCGACTTCCGCGGCGACCTGGTCGGGTACCAGGAGATCCGCGGCATAGCGGACGAGCGGTTGTTCGCCGTGCACGCGACGCGTCTCGGTGACCGCGGCCGAGGCGAAGCGGCCGACGAGTTCGCTGGTCAACCGTTTCAACGCGACCTGGTCGGCGAGCGAGCCCGCGTAGTCGTGGTCGACCAGCCGGGCCACGGAAGGCAGGCGACACAGGGTGCTCGCCGCATCTTCCAACGCGGACACGGGTTCGGCCGAGAAATGTTTCGCGGCCAACTCCGCGACCACCGCTCGCTCGGCCGGATCGGCCAGCACCGCAAGGGAAATCCGGTGCGACAGCACGCCGTCCTCGACGTCGTGCACGGAGTAGGCGACATCGTCGGACCAGTCCATGATCTGCGCCTCGATGCACCGCCGGCCCTCCGGCGCGCCGTCGCGCATCCACCGGAAAACCGGCAGATCGTCGGCATAGACACCGAATTTGCGCAGGCCAGCCCTGCGCGGCCACGGGTATTTGCAGGACGCGTCCAGGCCGGCACGGGTCAGGTTGAGGCCGTGGCTCTCGCCGTCCTCGGTGAGCACCTTGGGTTCCAGCCGGGTCAGGATGCGCAGCGTCTGCGCGTTGCCCTCGAACCCGCCGCAGCGCGTCGCGGCCTCCTCCAGCGCGGTCTCACCGTTGTGGCCGAATGGTGGATGGCCGATGTCGTGCGCCATGCCGGCTGTGTCCACCAGGTCCGGGTCGGCGCCGAGGTCCTCCGCGATGCCCCGACCGATCTGCGCGACCTCCAGGGAGTGGGTGAGCCGGGTGCGCGGCACGTCGCCCTCGTGCGGGCCGACGACCTGGGTCTTGCCGGCGAGCCTGCGCAGCGCTGCCGAATGCAGCACCCTGGCCCGGTCCCGGGCGAAGGAGGTGCGGGCATCGGCGAGCGCCCCGGAGAGCCTGGACCGCTTGGGTTCCTCGGCGAACAGGCGCTGCCGGTCGTGCTCCACATAACCGGCGTTCACCCGAATCAGCGTACGTGGTTCAGCCGATTCCCACGCCGATGTCGTCGGCGGGCGCCTTGGTCAGTCGGTAGTAGAGGGTCGCCGCGGTCTCGCGGACGATGTACTCCATCTCGACCGTCCTGGTCTGCACCGCCGGCCCGCTGTGTGTGGGCGAGGTCCAGGCCTGGATGCCGCTGTCCAGCGCCATCCGTTCGGCGCGGAACATGTGCCACGGGTCGCTGACCAGCACCGCGGTCCGCCAACCGTGCTGTTTGAGCACGTCGGCCGCGGCGCGCAGGCTGGTCAGGGTGTCGTTGCCGGTGTCGACCTCGGTGACGTCGCTGTCCGGCACGCCCCGGTCGACGAGGTAGCGGCCGCCCGCCTGCGCCTCGGTGTAGCGGTCGCGAGGCTGCCGCCCGCCGACCGTGACGATCTGCCCGGCGACCCCCTCCCGGTACAGCGAGAGGGCCTGGTCCAACCGGTTGGCCAGCACCGAGGACGGGGCACCGTTGTACTGCGCGGCGCCCAGCACCAGGATCACGTCGGCCTTGCCGCGGTCGTCCACCCGACCGAACTGCCACACGCGGAACGCGGTGCCCCCGACGACCACGACCGCGACCACGATCAGGCCAAGCACCGCGCGCAGGGTCCAGCGGCGCAACGCCAGCAAGGACCCCGCGGCACCCACGAGGTCATGCTCTCAAAACCCGGGTCTTGACTTCGCACCGGGTCCATGATCTAAAGCCAGCCGAAGTCTTCGGCCAGCTTGGCGGCTTCGGCCCGGGTTCGGGTGCCGGTCTTGCCGATCGCGGCGGACAGGTGGTTGCGCACGGTGCCCTCGGACAGGTGCAGCGCCCTGGCCACGTCGGCCACGGTCCCGCCGTCGCTGGCGGCGCGCAGCACGTCGCGTTCCCGGTCGGTCAGCGGACTCGCGCCCCTGGCCAGCGACTCGGCGGCGAGCGCGGGATCGACGACGCGCAGGCCGCCGTGCACTCGGCGGACCGCGTCCACCAGCTGTTCCGGCGGCGCGTCCTTGACCACGAACCCGGCCGCGCCGGCCGCCATGGCGCGGGCCAGGTAGCCGGGCCTGCCGAAGGTCGTGCACATGACCACCCGGCAGTTCGGCACGGCGGTGCGCAGTTCGGCGGCCGCGGTCAGCCCGTCCTTGCCGGGCATCTGCACGTCGAGCAGGGCCACGTCGGGCTTGCAGCGCTGCGCGGCGGCCAGCACCTCGTTGCCCGCACCGACCTCGGCAACCACCTCGATGTCGTGTTCCAGGCTGAGCATCGCCGCCAGCGCGCCGCGAACCAGAGCCTGGTCGTCGGCGAGCAGAACTCGGATCACTGCAGGGCCACCCAGTGCTGGGCGGACTGAGTGACGCCGGGGACCTGCTCGGACGGCTCATCGGCCGTCGCCTTCGGCTTGACCGGCGTCGTCGCGGTCACCTTCAACAGGAACCCACCTTCCGGCAACGGACCGGCGTCGATGGTGCCGTCCACCACCGCGAGCCGCTCGGCGAGACCGGACAGACCGTGGCCGCCGCCGTTCTCCCTCGACCTGCTGACCGCGTCGCCGCAGGCCGTGCCGTTGTCGCGGATCTCGACCCAGTTCTCCCCCAGCCGCACCTCGCACCGGGTCGCGCCACTGTGCCGGAGGACGTTGGTGACGCCCTCCCGCACCACGTAGGCGAATGTCTCGGGCAGGCCGGGGGCCACGTCGTCGACGGCCTGGGGCAGGTCGGCCGCGATGCCGGCGGCCTGCAACGCGGCCCGCGCGCCGACCAGCTCCGCGGCGAGCGAGGGCGTCCGGTAGCCGGAGACCGTCGCCCGCACCTCGGCCATGGCCTGCCTGGCCAGCTCCTCGACGTCACGTACCTCGGCGATGGCACGTTCCCGGTCGGTCGAACTCTCCAGCACCCGCCTGGCCAGGCCCGCCTTGACCGTGATCGTGGTCAGGCTGTGCCCGAGCACGTCGTGCAGGTCCCTGGCCAGCCTGGACCGCTCCTCCGCGACGGCCATCTTGGCCATGTCCACCTGTGCCTTCTTCAGCTGGCGGATGGTCGAGATCAACGCGTTGAACGAGAACATGGCCAGGGTCAGCACGAACAGCACCCAGACGCTGGTCCAGTTGATCGAGCCATCGGCCATCTTGGTCCCGATCGCCAGCGCGACGGCGAACCCCAGCCCGATCAGGAAACCCGCGTTGCGCGGCAGGCACATCAGCGCGGCGCTGATCACGTAGGTGGCGAAGATCAGTGAATCAGGTCCGCCGAGCACCGCGAGCAGGATCGGGAAGACGGACAGACCGGCGATCCACCAGATTCGCTCGTTGTGCGCAAGCTTGCAGGTGTTACCCCTGGCCAGCGCGATGGTGTAGGTGGCGGAGTAGCCGACGACAGTCGCGATCACGGCCACCCGCCACCAGACCGGATGGCTCGTACCGAAGGCCTCGGAGAGCGGCTCGATCAGGAAGACCAGGAAGATCGACGGACCCACCGCGGCACCGAGTCGTTCCCGTCGGGTGCTCGGGGGCTTGCCGAACGTCCAGTTCGGCCACTCCCAACCCCGGTTCAGCGCATCCCTGGCTCGCACCATGCCACCTCCGCTGGCCATTGTCTCAGTTCCGGGCGCTGTCGCGCTGGTAGCGACGGGCGACCGCGAACGCGAGCACGACCGTCCAGGCCGCCAGCACGATGATCGCCGTGGTCAGCTGCTCGTAGCCCAGGGTCGGACCGTGGCCGATGTCGGCCAGCCAGTAGCTCGGCAGGATCTTGGCGATGTTGGCCAGCCAGTTCGGGAACATGGTGACCGGGAACAGGATGCCGCCGAGGAAGCCGAGCAGGATCATCAGGCCGGACGTGTAGACCTGCATGTTCTCGGCGGTCGAGATCTGACCCACCAGCAGACCCAGCACGGAGAACGGGATGCACGCCAGCCAGGTGCCGACGATGGTCAGCGCCCATTCGGATCCCGACAGGTGCACACCCTCGAACAGGCCCGCGACCAGCGCGATCAGCAGGATCGGCGGCAGCGCGACGGCCTGGGCGACGGCGGCCTTGCCGAGCAGGTAGGCCCTCGGAGTGAGCGGGGTGAGCCGCAGCTGCCGCTGCCAGCCCTGGGACCGTTCGACCGCGGTCCGCGCACCGCCGTTGAGGCAGGCCATGAAGCCGCCGTAGGCGCCAAAACTCGCCATCAGGTAGGCGGTGTAGGTGACCGGCGCGCCGGGCACCTTGCTGTTGCCGAACAGCGAGGCCTCGATCAGGAACAGCACCACCGGGAAGACCACGGTGAAGAACAGCGCGCGCGGATTGCGCAGGGCCCGCCTGGCCTCCAGCGCGAGGTACGTGGCCTTCATCGGATGCTCCCGTCGGGTTCGCTGGTCAGGGCCAGGAAGGCTTCCTCAAGGCCGACCGCCTTGATCTCGATGTCGTGCGCCTGCGGGTAGCCGGCGATCAGCGCCCGCACCGCGGCGTCGGAGTCCGCGCAGTCCAGCTCGACGCGGGTGCCGCGCATTTCGACACCGCTGACGCCGGGCAGCGCGCGCATCTCGGCGTCGCTCGCGCCGGGCACCTGCGCGGTCAGCGTGCGACCGGACGCGGCGGCGCGGACCTCGGCGACCGAGCCGTCCGCGATGACCCGGCCGGCGCGCATCATCACCACGCGGTCCGCGAATTCCTCGGCCTCATCCAGGTAGTGGGTGGCGAACAGCACGGTCTTGCCGGCGTCGGTGAACTCCTTCATCGACTGCCAGAACTCGCGCCGGGTGCCCACGTCCATGGCGGAGGTGGGTTCGTCGAGCACCAGGAGATGCGGGTCGCAGACCAGCGCGACCGCGAACCGGACCCGCTGCTTCTGGCCGCCGGAAAGCTTGGTGCAGCGCCGCTTTGCCAGATCCTCGATGCCGGCCCTGCGCATGGCCTCGGCGACCGGCATGGGGTTGCGGTGCAGGGAGGCGATCATCGCGATGGTCTCGCCGACGGTCGCGTCCTCCAGCAGCGATCCCTCCTGCAGCATGGCGCCGACCGTGCCGTTGGCGACCGCCTCGTTGGCGGTCTGCCCGAACACACGCACGTCGCCGGTGTCCGGTTTGGTCAGGCCGAGCAACATGTCGACCGTGGTGGATTTGCCGGCGCCGTTGGGCCCGAGCAGCGCGACCACCTCTCCGGGGGCGATCACCAGATCGACGCCGTCGACGGCGTGTATGTCCGCGTAACTCTTGTGCAAGCCCACGAGACTGACCGCGGCCCCCGCCGAAACCGCACCGCGATCCGGTTCGAGCCGTGCGTCCCGCTGGCGGCGGTACTGGGCTGTGTTGTCCATGGTGCACAGCATGTCGGTCGCACGGACCGCATACTCGGGTCACGCGTCATGACCTACCCATGACAAACGTCAGTCACCGAACCGGATGACAGCGGCGCGGCGGACTGCCAAGATCGGTCCTCGTGGCAGCTGACGAACCGACCATCCTGGCGACCTCCGGTGGCTGGAAGCAGGGCAAGTGGATCGACCTCGAGTTCGGTCCACTCATCCACTTCGCCATCGAACTGGCCGGGGTGTCCGGCCGCGCACCCCGACTGTGTTACGTCGGCACCGCAGGCGGTGACCAGCGCTTCTTCAACGCGCGGGTCAGCGAGGCGGGCCAGCACGCGGGGGTCGAGGTCTCGCACCTGAACCTGTTCGGCATGCCACCTACGAACGACCTGGACGGCTTCGTCGGTTCGCACGACGTGGTCTGGGTGAACGGCGGTTCGGTCGCCAACCTGCTGGCGGTGTGGCAGGTGCACGAACTGGGCCCGGTCATGCATCGCGCCTGGCAGGCGGGCGTCGTGCTCGGTGGTGTCTCGGCGGGATCGATCTGCTGGCACGTGGGCGGGCCGACCGACTCGTTCGGTCCGGACCTGCGCATCGTCACCAATGGCCTCGCGTTCCTGCCCTACGGCAACGGCGTGCACTACGACTCCGAGGCGCAGCGTCGACCGACCGTGCACGCGGGCGTCGCGGACGCAACGCTGCCACTGACCTACTGCACCGACGACGGCGCGGGCCTGCTGTACCGGGGCACGACGCTCGCGGAAGTGGTCACCGAACGGAAGAACGGGCTGGGATATCGGGTCGAACTGGATTCGGCTTCTGGCAAGGCGGTCGAGTCCGTGCTCGACACCCGACTGCTCCGATACTGAGTTTTCGCGCGCGTATACCACAAATCGCGCCCGGCCCGATTGGTTGTCCACACCCCTCAGAACTGTCCACAGCTGGGGCGGAGCCGCTTTTTCGGCCCGCCTTCAACTGGTCTGCTTGGCGCCGTGCTCGTCAGGCACATCAGCTGAATCCAGAAAGGACAGTCCATCATGAACAGGTTCGTGAACGCGGCGATCGTGGGCGGCGCCGCTCTCGCGGTCGGCATCATCCCGGTGGCCTCGACCGCGTACGCCGCGACCGCGCCGACTCCGCCGCCGGTGACCGTGGTCGCCCCGCCGATCGCACCCGGCCCCGGCCACCACACGACGCCGGTTCCCGGCTCGCCCAAGGCGAATCCGGGCTCGCACCACACCGGCGGCGCGCACGGCACGAGCGGGCGCGGGCACGGCGCACCGGGTCGTGGCACAACCGGTCGTGGCACAACCGGTCGTGGCACACCGGGCCGTGGTTCGTCGGGCAGTGGTTCGTCGGGCAGTGGCTCGTCGGGCAGTGGCTCGTCGGGAAGGCGCACGCCCGGCCACCGCATCCCGGCCCACCACACCCCGACCCACCGCGCTCCGGCCCACCACACCACCACTCACCGCACGCCCAGCCACCGCAGTCCGCGCCCCGTCCCCACGCCGGTCCGGACCGCGAAGCTCTCGCTGGACAACCAGCCGGGCATCATCGACGGCGCCGACGCGACCAACGCACCCTGGGCGGCGCAGGTCTCCTGGGCCGGGATGGGCTACGAGTGCTCGGGGTCGGTCGTGGCACCGGAGTGGATTCTCACCGCGGGCCACTGCGCGTCCAGGGACGGCATCAGCGTGCAGGTCGGTTCGCTGCAACTGGGCGGCGGGGACAAGATCACCGTCGACCGGGCCGAGGTGGACACCAAGGCCGACCTCGCCCTGCTGCACCTGAGCAAGCCGACCAAGGCTCCGGCGGTGAAGTTGGCGACCGACGACCCGAAAGCCGGTGCGATCAACCAGATCTTCGGCTGGGGCATGACCGCGCCCGGTTCCGGTCCGGCGCAGCAGCTGAAGGTCGCCAAGGTGAAGGTGACCGGTGCGGACTGCGAGGACGCCGCGCAGGGCCCGGCGATCTGCGTCACCGGCATGACCGGTGCCGCGTTCAACGGTGACTCCGGCGGCCCGGAGATGGCCGCCGGTGACGAGGTCGGCGTGTGCTCGACCGGTGACGAGAACGCCAAGACCGCTCAGTACGCGAGCATCGCGGCGAACCGGCCGTGGATCAAGCAGGTCGCCGGCGTCTGACCCGCCACCCTCTTTTCCCTCCGAAGAGAGTGGCATCCCGCCTGCCGGGTGGTGATATTCCCCGATCAGCGCCCGGCAGGCGCCACCGGCAGGGCCCGGGTCCGATCCCCGAGCCACTGCCGACAACTCCACAGCGTGCGAATTTTCGGGCTTGAATATGAGGTTTCAGCAGCCGATCAGCTTCGGCGCCAGGTATGCCTCCACCTGATCGATGGACACCCGCTCCTGCGCCATGGTGTCCCGCTCGCGGATGGTGACCGCGTGGTCGGTGAGGGTGTCGAAGTCGACGGTGATGCAGAACGGGGTGCCGATCTCGTCCTGCCTGCGGTAGCGACGACCGATCGCGCCTGCGTCGTCGAAGTCGACCGTCCAGTGCTGGCGCAGCGCGGCAGCGAGGTCCCTGGCCTTGGGCGAGAGGTCCGCGTTTCGGGACAGCGGCAGCACCGCCACCTTCACCGGGGCCAGCCTGCGGTCCAGCCGCAGCACGGCCCGCTTGTCCACGCCGCCCTTGGCGTTGGCCGCCTCGTCCTCGGCGTAGGCGTCGAGCAGGAAGGCCATCATGGCCCGGCCGACACCGGCCGCCGGTTCGATCACGAAGGGCCGGTAGCGGGTGCCGGAGGCCTGGTCGAAGTAGGACAGGTCGACGCCGGAGTGGTTGCTGTGCGCGGTGAGGTCGAAGTCGGTGCGGTTGGCGATGCCCTCCAGCTCGCCCCACTCCGAACCGCCGAACTCGAAGCGGTATTCGATGTCCACGGTCCGCTTGGCGTAGTGGGACAGCTTTTCCTTCGGGTGTTCGAAGTGGCGCAGGCTGTCCTTGGAGATGCCGAGGTCGGTGTACCAGCGGGTGCGCTCGTTGATCCAGTACTGGTGCCAGTCCTCGTCGGTGCCGGGCTCGACGAAGAACTCCATCTCCATCTGTTCGAACTCGCGGGTGCGGAAGATGAAGTTGCCGGGCGTGATCTCGTTGCGGAACGACTTGCCGATCTGGCCGATGCCGAAGGGCGGCTTGCGACGGGAGGTCGTCTGCACGTTGAGGAAGTTGACGAAGATGCCCTGCGCGGTTTCCGGCCGCAGGTAGTGCAGGCCCTCCTCGGACTCGACCGGCCCGAGGTAGGTCTTGAGCATCATGTTGAACTCGCGGGGCGCGGTGTAGGCGCCACGGGTGCCGCAGTTCGGGCAGGGCACGTCGGACAGGTCGTCCTCGGAGGTCGGCTTGCCGCTGCGGGTCTGGTACTCCTCGGCGAGCTGGTCGGCGCGGTAGCGCCGGTGGCAGGAGGTGCACTCCACCAGCGGGTCGTGGAAGGTCTGCACGTGGCCGGAGGCGACCCACACCTCACGCGGCAGGATCACCGAGGAGTCCAGGCCGACGACGTCGTCGCGGCTCTGCACCATGTACTTCCACCACTGCCGCTTGATGTTGTCCTTCAGCTCGACGCCGAGGGGACCGTAGTCCCAGGCCGACTTCGTACCGCCGTAGATCTCTCCGCTGGGATACACGAAGCCACGACGTTTACACAGGCTGACGACAGTATCGATGCGGTCGGCGGGCACGAACGACTCCAGGGGGCTTGATGACAACGCTGGAAGGGCCGGGAGGTGAGTCACCGGACGACCCAGCCTAGCTGCCCGTGCCACGGTCCTGACAACGGGATTACCTGGTAAGCCGAACAGGTGACACCGACCGGGACCACCCGCGAACCGGGCAGACCGGACAGTCGAGCCGGCAACGCGCAGGCCGGCGGGCGGGGTCACCTAGGCTCGGGAGGTACCGGTCGAGCGCGGACCGCCCCCGGTCTCGCCGTTCGCGCACCAGGAGGAACGTGATGTCCACCCGCAGGCCCACCCGCACGGACCGGCGCGCTCCGCTGATCGGCGGCCGGGGCGCACTCACCAAGGTGCCACCGCTGGCCGCGTTCGTGGTGGTCATCGTCCTGTTCGGGCTGGGTGTCTGGCTGCGCGGCCCGATGGGCGCCACGCTGCTGGCCATCCTGGACGTGGGCGTGCTGATCCTGCTGGCCGGCACGTGGCGGGCGCTGAGTTCCTCGGCGCGGGTGATGCGGCTGGTCGTGGTCGCGCTGCTGGTCGCGGTCGAGGCCAGCGTGCTGTTCCGCTGAGCCCGCCGCGTCGGCGCCTAGTATGGATGACAACGAACACGAAAACTGTTGTCAACTGACGCCGGGGCCGGATCGCAGGCCGAGCCGGTGAGCAGGCCGATCGTGGAGAGGACGATGCCCGTCGTGAGCGCCAACGCCGCACCGGTCGGGCTGCCGCGGGGCGAGCAGGAGCAGGAGCACTCGCCCGAGCGGGGGCAGGTCAGCCCGGCGCCGCCGAGAGCCGCGCAGACCCTCACCGAGGCCGGTGACCTGCTGCGGGCGCTCGCCGCGCCGGTCCGGGTGGCCATCGTGCTGCAGCTGCACGAGTCGGAGCGGTGCGTGCACGAGCTCGTCGCCTCGCTCGGCGTGACCCAGCCGCTGATCAGCCAGCACCTGCGGGTCCTCAAGTCGGCCGGGGTGGTGACCAGCGAGCGGCACGGCCGCGAGGTGGTCTACCGGCTGGTCGACGAGCACCTGGCCCACATCGTGGTGGACGCGGTGAGCCATGTCGAAGAGGGCGGCCGCGGAAGGAGCCACTCGTGAACCTGACCAGCGCGGACCTGGACCGCAACTCCCCCAACGTGCCCGGCCAGCGAGCGACCAGACAGCGGGCCGCGGTGGCCAGGCTGCTGCACCAGCTCGACGATTTCCGCTCGGCGCAGGAGATCCACGAGGAACTGCGCAAGCGGGGCGAGGGCATCGGGCTCACCACGGTCTATCGGACGCTGCAGTCGCTCGCGGACGCGGGCGAGGTGGACGTACTGCGCACGGGCAGCGGCGAGGCGATCTACCGGCACTGCTCGGCGCATCACCATCACCACCTGGTATGCCGCAACTGCGGGCGGACGGTCGAGGTCGAGGGGCCGACGGTGGAGAGCTGGGCGAAGAAGATCGCCGAGGAGCACGGCTTCTCCGAGGTGAGCCACACCGTGGAGATCTTCGGCACCTGCGCCGAGTGCGGCTGATCAGTACTCGTACGGGTCGGCGGGTTCGCTGATCGTCGTGGCGGCGCGGACGTCGAGGGTGGGCGTGTACTCGTTGGTCGCGGTCGCCGAACCGGGCACCAGGACGCCGTCGGCGACGATCCACTGGTCGTCGGGTAGCGGGTCGGCCTGACCGCCCGCGAGCTTCACCTTCATCGGCGTGGCATCCGCGGCGCAGCAGGTGATCACCAGCCTGGCCACGTAGGTGGCGCCGTTCTGGTGCACGACGAATCCGGTCAGGGAGACGGTACGGCCGGTCAGCGAATGGGTGCCGTCCCAGACGCTGCGGGTGATGAACTCGCTCAGGTCAAGCGGGACGACCGCCGTCTTGGGCAGCGGCGGGAAGGCCGATGCGCCCTGCTGCACAACGGGTGCGACGGTGCGGCCGTCCGAGCGCAGCACGGAATCGGCGCCGAGCGCGGGCGGCGCGATCAGGAAAATGGCCAGCACCGGAAGGATCAGCAGCCAGGGGCTGCGCGCCGAATGGCGGTGGCCGTGCGCGGGGTCGGTCTGGACGGCGGGGCGGGCGGCGCGGATGTCCGCGACGATCGCGATCACGGCGAGGGCGACCATCACCGTGCCCGCGGTGAGCACCCACGGTTTCACGGCGGGCTTGACGTAGCGCAGATAGGTGCCGTTGAGGGTGATCTTGAGCAGCGCGCCGCCCACGAGCAACAGCAGGATGTTCTGTGCTTCGCGGCGCACCGCCCGTCCTTCCCGGACCGTCCCGTCGTGCCGGTCGGCCCCGGCCGGGCGTCAGCCTAGCCGGGGCCGATCACGCCAGTTCGGTCAGAACGGCCAGCGCGCGTCCCGGCCCGCCTCCAGCAGCGGGATGAGCCGGAACCCGACGTCGGTCAGGCCGCCGAACGCGTAGCGGTTGCGGACACCGGAGGGCGCGTGGCCGTACCGGTAGCCGGCCAGGTTCCAGGTGAACAGCGGAACGTCGGCCGGCAGGGCCTCGTCCACGTCGCCGTACGAGGCCTGCTCGTCGGTCAGGATGACGACCCGGTCGTGGCCGGCGAAGTGCCCGCGCACCGCGCCCACCGTGTCCGTGCCGCCGCCGATGAAGTAGCCGCCCTCGTCCCAGCGGCGCACCGCGGCCAGCAGCGACTCGCCCGCCCGGAGGGCGAACACCCGACTGGCCGGGAAGGTCCTGCCCTGCCAGGTGTTCGCCGCCGAGAAGGACACCACGTCCGCCGTCGCGCACCGCTCCGCGAGAGCCAGTCCGAACACGGCCGCCGCATCCCAGCGCATCAGGCTGCCGTCCCGGGAGAAACCGCCGCGCATCGACCCGGAGGTGTCGACGAGCACCAGCGTCCGGCCCGGCAACGCCGGCACGTTCGCCAGCGAGTGGCCGATGGCCCGCTCCAGCGCCCACGACCAGCGCAGCGACGGCGCGGCCCGGTAGGCCGACAGGAACCGCATGGGCAACTGCCGGGACCGCGCCACCTCAGCAGGGTCGGCCAGCTTCGCCGCGACCGTGGCCGCGACGGCGTCGCTCACCCCGGCCTGGTCGAAGTTGCGCAGGTTGCGCAGCAACGCCATGTAGCCCATGACCGGGATCAGCGCCTCCCACACCCGCGCGGTCAACGGACCCTGCAACCAGCCGGCGACCGACTCCCAGGTCATACCGGCCGCGCGCAGGATGTCCACCGCGTCCGGCGAGTCGAACAGGGCGCGGCGCCGTTCGATCGGCATCGCCATCAACTCCGCGTGCTGGCGCAACACGGTGAGGTTGGCCGGAATCGGCTTGTCCCTGTCGTGCCTGCGGTCGATGGCGTGCTCGAACAACGCACCCTGGCCCGCGAAGCCGGGCGTGGGGTGCACGAGGTCGAGCACATCGGCGAAGCGGAAGCCGCGTGCGTCCGAGTCCCACTTGAGCAGCGAGCGCTCGTGGTAGAGCCGCGCGACGGCGTCGGCGACACCACGCTTGACCGGCTTCGGGATGGCCCGGCCGTACGCGGAAGTCCAGTACGCCAACAGTTCGCCCGGCTCGTCGGCCCGCTGCAGCACCGAGTCGACGACCTGACGGGACAGGCCCGCCTCGCCCGCGTCGAGCCGGGCACGGACGAATTCCGCGGCGCCGACGATCGACGCCGAACGCAGGTTCGCGTCCTGGCGCAGCCAGCGCAGGAACTTCACCGTCCACTCTGGATCAGACTGGGTCGCGGCACGGACCAGGGTGCGGTAGCGGTCGTCGCGGTCGGCGGCGGCCTCGTAGAAGGTGTCCTCACCGACCATGTTGGACACGGCGAGCAGAAACAGCTCGCCGATGGCATTGCGGGCGTAGCCCGCGCCGCCTTCGTAGGTGACCCCGCTGGGTCGCCGCTCGCCCGTGATCAGCGCGGCCGGTGTCGGCGCGGCCTTGCTGGTGTTGAACTTCGCCATCTGCTTGCTCCTTCCGCTGTTTCGTCGTGCACACGGAAGGCGGCGTGCGGCGGTCCGAGATCAAGGTCGAGTACGGCAATGTCCATTGCTCTACCGATTGAGCTACATCCGCGCAGGCGAATGGCGGGACTCGAACCCGCAACCCATAGATCCAGAAGTAGCCGTGCTCTGCGCACCGGACCGGTGCACGCGTGGCCTCCCGAGTTCACAGGTCGGCGACGGAGGGGTTTTCGGTGTTGAGTCGAAGTATCCGCAGCCTGCGCACCGGGAGGTGCGTATGACGTCGAAGATCAGAGTACGCGGGCATTTCTTGCGCGCCACCGAATTTATTTGTAGCCGCCGAGCACGAGCAGGCCGACCACGACGGCGCAGGTGGTGGCCACGACGAAGGTGGCGGGGGCGAAGCGGGCGGCGAAGGCACGGCCGAACGTGCCGGTCTGCAACGCGATCAGCTTCACGTCCACGGCCGGGCCGACGACGAGGAACACCAGGCGCGGCAACAACGGGAGCGCGGCCAGCGACGCGGCGACGAACGCGTCGGCCTCGCTGCACAGCGCCAGAACCACGGCGAGCACGGCCATCACGGCGATGCCGAGGACCGCATTGCGGCCGACCACCGCGAACCACGACTGCGGGACGAGCACGTTCAGCGTTGCCGCGGTGAGGCCGCCGATGACCAGGAATCCGCCCGCCTCGACCAGGTCCGTACGCGCGGTTTCCGCGAACACCGCCCATTTCGAGGTGCCCTCGCGCGCGGGCAGGGCGCGCAGCGCGCGGTCGAGGATCCATTGGCGGCGGCCGAAGCAGGCCCAGATCCAGCCGAGCGAGATCGCGGTGGCAAGCGAGGCGAGGAACCGGGCGAGCACCATCTGGGGGGCGGTGGGGAAGGCGACCGCGGTGGCGACCAGCACGACCGGGTTGACGGCGGGGGCGGCGAGCAGGAAGGCCAGCGCGACCGGTTCGGGCACGCCCTGCTGCATCAGGCGCCGCGCCACCGGCACCGAGGCGCATTCGCAACCGGGTAGTGCGACGCCGGCGAGGCCGGCAACGGGCACCGCGAGCGCCGGATTGGCCGGCAGGACCCTGCGCAGCAGGCGGGCCGGCACGAACGCGGCGATCGCGCCGCTGATCAGCACGCCGAGTACCAGGAAGGGCATGGCCTGCACGCAGACCGCGACGAACACGGTGGCGCCGGTACGCAGCGCGGGCACATCGAGCAGATCGCCGAGCCAGTTCTGGGTGAGCACGGCGAGTACCAGCACCGCGCACAGCACCTCCAGCGAGCCGATGCGGCGCCTGCGCGGCTGCGCCGAGCGGGCCGGGGTGGGCTGCTCGGTCGCGGTGGGCACTGGTCGGGTCAGCCGGCGGTTTGGGCGAGCAGTTCGCCGCGCACCTGCGACGCGGTCGACACGACCAGCATGAGCAGAGTGCCCAGCGCGCTCGCGGTCAGGCCGGTGGCCGGGAAGGTGTAGCGCAGGGTCACGTCGAGGCCGCGGTCGGTGCGCACCACGCCGAGCGTGCCGAACAGGCCCTCACCGGCGCGTTCCGCGACGGTGGCGGCGAGGGCGGGCGAGTCCTCGAGATCCCAGGCGACCACGCAGGTCAGGCTGAGCACGGCGAGGCCCTCGGCGAGTTGCATGGCCTGCACCGCGCACGGCACGTCGCCGTGGCGCAGGGTGAGCGCGCCGTCGTCGTCCACGTGGACGTCATGGAACTGCTCAAGGGCCTGGGCGGCCGTGGTGAGCAGGCCGGCGGTGGTGCTGGCCTCGTCGCTCTTGTCGGTCAACGCGAACCCTCCAACTGGGTTGCTTCGGCTTGGTCGGCTTCGGCGGCCTCGACCTCGCCCGCGGTGGGGCCGGTCGAGCGCACTGCCTCGGTCTGGGCCTCGGTCTGGTCGATGGCGGCGCCGAAACGGCGGTCTCGGCGGGCGTAGGTCTCGCAGGCGCTCCACAGGTCGCGGCGGTCGAAGTCGGGCCACAGGATGTCCTGGAAGACCAGCTCGGCGTAGGCGGCCTGCCACAGCAGGAAGTTGGACGTGCGCTGCTCGCCGGAGGGCCGGATGAACAGGTCGACGTCCGGAATGTCCGGCCGGTAGAAGTGCTTGGCCAGCATCTTCTCGTCGACCCGCTCCGGGTTGATCTTGCCGGCGGCGGCGAGCCGGGCGATCTCCTTGGCGGCGTCGGCGATCTCGGCGCGTCCACCGTAGTTCACGCACATGGTCAGGTTGAGCACGTCGAGGTGCTTGGTGCGCTCCTCGGCGATCTCCAACTCGTTGGTGACGCTGCGCCACAGCCTCGGCGGGCGGCCTGCCCAGCGCAGCCGGATGCCGAGTTCCACGAACTCGTCGACGCGACGGTGGATGACGTCGCGGTTGAAGTTCATCAGGAAGCGCACCTCGTCGGGGCTGCGCTTCCAGTTCTCGGTGGAGAACGCGTAGAGCGAGACCCACTTCACGCCGATCTCGATGGCGCCCTTGAGCACGTCGAGCACCACCTCCTCGCCGCGCTTGTGGCCTTCGATCCTGGGCAGGCCGCGTTCGTTGGCCCAGCGGCCGTTGCCGTCCATGACGATGGCGACGTGCTGGGGCACGAGTTCGCGCGGAATGGCGGGTGGGCGGGCACCGGAAGGATGCGGCTCCGGCGGCTTGACCGGCTGAGTTCGCCGACTGCCCCGTCCTCGCAGCATGATGGCCACTACCCTTCTCCACAGACTCTGCCTGAACACCAAACACCGCGTTCGCGCGGGATGATCGTGCTGGGACCGTAGCGCCAGCCCGCTAGGGCGAGGGCACCGAGGGTCGGCGTTCGACCAACGGCAGCGACCTGAGCTGCCGTTCCAGATGCCACTGCAACAGGGCCGCGACCAGGCCGCTGGCCTCCCGACGCGCCGCTGCGCCGGTCAGCTCCACCGCGGGCCAGTCGCCGTCGAGCAACGCGGCCAGCAACACAATGGTCTCACCCGCCGGACTGGACGAGCCGGGCGGCCGGCATCGGGCGCAGACCGCGCCACCGGCCTGGATGCTGAACGCGCGATGCGGCCCGGGGTCGGCACAGCGGGCGCATTCCATGATCGCGGGCGCCCAGCCCGCGTAGGCCATGGCGCGCAGCAGGAACGCGTCGAGCACCAGGGACGGGTCGCGTTCGCCGGCCGCGAGAGCCCGCAGCGCGCCGGCGACCAGCAGGTACAGCCGCAGCGCCGGTTCGCCCTCCTCGACGGCGAGCCGGTCGGCGGTCTCCAGCACGGCACAGCCTGCCGTGTAGCGGGGGTAGTCGCCGACGATAGTGAGGCCGAAGGCGTCCACGGTCTGTACCTGGGTGACGACGTCGAGCGTGCGGCCGGTGTAGAACTGCACGTCGACATGGCCGAAGGGCTCAAGTCGGGCACCGAAGCGGGACTTGGTCCGCCGAACTCCCCTGGCCACCGCGCGCACCTTGCCGTGCCTGCGGGTGATCAGGGTGATGATCCGGTCGGCCTCGCCGAGCTTGTGCACGCGCAGCACCACGCCGATGTCGCGGTACAGACTCATGCGTTCATGGTGCCACTTCCGGCTGACTTTCCCGGTGGGCGCGCGGTCAGAAGCCGAGCCTGCGCAGCTGCTTGGGGTCGCGCTGCCAGTCCTTGGCCACCTTCACATGCAGGTCCAGGTGCACCCGGGTGCCGAGCAGCGCCTCGATCTGCCGCCGGGCGTTGATGCCGACCTGCTTGAGCCGCTCGGCCTGGCGGCCGATCACGATCGCCTTCTGGCTCTGCCGCTCGACGAAGAGCTCGGCGAAGATCTCCAGGATGTCGTCGCGGCCCTCGCGGGGGCGCATCTCCTCGACGGTGACCGCTATCGAGTGCGGCAGTTCGTCGCGGACGCCCTCGAGCGCGGCTTCCCGGATCAGCTCGGCGACCAGGGTGCTCTCCGGTTCGTCGGTGAGTTCGCCGTCCGGGTAGAGCGGCGGGCCGACCGGCAGGCGTGCGATGAGCAGATCGGTGAGCAGGCCGACCTGATAACCGTCCACTGCGGACACCGGGATCAGCTCGGCGAAGTCCATGACGCCTTGCAGGGCAAGGAGTTGCTCGGCGACGCGTTCTCGGGAGACCAGGTCGGTCTTGGTGATGATGCCGACCACCGGCGTCTTGCGGCCGATTTTGGCGAGTTCGGCGGAAATGAACTTGTCACCGGGGCCGATCTTCTGGTCGGCCGGGATGCACAGCCCGATGACGTCCACTTCGGACCACGTTTCCCGGACCAGGTCGTTGAGCCGCTCGCCGAGCAGGGTGCGCGGACGGTGCAGGCCGGGGGTGTCGACCAGGATCAGCTGGGCATCGGGGCGGTGCACGATGCCGCGGATGGTGTGCCGGGTCGTCTGTGGCTTGTCCGAGGTGATGGCCACCTTGCTGCCGACGAGGGCGTTGGTCAGCGTGGATTTGCCGGCGTTGGGCCGGCCGACGAAACACGCGAAGCCGGAGCGATGTTCCTGCGGTGCAGCGGCGGTCATCTGGCCATTGTCCCGTAGGGTCTGCGCATGACGTGGGCCGGATCGATCGTGGCGTTCGTCGGCGTCTCCGATCTCGATGTCGCCGAGCGGTTCTACGGCGAGACGCTGGGCCTGGACCTCGACGATCAGCGGCCGCATTCGCTGGTCGCGACCGTCGGCGCGACCAGCCTGCGGATCACCGTGGTGGAGCAGGTGCAGGCCGCGCCGTACACGGTATTGGGCTGGAACGTGCCGGACATCGAGGCGGCCATCGACCTGCTGGCCCCGCGCGGGGTGACGTTCACCCGCTACGAGGGCTTCGAGCAGGACGCGCGTGGGATCTGGACGGCGCCGAGCGGCGCCCGGATCGCCTGGTTCCTCGACCCGGACGGCAACAACCTCTCGCTGACGCAGCTCTAGGCCGTCCGGATCTCGGTCGCGGCGGGGTTGGCGACGAAGACCGGCGCGTCCGCGTTCAGGTCGTGCACGGCCGCGACCGAGTCCGCGTCGGCGGCGTCGGCCTCGGTGACGACGGCGGCGGCTTCCAGGCCCTCCGCGCCGCTGGACACGGCGGCGGCGATGGCGGCCTGCAACGCGGTCAGGCGCAGCGAGGGCAGGTTCACCGTGCACGCGGCGTAGGTGCGGCCGTCGGTGTCGCGGACCGCCGCGCCCTCGGCGGCACCGGTCCTGGCTCGGGCCGATCGGGCCAGGGTGACGATCTTGGCGTCCTCGGCCGTCAGCGTGTCCAGGCCGGGCAGGGTGTCAGCCACGGTCCGCGCTCCTTTCTCGGGGTTGTCTCGCGGCCTGGCGAACCAGGACCGAAGTGATCCGGATGCGGCCCCGGCGGTCCTTGCCGCCCTCGGCGCGCAGGCGCAGGCCGGCGATCTCGGCCTCGGTGCCGGGCAGCGGCACTCGGCCGAGCCGCTGAGCGAGCAGGCCGCCGACGGTTTCCACGTCATCGTCGTCGAGTTCGACGTCGAACAGCTCGCCCAGGTCCTCGGTGGGCAGCCGGGAGCTGACCCGGACGGTGCCGTCCGGCAGCTTCTCGATCGGCGGGCGCTCATCGGGGTCGTCGGACTCGTCGGTGATCTCGCCGACGATCTCCTCCAGGATGTCCTCGATGGTGAGCAGACCCGCGGTGCCGCCGTACTCGTCGATGACGACGGCCAGGTGGGTGCGGTCGCGCTGCAGCTGCTTGAGCAGCTCGTCGAGGCGCTTGGTGTCCGGGACGAACGCGGCAGCGCCCATCAGGTCGCCGACCGTGTGCCCGCCCGGCGGCTCGGCGAGGGTGTCGCTCATCAGGTCCTTGAGGTTGACCACGCCGACGATGTCGTCGACGGACTCCTCGATGACCGGCAGTCGGGTGAACCCGGTGCGCAGCGAGAGCGCGAGCGCCTGCCGCACCGACTTGGTCTTCTCGATCCAGACGATCTCCGTGCGGGGCACCATGACCTCGCGGGCGATGGTGTCGCCGAGTTCGAACACCGAGTGGATCATCTCGCGTTCGCCCTCGTCGACGACGCCGCGTTCGCCGGCCAGGTCGACCAGTTCGCGCAGCTCGACCTCGGAGGAGAACGGGCCTTCGCGGAAGCCGCGGCCGGGAGTGATCAGGTTGCCGATCCAGATCAGCAGCCGGGACAGCGGGCCGAGCACATAGCCGAGCACGCGCACCGGGCCGGCCGCGATCAGGCCGACGCGGTACGGGTGCTGGCGGCCGATCGTGCGCGGGCCGACGCCGACCAGTACGTAGGACACCACGACCATGGCGACCGCGGCGACCAGCACGGCCAGCCAGGACGGCGCGATCAGGCCGAGGCAGGCCACGGTGACCAGCACGGTCGCGGTCAGCTCGCAGACCAGCCGCAGCAACAGCAGCAGGTTGATGTGTCGGCGCCGGTCGGCGACCACCGCGGCGAGCTGGCGGGCGCCGGGGCGGCCGGCCCGCACGAGTTCGTCGACGCGGGCGGAGGACAGCGCGCCGAGCGCGGCGTCCGCGCACGCGAACCCGCCTGCCGCGAGCACGCCGACGACGGCGAGGACCAACAGCAGTGCCGAGTTCGCCGGTCCGGCCATGTGCGTCAGTCGGACTCGGTGGTTTCGGCGGGCGCGGATGGCGGTTCGGGTTCCGCGACCGGCTGTTCCGCGACCGGCTCCGCCTTGTCCTGGCCGGCTGCCTTGTCCTGGCCGACCGTCTTGTCCAGGCCGACCGCGCCGAGCACCTTGTCATCCGCCGAGCGCTGCGCGGCGCGGCGGGTGGCGTCGTCGCGGGCGGTGTGGAAGTCGGCGAGGATGCGCCGCTGCAGCGTGAACATCTCGCGTTCCTCGGCCGGCTCGGCGTGGTCGTAGCCGAGCAGGTGCAGCACGCCGTGCACGGTCAGCAGGTGCAGCTCGTCGAGCAGGCCGTGGCCGGCCTTCTTGGCCTGTTCGCGGGCGAACGCCGGGCACAGCACGATGTCGCCGAGCAGGGCGGGGCCCGCGTCGGCGGCGTCCGGGCGGCGGGCCGAGTCCAGTTCGTCCATGGGGAAGGACATCACGTCGGTGGGGCCTTCCAGGTCCATCCACCGTTCGTGCAGGTCCGACATGACGTCGAGGTCGACGAGCAGTACGGACAGCTCGGCCAGCGGGCTCACGCCCATCCGGTCCAGCGCGAACCGGGCGGCGGCGACGATCGAGGTCTCGTTGACGCCGACGCCCGATTCATTGGCGATCTCGATACTCACGTGCTTACTGTCCCACCCGGCTCGTCAGCGGCTGCGCCGACGCCCGCCGGCCGCCCGGTCGTTCGTGTCCTCCTGGGCGTCCTGCAGGTTCTGCCAGCGCTCGTAGGCGTCCACGATGTCCCCGACCAGCCGGTGGCGGACCACGTCGTGGCTGGTCAGCGTCGAGAAGTGCACGTCGTCAACGCCCATCAGGATGTCCCGCACGATGCGCAGGCCGCTGCGCTGACCGCCGGGCAGGTCGATCTGGGTGATGTCACCGGTGACCACGATCTTGGAGCCGAACCCGAGCCGGGTGAGGAACATCTTCATCTGTTCGGGCGTGGTGTTCTGCGCCTCGTCCAGGATGATGAACGCGTCGTTGAGCGTGCGGCCGCGCATGTAGGCCAGCGGCGCGACCTCGATGGTGCCGGCCTGCATGAGCCGGGGGATCGATTCCGGGTCGATCATGTCGTGCAGCGCGTCGTAGAGCGGCCGCAGGTACGGGTCGATCTTCTCGTAGAGGGTGCCGGGCAGGAACCCGAGCCGCTCCCCCGCCTCGACCGCGGGCCTGGTCAGGATGATGCGGTTGGCCTGCTTGGCCTGGAGCGCCTGCACGGCCTTGGCCATCGCCAGGTAGGTCTTGCCGGTACCGGCGGGGCCGATGCCGAACACGATCGTGTGCGTGTCGATCGCGTCCACGTAGCGCTTCTGGTTCAGCGTCTTGGGCCGGATGGTGCGGCCGCGCCGGGAGATGATGTCCAGGCTGAGCACTTCGGCGGGCGACTCGGTGGCGCCGGCGGACAGCATGGCCACGGTGCGGCGGACCGTGTCCGGGCCGACCTGCTGGCCGCGCCCGGCCAGGGTGACGAGTTCGGCGAAGACACGTTCGGCGAAGGCCACGTCGGCGGGTGCGCCGGACAGGGTGACCTCATTGCCGCGCACGTGCACGTCGGCGTCGAGGAGTTCCTCGGCCATGCGAAGGTTCTGGTCCCGCGATCCGAGCAGGGTCAGCACGGCGCCGTCAGGCACGGTGAACCGCGAGGAAGCGGTCTGCGCGCCGTTCGCGGCCTCCTCGGCCGAAGCACCGGGCTGCTGGGTTGAACCGTTGCTCGTCCCGTCCGGGACTGCTGTGGTGGTCTCCGATCGCGCCTGTGCGGATCGGGTAGCTCCACCTTGTGTGGTGCCGGCCACGTGCGCTCGGGCCTACTTCCTGCGCGTTGCGCGCTGTCCTGGTCTCGTTTTCCTGGTCATCTTCGATGCTAGCGGCCGGCACCGACAGCACGCACCGGAGAATCAGCTCCTCGGGCGCCCGAACAGGCCGAGCTGCTCGCCGCCGAGCACGTGCAGGTGGGCGTGAAACACCGTCCGACCTGCGTCGGGACCGGTATTGAAGACCAACCGGTAGCCGCTGTCGGCTATTCCCTCCAACTCGGCGACCTGGGCGCCGGTGGTGATCACCTCGGCGAGCAGGGCCGGATCGGCCTCAGCGAGGACCTTGGCGTCCTCGTGGTGCTCGGTCGGCACGACCAGCACGTGCGTCTTGGCCTGCGGATTGATGTCCCGGAAGGCGAGGGTGTGGTCGGTCCTGGTGACCACGGTGGCGGGGATCTCGCCCGCGACGATGCGGCAGAACAAGCAGTCTTGCTCAGTCATGGGGTGCAGGCTAGCGGCAGGCCGGACCAAGATCGACGGCTCGGCCAAGTGAAATAGCAACAAGTTGACCAAAAAACAAGAGGAAGATGCACGAACCGAGAGGCGACCAAGAATGCCGGAAAACGTCGAAAATGATGCCGAAAATAACCTTGACAGGTTATTTCGTTACGGCATCACTCGGACCATTAAGACGTTCCGTAACCAATGTTGATGACGATTCACTCGCCGGTGTTCACCAGTATGGGGTGCGGCTCCGACAGGCCCGCCGGCGGCCCCGAACTGCCTGTTCACCGCGAGTTAACGCACTGTGTCGACCGAGTCCGGATGAGACACTGAGTAATCGCAGGTCAACAGTGTGAATTGGTCGGGCGGGAGGCTCGCGCGCCGACTGTTGAATCCGCAGGTATACAAACGAGCGCCCGGTCGCGACTCCAGCTCGCCACTATCTCGACGTGGTATGCGCACAAGCGCGAGAGCAGCGGAAATACAAGCGAAGGTCGAGTGCGTGACCGGGCAGAAGAGGCCCTATAGAGCGCTGCGCCGCGGTGGAGCCTGGGGGTCGCTCCACCGCGGCACAGCTGGCGCCGGACCGAGGGGGGAGGTGTCCGGCGAGTCTGGTGCCAGCCGCTAAACGAGTCGCACGATTCTCGATCGTTTACCCGGTTGCGACGGCGTTGACAAAGGTTAACTTGCCGGGGGCCTCGCGCGCCACCAAACCGCCAAACGTTTTGGCAACATTGGTGGCGGGCGCCGCGAATCCGCGACATAGCGGCAAAAACTTCCGCTACTGCCACCTGCTGGTCAGCGCGCCGATGGCGCCGAGGGCCACGGCGGCCGCCGTGGAGGCCCGCAGCACCGCCGGACCCAGCCGGACGGGCGTGGCACCGGCCTGGGCGAAGGCGGCCAGCTCGGCGTCGCTGATGCCCCCTTCCGGGCCCACGACCAGCACCAACTCGCCGTTGTCCGGCAGCGCGACCTCGGACAGCCGCCGCCCCGCGGACTCGTGCAGCACCAGGGCCGCGGCGGCCGAATCGATTCGGTCGGCCAATTGAGTCGTGGACACCGGATCGGACACATCCGGACACCAGGGCCTGCGGGCCTGTTTCGCGGCTTCTCGGACCGTGCTCTGCCAGCGGGCGAGCGCCTTGGCGCCCCGTTGGCCGTCCTCCCACCTGGCGATACAGCGCTCCGCGCGCCAGGGCAGCACGTCGTCGACGCCCGCCTCGGTGGCCAGCTCGACCGCGAGTTCGCCGCGATCGCCCTTGACCAACGCCTGGGCCAACGTGACGGTCAGGTCCGGCCGAGGACGCCGTTCGCGGCGCAGCACGGCCAGCGCGACGCTGTCCCGGTCGGCTTGCTCGACCCGGCAGGTCAGCAGGCCGCCGCGACCGTCGGTGACGGCCAGCTCCTCACCGGGCCGCAGCCTGCGCGCGGACGCGGCATGCCGGCCCTCCGGCCCGTCGAGCACGAACGTGTCGGTGATCGGCAGCTCGTCGAGGCGGAAGACCGGGAGCGAGGTCACCGGCCGTGCCGGGAGCGCAACCGGGAGAACAGGCCGCCGTTGCCCCGACCGTTGGTGGCCAGCGCGGGCTGCTCCTCGCCACGCAGCGTGGCCAGCTCGCGCAGCAGCTCGATCTGGCGCTCGTCCAGCTTGGTGGGCACCTCGACGTCCAGGTGGACGTGCAGGTCGCCGCGGCCGTCGATGCGACCGGAGGAACGCAGCCTCGGCATGCCGCGCCCGCCCATCACCAGTTCGGTGTCCGGCTGGGTGCCCGGCTCGATCGGCAGGTCCTCGGTGCCGTCCAGGGTGTCCAGCGGCAGGACCGCGCCGAGCGCGGCCGAGGTCATCGGCAGGTGCACGGAGCAGTGCAGGTCGGCGCCGTCGCGCTCGAACACCTCGTGCGGCAGCTCCTCCACCTCGACGTACAGGTCGCCCGCGGGCCCACCGCGGGGACCGACCTCGCCCTGACCCGCGTGCCGGACCCGGACGCCGTCCGCGACGCCCGCCGGCACCTTCACGGTGACCGTACGACGCGAGCGGACCCGGCCCTCGCCGGAACACTTCGGGCACGGATCCGGGATGATCTCCCCGAAACCATGACAAACCGGGCACGGCCGAGCGGTGACCACCTGGCCGAGGAAGGACCGCTGCACGGACTGGATCTCGCCGCGACCGCCGCAGGTGTCGCAGACCTGGGTGGTGGTGCCCTCCCGGGTGCCGTCGCCCGCGCACAGCTCGCACAGGATCGCGGTGTCCACGGTGATCTCCCGGCTGACGCCGGTGAAGCACTCCTCCAGGGTGAGCGTCAGCCGGATCAGCGCGTCCTGACCAGCCTGAACGCGGCTGCGCGGGCCACGCGTGGCGCCCCCGCCCGCCGCGCCGAAGAACGCGTCCATGATGTCGCCGAGGCCGAAGCCGGCGAACGGGTCCCGGCCGCCGGCCGCGCCGCCGTTGCCCAGCGGGTCGCCGCCGAGATCGACCATCTGCCGCTTCTTCGGATCGGACAGCACTTCATAGGCGGCCGTGACCTCGCGGAAGCGGGTCTGGGCCGCCGCATCCGGGTTCACGTCCGGGTGCAGCTCGCGGGCCAGCTTCCGGTAGGCGCGCTTCAACTCCTCCGGGGTGGCGTCCTTGGCCACCCCGAGCGTGCCGTAATAATCCCTCGCCACCGTTTCGACTCCTCCTACCGCGCCCGGCGTCGACGACCGGCCGCGGCGACTGTCCCAACCTCATGACTCTTGCGCTCGCTCGACTCCAGTTTCTTACTGGCCGGCGAGGATGTCCCCTACATAGTTTGCAACGGCTCGGACGGCGGCGATGTTTCCCGGGTAATCCATCCTGGTCGGGCCCACGACGCCCATCCCGCCGAGCAAAGTTGTGCCCGATCCGTAACCAACCGAGACGACCGAGGTGGTGCGCATCTCGTGCGCCTCGTTCTCCTCGCCGATCCGGACGGTCACGGTGCTCGCGTCACGTGCGGCCGCGAGCAGTTTCAACACGATGACCTGCTCCTCCAATGCCTCCAACACCTCACGCAGGGAGTTGGGGAAATCGGCGACGTTGCGGGTCAGGTTGGCGGTGCCGCCGAGCACCAGCCGCTCTTCCGGGTGTTCCACCAGCGACTCGATCAGCACCGAGCAGATCCTGGTCATGACGTCGCGCAGTTCGCTCGGCGCCTGTTCGGGCAGTTCGGCGACCTTGGCGGAGGCTTCGGCGAGCCGTTCGCCCACCATGGTCGCGTTGAGCACCGAGCGCAGCCGGGCGATCGAGTCCTCGGTGCACACGTCACCGAGGTCGACCATGCGCTGGTCGACCCGGCCGGTGTCGGTGATCAGCACCAGCATCACCCGGGCCGGTGTGATGAGGACCACCTCGATGTGCCGGATGGTGGCCCGGGACAGGGTCGGGTACTGCACGACCGCGACCTGTCTGGTCAGCTGTGCGAGCAGCCGCACGCTGCGTCGCAGCACGTCGTCGAGGTCGATGGCGCCGTCCAGGAACGCCTGGATGGCGTTGCGCTCGGCAGGAGAGAGCGGCTTGATCTCGGAGAGCCGGTTCACGAACAGCCGGTAGCCCTTGTCGGTCGGGATCCGGCCCGCGCTGGTGTGCGGCTGGGCGATGTAGCCCTCCTCCTCCAGCGCGGCCATGTCGTTGCGCACGGTCGCGCTGGACACGCCGAGGTTGTGCCGTTCGACGAGCGCCTTCGAACCGACCGGTTCGTGATTGGACACGTAGTCGGCGACGATCGCCCTGAGCACCTCGAACCGGCGTTCGTCCGCGTTCACGTGTCACCTCCAACCTGCGTCAGCCCACACCAAGTTTACGGATGTGTGGTGGCTGATCGTCGAGGCCCGTCGTGCTGATGTTCTCGAGGTGCCGCATTCCGGTGCGCGGACCGAACACGGCGACTGTAGTCGCGACAACAATCCAGCATGCCGCGATGTAGACGAAGACCGGCTGATAGCCGAAGCCGCTGAAGATCGCGGCGACGATCAGCGAGCCGAAGATGTTCGCCAATCGACCGGTGCCGTAGGTGAGGCCGTTGCCCGAGTTGCGCAGTTCGGTCGGGAACAGTTCCGGCGTGTACGCGTAGAGCAGCGCGGCGAAGGTCTGCACCAGGGCGTTCACGCAGAAACCGAAGATCACGATGGCGACCGAGTTGAAGGTCAGGCCGTAGGCGAGGCCGCAGACGGCGATGGCCAGCGCGACCACCACGATCGGGATCTTGCGGCCGAACCGGTCCGAGATCGGCCAGGCGAGCAGCGCGCCGGGTACCGCACCGAGCGTGGTCAGGGCGGTGAACCAGAGCGCCTTGGTCAGGTCGAAGCCGTGCTGTACGAGCAGGGTCGGCACCCAGGCGGTGAAGCCGTAGAAGCCGAGCGTCTGGAACACCCAGACGACGATCAGCAGGACGGTGCGCCTGCCGAGCGGGCCGATCAGCAGCTCGCGGTAGCGCACCGTGCGCTGCTCCGCCTCCACGCCTTGCGCGGGCTCGGGCAGCTGGCCGTAGCGGGCGGCGGTCTCGGTCTCGATCCGCCGCACCACGTTCTCGGCGTCCTCGACGCGACCGTGCCGGGACAGCCAGCGCGGGCTCTCCGGCAGCCGGACGATCAGCGGCAGCATGACCAGGCCGACCGCGCCGAACACGAACACCCAACGCCAACTGTTCGGCGAGAGCGGCGCGATGCCCTTGGCGAAGAAGGTCATGGCCGGGATGCCGATCAGGCCGATCGCGATCACGCCCGCCTGCATCCGGCCGCGCAGCGCGGCGGGCATGACCTCGGAGATGTAGGTGGTCGCGGCGACGGTCATGGCGGACAGGCCGACGCCGGTGAGGAACCGGGCGATGCCGATCGTCACGTTGTCCCAGGCTGCTGCGTTCGCCAGAGAGAACAGCGAGAAGAAGCTGACCGAGACGAACAGTGCCCGCTGCCGGCCGACCGCGTCGGCGAACCGGCCGCCGAACACCGCGCCGCAGAACATGCCGGCGAAGGAGACCGAGGTGATCGCGGCGAACGTGCCGGTGGTCATGCCGGTGTTCTTCTCCAGCGTCGCACCGACGTAGGAGAACGTGTTGAGGTCGGCCAACTCGAAGAAGAACACGACGGCCAGGGCGAGGAGCACCTGCCGGTGGAACCGGCCGACCGGCAACCGGTCCAGCCGCGCCGCGAGGGTCGCCGATGTCGGACTGCTCATGGGTTTCGTCCTCCTTGACGAAGCCGCGATGCTAGCCGGGACCCGCGGCACCGTGTCCGGCTCGCCGACCGAACACTGATCCCGCGGTGAGCCCCGAACCACCGGGATAGTTGAAGTGGAACAGGCCGCCGACGAGTTCCCCGGCCGCGTACAGCCCGGGGATCGCCCGGCCTGCCGTGTCGAGTACCCGCGCGTCGGGGTCGATCCGCAACCCGCCGAAGGTGAACGTGATCCCGCAGGTGACCGGGAATCCGGCATAGGGCGGGGTGTCGATCGGCTGGGCCCAGTTGCTCTTGGCCGGACTGATCCCGACGGTGTGCTTGCCGTCCTTGACGGTCGGGTCGAATTCCTCCCCGGTGATCGACTCGTTGAACTCCCCGACGGTCCGCACGAACCCAGACTGGTCGATACCGAGTTCCTTCGCCAGCGCTTCGAGCGAATCCGACTCGACCTTGCTCACGCCCGCCGACTCGTATTCCTCCGCGCGCAGCAGATGGCGCACCTTGGCGTCGAAGATCTGCACCGCGGTGCCGCCGGGTTGGCGCAGGATGTCCGCGCCGTAGCGGGCATAGGTGTAGTTGCGGAAGTCGGCGCCCTCGTCGACGAACCGTTCGCCTGCCGCGTTGACCACGATGCCGAACGGGTAACCGCCCCGGGTCAGCTGGTTGGTGAGCGCGCGGCTGCCGGTCGGCGCGGCACCGGCGTCCCAGGCGACCGAATGGCAGCCGCTCCACTGGCCGTAGGACTGGGCACCGATCGCCAGCGCGGCGCGGATACCGTCGCCGGTGTTGTACGGGGTGCCGCGGACGAGCGCGAGATCCCAGCCCGCACCGAGGTAGCCGGCGCGCATGCGCGGATCGGCCTCGAAACCGCCGCTGGCCAACACGACCGCGCCCGCCTCGATCCGTTCGACGCCGTCGTCGGTGCGTCCGACGACACCGGTCACGCCGCCGTGCTCGTCGGTGATCAGGCCGGTGACCGCGGTGCCGAAGCGGACGTCGATGCCATTGGCCGCCATGGCCGCGAGGTGTTGGGCGACAAGCCCTTTGCCGCCGTCGACGACGCCGACGGCGAGCCCGCCCCAGAACCGGTAGCGCTCGGCGACCGGATACGCCTGCCGGTGGAACATCAGCTCGAAGCGGATTCCTTTGCCGTGCAACCACTCCATGGCTTCGCGCGACTCGTCGACCAGGATGTCGGCGAGCGCGGGGTCGGTGCGGCCTCGGGTGACGCGGGCCAGGTCGGCGCGGAAGTCCCCGGCGCGATAAGGGTCGAGGTCGGTGTGTGTGAGGCGCTCGTCGGGTTCGATCAGTGAGTCGAGGTCGGCGAGGCCGTCGTGGGTGGTGCGCATGGCGCCCGCGGTGAAGTAGGAGTTGCCGCCCGCCCAGTCGCGCGGTGCCTTCTCCAGCAGCAGCACCGAGGCGCCCGTTCGCGGGCGGCCAGCGCGGCGCTGAAGCCGGCGTTGCCGCTGCCGACCACGACGACGTCCCAACGGCGGCTCATCGTTCAAACTCCATTGTGGACTCCACGGTCAGGACGCGGCCAGCGTGGGCGCGGCGATCGGCACGAACACCTCGGCCACCGCGATCCGGCGTGCAGCCCTGGCCAACGTGACGCCGGTGAGCCGGCCGTCGCCGTCGAACTCGGCGCGCGCGGTGATCACGCCGGCCGGGGTGCCGATGCGAAGCATCTTCTGATCCTGTTGCGCGGCGAGCAGTTCGGCAACAACGCCATCGGCGATTGTTGTCGCGACTACAATCGCGACTGCCGACGTGAGGCCGATCGCCGGGTGCGGCGCGTGCATGGAGATCATCCGCACGGACAGGTCGTAGTCGGCGGCGGCGATTGCCTCGCCCTCGACGCTGACGTAGTCGTGGGCCGGGCCGACGACGCCGACCTTGGGCACCGCGTAGCTGATCGGGTCCTCGGGCATGGCGAGGCCCATCCTGAGCGCGGCGTCACGACGGAGCGCGGCAAGCTCGGCGACGCGCGGGAGGAGTTCCTCGGGCGACTCGATGGCCGTCAGGCGCAGGGCCCGCGCCGGGATCAGCGCGGCGGGCGCGCCCGCGTCGACGAGGGTCGCGGGGATGGCGGATGGGCCGAGCAGGTCGCGGGCGTGGCCGGTGGGCAGGAGTGTGCCGGTGGTGTCGCCCGCCGGGTCGAGGAAGGCGAGGTCGACGGCTACTCCCCCGGCGTGCACGCCGGGCACGGTGGCCGTACCGACCTCGGGCACGATGCCGCCGGGCGTGTCGACCGTGGTGCGCAGCCGCGCGCCGGTGTTGGTGTTGAACAGGCGCACGTCGGTGCGGCCTGGTCGAGCGGGGACAAGGCCGGTCTGCAACGCGTAGAGGCCGACAGCTGTCGCGCAGTTGCCGCAGTTGCTGCCCCACTCGACGCTGTGCGCGCCGATGCCGACCTGGCCGAACGTGTATTCGATGTCCGCGTCGGGCCGGGCGGCGGGGCGGACCAGCATCGCCTTGGACGTGGTCGAGGTGGCGCCGCCGACGCCGTCGATCTGACGCGGGTCGTCGGAGCCGTAGGCGGCGAGCAGCACGGACTCCACGTCCACGGGCAGGTCGTCGAGCACGTCCGCGTCGAACACCCAGCACTTGCTGGTGCCGCCGCGCATCAGCGTCGCGGGCACTCGAATCGCCACCGACCGCACTGCCATCGCCTCCGCATACCTATGTATACATCGATGCTTCTTTGTATACCGAAGGATGCCGAACGGCAAGTGGGCAGGGTCATCTGCCGAGGTGACGAAGGGGCGGCGAATCAGCGGGTGGTGCTGGGGAATTCCTGTTCCGCGTACATCTTCAGACGGATGTCGCGAGCGGCGGTCATGTGCCTGGCCGCGATCGCGGCGGCGTCATCGGCGCGGTGTTCCTGGATGGCGGCGAGCAACTCGGTGTGCTCGGCCAGCACCTCGGCCCAGCGGCCGGGGTAGGTGAGGGTGGTCTCCGGGTAGCGGTGCAGGTGCACGTGCAGCCGGTCCAGCAGGTCGATGAGGGTGTTGCTGTGGCTGGCGGCCCAGAGCCGCTCGTGGAAGTGCCGGTTGGTGCGGGCCTGCAGGACCGGATCGGACTCGGCGATGGCGAGCATGTCGGTGTGGGCGCGGGAGAGCATGCTCAGGTCGAGCGCGGTGTGCCGGAGCGCCGCGCCGCGGGCCGCGGCCTCCTCGAGGATGATCCGGACCTCGTAGATGTCCAGGATCTCCTCGGGCTGGTGCGCGCGGACGTACATCCGCCTGCCGACGCGTTCGACCAGGCCGTCCTGCTCCAGGCGGCGCAGGGCTTCCCGGATCGGCGTTCTGGACACCCCGTAGCGCTCGGCGAGCGCCAGCTCGGCAAGGTGTTCCCCCGGAGCGATCTCCCCCGAGACGATGTCGCGGCGCAACGCCCCGTACGCCGAATCGTCCACGACCACTCCTCACTGCCTACGCGCGGTTACGCCTGTTTATCTTGCCGATCGATCATCGCCAGCGCGCCGCCTACCGGGCAACATTATGGCGTCTATCCATGCTCCGTTCAGCCGAACCGGCGCGAAGCCGAATGCGCGTCGGTGCTCAGGTGAGCCTGCGCACGACCGCGTCGGCGAGGAGTCTGCCGCGCCTGGTCAGGACGCAGCGGCCGGCGGCGAGCGGCTCGGGGTCGAGCAGGTCCTCGTCGGCTGCTTCCCGGGCGGCGGCCCGCGCGGCCGGGTCGAGGAAGGCGAGGGGGAGGCCGTCGGCGAGGCGGAGTTCGAGCAGGACGCGTTCCAGCTGACGGTCGGCGTCGGAGAGCGTCTCGCGGCCGGCTGCCGGCGAGTCGCCGGAGGCGAGGACGGCGGCGTAGCGGGCCGGGTGTTTCACGTTCCACCAGCGGACGCCGCCGACGTGGCTGTGCGCGCCGGGGCCCGCGCCCCACCAGTCGCCGCCGAGCCAGTAGCCGAGGTTGTGCCGGCAGCGGTCGTGCTCGGTGGCCGCCCAGTTGGACACCTCGTACCAGTGCAGGCCGGCCGAGCCGAGCGCGTCGTCGACCTGTTCGTAGTACTCGGCCAGCAGGTCGTCGTCGGGGGCAGGCAGTTCGCCGCGCTTGATCCGACGGGCGAGCGCGGTGCCCTCCTCGACGATCAACGCGTACGCGGACACGTGGCCGACGCCTGCCTCCAGCACGGCATCGAGCGACGCGGCCAGGTCGCCACTGGTTTCGCCGGGCGTGCCGTAGATGATGTCGAGGCTGACCCGGTCGAAGCCGGCTCTGGCGGCCTCGATCGCGGCGGCGACGGGGCGGCCGGGGCTGTGTTTGCGGTCGAGCACGGCGAGCACGTGCCGGGCGGCGGACTGCATGCCGAGCGAGACGCGGTTGTAGCCGGCGGCGCGGATGCCGGCGAAGAACTCGGCGGAGGTCGACTCGGGGTTGGCCTCGGTGGTGATCTCGGCGTCGGGGGTGAGGCCGAAGGTGTCGCGGACGGCGGTGAGGACGTCGCTCAGGCCGTCGACGCCGAGCAGCGACGGGGTGCCCCCGCCGACGAACACGGTGTCGGCGCGCGGCGGCGTGCCGAGGACGCGCGCGGCGAGGGCGAGTTCGGCACGCAGGCCGGTGAGCCAGGACGCGGGCGATGCGGAGCTGCCGAGTTCGCCTGCGGTGTAGGTGTTGAAGTCGCAGTAGCCGCACCGGGTGGCGCAGAACGGGACGTGCACGTAGACCCCGAAGGGTCGGCTGCCCAGTCCGGCGAGCGCTGCGGAGGGCAGCGCGCCGTCGGCGGGCGCCGGGTCGCCGTCGGGCAGCGTGGAGGGCATTAGTTCATCATCGCCGATGTCATTGTGCGGACATTATCGGCTCTTATTTGTTCGGACATTTTGTACGGTGCGTTTTTCCGGAGCTACCACGCCACCTGGGAAAACACTAAGGCCGTGATACGCGTCCCACCATCCGGATGCGAGTGGACCCTGCATGAACCGCGTGGCACGCTGAAAACATGTCTGCGACCGAGGTACGTCTGGTGGCTCGCCGCCACGTCGACCTCCGTCGCGTTTCCAGCGCGCTGTGCCGAGTTTGGCACTGATCCGTCGCTGCTGTTTTTCCCATCTGATCCCAGCAGGCGCCGGGCACGCTGAGTAGAAGCCCTGCGCGCAATCCGGGACTTCGCGAGGCGCACCGGACGCCCCGACCCCCGGAGGACGACCGTGGCTCCCCCAGCGAGCGGCGCGGCTACCCGAGCCTCGGTAGCCGGCGCGGCACCCAAACGCGCTCACGCCCGACGCGGCGAGGGGCAGTGGGCTCTCGGCTACCGCGAACCGCTCAACCCGAACGAGCGGTCGAAAAAGGACGACAATCCGCTCAACGTCCGCGCCCGGATCGAAGGCATCTACGCCCACCAGGGCTTCGCCTCGATCGACCCGGCGGACCTGCGCGGCCGGTTCCGCTGGTACGGCCTGTACACGCAGCGCAGGCCCGGCATCGACGGCGGCCGCACGGCCGTGCTCGAACCCGAGGAGCTGGACGACGAGTTCTTCATGCTGCGGGTGCGCATCGACGGCGGTGCGTTGACCACCGGTCAGCTCGCGGTGATCGGCGAGATCTCACAGACCTACGCGCGGGACACCGCGGACATCACCGACCGGCAGAACGTCCAGTTCCACTGGATCCGGATCGAGGACATGCCGACGATCTGGGAGAAGCTGGAAGGCGCCGGCCTGACGACCATGGAGGCGTGCGGCGACAGCCCGCGCGTCATCCTCGGTTCGCCGGTCGCGGGCATCGCGGTCGACGAGGTCATCGACGGGACCCCGGCGATCAGGGAGATCCAGGAGCGCTACATCGGCGCCGAGGAGTTCTCCAACCTGCCGAGGAAGTTCAAGACCGCGATCTCCGGCCTGCCCGACGTCGCGCACGAGATCCACGACATCGCGTTCGTCGGCGTCGACCATCCCGAGCACGGGCCCGGGTTCGACCTGTGGGTCGGCGGTGGCCTGTCCACCAACCCGATGATCGGCAAGCGGCTCGGTGCCTGGGTGCCGCTGGAAGAGGTGCCAGACGTATGGGCGGGCGTGATCAGCGTGTTCCGCGACTACGGCTACCGGCGGCTGCGGCATCGCGCGCGGATCAAGTTCCTGGTCGCGGACTGGGGCCCGGAGAAGTTCCGGGAGATCCTGGAAACCAAGTACCTGAACCGCGAACTGATCGACGGTCCTGCGCCGGACGTGCCGCCGACGCCGCGTGACCACATCGGCGTGTACGAGCAGAAGGACGGCAACTACTACGTGGGTGTCGCGCCGGTCGCCGGCCGGGTGTCCGGCTCGACGCTGGTCGCGGTGGCGAAGGCGGCGGAGCGGGCCGGTTCGCGGCGAGTTCGCCTTACCCCGCAACAGAAACTGGTCGTACTGGACGTGCCCGAGGCGGACGTGCCGGGGCTGGAGGACGAGCTGGCGAAGCTCGGCCTGCACAGCAGGCCCTCGCCGTGGCGGCGCAGCGTGATGGCGTGCACCGGCATCGAGTTCTGCAAGCTCGCGATTGTGGAGACCAAGGCTCGCGCGGCCGCGCTGGTCACCGATCTGGAGGAGCGGCTGGCCGACATCACGGCCGGGCTGGAGCATCCGGTGAGCGTGCACCTCAACGGCTGCCCGAACTCGTGCGCGCGGATCCAGGTCGCGGACATCGGCCTGAAGGGGCAGATCGTGACCGACGGCGATGGCCGGCAGGTCGAGGGTTTCCAGGTGCATCTGGGCGGCGGGCTCGGGCTCGACGCGGGCTTCGGGCGCAAGCTGCGTGGCCACAAGGTGACCTCGGCCGAACTCGGCGACTACGTGGAACGCGTGGTGCGCAACTACGTTGCCGCGCACGAACCCGGCGAGCGGTTCGCCACCTGGGTGGCCCGCGCGGATGAGGCGGAACTGAAATGACTGAACGAGCGGTCCCGATGTGCTGTCCGTACTGCGGTGAGGAGGACCTGCGGCCCGAGGAGGAACCGCATGGCGCATGGCTGTGCACCGGGTGCCGCAGGGTGTTCTCGGTGAAACTGGTCGGCCTGGCGATTGGCGGAGTGAACCGGTGACAACGACTGAGCAGAGCAAGGACGAACTGCGGGCGCTCGCGCTGGCGGCACAGGAGGAACTGGCCGACGCGACGCCCGCGCAGGCGCTGGACTGGGTGGCGCGCACGTTCGGTGACGAGTGGATCGTCGCGTCGAACATGCAGGACGCGGTGCTGATCGATCTCGCGGTCAGGGCGAAGCCGGACGTGGACGTGCTGTTCCTGCAGACCGGCTACCACTTCGCCGAGACGATCGGCACGCGTGACGCAGTTGAGACGGTCTATCCGGAGGTCCGGATCGTCAACGCGCAGGCCGAACAGAGCGTGGCCGAACAGGACGCGACCGAGGGCAAGGATCTGTTCGCGCGCGACCCGGACCGCTGTTGTTTCCTGCGGAAAGTGGTGCCACTGCGGCAAACCCTGTCCGGTTATCGGGCGTGGGTGACCGGTGTGCGCCGGGTGGACGCACCGACCAGGGCGAACACGCCGATCGTCGACTGGGACGAGCGCAACGGGCTGGTGAAGATCAACCCGATCGCGGCGTGGACGGACGAGGAGTTCAACGGCTACATCGCCGAGCACGGGATTCTGGAGAACCCGCTGGTCTCGGACGGGTACCTCTCGATCGGCTGCGCTCCGTGCACGTCGAAGCCGTTGCCGGGTCAGGATCCGCGCAGCGGCCGGTGGGCCGGGTCGGCCAAGACCGAGTGCGGTCTGCACGGTGGAGGAGACAAGTGACGCAGGTCGACGAACCATTGATCGACTCGGCTGAGCGCGCGTTGGACGCGCTCGAGTCCGAGTCGATCCACATCTTCCGTGAGGTTGCGGGTGAGTTCGACCGTCCGGTGATCCTGTTCTCCGGCGGCAAGGACTCGACCCTCCTGCTGCACCTGGCGATCAAGGCGTTCTGGCCGGCGCCGGTGCCGTTCCCGCTGCTGCACGTGGACACCGGCCACAACTTCGACGAGGTCATCGAGTTCCGCGACCGCATGGTGGAACAACACAATCTCCGCCTGATCGTGGCTAACGTTCAAGACTGGATCGACGATGGTCGCCTCGCCGAGCGTCCCGACGGCACTCGCAACCCGCTGCAAACCGTGCCCCTGCTGGACACCATCAACGAACACCGGTTCGACGCGGTGTTCGGTGGTGGACGAAGGGACGAGGAACGGGCCCGCGCGAAGGAAAGAATATTCAGTCTTCGTAACGCTTTTGGACAATGGGAGCCAAGAAGGCAGCGCCCGGAGCTGTGGAACCTGTATAACGGTAGGCACAAGCCCGGCGAGCACGTGCGGGTGTTCCCTCTCTCCAATTGGACTGAATTGGACGTTTGGCGGTACATCGAGCGAGAGCGCATCGAACTACCGTCAATTTATTTCGCACACCGACGCTTTGTTTACCTCCGCGACGGAATGCTGTTGACCGAAGGTCCCTGGGGTGGCCCCCGGAAGAACGAGGTCGTTGCGGAGAAAACCGTTCGCTACCGCACGGTGGGTGACGGTTCCTGCACAGGTGCTGTTGAGTCCGATGCGTCCGATGTCGCCTCCGTGATCTCGGAGGTCGCGGCCAGCCGTCTCACCGAACGCGGTGCGACCAGGGCCGACGACCGGCTTTCCGAGGCCGCCATGGAGGACCGCAAACGGGAGGGCTACTTCTGATGGGTGATCTGCTTCGGCTCGCCACCGCGGGCAGTGTCGACGACGGAAAGTCCACTTTGGTCGGACGACTCCTCTACGACACCAAATCCGTCCTCGCCGACCAACTCGACGCCATCCACCGCGCCAGCATCGACCGCGGCCACACCACCCCCGACCTCTCCCTCCTCGTC
>DASZJG010000002.1:0-138355 GCA_035948315.1 Pseudonocardiaceae bacterium | reverse complement strand
GTTGTCGAAGTTCTTGGCCCAGATGAGTTTGCCGGTCTGCTGGTTGAGGTCGTAGACGTTGCCGAAGGTGTCGCCGAAGAAGATCGAGCCGTGCGTGACCGAGGGGCTGTCCTGCACGATCGGGGTCTGGCCCGGGTTGAGCCCGGCGGAGGCGAGGTTGTAGGACCACCGGGTGGCACCGGTTTTCGCGTCGACCGCGTAGAACGTGCCGTTGGTGTCACCGAAGTAGGCGATGCCGCCGACGATCGCGGGCTGGCTGCGCGGCGCGTTGCTGGAATTGGGGGATTAGGCGAAGGCCCATTTCAGTTGGAGCTTGTCGACATTCGACGGTGTGATCTGGTATTCCGCTGCGGCATAACGGGATCCTGCCTGATTGCCCTGCCAGGTCGGCCAGTCGCCGGGCGCCGACACGCTCGCTGTCGTCCCGGCGCCAGGTCTGTCCGGTGGCAGCGGTGCGGCTTGTCCGGTTATCCCGGTCAGCATGAGCGCGGTCGAAGCTAGTGCGAATAATCGCCTGTTTGTTCTATTTAGTCGCATTGTCGCATCGTTACGACCATTCGTCGGGTTGTCGACCGTCATACGCCGTAGGGCGATCCCGGCTCGGAAGTGACTGGAGAGCGTGCGTCGTCGGGATATCTCCACGTCACGCCGACGATGTCCGAGGGGGCGGTGGCATCGTTGGCTGGTTTGGTGGTGTCTCAACGGGCTCGGTGAGGGCTCCGGGTGCCTCCCGGCGTCGCCATCGCGCTACCCGCAGGGACCTCGCTGGGAGAGCTGAGTGGGGGGCGCGGATGCTGATTCGTGACAAAGCGGTTCACAACCACGGGTCTGAACGGGCGTCTTCTGGCTGTAGGGGTTGGCGGGCAAAGGCATCTCGCCGGCCAGGGGATTGTTGTGACCGAGGGGACCATTATGAAGCAGCGCGGGCTGACCGGCGGGTTGTTGTTGATCGCGGCTGTGGCTGGGGCGATCGGGTTATCGGCGTGTACGTCGCCTTCGGCGTCGCCGGGGGGCGCGTCGGCCAGTGGGCAGGCGGCGCCGGGGCCGGCTACGACCAGTCAGAGTGCGCCGCCTGCGACTTCGCAGGGCGGGAAAGCTGTTGCGGTGCAGGCGGATTCTGGTGCCGGTGGCCTGCCTGCGGTGATCGGGTCGACCGGTTACGGCAGGTTGCGCATTGGCATGACTCGGGCGCAGGCGATGGCTACGGGCATGATCCAGCCGGCCGATGAGCCGACGCCGGGCTGTACGTTCCACAGCTTCTACGCGGGGGACAAGACCACCTATGCCGAACAGGTTGTCATCTCCGACAAGTACGGCGTCGTCGATATCACGCCGCCCCAGAACGTCTCTGTGCACACCTCGGCGGGTGTGGGCGTCGGGTCGACCATCTCGCAGTTGAAGGCGGCCTATCCGAAGATCCGGCAGGGCGGGATGGGCTATGAGAGCTACTGGTCGATCCCGGTTCCGAACACCGACAACAACTACGTCTTCATGGTGGATCCCAAGACTCAGCTGGTGAACCTTATTTGCTCAAGCAGCACCAGGACTGCGTCAACGGCTGAGAGACTGTTCTACTGTGGACGGTTGGTGGGGCGTCGGGTCAGGTAGTCGGCGTGGCCTTCGTCGTCCAGTTCGAACGGGCCGTCCGGGATGATGCAGAACTCGTTGCCCTCGGGATCGGCCATGACGAGGAAGCCGCCCGCGTCATACTCGGTCAGTCGTCGGCCGCCCAGGGCTTCGACCCTGGCCTGCTCGGCTGCCGGGCTCGCGGACTCGATGTCCAGGTGCAGGCGGTTCTTCGCGGGCCTGTCGCCGTCGGCGCGTTGGATGCCGAGGCCGAGACCGTTTCTGCGGGTCAGCCAGATGTAGGGGCCTACGCGGCCGACGATGGGGCGGTCGAGCAGTTCGCTCCAGAACTCGGCGAGGCGATCCGGGTCGGCGGCATCGATGATCACGCAGTTGATGTCCATGGTCAGCCATCATTCCTGCCCTGGACGCGAGAGAGGAGGGCTGGTCGAAACCAGCCCTCCTCTCGACTTTCACCGCGATCACCGGCTAGCGGCGCAGACCCATCCCCGGTTCAAGGAGGCCCGCTCCGGCGAAGGGGCGCTCAGCCGTTGCAAGCGGCGTAGTCGGTGGTGCTGTCGGGGTCCAGCACGTTCAGCGGGCCGTTCCACAGCCACGGGGCGATGCACGCGTTGTTGGCGATGCCGCCCTCGGCGTCGCCACGGCCGTTGCAGGCGCGGTAGTGGTCAACAGCGCCGCCGTCGGCGACGTTGCCGGGGCCGACCCAGTTCCACGGCAGCACGCACGCGTTGTTGGCGATGCCGATGGCGTGGGAGTGGCTGTCGGCCATGCCGTGCGTGGTCGCCGTGGAGGCGGACGCGGTACCGGCAGCGGCGACGAGCGCGCCGCCAACGAGAGCACCGACGATCAGGGTCCTCTTCAGCATGTTCTTCTGCACGAGAAACGCTTCCTCTCTCTACCTGGCTAGCGAAGGATCTCTGTGGGCGCCGGGACCGCTCGCTTCGCTTGCGTTTGCTCAGCAACCCGTGACCGCGTGCAGCCTCACAGGATCCGCGGCGTCGCAAAACTCGACAGGCGCCTTTTTCGGGTTTTCCACCCGTCCGAGGGTCGATCTTTCAGTCCATCGTGGACATGTTGATTCGGTTGGTTTCCCTCGGTTATCTACCGCGTTTGAAGTCTCATGTGGACAGGTATGCGTGGGAGTGGATCAGAAAGTTATTCGTGATCGGGGGATTGGGGTGTAGCGGGTTGCCGCTGCGGCCAGTAGGGCTAGGGCGGCGGTGGCCAGGGTCTGGCCTAGTTGGCGGGTGGTGGCTATCGCGCCGGATGCCATGCCTGCTCGGTCGGGTGGCGCGGCGGCCAGTGCTCCTGTGCTCGTTGCCGGGTCGGTGAGGCCGAGTCCCGCGCCGGTCAGGATCAGGCCGGGATCAGGGTCGCGGGATTGGTAGCGCTGAGCAGGTCGAGGGGTTGCGGCCGCCGGGGGCGGGCGGTGGGGGCGATGAGGTCGTCGGTTTGGGGGCCGGGGATCGGGAGTTGTTGGACGCGTTGGCGGCGGACGGGCGGCCCGGGTTCGCGGAACTGGCGGCGGCGAGCGGGTTGTCCGAGTCGACGGTGCGGCGAAGGTTGGCGGTCAAACGCAACGGAGCGTTGTTGCCTGCCTGACCTGCTCGGCACCCGATCGTGACCTGAGGTGCGCAGGATGGGGCCATGCCCGTTGCCCGAGCGCAGCAGCCGGCGTCGGATGATCGGCGCCGCGCGGTCGGCCGAGGGCACGGGGTGGTCATGCTGCTGGAGGCGGCGACGTTCGGCGTGGCCGCGGTGCTGCACCTCGATGCGCGGTTTTCGTTGGTGTTCGTCACCGTGCGGGGGGAGCGGGTCGGGCAGGCCGCGGTCGGCGAGCTGATCGTTGCCGGGGTGTTGGTGGTGGGCGCGATCGTGGTGTTAGCCAGGCCGGCTGACGCGCGGCGGCTGGCCTGCGTCGTCACCGGCTTCGCGATCTTCGGGGTGATCGTCGGACTGCTCACGATCGCGCTGGGCGTAGGTCCGCGAACCATCCCTGACCTGGTGTATCAGGTCGCGATCATGACAGTGTTGCTGATCAGCTTCGCGGTGCTGATGAACCGGCGAAGGGGATGAGCACGCCGCGTGCCTGCTCGTCCATCTCGACCACGTGGTCGCACAGCGACTTGCGCACGCCGTCGGTGAGCGCGTCGAGCAGCCTGGGGTTCTCTCGCAGTACCTGGACCGGCACCCGCAACCTTCGGTGCGCGGCGTCACGAAGGCGTAGCGAGCCGCGGTCGACCCGGATCTCGGTGAGTTCGGTGGGGTCGACCCAGGTGTGGTCGCCCCGGCCGAACCAGTCGAGGCCGGCGGCGTAGCTGGAGTACCGGGGCGCGATCACGGCGAAGGCGCCGAGCACGCCGAACACGGCGAAGCGGGCCGGGCCGATGGTGGCGCCGACGCCGTCGACGTCGAGGATGAACAAGGCGATGACCAGGAGCAACGCGGTCAGCAGCACACCGACGAGCAGCCGTGGCGACGTCGCTCGGACGACGAGGGCCGGCCCTCGGCCCCGGGGCGGTCGTGGTGGCATGTCTGCTGTCCTTCCTGGACGCGACCGGGCTGGTTGCAGCGGCGAAACAGGCAACTCGGCACCGGTCAGTACATATCGTGACATAAAGCCCGCGTCACGGGAAAATTTTGCTGGGCTTTGTCCGATATTTAGACAGCTTATGTCAATAATGGGCAACTCGCACCAGTTGGGCCATGCCTCATTTGACCGCAATGCGCAGCGCGACGTGAGGGTAGATCTGCCACGGCGCGGGTGCGTCCTGCGGGTCGGGCCGAGCACGGCATGATTGATCTCGGTCGGCTGTGAGCCGGCTGGGTTTGCTGGCAAGTTCCTGAGGAAGCGGTCCTGGTGGGAGTACCCGTGGTGCGCTGCGTCGTTACCCCGATATGAGCATCCCCATCGCGGCCGCGATCACGATGTTCCTCGTCGCGGTCATCCCGTTGGCACCGACCGAACCGGTGCTCGCGGCCATGGGTGTGCTCGCGGCAACCGAGCACGTCGCGCCGCTCGGCGCGATCGTCATCGCCGCGATCGGCTGCTCGCTGTCCGATCACCTGCTCTACGCCGTCGGTCGGTTCGCGGGCGGGCCCGCGCTCGCCGGGCTGCGTCGCAAGCGGTCGGTGGACGCAGCGACCGAGTGGCTGATCCGCAACTCGACCCGGTGGGGCGCGCCGATCCTGATCGTGGGCCGCTGGCTGCCCGCGGGCGGCACGGTCGGTGCGCTGCTCGCCGGCACGTTGCGCTGGCCGCTCAAGCGGTTCACGCCGACCTCGCTGACCGGAGCGACCCTCTGGTCGACCTATGTGGCACTGCTGGGCTACCTGGGTGGCTCCATCGTCAGCCAGCCGGTCATCGGCCTGGTGCTCTCGCTCGTGCTCGCCGCGCTGTTCGGCTTGACCGCGAGTGTGCTGCTGCAACGCGCACACCGCAGGCACGCGGCCGCCGAAGCCGCGTCGGTCCCCACTGCCGAGCAGGCCAGCACCGATCAGGCGCTGGCCGCTCGATAGCCGCTTTGCCGCTGGTCAGGCGGCTCGCCAGCCGCGGGCCACCTGAGCCAGCTGGCTCGGCATCTGTGGCTCGGGCTCGACAAGATGGCCCATGGTCTGCTTGGCATACCAGTGTTGCTGGCAGGCGTCCGAACAGAAGTAGTCCGATGGGGAAGTAGGGCTGCTCCGACCGCATTCCGCGCAGGGTTCGCTCATCGTGGCCTCCTTGGCTCGGGCGTCTACCGCCGTGCTCCGGTGACCGCCAGAAGTGGCGTCTTTAGACGTTAGCCGTATTCACGACGTTAGAACCCGCCTGCGACCAGGGTGTTTCGCAGTTGTGTCGACCAAGTGACCGGACGCCCTGGACCGTACGGCTACACTAGGCCCCGGACCCCGTGCGGCGCCCACCTCACGAACCTCCCCAGGGCCGGAAGGCAGCAAGGATAAGCGAGCTCTGGCGGGTGCGCGGGGTCCGCCTCGCTCTCGGCCAACCCTGCTCGGCCTGCGGCCTTCGCAGGGTTCGCTCGTGGTTTCTTCTGGGGGCGACCCCCAGACCCCCGGGGGCTTCTTCTGTCGGTGTTTCCCGGTAGTCTCGCGGCCGTGGCGCTCGCCCTTTACCGTAAGTATCGTCCGGCGACCTTTGCCGAGGTCATCGGCCAGGAGCACGTCACCGAGCCGCTGCGGACCGCGCTCGCGGCCAAGCGGATCAACCACGCGTACCTGTTCTCCGGCCCGCGCGGCTGTGGCAAGACCTCCTCGGCCCGGATTCTGGCCCGTTCGCTGAACTGCGTGGAGGGGCCGACTCCCGATCCGTGCGGCAAGTGCAACTCCTGCATCGGCCTCGCGCCGGAGGGTTCGGGCACGGTCGACGTGGTCGAACTCGACGCGGCCAGTCACGGTGGCGTCGACGACGCTCGTGAGCTGCGTGACAAGGCGTTCTACGCGCCCGCGGAGTCGCGCTACCGGGTGTTCATCATCGACGAGGCGCACATGGTCACGACGCAGGGCTTCAACGCCCTGCTCAAGATCGTGGAGGAGCCGCCGGAGCACCTGGTCTTCATCTTCGCGACCACCGAGCCGGACAAGGTCCTGCCGACCATCCGCTCCCGGACGCACCACTACCCGTTCCGGCTGATCCCGCCGGGCGCGATGCGCGCGCTGCTGGACAGCAACTGCGCGGCCGAGGGCGTCTCGGTCGAACCGGCGGTGTTCCCGCTGGTGATCAGGGCGGGCGGCGGATCGGCGCGGGACACGCAGTCGGTGATGGACCAGTTGCTGGCCGGCGCGGGCGCGAACGGTGTCACCTACGAGCGGGCGGTCTCCCTGCTCGGGGTCACCGACGTCGGGCTGATCGACGACATCGTGGACGGGCTCGCGGCAGGCGACGGCACCTCGGTGTACGGCACGGTCGACCGGTTGGTCGAGGCCGGACACGATCCGCGCCGCTTCGCCGCCGATCTGTTGGCTCGGCTGCGTGACCTGGTGATGTTGCGTGCGGTGCCGGAGGCAGCCGAGCGCGGACTGGTCAGCGCGCCCGAGGACGAACTGGCTCGGATGCGCGCGCAGGCCGAACGGATCGGGCCGGCCACGTTGACCCGCTATGCCGAGATCGTGCACACGGGTCTGGTCGAGATGCGCGGTGCGACCGCGCCCCGGCTGCTGGTCGAGTTGCTGTGCGCGCGGATGCTGCTGCCGGCCGCGTCCGCGACCGATGCCGCGGTGCTGCAACGGTTGGAGGGGGTGGAGCGGCGGTTGACGCTGGCTCCTGGTGCCGCGCCCACAGCGCCTGCCGCGCCCACAGCGCCTGCCGCCCCCACAGCGCCTGCAGCGCTCGCAGCACCCGCGGCGCCTGCTGCCATCGCGCCTGCCGCCCAGCCCGTCCAGGAGCCGGTGCAGCAGGAGGCCGCGCAGCGGACGTTCGCGCGGCCTTCTCGGCCGGAGCCTGTTGCGGCCGCGCCGGTCGCACCGCCAGTCGCACCGACGCCGGCGCCGGTCGCGGCGGCGGCGAGTACGGCGGTGGATTCGACGGCGGTGCGGCAGATCTGGCCTGAGCTGCTCAGCCAGGTCGGCCAGCGCAGCAAGCCGACGTTGGCGCTGCTGCTCAACGCGACCGTGCACGCGGTCGAGGGCGACACGCTGGTGTTGTCCATGCCGACGGTCGGCCTCGCGCGGCAGCTGAACCAGGAGTCGCGCGCCGAGCACATCCGGGCGACCCTGCGCAATCTGCTCAGCGGCGAGTGGCAGGTGCGATGCGTGCACGGCAACGGTGGCACGCCGCAGGCCGCCGAGGCGCCGCGCCGGACGCCGCCGCCTCCGCCGCCCGCCGAGCCCCGGCAGCCGAGCCAGCCGCCCAGGCAGGCCGCGCCGCAGCCCCAGCAACCGCAGGCCCAGCAGCAGGCCGCGCCGCGGCGCAACGTGGCGCCGCCGTCGGACATTCCGTTGCCGCCGGAGCCGCCTGCCGACGACGAACCGCCGCCGCCGGACGACATGGTGCCGCCCGCTGCCAAGCCGCCCGCGCCCAAGCCGGCGCCGAAGCCGTTGCCGGAGGGCGTGCAGGTCGAGGACGAGCCCGAGCACGACGAGGAGGACGACGACCTCGGCGGCCCGGCGCCGGACGTGGTCGGGATCGAGCTGCTCGCCGCGCACCTCGGCGCGCGGCGGCTCGATCAGGAGGTCGCGCCGCCCAGGTAGGACTCGATGCCGGCGGCGATCGCGTCCGCGATCTTCTGGCGGCCGTCCGCGCTGGTGAGCATGGCCGCGTCGGCCGAGTCGCGCATGTTGCCGCACTCGATCAGCACGGTCGGCCGGTCGGAGAGGTTGAGGCCGCCGAGGTCGTCGCGGCCGAACAGGCCGTCGTGGCCGATGTAGTTGGCGGTGGTGAAGCCGGCCGAGCGGACGGTGTCCCGCAGCACGGTGGCCAGGTTGGTGGCCGGCGCGCCCTGTTCGGCGTTGAGCGCCGGGCTGGAGTACTCGACGTGGAAGCCGTGCGAGCCGGCCGTGTCCGAGCCGTCCGCGTGGATCGAGACGACGGCCGCGGCGTTGGCGTTGTTGCCGATCGCGGCTCGTTCGTTCACGCACGGGCCGACGCCGGTGTCCGACGGGCGGGTCAGCACGACGGTGATGCCCTTGGCCTTGAGGTCGGTCTCGACGCGGTTGGCCACGTCCCAGTTGAACGCGTGCTCGGTGTAGCCGGCATTGGTCGACGTGCCGGTGGTGTTGCAGGCCTTGGTCTGGCCGCGCCCGGCCGGCACCAGCGCGTTGATCTGCGCAGGATGGCTGGCGTTGCCGCCGTTGTGGCCGGGGTCGAGCACGACGACCTTGCCGGCCAGCGCTGGCGACGAGGTTGTCGTGGTGGGCGCCGGGGTGGTCGTGCTCGGCGCGGCGGCCGACGTTGTCGTCGGTGGCGCGGTGCTGGGCGCTGAGCTGGGCGAGGAGGGGGCGGACGCGGAGTTGGCCGGCCCGCAGCCGGAGAGCGCGAGGGCGGCCGTGGCAGCCAGCGCGACCGTCAGTCCGACACCGGCACGACGAGGAAACACGGGCCGAACGGTAGCAGCGTGGACGACGCTAGGCTGGGCAGTACACGACGAGAGGAGCTGCGGTGCAGCCGGGTGGTATGCCAGACATGCAGCAAATCCTGCAGCAGGCGCAGCAGATGCAGCAGCAGCTCATGAGCGCGCAGCAGGAACTGGCCGAGTCCGAGGTGACCGGTTCGGCCGGCGGTGGCCTGGTCACCGCGGTGATGTCGGGCGGTGGCGAACTCAAGAGCCTGAACATCGACCCCAAGGTCGTCGACCCGGACGACGTGGAGACCCTTGCGGACCTGGTGGTGGCCGCGGTGCGGGACGCCAATACCCAGGTGTCCGAGCTGGCCTCGCAGAAGATGGGCCCGCTGGCCGGTGGTCTCGGCGGCGGCCTCGGCCTGCCCGGTTTCTGATCCGGTAGCCGAGCGTGTACGAGGGACCGGTCCAGGACCTGATCGACGAGCTGGGCAGGCTGCCGGGGGTCGGGCCGAAGAGCGCGCAACGCATCGCGTTCCACCTGCTCAGCGCCGAACCGGCGGATCTGACCCGGTTGCAGGAGGCGTTGCAGAAGGTCAAGGACGGCGTGCTGTTCTGCGAGATCTGCGGCAACGTCTCGGCCGAGACGACCTGCCGGATCTGCAACGACACCAGGCGCGACACGACCAAGGTGTGTGTCGTCGAGGAGCCCAAGGACGTCGCCGCCATCGAGCGGACCCGCGAGTTCAAGGGCCGCTATCACGTGCTCGGCGGCGCGCTGGACCCGTTGTCCGGGATCGGACCGGATCAGCTGCGCATCCGCCAGCTGCTGACCAGGATCGGCTCGTCGAGCGAGGGCGTCGAGATCACCGAGTTGATCATCGCGACCGATCCGAACACCGAGGGCGAGGCGACCGCGACCTACCTGGTCCGGATGCTGCGGGACTTCCCCGGCCTCACCGTGACCCGGCTGGCTTCCGGCCTGCCGATGGGCGGTGACCTGGAGTTCGCGGACGAGCTGACCCTGGGCCGGGCGATGTCCGGCCGGCGCACGGTCTGAGCTTTGGCTGAGCCGGCCGACGTGGTGCTGGCCGCGCCCGCCCGGCTGGGCGCGGTGCGGCTGGTCGCGATCGACGGACCGTCCGGTTCGGGCAAGTCGACCCTGGCCGCCGGTCTGGTCGCGGAGCTTGCCGAGCGCGGGGTGCGCGCGGTCGTCGTGCCGACCGATCACTTCGCCACCTGGGCGGATCCGGTGAGCTGGTGGCCTCGCCTTGTCGACGGCGTGTTGACGCCGCTGAGCCGGGGTGCGGCCGGGCACTATCGGCGCAACGACTGGTCCGGCGGGACTCCTCGGCCGGGTGCGGAGGTCGAGGTGGCCGTGCCGGAGGTGCTGGTCGTGGAGGGCGTGTCCGCGGGGCGCCGGTCGGTGCTGCCGGTGCTGAGCTGCCTGGTCTGGGTCGAGGTGTCGCCGGAGAGCGCACGGTTGGCGCGGTCCGTGCGACGCGACGGTGCGCACACACGCCCGGATTTCCTGCGCTGGCAGGCGTTCGAGCGCGGCTGGTTCGCAGTGGACGGCACCCGGGCAGCGGCGGATGTGCTGATCGAGAGCGGCGAATAGGCCGTTCCGGTGGGCCCCGCCCGGCGGATCGGGCACACTGGGTACATGTTCCACGCGATTGACCAGTGGCTTGAGACGATTCCTGCGATCGCGGTGTGCGTGATCGTCGGGCTGTTCGTGATGATCGAGAGCCTCGGCATCCCGTTCCCCGCGGAAACCATCCTGATCGCCGTCGTCGGCCTGATCTCGCAGCACGCGCTGCACGTGCCGGTGATCTGGATCGGCGTGGCGGCCGCGGCCGCGGCGATCATCGGCGACTCGATCGGCTTCGCCATCGGCCACCGGTGGGGCAGGCCGCTGTTCGACTGGCTCGGGGTGAAGTTCCCGAGGCATTTCGGGCCCGAGCATCTGGCCTATGCCGAGCGGGTGTTCCAGCGCTGGGGCATGGCCGCGGTGTTCTTCGGCCGCTTCGTAGCGCTGCTGCGCACGTTCTCCGGCCCCATCGCCGGCACGCTGAAGATGCCGTACCACAAGTTCCTGATCGCCAACGTGGCCGGCGGCATCGTCTGGGCCGGCACGATCACCTCGGTGATCTACTTCGTCGGTGCGGCGGCGGACAAGTACTTCGGCCAGTTCTCCTGGGTCGTGCTCGCCATCGCGGTGGTCGGCGGCATCGTGATCGGCCTGATCATCAGGCAGCGCAGCACCAAGGGCGCCAAGGCGCACCGGGAGGAAGCGCAGGCCGCCGCCAAGCGCTGATCGGTCCACCCACGAGAAAAGGGCGACCTCGCGAGAGGCCGCCCTTTGTCGTTGCTACTCAGCGGTTGGCGCGGTTGACCGCGGACACCACGGCGCGCAGCGACGCGGTCACGATCGAGGAGTCGACGCCGACGCCCCAGTAGATCCGGTCGCCGATGCCACACTCCACATAGGACGCGGCGCGCGCGTCGTCACCCGCGGTGAGCGCGTGCTCGGTGTAGTCCAGCACGCGTACGTCGAAGCCGACCTCGGCCAGCGCGTCCACGAACGCGGCGATCGGGCCGTTGCCCCGGCCGACGAGTTCGTGCTCGTCGTCCTCGATCCGCACGACCGCGCTCACCTCGGTGTCGGTGTCGTCGACCGAGCTGGTGATCCGGCTGCGCACCAGCGACAGCGGGGTCTGCATGGTCAGGTACTCGGCCGCGAAGCTGTCCCAGATCTGCTGCGGGCTGACCTCGCCGCCGCGCGCGTCGGTGAACTGCTGGATGACCTTGGAGAACTCGATCTGCAGCCGGCGCGGCAGGTCCAGCTGGTGCTCGGACTTCATCACGTACGCGACGCCGCCCTTGCCGGACTGCGAGTTCACCCGGATCACGGCCTCGTAGCTGCGGCCGACGTCCTTCGGGTCGATCGGCAGGTACGGGACCTCCCACGGGAAGTCCTCGACCGGCACGCCCGCCCGGTCGGCCGCGTTCTTCAGCGCGTCCAGGCCCTTGTTGATGGCGTCCTGGTGGCTGCCGGAGAATGCGGTGAACACCAGGTCACCGCCGTAGGGGTGGCGCTCGCCGACCGGCAGCTGGTTGCAGTACTCGACGGTGCGGCGGATCTCGTCGATGTCGGAGAAGTCGATCTGCGGGTCGATGCCCTGGCCGAACATGTTCAGCGCCAGTGTCACCAGGCAGACGTTGCCGGTGCGCTCGCCGTTGCCGAACAGGCAGCCCTCGATCCGGTCCGCGCCCGCCTGGTAGCCCAGTTCGGCGGCGGCCACGCCGGTGCCGCGGTCGTTGTGCGGGTGCAGGGACAGGATGACCGCGTCGCGGTTGTCCAGGTTGCGGCTCATCCACTCGATCGAGTCCGCGTACACGTTCGGCGTGGCCATCTCGACCGTGGCAGGCAGGTTCATGATGACCGGCCGGTCCCTGGTCGGCTGCCAGATGTGGCTGACCGCGTTGCACACCTCGGCCGCGTAGGACAGCTCGGTGCCGGTGTAGGACTCGGGCGAGTACTGGAAGCGGAAGTTCGTGTTCGGCTGCTTCGCGGCCAGCTCGACCACCATCTCAGCGGCCGAGGTGGCGATCTTCTTGATGCCCTCGCGCTCCTCGCGGAACACCACCCTGCGCTGCAGGATCGACGTCGAGTTGTAGATGTGGATGATGACGTCGTGCGCGCCGCGCACCGACTCGAAGGTGCGCTCGATCAGCTCGGGCCGACACTGTGTCAGCACCTGGATGCGCACGTCGGAGGGGATGGCGTCGTCGTTGATGATCTCGCGGACGAAGTCGAAGTCGGTCTGGCTGGCCGCCGGGAAGCCGACCTCGATCTCCTTGTAGCCCATCCGCACCAGGAGCTCGAACATGCGGCGCTTGCGGGCGGGCGACATCGGGTCGATCAGCGCCTGGTTGCCGTCGCGCAGGTCGACCGCGCACCACAGCGGGGCCTTGGTGATGTGGTTGTCCGGCCAGGTCCGGTCGGCCAGGGTGATCGGTTCGACCAGTTCCTCGAACGGCCGGTAGCGATGTACCGGCATGGAACTACCGCGTTGCGGATTCCAGGCGGGCTGGTCGGCGGGAGCCGGACGGCTCGGAATGCGGATGCGGCTGATGTTGGTCGGACGCGCTTCACTGCTCATGGTGGAAAGACTCCTGCTTGCCGGTTGGGGTCGACTGGCAGCACGCTGAAACCCCGCGACGGGGGGCCGGTCGGATCAGACCCCGTCGCGGCGAGGAAGCAGGAGAGCAAGAGCCAGCGCCACGGCCCAAGACTAACCACACCGGGCGGCCAACGACAACGTGGGAGGTGCCCGCCGACCGGCCAGTGGGACACAGATCCCCAGGACCAGGCCGCCTTCAGGTTTGTGAGGACGTCGAACCGGGCATCCCAGGAGACATGACAACAAGACGTGGCTTATCGAGCCGAGGTTCGATCGCCAGGGTGATCACGGGCATCGGTGCGCTGTTCGCGCTGATCGAAGTTGTCTACATCCTGATGTTGATTTTCGGCGCCAACCAGACGAATGCCTTCTTCGTTTTCCTCCGCTCCATCGCGGACCCACTCGCCTTGTTCTTCCCCGGCCTGTTCAACCCGGCCAACTACGACGTGGCGATCATTCTCAACTACGGTCTCGCCGCCGTCTTCTGGCTCGTGGTCACCGGGATCATCGCCCGCATCGTCCGCTAGCGCCGCGCCCCCTACCGGTGGGTAGCCGCGAGGCCGTCCGCGTGTCAAACTCCGCACATGGCTGAGCAGTCCGACGCGTCGACCACCACCACAGGCGGCTTCGCCGCGGCGCGCGGCAAGGTCGTCGGTGTCCTGGCCGGGTTGGTGCGCTGGGCAGGGCTGATCGTGGTGATCATCCTGGTCGTGCGGGTGCTGCTGACCGTGGGCGGCGCCAACCCGAGCAACGGGATCACCAGCTTCATCAGGACCGTGTCCGACCCGCTCGCCTGGGGCTTCAAGGACCTGTTCACCCCGAGCGACGCCAAGCTGCGGGTGCTGGTCAACTACGGTATCGCCGCGATCTTCTGGCTGATCGTCAGCTCGATCATCGCCCGGCTGATCCGCCGCATCGGCTGACCGGCCCCGTTGCGACACACATCGGGCCCGGCGGGAACTCCACCGGGCCCGAGGGCTTGATCAGCGCGCGCTCAACTCGCTCAGCTTTCCGCGCGACGCCGCTTCATGATCCGCATCCCGATCAGCGCGGCCGCACCGATGATGATCAGCGCGCCGGCGATGATCAGCGGCAGCGTGGCGCTGACACCGGTGTAGGCCAGGCCGCCGCTGGGCGGGGTCTGGTTCGCGACCGGCGCGACCGCGGGAGCGGTGGTCGTCGTCGAGCCGGAGGAGGGCGGGGTGCTCGGCTGCGACGGAACCGTCGGCTTGGTCGACGGCGGAACCGTGGTCGGCGTGGTGGGCTGCGGGCACGGCTTGGTTGTCACCGTGCTGTCGAACGAGTACTGCGAACTGTTCGCGACGACCTTCACCTCGTAGGACTCACCGACGGTGCCGTCCTCGAAGAAGTTGTGCACGTACTGCGGCGTGAAGTCGCTGCTCTGATAGAGCGTCGTGGCCTTGCCGCCGTCGGCGGTCGCGGTGATCACGACCGAGTTCGGCTTGTCGTTGTAGTCGGTCAGCGAGACCACGAGTTCCGACTGGCCGTAGTTCTTGCTGTCGGTGGTGGTCACGCACTGGGCCGAGACGTTGTGGATGTGCGCGTCGGCCACACCGGCCAGAGCCAGACTCGCGGCGATCGCCACCGCCGTCGCGCCACCTACGCCAAACGCCCGCCGCATCGCTTTGTGCATTCCTGCTCCAGTTGTGAGTCACCAAATACCGGTTCGCACCTCACCCCGACATGCGCCAGGTCCGCCGGTGAGGTGCTGCCACGCACAGTGGTTGCGCTCGCGGTCTGTGAACCATGTGAGTGACTTCGGCGGCTGGGAACCTGCGGTGTGCGAGGAAGTGTGGCAGACGTTAAGTACGCGTCGATCGCGGGGTGCCCCATTTTTGGGACCCCCGTTGGTGTCGAACTGGTGAATGGAGTAATCAGGTGACGACGGGTCGAACGGCGAATCGCTCACTGCGGTGATCTGCCCTGGTCAGGGTGTCCACAATGACCTCGACGGCGTCCCAGACGTCGACGAAACGCACATAGGCGGGAGCGAATCCGAAACGCGCGATGTCCGGCGCGCGAAAGTCGCCGATGACGCCCCGTTCGATGAGCGCGGCCATCAATCCGTAGGCGTGCTCGCTGCGCAGCGACACCTGGCTCCCGCGCCGCGCGGGCTCGCGCGGCGACACGACCGCCAGCTCGGGGCAGCGCGCGTCGACGAGATCGATGAACAGCGAGGTCAGCGCGATGCCCTTGGCGCGCAACGCGATGGCCGGCACATCGGCGATGGCGCCGAGGGCGTCCTCAAGGGCAAGTAGCGAGAGCATCGGCGGGGTGCCGTTGGCGAGTTGGCCGATGCCCCGCGCCGGTTCGTAGGTTGGCGACATGGCGAACGGGTCGGCGTGACCGTGCCAACCGGGCAGCGGCGTTTGCATTCTTTTCTGTAACTTTTCGGCCACATAACAGAACGCGGGCGCGCCCGGACCGCCATTGAGATACTTGTACCCACACCCGACGGCCAGATCAGCGCCCCACGCGTCCAATTCGACGTCCAGCGCACCGGCCGAATGGCACAGATCCCACAGCATCAACGCGCCGAACCCGTGCACCCGCGCGGTCGTCTCGGCCGCGTTCCACATGGCCCCGGTCCGGAAATCCACCTGGGACAGACACACGACGCCGACCCGCTCGTCCAGCGCGGTGTCGAGGTCTTCCGGCCGGTCGATCAGGCGCAGTTCGCCGCCGGCCAGTTCGGTGACCGCGTTCGCGATGTAGACGTCGGTCGGAAAAGCGTGCCGCTCAACGACAATCGCCGGCGCCTCGGGGCGCAGACGTGTGCCGATCATCAGCAGCTTGAACAGGTTCACGCTGGTCGAGTCGGCCACCATGATCTCGTCGGGCCGCGCGCCGAGCAGCGGCGCCAACCGCTGCGCGACCCGGTTCGACGCGGTCCACCAGCCGGCCTCGTTCCACGAGCGGATCAGCCGGTTGCCCCATTCGCGCTCGATCACCTCGGCCAGCCGACCGGGCGTCGTTTTCGGCAGCGCGCCAAGACTGTTGCCGTCCAGGTAGATCACGTCGTCGGGCAGGGCGAACCGGTCCCGGACGAACGCGAGTTCGTCGGTCCGGTCGAGTTCCTCGGCGTCCGCTCGGTTCATGCTCACCGGTCGATCCTCGCAGGGGTGGCCCATTCGCGCGGCGGGGCGAGCCAGTCGGCTTCGGCCGCGATGTTCGTTGCCAGCCCGCGAAAGCCGCGCACCAGCGGGCTGGCGTCGCCGAGCCGGGTGGCCAGCACGCTGTGCTCCCACGGCGCGTCGAGCACCGGCAGGAACGTGGTGCCCGGCCACGGGTAGTAGCGGGCGAAGGAGTACAGCGCGGACCCGATGCCGCGCCCCGCGACCACGCTGCTCAGCACGCAACCGGGGTTGCGGGCCAGATCCGGGCTGCGCCGCGCGGCGAGCCCGTTGCGCGCGGACGCGAAGTGCAGGTAGTCGGTGAACGAGCGGGGCGCGCCGGCCGGGGTGGACAGGAACGGCAGTTCGAGGATGTCGGCCAGGCGCACCGCGCCCGCGGCGGCGATGTCGCTGTTGGTCGGCACCACCACGATCCTCGGCTCGGTGGTGAGCACGTCGGTGGTGATCCGCTCGTCCCTCGGGTCGGGTCGCACGAACGCCACGTCCGCCCGGTGTTCCAGCAGGGCGCTCACGTGCTCGGTGAAATCCAGGTCGAGCAGGCGCACCTCGACGTGCGGGTGCGCGCTGCGGAACGCGCGCAGGATCGCCGGGGTCAGCTCGGCCGAGCCGTGCCCCATCACGCCGACCCGCAGCAGCCCCGCTGTCCCGGTGTCCGGTTCGGACACCACGGTGCGCGCCGCGTCGGCCGTCGCGACCAGCGCCCGCGCGTGGCCGATGAACCGCCGACCGGCCGGGGTCAACTGGACCGGCACGCGGTCCAGCAGACGCACGCCGAGTTCGCGTTCGAGCGCCTTGACGTGCCCGGTCACGGCTGCCGGCGAGAGAAACAGCCGGGCAGCGGCCTTCCCGAACTGACCCTCCTCGACGACCGCGAGGAACGAGGTGACCTGCCGCAGTTCCACCCCGCAACGGTAAGCCGGATTCACGATTCGTAAATCCGGCCGCCCAGCCCGGGTCAGCGGGATCACGCTGGTGGCATGAATGTGCGTGCGGCATGGCGGGCCGCGCTGCTGCTGTTCGGCGTCGGCTGGGGCGCCAACCAGTTCTCCCCGCTGCTCGGCGCCTACCGCGTCGAGGCGCACCTGTCGAACGCGACCGTGCAGGGCCTGTTCGCGGTGTACGCGGTCGGCCTGGTGCCCGGTCTGCTGCTCGGCGGCCCGGCCGCGGACACCTACGGTCGGCGTCGCCTGGTGCTGCCGGCCGCATTCGGGTCCATGCTCGCGTCGATCTGCCTGCTGCTCGGCCCGCACTCGCTCGCGCTGCTGCTCGTCGGCCGGTTCCTGGCCGGCGCGGCAACCGGCGTCGTACTCGCGGCCGGCACCGCCTGGGTTAAGGAGCTGTCGCATCCGCCCTACGAGCATCCGGCGCATCCGACGACCGGTGCCCGCCGGGCCGGCCTGGCCATCTCGGCTGGTTTCGGGGCCGGGCCGCTGGTCGCGGCGATCATCGCGCAGTGGGCGCCGCAGCCGCTGCGCGTCGCCTACCTGCCGCACCTGTTGATCATGGTGGTCGCGATCGCCTGGGGTTGGCACGTCGACGAGCCAGCGCGGGAACGGCGGTCGGCCGGGCGGCGGTTCGGCGCGGTGCGCAGTCACGCGTTCCTGCGGGTGGTCGCGCCGGCCGCGCCGTGGGTGTTCGCCGCGCCGACCGTCGCGTTCGCGGTGCTGCCCGGTGCGGTCGCCGGTGCGGTCGGGCACTACGCGACCGTCTACGCAGGCGTCGCGGCCGGGCTGACCCTCGGCGCGGGCCTGCTGGTGCAGCCGATCGCGCGGCGGATGAGCAACCGGCACGTCCGGCTGGTCGTGGTCGCCGGCCTCGGCGCGGTGATCGTCGGGCTCGGCGTCGCCGCGCTGGCCGCGTGGCTCGGCAGTCCGGTGCCCGCGCTGGTCGCCGCCGTCATTCTGGGCGCGGGCTACGGACTGTGCCTGGTGTTCGGGTTGACCGAGGTGAGCCGGATCGCCGGCGACGGCGAACTCGCCGGCCTCACCGCCGTCTTCTACGCGCTCACCTACGTCGGGTTCACCACGCCGTATCTGCTCGCCCTGCTGGAGCACGTCGCCGCACTCCCGGTGCTGCTGATCGCGCTCGCCGTGCTCGCGGCCGTGACCCTCGCCGTGGTCAGAAGGCCGGCCGACCCCACTCGCCGGTGAACGCGATCTCGCCCAGCGGCAGTCGGGTGCGCGGGGCGAGTTCGCGTTCGCGGCGCCGCCCGTCGAGCTGGTCCGGGTCGCCGAGCTTGCCGACCGCGATCGCCACCACCGGCCGCACGTCCTCGGGCAAAGCGAAAACCTCGCGCGCCGCGGCCGCGTCGAACCCGCTCATCTGGTGCGCGACCAGACCCTCCGCGACCGCCTGGAGGACCAGGTTCTCGCTGGCCAGACCGAGGCCGTACTCGGTGAGTGGGATGTCGCCCTTGGCATTGCGCAGCACGACCGCGCCCAGCATCAGCACGCTTGCCGCATGCGTCCATGCCTTGTTGCCCGAGTTCAGCACGCCGAAGATGCGGTCGAACGTGTCGTCGCCGCGTCGGCCGATCAGGTAGCGCGCGGGCTGGGTGTTGCCGTAGGACGGCGCCCAGCGCGCGGCCTCCAGCAACGCGCGCAACTGCGCGTCGGTCACCTCGACGGTCGGGTCGAGGGCACGCGGACTCCAGCGCGCCGCGATCATCGGGGCCACGTCGACGCTGGTGTCGGCCGTCTTCTCAACCACTTTCGGAGCGTACTCAGATCGCGTACTGCCAACCGGTGAGCACGTACGCGCCGAACCAGGCGCTGGCGATCACGATGCCGACCAGCACGGTCAGCATGGTGCCGCGCTGCCGCCTGCTCAGCGCGATCGCGACCGGGATGAGCAGCGTGAACGCGGGCAGCAGCAGCCGTGCCTTGGAGTTCATCAATCCGTTCGAGCCGACGTCCATGGCCAGCACCAGCACCCCGTAGGTGATCAGCGGCCAGCCGATCCGCATCCGGATCGCGACCACCACCAGGACAACGGCGACGACCAGGATGCCGACCGTGGTCACCTCCAGCACCGAGCGGCCGGTCGCCAACACTTCCAGTCCGAATCGGACAGTGGCGATACCGCCATCGAACTGGGAGTTCCAGCCCTGTGCCTGCACGGCGAACCAGCCGGCCAGGTCGCCGGTGCGATCCGCGACGAAGGCCAGGTAGGCGAGCAGGCCGACTGGCGCGAGCGCCCCGCCGACCCACGGCCGCCACGAGTCCCTGCGTTGCGCGATCGCGATGATCGCCGCGATCATCACGGTCAGCACCAGCGCACCCGCCGTCGGCCGGACCAGCCCGGCGCCGGTCGCGGCCAGTCCGGCCAAGAGCCAGCGCCGCTCCATCAGGCCCACCAGCGACCAGGCGACCAACGCGCAGAACAGCGCCTCCGAGTACGCCATCGACAGCACGATCGCCATCGGCGATGCAGCGAACAGGACGACCAGGATGAACCCGACCTGACGCTGCCGCTGGATCCACGGCAGCGCGTTCGCGATCCGCATCAGCGCGTACGCGCAGGCGATGCCGCTGGCCGCGCTGAGCACCAGCGCCGCCGAGGTCAGGCTCACACCCGGCAGATCGGACACCCAGTGCACCGCGGTCGGGTAGCCGGGGAAGAAAGCGAGCGGCGTGAACGAGTCACGGTGGCCGAACGCGTCGGTCAGGCCCAGCGGCACCCGCTGGTAGCCGTACTGCGCGACCGCGAGGAACCATTCGCCGTCCCACGAGGTCAGCGCGTTCGTGGTGTCGACGTGGTTGCGCGACGCCGCCCAGTCCAACGCCATCAGGCCGACCTCGCGCACGGCCAGATACAGCACGGCCGGCAGGAGCGCGCTGATCACCCGGGCCGCGGTGGTCCACCTGACCGACAGGTCCGCTGCGCGCGTCAGGATCGAGGAGGGTCTGCCGAACCCGTCGGCGATCCCGGCGTCGCCGCCATAGGAGTCGGGCAGCGGACCAACCTCGGTTGTGGACACGGGCCAACAGGTTAGTGCCCCGATGTTGAGATGCCCATCACGCTCGTGCTGATCAGCGGGTGTTTCGGGCATTCTCACCCTGTGGTTCGCGACCTGGGGCCGAAGCGCTCGGCGCCGGTAGGCTTGCCGCTCAGGTGAGCCGCCCGACGCGGCTCACTCGAAGGTGTGAACTCGGTATGAGGAGGCTCGATCGGCGTGGCGCTCGTCGTCCAGAAGTACGGCGGATCTTCCCTGGAGTGCGCCGATCGGATCAAACGGGTCGCCGAACGCATCGTGGACACCCGCAAGGCCGGCAATGACGTCGTCGTCGTGTGTTCCGCCATGGGCGACACCACCGACGAGCTGCTCGACCTGGCCGAACAGGTCAACCCGGTGCCCCCCGCCCGCGAGATGGACCTGCTGCTGACCGCCGGTGAGCGCATCTCCAACGCCCTGGTCGCGATGGCCATCAGCGCGCTCGGCGCGTCCGCCCGCTCGTTCACCGGGTCGCAGGCCGGCGTGATCACCGACTCCTCGCACGGCAAGGCGCGGATCATCGACGTCACCCCCGGCAGGCTGCGCGAAGCCTTGGACGATGGGCACATCGTGCTGGTCGCCGGCTTCCAGGGCGTGAGCCAGGACACCAAGGACGTCACCACGCTCGGCCGGGGCGGATCGGACACGACAGCGGTCGCGCTGGCCGCTGCGCTGGGTGCCGACGTCTGCGAGATCTACACCGACGTCGAGGGCATCTACACGGCCGACCCGCGCATCGTGCCCAACGCAAAGCAGTTGAACACGGTCACCTACGAGGAGATGCTGGAGATGGCGGCGGCCGGCGCCAAGGTGCTGATGCTGCGCTGCGTCGAGTACGCCCGCCGCTACGGCGTCCCGATCCGAGTCCGATCTTCGTACAGTCAACGGCCCGGCACGCTGGTTGCCGGCTCGATGGAGGACCTTTCCGTGGAACAGGCGATGATCACCGGTGTCGCGCACGACCGCTCCGAGGCCAAGGTCACGGTGACCGGCGTGCCCGACCACGCCGGGGTGGCCGCGCGGATCTTCCGGGTGGTTGCCGATGCCGAGATCGACATCGACATGGTGCTGCAGAACGTGTCGGCCGCGTCGTCCGGACGCACCGACATCACCTTCACCCTGTCCAAGGCCAACGGCCCGACCGCGGTCTCCGCGCTGGAGAAGGTCAAGGACGAACTCAAGTTCGACGGGGTCCTCTACGACGACCACGTGGGCAAGGTGTCGCTGGTCGGCGCCGGCATGCGCTCGCACCCCGGGGTGACCGCGCGGTTCTGCGAGGCGCTGGCCGACGCGGGCGTGAACATCGACATCATCAACACCTCGGAGATCCGCATCTCGGTGCTGGTCCGCGACCTCCAGTTGGACGATGCGGTGCAGGCCATCCACGAGGCGTTCGGCCTCGGCGGCGACGAGGAAGCCGTCGTCTACGCCGGAACCGGGAGGTAAGGCCATGAGTGGCAGGAACGGCGGCGCACCCGTGCTCGCGCTCGTCGGCGCGACCGGCGCGGTCGGCACCATGATGATCGACATCATCAACGGCCGGGACAGCGTGCCATGGGGGGAGATCCGCCTGATCGCCTCTCCTCGCTCGGCCGGCCAGACCCGCACCGTGCGCGGCACCGAGATCACCATCCAGGCGCTCGCGCCCGAGGTCTTCGACGGCGTCGACGTGGCCATGTTCGACGTGCCCGACGAGGTGTCCGCGCAGTGGGCGCCGATCGCCGCCGAGCGTGGCGCGGTCGCCGTCGACAACTCCGGCGCGTTCCGGATGGACGACGCCGTGCCGCTGGTCGTGCCCGAGGTCAACCCGGAGAAGGCGGCCGACCGGCCGCGCGGCATCATCGCCAACCCGAACTGCACGACGCTGTCCATGATGGCCGCGATCGGCGCCCTGCACCGCGCGTTCGACCTGCGCGAACTGGTGGTCGCGTCCTACCAGGCCGCGTCCGGGGCCGGTCAGCCCGGCATCGACCGGCTCTACGCGGAGGCGGCCGCGGTCGGCGGCAAGCAGGTCGGTGTGCGCGCGGGCGACGTGCGCGAGGCGCTCACCGCCGCTGGACTGTCCCAAGAGGACTCGCCGTTCCCGGCGCCGCTCGCGTTCAACGTGGTCCCGTGGGCCGGTTCGCGCAAGGCCGACGGCTGGTCCAGCGAGGAACTCAAGGTGCGCAACGAGTCGCGCAAGATCCTCGGTATCCCCGATCTGAAGGTCTCCGCGACCTGCGTGCGCGTCCCGGTGATCACCACGCACTCGCTGGCCGTGCACGCCACCTTCGCCGAGCCGGTCACGGTCGAGCAGGCGCGCGAGATCTTCGCGTCGCACCCGTCCGTGCTACTCGTCGACGACATCGAGAACGGTGTGTTCCCGACTCCGGCCGACGTCGTCGGCGGCGACCCGACCGTCGTCGGCCGGATCCGCCAGGCGCTGGACTTCCCGAACACACTGGACTTCTTCGTGTGCGGCGACAACCTGCGCAAGGGCGCCGCGCTGAACACCTACGAGATCGCCGAGTCGCTGGCGCCCGAATTCACGGGCTGAACCCCAGGTGAGCGAGGGAGTCGTGCTCGGGGTCGACCTGGGCACGACCGCCACCAAGGTCGTCGCGTCCACTGTGGACGGTAAGCAGGTCGGGCTGGCCGAACGCGGCTACCCGCTGTACACCGACGCGAGCGGCGCGGCGACCCAGGACCCGGACCTGGTCGCGATCGCGGCCGTCGAAGCCATCGCCGAATGCGCACGTGGCCGCGACGTCCGCGCCATCTCCTTCAGCGCCGCCATGCACACGCTCCTCGCCCTGGACGCGAACCACCGCCCCCTGACCCCCGCACTCAGCTGGGCCGACCAACGCGCCGCCGGCACCGCCCGTGCCCTCCGAACCCGCGCAGCCGACCTGCACCAGGCCACCGGCACCCCGGTCCACCCGATGTCTCCCTTGGTCAAACTGGCCTGGTTCGCCGAACACGAACCCGACCTGAGCGCCTCAGCGGCGTGCTGGCTGGGCGTCAAGGACTACGTCGTGCGCCGCCTGACCGGTCGCCTGATCACCGACCACTCCTGCGCGTCCGGCACCGGCCTGCTGGCCATGCGCACCCTCGACTGGTACCCACCCGCCCTCGACCTGGCCCGCGTCACCCCAGCCAAACTTCCAGAACTGGCCCCGCCCACCACAATCCTCGCACTCGCCGAGCCCATCGCCGGCCTCCCACCCGACGTGCCCGTCGTCCTGGGCGCGGCCGACGGCCCCCTGGCCAACCTTGGCACCGGCGCGGTCCGCCCCGGCATGGCCGCCCTGTCGCTCGGCACCAGCGGCGCGCTCCGGGTGATCGCCGACCAACCCGGCGTCGACGCCGCAGGCCGCATCTTCTGCTACGCGCTGGCCGACGGCCTCTGGGTGCGCGGCGGCGCCATCAGCAACGGCGGCGCGGTAGCCGCCTGGGCCGCCCGCACCTTCGGCGTCGACCTGGCCGAACTGCTCGACCGCGCGTCCGAAGTGGACGCGTCCGACCTGCTCGCCCTGCCCTACCTGCTCGGCGAACGCGCACCCTGGTGGGAACCGGACCTGCGCGGCGCCGTGCTCGGCCTGCGCCACGAACACGGCCCCGCCGAACTGGCCAGAGCGCTGATCGACGGCGTCGGCCAACAACTCGCCCTGGTCGCCGAGGCCGTGCCCGACATCGGCGAGATCCGTGCGACCGGAGGGGCGTTCCGCGCCCCGATCTGGGGCAAGGTCATCGCCGCCGCCCTCAACCGCCCGCTGGCGATGACCGCCGAAGCGGGCGGCTCCGGCCTCGGCGCCGCCCTGCTCGGTTGGCGCGCCATCGGTGAACTCGACTCCCTGGCCGACGCCGCCGACCTGATCACCCCCGCCGGGACCGTCAACCCGGACCCGGCCCTCGCCGCCGCGCTCGCCCGCCGCCGACCACTTCTCGAGCGGGCACACACCGCCCTCCGCGAGATCGTCGCCGAACTCGCGCGGTGACCACGCCGACCTACTCCGGCCCGAACGTCGGCCGAATCCGCACCTCGGCGTCCGTGCCGAGCACCGCGAGGAACCGCTTCGACCACTCCACGGCCTCGTCCATCGAGTCGACGTTGTAGAGCACCCACCCGCCGACGATCTCCTTGGCCTCCGCGAACGGCCCGTCCACCACCGAATACTCGCCGCCCTCCGACGTGACCTTCACGCCCATCGCCGTCGGCGCCATACCCCCGGTCGCCAGGATGACGCCCGCGTCCATAGCCTCCTGCACGAACTTCCCCATCGCCGCCATCTGCTCCTGCGTCGGCTCCGGGAACGGCACGGTCTCGTCTGCCAGGGTGTATCCGAAGAACTGCATCGTGAGCTCCTTAGTTGATCTGTTTCCTGCCTTTGCCCATGCGTCGAACGAGCCAACCCCGAATCGACACCTGGCCCCGAAATCTTTCAAGATTTTCCGGAGATAGATCATGTCAGGGACAACATGGTGGACATGGCGATGGACAAAAAACAGGGTAGAAATCTAGAGTATGCAGGTGAGCAGCGATCGTGAGTATCTGACAACGCACCCATGGCTGACCTTCGGCTACCGGCTCGATTTCGACGGCAACGCCATACTGTGGAGTCTGCTCGGCGAGGCGTTCTCCAAGTGTCAGCATCTGGCGGGGACACCGCTGGCGCCGATGGTCGCCGCGGAACTCGGCCGCGTCTACTTTGCGAGGGGGGCGCTCGCGACCACCGCCATCGAGGGCAACACCCTGACCGAGGCCGAGGCCGAGGCGATCATCGCCGGTTCCACCACGCTGCCGCCGTCGCGGCGGTACCTGCAGCGCGAGATCGAGAACGTGGTGCGCGCGCTCAATTGGGTGCGCGCGGATGCGGAGGCTGGGCCCGGTCCGGTGATATCGGCTGACTGGCTCCGCGAACAGAATCGGCTGGTACTCGACGGCCTGGAAGTGGATGACCATGTGGTGCCAGGTGAGTTCACGACCACGCGAGTGGTCGTTGGTCGATACCGAGGTGCGCCGCCCCGAGATGTCCCCTACCTGATCGATCGGCTCGTCGGCTGGTTGAACGAGCTGACCGGCGACACCTCGGGCAACGATGACACGCGTTTCTTCGGGGCGTTTCTGGCCGCCACGCTCGGCCACCTCTACCTGGCCTGGATCCATCCCTTCGGCGACGGCAACGGCCGGACAGCGCGGCTGCTCGAGTGCGCGATCCTGACCAAGTCGGGCTTGGTGCCGTGGGTGTCGTCCAACGTTCTGTCCGATCACTACAACCAGACTCGCAGCGACTACTACCGCAGGTTGGACCAGGCGTCTCAGGCCGGCGACATCGCCGGTTTCCTGCGATATGCCGCGCAAGGGTTTGTGGACCAACTCCGCGAACAGATTCAACTGGTGCAACAACAGCAGATCCAGGTCTCCTGGGTGAACTTCGTGCACGAGAGGTTCGCCGGCAAGCCCAATACCGACGCGACCGCCCGACAACGGTCGTTGCTGCTGGCCTTGCCGAGCGAACCGGTTCCCATCAGCGAGCTGAGCGAGTTGACGCCGCGACTCGCCGGACTCTATGCGGTGAAGGGGACGAAAACGTTGACCCGAGACGTCAACGAGCTGGTCAGCATGAACCTCGCGATCAAGGACGGCCATGCGCTGCGTTCCAACATCGGGATCATGCGCGCCTTCATCCCGGGCCGTTCGAACGGCCCGGTCGGCTATCCCTAGCGCCCGGCGCTGACCGGCTCCCGCTCGACCGGAACGGGCCTGCGGCGTCGGGCCGTGGCGAGGATGACGGCGGTGCGGACGCCGATGCCGCCGAGGAAGCCGCCGCTGGGGCCGAGGTGGTCGACGAGCGTGAGCTCCCTAGTTGATCTGTTTCCTGCCTTTGCCCATGCGTCGAACGAGCCAACCCCGGATCGACATCTCGGCCCAAGATCCTTTCAGAAAGTTTTGGTAGCCAGTATCTACGTAGCTACTATCTACATAGATGGAGTCTACCAATCTGGAGCGAGTGGATGCTGACGTCTTTCGTGGGGCGCCGAACGGAACTCGCCCTGCTCAGGAAGCGGTTGGATCGGGTCACCGAGTCCGGCGCCGGCGTCGCGATCGCCATTCGGGGCCGCCGGCAGGTCGGCAAGTCCAGGCTCGTGCAGGAGTTCTGCGACACGTCCGGGCTGCCCTACCTGTTCTTCGCCGCGACCAGGGGCGCATCGCCGGTCGAGGCGGTCACCGATTTCGTCACCGAGCTGCGCCACTCCGAGCTGCCCCGTGATCCGGAACTCGTCCCCTCGGCCACGACCTGGCCGGACGCGTTCCGCGCGCTCGCCGCGGGCCTGCCGGAGGGGCCCGCCATCGTCGTCCTGGACGAGCTGCCGTGGTTGGCCGAGCAGGACGAGATTTTCGACGGCGCCTTGCAGACCGCGTGGGACCGGTTGTTGTCCCAGCGCCCGGTGCTTTTCCTGTTGCTCGGGAGCGACCTGCACATGATGCAGCGACTGACCGCCTACGATCGCCCCTTCTACGGCCGGGCCGACAACGTGGTCCTCGGCCCGCTGAACCCGGCCGAGACCGGCACCGCGCTCGGACTCGACGATGCGGACGCGGTCGACGCGCACCTGGTCTCCGGTGGCCTGCCCGGCATCCTGCGTGCGTGGCCGGACGGCCTGCCCGCGCTCGCCTTCCTGGAGCGCGAGTGCGCCGACGCGTATTCGCCGGTGTTCGGCGTGCCCGAGTCCGCGCTGCTCGCCGAGTTCCCCGATCCGGACCAGTCCCGTCGCGTGCTGGAAGCCATCGGCGGCGGCGACCGCACCTACGCCAACATCGCCGCGACCGCCGGCAGCCGCAGCGGGGTGGTGCCCTCGGGGACGTTGTCGCCACTGCTGCACAAGCTCACCGAGGACAAGCAGCTCGTCGCGGCCGACCATCCACTCGCGACTCAGACCGGCAAGCCCGCGCTGTACCGGGTCGCGGACAGCAACCTTCGGCTCTACCTCGCCGTGCTGCGCTCCTCGGCCGAACTCGTCCGGCGTGGCCGCTCCTCGGCAGCGTTCGCGCTCATCGAGCGGCGTTGGGCAACCTGGCGCGGCCGGGCGGTCGAGCCGCTGGTCCGCGAGTCGCTCGAACTCGCCGCCGCGTCGGGCGAGCTGCCCTGGCCCGAGGTGGGCGCGGTCGGCGGCTGGTGGAACCGGCGATTCGACCCTGAGATCGACCTCGTCGGCGCGGACAAGGCCCCGGTCGCCGGGCGAATCATGTTCGTCGGCTCGATCAAATGGCTGGCGACGCCGTTCGACCGGCACGACCTCGCCCGCCTCCGGACCGCCGTGCCCGCCGTCCGCGGCCACACCGCGCACGTCGGTGTCGTCGTCGCCTCCCGCGCCGGCGTCGCCGATGACCTGGACAACGTCGACCTCCTCTGGCGGCCGGCGGACCTGATCAACGCCTGGCGGTGACCAGATCGGGTTCGACGGGGGTCGGCCTCGGGCGGCGGGTGTTGGCGAGGATGACGGCGGTGCTGACGGCGATGCCGCCGAGGCCGGCGCCGAGGAAGCCGCCGCTGGGGCCGAGGTGGTCGACAATGGTGCCGATGACCGGGGAACCGAGGGCGGCGCCGAGGGTCAGGGACGAGCTGTGCAGGCCCATGGCTTCGCCGCGGACGGAGGACGGGGTGAGGCGGGCGACGGCTTCGCCGGTGGAGGCGAGAGTGGGGGCGCAGATCAGGTTGGTCGGGATCATCGCCAGGACGAAGACCCACCACTGGCCGCCGACCAGGGCGACGGGGAGCATCAGCACGCTCATGATGGCGAGCAGGACCGCAGGGCCGGGGGCCCTGCGCAGGGCGCCGTAGATGATGCCGCCGGTCGCGGAGGCGACGCACATGAAGATCGTCACGATGCCGGTCCAGCTGATCTCGCCGAGCCCCCGCAGCGCGGCGACGGTGGCGACCTCCATACCGGCTAGGACGAAGACGGCGCCGAAGTTGGTGATCAGGACGCCGATCAGGGTGCCGCGCAGCCAGCTGCGGCGGGCCGGGCGGGGCGCGGTGTCCTCGGTGGCGTCGGCGCGGACGCGCGGGTTGACCACGTAGAGCAGGATGCCGAACGCGACCGTGGCGCCGCCGATGGCGAGCAGGGCTGCGTAGGTGGACGCCCTGGTGGCGACCAGGACGCCGAGGGCCGGTCCGGCCATGTAGGACAGTTCGACGGAGATGGAGTCCATCGAGAACGCGCTGCGCCGGTGTTCGTCCGGGACGAGTGCGGCGATGGCCTGGCGGCTGATGGACATCACCGGGACGGCGAACAGGCCGCCGAAGAACGCGGTGAGCAGCAGGGCCGAGTAGTTCAGTTGGCCTGCCGTGAGCCAGAACGCGCCCTCGCCGACCGTGCAGATGACCAGGGTCCAGCGCAGGCCGATGGAGTCGATCAACCGGCCGAGCACGGGGGCGCCGACCGCGGTGCCGATGGTGATCACGGCGCCCGCGATGCCGGCGGCGCCGTAGCCGAGGTGCAGGCTGAGCACGACGTGCAGGGTGAGCACCATCGAGTTGGCGGTGACCGGGATGCGCGCGGCCAGCATGAGCGCCATCAGCGCGCCCACGCCGGGCAGCGCCAACACGGTTCGGTACCGACTCAGGGCCACGCTCACCATGTGACTCTGACATCGGCCACCGACACAACCCGTTTTCGTAGGGTGCGCCGAGCATCGAGTGTTTTCTTGACTCGTTCCAGACAAAGTGGTGAGCTAGACACATCATGGCTCAGCACGACGTCCTGGACACCGCGTTGCGGACGCGGTTGCGCGCCGCCGGGCTGCGGGTGACCGCGCCCCGGCTGGCCGTCCTGGCCTGGTTGGCCGAACACCCGAACGACACGGCCGACGCGGTCGTCGCCGGGGTCCGCGACGATCTCGGCCCAGTGTCCACCCAGGCCGTCCACGACGTGCTCACGGTGTGCGCGCGAGCCGGGCTGCTGGGTGGTGTCGAATCGGTCGGCCATATCGTCTGCCGGGGCTGCGGGCGCAGCGAGCCGGTGGACTGCGCCCTCGGCGCGGCGCCCTCGTCGTCGGCCGGATACGCGGTGGACGGGGCCGAGGTGGTGTTCCGGGGAGTGTGTCCGGACTGCCGCGCGGCACGCGCCGATATTTGAATACGAGTCGGATTTCGAATCCGAGTTTTCCCGGTCTTTTCTCATGTTTTTTCGGCTATTCCGAATGCGTGTTCACGTTTATTCGACCGCACCCGCGTCGCCCCAGAGGTTCACTCGTGCGAGTGGTCTTCCACGCCATTGTCGGCGTGTCGGTGGCAATCCGCCTAAGTAGTTCGTTCGAGGGACCGTGTTCGCTCGGCCGTGGCTGGTCGCGGATCCGTTTCGCGTTTCGGGAACCCCATCGTGGTCGGTTTTTCGGTGATTGGACCCGGAAGAGGGTACGGCTGACCGATTCCGGGTGGAATTGAACACGCCTCGCGATCGATAATTCATCAGCGTCGGTTTCCACTGGTAGCGGGGAAGTCGATCAGTGGTAACGATTGTCGGCGATGACGGCCGAGCCACCGGATGTGACTCGACACGAGTTTTTCTCAAATCATCGGGTGTGTTTTACGTCGAACCGACGGGAGGGTCCGGAAAATGAAGAGGACCGTAGTTGGTGCCATCGCAGTTGTGACGGTTGCCGCGGTGGCCACGATGACAGGGTTCGGTCTGGCAAGTGCGGCCTCGGCATTGCCGGTGTCGCCGGGGGCCGCGCCGATCAGTTCGAACGCGCAGTACCTGCAGAACCAGGCAGGCGTCGTCCAGGTCCTGCACGACCAGTTGAAGGCCGCGGCCCTCAACGGCGATGTGGCCGGGGCCCAGGACGCGGTCAACAAGATCACCAGCGAGCTCGGCTCGTTGGCCACGCCGCAGGGTCGCGCCGTGATGTCCGCGGCCGCGTCGTCCACTGTGGACAAGGCGACCGACCTGAACAACCAGGTCGCCCAGGCGCTCAAGCAGATCGAGGCCGGCAAGACTCCGGTGAGCACCCAGTCCGCGACTCCGGGGGACCTGCTGCCCCCGTTGCCCGGCCCGCTCGGTGCCATCGGTGCCCTGCTCAACTCCCTGCTGAACACGCTGCTCAGCCTGGTCACCGGCCTGCTCGGCAGCCTGCCGGTTCCGGTGCCGCTGCCGCCGGTGCCGGGCGTGCCCAGCCTGCCGGTGAGCGTGCCGGCCGCACCAAGCCTGCCGGTGGCCCCGCCGAAGGGCTGACCGGACAGGCCCCACAACCTGGTGGTGCTGATGGTGCCCCCGCCATCAGCACCACCAGGTTTCACGTCTTTTTCGTCTTTTTCGTGACTGCCAAGGCGAATCCCGCGCGCAACGCGCCCGCCGCCTCCGCGGTCGCCTCCCTCGGCCGGTTGCCGAAGCCGAGGAACGTGACGAAGCCGTGGATCAGGTCGGGTTGCCGGCGCAGCGCGACCGGGACGCCGAACTCGCGCAGCCGAGCGGCGAACTCCTCGCCCTCGTCCCGCAGCGGATCGAAGGCCGCCGTGGCCAGGTAGGTCGGCGGAAAGCCGGACAGGTCCTCGGCGAGCAGCACCGCGACCCGCGGATCGGTGCGGTCGGCCGGATCGGGCAGGTAGTGGCCCTCGAACCAGGTCATGTCCGCGTCGGTGAGGAACAGCCCCTCGCCGTAGCGCTCCCGGGTCGGGTGCCGCGTGCTCGGGTCGAGTGCCGGATAGAACAGCAGCGCGAACACGGGCACCGGCCCGCCCGAGCGGGCCCGCTGGTGAGAGACCACCGCCGCCAGGTTGCCGCCCGCGCTGTCCCCGCCCACCGCGACCAGCGCCGGATCCGCGCCGAGTTCCTCCGCGTGCGCGACCGCGTGATCGAACGCAGCCAACGCGTCGTCCACCGCGGCCGGGAACGGATGCTCGGGCGCGAGCCGGTAGTCCACCGACAGCACTCGGGCACCGGCGTTCTCGGCGAGGAACCGGCAGGTGCTGTCGTGCGTGTTCAGGCTGCCGATCACCCAGCCGCCGCCATGGAAGAACACCAGCAGCGGCGAGCCATCGGCCAATCCGACCGGGGTGTACAGCCGAGCCGGGATCGATCCGGCCACCATCAGCTCCCTGACCTGCGACGGAATCGTCGGGCCTGAGGTCATCGGCGCGCTGGCGTCCAGCACCGCGCGGCCCTGCTCGGGTGTCGCTCCGGACATGCTCAGGTTCTCCAGCTCGACCAGTCTGAGCAACAGACGCATGTCCGAGTCGAGCGTCTGGCCCTCGCTGCGGATCGGCGACCCGCCGAGCAGGGCGCGCACCGGTTTCGGTAGGGCCAGCAGCGAGCGCACCGCCACCACCAGCCACGACGGCGGAATCCGATCGAGCAGCGACGCCATGCGACCTCCCTGGTCTGTGACCAGAGTCATATTACTGTTGAGTAGCCAATCGGTCGCCTCGAACGTGGCCCAACGCACAAGACATTGATCTCCAGCAAACTGGAGGTCGTAACGTGCCCATGGGGTCGTCGGCGGTGGAAGGATTGGAAGCTATGACGGTCACCGTGGTGGGCATCGGTGGATCACTTCGCCCGGACTCGCAGTCCGAGCGCGCGCTGCGCATCGCACTGTCAGGTGCCGAGGAGGCAGGCGCCAAGACGATCGCCTTCTCCGGCGAGGACCTGGTGCTGCCCTTCTACGACCCCGCCATCGCCGACCGCCCGGCCAACGCGCTGCGGCTCATCGAGGAACTCCGCTCGGCCGACGGCGTGGTGATCGTCTCGCCCGGCTATCACGGCACCGTGTCCGGCCTGGTCAAGAACGCCCTGGACTATCTCGAGGACCTGCGCGAGGAGAACGAGCCCTACCTGGACGGCCGCGCGGTCGGCTGCGTCAGCGTCGCGTTCGGCTGGCAGGCCGCGGTCACCACGCTCACCGCGCTGCGCTCGATCGTGCACGCGCTGCGCGGCTGGCCCACCCCGCTCGGCGCCGCGGTGAACAGCGCCGTGGTCAAGTTCGACGCCGACGGCGGCTGCTCGGACCCGAAGGTCGCGGCCAACCTGCGCACCATCGGCGCCCAGGTCGTCGACTTCGCCAACGCCCGCCGGTGAGAGCAAGCCCACCTCCGGGACTGCAACCCACCCCGCGCCGCGTTCTACTGGACAACGTCAAACAGTGCGTACAAGGGAGTCCGGCATGACCCAGCTCAAGGTGTTGTACACCGCAGAAGCCACCGCGATCGGCGACGGCCGCAACGGCGAGGTGCACTCCTCCGACGGTGTGATCGACGAGAAGCTGGCGATTCCGAAGGAGATGGGCGGCCCCGGCGGCCTGCACACCAACCCCGAGCAACTGTTCGCCTCCGGGTACGCGGCCTGTTTCCACAGTGCGCTGCGCGCGGTCGCTGGCCGTGAGCACATCAGGCTCGGTGCGGACACCGAGATCAACGCCAAGGTCAGCATCGGCCCGAACGAGGACGGCGGCTTCCAACTCGCGGTCGCCCTCGACGCCAAGCTTCCCGGCCTGGACCAAGCCAAGGCCGAGGACCTCGTCGCCAAGGCCCACCAGGTCTGCCCCTACTCCAACGCCACGCGCGGCAACATCGACGTGGCCCTGACCACGCGCGTCTGAAAACCAACGCTCCCACCACACAGCAGGGGCGGCCGCCCAAAGAGAGCGGCCGCCCCTGCGCGCGTCAGCGCATCCCCAACTTCCGCAGCACGAAGTCAACCGAAGCGGCCGCGTGCTTCATCGTCTCCGCGACCACCAACGACCCGTGGCCCGCGTCGAACCGATAAACCTCGTGCGGCAGCCCCAATTCCGTGAGCTTGGCCAGATAGTTGTCGATCTGCCGAATGGGGCACCGCGGATCGTTCTCACCGGCCAGCACCAGCACCGGCGCCCGCACCTTGTCGACGTAGGTGATCGGCGAGCACTCCCGGTACACGTCGCCCACCTCGTCCGGCGACCCGCCGAACAACGCCCGGTCGAAGTCGCGCAACGGCTCCATCTCGTCCTCGTACGCCGCCACGTAGTCCGCGACCGGCACGGCAGCCACGCCGACCGTCCACCGCTCCGGCTGCATTCCCAAGGCCAACAGCGTCAGGTACCCACCCCAGGAACCACCCTCGATCACCGAACGCGCCGGATCAGCCAGCCCGCTCTCGACCGCCCAGTCATGCACGGCGGCGACATCAGCCAACTCCGTCAGTCCGGGCCGCCCCTCAATGGCGTCCCGCCAGGCCGACCCGTAGCCGGTCGACCCGCGATAGTTGACCTCGATCACGGTGAACCCCGCGTCCACCCACACCGCGCGCCAGGCGGAGAACCGGTCCTCATCGGCGGCGTGCGGCCCACCGTGCACCCCGAACACCACCGGCTGCGGCCCGTCGCCGACACCCTCCGGCTTGGCGATCAACGCATGAATATCCCCGCCAGGCCCCGGCACGAACACATCGGTCAACCGAACCGTGCCCGGCGCCTTCGGCCCGGCAGGCTCCAACAAAACCCGATCAGACCCGTCCACGCCCAACGACCGAATAACCGAAGCCTGAGCGCCGGACGACCACCCGTACTCGATGGCCCCGTCCGGTCGCACCGAAGCCGCACTGATCGTGCCGACCGGAGTATCCACAGTAGACAGTTTCCCGGCCGCGAGATCGTAGCGGTGCAAGGTATCCCGAGCCTGATGGGTGTGCACGATCAGCAAGGCGGAGCCGTCCGGATACCAGTCCGCGGTGACCTCACCAGGCAACCCGAGATCGATCTCGACCTCGGTATCGGCAAGCACATCCCACACCAACAACTCGGTCTTGCCACGCCGCTCGTGCGCAACCAGCAGCCGTCCGTCCCCGGCCACCGGCGCGAACCCGAGCGAGTCGAGCCCCTTGCCGGCCCCGTCCCACTTCTCCGCGACAACGTGCCCGTCACCCGTGTCGAGCACCCGCAACGCCGGATGCCGGCTGTCGCCATGCTCGGAATGCGAGATCGCCAACAGGTTTTCGTCCCGCGACAACCCGCCGACACCCGCGTCGTGCCTGTTCGCATACACGACCTCGGCAGTCCGCCCGGCCCCCGTCAACCAGATCGTGGTCCCGTCATCGGTCGCCATGCCCACGGCCGTCATCCGATGCCCGATCTCCAACCCCGCCGGATACCCCGCATGCGTCCCCGGCGTAGCCGGCTCGCCGGCCCCCTTGGCAAACGGCTCGCGCACCCAGTTCCCGAACTCGTCCCCACCGGTGTCGTCGAACCACCAGATGAACTCACCATCCGGACTGATCGCCGAGTGCGAGGTCCCCTGATCACGCTGGGTCACCTGCCGATGCGTGTCGGTAGCGCGATCCCACGCGTAGATCTCCCAAACCCCACTGGAGTTGGAGAGATAGACGTTCCGGTCAGGCGCATCCAGCTGCCAGGAAGGCAGCCCGATCCGAAACGCCGTAAATCGTGCCCGCCATCGAGCCTCGAGGGAGGGGTCGGAGAAGAGGGGGTTGGGTGCGATGGAGTCCGAAGTCACACAGAGATACTGCCACCGCCAAACCAGGACGCATCGCCAATTACAGCGGGTCCGGGGGAGCGAAGCTCCCTCCGGCCGGGGGTCTGGGGGCTTGGCCCCCAGATACAACGACGAACGGCACATGTTTGCGTTTTCCGCAAACATGTGCCGTTCATGCCGGTCGGGGTGACAGGATTTGAACCTGCGACCTCTTCGTCCCGAACGAAGCGCGCTACCAAGCTGCGCCACACCCCGGTCTTGGTGACCGAGGAGAAGTCTAGCGGATGTCGATGTCGGCTCCGAATCGGGCTGAGCTTGTCTGTTCGGGGTCGGGCGCGCCGATGGTTGCGGGGCGGGGAACGAGGGTGAGCAGGCTTGCTTCGGGTGGGCAGGCGAAGCGCACCGGCGCGTAGGGGGAGGTGCCGAGACCTGCGGAAACGTGCAGCCACATGTGGGCGCCCCAGCGGGAGGCGCCGCGGGCGCGGGAGCGGTCGAGGGCGCAGTTGGTGACGATGGCGCCGTAGCCGGGTAGGCGGAGTTGTCCGCCGTGGGTGTGGCCGGCGAGGACGAGGTCGTAGCCATCGCCGGCGAAGGCGTCGAGGACGCGGGGTTCTGGGGAGTGGGTGACGCCGAGCCGGAGCGTCGCGGGGGCGGGGCGGCCGGCGATGTCGGCGTAGCGGTCGCGGCGCAGGTGCGGGTCGTCGACGCCGGCAGCGATGATCTGCTGGCCGGCGACGGTGAGGCTGGTGCGCACATGCGTGAGGTTGTGCCAGCCGCGTTCGACGAGGGCGGCGCGCAGGTCTTCCCAGGGCAGGGGGGTGCCGTGAACGCGCTTGCGGCTCTTGGTCAGGTAGCGGACGGGGTTCTTGGGTTTGGGCGCGTAATAGTCGTTGCTGCCGAAGACGAACACGCCCGGCCTGGCCAGCAGCGGTTCGAGGGCGCGCAGCACGGCCGGGACGGCTTGCAGATGGGCGAGGTTGTCGCCGGTGTTGACCACGAGGTCGGGCTCGAGTTTGTCGAGCGCGGCGACCCAGCGCTGCTTGGACCGCTGGTCGGGCAGCATGTGCAGGTCCGAGATGTGCAGCACCTTGAGCGGGCGGGCACCTGGGGCGAGTACCGGCATGGTGGCCTTGCGCAGGGTCCAGTGCCGTCGTTCGATCCCGGCCGAGTAGGCGATGGTCGCCGCTCCCAAGGCGGTGGTGCCGACAGCGATTTTGGCCAACGTGTTCACCCCACGAGACTACGGCGCACTCTGTTGGGCAGGCGTTGGCGGCAGTGTGGGTAGCGGTAGCGTTGCTGGTCATGGCGGACCTGAAGGCGCAGTTGCGCGCGGACATGACAGCGGCGATGAAGGCCCGGGAGAGCGTGAAGCTCGGCACGCTCCGGATGGCGCTGGCCGCGATCAACAACGAGGAGGTCGCCGGCAAGAGCGCCCGCGAACTCTCCGACGACGAGGTGCTGAAGGTCCTGGCGCGCGAGGTGCGCAAGCGCAAGGAGGCGGCCGAGGCGTTCGAGGGCGCGGGCCGTGCCGAGCAGGCCGCGAGCGAACTGGCCGAGGCCGACGTGTTGAACGCGTATCTGCCGGCTCAGCTCTCCGACGACGAACTGACGGCCGCGGTGGACGCGGCTGTCGCCGAGGTAGCGTCACAGTTGGGCGAGCAGCCGGGCGTGCGGGCGATGGGTCAGGTGATGAAAGCCGCGAACGCGAAGGTAGCCGGTCGCGCCGGCGGCGGCCGGGTGGCCGCGCTGGTGAAGGCCCGGCTCAACCCCTGACCGGGCGAGTGGGCGGGATGTCGATCGGGAGCCGTTGCGCGCGAGCCGCAGCGGCCGGCGGTGGTCTCGGGGCGTTGTGGGCGCTGATTGTTTCCGCGCCCGACTGGGACGGAAGCTCGGCCTGTTCCCCATTGCAATTCTGTGTCGGCTACGCAGTGCTGGTGATGCCGGTTCTCCTGGTGGCAGGGGCGATCGTAGCCTGGCCGTTGCTGCACGCTGTCGGGGTTCGGCCCGCTGCGTTGCCTGCCCTGCTCGGACCGTTGGTGGCGCTGGTTCTGTATTTTGTCATCGCGAACATCACGTTTCCCAGCAGCGCCGGTGACACGCCGTTCCTGATCTTGTCATCGATTGCTGTGGTCATCAGCTATGTGGTCGCGGCATTCCTCACCGCACCCGGCCTGCCGACCCCGTGGCGGGTCTCCGCAATCGTCGTCGCCGTGGCAGGTGTGCTCGTCTTGCGCATGCTGGTCCCGTGATTCTCGTTGCCCGGTATGACAATGGCGGGAGGAGCGATGCGCTCCTCCCGCCATTCTGTTTCGTGCCAGGCTATTTCCCGGTCGCGCCGGGGGCCATCGATGCCGGCGGTTGCGCGTTCGGCGGCGGTGGAGTGACGCCGGTGCTGATGTAGATGGTGATCGGGGTGCCGGCCGGCTGGTTGCTCTGCGGGCTCTCGCCGACGACGGATCCCTTGGGCGCGGTCGAGTTGAACTCCTTGACCTGCACCTGGTAGCCGGCGCTCTGCAGGGCCGCGGTCGCGTCGGCCTGCTGCATGGTGAACACGAACGGGACGACCGGGCCGTGGTCGTTGGCGTCCATGAAACTTGGGTCCGCGTTCGGGATCGGGTCGTCCGGCAGGTTGCCGAGGATCGTTTCGAACGCGCTGAAGAACGTCGGCGCGGCCAGCGATGCACCGAACGCCAGGTTGCCAGAGCAGTCGCCCCTGTATCGGATCAGCCTCGGAGGTGGGCCGACACAGATCTGGTTTGGCTTGGAGCCGTCCGCGAACACCAGCGACGAGGTGGCGTAGTTGTTGACGATGGCCAGGAAGCCGACCGACTCGCTGTTCTGGGTGGTACCGGTCTTGGCGGAGATCTGCCTGGTCCAGCCATCCTTGCTGGCCTCCTGGGCGCCGGTGCCGCCGGCTTCCAGGTCGTGGCTCATGCCGTTGCGCATGCTGTCCGCCTGGGCGGGCGAGATGACCTGCTCGCAGGGCAGCGTGTTGACCGAGACCGCGTTGCCGTACCGGTCGGTGACGGAGCCGATCGGGTTGGGCTGGCACCAGATGCCGTTGCTGGCCAGCGTCGCGGCGACGTTCGCGTGCTCGATCGGGCTGAGCGGGCCGACGCCCAGGGTGAACGCCGGGGTGCCCAGGTAAGAGGAAATCTGCGGCGCGTTGACTGTCGGATAGGGCGAGCTCGGGTCTGGGATCTTACCTGCCTGGTTGGACATCATGGTGTTGCGCATGCCCAGCCGGTAGGCCATGTCCAGGACGTTGGACATGCCGTCGTTGAGTTCTAGGCCGACGAACGCGGTGTTCGGCGATTCGGCGAGGGCCTGGTAGAGCGGCAGCGTCGGGGGTGTGCCGTCGTTGTTGCACACGTTGTACGGCTTGGCACCCTTGGCGATCGGCGGGAACGTGTTGCAGGGCGGGTTCGACAGCGTCGTGTTCAGGCCGACCTTGCCGAGTTCCATACCTGCAGCCGAGGTGAACAACTTGAACGTCGAACCGCCACCGAACGGGTCGGACACGGTGGTGATGATGTTGGTCTGCGTTTCCGAGGGATCCGTGCCGGAGCCGTAGTTTCGGTTGGCCACCATGGCGAGCACGTCGTGCGAGGTGCTGCCCGGCTTGATCACTACGAAGGTGTTGGCGATGCCGTCGGTGCTCGGGTCGACCGCGCTGTCGGCTGCCTGCTTGGCATCCGCGCTGATGGTCGGGTCCAAAGTGGTCTTGATGGTGTAGCCGCCGGTGAGCAGCTGGTCGACGGTGAAGCCGGCGTTCTCCAGGTACTGCAGGGCGAAGTTGCAGAAGAAGCCGGTGTCGTTGTTGGCCAGGTCGAGGCAGCTGCTGGAGGGCATGGTCGGGCCCGCACCCTGCACGCCGAGTGGCTGCGCCTCGAACTTCTTGGCGTCGTCCTGGCTGATCGAGCCGTAGGTGGCCATCGCCTTGAGCACGGTGTTGCGCCGCAGCAGGGCGTTGTTCGGGTGCTTGTACGGGTCGTAGAGCACCGGGTTGTTCACCATGCCGGCGAGCAGTGCGGCCTGCGGGATGGTCAGCTGCGCGGGGGTGACGTTGAAGTACGCCTTGGCTGCCGCGCCGATGCCGAACGGGCCCGCCTTGCGGTCGCCGAACGGGACGATGTTGAGGTAGCCGGTGAGGATGTCGGGCTTGGACATGGTCTGCCCGAGTTGGATGGCGACCTTGGCCTCTTTGAGCTTCCTGGCGATCGACTGGTTGACGTCGGCCTGCTGCGCGGCCTTGGCCTGCAACTGCTGTTGCGGCGTCGCGTCGGCGGGCGCGCGGTCGACGATGTACTCCAGGTAGTTCTTGACGTACTGCTGGGTGAGCGTCGAGGCGCCCTGGGTGGAGCCGCCGGAGGAGTCGTGCAGCGCGGCGCGCAGCGTGCCCTGCACGTCGATGCCGGACTCCTGGTAGAAGCGGTGGTCCTCGATGTCGACGATGGCCGCGCGCATGTTCGGCGAGATCTGGTTGTACGAGACGGGCAGCCGGTACTGGTCGAACAGTTCGGCGATCGGCTGGCCGGTGCTGTCCTCGATGGTGGTGACCAGCGGCACCTGGCTGACGGCGAGCTGGCTGGAGATGCTGTCCACCGAGTCGCTGACCTGGTTGGACAGCGAGCCCACCCCGATCGCCATCGGGGACAGGATGCCGGCCAGCAGCACACCCGCCAAAGCGCACAAACCGATCATTCTGAGCAAACCCACGGGAACTCGCACCCGCCCAGACTACGCGGAGTGCAGTAAGACACGTGTTGTCACCATGTCTCGCCGTGCACCTCTTCGAGGTGCATGTCAAGACCTGGTCAGCCGCCCGACAGATAACAGCTCGATATCCCGGTGTTGGCAGTGGAACCGATCGGCTCTACAGTCCGTCAACGTCTGACGACAGCAGCAGATGGGCAGACCGGTCAGGTGGCCAGCCTATGCGATCCGCCACTAGGGGGTGGCGGGTTTCAGTCGAAATGACGCTAGGAGCAGGGGGAACATGTTTCTTACCGAGTCATTTGTAGACCAATCGGACTGGCGGGTTAGTGCGTCCTGCCGAGATGAGGACCCGGACGGGCTGTTCGTGCGTGGGGCGGAGCAGCGGCGGGCCAAGGTAGTTTGTCTGGGTTGTCCGGTTCGGACCGAGTGTCTTGCCGAAGCATTGGACAACCGAATGGAGTTCGGGGTCTGGGGCGGTATGACGGAGCGTGAGCGGCGCGCGCTCCTCCGGCGTCGTCCCGATGTGGCCTCATGGCGTGAACTGCTCGACGCCGCGCGACGCTCACAGGGCTCCGGCGAGGACTGCCGGGTCGGTTGAGCAGGCGCTTGGCGCAGATGGGTCGCGACAACGCCGTCGCGACAACGCCGAGCAGCACGAGAAACTCGTCAGACCGCGCGAAAGTACAACGACAACGGTCCGACCGACCACCTGACCAGTCGGCCGGACGAGGCGAAAAGAACGAGCGACGGGTGCCGGAGAAGGGCACGGGGCTATTTTCCGGCCAGTCGCATGGCGATCTCGCGCAGCCCGTCGACGTCGTGCACGTCGGTGGGTAGCGCCGGCACGCCGATGACGGCTACCGAGGGGTGCGCCTTGGTGAACCGCGCGAGCAGCCGTTTTTCCCGGGTCGCGACCGCGACCCGGTCCGCGTGCAGCCGCAGCATGGCTCCGGCCAGTTGCGGCTGCCCGGACTTCTCCAGTTCGTCGGCCACGGCCAGCGCCGTGGTCGCGGTGATCCCGGCCAGCACCGGATGCGTCCGGTTGACCACCAGGCCCGCCAACGGCATCTGGTCGGTTTCCAGGCGTTCCACGAAATAGGAGGCCTCGCGCAGCGCGTCCGGTTCGGGCGCGGCGACCACCAGGAACGCCGTTCCCGGCGAGCGCAGCAAGGTATAGGTCTGGTTCGCGCGTTCTCGGAATCCGCCGAACATGCTGTCGAAGGCCTGCACGAACGTGGACGCGTCCTGGAGCAGTTGGCCGCCGATGATCGTCGAGATCACCTTGGCGAACAGGCCGAACCCGGCCCCGACCAGCCTGCGCAGCCCCAACCCGCCGGCACGGGCCGGCGCGGAGAGCAGCCGGATGATCCGGCCGTCGAGCACGGTGGACAGTCGCTGTGGCGCGTCGAGGAAATCCAGCGCGGACCGGCTCGGCGGGGTGTCCACGATGATCAGATCCCAGTTGCCGGTCGCGGCGAGCTGGCCGAGCTTCTCCATCGCCATGTACTCCTGGGTGCCGGAGAACGACGTGGAAATCGTCTTGTAGAACGGATTCGCCAGGATCTGCTCGGAGCGCCCGGGGCCGGCGTGCGCCTGCACCATGTCGTCGAAGGTGCGGCGCATGTCCAGCATCATTGCCGACAATTCACCTTTTGGTGTGAATCCGGCGGCATGGACGGCGCGCGGCTGGTTGCCCAACTCGGGCAGCCCCAACGACTGCGCGAGCCGCCGCGCCGGGTCGATGGTCAACACCATGGTCCGCCGGCCCCGCTCGGCCGCGCGCACACCCAGGGCGGCGGCGGTGGTCGTCTTGCCGACTCCGCCGGAGCCGCAGCAGACGATCACCCGCGTCTTCGGGTCGTCGACCAGCGCGTCGATGTCGATGGTCGGCGGCAGCAGCTTGCCGTTGGCGTTGTCGGTCACCGGACCCCCTGTTCGCCGAGGGCCTCGGCGAGTTCGTAGAGGCCGGCCACGTCCATCCCGCCGGTCAGTTCCGGCAGGTCGAGGTTCGGCAGGTTGGCCTCGGCGAGGGTGGACCGGGCGCGTCCGGCTGCCTCGTCCCGCGCCGCGCTCTCCATGGTCTCGGTGATCAGGTCCTCGACCGTCTCCTCCGGCAGGTCCAGCCCTGCCGAGGCGATCTCGGCGCGGATCTTGGCAGCGTTGATCTCGCCGTTCGCCGCGCTGGCCAGCGACCCGACCGGGATCCGCTGCTCCTGGACCCGGTTCACCAGTACCGCGCCCGGCCGCAGGTCGGCCGCGTCGAGTTCGCCGACCGCGTCCAGGGTCTCCCGCACCGGCATCTCCTCCAGCAGGGTGACCAGGTGCACCGCGGTGTCGCCGGAGTGCAGCAGCCGCGCGACGCCCTCGCTCTGACCGCGGATCGGGCCGACCTTGGCCAGGTCGACCATGGCCCGGGTGACGTCGAGGAACTTCACGATCCGGCCGGTCGGCGGCGCGTCCAGCACGACCGCGTCGTAGACGTGCCGGCCGCGGTCGTCGGTCCGGCCGACGCACTCCTTGATCTTGCCGGTGAACAACACGTCCCGCAGGCCCGGCGCGAGCGTGGTGGCGAACTCGACGGCGCCCATGCTGCGCAGCGCGCGGCCGGCGAAACCGAGGTTGTAGAACATGGCCAGGTACTCCAGCAGGGCCGCTTCCGCGTCCACCGCGAGCGCCCACACCTCGCCGCCCCTCGGCGCGGCGGCGATCTTCTCCTCGGCGTAGGGCAGCGGCGGCCGGTCGAAGACCTGCGCGATCCCCTGCCGACCCTCGACCTCGATCAGCAGCACGCGCCTGCCGCCGGTGGCCAGGCTCAACGCCAGCGCGGCGGCCACCGTCGTCTTGCCGGTGCCGCCCTTGCCGGTGACCACGTGCAGCCGGACCCGCCTCAGCTCGTCCGGCCAGTGGGTTGCCCCGGTGGCAGGTGATGTCACTACGCCAGCGTAAAGCCGCCGTTGCCGGATGGTCCGCAGTGGTCGGTGCGCAGGGAAAGATCGACTAGTGCGCGTGCAGGGCCGCGAGAATGGCCATGGCCAGCAGGAATGCCACGCCCCAGCCGGCCAGCGCGGGCAGCAGGGTGGCCACCGCGACGGTGAGACACGCCACCACGAGGAGGGTGACGAACCCGGTCAGCGCGACCGTGCCGTGGGTGGCGCCGCGCCGATCCCGCGCGACCGCCATGGCGACCAGCACCGCGACGATCCCGCCCGCGCCGACCAGCGCGGCGGGGATGATCCGGGCCACCTCCACCTTTCCAAACTAGCCCTCCGCGCACCGGCTACAGTGCCGACCATGACGAAGTGGGAGTACGCGACCGTCCCGCTCTTGAGCCATGCCACCAAGCAGATCCTCGACAACTGGGGCGAGGACGGCTGGGAACTGGTGACGGTGCTGCCCGGCCCGACCGGCGAGCAGCTCGTGGCCTACCTCAAGCGGGCGAAGTAGGTCCGGCGATGGCATGGACTGATCGGCTCGCCGGGCTGGGCATCGAACTGCCCGCGGTCGCCGCCCCCGTCGCTGCCTACGTGCCCGCGGTGCGTACCGGCATGCACGTGCACACCTCCGGCCAACTGCCCTTCGTGGACGGCCAGCTCGGCGTGACCGGCAAGGTCGGCGCCGAGGTCAGCCCGGACGAGGCAAAGGCCCAGGCGCGCATCTGCGCGCTCAACGCGCTGGCCGCAGTGCACGCGCTGGTCGGCATCGACAGCGTGGTGCGGGTGGTCAAGCTCGTCGGCTTCGTCTCCTCCGCGGACGGGTTCACCGGCCAGCCGGGCGTGATCAACGGCGCGTCCGAACTGATGCGCGAGTGCTTCGGCGACGCGGGTCAGCACGCGCGGTCCGCGGTCGGCGTCGCGGAACTGCCGCTCGGGTCACCGGTCGAACTGGAACTGATCGTCGAGGTCCACTGACGGACGAACCGGCCGTAGCCCGTTAGTGACCCTGTGTCGGTGCTGATTACTCCGGGGCGACTTTGCCGGTCTGCGACGAACACCGTTTGTCACCGTGGCACACTCGGGTTCACCCGACCGAGGGACGGTGATCTGATGGGCGACGCTGCCGAGTCGGCGTGTCACGAGCTGCTGCTCCGACTGGCCGGACGTCTGCCTGATCGGCAACTCTGGCGGTTCCGCGACTGGCTCGCCGCTGGTGCGCTGGCCGAACTCAGCCAGGCGCTGCCGCTGACCCTGCTGCGCGAGCGGATCGGTCTCACCACGGTGGAGATCCGTTTCCTGGACGCGTCGCTGCGCCCGTTCGGTGCCGACGCGGGTCTGCTCAGTTCGGTTCGCGAGATCGACGACGTCCCCGAGTCGGACTACGTCTTCACGCCCACCTCGCCCTACCCGATGAGCCTCGGTGATCAGCGTGCGGTGCTGTTCGACGCGGTGCTGCGCGGCCGGTCGAGCGTTGGCGAGGTGCGCGCCTGCTGGCGGCAGAGCCGCGTCGACGGCCACCCGCCCAAGCGCGTGCTCGTGGTGTCGGCCGCGTCCGACTGGATCAACCTGACCGGTGAACTGCAACGCATGCAGCGTGCCCTCGGCGAGCACGACCCGTGTGTCGAGGTGCTCCCCGTCGACATGGAACCGCCGCCGTACCACTGGGCGGCCATCGAGGCCAGCGAACTGCTGTGCACCGGAGCCGCCGCGGCTTCGGGCGCACTGGTCCACAGCTGATGCCGGGCCACAACGTCCACAACGTGGAAGGAGTCGGGGGATGGCCGACATGAGCGATCGGGTTGCTCTGCCCATTCAGGTGCACGAATTCCTGCTGACCTGCGCGGGCCGGATCGACGACGACGCGTTGACCGACACCCGTGAACTGCTCGCCGTCGCCGAACTGGACCGGGCCGTCGAACTGCTCGCGGGCAGCCTGGTCGCCGGTCGGATCGCGATCACCTCGTCCGAACGCGACACTCTCGCCAGACTGATCGGCGCGGTCCGCGCCTCGGAGTCGCTGCTGGCGCGGATCGTCGTGGACGACGGCGCCCGGCTGCCCCGGCACCGGTTCACCGTCGGCGCGGACACCGACCCGAGCCCGGAGGACGGCGTCGCGGACGCGGTCGGCCACGTGGTCGAGGTGTTGCCGGACATCCGGTCGGTCTCCTGCGTGTGGCGGACCACCCCGGCCGGCGCGACCTCGGGCCCGGTGCCGCAGCGGATGGTGCTGGTGGAAACCGGCCCGGACGGGTTCGCCCCGTCCACCGCGTACCGGGTCGAGCAGGCGCTGCGGCGGGCCGGCATCAACGCCACCGTCGAGGTCGTGCAGGGCGGCGCCGAACTCACCGACTACCACCGGGGCGCGCTCACCGCGGCCCGGCGGATCAGCCTGCGTCAGTCCAGCGCCCCGCCGAGGGTGCCGGAGTCGGTCGAACCGCTGTTCAGCGAGTCGCCGTCGCCGCGCCCGGTGACCACGACCCGTCGCCGCGGGAACAGCGCACCGCCATCGCCCACTGTGGACAAGCGGCTGCCGGGCGAGTCGGCGAGCGGTCGTTGGCAGCAGCGGATCGCGGCGGCCAAGGCCGAGGAGGCGCCGATCGCGGACTCCGTCCCCGGCGCCGCGCCGAGCATGTCCGCGGAACCGGCGAACGCGCTGGCCGCGCCGACCCCGACGACCAGCACCCCGAACCCGACCGCGGAGACCTCGCGTCCGGCGATGTCCCCGGTGCCGGAGGCGGGCGCGACCACCGCGCGCACGCCCACCCCGCACGCCGCGCCGTCGCCCGCCATGCCCTCGGCGTCCTCGACCGAGCTGTCCGACCACCGGCCGGCCATCGCGGACGAGGAGACGACGGCGGCGACCGCGAAGCCGCCGGCCAGCGACGCCGAACTCAGCCAGCGCGAGCAGGAGCTGCTGCGCCAGCTGCACGAGGAACTGGCCAAGCGGGAGGCGCCCACCCAGGCTCCCGGCGCTGCGGTCGCCGAACTGCCCGGCAGCACGGCCGAGCGACCCGCCTGGCAGGTCGACCGCTCGGGTCAGCGGCACAGCACGTTCCCGGCGGTCGACTACGGTGCCGGCTCCTGGCAGCCGGGACAGGACCAGGCCGTGAACGGGCACCCGCCCTACGGCGGCGCGCCCGGCGGCACCGGCCGCTAGTCCGTCGCCAACTGGTACGCCTGATCGATCACGCGCTGTAGATGTGCGCCCCGGCGCACATCGCAGGCGTGCTGGGTGATGCCGGTGGCGATCATGGTCAGCAGGTCGTCGAGCAGCGCGGCGAAGCAGTTCGCCGAGCTGGAGTTGCGGCCGGTGAGCATCAGCAGGCCGTGCTCGCCGTAGATCGACGTCTCCACCACCGGCGGATTGATCGGCAGTCGCAGCGACAGCGACGTGGTGCTGGTCGCGCCGCCCTCGTGCGCCAGCACCAGATGCCACAGGTCGGCCTGGCTGCGGTGGGCGGCGAGCACCTCGGTGATCTTGCCGAGCGCCGCGTCGAGCAGGTCCAGCACGTGCGGGCCGACGTCCATCAGCGCGCCCTGCTCCTGCCGCCACGCCGAACCCGCGTACTGCCCGGCCAGCAGCGCGCTCGCGTACCAGCGCGCGTCGCCGCCGAGCCAGTTGCCGCGCTGCCGCGCTGTCGCCAGCCACTCGATCGTCTCCGGGGCGAACCGCCTGGTCAACATCACCAGGGAGGCGACGCCGGCATCCGCGACCGCGTCGGCGAGCCGCTGGGCGTCCGCCGCGTTCCCGGCGACCGGTTTCTCCAGGATCAGGTGCCGGCCTGCCTTGGCCGCCAGCAACGCGTACTCGGCCTGCACCGAGGGCGGCACCGCGAACGCGACCGCGTCGACCTGCGCGATCAGCTCGGCCGGGTCGGCGGCGACCGCGGCACCGTGCTGCTCGGCCAGTTCGGCCGCTGCTCCCCTCCGGCGGCTGTACACCGAGACGAGCCGCGTCCCCGGATGCCTGGCGATTCCCGGCGCGTGCACCTGACACGCCCATGGCCCAGCGCCGATCAGCCCCACGCGCAGTCTCGTCTCCACCACCCCATCCTGCCGCTTCTCGGTGCGTACACGACCACCAGTCGAGTTGTGACATGGCCGCCATCCGGCGCCGGGGCTCGGGCCGCGGTCGTAGGCTCGTCGCGTGCGTGAGCTGCCCAAGGAATTCGTGCTGCCCAACGGGATGCCGCTGAGCAAGCCGACGGACACCCCGCTGCCGGTCCGTGACGCCGCGACGGTCGTGCTGATCCGCGACGGCGAGCCTGGCCTGGAGGTCTTCCTGCTGCGCAGAGTGCTCGGCATGGCCTTCGCGGGCGGGATGACCGTGTTCCCCGGCGGCGGGGTCGACAAGCGTGACGCGGAAGCGTCGCCCGCCTGGGCGGGGCCGGACGTGCACTGGTGGGCGGAGCGCTTCGCGGTGCCGACGGAACTGGCTCGCGCGCTGGTCTGCGCCGCGGTCCGGGAGACCTTCGAGGAATCGGGCGTGCTGCTCGCCGGGCCGGACGCGGACAGCGTCGTCGCGGACACCCGCCCGTACGCGGACGCGCGCACGGCGCTGGTCGACCGGTCGCTGTCCTTCGCCGAGTTCCTCGCCGACGCCGGCCTGGTGCTGCGCGCCGACCTGCTCCGTCCGTGGGCCAACTGGCTCACCCCCGAGCAGGAGCCGCGCCGCTACGACACCCGCTTCTTCCTCGCCGAACTCCCGGCCGGCCAGCGCGCGGACGGCGACACGTCCGAGGCCGACCAGGCCGCCTGGCAGGCCCCGGCAGGCGCCATCGAGGACTGGAAACAGGGTCGCTGCGGCCTGCTGCCGCCGACCTGGATGACCCTGGCGGACCTGGCCGAACTCGGCTCGGTGTCGGCCGCGATGGCCGCGCCCCGGCTGATGGACAAGATCATGCCGAAGGTGATCCGCGACGGCGACGTGCTGCGCGTCGTCCTGCCCGGCCACCCGAGCTTCGACGGCGCCGCCGGTCATCTCGACGCCCGCCCCGGTGACCGCCTGGAGCACCCGTGAACCATCCCGCCTACGGCGTGCTCCGCCCGGTGACCGCGTTCGCGTCCGTGCTGCTCGCGCACAACCCGGGGATCATGACCCTGGAGGGCACCAACACCTGGCTGCTGCGCGCGCCCGATTCGTCGAGCTGCGTGGTGATCGACCCCGGCCCGGACGACGAGGCGCACCTGCGGCGCGTCGCCGAGCACGGCCCGGTCGCCGAGGTCCTGCTCACCCATGGCCACCTCGACCACGCCGCGGGCGCCCGGCGTTTCGCCGAACTCGTCGGCGCCGGCGTCCGCGCGCTCGACCCGGCCCTGCGGCTGGGTTCCGAGGGCCTGGCCGACGGCGACGTCGTGGCAGCGGCCGGCCTGGAGATCCGCGTGCTCGGCACCCCCGGCCACACCGCCGACTCGCTGTGCTTCCTCGTCGAGGACGACGCCGACCGGGCCGTGCTCACCGGCGACACGGTGCTCGGCCGGGGGACGACCGTGGTCGCGTACCCGGACGGCACCCTCGGCGACTACCTCGGCTCGCTGCGCAGGCTCGCCGCGCTCGCCCCCGGCACCACGGTCCTGCCCGGTCACGGCCCCGAACTCCCGGACGCACCGGCCGTCGCCGACGCCTACCTCGCGCACCGCGAGCAACGCCTCGGCCAGATCCGTGCCGCCCTCGACACGCTCGGGCCCGACGCGACCGCACGTCAGGTCGTCGAGACGGTGTACGTGGACGTCGACAAGGTGCTCTGGCCGGCCGCCGAGCTGTCCGTTCGAGCCCAACTCGACTACCTGCGCGGATGATCGGCACGGTGACCCGGACGATCACCGGCCGGCTTGAGGCGGACGCACCCGACTGGTGCTACCTCCCGATCGAGATCCCGCCCGGCGTCGCCGAACTGGCCGTCAGCTACGACTACGACACCCCGACCCCACCGGCCGGACTCCCCGGCAACGCCTGCGACATCGGCATCTTCGGTCCGGCCGGGCACGAACTGGGCAATGCGCGCGGCTTCCGCGGCTGGTCCGGGGGAGCGCGCCGCTCGTTTTCGATCTCCACCACGGATGCCACTCCCGGCTACCTGCCTGGCCCGATCGACGCCGGCACCTGGCACCTGCTGCTCGGCCCGTACACGGTCGCCCCGCAGGGCCTGACCTACCAGGTCGACGTCAGCATGACCTTCGGCGAACGCCGGCCGACCCGACCCGCCAATCCGGCGCCCACCACCGCACCGGCCAGGGCGCGCGGCCGGGCCGAGTACCGGGGCGACTGCCATCTGCACACCGTCCACTCGGACGGCTCACGCACCCAGGCGCAGCTGGTCGACGCCGCCCGCGCGGCCGGCCTGGACTTCATCACCTCGACCGAGCACAACACGTCCAGCGGCTCGCTGCGCTGGGGCGAGGTGGCCACCGACGACCTGCTGATCATCAACGGTGAGGAGGTCACCACCAGGGCCGGGCACTGGCCGGCCTGGAACCTCCCGCCCGGCCACTGGATCGACTGGCGCTACCGCGACGGCGACTTCGCCCGCTTCGCGCGGGAGGTCCGCGGCCTCGGCGGCCTGGTGGTCGCCGCGCACCCGTTCGGTCCGTGCTTCGGCTGCTCCTGGACGTTCGACTACGACGACGTCGACGTCATCGAGGTGTGGAACGGCGCGTGGACGCTGGACAACCAGGCCGCCGTGACCTATTGGGACGGTCTGCTGCGCGCCGGCCACTGGATCCCGGCGGTCGGCGACTCCGACTCGCACACCGACGCCGACCCGGTCGGCCTCCCGCACAACGTGGTCCGCGCCGACGACCTCACCGCCGAGCACCTCATGGCCGGCCTGCGCGCGGGCCACAACTGGCTCGCCGAGTCCGCCGACGTGCGCGTCGGCCTGCGGGTGACCGACGGCACCGCGGGCGCGGGCATCGGCGAAACCCTCCTCGCCTCCTCCTCGGGCACCCCGGTCACCGCGGAGGTCGACGTCGCAGGCGCGCCCGGATGCGTCGTCCGGCTCTGTACCCAGCTCGGCCCGCGCCACGAACAGACCGTGCCGGCCAGTGGTCGGGTCCGCGTCAGTTGGCAGAGCATGCCGCGGCACACCGACTGGGTGCGCGTCGAGGTGCGTCGCCCGGAACCGACCCAGACCACAGTGGACACCATGGTCGCGCTCACGAATCCGGTGTTCATCCGGTATTGATTCGGCCCTGAGCGGCACCGATCGCAGATCTCGATTGGATAACGGGACAGCGATTCTCAGGTGAATCGACGAACCCGGACCCGCCCAAAGGAGTCCTTCAGAGTGAAAGGGCTTGAACCAACGGGGAGGTCGTGTGCGATGGTGACTCTGGCGGAACGTTCGGTGAGGGAACAGGTGAGCGGCTGGGTCGCGCTGGTCGCGGCGGCGATTCCGCTCGCGGTGCTCGCGGTCACCGCGGTGTTCCTGATCTGGTGAAACACTTTCACAGTGTGACCACATCGGACACGACACGAATGTGTTCGAAGAAAAGCGAATGAAACTCGGTCCAACCGGGAACACCGGTCGGGTCCGAAACAGACTTCCTCCGGGTAACGGGTTCGGGGCCCAGCCTCGGAGGTGTCCGGCGCGGAGTTCGGGGATTGATCCGCGCACATAGCAAGGGCCGGGAGTGCCACACTCACTCCCGGCCCTTGCTTGTGAATTCCCTACCGCATCAGCGGGCGCGTCGCGCCAACCGCTCCGGGTCGAGAATCAGCACGCTCTTGCCCTCCAGCCGCAGCCAACCGCGGTGCGCGAAGTCGGCGAGCGCCTTGTTCACGGTCTCCCGGGAGGCACCGACCAGCTGGGCGATCTCCTCCTGCGTCAGGTCGTGCGTGACCCGCAGCAGACCGGCCTCCTGGCTGCCGAAGCGTTGCGCGAACTGCAGCAGCGCCCTCGCCACCCGGCCGGGCACGTCGGTGAAGATCTGCTCGGAGAGCATGTTGTTCGTCCTGCGCAGCCTGCGGGCGACCGCACGGAGCAGCTGCTCAGCGATCTCCGGTCGCTTGGTGATCCACTCACGCAGCGCGGGCCGATCCATGCTGACCGCGCGCACGTCCGTCACGGTCGTCGCGGTCGAGGTGCGCGGACCGGGGTCGAAGATCGACAACTCGCCGAACATGTCCGAGGGACCGGCGATCCACAGCAGATTCTCCCGGCCGTCCGGAGACTTGCGGCCGAGCTTCACCTTGCCGGACTGGATGATGTAGAGCCGGTCACCAGGTTCGCCCTCGGCGAAGATCACATGACCACGGGGAAAATCAACCGCTGTCAAGGACTGGGCCAGCGCTTCGGCCGCGGCAGGCTCCACTCCCTGGAAGATGCCCGCGCGGGCCAGCGTCTCCTCCACGTCCGTCCCTCCTGTCGACAAACGGCGACCTGGCAGGCCGCCGCCACCGGCCGCGATCAGGGCTCGCGGCCGATCTTTGCGTGCAGTTTAGAGCCTGACACGTCTCATCTGCGCTTGCCTGCCGGCCGAAACGCCGGAAAGGCGACCGTCCGTGGTCGCAATCTAGCCTGGTTGTCGAGTTCGCGCGCTGTCGCGAGGCCCGAATCAGTCGCGAGCCCGCGGCCTTCTTGGCCGGGTGCGGCTGGCGCGCCCGCCGAGCCGACGCAGCCGGAACAGCTCCAGCGCCCTGCCGATGCCGTGCCCGTAGAGCGCCTGCACCTCATCCGGACGAGCCTGCTCGAGGAACTCCTCGACCTCGGTCTCCCGGATGGCCAGGTTCTTCAGACGCGCCTCGACCCGCTCCATGAACAGCGCGAACAGCATGATCACGAGCGGGATGATGACGATGAACCAGTAGCTCATGGTGGCTCGATTCTCCCCTACCCCCGTGCGCCCCGCTCGATCGGGTCACGCCGGAGCGTCTCCCGTCGGTCCTCGCCCGTACGCTGGATGAGTGCCGTCCGCCACCGCTGCGAAAACCACCAGCACCACCTCAGCCGAGACTCCGCTCGCCCTGACCCGCCGGGTCCGGCGGATCACCCGCGCGCTCGCCGAGAGCTACCCGGACGCGCACTGCGAACTCGACTTCACCACTCCGCTCGAACTGCTGGTCGCGGTCGTGCTGTCCGCGCAGACCACGGACGTACGGGTCAACCTGACCACCCCCACCCTGTTCGCCCGGTACAAGACCGCCGCCGACTATGCCGGCGCGAACCGGACGGAACTGGAGGAACTGATCCGGGCGACCGGTTTCTACCGGAACAAGGCCAACTCCGTGATGGGCCTGGGCACCGCGCTCGTCGAGCGCTTCGACGGCGAGGTGCCCGGCAACCTGGAGGACCTGGTCACCCTGCCCGGCGTCGGGCGCAAGACCGCGAACGTCGTGCTCGGCGACGCGTTCGGGGTGCCCGGTATCACCGTGGACACGCACTTCGGGCGGTTGGTGCGGCGCTGGGGCTGGACCGAGGAGGAGGACCCGGTCAAGGTCGAGCACGCGATCGGCGCGCTGGTCCCGCGCAAGGAGTGGACCGTGCTCTCGCACCGGGTGATCTTTCACGGTCGCCGGGTCTGCCACGCCCGCAAGCCCGCCTGCGGCGCCTGCCCGCTCGCCAAGGACTGCCCGTCCTTCGGTGCCGGCCCGATCGAGCCCGGGGTGGCCGCGCCGCTGGTCAAGGGCATCGAGGCCGAGCACCTGATCGCGCTCGCCCGGAGCAAGGGCCTGCCCAAACCACCTAAAACCACGCCCGCCGCCGCAAAGCCGTCCACTCGGAAAAAGGCGACCGGATGACCTCACCCGACCGGCCGGGACTCGGTCCCCGCGCCCGCTGGCTGACCCTCGCGATCGTGCTGGCCGTCGCCGTGATCGTCGCCGTCTGGCCGCGCGGCGGCGGCGCCCCGTCGGCCGCGGCCACCCCCACCATCTCCGTCCCGACCCCGAACCTCGCCGCGGCCCGCGCCCAGGCCGCGCTCCGCCCCTGCCCGACCACACCCGCCGCCGCGCTCACCGCGTTGACCAGGGCGACCGTGACCTGCGCGGCCAGCGGCGCCACCGTCGACCTCGGCAGCGTGCTCGACCCGGCCGCGCCGACGCTGGTCAACGTCTGGGCGTTCTGGTGCGAGGCGTGCCAGACCGAACTGCCCGTGCTCGAGTCCTACGCGGCCACCCAGGGCGCGGTCCGCGTCGTCACGCTGCTGGTGCAGAGCCCGGCGGCCAACGGCCTGCAAACCCTCGCCGACCTGCACGTCCACCTGCCCACCGTGGTCGACGCGAGCGGCGCGGTGAGCAAGGCGCTCAAGCTTCCGATCGGCCTGCCCGCCTCCTACCTCGTCCGGCCGGACGGCACGGCCACCCTGATCGACTCGCTGCGCACGTTCAGCACCGTCGACCAGGTGCGCGCGGCGGTGAGCCAGACCGAAGGAGGGCAGTGACGATCAGCGATCACGGTCCGCTGCCCGACGCGAACACCGCCGACCTGCCCGACTGGATGTCCGGCCTGGTCGCCGCGACCGCCGATCTCGACCCGGCGGTCTTCCGCCGCTTCGGGACCTTCGACACCACCGACGCCCGCCAGGCCGCCGTGCTGATGCTGTTCGGTACCGACGGCGCCGGCCCGGACGTGCTGCTGCTGCGCCGCGCCGAGGACCTCGGCTCCCACCCCGGACAGGTCGCCTTCCCCGGCGGCGGCGCCGAACCCGAGGACGGCGGCCCGGTCGGCACCGCGCTGCGTGAGGCGCGGGAGGAGGTCGGCCTCGACCCGGCCGGCGTCCGCCCGCTCGTGCTGCTGCCCAAGGCTTACGTGCCGGTCTCCCGCTTCGACGTCACCCCCGTGCTCGCCTACTGGGACGAGCCCTCCCCGGTGCGCGCCGTCGACCAGGGCGAGACCGCCGCCGTGGCCAGGGTGCCGATCGCACACCTCGTCGACCCGGTGAACCGGCTGCAGGTCCGCCATCCCTCCGGTTACATATCCCCGGCATACCTCGCGCCCGGCATGCTGATCTGGGGTTTCACGGCCGGCCTGCTCACCGTGCTGCTGTCCATCGGCGGCTGGGACCGGCCGTGGGACGCTACGAACATCACAGATCTGGACGTCGCGTGGCAGATGTGCCGCGAAATGGGTACCAGGTCGGGTGACGCCGACGGGCCCGATGCGGAGCCCGGGGCGGCCGACGGTAACGTGCCGCCGGCAATCGCGGAGGTATGAAGGCGTGAACTGGGTCGACCTGATCGTTCTGCTCGCGGCTGTCCTGGCGGCCGTAGCGGGAGCCCGACAGGGCGCGGTCGTCGCCGTCCCCGCCGTGCTGTGCATGCTCGTCGGCCTGATCGTCGGCGAGAAGGTCATTCCGCTGCTGGTCGCGAACTTCGCCAGCCCGGTCACGAAGTTCGTGTTCACCGCGATCATCCTGATCCTGCTGATCGTCCTCGGTGAGGCGTTCGGCGTCTGGCTCGGCCGGACGATCAAGCGGCGCATCCGCAACCCCCGGCTGGCCGGCGTGGACAACGCGTTCGGCTCGATCGTGCAGGGCCTGGTCGTGTTCGTGGTCGCGTGGATGATCGCGGTGCCGCTGACCGTGTTCAACGGCCTGCCCGGCCTCGAATCGGCGATCAGCCAGTCCCGGGTGCTCAGCGCGGTCAACGCGGTGATGCCGACGTCCATCCAGAAGCTGCCGATCGGCCTGCGCAACCTCTTCGACGTGCCCGGCCTGCCGGTCGTCGTCAACCCGTTCACCCAGACCCCGGCCAACGACGTCTCGCCGCCCAACACCGCGCTACAGAGCAGCTCGATCGTCGAGCAGGTCCGGCCGAGCGTGGTGAAGATCAAGGCGCAGGCGCCGCAGTGCTCACGCGCACTGGAGGGCAGCGGCTTCGTCATCGCCGCGCACCGCGTGCTCACCAACGCGCACGTGGTCGCCGGCACTGACGACGTCAAGGTGGTCGTCGGCGCGGGTGCGCTCCAGGCCAAGGTCGTCTACTACGACTACGACACCGACATCGCCGTGCTCGACGTACCCGAACTGACCGCACCGCCGCTGCCGATGGACCCGAACCCGGCCGCGCAGGGCCAGGACTCGATCGTGCTCGGCTACCCGCTCGACGGCCCGTACACCGCGTCGGCCGCGCGGATCCGCGACGAGATCAACCTGCCCGGCCCGAACATCTACGACGACCAGACCGTGCACCGCGACGTGTACGAGATCTACGCGCAGGTGCGCAGCGGCAACTCGGGCGGTCCGCTGATCGAACCCAACGGCAACGTGATCGGCGTCGTGTTCGGCGCGGCCGTCGACGACTCGGAAACCGGCTTCGCGCTGACCGCCCGCCAGGTCGAGGACAAGCTGCCGGACGTCAACTCGCTGACCGTGCCGGTCTCCACCGACCAGTGCGCCAGTTAGCCGCGCTCGCGTAGGAAGCGGATCAGCGCCTCGTTGAACAGCGCCGGGTCCTCCTGGTGCGGGAAGTGCCCGACCTTGTCGAACCGCTGGTAGACCGGCCGAGGTCCCAGCCACGGCCAGGACGCCAACGCGGTCGACTCCAACAGGTACGGGTCGAGCGAACCGTGCGCCTGCAACACCGGCACGGTCACCGGATCGCCGACGGCTTCGGCGAAACGCCTGCCGTCGCCGCGCAACTGCGAGCGCACCGCCCACCGAAAGTACTCCAGCGCGCTGTGCGCCACCCCCGGCACCAGCATCGCCGCCCGGTCCATGGCGACCGTCTCCGCGAACGATTCCTGCTCGGTCCACTGTGGACCAGAGAGTCGGCGGAGCAGTTTCTCCACCGCCTCCGCGTCGTTCGCGACCAGCGTCCGTTCCGGGAACAACGGAAGCTGCGCCTCGAAGATCTGGCCGAACGCGCGCGCCTGACTGTCCGACCGGCGAAACGCGCTGCGCCGCACCTCCCGCCGCAACGCCAGTGGATGCGGCGCCGCGACCGCGGTGAACGAGCGAACCAGCCGAGGATGCATGGCAGTCACGGTCCAGCCGATCAGCCCGCCCCAGGCGTGCCCGACCAGGTGCGCGTGCCGCTCGCCGAGTGCCTTGATCAACCCGGCCACGTCACCGGCCAGCGTCCAACCGTCATAGCCGCGCGGCGGCTTGTCCGAGTCGCCGTACCCGCGCAGATCCACCGCGACCGCGCGAAAACCGGCCGCGCTCAACGCGGTCAGCTGCGCGCGCCACGTCCACCAGAACTCGGGAAAGCCGTGCAGCAACAGGACCAGCGGGCCGCTGCCCAACTCGGCGACGTGCAGCCGGATGCCGTTGGCCGACACATCCCGGTGCGTCCATGGCCCCGGGATGCGCACGGTCGACGGATCCGGAGCCGGCGACACCGAGATGCTGCTCGGAATGGCGGCGCCCTCAGCTCTCGTCGGCGTCACCACGACGCCGAAGCGCGGCCGCCGTGCCCCTGACCGTGTCGATCGTCTGCTGCGGCGCCCTGATCCGCCGGAACCGGCGGAAGCCCAGGTACGCCAGCAGTCCGGCGCCCACCAGCATCAACCCGAAGATCACCAGGAAGCCGAACCACAGCTGCGCCCAGGACCCGAACGCCTTGTCGATGCCCAGCGCGCCCGCGGTCAGCAAGAACGGCAGCGCCAGCAGCACCAGGGTCAACGCGACCAGGAACAACACACTGCCGGTCAGGCCCTTCTTGACCTCCCTGGCGATCTCGATTCTGGCCAGCTCGATCTCGGCGCGCAGCAGTGTGGACAGCTGCGCCGTCGCATCCTTGACCAGCGAGCCGATCGACTGGTCACGAGCGTTGTCGGCCAGTCGGTCCTCGGTCAGCGGAATGGACGCGACAGGGGCCGACCCGCCACTGCTGTGGCTGCCGCCGCCAGGAGGTTGGGAGCTGGTCACCGGGCCATCGTGCCACGACCCATTCGGCGCGGCTGCGCGGCCACGTCGATACGCGAGGATTCCTGCACAAAAAACGAGCCGGCCGCCGGCGATCACTCGCCAACGGCCGGCCCGGCAACACTCGCGGTCAGGTTCAGTCTTCCAGCTCGGCCAGAGCCTGCTTGACCTTGTCCATCTCGGCCTGCAGTTCGGCCATGCGCTGCTGGTGCGCCTCGCGCGCCGCGGTGATCACCGTGTCGATGTTTCCGGAGATGTCCGGGTGCAGCTCCTTCGCCGCCCGCGACACCGCAGCCGCCGACACGGCAAGACCCTGCACGACACGCTTGCCGCCGTGCACCAGCTCCGCCTGCCACTCGCCCTCGGCGGTGCCGGTGACGGTGAGCGTCAGCTCGATGGTGCGGGTCTTGCGCGCGGTGCTCTGCTTGCGCGGCCTGCCGCGCTTGGGCTGCTCGTCGGGGCTGTCCGTGCTGCTGTCCGTGCTCGCCTCGCTCACCGCGCCGTTCACCACGCCGTTCGTCGGGGTCGCTGCGGCCTCGACCGGCGTTTCATCGGTGCTTTCGTGCTCGGTCAATGAATCCGACTTCGTTGCGGTGTCCACTACGCTCCCTGTCAGATCGGATCGATCGCTCGTGCGGCCCAAGCGGGTTGGCGCACATGCTAGAACACATGTTCGACATCTGTCACAGTGGGCGCGCCGTCGCCCGTGCCGCATTCGCGGTGCCGGGATCATAGCGACCTACTCGTGACGCATCGTTGACGAAGGCCCGGCACACTCGTCGGTCATGCGGCTGTATGTGCATCGGTGGGGCAGCGGTCCCCGGATCGTGTTCGTGCACGGCGCGCTGCTCGGCGGCCGCGAGGCATGGCGAGCGCAGCGGCCACTGACCGAACGCTGGACCGTGCTCGCCCCCGACCGCCCCGGCCACGGCCGATCACCAGCCGCCCGAACCGACTTCGAACCCGAGGCCGGGCTGATCGCCGAGCAGTTGCTCGACGAGCCCGCGCATCTCGTCGGCCTGTCCTACGGCGCCATCGTCAGCATGTACGCGGCCGCGCGGCGCTCCGAGAACGTCCGCAGCCTCACCATCGTCGAACCGCCGTGCAGCGGTGTCGTCAAGGGCAACCCGGTCGTCGACAAGTTCGGCGCCGACGTCCGCGCCATCCTCGAACTGACCGATGTCGGGCCCGCCGAAGCGCTCCGCCGCTTCTTCCGCGTCGCCGGTGTTCAGGAGGAAGTCGTCGAGCCGGTCCCGGAGGTGCTCCTCCGCGGCATCAACCAACTCTTCGGCGCCCGCCCACCCGACGAAGCCCAACCCCCGCTGTCCGAACTCGCCGCCGCGTCGTTCCCGATCATGGTCGTCTCCGGAGGCCACAGCGAAGCCAACGAGATCATCTGCGACACCATCGCCGAAGCAACCGCTGCCCGCCGCGAAACCGTCACCGGTGCGGGCCACCTCGTCCCCGACACCGGCACCCCCTTCAACACCCTCCTCGAAACCTTCCTGACCACCCCATAATTCAGCTCGCCGGACCCGCCGATCCACCAATCACCGATGAGTCTGACCGGCACGCCGAGTCATACCCGGCACAACGAACCTACGGAAGGGCGATCCAATGACCGAGCTGAACGCGGACCATGCCCGGCGAGCGATCGTCGACCACACCCGTCGTCTGGCGGAATCAGCCGTCGCTGCCGGACCTGACGCCGCCGTGCCGACAACCCCCGGGTGGACCATCACTGACCTGGTCGAGCACGTGGGCCAGAGCCAGCACTGGGTCGCGGAGATCATCGAGCGGCGCATCACCGACCCCACCCAGCTGCCGACGGAGATGGCCGTACTCCCCACCGACCCCCGCGAGTGGCAGGCGTGGCTGTCGGGATCCGCACAGCGGGTCGCGAGCGCGTGCTCCGATGACGCGCTCGACGCGGCCGTGTTCAACGCCGCCGCCGACGAGCGGTCCGGGACGCGATTCTGGATGTCCAGCATGCTCAACGAGGCGGTCATCCACGGCTTCGACGCAGCCAACGCGGCCGGCCGACCGGACGATGTCGACGCCGATATCGCAGCCGCGCTCATCAGCAACCACCTCGCGATGCTCACCTCCCCAACGTGGGAGATGCGGCGGTCCGAGTCCGCCCACGCCATCCGGGGCACTGGGCAGACCCTGCAGTGGCTGGCCACCGACATCGCGGACGACGCGGGCGCCTGGTTCGTCGAACGGCGGCCTGACGGCGCGACGTGGCAGCCCGTAACCAAGCAGGCCGATGTGACGGTGAGCGGCCCGGCACGATCGCTGTTGCTGACCTTGACCCGACGACTCCCTCTCACCGACCGCGAAGCCACCAACATCGCCGTCGACGGTGACACCGACCTCGCCCAGCACTGGCTCGACAACATCGCTCATGTCAGCGGCTGACCGGCCGGAATCGGTCAGGCGGTCAGCCTTTCTGATCACGACCAGCCACTCACGTCTCAACCCGTTTCGGCCAGGACCTGCGACACCTTCCCCAGCACCTTGTCGACGCTCTCCTCGACGAGACCGTGCATGTCCTCGGGCACGTCGAAGGTGTAGGCGATCTCGGTGGTGTCACCCATGGCCGCCAACGTGATCTCGGCGACGGCGTCCCCGGGGATCGTCATCACCAGGCGTTCAGGCTCGCTTACGTCGTCATAGCGCCCGACCAAGGCGATCTCTTCCCCACCCTCCGACACAACGCTTGCCTGCCAGGAGCCGCCGGTCCGCACATCCAGGACCGCGGTCCCCTCCTTGGCTGGCAGCCAGCGCTCGAAGTACGGAGCCAGCGTCAATATCCGCCACACCTGCTCGCGCGGAGCTGTCAATGTCCGGGTCACGGTGAACTTGCCCATCCGCATCCTCCTTTTCGTACACGGTCCCCGGCCGAAGTCAGCGCGCTGGCCAACAGATCGAACCCGCCGGTCCTATCAGAGTGGACTCACTGATTCGTCGCGGTCGACTTGGGTTTCCTGGCCGGACGGCGACGCTTGTCCCGAGCGTAGATCGCCCCTGGTTTGCCCTCGCCAGAGCTGCGGCGCTCCATCTCGAACAGCGTGGTCGCGGCCATCAGGTCGCTGAGCTTGCCGTAGCCGTAGTTGCGGGAGTCGAAGTCCGGGCGTTGTTTGGTGACGATGTGGCCGACAGCGGCCAGAGAGGCCCAACCGTCGTCATCGGACGCCGCCTCGATGGCAGTGCGCAGCTGGTTCACCAGCTCGATGTCCTTCTTCAGCTGCGCAGCCGAAGTGCGTGGAGCCGGTGTGAGCGCCGCTTCGGGGGACGCCGTGGCACTCTCGACGTATATCAGGTTCTCGATATAGATGAATTTGTCACAGGCTGCGACGAACGGCTTGGGTGTCTTGCGTTCACCGAACCCGTACACGGTCAGGCCGGACTCGCGCAGCCGCGCGGCCAGCCGAGTGAAGTCGCTGTCGCTCGAAACGATGCAGAACCCATCGAAGCGCTCCGAGTACAGCAGGTCCATCGCATCGATGACCATCGCCGCGTCGGTGGCATTCTTGCCTTTGGTGTAGGCGAACTGCTGGATGGGCTGGATCGACTGGGCCAGCAACTGGTCCTTCCAGCCCTTCAGACTCGTGCCGGTCCAGTCACCGTAGGCGCGTTTGACGTGCGCGGTGCCGTACTTGGCAACCTCAGCCAACAGCGCCTCGGTGATCGCAGGCTGCGCGTTGTCCGCGTCGATGAGCACGGCCAGCTTGGCAGCATTTTCACTCACCGTGACCATGCGGCTCCCTTCGTATCGTCGGACATGGTGATCTTCCGCTAGGTCGGGCCTCGGTGCCACCCCTCCTGGCGACGCAACGGGGGTGGACCTAGGCCCACCCCGGTCCGGCAGCTACTCGGATGGTCGTCCGACCCGCGCCGCTCGACGATGAAACGCGACAGGCAGTGCATCGGTGAAGGGGAAACCGTGCGAAATCCATTCGGGCTCGGCGCGATCGCGGCCAGCCTCGCTCTGCTTACCAGCACTCTCGCGCCGCAGGCGCACGCGGGCACCGGCGATCCGGTCGTCGCGTGTTCGGCCCTCGTCGGCATGAACGGGGGCAGCGTGATCACGTCCGCCGCGCCGATCACCGACCCGACGACCGGGCACGACTTCTGCGACGTGAAGGGCGTGCTCGGCGGCAGCGAGCACGTCGAGTTGAAGCTGCCGACGTCCGGCTGGCAGGGGCAGTACGTGCAGGAGGGCTGCGGCGACTTCTGCGGCGTGCTCAACACGACGACCGTGCCGATCGCCGGTTACGTCTGCGCCAACGCACTCAATGGCCGGATCGCGACCGGCTCGGACGACACCGGGCACACCAGCACCGATCCGACCGACGGGTCCTGGGGCGCCGACGACTTCGGCGCGCGCGTCGCGTTCGGCCGCACCTCCGAGCACCGCCTCGCGCAGGTCGCCAAGGCCGTGATCGGCCGCTACTACGGCCGCCCGCCGCGCTACTCCTACTTCGACGGCTGCTCGACCGGTGGGCGCCAGGCCATGGTGCTGGCTCAGGACTACCCGGACGACTTCGACGGGATCATCGCCGGCTCGCCGGTCGCCAACCAGACCGGCGTGCAGATGTTCGCCGCCTGGATGGTCGAGCACAACACCGACGCGGCTGGCCACCAGGTGCTCACCCAGGAGAAGCTGCCGGCCCTGCACAACGCGGTCCTGACGGCGTGCCCCGACCTCGCCGATCCGCGCACCTGCGGTTTCGATCCGGCGTCGATCCAGTGTCCGCCCGGCACGGACGCGGCCAGCTGCCTCACCCCCGCGCAGGTGACCGCGGTGCGCGCGTTCTACCGGGGCCCGACCGATGAGCACGGCGACAGCATGATCGGCGGCGGCGAACCGTACGGCTCGGAGTTGGGCTGGGGCGCCAACTTCGTCGAGCCGACCGCCGACCGGGCCGCGCCGGGCGACTCACCACTGGCGACGATCGCGCTGAACTACCTGAAATACCTGGCCTACGAACCGAACCCGCCGTCGAACTACACCCTCGCCGACGTGCGGTTCACCGACGCGCAGTTCGCCCGGCTCAACATCCTGGGCAACGCGATCTACAACGCGGACAAGCCGGACCTGCGCGCGTTCGCCGCGCACGGCGGCAAGCTGATCATGTACCACGGCTGGGCGGACCAGCTGATCACGCCATTCTCCACAGTGGACTATTACGCCGCGATGGAGCGCCGAATAGGCGGATTCCAGGCCAGCCAGACGTTTTCCCGGCTCTATCTGGTGCCCGGCGCCGCGCACTGCCTGTTCGCGCCCGACTGGAGCACGGTGAACACGGCCGACTTCCTGGACGCCATGTTCGACTGGGTGCAGCGCGGCGTCGGACCCGGCACGCTCGACGCGCCGACCGTGGACGTGCACACCTTCACGCAGATCTCGGACGAGCAGATCAGCCCGGTCGACGCGCTCGCCCCGGTCGACGTTCCGCGCGGCGGCCTCAACGCGCCCGAGCGCCTCGTGCCCGGAATCTACTGACCGGGGGAGTGAGAAAACGGCGATGGCCGGCGGAAGAGAGGACCGCCGGCCATCGCCGTCTCGCAGCTGTCCGAGGGATCATTCCTCGTTCGCGGAGCCCTTCTGCAGGCCCTCGCTGATCAGGTCCATCACGGACGAGTCGGCCAATGTGGTCACGTCGCCGATCGCGCGGTTCTCCGCCACGTCGCGCAGCAGGCGGCGCATGATCTTGCCGGACCGCGTCTTCGGCAGTTCCGGCACGACCATGATCTGCCTGGGCTTGGCGATCGGGCCGATCTCCTTGGACACGTGGTTGCGCAGCGCCTGGATGGCCTCCTCACCGGACGACTCGTCCTGCACGACGTTGCCGCGCAGGATCACGAACGCCACGATGCCCTGGCCGGTGGTGGCGTCGGTCGCGCCGACCACCGCCGCCTCCGCCACCGTCGGGTGACTGACCAGTGCGGACTCGACCTCGGTGGTGGAGATCCGGTGCCCGGACACGTTCATCACGTCGTCGACGCGGCCCAGCAGCCACATGTCGCCGTCGTCGTCGTACTTGGCACCGTCACCGGCGAAGTAGTAGCCACGGTCGGCAAAGCGCGACCAGTAGGTCTCCTGGTACCGCTCGTTGTCGCCCCAGATGCCGCGCAGCATGCCCGGCCACGGCTGGTCGAGCACCAGGTACCCACCGCCACCGTGCGGCACGTCGTTGCCGCCGTCGTCCACGATCTTCGCGGAGATACCGGGCAGCGGACGCTGCGCCGAACCGGGCTTGGTCGAGGTGACACCGGGCAGCGGGGAGATCATGATGCCGCCGGTCTCGGTCTGCCACCAGGTGTCCACGATCGGTGTGCGGTTGCCGCCGATGTTCTCCCGGTACCAGATCCACGCCTCCGGGTTGATCGGCTCGCCGACGCTGCCGAGCAGGCGGAGCGTTGACAGGTCGTGTCCGTCCAGGACCTGCGTGCCCCACTTCATGAAGGTGCGGATCGTGGTCGGCGCGGTGTACAGAATGGACACCTTGTACTTCTCCACGATGTCCCACCAGCGACCCTGGTGCGGGGTGTCCGGGGTGCCCTCGTAGAGCACGGAGGTCGCGCCGTTGGTCAACGGGCCGTACACGATGTAGCTGTGCCCGGTCACCCAGCCGACGTCGGCCGCGCACCAGTAGACGTCGGTCTCCGGCTTGATGTCGAAGACGTTGCGGTGGGTGAACGACGCCTGCGTCAGGTAGCCGCCGGTGGTGTGCAGGATGCCCTTGGGCTTCCCGGTCGTGCCCGAGGTGTAGAGGATGAACAGGGGGTGCTCGGCGTCGAAGGACTCCGGGGTGTGCTCATCGGACTGACTCTCGACCAGGTCGTGCCACCACAGGTCGCGGCCCTCCGTCCAGGACACCGGGCCCTCGGTCCGCCGCACCACCAGTACGTGCTGGATGGTCGGGGTCTCGGCGACCGCCTCGTCCACGGCGTCCTTGAGCGGCAGCGCCTTGCCGCGCCGGTTCTGTCCGTCCGAGGTGATGACCAGCTTGGCCTCGGCGTCCTCGATGCGGGCGCGCAGCGCGGCGGCGGAGAAGCCGCCGAACACCACGCTGTGCGTCAGGCCGAGCCGGGCGCAGGCCAGCATCGCGACGACCGTCTCCGGGATCATCGGCATGTAGATGGCGACCCGGTCACCGGCGACCAGGCCGAGCGAGGTGAGCGCGTTCGCGGCCTTGCTGACCTCCCGCAGCAGCTCGGCGTAGGTGACGGTGCGGGCGTCGCCGGGCTCACCCTCCCAGTGGAAGGCGACCCGGTCGCCCCTGCCGGCCTCGACGTGCCGGTCCACGGCGTTGTAGGCGACGTTGAGCTTGCCGCCGACGAACCACTTGGCGAAGGGCGCGTTCGACCAGTCGAGGACCTGCGTCCACTTGGTTTCCCAGTGCAGGTATTCCGCCTGCTTCGCCCAGAACGCCTCACGGTCGGTGCTGGCTTCGTCATACATGGCGGCTGTGGCGTTCGCCTGCGCCGCGAACTCCGCGCTCGGCGGGAACGTCCTGCTCTCGGTGAGCAGGTTGTCCAGGGCTGGGCTCTGGCCCGAGGACTCGGTCATGGTGCAGGACCTCCTGAGTACTGGCTTGTCCACCGCTGGACCTCGATGGCGAGTTGCCGCGGCTGTCTTGACCGTAGTGCGATCGCAGCCGGTTCGACAGTCCTGTAACCGACAAAGGTCCAGACCATTACGTGTTGTCGTGCTGGTACGTACCTGGTAACTACCAGGGCCGCCCCTGCCGACAGCTGGCGGGGCGGCCCTGGTAGCGCGCTGATCAGTGCCTTATCGGCCGTTTGGTGACCCTCAGGCCGGGGGAGCCAGCGGGAACACCGGCAGCACCGTCCGCTTCCAGGTGGCGTTGGTGACCACCGCGAACGAGGTGTAGAAGGCCAGGATCGCGGTGATGATGCCGATCCAGCCGCCGATGTGCGTGATGCCGTCCGAGTTGGCGAACTTGCCGATGGTGAGGAACAGGAAGGTCAACGTCAGTGCGGTGAACACCAGGAGCACCGCGCCGGAGGTCTTGAGGGCCGCGATGGTCAGATAGGCCGTGACGATGGTGAACATCAACAGGAACATGCCGGTCGCCGTGTTGGCCACCGCCGCGTCCGTGATCTTGCCGGCGAAGAACCATACGTAGAAGGCGAATGCCATCCAGAAGGCACCGTAGGTGGGGAACGCGGTGGCGCCGAAAGTGTTGCCCTTGCGGAATTCCCACATGCCGGCGATGAACTGGGCGAGCCCGCCGTAGAACAATGCCAGTGGCAGCACGGCATACAGGACGCCCGCGTTCACCAGCCCGGCGTTGACGAAGCTCAGTACGAACGTTGTCGCCGCGAAGCCGACCAGTCCGAGCGGAGCTGGATCAGCGATTTCGGCGCTGGCCGCGGTCTGCGCGCTGGTCTGGGTGTCGGCCATGTCCTGATCTCCTCTCGCGGCCGTCCGCGCCGTCGGTCACCCGACGGTTGTGGGAGCGGACGGCGTTGTCCGGGACGTCATAGAGGTAGATGTTGAGCGAACAATCAAGGGATTACTCCGGATGTATCGCCAACACAAGCCGATCTTTGACCAACATCGACCAACGATCGACAACGATCGATAAGCGGACCACTCGAAAGGGTGAGACCACTCGAACAGACCAAGCGAAATAGGGGTTTCAGTAGTCCTCGGTTTACCGAAATGCACCCAGGCGAGACTCGGCCTCGGGGTAGCCGCCCGCGGGCCGATACGCACTGGTTACCGTGGTCTGGTGACCGATCCGCTGCTGCCCCTGCTCGACCTGCCCGGCGTCGACGCCGCGGTGACCGCCGCCCGTGAGGCCGTCGACCGCGTGCACCGCCACCCCGCCAACCGGCGGGGCTGGCCGACCACCGCGGCCGAGGCGTCGGTCCGGGCGGCTCGGGCCTCCGCCGCCATCGAGGGCGGTCGGGTGGAGATCCCCGAGGACGGTGCGGTCACCGATCCGATCTTCGCGGGCGCCCTGCGGGTCGCCGAGGCCATCGGCCCGCTGCTGCCGACCTGGCGTCGCGCCCCGCTACAGGCCCTCGCCCGGCTGCACGTGCTCGCCGCCGCCGATCTCGGCGTCGCCGAAGCCGACCTCGGCCGCCCCCGCCGCGAACCCGGCGTCGCCGACCGACTCGACCTGCTCGCCTCCCTGCTCGTCGCCGAGTCCGCCGTGCCGGCCGCCGTGCTCGCCTCGGTCGTGCACGGCGAACTGCTCGCCCTCGCACCGTTCGAGGCCGCCAACGGCGTGGTGGCCCGCGCCGCGACCCGGCTCACCCTGATCGCCACCGGCCTGGACCCCAAGGGCCTCGTCGTGCCCGAGGTCGCGCTGCTTCGCCGTGGCTCCGCCTACCCGGCCGCCGCCGAAGCGTTCGCCAGTGGGCGGCCCGACGGCGTCGGCGCCTGGGTGGTGTTCTGCTGCAAGGCGATCACCGACGGCGCCAAGGAGGCCACCGGCATCGCGGACGCGGCCGGCCAACCGGCCTGAGCGGTTATTCACTTCCCGGAAAGTCGCTTCGCCCGGCATCCTGGTGTGGTGGCTGACGAACTCGTGGTGACCTCCTCGGTGGTGATCCCAGCCGCCGAGCTGCACGAGCGTTTCTCCCGTTCGTCCGGTCCCGGCGGGCAGGGGGTCAACACCGCCGACTCGCGCGTCGAACTGTCCTTCGACGTGGCCCGCTCCGCCGCGATCCCGCAGCGGCTGCGCGCCCGCGCGCTCGACCGGCTGCGCGGTCGCCTCGTTGACGGCGTGCTGACCGTCGCCGCCAGCGAACACCGGGCCCAGCTGCAGAACCGCCAGGCCGCCCGCGACCGCCTGGCCACCCTGCTGCGTGCCGCGCTACGCCCGCCGCCCGCGACCCGTCGCGCGACCAAGCCCACGCACGGCTCGGTGGAACGCAGACTGTCCGCGAAACGCCGCCGGTCCGACGTCAAACGTGGCCGCGGCCGCACGGCCGACGACTGACCCGAGTCCGTTCATCGGAAACTTCGCCCGTTCGATCGGGTAATCACGGCTGTCCGGGTATCTGCGCCGGGTCGGGCCGCCCTTGTCCCGCATGACGCACACCCGAACCCGACTCGCCGGCTCGAACAGCGGCGCCAGCACCACCGAATACTGACCCGATCGCCGGCTCTCAGCGCCGCACTGTCGTATTCGTCCGCATCGGGCGCTCCGGCAGTCCACTGTGGAATCCCCCGCGCCGGGTGCCCGCCTCGCGGACTCGGCCACCGACACCCCCGGAAGGCCCGAGGGCCGCACGACACGTCACCGGTCGCACCCGGTTGAACAGCTGGAGTGACCGCCCTGGCGGCCACCCCAACTGTTCATTCCGTCGGTGCGTCAGCGGCGATCGTCATCGTCGTCATCGTCCGAGTCGTCGTACCGGTCATCACTGGACCGCCCAGCAGAGGACTGCCCGGACAACTCGCGCTGTAGGGCCTCGTAGTCCGTCTGCTGAGTTGAGTACTTGAGCTCTCGGGCCACCTTTGTTTGCTTGGCCTTCGCTCGGCCGCGCCCCATGGCTCGACCCCCTCGCACAAGGGCGGGGCGGCCGAGGGAACGGCGGCCCCGCAGATCTCGACAACTGTTTCCTGGTAACTACCGTACCGTGCCGATGGGGTTCCGTGCGACGTGGCACCGCAGTCGATGACGTGATGTCGCCGGACGTCCCATGGTTTGGGGCAACATGGCACCATGCCCCGCGTGCCTCGTCCGTTCGTTGCGTACCTGCGGGTATACGAACCGTTGTCAGCTTTTGACGCTGCGTTGATCGAGCCGCTGAGGGAGCGCATCGAGAAAAACCCGTTGGCCCGTTCCGCTGTCGGCGAACGAGAGCGTGAGCTATGGCTTAGCTCACAGTTGTCCCGCCCGACCCGGCTCCTCCCCGGCGAACTCCCGGACGGCCGCCCCTCGCCCAACGCCCCGCTGGACGCGCTGGTCCTGGACCCGGCGGACGTCCCGGCGGGCGACACCGGCACGGTCGGCCCCGGCCCGCTGATCTGCCCGCTCGACCTACGCCCCAGGGCCGCGGCCGCGCTGGTCGGATTCCTCAGCACCACCGGCAACGTGCTGCGCAGGGCCATGTTCACCAAGACCGAGGAGGAACTGCGTGGCCATGCCAACAGTGTGATGGCCGACGCCAACCAGGGCGCCGTGCACATGGTCTCCTCGACCTGGACCGTCCCGCTGCCCTGGTTCGCCCTGGTCGACCCGGCCGCGCGCACGCTCGTCGCGGCCACCGAGGACGAGCCCCAGCAGGTGTACTGGCTCGGCGCCATGGCCGACGTCCGCCGCAGGACCGCACGAGCGCACGCGGTCGCCAAGGAGGCGCTCGGCGAGGAGGGCCCGACCGTGGTGCTGCGCGACACCGGCCGCTGGCTGGAACGCTTCCACCCGCACTCGGCCGTCGAACTCGACTACGGCGGTATCGCCGGCCTGCTCTCGCACGCCGACCTCGAAGCCGACACGTCCGTCCAGGACGTGCACGCGATCGTGGACGCGATGGAAGCGGGCGACCCCGAGACGATCGCCACGCACTACGACAAGCTCCGCGAGTTCTGGGGCCTGCTGGCGGCCCACGAACGCTTCAACTGAGCTGCACAGGCCGGCGAGAGGTCAGGTGTCGCGCCTGCGCTGCTCGGCAAGGAGTTCGTCCACCGAGGCACGGCCGCCCCGGTAGCGATCGGCGATCTCCTCGTTGAGCTTGTCCATCACGACCTGCACCTCGCGTCGCCGCCTGGACACCGACGCTTCCTCGCCGCGATAGGTCTCCAGCGCGTGCGTCAGCTTCTCGTCGGTCAACGAGCTGACGTCCGAGAGGTCCACGTCGGACACGAGCGCCTCGACGTGGCGCCGGTGCGCTTCGGCGCGGGAGGGTTCCAGGGTGCTGTGCCGCCCCGAGCCGGTGGCCGGCCCGACCACGTTCGCGGCCAGGATCTTGGCCAGCGACTCGACCACGGTGGCCGAACCGCCCTCGGCTCGTCTGCGCTGCTCCGCGTGCACGATGTCGATCCGGCCGTGCAACAGTCTGCGCAGGTAGGACAGGTCGGTCTCCTCCTGCGCGGTCTCGTCACGAAGCGCGCGGACTTCCTCGAGCGTGCAGGTATGCACGCCCTGCATATACGCCGGGTCGAGCACGCGGTCGATGCGACGGCGCCCGCCAGGACGGACCTCGATCACGACACCATCCTGAATCACATTCCGGGGGCAAGCCAATACTGGTTGCTAATTTGTTGTGGGCCTCAACCATCATGCCGGACGGCTTGTCGAACACCCAACAGCTCGCGCACGGTCTCACCCGGCAGGGGTGGGCGTTGCGCGATCCTGGCCAGGCCAGCGGCGCGCGCGACGAGTTGGGCGTTGTCCTTCACGCGCTCGCCCCGGGCGTAGCTGATGGTGTCCTCCATGCCGACCCGCAGATGACCGCCGGCCGCGAGTGTGGCCAGCATCACAGGAATGCTGGCGCGTCCGACGCCGGTCGCGGAGAAGCTCGCGCCCTCCGGGATCTCCCGCAGCGCCGCGGACACCGTTTCCACATTGCCGGGCATGCCGCCGGGCACACCCATCACCAGATCCACGTGCACGTGACCGCCTGCCGGCGGACCGTAGTCGTCCAGCAGCCGCCGCAGCGACGCCAACTGGCCGAGGTCGAAGATCTCGTACTCGGGCACGATGTCGCGTTCGGCCATCCGCTTGTGCAGTTCGACGATGAACTCCCAGCGGTTCATGAACACGTCGTCGCCGAAGTTGACCGTGCCCATCGTGCAGGACGCCGAGTCGGGCATGGCGTCGAGCACGCGCAACCGGTCCGCCTCCGGATCGGTCACCGCGCCGCCGGTCGAGAGCTGCACGATCAGCGAGGTGTTCTCGCGCAGCGCGGCCACGGTCTCCTTCAGCAGACCGAGGTCCAACGTCGGCTTGGTGTCCGCGCCGCGGATGTGCACGTGGATCATGGTGGCGCCGACGCGTGCACAGTCCTGGGCGGTGCTGACCAGCTCGGCAAGGGTGACCGGCAGGTTCGGCACATCGGCCTTGGCATGTTCCGCCCCGGTGGGGGCGACCGTGATCAGCGTGCCGGGCGAGGTTGTGGCGGCAGCAGTCATGGTCGCGATACTGACACATCCGGGCAGTTCCCGGCGTGGCCATTGCGGGCCCGTCGCCCGTTCAGCCCCTGTTGTTCTCAGAACAGTCCGCTATTGGCGCAGCGCGCGTCACTCGGTTGGGCGGACGAGTGCGGGCCTATCCGCGCAGGCGCTGGGCGGCTTCCCGGCCTGGAGCGGCGCCCTCCGCGGCCACCGAGTCGGGGTCGACCGCGGCCTGTACGACATGGTCGTCGGCGCCCGCGGTCAGCTCGACGTCCACCGGCGCGGAGCGCTTCAGCAGCGCCAGCGCGACGTTGCCGAGTTCGTGGTGCCGCACGACCGAACCGACCCGGCCGACGACCCGGTCACCGAGCGACACCGGCTCGCCGGTCTCCGGCAGCACGTCCTGCGAACCGTCCAGGTGCAACAGCACCATCCGGCGCGGCGGGCGGCCGATGTTGATGACCTTCGCGACCGTTTCCTGGCCCCGGTAGCAGCCCTTGTCCAGGTGCACCGCCGGCTCGATCCAGTTCACCTCGTGCGGAATGGTGCGTTCGTCGGTGTCCACGCCGAGCCGGGCGCGTAGCGCCTCAACGCGCAGCGCCTCGAACGCCCAGCTGCCGGCCGGGCGCGCGCCCGCGTCGGTCAGCCGGGTCCAGGTCGACACCAGGGCTTCGCGGTCGATCAGCAGATCGACGGCATTGCGGCCGGGCCAGGGCATCCGACGCGCCAGTCCGCCGTCGAACTCGACCACCTCGTAGGGCTGGGTCGGGAAGGGCAGGCCGAGGCCGGTGAGCAGCGCGGTCGCGTCCGGGCCGAGCACGGTGAGCACGGCGCGTTCGGCGCTCGCGTCCCTCGGCTCGACCTTCGACCAGAACCGCATCTTGTCCAAATAGGACAGCAGGGGAGCCGTGCGGTCGCCCTCCGTGTCCAGCCACACCGTGCCGGCCGCGTGCGCGACGGCCAGGTGGTCCTCCACGTGCCCGTGCGCGTCCAGGATCAGCGCCTCGGTGCCGGCCGGTTCGCCGAGCGCGGCGAAGTGCTGCGAGGTCAGCGAGTGCAGCCAGTCCAGCCGATCGTCGCCAGGGACGGCGAGCACGCCGCGATGCGAGCGGTCGACCACGGCGACCGAGCGCACCGCCGTCCGCTGTTCGGCGAACGGGTCGCCGTAGTGCCAGGCGACGCCGTGATCGGGCGAGTCGTCCGGCGCCGCGACGGCGCCCTTGAGTTGGACCAGTGGAGAAGTCACGTTCCCGCCTTCGCCAAGCAGTTGCGACACGTTCCGGACAGTGCAAGATGACTAACGTCCAGCACGAACGAACATTCCTGACGGACGCTGCGCACCATCGGTTCGAGCGTCTCGGTCGGCATCTCGATGACCTGTCCGCAGCGGTGACACACCAGGTGCACGTGCTCGTGCTCACTGGCCGAGTACGACGGCGCGCCGTGCCCCAGATGCGTGTGCCGCACCAGGCCCAGCTCCTCAAGCAGGTCCAACGCCCGGTAGACGGTGGTGATGTTGACGGTCGGCGCGATGTCCTGCACCCGCTGGCAGACCTGCTCGGGAGTGGCGTGTTGCAGGTCACGAACCGCGTCCAGGATCAGCTGACGCTGCGGGGTCATGCGCATGCCGTGCGCGTGCAACGTGTTACGCAGTGCGGTCGCGTTGCGCGGCGGCCTGGCCACATCTCCCACCCTGCCGATGATAATGCGTTGCGGCACTAAGCTCACCGTATGCGCGTTCTGGTGACCTTGGACGGAAACGTCGCCGACCCCGACCAACCGCAGATCCGGGTCGACGATCTCGGGCTGATGCGTGGCGACGGCATCTTCGAAACGGTGCTCGTGGTGGATCGCAAACCCCGCGAACTCGACCTCCACCTGACTCGACTGGCCCGCTCCGCGCGGCTGCTCGAACTGCCGCCGCCGGACCGGGCGGTGTGGGAAGCGCGGGTCGCGCAGGTGATCGACGGCTGGTCCTGGGCGGATTCGCCGGAAATGGCCCTCAAACTCGTCTACACCCGGGGTGTCGAGGGCGGTGACGGCACGCCCACCGGGTTCGCGCTCGGCATCGAGGTGTCGCCGAAGGTCCGCGATCAGCGGCGCGACGGCGTCGCCGCGGTGACCCTGGAGCGTGGCATCGACTCCGGCCTGGCCGAGCGGGCGCCGTGGCTGCTGCTCGGTGCAAAGTCGCTGTCCTACGCGATCAACATGGCAGCCGGCCGCGAGGCCGCGCGGCGCGGCGCCGACGAGGTGATCTTCACCGCGACCGACGGCGTCGTGCTGGAGGGCCCGACCTCCAACCTGATCCTGGCCAGCGGCCGCACCCTCCGCACCCCGCCGCCGAACATCGGCATTCTGCCCGGCACCACCCAGGCGGGCCTGTTCCGCGCGGCCGAGCGGGCCGGCTGGTCGGTCAAGATCGAGTCGGTCGGGGTCGACGAACTGGCCGGCGCGGACGGTGTCTTCCTCGCCTCGTCGGTCCGCAAGATCACCCGCGTGCACACCCTTGACGGCAGCACGCTGCCGGACGCGACGGCCCTGCACGCCGAGCTGACCGCGCTGTACGAGTCCGAGTACTAGGCCGGTCGCAGCAGCACCACGGTGCCCGGCCTGACCTGCGCCAACGCGGCCAGGTCGGGGACGGGCACCACGCCGAGGACCGGGTAGCCGCCGGTGGTCGGATGGTCGGCGAGGAACACCACCGGCCGACCGTTGGCCGGCACCTGCACCGCGCCGGTCACCACCGGTTCGCTCGGCAACTCCTGCCCGGCGAACCGCTCGGCCCTGCGCAGCGCGGGTCCGGTCAGCCGCAGCCCGATCCGGTTGCTCTCCGGCGACACCCGCCAGGTGCCCGCGCGCAACTGCGCGGCCGGATCGTCGAACCAGTCGTCCCTCGGCCCGAGCAGCACCGGCAGGGTCAGTTCGGCCGGTACCGCCATGGCCGCCAACTCATCCGCGCCTGCCGCGACGCCCCGGGGTTCGCCCAACGGCAGCATGTCGCCCTCGTGCACCGGCGCGGGTCCGATGCCGGACAGCACGTCGGTCGACCGGCTGCCCAACTCGGCCTCGACCGCGATTCCGCCGTTGACCGCGACGTAGTTGCGCAGCCCGTCGACCGGCTGGGCGAGGAGCAGTTCGTCTCCCGCGGACAGATGGATCGGCGCATGCGTGCCCCGCTCGCGACCGTCCACAGTGACCGATGTGCTCGGCCCGGTGACCGCGACGACGCACGAGGACTCCGCGCGCAGCCGCAGCCCGCCGAGCAGAACTTCCAGTGCCGCCAACGATTCCGCGTTGCCGACCAACCGATTCGCCAGCCGCAGCGCCGGCACGTCCAGCGCGCCGGATGGCGGCACGCCGAGATGCGCGAACCCGGGCCTGCCCAGGTCCTGCACGAGAATCTGGGGCCCCGTGGCCAGAATCGCGACGGTCCTCATGACCGCGCCTCGAATCGGACCCGGTCGCCCGGCGACAACAGGGCAGGCCGGTCGCGATGTGAGTCGAACAGCACCGCGTCGGTCCGGCCGATCAGCCGCCAGCCGCCGGGGGAGGACCGCGGGTACGCACCGGTGAACTCGCCTGCGATGCCGACCGATCCGGCCGGCACCTTGGTCCTCGGCCGGTCCAGTCTCGGCTGGCACAGCACGTCCGGCAGGCCGACCAGGTAGCCGAAACCCGGTGCGAAACCGGAGAACGCCACCGAATACTCGACGCCGCTGTGCAGGGCGGCGACCTCGGCGACGCCGATACCGGCGGTGTCCGCGACCAGTTCCAGGTCGGGTCCGTCGTAGTACACCGGCAGCACGACCTCGCGGGAATCCCGGCCGATCGCGGCGGTCACGTCGATCCCGGCCAGCACCTCGCGGAGCGCGGCGAGCCCATTCGAACCGGGCCGCATCGCAGCGAGCACCGTCCGCGCCGCCGGCACCAACTCGGCCAGGCCCGGCAACCGACCGGACTCCGCGGCCCCGGCCAGCGCCGCGCGCACGGCGTCCACCTCGTCCAGCGAATCGACCTCGATCAACACCGCGTCAGACCCGCACCGCCGCAGCCGCACCCCGAAAGCTTAGTGCGGGCCTGACCACGGGGCGACGACCGAGGTCAGCCCATGCTCTTGGCGCCGTCGATCGCCTCACGGATGATGTCCGCGTGACCCGCGTGCTGCGAGGTCTCCGCGATCAGGTGCAGCAGCACGCGGCGGGCGCTCCACTTCGCGCCGGGCTCGAACCAGGGCGCGGAGGGCAGCGGGTGCGCGGCGTTGAGGTCGGGCAGGGCGGCCACGACTTCCTCGGTGCGCCGCGCGACCCGGTCGGACTCGGCGAGCAGGTCGGCCAGGGTGACGTCGTCGGCGAGCTGCCAGCGGGCCGACCAGGCGGCGATCTGTTCCGGGGTCAGCTCGTCGGAGAAGTTCCCGATCGCGGACGGCCCGTCGACGATGAAGTCGACCCACTGCCGCTCCATGTCGGTCACGTGCTTGATCAGCATGCCGAGCGTCAGTTCGCTGACCGTGCTGCGCAGCCGGATCTGCTCCTCGGACATGTCGCGCGTGGTGTTGCGCAGGAAGAAGCGGTGCCTGGCCAGGCTCTCGAGCAGGTCGGTCTGTTCGAGGGTGAGGGTGCTGGGGGTGGTCATGTCCGCTGCCTTTCGGGGGGTGATGTCGAAAACTTGCCGTCGAGGAGAAGGCTATGACCTATAGCGGCCACTTTCTGTCCTCAATCTGCGGGAAACTGAAAAACATGGCGAACACGAGTTCCCGGACCCTGCGCCTGCTGTCGTTGTTGCAGACGCAGCGCTACTGGCCGGGCACGGAACTTGCCGATCGGCTTGGCGTGTCCGTGCGCACCCTGCGGCGGGACGTGGACCGCCTGCGTGACCTCGGCTATCCGGTCGAGGCGCAGCGCGGCGTCGACGGCGGCTACCAGCTCGCCGCGGGCGCGGCCCTACCCCCGCTGGTGGTCGACGACGAGGAGGCGGTCGCGCTCGCGATCGGCCTGCACGCCGCCGCGCAGGGGCCGGTCGAGGGCATCGCAGAGTCGTCGGTGCGCGCGTTGGCCAAGGTCGTGCAGGTGATGCCGGCCCGGCTGCGCCGTCGGGTGGACGCGTTGCGCGCGATGACCGTGCCGGCCGCGCCAGGCACCACGGTCAGCGCCCCGGTCGACCCGAACGTGCTCACCATGATCGCCCTGGCCTGCCGCGACGACGAGCGCATCCGCTTCGACTACACGTCGGCGGACGGCAGGCGCACCGAGCGGCACGTCGAACCGCACCGGCTGGTCTCCCTCGGCCGCCGCTGGTACCTGGTCGCCTACGACCTGCTGCGCAACGACTGGCGCAGCTTCCGCATCGACCGGCTCGGCAATCCGCGCGGCACCGGCGCCCGGTTCCGGCAACGTGAACTGCCCGCGACCGACGCGGCCGCGTTCGTGCGGGTCGGCCTGGGCAATGTGCCGATGCCGATCCGCAGCGAGGTCGTCGTGCATGCCACGGCCGAGCTGGTGCGGGAGAAGGTCGGCCGGTGGAGCACGGTCGAGCCGATCGACGAGCACAGCTGCCGGATGGTCATGACCTCGGACACCCTGGACTGGCCGGTCATGGCGCTCGGCGGCCTGGCGGCCGAGTTCGATGTGGTGTCCCCGCCGGAACTCGTCGACCAACTCCTGGACTGGGCGGGCCGGTTCGGCCGGCAGGTCAGGAGCTGAGCGCGGCCAGCGCGGTGCGCACGTGGCCCTCGGCGTGCTCGAGCGCGGCCGCCGCGCGCGTCGTGTCGGTGCCGGCCACCAGCATGACGAGCGCGACCTTGAGGTCGCCGTCGGCCGCGGCCAGCGCGTCCGCGCAGTCCTGTTCGCTCGCGCCGGTCGCCTCGCGCAGGATGCGCAGCGTCCGGCCGCGCAGCTTCGCGTTGGTCGCGCGCATGCTGACCATCAGGTTCGAGTAGGTCCGGCCGAACCGCACCATGGTCGCGGTCGAGAACGCGGTGAGCACGAGTTTCTGCGCGGTGCCCGCCTTCATCCTGGTCGATCCGGCGATCGCCTCCGGCCCGGTGTCCACCGCGATCGGCACGTCCACCGAGGCGTTCGCGGCCGCGCCCGGGTTGGCCGAGACCAGCGCCGTGCACGCGCCGAGTTCGCGGGCCGCCGCCAGCGCGCCGACCACGTACGGGGTGCGCCCGGACGCGGTCAGGCCGACGACCACGTCTCCGGCACGCACGTGTTCGCGCATTTCCGCGGTGCCCGCGCCCGCGTCGTCCTCGGCGTTCTCCACCGCGCGCAGCAGCGCCCCGGCCCCGCCCGCGTGGTGCGGCATGAACCAGTCTCCGGGGATGTTGAAGGTCGGGATCAACTCGGCCGCGTCGAGCACGGCCAGCCGGCCGGACGTGCCGGCGCCGATGTAGTGCACCCGGTGTCCGGCGCGCAGCGCGGCGACCGCGAAGTCGACCAGCCGGGCCAGTTCGGGCAGTACCGCGGCGACCGCGCCGGGCACGGTCGCGTCCTCCGCGTTGATCTTGTAGAGGATGTCCAACGTGGACAGTTGGTCGATGTCGGTCGTCGCCGGATTCCGTAGTTCCGTTGGTGAGTCGACTCGAACCATGTCCGGTGGCATCACTCGCTGTCCTCCTTGGGCCGTCGACGGCCGTCCTGGCGCACTTCCAGCCTGTGTTTACCGACCGCCGAATACGTGGTGTCGAGCGCGGCGAGAGCGGTGTCCATGTGTCGCTGGGCAACGCCGATGAAAACGCAGTCGATGACGGTCAACTGCGCGATCCGGCTCGCGGTCGCACCGGAGCGGAACGTTGTTTCCCGAGCGGCCGTGGTCAGCACGTGGTCGGCGGCCTCGGTGATCGGGGACCGGGGGAAGTTGGTGAGCGCGACCGTGGTCGCGCCGCGTTCGCGTGCTTCGCGCAGTGCCTCGACGGTGTCGGTGGTCGCGCCGGTGTGCGAGATGCCGACCGCGACGTCGCCCCGGCGCAGCACGGCGGCCGAGGTCAGCATGATGTGCGTGTCGCTCCAGGCGAAGCAGACCCGACCGATCCGGTGCAGCTTCTGCTGGAGGTCCAGCGCGACGAAAGCGCTTGCGCCCACGCCGTAGACATCCACTCGGCCTGCGCCCGCGATGGCCTGCACGACGCGGTCGAGGCTGGCCATGTCGAGTTGCTCGGCGGTCTCCTCGACCGCGCGCGCGTCCGCGAACGCGACCTTGCCGACGACCTGGCGCAGGTCGTCGTTGGGGCCGATCTCCCCGCCGAGGTCGCGATCGAGGTCGCGGTCGCTGCGCGCGGCTGCCCGCGCGGTGTCCGCGGCCAGCGCGATGCGCAACTCCGGGTAACCGCTCACGCCGACGGCCTTGCAGAACCGGGTCACCGTCGTCTCGCTGGTGCCGGCCGCGTCGGCGACCTCGGTGATGCTGCGGCGGGAGACGCCCGCCGGGTCCTCCAGCACCACGTGCGCCACCCGCTGCTCGGCCCGCGCGAGGCCGGGCAGCAGCGAACGGATGCGGACCAGTGGGCTGGACTCGGTCGAACTGGAAGAGATCACGTGGGAAACTTACTAACTGTACGGTGAGTGGTCAACGAGCGTGACTGCCAGGCGTTATGCCGATGTCGGGCAGTCACCAAACTCCCTGGTAAACGGTGCCATCCGGGCAAATTCCCACTCGTTGTCCGCCTCATCTCGACCCACTCCCCGCATACTGATCCGCCCCCGGATCAACGCCAGCTCAGCGCCCAGTTCACGCCGGTGAACGCGCCGGGATCGCGGTCGCCGTCGAGCAGCACTCCGGAGGAGTCGCTCACCCGAACCCCGGCGACGTTCACCCCGCGCCCGGTGTACTCCGGGTCGGTCACGTACTGCCACCGAACCATCAGCTTCCCGGTACTCGTCGCGGGCAGTTGCGCGGTCACGTGCCACCAGGTCCGGACGCCGCCGGAGAGCGAGGTGACCGCTCCGGTCGGCGCGCCGGTGCCGGTCACCGTGGTCGGCACGTTCGTCCAGGTGGTGCCGTCCGTGCTCGTTTGCAGGTAGACGAAGTCACTGCCCGCCTCGGTGTCCACGAACGTGTCATAGCTGATGTTGGTCGGCCCGCTCTTCGGCTCGACGGTCGTGGTCAGCGTCGCGGTCGTGGCGTCACCGATGCCCGAGTACCAGGACGGTCCGCCGTCCGGCGACTTCACCGCCATCGCGTTGGCCAGCCCGTCGTCCGCGGCGCGGCGAGCCGGGTTGGTCGAGCCCCAGTTGCGGGTCGGGTGCACCCGGTTGCTGAACTGCAGCGCGACCGAGCGCGACACCGGGTCGATCACGATCGTGGTGCCGGTGTATCCGGTGTGGCCCAGCGTGAACGCGCTGTTCAGCCGGTTCATGTACCAGCGCTGGTCCAGTTCGAAACCGAGACCGTGCGAGTCGCCGGGGAACTTCTGGTTGTAGTTGGTCTCCAGCATGGTGACCGACTGCTGGCTCAGGATCCGGTGCCCGCCATAGGTTCCGCCGTTGAGGATGGCCTGCGCCAGGATCGCCATGTCCGAGACGGTGGAGAACACGCCCGCGTGGCCGGCGACGCCGCCAAGGGCCCAGGCGTTCTCGTCGTGCACCGAGCCCCACACCAGGCCGCGCTGCGGCTCGCCCGGTCCGACCTCGTACTCCGCGGCCGCGATCCTCGGCTTGAGGTAGGCGGGCGGGTTGTACATGGTGTCGTGCATGCCCAGCGGTCCGGTGATGCCGTCGTGCACCAGCACGTCCAGCGTCTTGCCGGTGATCTGCTGCAACACCAGTTGCAGGCTGAGCATGTTGAGGTCGGAGTAGAGGTAGGTGGTGCCGGCCGGGTACTGCGGCACGGTGTTGAGGATCGCGTTGATCCGCTCCGGCATGGTCGCGTACGTCCACAGCGCCGGGCTCGGGTCCGGCGGCAGGCCGGAGGTGTGCGTGAGCAACTGCTCGATGGTGATGTCGCCCTTGCCGTTGCTCGCATACTGCGGCAGGTAACTGGCCACGGTCGCGTTCAGGTTCAGCTTGCCGGCCTGGATCTCCTGCACGGCGACGATCGACGTGAACAGTTTGGACAGCGAGGCCAGGTCGAAGATGGTGTCCGTGTGCATCGGGATCTGCTGATCGGCCGGCAGCAGATCACCCTGCTGATCCGAGTAGCGCAGCGCGTACCCGGCCGCCTGCTTGGAGACGATCACGCCGTCGTGCACGAGCAGGGTGACCTCGCCGGAGAACATCGGATGCCCGGTGCCCGGCTGGTTCTGCGTCCAGTTCGCTTCCTGCTGCTGCGCCGCCTCGACCACGCCCGGGTCCAACCCGACCTCCTGCGGCGAGCCGTTGCGTAGCGTCGTCCAGGCCGGCATGAAGCCGGTCTGCGGCTGGTCGAAGCGACCGAAGCTCGGTCCGGGCCAGTTCGGCGTGTCGGTCGACGCGCCCGCCGGTATCGCGCTCATGCCTGCCGCCACGGCGAGCAGTAACGCGCTGATGGCGACTCTGCGACTGGACATGGCCACCTCGTCTGTCTCATATACCCAGCATGGATGAAGGTCATCGATAGAGCAGGAACGGTTCGCGCTCGGTTCGGAACCGCGCGAGTTCCGCCTGCCAGGCACCGACGATGTCCTCAGTGGACGCTCCGGCGTCGACCATGGTGCGCAGCCGGTTCGATCCGCTGAGGTTGTCGATGTAGTTGTTGGAGGTCCATCCGAAGATCGATGGGTAGAGCTTCTTCGCGGTGACGATCATGGCGACGGCGGTGCGGATCGCGTCGATCCGGCGCGGATCGGTGATGTGCGCTTGGACCCCGCCGCAGGTCTGGCCGACGAACTTGTCGAACGTCGGCACATAGTAGTTCTCCCGGAACTCGACTCCGGGCAGGTTCATGGTGTTGAGCGTCTCCGCCCAGTGCCAGTCGATGTTCGGCGCGCCGATCATCTCGAACGGCCGGCAGGTGCCCCGTCCCTCGGACATGACGGTGCCCTCGAACAGGCAGGTCCCCGGGTAGAGCAGCGCGGTGTCGCCGGTCGGCATGTTCGGGCTCGGCAGCACCCACGGCAGGTTCGTGTCCAGGAACAGCTCGTCGCGGCGCAGCCCACGCACCGGCACGATCTCCAGGCTGGACAACCGTTTCCCGCCGGTGTCGCCGGGCAGGAACAGCTCGTTGAACATCTTCGCCAACTCGCCCGCGGTCATCCCGGACTGCTGCACGATCGGCTTGAGGCCCACCAGCGTCGCGTAGGCCGGGTCGAGCTGCGGCCCGTACGCCTGCCCGCCGATCGGGCACGGCCGGTCTACCACCACGAAGGACGCGCCGGTCATCACGGCGGCCCGCATGGCCAGGTACATGGTCCAGGTATAGGTGTAGAACCGCGCGCCGGCGCCCGCGATGTCGAACAGCACGGTGTCGACCCCGGCCTTGGTGTACATCCCGGCCAGGTCCTCGGCGGTCGCGCCGTAGGCGTCGTAGACCGGGATACCGGTGCGCGGGTCGGTGTAGTTGCCCTCCGAGCCGCCCGCCTGCGAGGTGCCCCGGAAGCCGTGTTCCGGCCCGAACGCGGCCAGCGGCTTCCTCCCGGCGGCGACCATCGAGTCGACGATGTGGGTGAGGTTGAGCAGTACGCCGGTCGGGTTGGACAGCACGCCGACCTTGCGGCCAGCCAGGGCCTGCCAACCGTCGGCGGCCAGTTGGTCCGCGCCGGGCAGGACCGTCGTCCTCGGCGCCGGGTCGGCGGCGACGGTGCTCTGAGCGGCGACCGCGATCGCCGGAGCAGCCAGTGCTGACGCGGCGAGGAAGCCGCGTCGGCTGATCGGTGACATGCCCACTCCCCGTGCCGCGCGAATTGGTAATTCATTCCCACAGTTGGCGCAGGATTGGGAAGTTACTCACATGGACCGGGGCGGTCAACCGCCCAACGGAGGCTTCTGCCGAACATGCTGCGGCGCCCGTCGGTCAGACCGACGGGCGCCGCACTCAGCGCGAACATTCGCAGGTTACCAAGCTGCAACGATGTCGTATGGCTGGGGACTCGGCGTCCGGCGTCCCGATACGCAGTCCCTCAACGACAAGCCTCCCGCGGCGTGCTGCGCGTGGGTGCCTGGTGTTCGCGCACGGAGCTCTGTCGGGGTGAGCCTGGCTTCTCTTCTACCGAGCCCCTGGCCGACCTGAAGTCCGCACGTCCTTTGTACCTCTGTGACCTGCGTAACTTCAAGAGCTCGGTCGGGTGCACCGGTCAAGCAACCAAGGGTGACCAAACCCGCTGGTAACAAGCGGTGTAGCGGTCCAGTGGCCATGGTCGGTACCGCCGCTCGGGGGCGTCTTGTCACCCACATCGAGGGAGCTTCACCCATTGCGCAAGAGTCTTAGTCCAAATACTATCTAGTATTGTAAGAGAAGTCGCAAAGAAGTGACTTAATCCGCGAGGCTGTTGCCCGATTCCACGGAGGAACACAGAGATGAACGCCACGCCCGAGACCGTCGAACGCGTCCGCGCCGACTACACCCAGGTCCGCAAGCTCGGCAACTGGACCGACGCCCGCACCTTCGCCGTCCGCGCCCGCCGCGGCCACGTCGTGCTCGACCTGCGCTCGCCGCGGATCCCGGCCGGAGACATCGACATCACCGTCGATCTCGACCACGCCATGATCAAACTGCTGCTGCCCGCCGACGCCGTCATCGACGACGAGGACCTACGCTGGCTAGGCCGGGGCCGGATCAAGGACTACCAGGCCCGTACCGATGTCGAGCCGAGCCGCGTGGTGCGGATCAACGGCGAGATCCGGCACGGCGAGATCCGGGTCAACCGGGAGGGTGTCGCGATGCTGTCCGCGATGTTCACCAAGGAGTACCTGCGCGATGCGGTGGCCGCGCACCGGGAAGGCCGCTACCCGACCATCGACGACCCCGCTCGCGCGTCCTGACGCGGAGTTCGGCCCACGCACCGTGGTGGTGTGTGGGCCGATTTGTGTCATTCGAGTGGCTGCCCAGGATGAACCCATCCGGTGTGTGCCGTCGCACGCCCGAGAATTTTCCAGCGCTACGCACCTGTTCAGGCGCTGATCGCCGAGCACGGCCAAGACTCGCTGCGATGTCTATTCGGCCGAGGCGCATGCGTCAGCGGGCGTCGGGGGGATACAGTAGAGACGTTCGGCATTGCCGGACCGGTTCAGTCCGACCCCCCGGGGCTGAACCTACGACGACCCCCGTCCCTCCCCCCTGACGGGGGTCGTCCCATGTCCGCAGCTCAATGGCTGTTCAATGCCTTCGCGCCGGATCATCCGCGCAGACTGAAAATCCGTCGTACCCAATTAACGCGGATCCGCGCTACTTAACGAATTTTCAGCTTCATCATGTTTTGCGCCTCCCATCCGTGGTTGGCCCAAGAGCGCCCCGCGCGAGTTTGTCAGCGGCCCCTGACAAATAAGCGTGTCGCGTTGTCCAGCGCCGCCAGTTATCCACATCGGGCCCCGCCATCCACAAGTTGATCACTGGTCGTTGTCGACTCCTTGCGTTCAGGGAAGCGTTGTGCGCACGGAACCGGCGATCGACAAGGCGACCGCCGATCAACGAAAAGGGTTGGGGTGCAACGTGGATACGGATCTCCCGCTCGTCATGTGCGGCGAGGAGTCACTGCTCGACGAACTCCTGCGTCTGGCCGCGGCCGCCGGTTGCGAACTGCACCGCGTGCCCGACGCCGTCGCCGCGCGCAGAGCCTGGGCCACCGCGCCCCTGATACTGCTCGACGAATCAGCAGCACGCGCCTGTATCGACGCGGAACTACCACGTCGTGAGCGCGTGCTGATCACCTGCGGACAGGACCCACCACCCGACGGCCTCTGGCCGCTCGCGGTCCGGCTCGGTGCCGTCGATGTCGTTCCCCTGCCCACAAAGTCAGCCACCATCACCGAAGCGCTCGCCGACGCCGTCGACCGGCCATCGCCGACCGAGGGCCGGATCCTCGCCGTACTCGGCGGAAGAGGTGGAGCGGGCGCGTCGGTGTTCGCCGCCGCGGTCGCCATGGCCGCGCTTCGTCGAGGGGACAACGCATTGCTCGTCGATTGCGATCCGCTTGGCGGCGGCATCGATCTCGTGCTCGGCGCCGAGGCCGAAGTCGGCCTGCGCTGGCCGGAACTGCGGGTGCGCGGCGGCCGGATACCGGTGGCCTCGTTGCGATCCGCGCTGCCCGGTCGCACCAAGGGCGATGCCCGGCTCACCATGGTCTCCTGCGACCGGGACGGCCCCGGCCCCGAACCGGAAGCCCTTGCCGCGGTCCTGCAGGCCGGTCGCCGAGCGGGCGAGACCGTCATCTGCGATCTGCCGCGCAGCACATCGGAAGTCGCGCTGCTCGCCCTCGACCGCGCCGACCTCACCGTGCTCGTCGTGCCCGCCGAGGTGCGCGCGTCGGCCGCGGCGCGTCGGATGGCGGAATGGTTGACCGACCGGGGAATCCGCGCCGAGACCGTGGTGCGCGGCCCGGCCCCCGGCGGCCTGCGCCCGGCCGACGTGGCCAACGCGATCGGTCTGCCGCTGGTCGCCTCGATGCGCCCGGAACCCAAACTGGCCAGCACATTGGAACGCGGGGTGCTCTGGCAACGCGCCACCGGCCCGCTCGCCGCCGCGGCCACCGCGGTGCTCGACGTCGTGTGCACCCGCGTCTCTCCGGTGGTGGCGTCATGACCGTCACGCGTGCGGACCTGATCGACCGGGTTCGCCACCGGCTTGCCACCGGCGGCACCGGCATCACGCCCGCCCTCGTCGCCGACGCCATCCGCGCCGAGGCAGGCGGCGTGCTCGGCGACGCCGACCTGCTGGACGCGCTTCGCGTGCTGCACCAGGAATTCCTCGGCGCCGGCATTCTGGAGCCACTCCTGCGCGACCCGGACACCACCGACGTCCTGGTCAACAAACCCGGCGAGGTCTGGGTCGACGGCAGCGCCGGTCTGCGCCGGGCCGACATCGCCTTCCCCGACGAGGAAGCAGTTCGCCGCCTGGCCGGCCGTCTCGCCGTGGTCGCCGGACGCCGCCTCGACGATGCCCAGCCACACGTCGACGCCTGGCTGCCCGGCAGCGGTGCCGACGGCCGAATCCGCCTGCACGCGATCCTCCCGCCGCTCGCTCCCGACGGCACCTGCCTGTCCCTTCGCGTCCTCCGCCCAGCCAGACACGACCTGACCGCACTGGCCCGGCTCGGCACATTCACACAGGACGTGGCCGACCTACTCACCGAGATCGTCCGCGCCCGCCTCGCCTTCCTGGTTACCGGCGGCACCGGAACCGGCAAGACCACCCTCCTGGCCGCCCTCCTCGGCCAGGTCCCCGACCGCGAGCGAATCGTCTGCGTCGAAGACGCCGGCGAACTCCAACCCCGCCACCCCCAAGTAGTCCGCCTCGTGGCCAGGCCCCCGAACATCGAAGGCGTCGGCGAGGTGACCGTCCGCGAACTGGTCCGCCAGGCCCTGCGCATGCGTCCGGATCGATTGGTGGTCGGCGAGGTCAGAGGAGCCGAGGTCTGCGAACTCCTCGCCGCCCTGAACACCGGCCACGACGGAGGAGCAGGCACCCTGCACGCCAACTCACCCGCCGAGGTCCCCGCCCGGTTGGAAGCTCTCGCCGCCCTCGGCGGCCTGTCCCGCCCCGCGCTGCACAGCCAGGCGGCAGCCGCCCTCCGCGTGATCCTGCACGTCTGCCGCGAGCCCGGCGGCACCAGGAAACTGGCCGAGATCGGCGTGGTCCTCCGCACCGCGAACGGCATCCAGGTCCTCCCCGCCTGGCAACCCACCGGCCGCCTCGCCGGCTGGACCCACCTGACCGACCTCCTCTCCCGCCCAACCCCAGCAACCACCCCAGCCCGAACCCACCCGACCACATCCGCCTCCACCCAACCGCTCGCCCCCACGGAACCGATCGCATCCGCCCCCACGAATCCGGCTGCCCCCACCGAACCGATCGCCTCCGCCTCCACCGAACCGACCGCTGCCGCGCCCACCCAACCGCTCGCCCCCACCCAACCGATCGCCCCAACCGAACCGCTCGCCTACGCCCAACCGATCGCATCCGTACCCGCCCAACCGACCCCAGCCCCGCCCACCCAATCGACCGCAGCCGCGCCCGCCCAACCGACCGCAGCCACGCCGGGCCGCCCGACCGCAGCCACTCGTGACCAGCCCACCTGGCCCACCCTCGACCCACTCGGCGACGAGCCATGCTGAGCCTCGCGAACATCACGCTCTCCGCCGCGCTCCTCGCCTGGCCGACCCAAACCGGCGTGACCCGCCTGCGTGCCATCAACTTGCTGCCGCCCTCCCGCTGGCCCCGGCCGAAGATCACCCGACCGGGCCCGGTGGTCGGCATCGCGGCGCTGGGCGTTGCCGCGCTGTTGTTCTCCGGCCTCGGTCTTGCCATCGCCGTCGTCGTGGCGGTCGCGACCTTCATTCGGCGCTGGCGCGCCCGCAACGAACTGCGCGGCAGGCTCGCCGCGACCGAAGGCGTGGCGCAGGCGCTGTCCGGCATGGTCGCCGAGCTGAAGGCGGGCGCGAACACGGCGGCCGCGGCAACGGCGGTCGCCGAGGACGCCGAGCCCGAATCGGCAGCCGTGCTTGTCGCGGTGGCCAGTGCCGTTCGGCTCGGCGGCGATGTCGACCGGGCAGTACAACACTGCGCGGCAGGCGCGCCCCACCTCGCCGGCCTGCTCCGCCCGTTCGCCGCCGCGCTCACCCTGGCCCGCCGGCACGGTCTGCCCACCGCCGAGGTGCTGGACGCGGTCCGCAAGGACGTCGACGGCCGAGTCCGCTTCAGCAAACAGGTCCAGGCCAGAATGGCCGGCCCGCGGGCCAGCGGCACCGTGCTCGCCGCGTTGCCGGTCGTCGGCATCGTGCTCGGCCAGCTGATGGGCGCCGCGCCAGTACGTGTCCTGCTCACCACCGGCATCGGCCAGGGCCTGCTGGCCGTCGGCACCATCCTCGTCTGCGCGGGCGTGCTCTGGATCGCCAAGCTCACCTCGCACGCGGTCCTGCCACCGTCCACAAAGGAGGCGACATGAACGGCCATGCGCTCGCGGCACTGCTGCTCGCCGTCGCGCTGCTCGTCGGACCGAGCCCGGTCAACGTCCGCCGCAGACTCGCTCTGCTCGGCAAGCCGCCCGATTCGCGATCCCATTGGCTGAGCCGGCAGCTCGGCGACCGGGCGCGGCCGGCGATCGTCGCCGTCTCGGTTGGTGCGCTGACGATGGTCGTGGCCGGCTGGCCCTCCGGTGCGCTGGTCGGCCTGGTGGTCGGTGGCATGGCTTTTGTTGCCTGCCGCCGTTTCATTCGGCGACGAGCACGGCAGGTCGGCGGATCGGCCGATCCGCTGGTCCTGGCGAGCAGTTGGGATCTGCTCGCGGCCTGCCTGCGCGGCGGCTTACCCGTGCCCAGCGCGGTCGCCGCCATCGCCGCAGGAGTCCCCGGCGACGCGGGCCCCGCGCTGCGGCACACGGCTGAGCTGATCGCGCTCGGCGCCGACCCGGTGCAGGCGTGGGCACCCGCTCTCGCGCATCCGGACACCGCCCGACTGGCCAGGGGTGCACGCCGCACCGCCCGGTCCGGTGCCGCGCTCGCCGGCGTCGCCGAGAACCTGGCCAACGAGGTCCGGGCGGCAGCCGACGACCTGGCCGAGGCCAAGGCGCAACGGGCCGCGGTCGCGGTCACCGGACCGCTCGGCCTGTGCTTCCTGCCGGCGTTCATCTGCCTCGGCGTGGTCCCGGTCGTGATCGGCCTCGCCACCCGGCTGATCCCGACGCTGTGACCCAAGACCGTCCACAACGGACGTCCGCGCTCGCGCGGAATGACGAAGGAAGGAGAACAAGGATGAGGTCAAGGCTGCTGCTCGCCACCGCGTTCCTGCCGGCCGGCACCGGAGCCCTCGCGGGATTCGAGGCCGACGAAGGAATGAGCACGGCGGAATACGCGATCGGCACGATCGCCGCGGCCGCGTTCGCGGCGGTGCTCTACGCCGTGGTCACCGGCAACTCGGTGGTGACCGGTCTCGGCGCACTGGTGCAACGCGCCCTGACGGCGGGCTTCTGATGACCGGGACCAGCCGGGCGCGACCGGCGCGGAGTCGGGATCCGGCCGATCGAGGCATGGTCACGGTCGAGACCGCGATCTGTCTCGGTGGCGTGTTGGTCGTGCTGGCACTGGTGCTGGCCGGACTCAGTGCGCTGCTCGGCCAGATCGAGTGCACCGATGCCGCGCGGGAAGCCGCCCGGCTGGTCGCCCGGGGCGAGACCGAGCAGGCCAGGAAGGTCGCCGAACAGATCGCGCCGAGCGGCGCGGCCGTCACCATCGCGGTCACCGCCGACACGGTGACGGTCACCGTCTCCGCTCATCCGGTGGGCGACGTGCTGCCCGGCGTGAGCATGCACGCCGAGGCGGACGCCGTGCGCGAGCCTCAGCCGCCCGACGACCCGACCACGACGACACCCGCACCCGCGACGAAAGGAAACGGATGATCTTCAGCAAGTCACCTGGCCCCGCGACGAGCGGAACATCGACGCCGACAAGCGGTAAACCCGCAGTTGGGACGACCGATGCCGACGGCGACAGCGGGTCGGCGACCATCTGGACCGTCGCATTGGTCGCAGCATTGCTGATGTTTGCGACGGGCATCCTCGCCGTCGGCTCGGCGACCGTCACGCGGCACCGGGCGGCGGGCGCCGCCGACCTCGCGGCGCTGGCCGCGGCCGACTACGCGCCCGACGGCGAGCAGGCGGCCTGTGGCTGGGCCCGGTGGGTCACCGATCGGATGCGGGTCCAGTTGGTCAGCTGCCAGCTGGCCGGTTGGGACGCGCTTGTGCAGACCAGCGCCGAGCCGCCGGGACCGCTCGCCCGGTTCGGCGCGGCGGCGGCGCACGCCCGAGCGGGTCCGACGGACCGTTGAGCGTCCGAGACTGCGAGCAGCGGTCGATTGACTGCGGTGAGCGGCATCACAGCCCGATGGGGCCACGGCGACCGGTCACGATCGGGGCACAGTGTGTCAAGGAAGCACATATGTACTGTGCGGCGTTCGCCGTTCGGCACCGACCGGTTGCCGACTGCAACTTACGCTCGGCATGGGTGATGCCGTTGTGTTGAGTGAGAGCGGCACGCCACTACGAACCAAGGGGTGCCCACCAAGGACCGAAGTAAACGTAGGAACGCAAGGAGCTGACAACGATGGATTGGTCGGATAGCTGGCATGGTGCCTTCCGCATCGAGCTGCGGGCTCAGGCCATCGGTCTGGCGTGGCGCGGATGGCAGGTCATGCCGGGTACCTATCCGGCAGCCAACGACGGGCCGGTTCCGGTCTTCGAGGACTGGGCGGAGCGGATCAACACCGCCACGGCGGGCGAGATCGCGGACTGGTGGAACGGCGAGCAGCCGCACAGCCTGCTCCTGGCGACCGGCAAGACCCTCGACGCGATCGAGGTCGGCGACGACCTCGGTCGGCAGATCGCGGCCGTGCTGCGGTCCACCGGACTGCCGGTGCCGATCGCGGCCACGCCCAGCGGCCGGTGGCTGTTCCTGACCGAGGCGGGCGAGAAGCTGCACAGCGAACTGGCCGGCAACTCCGACATCGTCCTGCACACCGCGGGCAGCTTCATTCCGCTGCCGCCCTCTGCCTTCCTGCAGGGCATCGTGCACTGGCGGGTTCGGCCGGAGGTGTGCGGCTGGGATCTGCCGGCGTCGCGGGTCGTCCAGGAAGCCATGCTGCGCGCGGTGCCCGAGAAGGTCGGCTACGGCTACAGCGACCTGCTCGCCGCCTGAGTAACAAAACCCAGAAACAGAAAGAGGTAACCGCCATGCTGGCCGGCACTCGCCCCGATTCAGGAGATCGCCGCGAGTACCACGTTCAGCACGGCCACCGCACCAGCCTTGTCCAGCGGTTCGTTGCCGTTCCCGCACTTGGGCGACTGAACGCAGGACGGGCAGCCAGTCGAGCATTCGCAGGAGAAGATCGCCTCCCGCGTCGCTGCCAACCAAGGGACCAACGCGGCAAAGCCGCGATCGGCGAAACCGGCTCCCCCGGGATGGCCGTCATGCACGAACACCGTCGCCTCCCCGGTGTCTTCGTGCAGGGCGGTGGAAACTCCGCCGATGTCCCACCGGTCGCAGGTCGCGAACAGCGGTAGCAGGCCGATCGCCGCATGCTCGGCAGCGTGCAGCGCGCCGGGAACGCGTGCCGGAGTCAGACCGGCACCTCCCGGCGCGCTGCCGCACAACAACTCGTTGCTGATCGTGTACCAGACAGCCCTGGTGTGCAGGCGTTCCACCGGTAGGTCGAGCGGGACCTGGTCGAGCACCTGGCCGCTGGGCAGCCTCCGCAGGTAGCCGACCACCTGCGAGGAGACCTCGACCTCGCCGAGCACCGTCCGCACGCCGGCGAACTGCTTCTCCTCCAGCGGGCGCACCACCGCGATGTCCACGATGCTGCGCGGCGACGTGGTCCAGTCCGGGTTTTCCTGGTGCACCAACGCGATGCCGGAATCCAGGTTCAGCTCGTCGACCACGTAGGACTCGCCCTGGTGCAGGTGGACGGCGCCGTCGTGGACGGACCGGCAGGCGGATCCGCTGTCGACGGTGCCGAGCAGCCGGCCGGAGTCGCCCTCGACCACGGCGATCTGCTCGCCACCCGAGCCGCGGATATCCACTGTCGCATGTGGATGTTCGCGGGACGTCCAGTACCAGCCGGTCTGCCGGCGGCGCAGGGTGCCTTCCTGGACCAGGCCCTCGATGACCTCGCGGGCCGCCGCGCCGCCGAAGTCGGCGATGCAGTCGTCGGTGAGCGCCATCTCCGCTGCCGCGCAACACAACTGCGGGGCGAGTACGTACGGGTTGGTCGGGTCCAGGACGGTCGCCTCGACGGGTCGGTCGAACACGGCGGCCGGGTGGTGCACCAGGTAGGTGTCCAGCGGGTCCTCGCGGGCCACGAACACGACCAGCGCGCCGCCGCCGGATCGGCCGGCACGGCCGGCCTGCTGCCAGAACGAGGCGAGCGTGCCCGGGAAACCGGCGACCAGCACCGCGTCCAGGCCGGCGATGTCCACGCCCAGTTCCAGCGCGTTGGTGCTGGCGACGCCGAGCAGTTCGCCGGAGTCGAGTTTGCGTTCGAGCTTGCGTCGGTCCTCGGCCAGGTAGCCGGCGCGGTACGCGGCGACCTGCCGGGCCAGCGGCATGGAGACCTCGGCGAGCAGCCGTTTCGCGCCGAGCGCGGTGAGTTCGGCGCCGTGCCGGGAGCGGACGAACGCGAGTGTGCGGGCGCCCTCGACGACGAGGTCGGCCATGATCCGGGAGGCTTCCGCGCCTGCGGAGCGGCGGACGGGGGAGCCGTGTTCGCCGAGCAGGTCGGTCAGCGGCGGTTCCCAGAGCGCGACGGTGCGGGCGCCGCGTGGCGAGCCGTCCTCGGTCACGGCGGCGCAGGGCAGGCCGGTGAGGCGGGTTCCGAGCGCGGCTGGTTCGGCGACGGTGGCCGAGGCCATCACGAACACCGGGTTGGCGCCGTAATGTGCGGCGACCCGGCGCAGCCTGCGCATCAGCAGCGCGACGTGCGAACCGAAAACGCCGCGATAGGCGTGGCATTCGTCGATCACCACGAACGACAGGCGGCGGAAGAAGCGCGCCCAGCGGGCGTGGCTGGGCAGGATGCCGCGATGCAGCATGTCGGGGTTGGTGAACACCCACCTGCTGTACGCGCGCACCCAGTCCCGCTCGGCCATGGGCGTGTCGCCGTCGTAGGTGGCGGCTCGGACTTCGGGCAGTTCGAGGCGGTGCACGGCATTGAGCTGGTCGGCGCCGAGTGCCTTGGTGGGCGCCAGGTAGAGCGCGGTCGCCTTGGGGTCGGTGGCCAGCGCGGTGAGCACCGGCAACTGGTAGGCGACCGACTTGCCGGAGCCGGTTCCGGTGGACACCACCACGTGCTGACCGGCGTGGGCGAGGCCGGCGGCTTCGACCTGGTGTGTCCACGGGAGTTTGACGCCGCTGCCGGCCAACGCGTCGAGCACGCTCTGCGCGGCCCAGTCCGGCCATTCGGCGTGCTGGGACTCGCGGGCGGCGAGATCGGCGACATGGGTCAGCGGTGATTCTCCCGCGGGCACACCGGCCAGGACCCGATCCAGCAGTCGCCTGCTTGCTTCGGCATCGCCACGCATGCCGTCGAGTTTCGCACCCTCCACTGACACGGAAGGAAAAGGCGGGACGACGTGGTGACCGATCGTGCACCAATACGGCAAGCGATCGACGCTGAGTAGCCAAGATCGGCAACTTGAAGCCCAATCGTGACAGAACAACAACTGTCCAGTCGATCGGACTTTTCGGATATTTCGCCGAGAAACCTGTGCTGCCCGGAATTGTGACCGCTTTCACATCCAGGTCACCGGTCCGGTCGAGATCAGTGGGACAAGCGGCCCGAACACGACCTGAACAGCGTCCGGATCGATCCAGGTATCGATCAAGAAAATTGCTGGATGGTAACGGTATGTACACGGACCGGGACAGGTCGCGGTGGCGATTCCGCAGCGCAATAGACTCCGCCCCCATTGCACCCCAGATGGTGGTGCCCACCTAGCGTCATGGTCGGTCGGTGTTACCGGCCAGAACGCGAACACTGGCAATAATCACCAGGAGGACGGATGTCCCAGCGTTCCCTCGCGGACGGCCTTGTGCTGACCGGGGGTGATCGCGGCATTCTTGCCGTGGTCGCTGTCATCGCCCTCGTTGCCCTGGTCGTCGGCTATGTCCTGCTGAAGGGGGTGCTGGCCACCGGCCAGGGCACCACGAAGATGCAGGAGATCGCCAAGGCGGTTCAAGAGGGCGCGGCGGCATACCTCAACCGGCAGTTCCGTACGCTCGCGGTTTTCGCGGTAGTCGTTTTTCTGCTGCTCTTCGCGCTTCCCGCCGACTCGATCGGTGAGCGCATCGGCCGTTCCATCTTCTTCCTGATCGGTGCCGGCTTCTCCGCGGCCATCGGTTACCTCGGTATGTGGCTGTCCACCCGGGCGAACGTGCGCGTTGCCGCGGCTGCCAACAACGAGGGCCGCGAACAGGGCATGAAGATCGCGTTCCGCACCGGCGGCGTCGTCGGCATGATGACCGTCGGTCTCGGCCTGCTCGGTGCCACGATCGTGGTGCTCTCCTACGCGGGCCAGGCCCCGAAGGTGCTGGAGGGCTTCGGCTTCGGTGCCGCGCTGCTCGCCATGTTCATGCGAGTCGGCGGCGGCATCTTCACCAAGGCCGCCGACGTCGGCGCCGACCTGGTCGGCAAGGTCGAGCAGAACATCCCCGAGGACGACCCGCGCAACGCAGCCACCATCGCCGACAACGTCGGCGACAACGTGGGCGACTGCGCCGGTATGGCCGCCGACCTGTTCGAGTCCTACTCGGTGACCCTGGTCGCCGCGCTGATCCTGGGCTCCTTCGCGTTCGGCGTGCAGGGTCTGCTGTTCCCACTGATGGTGCCCGCCGTCGGTGTGCTCACCGCGATCCTCGGCGTCTACATCACCAAGGCCCGGACCGGCGAGAACGGCCTGTCCGCGATCAACCGCTCCTTCTACATCTCCGCGGTGATCTCGGCGGTGCTGTGCACGATCGTCGCGCTGACCTACCTGCCCGGCCAGTTCAGCCAGCTCACCAGCTCCGGTGACAGCACGGTCGCGGGCAGCCCGGCGATCATCGCGACCATCGCGGTGATCATCGGCATCGTGCTCGCCGCCGTCATCCTCAAGCTCACCGGTTACTTCACCGGCACCGAGCACAAGCCGGTCAAGACCGTCGGCCAGACCTCGCTGACCGGCGCGGCGACCGTCATCCTCTCCGGCATCTCGATCGGTTTCGAGTCGGCCGTCTACACCGCGCTCGTGATCGGGGCCGCCGTGTACGGCGCGTTCCTGCTCTCCGGTTCGGTGACCGTCGCGCTGTTCGCGGTCGCGCTGGCCGGTACCGGCCTGCTGACCACGGTCGGCGTCATCGTGGCCATGGACACCTTCGGTCCGGTCTCGGACAACGCGCAGGGCATCGCCGAGATGTCCGGCGACGTCACCGAAGAGGGCGCGAAGATCCTCACCGACCTCGATGCGGTCGGCAACACCACCAAGGCGATCACCAAGGGCATCGCGATCGCCACGGCGGTACTCGCCGCGACCGCGCTGTTCGGCTCCTACATCAACTCGATCACCGCTGCGGTGGGCAGCGCGGCCAAGAACCTGGCCGGGGCGGGCAACGCGATCTTCGCCTCGGACACCGAGCGGAACTTCGTCGCCCTGGTGTTCAGCCCGAACACCCTGGTCGGCGTGGTGCTCGGTGCTGCGGTCGTGTTCATGTTCTCCGGCCTCGCGGTCAACGCGGTGTCCCGTTCCGCGGGCGCCGTCGTCTACGAGGTGCGCCGCCAGTTCCGCGAGCTGCCCGGCATCATGGACGGCACGCAGCGGCCGGAGTACGGCAAGGTCGTGGACATCTGCACCCGCGACGCGCTGCGCGAACTGGCCCCTCCCGGCCTGCTCGCGGTGTTCGCTCCGATCGCGGTCGGTTTCGGTCTCGGTGTCGGCCCGCTGGCCGGTTACCTGGCCGGCGCCATCGCCTCCGGCACCCTGATGGCCATCTTCCTGGCCAACTCCGGTGGTGCCTGGGACAACGCCAAGAAGCTGGTCGAGGACGGCAACTACGGCGGCAAGGGCTCACCGGCGCACGAGGCCACCATCATCGGTGACACCGTCGGTGACCCGTTCAAGGACACCGCAGGCCCGGCCATCAACCCGCTGATCAAGGTCATGAACCTGGTCTCGGTGCTGATCGCGCCTGCCATCGTGGCCTTCTCGGTGGGCGCCAGCGCCAACACCGCGCTGCGCATCGCCATCGCGCTGGTCGCGCTCGCGGTCATCGTGGCCGCGGTGGTCGTGTCCAAGCGTCGGCCGACCGCCCTCGAAGAGGCACCGCCGGCCGCGGAGAAGAAGGAAGACGCGGTCAACGGGGCTTCCTGAGTCACCCGTTTTCGCAGTTGGGCCCGGCTCCGACCACGTCGGGGCCGGGCCTGACTGTTTCGGTCGGGACACGGGTCGAGGCGGTTGTCGAATACGATGTAACCGGCATTCCGTATCAACCACGTTTTCCCATCTGGTGACCGACCACGTACGGTTATCGGGAACACCCAGGCCCACGCGGCCGTTAGGGTGAAAAAGTTCGAGCCGGGTGTGATGTTCGCCAACTCAGCGAATCACCCGAATCCGCACGCCGATGGGCATGATGCGGCCCTGACCGGCCACGCCCGAACCGGATGCGGTCACGGAGCGGTCCGGTACCTGGGCGCCACCCGGTGGCGAGTTCGGTGCACACTGGCGAGCCGGAGCGTTGGCAGGAGAAGGCAGGCGAGAGTGGCAGGGTCGGCAAGAGCTCGGAAGAGCAACGGAGAGACGAACGGGTCCCTTCGTCGGTTGGTCATCGTCGAATCGCCGACGAAGGCCGACAAGATCGCGCCCTACCTCGGCCACAACTATGTCGTGCTGTCCTCCCGGGGACACATCCGCGACCTGCCGCGCAAGGCTGCCGAGGTGCCCGCCAAGTACAAGGGCGAGGCCTGGTCGAACCTCGGCGTGAACGTCGACAACGACTTCGAGCCGATCTACATCGTCACCCCGGACAAGAAGTCCACGGTCACGGAGCTGAAAGAGGCCCTCAAGGGCGTCGACGAGCTCTACCTGGCCACGGATGGTGACCGCGAGGGCGAGGCCATCGCCTGGCACCTGCTGGAGACGCTCAAGCCCAAGGTCCCGGTCCGCCGGATGGTCTTCCACGAGATCACCGAGCCTGCCATCCTGGCCGCCGCGCAGGACCCGCGTGACCTGGACACCGACCTGGTCGAGGCCTACGAGACCCGGCGCATCCTGGACCGGCTCTACGGCTACGAGGTCTCCCCGGTGCTGTGGAAGAAGGTCATGCCGAAGCTCTCGGCGGGCCGAGTGCAGTCCGTGGCCACCAGGATCGTGGTGGAGCGCGAACGGGAGCGGATGAAGTTCGTCCCGGCCTCGTACTGGGACATCGCCGCCGTCCTCGACGCCGGTGCGGACGCCAGCCCGCGCAACTTCGGTGCCCGGCTGACCGCCGTGGACGGCGTGCGCCTGGCCACCGGCCGCGACTACGGCCAGGACGGCCGCCTCAAGTCCACCGCCGCGACCGGCAAGAACGCGGTCCGGGTGCTGGAGGAGGCCGACGCGCGGCGCCTTGCCGAGGCCCTGCGCGGCGCGGCCCTGAGCGTCGCCTCGGTCGAGGAGAAGCCCTACACGCGCAAGCCCTACGCGCCGTTCATCACCTCGTCGCTACAGCAGGAGGCGGGCCGCAAGCTGCGCTTCACCGCGGACCGGACCATGCGACTGGCCCAGCGGCTGTACGAGAACGGCTACATCACCTATATGCGTACCGACTCCACGACGCTGTCCGAGACGGCGTTGACGGCGGCGCGGGCGCAGGCCACCGAGCTCTACGGCCCCGAGTACGTGCCGGCCCAGCCGCGCCGCTACGACCGGAAGGTGAAGAACGCGCAGGAGGCCCACGAGGCGATCCGGCCGTCCGGTGAGGTGTTCCGCACCCCCGGTCAGGTCGCGAAGGAGCTGGCCGCCGACGAGTTCCGGCTCTACGAGCTGGTCTGGCAGCGGACCATCGCCTCGCAGATGGCCGACGCGCGCGGCACCACGATGAGCGTGCGGATCACCGGCAACGCCGGCAGCGGCGAGGAGTGCACGTTCTCCTCGTCCGGTCGCACGATCACGTTCCCCGGCTTCCTCAAGGCCTACGTCGAGTCGGTGGACACCGAGACCGGCGGCGAGGCGGACAACGCCGAGCGCAGGCTGCCGAACCTGGTCCGCGAGCAGGCGATCACCGCGAGCGAGCTGACCCCGGACGGCCACTCGACCTCGGCCCCGGCCCGCTACACGGAGCCGAGCCTGATCAGCAAGATGGAAGAACTCGGCATCGGCCGCCCTTCCACCTACGCCAACATCATCGGCACCATCCAGGATCGCGGCTACGTGTGGAAGAAGGGTTCCGCGCTGGTCCCGTCCTGGATCGCGTTCTCCGTGGTCGGCCTGCTCGAACAGCACTTCGGCCGGCTGGTCGACTACGACTTCACCGCGGCCATGGAGGACGCGCTGGAGCGGATCGCCGCGGGCGACGCGCACCGCTCCAACTGGCTGACCGGCTTCTACTTCGGCGCCGGTGACGGCGAGGAGGGCCGGGCCGACTCGATCGGCGTCGACGGGCTGAAGAAGCTCGTCGGGTCCGGTGTGGACAACATCGACGCCCGCGAGGTCAACTCGATCCCGATGTTCACCGACTCGGACGGCCAGCAGATCGTGGTCCGGGTCGGCCGGTTCGGCCCGTACCTCGAGCGCGAGGTGCCCGGTCCCGACGGCACGCCGGTCGCGCAGCGCGCCAACCTCTCCGACGAGCTGCCGCCGGACGAGCTGACCCTGGAGATCGCGGAGAAGCTGTTCGCGACCCCGCAGGAGGGCCGTCAACTCGGCACCGACCCGGTCAGCGGGCACGAGATCGTGGCCAAGGAGGGCCGGTTCGGTCCGTATGTGACCGAGATCCTGCCCGAGGAGGAGCCACCGCCGGCCGGCACCAAGGCGAAGAAGGAAGCCAAGCCGAAGCCGCGCACCGGTTCGCTGCTGCGCTCGATGTCCATCGAGACGGTCACCCTCGACGACGCGCTCAAGCTGCTCTCCCTGCCCAGGGTGGTCGGCACCGACCCGGCCAGCGGCGAGGAGATCACCGCGCAGAACGGCCGGTATGGCCCGTACCTGAAGAAGGGCACGGACTCCCGGTCGCTCACCACCGAGCAGGAGATCTTCACGGTCACGCTGGACGAGGCGCTGAAGATCTACGCGGAGCCGAAGAAGCGCGGCCGCCAGTCCGCCGCGTCCGCGCCGCCACTGCGCGAGATGGGCGACGACCCGGTGTCCGGCAAGAAGATGGTGGTCAAGGACGGCCGGTTCGGCCCTTACGTGACCGACGGCGAGACGAACGCGTCGTTGCGCAAGGCGGACAGCGTCGAGGAGCTGACCGACGAGCGCGCCGCGGAACTGCTCGCCGACCGGCGCAGCGCACCGGCGCGCCCGAAGCGGACCACCACCAGCAGGACCAAGGCGACCACCACCAAAGCGACCACCAAGGCGGCGACGGCGACCAAGGCGAAGGCGCCCGCCAAGACGACGAAGGCGCGCTCGACCAAGTCCTGAGTCCATATTGGCTCCGGGAGCCTGACCTGTAACGACCGCACGGCGCTTCAGACGCGCCGGTTGTCGCACGCTGGACGAACTGTCGGTCCCCGCTCGCACAATGGTGTTGCGGGGTCGAGCAGGAACCAGGGGTCAAGGGGTGGTCACGTTGCCTGATGAATTGTTCGGACCGGACGGCACCCAGGCGCTCAGCATCGACGAGCCGTTGGGTGATCCGCTCGGTGGTCTGGTGACCGGCGGGGCGTTCAGCCGGTTCGACCAGGAGGTCGAGCACCAGGCCGCGCTGGATCGGGTGGTGGTGCCCGGGACGCCGGCCGCGCCCGATCAGGCGCCGCTCAAGGCGGCCATGGACAAGGCGATGATGACTGGCCCGCCGACCAACCCGCTGCGGCTGCCCAGCGCAGACCCGCCGCGGTACGTCCGCCGGGCACCGACCGTGTCCGTGAGCGGACCGACCCTCGCCCGGCCGCTCACCCGGCGGGACAACCAGCCCGCCCTGGCCCGCGAACTCGCCGTCGATCCCGAGGAGCAGCTCAGCGCCGCTCGCCGGAGCCTGTCCGGCCGGGAGCCGATGCGCAAGAAGCACCCGATCGCGTCCGTGCTGGTCCGGACGATCGTGCCGATCGTGTTCCTGGTGATATTGGTGCTGCTCGTCCTGCACGGCTCGGGCAGTGGCGGCAACCTCTCCGACCTGTTCGGATAGCCGCCGACTGGCGCAGTCCGCGATCACCCTGCACGCTTTTCCCGTCGCCCTCGGTCATCAGGCAAACGCGCGAGCGACCCCGAAACCGAGACGGTTACCCTTGCGTTGACGGGCGGGGGTAGGTGGGTAAGGGGTGAAGGTTATCGACGCGGACGGGGACGATCGAGTCGGCCTGCTCGGGCCGGCCGAGTCCGACGCGTCCACCGCACACCGCGTGCGCAGCGTGTTGGCCATCCGGCCGTTTCGCAGGTTGCTGGGCATCACCTACCTGTGCGGCATCGCCGACTGGCTCTCGCTGCTCGCGCTGACCAGCCTGATCACGAAACTGGTCAGTGGCTATCTCGCGCAGAGCTACTCGTTCAGCATCGTCGTGCTCACCCAACTGCTGCCCGGTCTGCTGTTCGCGCCGCTCGGCGGTCTGCTGGCGGACCGGTTCGACCGGCGCAAGGTCATGGTCGTCGTCGACCTGATCCGCTGCGGCCTGTTCCTGTCGATCGCGCTGGTCGGCACCTGGTGGTGGCTGTTCTCGGCGAACTTCCTCATCGGCTGCACCGCGATGCTGTGGATCCCGGCGAAGGACTCGGCCATCCCGAACCTGTTGCGCCGCAAGGACCACCTCGAAACCGTCAACCAGCTCAGCCTGGTGATGACCTACGGGGTCACCGCGATCAGCGCGTTCGGCCTCTACGCGGTCGTCAACGGCATCAACTCCAACCTGCACCTGTGGAACAGCCAGCTCGGCGTCGCCAAGGTCATCGTCATCATCAACGGCCTGCTCTACCTGGCCGCCGCGATCATCGTGGCCACCCGGATCCCCGAGATCTCCGGCCGCAGCCACATCCACCAGGACCGCAAGAAGGACGACCCGGACCGGCAGAGCTGGTTCGCGATGTTCCGCGACGGCCTGCACCACGCCAGGACGACGCCGCTGATCCGCGGCCTGATGATCGGCATGGTCGGCGCGTTCGCCGCAGGCGGCGCGGTGATCGGCACCGCGCGGCTCTACGCCACCAGCCTGCTCGGGGGCGACTCCGCGTTCGGTCTGCTGCTCGCGTCCGCGTTCATCGGCGCCGGCATCGGCATGGCATTCTCGCCCCGCCTGTCCAAACGGATGTCGCACAACCGGCTGTTCGGCGTCGCGATCGTGCTGGCCGGGTTCGCCCTGGTGCTGGTCGCGCTCTCGCCTTACATCGTCTTCTCGCTCGTGGTCGTCGCCGTCGTCGGCGCGTGCGCGGGCATCGCGTTCCTGACCGGGTTCACCATCATCGGCTCGCAGGTCGAGGACTCGATCCGGGGCCGGATCAACTCGGTCTACCAGTCGCTGATGAAGGTCACGCTGGCCGGGTCGACTCTGCTCGTGCCCGGCCTGGTCGGCCTGGTGCGCAGGCAGAACCTGACCGTGCTCGGTCATCAGATGATCATCGACGGCACGCGGCCGGTGCTGCTCGGCGCCGGCCTGCTGGCCGTGCTGGTCGGCGTCATCGCCTACAAGCAGATGGGCGACCGGAGCACCGAGCCGATCCTCACCAACCTGGTCAACACCCTGCGTCGCCGCCCGCGCCAGGTGCCCGGCCTGCTGATCGCGGTCGAGGGCAACACCCAGCACGACACCGCGCTGCAGGCCCGCAAACTGGTCGACTGGCTGGCCACCGGCACTCGGCTGGTGCACCTGGCCAGTGACCCGGCCATCGATGAGAGCCGGCTGTTCTCCGTCGCCAAGGGCGTGCAGCTCACCGGGGCCCGCGCGCACGCGCTGGTCGCCGCCGCGGTTCGCGCGGACGTGGTCGAGCGCGAGGTCCTGCCGGCGTTGTCCACCGGCGCGATCGTGGTGATGGAACGCTACGTCGACTCGCCGCTGGCGCACTTCGGCGCGGCGGGCGAACTGGAACAGAGCGAACTGGAGGGCCTTGCCGACTGGGCCACCGGCAGGCTCCGGCCGGACATCACCATCCTGCTCGACCGCGACCCGTCCACGACCCCGGTGACCAGCGGCATCAGCACCGCCGAACACCACTGGCGGGTGCAGCGCCTGCTCACCGAGATGGCCGCCGCCGATCCGGACCGCTACCTGGTCGTCAACGCCGACGGCGACGAGGACGAGGTGGCGCAACGGGTCCGCGCCGACCTCCTGCCGGTGCTGGTGGCCCGCAAGGCCGACCCGCAGCCCGGCACCGTGCCGCTCAAGGCGACCCAGTCCGTCCCGGATTCGGTGGAGGCGCAGCAGTGACCACCGCGGTCACCCAGGACGTGTGGTTCGGCGTCGTCGGCCAGCCCGAAGCGGTCACCATCCTGCAGGCCGCCGCGGCCGCGGCGGACGACCTGGTCAACGGACGAGGGTCAACCGGGTCAGCGATGACCCACGCCTGGCTGTTCACCGGCCCGCCCGGCTCCGGCCGGACCACCGCCGCCCGCGCGTTCGCCGCGTCTCTCCAGTGCGTCACCGGGCGCGGCTGCGGCCAGTGCCCCGGCTGCCGGACGGTGCTGCACGGCACGCACGCGGACGTGAAGTTCGTCGAGCCGGAGGGCCTGTCCATCTCGGTAGCGGAGATGCGCGCCCTGGTCCAGGCCGCCGCGCGACGCCCGACCGGCGGCCGCTGGCAGGTCGTGATCATCGCCGACGCCGACCGGTTGACGGAAGGCGCGGCCAACGCCCTGCTCAAGGCCGTCGAGGAGCCCCCGCCCAGGACGGTGTTCCTGCTCTGCGCCCCCTCCGACCATCCCGAGGACGTCTCGGTGACCATCCGGTCGCGGTGTCGGGCGATGGGCTTGCGCACCCCGTCGGCCGAGGCCATCGCGGAGGTGCTGATCGGTCGTGACGGCATCGACGAGGACACCGCGCGCTGGGCCGCGTCCGTCTGCGGCGGTCACGTCGGCCGGGCCCGTCGCCTGGCCACCGACCTGGCCGCCCGCGAGCGGCGCACCGCCGTGCTGCGCATCCCCACCGCCCTTCGCCGTCCCGCCGACGTGTTCACCTGCGCCGACGACCTGGTGAAGAGCGCGGAGACCGAGGCAAGCACGATGAGCCAGGCCCGCGACACGGTCGAGCGTGCGGCGCTGGAGACCGCGATGGGTGCGGGCGGGACCGGCAAGGGCACGGCAGCAGCGACCAGGGGCGCCAAGGGCGCGATGAAGGACCTGGAGAAGCGGCAGAAGTCCCGCGCCACCCGAACCCAGCGCGACTCGCTCGACCTGGCCCTGATCGACCTGGCCGGCTTCTACCGCGACGTGCTCGTCACCCAGAGCGGCGCACGGGCCACCATCACCCACGCCGACCTCGCCGCCGACCTGGCCACCTGCGCCCGCAACTGGACGCCGGTGTCCACGCTGCGCAGGCTGGAGGCCGTACTGGCCTGTCGGGAGGCGATCGAGGCCAGCGTCAAGCCGCGCATCGCGGTCGAAGCCATGCTCAGCGCCCTCCTGGCCGGCTGACCACCAGCCTCCGCGGCCTTACGCGGCAGCCTCGGCGGCCTCGTGCGGCGGGCTGACCGGCAGCCTCGGCGGCCTTCATGCGGCGCAGGCTTGACCGGCCCTCGTCAGGCGGTCGGCAGGTGACCGCCCTTGCGCTGCACCCGGCCAACCCCCGGCAGTGCCGCGACCAGCACGACCCCGGCCAGCAGCAGCGCGGTACCGAGCCAGAACAGCGGGACCGCATCGTAGGACGCGTTCGTCCAGGCCAGGTTCTTCGGCGTGCCCGGGGTCCCCGGTGTGCCCGGCGCGACCACGCTCGACGCCCCGCACACCACGCCACCGGTCGGCGCGTAGGCCCGCGCGACCTGCTGGCCCAGCGAGACCGTGGCCAGCGCGGTCGGCAGGTTCGGCATGTTCAGCGCCGCGGTAGGCAGCACCTGCAGGTCCAGCATGTTCGCGGTCGCGCCCAACTGGTAGCCGGTGAACGGCGCGCCGCTCTGGCCGGCGGTCAGCGCCTCCTTCGACTGGTTGAGCCCGGCGACCGAGAGCCGCAGCACGCCGATGTCGATGGTGCCCGCGCTGGTCTGGCTGGCGTTGCTGCCCGGCAGCAGGCCGACGACGGGAAGGTTCTTCAGCGCGTCCGGCAGGGTCGCGGCGATGTTCGGCAGCGGAAGCCCGATCGGAATGTCCTGCGTCGGGTTGGCCGCGTCCAGCGTGTAGAGCGTCTTGCCGCCCTGCGCGACCTGGATCACCGGCGCGGTGTAGCTGATCGAGGAGGTGCTCGCGTCACCGGTGGAGACGGCCGTCAGCGTGGGCTGGCTGACCACGTTCAGGTCCAGCTCGTAGGGCGTGCCGGCGAGCAGCTTCACGCTCGCCACCTGCATCGTGGACACCGACTGGACCGCCTTGTGCGCGGAACCCGGAATGTCCACCAGCGACACGACGGATCGCGTACTGAGCGTGTTAGGCAGGCTCACCAGCGAACCGGAACCGCCCGCCGGCAACAGTCCACCCAGCGAACTCAACGTCCCGTTGATGCCACCGAAGCCGTTGCTCTGGTCGGACTGCAGGGCAGCCTGCTGGCCGGGGTTGAGCTTGCTCAGGTCGAGCAGGCTGTTGATGTTGCTGCCGTTGGACAGCGAGGGCAGCCCGGTCGTCGGGATCACGTTGAGCAGCGACGCGCTCGCCAGCGACGTGCTCGAATCCGCGATCGTGCCGACACACGGCCCGAGCGTGTCACTCCAGTTCGCGTGCACCTGCCCGTTGAGCACGCCGAGATCGAGCAGCGGATTGCTCGGCGCGTTCAACCCGCCGGTGATGCCCTGCGCGTTGCCCGGCGACGCGGTCTGGTCCAGACAGCCCGGCGCCTGCGGCTCGTTGCCCTCGATCGCCAACCCGGCCGCGCACGACTGCGCGATCGCATGCTCGTAGTTGAGGTAGGACTCGGAGTTGGCCTGCGCACTGGACAGGCCGAAGCCCATCTCGGCCAGCGCCTGCTTCGGAATCTCCTGCGAGGCCCCCGGCAGGATCGCCGAAGCCGGTACGGCTCCCGGCAGCAGCTGGATCACCGCCAGCCCGGTCGCCGCGTCCCCGACCGCATGCCCCAGCGGCTGCGGCCCGATCGGCGCCGACGGCGGCGGCTCGTTCCCGGGCGTGCTCGGGAGCGGCGTCGTCGGATACGTCGGCGTGACCGCGAGGGCCGGTGCGGTGAACAGCGCGAGCAGGACGGCTGTGGCTGGCAGGGCCATGACGAGATGCAGGCGACTGCGCATCAGGCGGTTCCTCCTCGGCGGTACACCGGTCGACGGAATGGGACCGGGGTCACATTCGCCCTAACGATGGTGGCGGCTGCCGGTGACGCTGATTCACCCGGTATGCTGCTACCCGTAGCACCGCTGCTGCCCGCAGCAGCGCCGCCTTAGCTCAGACGGCTAGAGCGACGCACTCGTAATGCGTAGGTCAAGGGTTCGATTCCCTTAGGCGGCTCATCGCTGATCAGGCCCTTCCCGTTGGCGGGTGGGGCCTGGTTTGTGTGTGGAGCAGTTGGCGCCCGCGAGATGCTCCGCGCCATCACACCAGGCCCCGGTGAACTCGTAGGTCGCCACCGATGAGTTCCGGACGTTCGCCGGGTCTATACGGCGTGGACACCAATAACCTCGCGGACCGCTACGAACTGCCTGCTCTGGACTGGTCGTCGGTCGCCGACCGGCTCGACGCCGGCTGCGCCCAGGCGCCCGGCTCGGGTGGCCCCGACCGGCATACGACCTGGCTCACGACCCTCGATCCCGACGGCAGCCCGCACGTCACTGCGATCGGCTCGCTCTGGCTCGACGGCTGCTTCTGGTTCGAGACCGGCCAGAAGACCCGCAAGGGCCGCAACCTGGCGCGCGACTCGCGGTGCACGGTCGCGATCGCCACCCAGGAGTTCGACCTGGTGGTCGACGGCTCCGCCGAGGTCGTGACCGACCGCGACACCGTCGCCCGGCTGGCTGCGGTCTGGGCCGACGATGGCTGGCCGTGCGAAGTCGACGAGTCCGGCATCGCGCTCACCGCGCCGTTCAGCGCGCCGTCGGCTGGCGCGCCGCCGTGGTCGGTCTACCGGGTCACCGCCCGGTCGGCGTATGCGGTTGCTGCGGTCGAGCCGGGTGGCGCCACCCGCTGGACCTTCTAAAGCCCACCCGCGTTCGTCGGCCGTTGAGCAAAGATCAGCGACGACCAGCATTCCGGGGCTACCTGCTCACCGCGCAGCGGCACGTCGCTCACGACAAGACCGTCGCGACCGGCGCCCTCGAACTCGCCGAGGACGTCACCGACGTTGACGGCCCCCGACATCTGCCTGGGCGGTGCAACCCGGTCGCGTGTGGACCTGGCGCCGTATCGTTTGGGCATGGCCTTGGTAGCCGTCTGCGAGGACGATGCGGCGTTGCGCAGTGTCCTGCGTCGAACGCTCGAAGCGGACGGCCACAATGTCGTCGTCGCGGCGACAGGCGGCGAACTCTTGGAATACGTGGGTCGGAGTCCGCACATGTTCGTGCTGGATGTGCGGCTTCCTGACTTGGACGGCCGCGATCTGTGCTTGGCTCTTCGTTCTCGTGGCGTCGATGTGCCGGTCCTGATGCTGACGGCGCTGGACGGTATGCATCACAAGGTCGCTGGGTTCGAGGCCGGGGCCGACGACTACCTGACCAAGCCCTTCGACATCCCCGAGTTGCTGGTCCGGGTTCGAGCACTGCTCCGCCGCACATCCGTGGTCATCGGTTCCGATGACGTGGTGCTGGATCCAGTCAGCCACGAGGTGTGCCGAGGCGACGTCGGCGAGGCGTTGACCCCGACGGAGTTTCGGTTGTTGGGGCGTCTGGTTTCCGCACCTGGCGAGGCGGTGCGGCGACGCGCGCTGATCGCCGCGGGCTGGCCGTATGGGGAGATTGTGAGCGAGAACACGTTGGACTCGTATGTGCGCCGGCTGAGGGTGAAGTTGACGCGACTGGGCAGCGCTGGGCGGCTCGTGACCGTCCGCGCAGTGGGGTACCGGTGGGACTGACCAGTTTCCGGGGCCGCATGGTCGGACTCTCAGCCCTGACAGCGGTGCTGGTGGTGGCGTTGTCGCTGCTGCTGACGGGCATCTTGTTGAACCATGCGACCGACGACCAGACGCAAGCCTTGGCGCGGACGAGAGCCGACGCGGTCGCCGCTACCGTGGTCGTGAGTGATGGCCAGGTCAGGCTGACGGAGGGGGCCGGCGAGGATCGGTTCGACGCCGTGGCCTGGGCGTACGCGGACGGGCATCTGGTTGACGGCAGCATTCCGCCCGAGGTCGCCGGTGACGCCGCCAGGCTGTCGACGGCGACTCATGACGTGTTCACGCAGACCGCCCACTATCTGCTCTATGCACAGCCCGTGCCCGCGACCGGCCATCAGGTGACCGTGGTCGTCATGGTCGACCTGGCTCCGTACGCGGCGTCCGAACGGCTGAGCCTGTTGGCGTTGCTGGTGCTCGGCGGCCTCGCGATTGTTCTGGCAGGGCTGATCGCTGACGTGGTGGTGCGCCGTGCATTGTCGGTGGTTCGTCGAATGTCTGCCCTCGCCGACGACTGGAGCAATCAATCGTCGGACCGGCGGTTCGCTCTGGGTTCGCCGCGAAATGAGTTCGGTGAACTGGCACAGACGTTTGACCGGCTTCTCGACCGTGTCGCCCACGCGCTCGCGGACGAGCGACGCCTGACCGATGAGATCGCCCATGAACTCCGTACCCCGTTGAGCGTGCTGCGCGCCGAGACGCAGCTCGCGGAACTGACAGGTCATCAGGTCGAGCCCGAGCGCGTTCTCACCGAGGTCGATCGGCTAAGCATGGCGGTTACCGCGATTCTCGACGCCGCACGGTCACGGCTGGGTGAGGGCGCGGCCTGCGATCTCGCGTCGGCGCTGCGGCTGGCCGCCGAGGGCCATGCCGTGGAGATCATCGCTCCGGCCGATGTCGCGGTCGCGGTCCCCACGGAAGCCGTGATGTCGGTGTTGTCGCCCCTGCTCGACAACGCCGCCCGACACGCGCGCTCGACCGTGTGGATCGCCGCAGACCTCGAGGATGATGTCGTCGCGGTCCATGTGCTCGACGACGGACCGGGTTTCGCGCCGCAGGAGACGGAGCGGGTATTCGAGCGGGGAAATACCAGCGGCGACGGACACGGGCTTGGCCTGGCGGTCGCCCGCCGGATCGCGATGGCCACCGGGCTGGATCTGCGCGCCGTCGCGGACGGGCGTGGGCACGTGCAGGTGCTGCTCCCGCGCCAGTGAGCGGTCAGTGACCGCGTCGACCCACGTAGTCAGATTGCGTGCAGAAACGCCGGGAGAGCATGTCCCCATGACGGAGACAACAGTGCGGCTGCGATATCGGGCCGCAGGCCCGGCACGGTTGAGCAAGGTCCCCGAGATCACGATCTGGTTCTGGGTCATCAAGATCCTGTGCACCACGGTCGGCGAGAGTTTCGCCGACTGGATCAACACCCAACTCGGGGTCGGCCTGGTCAACACCGCCTGGATCTTCACCGCCGTGTTCGTAGTGGTCCTGGGCAACCAGTTGCGGATGAAGCGCTACAGCCCGTTCCCATACTGGCTCACCGTCGTGGTGGTCAGTGTCACCGGAACGCTCTACACAGACATCCTCACCGACCAGGCCAACGTTCCACTATGGGTCAGCACCTCGGTGTTCTCAGCCCTCCTGGTCGTAGTCTTCGGGGTTTGGTGGCTGCGCGAGCGCACGCTGTCGATCCATTCGGTCACGACACTTCCACGGGAATCCTTCTACTGGCTCACTGTCCTGGTCACCTTCGCGCTGGGCACCGCGACCGGCGATTGGACGCTGGAGCTGACCGGGTGGTCGCCAGGCGTCTCGGTGCTGCTCCCGCTGGGCTTGATCGTCGCGATCGCGCTGTTGCGGCGTTTCGGAGCCAACCCTGTCCTGTCGTTCTGGCTCGCCTACATCCTGACCCGCCCGCTGGGCGCGAACATCGGCGACTGGCTGGCCTCGCCGAAGGTTGCCCAGAACCCCGGAGACCCTGTCGGCCTTGGTCTCGGCACGTTCACCACCAGTCTGATCTTCCTGGGGCTCATCCTTGCCACCGTCCTCTATCTCTCGCTGGCGCGCTCCGACGTGATCGAGACGTACCAGGCCACTCACCAGCCGGGCGTCACCACGGCGCGCGCGAGGGAGCGGATCGCCCTGGGCGGATTCGTGCTACTCGCCGTCGCCACCGCGGCCCTGCTGTCCTGGGCGCACGTCCAACCGCACGCGGGCCCCGCGCCCGAGAATGACGCTCCCGCCACAGCACCGGTTCAGCCTGTACCCGGCACCACGGCGACCTCCAAGTTCCCGCCAGCCGAGATCTCCGCTCTCAAGACGCTCGCCTCGACGGCACTGGCCGACGCTCAGTCCGGGAACGTATCCGACGCGCATGCCAAGGCACGGGCGCTTCGCAACCTGTGGGATGCCGACCAGGCGAGCCTTGAGCCGTTGGATGAGACCGGCTGGACCTACATCGACCAGCAGATGGACGCTGTCCTCCAGACGTTCGGTATCGACCACTCCAACCCGCCGATGGCCCCAGCACAGCAGGAAGCCGAACTCACGAAGCTCCTGTCGGACCTGCATTAGCACGACTTCGATTCCCTTAGGCGGCTCGTCGCCGATCAGGCCCTTCCCGGGCATCCGGGGAGGGCCTGACCGCTTCCGGGGCAAGCCACCCCTGCCGGCGGGGGCTCGCCTATTGGTTGTTCGCTGGACTTGGATTGAGCGCCAATCGACTTTCCGTGGACGTTGGTTCGCTGGTGCGATCGATTGCACGCCGTCGGCGGCTCGTTTCGATTGCCCACAGTGGTCAATGGTCTACGGTCGGCATGTCCCCGGGCTGACTTACGTACGATTTGTATCATTTATTTGAATAATGCTATTTGTGACATCCTACGTTTGCTGCTATGGGCTTCGGCAAAAGGGTTCCCGTACGTCATGGTTTCCCAGTACCTTGTGTGTGGGGAGTCTCGGCAACGGGAGGTGTTGGTCGGCGCGGCGGACTGGGGACACACTTCATCGCAAATTTCTTTTCAACCATTGGCCGTTCAACCATTGGCCGCTTGCCGTCCGCAAGCCTGCCTACTACTGGGGTTGTACCCGCCTCTGCCCGAAATATCGGGTAGTCACCGGATACTGGTTCAAAACAGATTTTGTGAGGAGATACTCGCATGAACGAGATCATCGAGCGTATTCAGGCTGCCAAGGAAAACGTGGCCAAGGCCGACGCATTCGAAGACTGGCTCACCGGGAGTGGCACCGGCAACAGCATGCTGGGCAACAACTAAACCTGGAAACCTGACTGGGGAATGGCTACTCATGTATTCGTAGGCCCCACGCTGGCCGGGCGGGATATACCGCATATCCTGCCCGGCGCGGTGGTGCATCCGCCGGTCGCGCACGGCGACCTGCTCCGTCTCGATCTCGGCGGCGGCGACGTCGTGGTGATCGTCGATGGCTACTACCACCAGAGCGCGTCGGTCCGGCACAAGGAGATCCTGGCTCTGCTCGCAGGCGGTGTCGTAGTGATCGGCTGCGCGAGTATGGGCGCGTTGCGCGCCGCTGAACTGGTCGAATACGGCATGATCGGCAACGGCGTCGTCTACCGGATGTACCGCGACGGCGTGCTGGACGCCGACGAGGAGGTTGCCGTCGCGCACACGCCGGGTCCCGACTACCGCAGCTTCACCGTCCCGACCGTGGTGATCCGGCACGCGGTCGACCTGGCCGCCCGGTCGGGCGTTCTCGATCACGTCGACGGGGCGTCGATCATCGGCGTCGCGCGCGATATCAACTACACGGAAAGATCTTGGCAGGCCATTGAACGCGCGGTCGACGGCAACGATTCCCTGGCTGCCGCCCTGGTTCGACTGCGTGAATTCGTTGATTCCCACAAGGACGCGACGGATATCAAGGCCGCGGACGCGCTCGACACGCTCCGTAAGATCGCCGATGGCGAATTGCGAGGTGATCGAGATCTTGTCGAATCGTGGGCTTCGGGCGAATGGCGTAACCGCTTTCTGAATGAATGGCGGTCGGAATTCTCGATTTCGGCGATCGACGAGATCGAGGTCGGTCATGGCGCGATGCTTCGCTATCAACAGCTTTATCGCGATGATTTTCCGGATCGCTGGACACGATTCGCGCTGGGTCGTATTGCCGGCGCCGATGTCGTCGAGCCCGACCTGGTCGATCGGGCGCTCGCCGTGGCCGCCCGGAGCGGTCTGGACTCGACCGCGATGACCGAGGAGCGGCTGCGGCACTGGCTGACCGAACGCGAGATCGCCGACCTGTCCGCCGATGACCTGCTGGTACGCGTGCTGGTCCGGTCCCACCGGTCGCCGAGCCCCACCCGCGATCTCCTCGACGACCAGCCCGACCTGGCCGAGGACGAAACGGCGCGGCGGATGGTCGCCGAGGCAACGGTGGTCAACGCCGAGGTTGCCTCGTGGGGCGACAAACGAACGGTCGACCATTTGAAACTCGCCACGCTGCACGCGCATGTCGCGCAGGTCTGGCGGATCGAGGACCCGGATGCGGCCACGATGCTGGCTGCGGCCCGCGACCGCGGCTTCGAGTCGGTCGACGCGGCCCTCGACGCGGCCCGCATGTTCTACCTGCACAAGTCGTTTCTGACCGCTGCGAGGTGATGCCCTGGTGGACAAGGTTTTTCGCGCTGGAACGCACCGAGTTCGGCTGCCCGAACAGACTTGGGAGCTGATCGAGCCGCTGCTGCCGAACTACGGGGTGACCCGGGTTGCGGATGTCACCGGGCTGGATGTGCTGGGTGTGCCGGTGGCCATGGCCGTGCGGCCGATGGCGCGCACGCTGTCGGTGTCGCAGGGCAAGGGCCAGACGTTGTTGCTGGCCAAGATCTCCGGAGCGATGGAGTCGATCGAGTTCTGGCACACGGAGTTCAATCACCCACCGCTGTCCCACCGGCACGCGCCAGCCCGCGATCTGGACCTGCCCTACCGGATCGAACAGTGTGCCTCCGGTCCGGACCTGCTGGTCACCGCCGGCACCCCGCTGGACTGGGTGGACGCGATCGGCCTGGCCACCGGCTCGACCGTGCCGGTGCCGGCCGGGATCGTGACCGTGCCGAGGGACCAACGGACCTGGTTGCCGCCGGGACTTTCCTGGAGCACCAATGGCCTCGCGTCCGGCAACAGCCACCAGGAGGCGAGTCTGCACGCGCTGTACGAGGTGATCGAACGCGATGCGGTCAGTCGGCGGATCAGCGGCCCGCCCGTCGAGTACGTCGAGCTCGCGTCGGTCACCGATCCGAGTTGTGTCGAACTGATCCGGCGGATCACCGACGCGGGGGCGACGTTGCGGATCACTCGGGTGCCGAGCCGGTTCGACGTGCCGTGTTTCGGCGCGACCGTCTGGAGCCCGGAATTCCCGGTGATCTGCCTCGGCTGGGGTGCGCACCTCGACGCGGGCGTCGCGGTGTCGCGTGCGGTGACCGAAGCTGTCCAAAGCAGACTGACCATGATTGCGGGCAGTCGGGACGACCTTGCCCCGATCTACCACTTCGTGCGGGGCAGCACCGAGGAGCCGCCGCCGGTCAACGGCGTGGTGATTCCGTGGAGCGAGGCGGCGAACGTCGGTCCCGGTTCGTTCGACGACCTTGCGGACGAACTGTCCTGGGTGTGTGCGCGGACGACCGAGGTGACCGGGGTCGAGCCGCTATGCGTCGACCTGTCGACCACTGAGGAATTCGCCGTGGTGAAGGTTATCGCGCCAGATGCCGTCATCGACGTGAACCGGATCCACGCGGTGCGGTGATTCAGTCCTCTTCGGACGATTCGAGCTCGGCGACCAGCCTGCGCAGCGTCGGCCCGATCTCGGCCGGCATGGGTTCGGTCAGCGCGGTGGCGCGGGTTCGCGTGTCCGCTGCGGCAGCCTCATCACCCGCTGCTTCGCAGGCGTCGGCCAGCATGTGCAGCGCGTCGATCTGGTACAGGCGGTAACCGTATTGCTCGGCGATCGACCAGGCTTGGCGCGCGTGCTCGATCGCGCCCTGATGATCGCCCGTCGCGAGCAGCGCGGCGGCCAGTTCGGTGTGTACCTCGGATCGTTCGCGCGGCAGCTCGGCCTTGAGTCCGGTCGCGGCCAGTTCGGCCGCTTCGGCCGGCCGGTCGGAGAGCCGCAGGATCGCGGAGGTGCCCCGAATGATCGAGGCGTCCCAGTAGTTCCCGGCCGTGCCGGCCGCCTTCCTCGCCTGCGTGAAGTGGTCTTCGGCGGCGGCGAGATCGTCGAGTGCCAGGGCCGCGTTGCCGAGTAGCACCAGCGCGCCGATCATGGCCCAGGCCCATTCGGCCTGTTGCGCGGTGTGCAGAGCATGCTCGGCCAGTGCCGTTGCCAGTTCAGGGAAGCCGGCGATCAGTGCGGTGTTCGCGATGTTGCTCTCGGCTTCCACCAGGCCGATGGCGTGGCGCGCGTCCGACGATTCGGTGAGCATCTGTTCGAAATGGCGCAGGGCCGAACCGAGATCGCCCGCCCACAGGTCGCGTAGCCCGAATGCGCCAAGACCCATGGCCCTGATGACCTTGTAGCTCGGTTCCAGCATCGCTTCACTGATCGCCGCCGTGCCCTCGACGACCTGGCCGAAATGGATCCGCTGCATGCCCTTGTTGAACAGGTAGCGGTGGCGCCCGGCCGGATCGCTCTCGACCTCCACCAGTCGCAGGCAGTCGTTGGTGTACTCGACGGCGTCCTGGAACCGGGCGCGGTTCACCGCGATGGCGGCGAGGGTATTGAGTGCGCGCGCCTGATTGACCGGATCGTTCGCCTGCCGATACAGCTCGACGGCTCGGGTCAGGTGCTGCTCGGCGGCTTCGTAGTCGGTGTGTTGGTAGTGCAGGCGGCCGAGGCCGCGGTGCGCGGACGCCTGCGCCTCCGCGCTGCCGAACCCGTCCGCCGCTGCCAACGCAGCGGTGAACGCGGATTTCCAGATGGAGTCGTACCGGCCGCGGTAGAGGTAGGTGGCGATGGCGTCGGCCAGAGCCCAGACCGGCAGGCAGTCGGTTGGTGTCACGCAGGTCATGGCGACGAGGTTTTCGGCTTCTGTTTCCAGCCAGGCCATCGCCGCGTCAGCGTTGGCCCATTCCGGTTCGGGTTCGGACAGCGCGATGTCCGGCAGGGCGACCGCGTGCGCGTCCACGTAGACGAACAGTGACGCGGAGTTGGCCCAGCGCAGGTAGAACCCGAACAGCCGCTCGCGGGCCTGATGCCGTTCTTCCGCGGTTTCCTGTTCCTGTGCGCGTTCGGTGGCGAATTCGTTGATCAGGTCGTGGAAGGCATAGCGGCCGGAGCCGATTTCACTGATCAGGTTGGCGGAGACCAACGCGCCGAGCATGCGCTGGGTCTGAGCCGGGTCGGTGCCGGCAACGGCGGCCGCGCCGCGCCAGTCGAAGTCGGCGCCGGGGATCAGACTCAACATTCGGAAGAAGTGGGACAGGGTGGGTTTGAGTGTGCTGTAGGAAAGGTCGAAGGCGAGCCGGACGGCGGCTTGGTCGTCGCCCTCGATCTTCATGGCGTCGAGGCGACTGCCGGAGCGCAGTTCCTTGACGTAGTCGGCAACGCTCAGTCCGCCGGTCATGGCGAGGTTGGTGGCGGCGATGCGCAGGCTCAACGGCAGAAAGCCGCAGGTGGCGGCGAGTTCCTTGGCCGCTTCGGTTTCCGCGGCGACTCGGTCGGCGCCGATGATCTTGCTGATCAGCGTCGTCGCCTCCGACGGCGAGATGATCTCGACCGGAAGACGGCGCGCGCCGTTGAGTGCGGTGAGGCCGGGTAGGTTGTTGCGGCTGGTGATCAGGACGGCGCAGCCGGATTCGGCGGGGAGTAGTGGGCGTACGTGTTCGGGGCTGGCGGCGTTGTCGAGAACCATGATGACTTTGCGGCCGGCGAGGAGGGTGCGGAGTAGGGCGCTTTGTTCGTCGACCTCGTGCGGGATGTGCTCGACGGCGACACCCAACGCTCGTAGGAACCGGGCGAGCGCGTCGGTTGCGGCGAGTGGTGGGCTGGTGGAGTAGCCACGTAGGTTGACCCAGAGTGCGCCGTCTGGGAAGTCGCGTCTGAGTTGGTGTGCGGCGTGGACGGCTAGTGCGGTTTTACCGGCGCCGGGAGGTCCGGAGAGGACGACGATCGGTACGGCGTGGTCGTCCTCGGTCCGTCCGATGGTGAGTTCGCGGATGCGGGCGACGAGGTATTCCCGGCCGACGAAGTCGGGCACGCCCGCGGGTAGCTGGAACGGCGCCGTCCAGGTGGCCGCGGTCGGTGGCTTGGCCCTGCGCGGTTGCGGCGCGGCCACCCGAGGCGCCCGCTTGCCGTCGCCGCTGCCGAGGATCTGCTGGTGCAGCTCGCGTAAGCCTTCGCCGGGGTCGATGCCGAGTTCTTCGCGCAGGATGGTGGAGACCTTGCGGTAGACGGTCAGTGCGTCGGCTTGTCGGTCGGCTCGGTAGAGGGCGAGCATGAGTTGGCCCCAGAACCGTTCGCGGAGCCGGTTTTCCTCGGTGAGTGCGTAGAGTTCGCCGATGATCTCGGCGTGGCGGTCGAGGGAGAGTTCGACGTCCATGAGCCGTTCGAGTGCGCTGAGTCGTTCTTCGGCGAGTCGCTGGACTTCTTGGACGTGGAGGAGTTCGGAGGGGACGTCGGAGAGTGGTGCGCCGCGCCAGAGGGCGAGAGCTTCGCGTAGTTCGCGGGCTTCGTCCTCTGGTTGTGCCTGGGTTCGGGCCTTGTCGGCGGCGGCGATCCTGGCGCGGAAGCGGCCGAGGTCCACGGCGTCGGCCGGCGCCTCGATCAGATAGCCGGCTGGTTGGGTGCTGATCAGCGAACCGGCGCTGCCGAGGGCTTTGCGTAGGCGCATGACGTAGGACTGGGTGGCGTTGCGGGCGCCGCTGGGCGGGTCGTTGTCCCAGAGCCGGTCGACGAGTTCTTCGATGGACACGGTGCGGTTCGGGCGCAGGAGGAGGCTGGCCAGCACGACTCGGGTCTTGGCCGACTGGAGAGGTACCGGCGACCCGGCGACCTCGGCCGAGAGTGGGCCGAGGACGCCGAAGTCGGCGGGCAATTCCTCCCCAGCTGTCAAGTCCCCTCCCCGGCGACGTAGCGATCTACTGCCAATGATCCGCCGCACAAGGGGGCGAGCGCCAGCGTTCCCGAAAGGATACTCAGCTCATCTGAGCGGACCAGCGGTTTCTGCCGTCGGGGCCGTCGCTCGTTGCGGATTTCGTTGTGGGTCCAGTGTCAGCCTTCCCGTTAAGTAGCCGCTCCGCTACGGCTCGTCATGCAGGATCGCGTCGACCAGCGAATGGCCGGGGTAGTCGGTCATGATCACGCCGGTGTGTGTCAGGCCGCCTGCGTCGAGGTAGTTCAGGGCCTGCTGGTTCTCGCCGGTCCCACCGCCGTAACCGCCTGCCATGTCCGCGGGGCCTGCGCCGAAGGGCGAGCAGTTGGCCGAGGTGTACGTCGTGTACAGCGCGCCGGAGGTGTCCGCGCTCGCGTTGGCGATGTTCGCCCGCGCCTCGCCCCACTTCGTGTTCAGGTCGCACTGGGTCCAGTCGTTCTCCACGTACTGGCCCCAGTTTCCGGTCGTGGTCTGGGTGAGACCGAAGCCGGAGTACACCTCGCCGACCGGACCGGTGAAGGAGGTCAACACGATGTGCCCGCGAACCGCGCCCAACGTGGGCATGTCCGCGGTGCTGGTACCGGTGACGGTGGGCGCGTAGAACAGATTCGGATACCGCGGCAGATAGCTCTGGAACACGGCGATGCGCTGGGCTGCCGTGAGGTTGCCGGGATCGTCCGCGCAGTGGCCGATGGACGACGAACCGCTGCCGCCTTCGGTGCTGTCCCCGTCGCACTCGCCGTGCAGGTTCATCAGGATCGTCTCGGTGGGGTGGGCGGCGAGGAAGCTGCTGGCGTGCGTGAGCACGTCGTCGAAGTTGGCGTTCTGGTAGACGTCCGTGTGGTGGATGGCGAACGCGGTGCCGTTGTTGACAACGCGCACCCGGATGTCGATGGCGCGGATGCCCGCATCGAGCTGTGCGTCCAGGGTCGCCGCGCTGTCGCCGTGGTCCTCCTGCGCCTCGTAGGCCCAGGGCGCCAGGCCGCCGTGAATGGCCAGCGTGTCGTGGGTTCCTGGGATGGACAGGGCGCCGATACCGGTCTGGTCCGGGATCGCGGCCATCCAGTCAGGGTGGCTTTCGGCGGTGAGGCTGTTGAACGCGTCGGTGGACGTGGTCGGCTGCGCGGATGCGGTGCCGGGGGTGGCGAGCACGCCGAGCAGGGCGGCGGCGAGCACCACCAGCGTTGACCCGATGGCCTTGCGTCGGGAATGCGGCACGATGTCCCTCCTGGGGCGGGGCAAATGGTCCAGACCGCACGTTAGCGAGGGCGGCCTCCCGGCCGAAGGGCCTGTGGTGGGCGACATTTGACAGTCAAACCGGGTGTGCCACCGACGAAAACCCGTGGCACACCCGGCCTTTGTTGTTGGTGCCGGTCAGTTGGTGCGGTTGCCGTCCGCGGCGACGAAGAGCAGCCCCTTGGGCTGGATGCCGCTGCCGAAGCCGGTGGCCTGCCCGTTGCTCGGGTCCAGCGTGCTCAGCCCGCTGGCCGACGTGAACACCTCGCCCTTGCGGAACGGCCCGGTGATCGCGATGAGCCGGGTCCCTCCGCTGTCGACCACGTACAGCGTGCCGCGCGTGCTCGTCGCGAACACGGTGTCGTCCACCGACGTGCTCAGCGGCAGCACGGACACGGACTGGTTGTGCTCGCCCGGGTGCTTGACGAACACGAGTTCCTGGTCGCCCTGGCTGTCCAGCATCAGCGTGTTGCCGATGCCGTGAATGCCCGCCGGCACCCAGTTGCTGGAGTCCGGATCGGTCAGGTTCAACGCGCCGGTGGCACCGGTGACCAGATTGGTCGCGGTGACGTCGTCGGGAAACACCGGGCTCAGGGCCGCGGTGCTCCCGGCGAAGCACACGGTGTACATGGCCGGGCGGTCGCCGGTCTGGCCTGCCGCGTTCGTGCCCGGGTTCGACGCGGCCAGGTAGACCACGCCGTGGTGCACGGTGATGCTGTCCGTACCGCCACCGTGCGGCAGCGGGTTGAGGTTGTACGCGTAGTGGTGCACGCGCGCGCCGTGGGCGCGCGGCTCGACCGTGTAGATGCTGCTGTTGCCGTCCTCGTTGACCGTGGCGATGACCTCGTTGGTCCGCGGATTCGCGCCGAGGCCGTCGATCTTGCCGGTCAGGTTCCACTGCGCCACCGTGCGACCGTCCGGGCTGTACTCGACGAGCGTGCTCGCGGTCGCGCCGGAGGGGGCTGGCTCGCCCATGGTGCCGACGCCGTTCTGGAAGCCGACGAACAGCTTGCCGTCCAGCGTGGTGATGTCGTCGAGACCGGTCATGGCTTTGCTCGCGCTGCTCGCGACGACCCTGGCGGTCCAGCCGGCCGGCACGCTCACCCCGGCGGGTGTCGGGGACGGCTGCGCGGCGCCGGCCGGAACGGCGAAGCCCACCGCGGCCAGCACGGTGGTCGCGGCCACGGCGGACAGTGCGGCGGTCCGCAGGTGCCTGCTCGTCATCGGGGACTTCCTTTCGGTTAACACGGCCTTTCGGTTGACATGGCCCGCGCCATGCTCATCCCACTTGGTGGCCCGGCCATGACGAACAGCCGACGTGTTGGCCACCGCCCGGCTAACTTCGACATGTTTGTAGAAGTTTCCTCAGTGGACGCCGATGACCTCGGCCAGGATCGCGACGCCTTCGGCGATGGCGTGCTCGTGCGCCGTGGCGAAGCCGAAGATCAGCCCGCCTGGTCCCGACGTGGCGATCCGGTAGCCGGCGACGCCGTCCACGCCGACGCCGGCCCGGTAGGCGTCGGCCACGATCGCGGCCTCGTCCAGGCCCGGGGGTAGCCAGGTGACCAGGTGCAGCCCGGCCGAGATACCGACCGGGGTGAGCGCGGGCAGGCGGTCGGCGAGGGCGGCCAGCAGTGCGTCGCGGCGGCGCCGGTAGATCGGGCGCATCCGGCGCAGGTGCCGGTCGAACTCGCCGCGGTTCAGGAAGTCGGCGAGGGCCAGCTGTTCCAGTGCGGGCGAGCCGCGATCGGCGATGATCTTGGCCTCGGCCATGGCGCCGACCAGCCGCGCGGGCAGCAGGAACCAGCCGATCCGCAGGCCGGGAGCCAGTGTCTTGCTCGCCGACCCGCCGTACACGACGTGCTCAGGGTCCAGGCCCTGCATGGCGCCGATCGGCGTGCGGTCGTAGCGGTATTCGGCGTCGTAGTCGTCCTCGATCACGATGGCGTCGCGCTCGGCGGCCCATTCCAGCATCGCGGCACGGTTGCGCGGGGCGAGTACGGCGCCGGTCGGCCACTGGTGCGACGGGGTCAGGATGACCGCGTCCGCGCCGCTCTCGCGCAGCAGGTCCACCCGGATCCCGGTGTCGTCGACCGGGATGCCGACCACGTCAAGGCCGGCCGCGCGGGCGGCGGGCAGGGCGTCGTCGCAGGAGGACGGATCCTCCAGCGCGAGCCTGCGGACGCCGCGTTCGGCGAGGATCCGGATGAGCAGCGCGATGCCCTGCGCGTAGCCGGTGCAGATCACCACGCGATCGGGATCGGCGACCGTGCCGCGTACCCGGTTGAGGTACTCGGCGATCGCCTCGCGCAGCTGCGGCACGCCGCTGCCGGAGAGATAGCCGAACAGCTCGTTCGGCGCGTCGTTGAGCACGCCGCGAATGGAGCGCAGCCAGGCCGCCCTCGGGAAACTGGACACGTCGGCGCGGCCGTAACTGAGGTCGATCCGGGCCGGCGCGGGCCGGGCCTTGTCCACGGCGACCGGTTGCGCGGCGGGGCCGACCGCGACCTCGGTGTACCCGCCTGCCCTGCTGGTCAGGTACCCCTCCGCGGTGAGCTGCTGGTACGCCTCGACCACGACACCCCGGGACACGCCGAGGTCCGCGGCGAGCACCCGGGTCGGCGGTAGCAGCGCGCCACGGCGCAGCGTGCCGGCACGGATCGCATCGCGGATCGTCGTCTCGATCTGGCGGTGCAGCGGGATGCCCGCGTCGCGGCGCAGCTCGACGAGCGGCGCGGAATTGGTACTGGATCCTGCCATCGGAACGGACCTTACCCGCAGGACCGCCGTGCGGGACGGTGTTGTCAGGACAGCAAGCGAACCAAGGGGGCGCATCATGGCAATTCTGTTGGGACTGCTCGCCGCAGTGCTCTACGGCGGCTCGGATTTCACCGGCGGCCTTGCCGCTCGGAAGGCCGGCTCGCTCGCGGTCAACGTGGTCGGCTCGGTCTGTTCGACCGCCCTGATCTGGATCGTGCTGATGGTGGTTCCGGGCACCGGGCCGAGCGTGTCGGCGGTGGTGTGGGGCCTGGTCGGCGGGCTGGGTGGCGGAGTCGGCTCGCTGGCGCTCTACCGGGGCCTCGCGCGCGGTCGGATGACCGTGGTCGGACCGGTGTCCGCGGTCGGCGCGGCGGTCCTTCCGGTTCTGGTCGGACTGGCCACCGGTGAACGTCCCGGGTGGTGGGCGGCGGCCGGAGTCCTGGTGGCGCTGCCCGCGATCGCCCTGGTGGCGACCAGCGCCGACGGGCCGCGGCGGACCGGCGAGCGGTCCGGACTGCTCGACGGACTGCTGGCCGGCGCGGCGTTCGGGCTGATGTTCGTGGCACTCGCCCAGACCGGCACGGGCAGCGGACTGTGGCCGGTCGCCACCGAGCAGATCGGTTCGATGCTGGTGATCTGCGGGGCCGCCCTGGCCACTCGGACCCGACTGGATTTCACCGCCCGCACCGCGCTCGCCCCGGTGCTGGCCGGCCTCGCCGGCACGGCGGCCACGCTCGCCTACTACTACGCCACCCGGTTCGGGCTACTGGCCACGGTCGCCGTCCTGACCTCGCTGTATCCCGGAGTCACCGTGCTGTTGGCCAGGACCGTGCTCGGCGAGCGGTTCGGCCGGGTGCAACGGCTCGGCCTCGGGCTGTGTGCGTTCGCCATCGTCGCCATAGCAGTGAGCTGAAGGGCCGGCGCCGACTCAGGAATGGCCGGTTGCCGGATCGGCGTTGAGGCAGAAACGGTTGCGACCGCGTTGTTTCGCTTGATAGAGCGCGCCGTCGGCGGCGAGGAGCAGTTCGTCCAGCGCGGTGACGCCCGGTGCCGGATAGCGGGCGCCGCCGATGGACACGGCGAGGTCGCCGACGATTGTCGGGCCGTCCAGACCGGTGATCGTGACGGTCATGTCGTGGATGCGGAGCCGGATTCGTTCGGCGACGCCACGCAGTTCGGACTCGTCGACGCCGACCAGCAGGATCGCGAACTCCTCGCCACCCCAGCGGCCAACCTGGTCGTGGTCGCGGACCTCGGCCCGCAGCATCTGCCCGACCGCGCGCAGGACTTCGTCGCCGGCCAGGTGGCCGTAGGTGTCGTTGAGGTCCTTGAAATGGTCGAGGTCGAGGATCAACACGGCCAGCGCGACATCGTTCGCGGCCCGGGCTCGTTCGAACGCGCTGTGCGCCAGATCGTGCCACCAGTTCGCGGTATGCAGCCCGGTCTTGCCGTCGGTGTGCGCGTCCTTGCGCAGTTGGGCGAGCAACACGCTGCGATGCATGGCCAGCACGCCGAGCGCGATACAGATCAACAGCACCGGTTGGTTCAGCGCGAGATACGCGGCGACCACGCCCAGTGCGAACGCGCCGATCTCCAGCACGCGTTCACCGATGCCGTCGAAGATCTGCGCGGCGCGGATGTTCGGCGACGAGATCACGATGGCCCCGACGACCAGCGCGAAGTTGATGAACCAGCGCAGCGCGCCCGCTGCCGCCGCCACACCGAGGCCGAGCGCGGTGGCCGTCACGCCGGGGTGGTGGCCGGGACCGATCAGCACGATCGCGGCCGCGACCTGGGTGGCCAGCAGGACGGTCGCGCCGCTGAACACCCAGCGGTACAGCGGGCGCCTGCCGCGCATCACGCGCAGCCACGACCAGACGAAGGCCAATGTCACGATGGCGCAGGCCAAACCCGTGGGCAGCGCGAGAACGGCCGCGACGCACCACACCGCGTCGGTGTTCATGTAGGGGCTGGCGCCCGTGGTCGCGCTTCGGGTGCGTTCGATGCCGCGGGTCAGTTCGATGTGCGCGACGGTGCAGGCGGCGAGGACGCCGAACACCAGCCAGTCGGAGCGGTGGATCGGCATCAGCATCGTGCTGCCGACGGTGGTGAGCAGGACCAACAGCTCTACGGCGAGGACGTAACGGCGTACCCGGATCGGCGCCGACCATAGCTCCCACGCGCGTATCGAGCGGGTCGGCCGGGCTAACCACGTGAGCACGGTGGCCCCCACACTAGGAAGGTAAGGTCACGCGCTGAGCGTGGCCCGTGTCGACACGGTAACCGAAATGACGCTCACGGTGACCGCCTTCTGGGGGACCATGGCAAGAGTACCCAGTTGGCCGAGTACGCCACGCCACGTAGTCGAGTCGGTGGGGAGGTGTCGGTCATGCGCAACAGCGAAATCTGGCTCTGACACCGCCCCTTGCCACATGACCGTGGTGACCTCCCACTCATCCGGGTGGGTCGCCGGCCGCGCCCCGCGCGATCGTCGCTCGGGGCGATGCCGCGCGTCAGCCGCACGTGGGTCGAAGCCGTTGCAGTACAAGCATTCGTGAATTGGGGGACAGATGCGATTTGTGGTGTACGGCCGGGATGGCGAGAAGTTCGACTTCGGGCCCAACGACCGGGACGAGGCACACCAGGCGTACATGGACGGCTGGCTGCCCCGGCTGATCGCGCGCGGGCCGACCCTCTCGTCGGACGGCGAACAGCACACCGGAAGCGTGCACGTCGTCGAGGTCGACAACGGGGAGATGGCGCACGCGTTCGCCTTCGAGGAGCCGTACGCGCAGGCAGGCTGGTACCGCGAGATCTCCGTGCTGCCGATGTCGCCGCTGGTCGACGGCACGATGTGGGACCGCCCCCGACCGGCCGCGGGCTCGACTTCGTCCTTCGTCTGGGCCGGCTGGCCGGCCCGGCCGGTCGACGACATGCGGCTCGCCGCGTCGGAGTGGCTGTTCGCCGGCCTGCTGCTGGGCGAGGACCCCGGGCTCAGCGTGGGATTCGCCGGGTCGGTCGACCTCGCGCCCGCCGAGGCTGCGGAGCGCCTGCGCGGCATCCTGCCCGAAGATGCCGAGGTCGAGGTGCACCGCTGGGAGCGCGGTGGGCGCCGCGAGTGATCCACTCGGTTGTCCACACAGGACCTTCATATTTTCTTTGCAGTCCATAGTGGACAAGGGTCCGATTGGGTGAATCTTGTCCTGTTTGTCGAGATTGCTGTGTTGGGGGTTCCCGTTGGGGCATGGTTGCCAGTAAGTTGTCGGTGGGGTTCCTCGGTAGGGGAGGTGTTGGGGCAGTCACGGCGAACTGATCAACCTTTCATCGCGAACCTTTTTCGACTCTTGGTCGGCTGCATATTGCAGCTTGCCTGATACTGGGGTGTACCCGCTTTTTGCCGGAGTACTGACTGGTCCACGACCGACAACTGGTTCGTCAATGCGGTAAGGGGAAGTGCATGGACGAGGTGATTGAGCGCGTCAGGGCGGCCAAGGAGCAGCTCGCGCTTGCCAACGTATTCGACGATTGGCTCAACGGGGAAATCATCGTTGGTTATCCCGAAAGTCACTGAATAGGAACGACAATCTAACTGGGGAACTTTGACTGTTCATATTTTTGTCGGTCCCACAGTGCCTGGGCAGGATGTGCTGAGCATCCTGCCCAGGTCGGTCGTGCATCCCCCGGTCGCGCACGGCGATCTGCTGCGGTCGGGGTTGGTGCGCGGCGACCTGGCGGTGATCGTCGACGGCTACTACCACCAGAGCGCGTCGGTCCGGCACAAGGAGATCCTGGCTCTGCTCGCCGGCGGTGTCGTGGTGGTCGGCTGCGCGAGTATGGGTGCGTTGCGCGCCGCTGAACTGGCCGAATACGGCATGGTCGGCACCGGGACGGTGTTCCGGATGTATCGCGACGGCGTGCTCGACGCCGACGACGAGGTTGCCGTCGCGCACGGGCCCGCACCGGACTACCGCAGCTTCACCGTGCCGCTGGTCGTTGTTCGGCACGCAGCGGACCTGTTGGTGGGCCTCGGCGAGATCGACGAAACCGACGCGGCGTCGATTGTCGACCTCGCTCGGGACATTCACTACACGGAAAGATCATGGCGGGCCATCCGGGTCGCGGCGGAGGAGGCCGGATCGGTGAACCTGGCCGCGCAGGCTCGGTTGTGCGATTTCGTCACCGCCCATCCGGAGGTCGCCGATGTCAAGGTCATGGACACCGTCGACACATTGCGGAAGATCGCCTGCGGCGAATTGCCGGCTGAGCAGCACTCCGGTGATTCGTGGCGCTCCGGAGACTGGCGCAATCGATACATTGACGAATGGCAGGCCGAGTTCACCATTTCAACGGTCGACGAAATCGAGGTCAGTGACAGCGCTGTCGTCCGTTATCAGCAGCTTTATCTGGATGACTTTCCGACCCGCTGGGAACGGTTCGTGCTCCGCGTGATCACCGGCACCGACGGAGCTGACGGACGCACGGACGACCTGGCCGCACGCGCCCTGTCAATCGCTACCCGGAGCGGGCTCAGATCGTCGATGAGTGCCGGCCGCGCCTACTGGCTGACCAGCGCGGAGGTGGCCGAACTCACTGATGATCAGGCGTTGCTGCGCATGCTGGTCCGCTCCTACGAGCCGCTTCGCCCGACTCGTGATCTCCTCGACGACCAGCCCGACCTCGTCGAGGATGCGACGGCGCGGCGAGTGGTGGCCGAAGCGACCGTGGCCAACGCCGAGATCGCGTCCTGGGCCGACAAGCAGACCGTCGACCATCTGAAACCGGCCGTGCTGCGCACGCACCTCGCGGAAGTGTGGCGCGTCGACGGTTCCGACGAGGCCGCCGTGCTTGCCGCGGCCCGCGATCGCGGCTTCGTGTCGATCGATGCGGCGATCACCGCGGCGCGCATGTTCTTCCTGTACAAGTCGTTCGTGACCGTCGGCCCGGAGAGGACTGGCTGAGGCCATGGCGGACAAGGCTTTTCGCGTCGGCACGCATCGGGTGCGGCTGCCTGAGCAGACCTGGGAGCTGATCGAGCCGCTGCTGCTCGACTACGGTGTGACGCGGGTTGCGGATGTCACCGGGCTGGATGTGCTCGGTGTGCCGGTGGCGATGGCGGTGCGGCCGATGGCCCGTACGTTGTCGGTGTCGCAGGGCAAGGGGCAGACGCCTTTGCTGGCCAAGATCTCCGGGGCGATGGAGTCGATGGAGCTCTGGCACGCCGAGTTCGGCCATCCTCCTGTGCTGCACCGGCAGGCCACCACCGCCGAACTCGCGTTGCCCTATCGGGTCGAGCAGCTGTCCGGGCCGGACGGGCTGGTGTCCGAGGACACCCCGCTGGACTGGGTGGGCGCGGTCGGTCTGTGCAGCGGCTCGGCCGTGCCGGTGCCGGCCAGGAGAGTGAACGTGCCGAGGAGTCTGCGTGGCTGGTCGCCGCCCGGCCTTCGCTGGCACAGCAACGGCCTGGCCTCCGGTAACAGCTACCACGAGGCGTGCCTGCATGCCGTGTACGAGATCATCGAGCGCGATGCGGTCACCCGGCGGGGCGCCCGCGCCGAGTACGTCGAGCCGGATTCGGTCGAGGACCCGAGTTGTGCCGAACTGATCGAGCGCATCACGTCAGCGGGCGCGACGCTGCGCATCATGCGCGTCCGATCCCGATTCGACGTGCCGTGTTTCGGTGCGACCCTGTGGGGTCAGGAGTTCCCGTTGACCTGCCTCGGTTGGGGCGCGCACCTCGACGCCGGTGTCGCGGTGTCCCGCGCGGTGACCGAGGCCGCGCAGAGCAGGTTGACCGCGATCGCCGGCAGCCGGGACGACATTCTTCCGCTCTACCAACAGGTCCGGATCAACAGCGACGAACCGGCACCCATCGACGGCTCGGTGATCCCGTGGACCGAAGCCGAGAAGGTCGGTCCCGGCTCGTTCGATGATCTGGCCGAGGAACTGGCCTGGGTATGTGCGAAGGTCGCCGAGGTGACCGGCGTCGAACCGTTGGCCGTGGACCTGTCCACGGCGGCGGAGTTCGCGGTGACGCAGGTACTCGCACCGGGAACGGACCTGGACTTCGACCGGGTACACACCGCGCGCTGATCAGTCCTCTTCGGACGATTCGAGGGCGACGACGAGCGCGCGCAGCCTCGACCCGAGCTCGGCGGGCGCCGGACGGCTCAGTCCGACCGCGCGTTCGCGCGCATCGCGGGCGCCCTCCCGGTCGCCCGCGGCCTCGCAGGCGTCGGCCAGCGTGCGCAGGGCGCCGACCTGATACAGGCGGTGGCCGTGCTGTCCGGCGAGCGACTCGGCTTGCCGTGCGTGTTCCATCGCGCCGCGATGATCTCCCACCGCCAACAGTGCCAAGGCCAGCTCGGTGTGGATCTTGGCTCGTTCGCGGGGCAGCTCGGCGTCGATTCCGGTCGCGGCCAGTTCGGCCGCCTCCGCCGGTCGGCCCGACCTGCGCAGCAGCTCCGCGGTCCCGGCGACGATCGACCAGTCCCAGTAGCTCCGATTCGTGCCGGTCATCTCACGCGCCTGGGCGAAGTGCCGCTCGGCGACGTCCAGTTCGTCGAGGGCCAACGCCGCGTTGCCGAGTACGACCAGGGATCCGATCGTCGCCCACCGCCAGTCGATGTACTGGGCGGTCCGCAACGCGCGATCGGCCAGTTCGGTGGCTGCTTCCGGGAAACCGGCGAGCAGCGCGGTGTTGGCGATGTTGCGCAGCACCTCCACCCAGCCGGCGGTGGATCGGGCGTTCGACCACTCGGCGAGCGCGTGGTCGAAGTTCTCCAGCGCTGATCCGAGCTCGCCCGCCCAGAGATCGCGCAAGCCGAAGCCGCCGACGCACCGTGCCCGGACGTGCAGGTAGTCCTGTTCACTGGCCAGTTCCTGCGACTCCTCGATGGCGGCGACGCCTTCGGTGGTGCGTCCGAAGTGGATCAGCATCAGCCCGAGGTTGAACAGGTAGATGGTGCGGCCGGACGGATCTGCGTCGAGGCCGACCAGACGCAGCGACTCCCTGGTGTGTTCGACCGCTTCCGCGAAGCGGCCGGTGTCCACCGCCATCGCGACCAGACCGTTGCGCGCTCGCGCCTCGTTGACCGGATCGCTCACCTCCCGGTACAACTCGACGGCCTTGGCCATGTGCCATTTCGCGGTGTCCTGCTCGTTGTGCTGCAGGTACATGCGGCCCAGTCCCCGATGCGCGGACGCCTGCGCCTCCTTGCTGCCGAACCGTTGTGCGGCGGACAGTGCGGAGGTGAACGCCGACTTCCAGATCGAGTCATGCCGGCCGCGGTAGAGGTAGGTGGCGATGGCGTCGGCGAGCGTCCAGACCGGTAGTCCGTCGGTTGGTGTCGCGCAGGTCATCGCCACCAGGTTCTCGGCCTCGCGTTCGAGCCACGCCATCGCGGTGGCCGCGTCCGACCAGTCCGGCTCGGGTTCGGACAGTGCGATGTCCGGCAGGGCGACCGCGTGCGAGTGCGCGTAGACGAACAGTGACGCGGAGTTGGCCCAGCGCAGGTAGAACGCGAAGAGTCGCTCGCGGGCCTGTCGCCGTTCCTCGGTGGTTTCCTGTTCCTGCGCGCGTTCGGTGGCGAATTCCTTGATCAGGTCGTGGAAGGCGTAGCGGCCGGAGCCGTGGTCGCCGATCAGGTTGGCCGACGCCAACGCGGCCAACATGCGTGCGGCCTGGCCCGGTTCGGCCTCGCTGACCGCTGCCGCGGCGCGCGATTCGAAGTCGGGGCCCGGGATCAGGCTGAGCATCCGGAAGAAGTGGGACAGCGTGGGTTTGAGTGTGCTGTAGGACAGGTCGAAGGCGAGCCGGACCGCGGCCTGGTCGTCACCTTCGACCTTCATCGCGTCGAGGCGGTTGCCGGAGCGCAGTTCCGTCACGTACTCGGCCACGGTCAGTCCGCCGGTCATGGCGAGGTTGGTGGCGGCGATGCGCAGGCTCAGCGGGAGGTAGCCACACGTCATGGCGAGTTCGGCGACGGCATCGGGTTCTTCGGCGGCCCGGCCAGCGCCGATGATCTTGCTGATCAGCGCGATCGCCTCGGTTGACGAGATCATCTCGACCGGAACCCGCCGCGCGCCGTTGAGCGCGGTCAGACCCGGCAGGTTGTTGCGGCTGGTGATCAGCACGGCGCAGGAGGATTCCGCCGGCAGCAGCGGGCGCACGTGTTCGGGGCTGGCCGCGTTGTCCAGCACCATGATCACCTTGCGGCCGGCCAACAACGTGCGGAGCAGCGTGCTCTGCTCGTCGACCTCGTGCGGGATGTGCTCGCCCGCGACGCCGAGTGCGCGCAGGAATCGGCCGAGCGCGTCGGTCGCGGCAAGTGGCGGACTCGTCGAGTAGCCGCGCAGGTTGACCCAGAGCGCGCCGTCCGGGTAGTCCCGTTTGAGCTGGTGAGCGGCGTGCACGGCCAGCGCGGTCTTGCCGGCCCCCGGCTGGCCGGACAGCACCACGATCGGCGCCGAGTGGTCGTCCTCGGCCCGCTCGACGGTGAGTTCGCGGATGCGGTCGATGAGGTCGGTCCGGCCGATGAAGTCGGGCACATCGGCCGGCAGCTGGAACGGGGACATCCAGGGCGTCGCCGTCGGCGGCTTCGGCCGGCGCGGAGGTATCGCGCGCGGCGATTTGCTGCTGACCAGGATGCGTTGGTGCAGCTCGCGGAGACCTTCGCCGGGGTCGATGCCCAGTTCCTCGCGCAGGAGGTTGGAGACCTTGCGATAGGCGCTGAGGGCGTCGGCCTGCCGGTCGGCTCGGTAGAGGGCGAGCATCAGCTGGCCCCAGAACCGTTCGCGGAGCCGGTTCTCCTCGGTGAGTGCGTAGAGTTCGGCGATCAGGTCGGTGTGTCGGCCGAGGGAGAGTTCGACGTCCATCAAGCGTTCCAGGGCGCTGAGCCGCTCCTCGGCCAGCCGCTGGACTTCCTGCACGTGCAGCAGTTCCGAGGGGACGTCGGACAGCGGTGTGCCGCGCCAGATGGCCAGTGCAGCCCGGAGTTCCTCGGCCTCGGCAACCGGCATGTCCCGCGTCCGGGCCTGGTCGGCGGCGGCGATCCTGGCTCGGAAACGGCCGAGATCGACGGTGTCGGCCGACGCCTCGATCAGATAGCCGGCCGGTTGGGTGCTGATCAGCGAACCGGCGCTGCCGAGCGCCTTGCGTAGGCGCATGACGTAGGACTGGGTGGCGTTGCGCGCCCCGCTGGGCGGGTCGTTGTCCCACAGCCGGTCGACCAGCTCTTCGATGGACACGGTGCGGTTCGGGCGCAGCAGCAGACTGGCCAGGACGACGCGGGTCTTGGCCGATTGCAGGGGTACCGGCGACCCGGCGACCTCGGCCGAGAGTGGGCCGAGCACGCCGAAGTCGACAGGAACTTCCTGGTCAGCTGTCAAGTCCCCTCCACCCGGTGGTGGAGCGTGTCAGGCCACGACACGCCCCTTGAGAATGATCCGCTTCGGATGGGCAAGAACGCCAGGGTCGGCGAGCGGATCCTCGTCGTAGATCACCAGATCAGCGAGTGCTCCGTCAGCGATCCTACCGGTCAGGCCCAGCCAGTCACGCGCTGTCCATGATGCTGCACCGACCGCGACCTCCGTGGGCAGCCCGGCCTTGCGCAACCAGTCGATCTCGGTGGTGATCTTCCCGAAGGGCACGCTGTCGGTGCCGGCGAGCACGATGACGCCTGCCTCGTGCGCGCTGCGCGTGATGGGCAGCACCTTCTCCCAGCCCGCGAGCATCCAGTTGACGAACTCGGACCGCTCCATCACACGCATCCGGTCGGTGGCACCGGCCGCCGCCGTCAGCGTCGGCACCAGTGCCGTGCCCTGGGCCGCCATCCGATCCAACAAGCCCGGGTCCAGGTGTGAACCGTGTTCAATGCTGTCGACTCCGGCCATGACCGAGTTGTGGCAAGCCTCCTCGGACATGGCGTGTACCGCGACTCGGCCGCCGATCGCGTGCACGGCGACGACCACCTCGGCCAGGACCTCCGTCGGCACGGCCGGATTGTCCGGGTGCCAGTCCCCGATGATCTTGCACCAGCGTCCGGACGCCGTGGCTTCCTCGACAGCTGCCGCGACCAGTTGGTCATAGGGGAGCTTGCGGCCCCCGCCCTCGAAGAAGGTGCCGGGCTGGGCGAGCCAGTGGCCCGCCGAGTGGATCCTGGGGAGGTCGGGGTCCTCGTCGACCCAACTGGGGACGTGTTCGACCGAGCCGGGAGCGCGGACCAGCAGGACGCCGGCGTCGCGGTGCTCGATGAGGTGTTGGCGCAGGTTGGCTTCGCTGTACTCGGAGTTGGGTTTCTCCGAGCCGGGGTGGGTATGGGCATCGACCAGACCGGGGAGGATCCAGCCGCCGTCGCTGACGAGCTCGACGGTCGAGTGGTCGTCGACATGCAGGCGATCGCCGTCGATCACCAGCGTGCGGTTTTCCCGGTCCGGCAGCGTCGTGCCACGAACCCTGAATGCCATCCTCGCCCCTCCGTAACGCTGCGACGTCAGCGAATCGCCTTGAAGCTACCGGAGCGGCATGGTCCATCAAGTCGATCGCGGACGAGCTGTCAGCGAGCAGTCATCGAGATGACATCGTCCTCGGCGAAGCTTGTCGCAGCGTGAACGTCGGGTGAGCTCGAACCGTACTGGGGGACGGACCGTACGAGGGGATGGCTCACCTGGCCGGGGCGACCTGTGTGGTCACCGGGTTGTCCTGGCCGGCCCCTTCCCGGAGTATCCGGCCCGGGAAGGGGCCGGCCCCTTTTTTACGTCAGCGGTCAGCGAGTACGTCACGCAGGCGCGCGGCGAAGGCGGCCGGGTTGTCCGCGAAGCCGATGTGGCCGCCGGGGAACATGCTCGGCTCGATACCCAGCTGACCGGCCAGGACGCGCGAGGTCCGATCGCAGTACTGACCGGCCGACTCCTCGCCGATGCCGACCAGGACCCGGCTGGACGCGGCCTTGAGCGCGGCCGCGTCGGGCAGCCACTCCAGGGTCGGCCGCATCATGTGCTCGTGCTGGAAGCGGTCGTCGGCGACGTCCTGCGCGGGCCGGTCGTCCGGGAACATCGCCTGGATCACGGGCTCGGGCAGCGGCAGGTTGATCAGCTTGAGGAACAGCCGGAACGCACCGCGCGCGTCGCCGCCCAGGTTCATCGCCATCACCTCGTCGAACCCGGCGCGCAACTCGTCCCGGTCGGGCAGCAGTTCGTTGAGCGGCGGCTCGTGCGCGATGACCGTGTGCACCAGGTCGGGGTGCGCCTGCGTGAGGGCCAGCACGCTGACCGCGCCGCCGCTGGAGCCGAGCACCACGGCCGGGCCCGCGTCGACGTGCCGGATCAGCCTCGCCAGGTCGTCGGCGCGCAGGTCGAGGGTGGCGTCGGTGTCCGGGTCGTCGAGCCTGCTGCGGTTGATGCCGCGCGGGTCGGTGGTCAGCACGAGGTGGTCGGTGGCGAGCAGTTCGGCCACACCGGTGAACGGGCGAGCGTCCATCGGGGCGCCGACCAGCACCACGAGCGGACCGGAGCCGCGCAGTTCGTAGTACAGCTCCCCGTCCGGGATGCGCAGGGTCGATGCGATGGTCGGTGCGGTGCTGGTCATGGGCGAGCCTTCCTGGTGCGTTGAAATCGCGTTTCGCTGTAGGTGACTCCGCGGACCGCGCCGACTCATCGCTGTCTGACCACCTTTCTACCCGCTGCCGAGCAGCGTCAGCGAGCTGTCATCGAGATGACATCGACGGCCACTAGATCTATAACCAGCGCCGTCGCTGAGCGGTCGGCGGATCCATCGCAGAGCGAGGCACGAACCGTCTGGGGTTCGGTTCGTGCCGAAGACACGGAAGGCACGTCATCGTCGACGGGCCGGCGCTCGTCTCGCGGGGTGGCGGGCATGGCCGAGGTATGCGGGCCTCGCCCGAATCCTGCCGCGATGTGGTCCGCCGACCGGAACGGCTCGCCCGAGCCGCGCCGGGGTGGCCGAATAGGAAGTCTGTCTACTGCTTGCGGCCGACGCCGACATAGCCGAAGCGGCAGGCCAGTTCCGTCTCGGTGAGTCGCTCGTCGTCGAAGCGCCAGTCCGGGTAGGGCACCAGACCGGGCTCGACCAGGTCGGTTTCCGCGAACCAGCCTTCGATTTCCGCTTTGGACCGCAGGGTCAGCTGTTCGTTGACACTGCGGTAGGTGGCGATCACCCGGTCGATCTCGGCGGAGACGTCCGGGGTCACGTTCTCGTGGCTGGCCTGGGAGATGGCCAGGAAACTCCCGGGCGCCAGCCGATCGCGATAGGTCGCGACGACCTCGCCCACTCGATCTTCGGGCGGCAGGAAAAGCAGTACGCCGACGATCAACAAACCGACCGGCCGGGAGAAGTCCAGTAATTCCTGCGTTTCTGGATGGTTCAGCACGACATCGGGTTCGCGTAGATCAGCGTGCAGAATGGTGGCATTCGGATTGTTCGCCAACATCTCGTGCGCGGCGCCGAAGGCGACCGGTTCGTAGTCGACGTACACCACGCGGGCCTCGGGATTGGCCTGCTGCGCGATCTCGTGCACATTGCCCACAGTTGGTATGCCGGAGCCGAGATCGAGGAACTGGTCGATGCCCTGCTCGGTCATGAACCGCACGGCATGCCGCAGGAACGAGCGGTTCAGCCGCGCGCCGAGCGTCCAGTGCGGGGCCATGGTCGCGAATTCCTTGGCCACCTTGCGATCGGTCGCCGTGTTGTGCGCGCCGCCGAGAAAGCAGTCGTAAAGGCGGGCCGCGTTCGGCGTATCCAGGTCGAGCGGGCGAGGACCGTAGTCGGCTGGACGCTCAGGCGGCATGCGGGTCACCCTACCGGGTGGCATTTCGCTTGTTCGCGCAACAAAAGTCGTAGAAAAATCATGGTCGGACTCTGTCGATTCGGTGCGGTGCCCTTCGTATGGACAGCGAGCGAATACCGGAGGATGAGGACCATGAAGCGCTACCTGCTCAGCATCTACCAGGACCAGAACCAGGGTCCGACGCCGTCGCCGGAAGCCCTCGAATCGATCATGCACCAGCTCGACGAGCTGAACGACGAGATGAGGCAGGTGGGCGCCTGGGTCTTCTCCGGCGGCCTGAGCGCGCCGAGCACGGCCACCGTGCTCAAGGTCAAGGGCGAGGACGTGCTCACCATCGACGGTCCCTACGTCGAGGGCAAGGAGTACATCGCCGGATTCAGCATCATCAGGGCCGCCGACCTCGACGAGGCGCTGCGCTGGGGCGGTCGGCTCGCCAAGATCATCGTCGGGCTGACCGTCGAGGTCCGGCCGTTCGAGGGCGAAGTCGAGTAGATGCCGGTTTCCGCCGACGACGTCGGTGCCGTTTTCCGGCAGGAATACGGGCGCGCGGTGGCCGTGCTGGTCCGCGTCTTCGGCGATATCGACATCGCCGAGGAGGCCGTCCAGGACGCGTTCACCGCTGCCCTGCGCCGCTGGCCGGTCGACGGGATCCCGCCCAGCCCGGCCGGCTGGATCATCACCACCGCGCGCAACCGCGCCATCGACGGGCTGCGCCGCGATGCCGTGCGCGCGGACAAGCACGCCAACGCGCAGCTGATCACCGCGCTGGACGAGCCGGAGGAGGACAGTGCCGTGCGGGACGACCGGTTACGACTGATCTTCACCTGCTGCCATCCGGCGCTGGCCACCGGCGCGCGGGTCGCCCTGACCCTGCGCCTGCTCGGCGGCCTGACCACGCCGGAGATCGCGCGCGCGTTCCTGGTGTCCGAGGCGACCATGGCGCAGCGGATCGTGCGCGCCAAGGGAAAGATCCGCGACGCGCGCATTCCCTACCGGGTGCCCAGCGAGGCCGAGCTGCCGGACCGCCTGCGCGCGGTGCTCACCGTCGTCTACCTGATCTTCAACGAGGGCTACGCGGCCAGTTCCGGCACCGACCTGGTGCGCGCCGACCTGTGTGCCGAGGCGATCCGGCTGGCCCGGCTGCTGGTCGAACTGATGCCGGACGAGCCGGAGGCGTACGGCCTGCTGGCGCTGATGCTGCTCAGCAGCGCCCGCCAAGCCGTCCGCACCGGCCCGGCGGGCGAACTCGTCCCACTGTCCGAACAGGACAGATCGCGCTGGGATCGGGACCTGATCGCGGAGGGTCAGGCGATCGTGCGCGCCTGCCTGCGCCGCGACCAGCCCGGCCCGTACCAGATCCAGGCCGCGATCAACGCCGTGCACAGCGACGCGCGCAGCGCGCAGGAGACCGACTGGTCGCAGATCGTCGCCCTCTACGACCAACTGCTCGCCCACACACCGACCGCGATCGTCGCGCTCAACCGAGCCGTCGCCGTCGCCGAACTCGCCGGTCCGGCCGACGGACTGGCCATTGTGGACGAACTGGCGCTGGACAGCTATCACCTCTACCACGCCATTCGCGCCGACCTGCTGCGTCGGCTCGGCTGGCGGAACGAAGCGGCGCAGGCATACCAGGCCGCGCTCGACGCCACCGACAACGCGGCCGAGCAGACCCACCTGCGCCGCAGGCTCGCCGAACTCGATCGCGGACACACCCACCGAGATTCCGGGCCTGGTCGGCTAGGGTGAGCACGACGCGACTGGCGTGATCGGGTGGAACTCACGCCCGAGGTCACGTGACCTGCGGCCGTTCGGACGATCATGGCTCTGACCTGCGCGGTTACTTCGGTCGGTCATCGTCGTTTGTGGTCGTTCGTCAGTCCCGGTTGTACCGGATTTGTACCCGGGTCGGGGGTGATCTTGTCCCCACAAGTGAGGGGCCTTGCATGCCATCCCGTCGACCTGGCGCAGCCCGATCACGTCGTGTTCCGGGGTGCAGCCCTCGACGTCTCGATACGTTTAAACGCCGGCCCTGCACCCCGGGTTGCGACGTGATAGCCCTCCGGGAGGTCGGCGGGATGGCATCGGCACCGAGCGAACCGCAGCCTGCGCTGTTCCTGGCATCCTGTTGATCTGCCTGTCCGGCGAGGACATATCTCTGTTCTGCGGTCCCCTCCGTGGTTCCTGGGCCGCTGCCCTGCCCGTGGCCGCCGCGCGCGGGAACGGCCGCCAGGCCGCATGTCCCGCTGGCGCGGCGGCTGGGGCACAGCGGGCAGCGGCCCCCGGAGGGGCCGCCTTGAACAAGTAGAGAAAGTCCTCACCGATGACTGTGGCCTGATGACGACGGCTACCAAGCAGCCACTGGGTCAACGTCGCCTGGTGTCCCATGATCAGGGCTTGAGCCCTTGCCTGGCGCGGGTAGTTGCCCTGAGTTCGTGGTAGCTCGATGCAAAGCTCATCCACCAGCCACGCGGATCGGTCGTGGTGATGGCCTGGGCAAGCTGCTTCCCCGACTCAGTCCGCAGGGCTTGGATCGAGGTGTCTTCCCATGGTTCGCTGCCATAGCCCTGGGTTGCGTATTCCGTCGCTTGAAGCAGCGTCTCGATCTTGTCGGCGTCATGGGCCACTTTGGACTCCAGCGTCTCCGCGTCCTCGTACTCGGCGGTCAATCCCTGAAGCATGGACGCCGCTTCATCTGGCAGCGCTGCCGTCTGGTGGGCGGTTATGACTTGTGGGACGGCCGTGGTGACATAAGCTCGGCCAACCGAGGGCACGTCGCCGATTCGAGCCTCGTGCACGTCATGCATGAGACACAGGGCGGCAGTTCGACCCGGCTCGGCACCCTCCATGGTGGCAAGCACCAGCCCAACGATGCCGACGCGGAACGAGTGCTCGGCAACGCTCTCAGGCTGCCGGATGCCCAGAAGGAGCCAACCAGCGCGCGGCAAGTTCTTTAGGTGCCCCGCCTCATGCAAGAAGGCTCCGAGTCCAGCGAGCGGATGCGTCTGTCCTTCCGGGACTGGAAGGCTTGCCTGCCCAGTGACGTACACACCCCCGCCAGGGCGGCTCTGCACAAAGCCCTCATCGCGCAGTATGCGAATCGCGTTCCCCACAGTTGCGCGGGTCACGCCGAAGAACTTGGCGAGCTCGTCTCCCGTTGGCAACTGCGCCTCGGGCTCAAGCTCGCCAGAGAGGATCGCGGCTCGGATGCTCGCCGCGATCTTGACGTACGGACTACGTGGGTCATCTGGATTGATCGGCTGCATGTCGTGAGCCTACCTGCTTAGACAAGTTGTCGTCTTGCTCGACACGATTGACTTCCTGATTAGTCAGGTCTATTCTCAGGCTAGACACGCTGGCGACCTGCATAGCCAGCTTTGGCGCCACCTGCCGGGATAGACGATCAGGGAGCGAACCATGGGTGCGTTTGCGGTACTGGACGACAAGCCTTACGTGAGGATTCCGGACTCGTTCCGGTTCTCCGACGAGAACCCGATGACGTTGGACCCGTACGGCGAGTGCGAGTTCGGAGACCTGCCGGACTACGCGCAGAACGTGATCACGTTCGACCTGGAGCTGACCCCGGCCGAGTGGGATGCGCACGTCGCGCAACGGGACACACGCAGCATCGTCGGCTACTGGCGGGCCTTCTCGATCAAGCGATGGCTCGCTGCTGAGCGCCGACGCCGCCCGCACGTGGAGCCTGGGCCGAAACAGTGCCGCGACTGCTGGGGCACCTGCGTGATGTTCGACGACGGGTCGATCAGCGGCACCGACGGTGCTCCGCTGCTCTGCATGTGCTGTGGGGGCTGAGCCGATGGCGACCCGCGCAACGGCCTTGGTCACCGTCTTGGCGGACTCTGATCAGCGCCTGTCCCACCTGATCCGCTCGGCTGGATTCCGCGACTGGCGGGCCAAGGTCCAGGCCACCGGCGGCTGCGCCAAGCCTGTCCGGCTCGCGGGCGCCTGGGCTGCCCAGGACGCGGCCGGTGTCCGACATGGCGAGACGGAAGGGTCGATCTTCACCGCGTGCGGCAACCGGCGTGCCTCGGTCTGCCCGGCCTGCGCCGCTCGCTACGCCGCCGACACCTTCCACTTGGTCCGCTCCGGCCTGACCGGTGGCAAGGGCGTGCCGGAGACCGTGACCGAGCATGTGCGCGTGTTCGCGACGCTGACCGCTCCGTCGTTCGGCCCGGTACATGGTCGCCCGGTGACGCGCTCGGGTCGCCCGCGGCCGTGCTCGTGCGGGGAGTGGCACTCCGAGCATGACTCCCGGCTCGGTTCCCCGGCCGACCCCAGCACGTACGACTACGTGGGTGCGGTGCTGTGGCAGGCGCATTCGACAGAGCTGTGGCGCCGGTTCACCATCACCGTGGGCCGCACCCTCGCCGCTGCGCTGGGCATCCCCCCGGCCGACCTCAAGGACCACCTTCGCGTCTCCTACGCCAAGGTCGCTGAGTACCAGCGACGCGGCCTGGTCCACTTCCACGCGGTGATCCGCATCGACGGACCGGACGGCCCGGACACGTTGCCTCCGGCCGCTGTCACGGCGGAGCTGCTGACCGTCGCCATCCGCTACGCGGCCCGGTCGGTCGAGGTGTCCACTCCGGACAACCCCGAGATCGGCGTGCGCACCCTCGGGTGGGGTGATCAGGTCGACGTGGAACCGATCGAGGCGGGCACCTCGGACGATCCCGAGCAGCGGGTCCGGGACGCTCGGGTGGCGGGCTACATCGCCAAGTACGCCACCAAGGACACTGGGGTGACGACCGGCGCGGACACCCGTATCCGGTCCGCTGAGCACATCGAGTCCCTGACGGTCAGCGAGCATCACCGGCAGATGATGCGGACCTGCTGGCGGCTCGGGGGTGTCCCGGAGCTTGCGGGGCTGAAGTTGCGGAGCTGGGCGCACATGCTCGGGTTCCGGGGCCACTTCCTGACCAAGTCCCGCCGCTACTCGATCACCTTCTCCGCCATCCGGCAGACCAGGGCGGAACATCGCCTCGCCGCGCACCTCGCCGAACTCGGCATCGAGGACACGGACACGGTGACCGTGATCAACGACTGGTCCATGACCGGAGTCGGCTACCGCTCCGACGCGGAACGGGAGTACGCGGCTGTCATCGCCGAGACCCAGCGCCAACGACCATCCACACGGGCCGATCAGCGGTTGCTGGCGGTGGCGTGATGGCAGTTGATGACCTGTGGTACCTGCGGAAACGTGATCCGGTTACGGGGGAGCGGCTGAAGTCCAAACGGCACGGTCGCGGCAAGCGGTGGCGCGTTCGTTGGAGCGACCCTGAGACCGGTGAACCTCGCGCGGAGCTGTTCGAGCGCAAGGCGGACGCGGACCGGCACGACGCGAACATGCAGGCGGATATCTCGCGCGGCCAGTACATCGATCCTCGTGCAGGCAAGATCAGTATCGCCGAGTATGCGGAGGGATGGCGCAACCAACAGCTACATCGGGTCGCCACTGCCGCCCGTGTCGAAAGCGTCCTTCGGCTGCACATCGTGCCCGTACTGGGTCCGCGTCGGCCGCTGGCCAGCATCCGCAGCTCACACGTTCAGGGATGGGTCAAAGATCGAGTCGCCACGCTGTCGTCGGTGACGGTGTGCACGATCTACAGCGGTGTCCTCGCACCGATGTTCGCGCGCGCGGTGATCGACAAGGTGATCGGCGTGTCGCCGTGCGTGGGTATCCGGCTGCCGGAGATCGCTGACACCGAATACGTCCTACCAACTGCTGATCAGGTGCGGCTGATCGCGGACACGGTGCCTGAGCGGTATCGGGCGGTGGCGTTCGTCGCTGCGGGCTGCGGGCTGCGGGCTCCGGACGGGTGAGATCTTCGGTCTGGAGTGGGACGACATCGACTTTGAGCAGCGAGAGATCCGGGTTCGACGCCAACTCAAGGTGTCGGCGGGGCGAGGGCCGTACTTTGGGCCGACCAAGACCAAGACCAGCGTCCGTACGGTGGAGATGCCGGAGATCGTGAGGTCTGCCCTGGTCGCCCACGAGGCGGCGGTACCGGGCGTCTCGATCGAGGTCAGCGACGACACCGACCCTGCGAGGCCAGTACGCCGGATGGCAAGCCCGATCTTCGTCAACGAGGGCGGTCAGCTCGTACGCCCGTCGTGGTGGTGGCAGGTCTGGTCCGCGATGATCGCAGAGACCGGGCTGTCAGGGGCTATCAACCTGCGCGCGCTGCGGCACTACTTCGCGACTGTGCTGATCTTCGGCGGCGCCAACGTCAAGACAGTGCAGCTTGCCATGGGGCACACCACTCCGACCATCACACTGAACACCTACGTCGGGTATTGGCCGGACGCAGTGGACCGCACTCGCTCCCTGGTTGACGCCGCGTTTTGTACCCAATCTGTACCCGGCCAGGTGGCATGACCGCCCACCGAGATTCCGGGCCTGGTCGGCTAGGGTGAGGGCGACGCGACTGGCGTGATCGGGTGGAACTGACCACCGGGGAGCGAGCGAGACCGGCGGGCACCGTACGCCTGGGTGCCCAGACCCCTACCGGCCAGGAGGCTTTGCATGCACGAGCCAGCTACCCCGCACCTCGCCCAGACCGACCCCCAGGTCGCCGAACTGGTCAGCGCCGAGGCGCGCCGGCAGTTCGAGAAGATCCGGCTGATCCCGTCCGAGAACTACGTGTCCACCGCGGTCCTCGAAGCGACCGGCACGGTGCTCACCAACAAGTACTCCGAGGGCTACGCCGGCAAGCGCTACTACGAGGGCCAGCAGGTCATCGACCCGCTGGAACTGCTCGCCGTCGAGCGCGCCAAGGCACTGTTCGGCGCCGACCACGCCAACGTCCAGCCCTACTCCGGCTCGCCGGCCAACCTCGCCGTCTACCTCGCCTTCGCCGCGCCCGGCGACACCATCATGGGCATGGCGCTGCCCGCAGGCGGTCACCTCACGCACGGCTGGAGCGTGTCCGCGACCGGCAAGTGGTTCCACTCCGTCCAGTACGGCGTGCGCAAGGACACCGGCCGGGTCGACATGGACGAGGTCCGCGACCTCGCGCTGAGCGAACGACCCAAGCTGATCTTATGCGGCGGCACCGCGATTCCGCGCACCATCGACTTCCCGGCCTTCGCCGAGATCGCCCGCGAAGCCGGCTCGCTGCTCGTCGCCGACATCGCCCACATCGCCGGCCTGATCGCAGGCGGCGCGCACCCGTCCCCGGTCGGCCACGCCCAGGTCATCTCCACGACCACGCACAAGACCCTGCGCGGCCCGCGCGGCGCCATGCTGATGTCCGACGCGGAGCAGGCGAAAGCCCTGGACAAGGCCGTGTTCCCCGGCCTACAGGGCGGCCCGCACAACCACACCACCGCGGCCATCGCGGTCGCGCTGCACGAAGCGTCCCAGCCGGCGTTCCGCGACTACGCGCACGCGGTCGTCGCCAACGCCAAGGCCCTGGCCGCCGCGCTCACCGAACGCGGCTACGACCTGGTCTCCGGTGGCACCGACAACCACCTGATCCTGCTCGACCTGACCAACAAGGGCATCGCCGGCAAACCGGCCGCCAAGGCGCTGGACCGCGCCGGCATCGAACTGAACTACAACACCGTCCCGTTCGACCCGCGCAAGCCGTTCGACCCGTCCGGCGTCCGGCTCGGCACCCCCGCCATCACCACCCGCGGCCTCGGCGTCGACGACATGCCCAAGCTCGCCGAATGGTTCGACCGTGCGGTCACGGCCGGTGACAAGGGCGACGAAGCCGCCCTGGACACCATCGCCGCCGAGATCCGCGAACTCCTCGCCGGCTACCCGATGCCCGGCTGGGCCTGATTTCCCGCCCCGTCGGTCGCGAGAGAACGGCTCGCGACCGACGGGCTCGGCTCAGTGCTCCTCGTGCTCGGCGTGCTCCTCGGCCCGCCGGTAGGACTTGACGATCTCCGCCTCGGCCTCGATCCGTCCGGCCCAGGTCGCGCCCTCGACGCTCTTACCGGGCTCCAGGTCCTTGTAGACCTCGAAGAAGTGCTGGATCTCCAGCCGGTAGAACTCGTTGAGGTGGTGGATGTCGCGCAGGTGCTCCTGCCGCGGATCATCACTGGGCACCGCGATGACCTTGTCGTCGGGCCCCTTCTCGTCGGTCATCCGGAACATCCCGATCGCGCGGGCTCGGATGAGACATCCGGGGAAGGTCGGCTCCTGCACCAGGACCAAGCAGTCCAGTGGGTCGCCGTCCTGACCGAGGGTGTCATCGATGAACCCGTAGTCGGCGGGATACATCGTGGCCGTGAACAGCGTGCGGTCCAGTCGAATGCGGCCCGTTTTGTGGTCCACCTCGTACTTGTTGCGCTGTCCTTTCGGGATCTCGATCGTGACGTCGAATTCCACGGGTCCTCACTCGTCTGTGCTGCCCTGCGGAAGCGATGGGCAGATAAGTCGTCCTCGTTACGCCACTAGTGTGGACCATGCGTCACCTCACAGCGGTCCCGCGAGGGCCTCTGCGAGTGTGACCTTGCCCCCTAAAACGTCGCACGGACCCGGTCGCAGGAGGCCCGCGTGCAGCAAGAAGGCGAGCCAGCCTCCGAGGATGCCGGCCAGCCCATCCTGCCTGGTCAGAAGGCTGCGGATGAGCAGTCGGAC
>DASZJG010000001.1:0-1511 GCA_035948315.1 Pseudonocardiaceae bacterium | reverse complement strand
GGGGTTGAACGCCGCGTGGCCCCCGGCGATGACCAGAGGGTGAGCCAGGGTCCGTTCGGCAGAAAAAAGAGGGATCCCCGCCAGGTCGAGCACGGTGAGGAGGTTTGTATAGGCCATCTCGGTCGCGAAGCTGAAGCCGAGCGCGTCGAAGGCACTGACCGGCCGGTGCGCGTCCACCGTGAACTGGGGCACGCCATGCTCGCGCATGAGGGCCTCGAGGTCGGGCCACACGGTGTAGGTGCGCTCGGCGAGCACGCCCTCGCGCTCGTTCAGGACCTCGTAGAGGATCTGGACGCCCTGGTTGGGCAGCCCGACCTCGTAGGCGTCCGGATAGCACAGCGCCCACCGGACGTCGGCGCTGTCCCAGTCCTTGGTGACCGAGCCCACCTCGCCGCCGACGTACTGGATCGGCTTGCGCACGCGCGGCAGCAGCGGCTCGAGCGCTGGGTAGACAGAGTCAACAGGCATTTAAGTACAGTATCCGAACGGACCGTGGTGACACCGCCGCGCAGCGGATCGCTGGCGCGCGCTCCCGGTCAAAGTGGGCTCGCTTGATCGTGGGGGCGTTTAGGGTGGGCACCTGTGACTTCTGGACCGAGTGAAGGAATCCGATGAACAAGTACCGCTCTGCCGCGCTGGCCCTGACCGCCTGCGTGGCCACCCTGTCCGTGGCCGCGTGCTCGGCCGGGACCCCGTCGGCCAGCTCGGCCTCCACGAGTCCGGCCGCCACGGGTTCGGCCACGCCGAGCCGGAGCGCGGCCCCAGTTGTATCGTCCGCCGTGCCGACGACCGGACCGCCGATCGCGAGCCGCATGATTACGGTCAAGGGGAAGGTCGGCAGCTTCCCGGTTCCGGCCGCGGCGAAGATCGGCGAGAACGTTTCGGGCGGCTCGTCGCTCCTCGTGGTCTTCGGCTTGGTTGTCCCCGCGGACGTGGCGCGTTTCTACGCCACGGCGCTGCCGCAGGCCGGTTTTACCGTCACGAGCAACTCGTTGGTCAGCCAGGGCGCCCAGAAGGGGGCGATTATCCAGTTCACCGGTCACGGTTTCAAGGGCAACATCGAATCGGTGGCTCAGTTCCCGGGCGCCAGCGTCACCGGGATCGGCGCCACGAACGTGACCACAGTCATCTTGTCCTCGACTGCGTAAGGCTGGACGGCACGCGGCCGCGAGCGGCGGCACCTGCTGGTCGGCGGCGTCAGTTACGGGGCGCTAGTCAGTGAAGACGCTGTGGTGGCGGCGGACGGACTGGAGCATGCCGATGGCGATCATGTCGGCGAAGATCGCCGAGCCACCGTAGGAGACGAACGGCAGCGGCAGGCCGGTGATGGGCATGATGCCGATCGTCATGCCGATGTTCACGAACGACTGGAACGCGAACCAGATCGCCACGCCGGAGGCGATCAGCACGCCGAACAGGTCGTCGGTCCGGACGGCGATCCGCGCCGCGCGGACGACGACGATGAAGAGCAGCGCGACGATGGTGATGGTGCCGACGAAGCCGAGCTCCTC